>CAVSEH010000001.1:0-62016 GCA_963726935.1 uncultured beta proteobacterium
TCCGATCATGCGGGATGTAGTGGACTTTTAGCAGTCGTCGATGAACGTTTGTGCCGTCGCGGGAACGCCCGCCGGCGGCACGCAAAGGACTGACTCGCGTGAGGACACGCGCCGGCGTTCGAGGGTGCTCGGTCTTCGCGCCGCATATGTAGTTCGGACGCCGTGTCATCGTACGCAACCCCGGGACAATAGAGGTCCATACGCGTGAACAGGCCCGACACTCCGCAGCCGCTCACGCTGGTCGAAGCGGTCATCCCGATCGCCAGCCTCATCGTGCTGGTCGCGCTGTCTTTCTACCTGTTCGGCGACGCCGGTGCGGGTGGGCCGAATCAGGTGGCGCTGGTCGTCGCCACGATGATCGCGGTGTTCATCGCCTGGCGCCGCGGTCATTCACTCGACTCGCTGCGCGAGGCGGCGATGGCGAGCGTCAGCTCCGGCATCGGTGCCATTTTTATTCTGTTTGCCGTCGGAGCCCTGATCGGTACCTGGGCGATGAGCGGCACCCTGGTGGCGATGGTCTACTACGGGCTGCAATTGCTCAGCCCGAACTATTTCTTCGTGACGGTCTGCGCGATCAGCGCGGTCGTCGCGGCGAGCATCGGCAGTTCGTGGACGGTCGTCGGCACGATCGGGATCGGCTTCATGGGCATCGCGCAAAACATGGGGTTGAACCCGGCGATCGCGGCGGGCGCGGTGATTTCGGGCGCCTACTTCGGCGACACGACATCGCCGCTTTCGGATTCGTGCAATCTCGCGAGTGCTGCCGCCGGGGTCGATCTCTACACGCATATTCGCGAGACAGCGGTGACCTCCGCGGCTGCACTGGCGATCTCGTTGGTCGTGTTCTTTATCCTCGGCCGGCCCGGTGATTTCGACGCCAGCGACAAGATCGCGGCGATCGAGGGCGCGTTCCATATTTCGCTGGTGCTGTTCCTGCCGCTCCTTCTGGTCGTCGTATTGGCGCTGCTGAAATTTCCACCGTTCACCGCGATCTTTCTCGGCGCGCTTGCCGGCGGTGTCCTCGCGGTATTCGTCGCGCCGCAACGTGTCATCGCGTTTGCGGCCGCGGTCGATGGAACGCCGACATGGCTCGCGTTGCTCAAAGGCGTGTGGCTCGCACTTGCCGGTGGTTACAAAGCGGCGACGGGCCATGCCGCGATCGACCAGCTGGTTACGCGCGGCGGCATGGACAGCATGCTGAACACGATCTGGCTTATCATCACCGCACTGGCTTTCGGTGGCGTGGTTGAAAAGGCGGGCGTGCTGGATCGCCTGATTACACCGGTCATCGAGCGGGCCAAGTCCGCGGGGACGATGGTCGCCTCGCTGGTCGGGTCGGTATTTGCGACCAACGTGGTGACAGCCGACCAGTACATCGCGATCGTGTTGCCCGGACGGATGTTCAAGGCGGCGTTCGCGAAGCGCGGCTTGGCGCCGGTGGTGCTGTCGCGCACGATCGGGGCGTCCGGGACGCCGACAGGAGCGCTCGTGCCGTGGAACAGTTGCGGCGCGTACATGGCCGCTACGCTTGGTGTGGCCACGTTCAGCTACCTACCCTATGCGATCTTCAACCTGGCGAGCCCGCTGCTGACGATCGTCATCGCGTATGCGGGCATCCGCATGCTTCGCGTTGCGGCGACTACGGGTGTGGTTGCCGCACAGGAAACCGAGATCAAAGCTGCTCGTCATGATTGACGCGGGCACCCAAGGTAATGCACATGACGCCGAGAGATAGCGCGCCATTGGTGTTTCGCCGTTTCGTCCACATTGCGGACCCGTTGCGTTGCGGCGCCGCAACAAAGACAATACGGCAAAATCCAACCGGGAGTTGTACCGTGCCTCCGAACTTCGCTGCCAGGCGAAAGAACTGCTCCGCAAAAGCCGTCGTTCTTCTTCCGCTTGCGCTTCTGGTGCTGCTCGCGTCGTGCAGGCGCGCGGAGGAGGCGCCCGCCCCCGAAATACGTCCGGTACGTGTAGTCACCGTCGCGAAAGGCGTCGTGGGTGACGTGATCAGCATGACGGGCACTGTACAGGCGCAGACCGAGATCAACCTGTCGTTCCGCATCGACGGCCGGTTGATCGAGCGCAATGTGACGGTTGGCGACACGGTGCGGCCGGGCCAGCTCATCGCGCGGCTCGATTCGCAGAACGAGGAGAGCAGCGCCCAGTCCGCGCGGGCGCAACTCGCCGCGGCGCGTGCGCAACTGGTAGAAGCCCGCAACAATTACGAGCGCATGCGCGATCTGGTGGCGGAGAACGCAGTGTCCCGCGCCACCTACGAGTCGGCTGAATCGCAGCTGAAGACGGCCGAGTCGCAAGTCGAGTCGATGCAGTCCCAGGTAACGCTCGCCGAAAATCGCCAGAGCTACACGCGGCTGATGTCGGACGTGGCGGGCGTGGTGACGATGCAGGGCGCCGAACCCGGTGAGGTCGTGGGCGCGGGTCGACCGATCGTCCAGGTTGCGCGGGAAGGTGCGCGCGATGCGGCCTTCGATGTGCCCGCGCGCGTCAAAGACAGCATGTCGCCGAACAGCGAGCTCACGGTCGTCTTGACTTCGGATCCGAAAGTCACCGCGATGGCCGTTGTCCGCGAAGTTTCACCGCGCGCAGACCCCGTGACCGGTACCTTCCGCGTGAAATTTCGGCTGATCAATCCGCCGGCGGCGATGCGTCTCGGTACGACGGTGACGGGACGCATGAAATTGGCTGCTGCGCCTGCGATCGAGGTGCCTCCGTCGGCGGTGTTTCGCTCGGATCGCCAATCGGCCGTCTGGGTGGTCGATCCCAAGACCGGCATGGTCGCCATCCGGAACATCGAAATCCGCTCGTCCGATCCCAAGCGGGTCGAGGTCGCGTCGGGTCTCAATCCGGGCGACGTCGTGGTGACGGCCGGTGTCCAGGCGCTGCGGCCGGGACAGAAAGTTCGCCTGCTCGAGACCAAGCAGTGATCGGCCCGAATCTCTCGGAGTGGGCGCTCCAGCGGCGCTCGCTGATCGTCTTCCTGATGATCGTGGCGGTTGTCGCGGGCATCCTGTCGTTCGTCCATCTCGGGCGCAGCGAGGACCCGGCGATCACCATCCGGACAATGGTCGTCGCCGCGGGATGGCCGGGCGCAACCGTCGAGGAAACGCTGAAACAGGTCACCGAACGGCTGGAGCGCACGCTGCAGGAAACGCGCCACCTCGACCGCGTGCGCAGTTACACGACCGCCGGGCAGACGACGATCTTCGTCGACCTCAAGCAGTCAGCGCCCCCGGCGGAGATCGCGGACGTTTGGTACCAGGTACGCAAGAACATCGGCGACATGCGTGGGACGCTTCCCGCCGGCGTTGTCGGACCGTTCTTCAACGACGATTTCGGCGACACCTTCGGCATCATCTACGCCTTCACCGCCGACGGCTTCACGTTCCGCGAGCTGCGCGACTACGTCGAGGCGGCGCGTTCGCGCCTGCTGCAGGTGCCGGATGTCTCGAAGATCGAGGTGATGGGCGCACAGGACGAGCAGGTCTTCATCGAATTCAACACGGAACGCCTTGCCGGCCTGCGCCTCGATTATCCGACGATTGTCGCAACACTGCAGGCGCAGAACCTGGTGCGGCCGGCGGGCGTGATCCAGACCGAGCAGGAGCGCGTGTTCCTGCGCGTCACCGGCGCGTTCGATTCGGAGCACGACATCGAGGCCGTCAACTTCGTCGTGGGCGATCGCATCATCCGGCTGGGCGATATCGCCACCGTGCGCCGGGGTTTCGTCGACCCGCCGCAGCCGATGTTCCGCGTCAACGGCAAGCCCGCGATCGGTCTCGCGATCGCCATGCGCGACGCCGGCGATATCCTGGCGCTGGGAGCGAATCTCCGCAAGGAGATGGCCGACATCAAGGCCAACCTGCCGGTCGGCATCGAGCCGACGCTGGTCGCCGACCAGGCGGTCTCCGTCGATGTTGCGATCAACGATTTCATGACGTCCCTGTGGCAGGCGATCCTGATCATCCTCGTCTGCAGCTTCGTGAGCCTCGGCGTGCGACCCGGCGCCGTGGTCGCGCTGGCGATCCCGCTCACGCTCGCGATCGTGTTCGCCGTCATGGATGTCACGCATACGGGTCTGCATCGCATCTCGCTGGGCGCCCTCATCATCGCGCTGACGCTGCTCGTCGACGACGCGATGACGACGGTGGACGCGATGATCCGCAGGCTGGGCGCAGGTGACACGATCGACGACGCGGCGACGTTCGCCTACCGGACGCTCGCGGCGCCGATGCTGATCGGCACGCTGGTCACGATTTCGAGCTTCGTTCCGATCGGCTTTGCGCGCAGCTCCGCCGGCGAGTACACGTTCTCGATCTTCTCCGTCGTCGCGATCTCGCTCATCGTATCGTGGCTCGTGGCCGTTGTGTTCGCGCCGCTAGTGGGGAAGGCGCTGCTGAAGCCGCCCAAACCGGACGCCGACGCCAAGCCAAGCAAGCTGCTGAACGCTTACAGCGCGTTCCTGCGCGCGGCCATCGGCGCGAAGTGGCTGACGATCGGACTGACGATCTGCGCGTTCGCGGGCGCGCTCTTCCTGCTTCGGCACGTGCCGCAGCAGTTCTTTCCGGCCTCTGATCGCCCCGAGCTCATCGTCAGCATGACGTTGCGGCAGAACGCGTCGATCTACGCGACCGAGGCACAGGCAAAGCGCTTCGAGGCGGTGCTGCAGGGCGACCCCGATGTCGACCACTTCAGCACGTACGTCGGTCGCGGGGCGATCCGGTTCATCCTCACGCTGGACGTACAGCTCGCCAACCCGTTCTTCGCGCAATTCGTCATCGTCACGAAGAGCCTCGAGGCGCGCGAACGCGTGCAGCAGAAACTCGAGGGGGTGCTGGCGGAGCAGTTTCCCGACGTCGTCGCAGGCGTGAATCCGCTCGAATTGGGGCCGCCGGTCGGGTGGCCGTTGCAGTATCGGATCATGGGCCCGGACAAGGACGAGGTTCGGCGAATTGCGCTCGAGTTCGCTAATGTGCTTGGCTCCGACCCGCGGACGCGTCACGTTCATTTCGACTGGATGGAGCCTGCCCGGCAGGTCCGTGTCCGCGTCGACCAGGACGAGGCGCGTCGACTCGGTGTCAGCTCGCGGGGCTTGGCCTCGGCGCTCAACGCTTCGGTCACCGGGTCGACGGTCACGCAATTGCGCGACGACATCTATCTCATCAACGTCGTGGCGCGCGCCACCGACGACCAGCGCGTTTCGTTCGAAAGCCTGAGTTCGCTGCAGGTGCCGACGCCGAGCGGGCGGATGGTGCCGCTGCGGCAGTTCGCGACCTTCGTGGAGGACCAGGAGTTTCCGCTCGTCTGGCGGCGCGACCGCATACCCACGCTCACGGTACGCGCGGACGTCACCCGCGGCGTGCTGCCGGATGTCGTCGTGGGCGCGCTCGCCCCGAAAGTCGCCGAGTTCGCCGCGAAACTGCCGCGGCCGTATACAGTCGCCACGGGCGGTCTGTACGAAGAGAGCGCCCAATCGAGCGCATCGGTGTTCGCGGTCGTGCCGCTCATGCTGGTGCTGATGCTCACAGCCATGATGCTGATGCTCGTCAGCTTCCGAAGGCTCGCGATGGTGGTCGCCCTGCTGCCTCTCGGGCTGATCGGCGTCGTCGTTACCCTGCTCGTGTTCAACCGGCCGCTGGGCTTTGTCGCGATCCTGGGCATCCTCGCGCTGATCGGCATGATCGCGAAGAACGCGGTGATTCTCGTCGTGCAGATCGAGTCCGACCGCGCAGACGGGAAAGGCGTCCGGGACGCGGTGATGGCGTCGGCGACCTCGCGGCTGCGCCCGATGATCCTGACCGCGATCTCGACCGTGCTCGGCTTGATCCCGATCGCGCCGACGGTGTTCTGGGGACCGATGGCATTCGCCATCATGGGCGGTCTGCTCGTGGCGACGCTGCTGACGCTGATCCTGTTGCCGGTGCTGTACGTCACCGTGTTCGGGAAAGAGGATGCCCCAGCGGCAGCAGTGCCTGCAGGGGCGTGATCAACGCCGCATGACCCGACGATCGACGTGCCTGTTGGGGCGTGATCGACGCCGCAAGGCGATCGACACCATGACCGACGATCGACCCACATCTCTCGCCAACCGAGTCGCAGCCGCCGGTGCGCATCGTCCTGATCCGCAGTGCGATGCTGTTCGGCCTGTGGATCGTGCTTATGCAAAGCGCAAAGATTGGCGATCTCGCGGTGGGCGCGTTGGCCACTGTCGCAGCGACGTGGGCAAGCTTGCGCCTGCTGCCGCCGGAAACCGGACGCGTGCGGTTCGCCCGGTTGCTTGTGCTCCTGCCCCGCTTTCTCTGGCAGTCGCTCAAGGCGGGGATCGACGTGGCGCGACGTGCGTTCGCGCCGAGCCTTCCGCTGCACACCGGCTTCGTCGAGTACCGCACGGGCTTCCCACGCGGGCAGGCACGCAACAATTTCGCCACGATCACGAGCATGATGCCGGGTACCGTGCCGGCGGGTGACGGCCCGGACACGATCGAGTTCCACTGCCTCGATATAGGACAGCCGGTCGTGGCGCAGATGGCCGAGGAGGAACGCCTGCTCGCGAAGGCACTCGTGCCGGGGGAGACTCATGGCTGAGTTCCTGCTCGCCGCCGCGGGTTTCGTGCTGGCGATGGTCGCGGTAGGCCTGATTCGGGTGCTGCGCGGCCCCGGCGACGCCGATCGAATGATGGCGGGGCAATTGCTCGGCAGCGGCGGCATCGCCGCGTTGCTGCTCGGCGGCGCGGCGATCGGCGACGGCTCGGTCGTCGACGTGTCGCTGACGCTCGCGCTGCTCGCGGCGTTCGCGTCGATCGCGTTCGTGAAGTTCGCGCCGCGGTCGTCGGACGACGCTGACGGATCATGAGCGGGGCAGGATCATGAGCGCCACGATGAGCACCTTCGTCGACGTGTTCACGTATATAGCCGTCGGCGCGGGCCTGTTCTTTTTCCTCGCGGGCACCGTCGGCCTGCTGCGCTTTCCCGACACGCTGACGCGCCTGCATGCGCTCACCAAGGCCGACAACCTGGGTCTCGGACTGATCGTGCTCGGCCTGCTGCCGCAGGTCGATGGCGTTCTGAACGGGCTCAAGCTGATCGCGATCTGGTTGCTCGTGCTGCTGTCCGGCGCCGATGCCGGGCAACTGATTGCGCGCGTCGCGCGACGCCGTCGTACGCCGCCATGATTGTCGATGCTTTCTACGCCGCCCCTGCGCTACTGATCCTGGCGCTGGGCATTTACACGACGGTGGTGCGCGACACGTTTCCGGCGACCGTCGGCTACCTGGCGTACGGTCTGCTGCTCACCGTGGCCTGGGTGCAATTGCACGGCGTCGATGTCGCGCTGACGGAGGCTGCGATCGGCGGTGGCTTGACCGGCATGCTGCTCGTGCGCGCTTCGGCCAAGCTCCGAGCAACTGAAACGCAAGCGCGTGCCGAAACGCCACGTTTGCTGGTGCGATTGCTAGCGGGGCTCATGGCGGCGGGTGTCGCGGGCGCGCTTGCGATCGCGCTGCTGACGTTGCCCGAGCCGCCTCCGACGCTCGCGCCGGAGGCCGTCGCTAACATCGCATCGACCGGTGTGGGTAATCCGATCACCGCAGTGCTGATGGCTTATCGCGCGATGGACACGATGCTCGAAGCGATCGTGTTGCTGCTCGCGTTGATCGGCGTCTGGTCGCTCGCGCCCGACCGGGTGTGGGGCGGGCGTCCGGGGCCACGCTACAACGCCGATCCCGACGGTATCCTCGCCTTCATTGCGCGCGTGCTGCCGCCGATCGGCATCATCGTGGGCATCTACATCTTCTGGGTGGGCGCCGACCATCCGGGTGGCAAGTTTCAGGGCGCGACGATCGTTGCAGCGATGTGGCTGCTGACGCTGATGGCGGGGCTCACCGATGCACCCCCTGTCAGCCGGCGGTGGGTGCGCGTCCTCCTCGTCGCGGGCCCGGTCGTGTTCATCGCGGTCGGTGTCGCGGGCGTGTTGCTTGTGGGCACGTTCCTCGCCTATCCGGAAGGGTGGGCGAAGCCGATGATCCTGGTCATCGAGTTCGCGCTGATGCCTTCGCTCGCATTGACGCTTGGGCTGATCATGGCGGGTACACCCGAACGGACGGTAGAACCATGAGTGGTACGACGCTGTTCGGGTTGGTGGCGTGCGCACTGGTTGGGGTCGGCCTTTACGGGCTGATCGTCAATCCGCAACCGCTGCGCAAGATCCTGGCGTTCAACGTGATAGGCAGCGGCGTTTTTCTCCTGTTTGGCGTGATCGCGCGGCGCGGGGCGGCGCTCGGCCTGGGTGGTGATCCGGTGCCGCAGGCGCTGCTCATTACCGGGATTGTCGTGGCCTTTTCCGCCACGGCGCTCGCGATCACCGTGCTGCTGCGGCTGTTCGACGAAACCGGATCGACCACGCTGGCGCCGGAAGCACCTTCGCGCCAGCGCAATTACCGACAACAGCCAAGGGTAGGGACGCGCGTGCCTGCCGAAGCGATGACGACACTCCGGCGGGCTGTTGCTTCCGCTCGCGGTGCTGCTCCCGTTCGTGGGCGTCATGGTCGGACTGGTGCTCGGCGGTCGCAATGCGCAGCGGGTCGCGATGCTCACGATCATCGCGGGTCTCGCCGTCGCCATCGCGATTGCTACGACGATGCTGCGCTCGGGCGGCGCACTCACCTATCTGCTGGGCGGCTGGGCACCTCCGCTCGGCATCGCGCTACGCGCAGATGGCCTGTCGATGGTGATGATGGTCGCGGTGGCTGTGGTGATCGCCGGCATCGGCATCTACGCGCGCGGCGATTTCAGTACGCCCCCGGACGTGCGGGAGGCGCGTGCGCCGATGGTGTACTGGCTTCTGCTGCTCGCCGTCTGGGGTTCCCTCAATCTGGTGTTCGTGAGCGGCGACCTGTTTACGCTCTACGTCGCGCTCGAGTTGCTCACGTTCGCAGGCGTGCCGCTCGTCTGCCTCGATGGCAAGGGTGAGACGCTGCGCGCGGCGCTGCGCTACCTGGTGTACGCGTTGGGCGGTTCCATTCTGTATTTGCTGGGTGCGGTCTTGCTGTACGGTGAGTGCGGCACACTGGACATCGCGCTGCTGGCACAGCGTCTGCGTCCGTCGCCCGTGGCATGGGTTGCGGTGGCCCTCATGACGACGGGACTCCTCGCCAAGACTGCGCTGTTCCCGCTGCACCTGTGGCTGCCGCCCGCGCATGCCGGTGCGCCGCCGGCGGCGAGCGCGGTGCTCTCGGCGCTCGTTGTGAAGGGCTCGTTTTTCATTGTCATCCGATTGTGGTTCGACGCGGCGCCCTCACTGCCCGGACTTTCGGCGGCGCAGTTGCTCGCTGGCCTCGGTGCTGCCGCGATACTGTTCGGCAGCGTCATCGCGCTACGGCAGGATCGGTTGAAACTCCTGATCGCCTATTCGACGCTCGCGCAGATCGGTTACCTGTTCCTGATGTTCCCGCTCGCGTTCGACGCGAGTGCGGGAACATTCGTGCGCGGCGGCGCGCTGATGGGCGGCACGCTGCAGGCGATTTCGCACGCGACCGCGAAAGCTGCGATGTTCATGGCGGCCGGCCTGATCTACAAGGCCTATGGCCACGATCGCATTGCCGATCTCGCCGGCGCCGCTCGCAGCGTTCCGCTGACCGTGCTCGCATTCGGTATCGGCGGTGTCGCGTTGATGGGTGTGCTGCCGAGCGGCGCCTATCTCGCGAAGAAGCTGCTGCTCCAGGCAGCCGATAGCAGCGGGCAGTGGTGGTGGGAGTGGGTACTGCAGGCGGGGGGCTTTCTCACGACGAGCTATGTCGTGCTGGTGATCGCGCACGCGTTCCGGACGCCCGGCAAGCAGATGGGGCCGCGCGCATCGGTGCCACGTCTGCAGGAATTCGCCGCGCTGGCGCTGGCGCTGTGCTCGCTGGCGCTTGCCTTGAGCGCGGTCGTCGGGCCGGTGCCGGGTGAATTGCTCGGCAATCCCCTCGCGCCCAAGGAAATCGCCTGGACCCTGATCACGATCGCCGGCGGCAGCGTGCTTGCGCTTACGCTATCGCGTCATCTACCGGAACTGCCGGCTGGTTTACTCGCCGTCGCGGGCCCGGCGCGCCGCGCGATGCTCGCCATCGGCGGCGGCCTCGAGCGCATCGATCTGGGGTTGCGGCAGTGGTCCGTGGCAGGACTTTCGCTATTGTTGCTTTCGCTGCTGTTCGGATTGGCGATGCGCGCACACGGATAATGGATCGCGCAGCAATTTGCGTTCAATTGGAATAGGTGTTGGATTGTGAACGCGAGTTGGAGTAGGGTGCAGGAAACGAGAGAATTTCCGCACCGTTGAGTGCGCCGGATGGTTGCTGCCGGCGCGGCGACCGCCGGAGGAGGCGATCGATGCAGGGCAGTTCCGTGCGCGGGGCGGTCTGGGTAGTTATCTATCTGCTCTTCATCCTCGCTCCGTTGTTCACGCTGCTGTTGGGGTCATTGCCGCCCACGCGCGATTTCTGGACGGAGTTTGCGGTCGCGATCGGCTATTCCGGTTTGGCGATGATGGGCCTGCAGTTCGGGCTCACCGCGCGCTTTCGTTATGTCACCGCCCCGTGGGGCGAGGACGTCATCTATCACTTTCACCGCCAGATTTCGCAGATCGCCGTCGGCCTGGTGGTGGCGCACGCGCTCATCATGTCCGCCAGATACCCGGAAATGTTCGCGCTGCCCAGCACCATTGGCGATGTGCCATTGGGCGCAGTCTTCGCATTCGTCTCGATCTTCGCGCTGATCGCGTTGGTGGTGACGGCCCTGTGGCGTGTGAAACTCAACATCAGCTACGAGACGTGGCACCTCAGCCATATCGTTTTGGCGGTGGTGGCGGTTGCGGCCGGCGTGGTGCACATGGTGGGATGGGCCTTCTACCTGTCCGACCCCTGGAAGCGGGCGCTGTGGATCGGCCTGACGATCTTCTGGATCGGTCTGTTGCTGTACGTGCGCATTTTCAAACCGCTGTTCATGCTGCGTCGACCGTACCGCGTCGCGGAAGTGCGCAAGGAACGCGGCGACACGTCGACGGTGGTGATGCTGCCCGACGGTCATCCGGGATTCCGCTTCAGCCCCGGCCAGTTCGGCTGGCTGACGCTTTGGGGAAGCCCGTTCAAGATTACGGGGCACCCATTCTCGTTCTCATCCAGCGCCGAGGTTGCGGACGGGCGCGTCGAGATGTCGATCAGGAATCTCGGCGATTTCACCAGCGCGATTCCCAACGTGCCGGTGGGGCAGCGCGTCTACCTCGACGGGCCCTACGGCGCGTTCACGATCGGCAATCCGGCGGACATGCATGTGTTGATCGCCGGCGGCGTCGGCGTCACGCCGATGATGAGCATGATCCGCACACTCGCGGACCGCGGCGACAAGCGGCCGGTGATCCTGCTCTACGGCAGCAAGGACTGGGACTCGATCACCTTCCGCGAGGAACTGGTGGCGCTGGAAGCGCGGCTCAATCTGAAGGTTGTCCACGTGCTGGCGAATCCACCCGCGGACTGGACGGGCGAGCAGGGCTTCATCAGCGCCGAGATGTTCAAGCGTCACCTGCCACCGCCGTATGCCGACCACGAATACTTCATCTGCGGGCCGAACGTGATGATGGATGCGATCGAAAAAGTGCTCGGCGAACTGAACGTGCCACTTACGAAATACCATTCCGAGCGTTATAGTTTCGTCTAGGGGGAGGGACAGCGATGCGTCGCTTGTTTGCCAACCGACTCGTCTTCGCGACGGGAGCGGCTGTAATCGTGATGTCGATCCTGTTTGCGCTCTCGCGCGTCGCGGGATAGGTGGGCCCCGTGATCGCCTATTGCGGGCCCGCCGCGATGCCTGCGGACTTCTGGATGCGCTGGAACGGCGATCCGCTATTGCTTGCGGTGCTCGCGGGCGTGGCGTTTGCGGTCGCTCGCGGCCACTCGGCCAACGCCCGGGCCGGTTGGGGGGCGATCGCGCTGATGCTCCTCGTCTTCGTTTCGCCGCTCTGCGCGCTCGCGTCGGCGCTGTTCTCGGCACGGGTGTTCCACCATGTCGTGCTCGTTGCTGCCGTCGCGCCACTCCTTGCGCTCGCCTTTCCGCTTCGGCGCGTGGGTTCGCCGCCGCTCGCCATACTGGTCGCCGCAAACGCGATCATCCTGTGGCTTTGGCACGCACCGGCGCCGTATGAATGGGGCCTGGCCAGCGTGCCTGCGTACTGGCTGATGCAAGGTTCGCTGCTTGCGAGTGCCTGGTTGATGTGGCGCGGGATTCTGGCGCCGACGACGCAGCCCGGCTCGGCCCTCATAGCGCTCGCGGTGACCATTGGACAGATGGGGCTGCTCGGCGCGCTGATCGTCTTCGCGCCGCGGCCGCTCTATCTTGTGCATCTCGCAAGCACGGCGCCTTGGGGCCTCAGCCCGCTTGTCGACCAGCAGCTTGCCGGGCTCCTGATGTGGGTGCCGGCGATGCTGCCTTATCTCGGTGTGGGCCTCTGGCTCGCGTGGTTCAACCTTCGGCCCGGCGAGCCGGCCCGGTGACCACGTTCCTCAAATTCGTCCATCTTGCGCGCGATCGCGATCTGGTCGGGTGGCCTGCTCGCGTTGCCCTTCCTGTTCTGGCAGCGCGGTGCACTCGAGGTCGGGCCGGAGCTCGACCGCCTGCATCGGATCACCCGGCTGGTCTATGTAGAGCTGACCTCGCCGGCCGCCTTCGTCGCCATTGCCAGCGGAACCGCGCTGATCTTCCTGCAGGGCACCTTCGCGGAATGGTTCTCCATCAAGATGGTTCTGGTCGGGCTCATGGCAATGCTGCATGTCGTTGCCGGCCTCGTGATGCATCAGCTGTTCTCGCCGAGCGGCCGTTTCGGCCGACTCTCGTTCGTGGCGTTGGCAAGCACCTATGCGGTGTTGATCACCGCCATCGTGTGGGTGGTGCTGGCCAAGCCCCACATCGATTCGAACCAGTTCATGGTGCATCTGTTCGAGCCCGGCGGACTCGCCAAGATGCTGCGTCAGTCACTCGGCGACACCAGGATCCCGATCCCATGATCGAACACCAGCTTGCCGCCGTGCCAGCCGGCGAAGCCGACCATGACCGAGCCGAGTACGGACAGCACCAGGCCATGCGGCAGGACCGATACGGGATCGGCCAGGCGCAGGCCCCAGCTGGCCCCAGCGATCGCGACCAGCGTCATCGCCGCGATGGCGTGCGACCAGCTTGCCTCGTGCAGGCGGATGCCGCGCACGAGCAAGAGCTCGCCGGTCCCGACGATGCTCGCGCCGACGCCGGTCCAGAACGCCGTGCCGGCCGACCAGATGCCCGCGCGCAGCCAGAATGCATCACCGGACCACCAGTAGAGAACGTCGATACCGAGGGTCGCGAACACGAACGCGACCGGGAAATGCACCATCATCACGTGCAGCGGATGGCCGACCAGCGCCACCGCGGAGCCGACGTCGAGCCGCTCCAGTTCGAGCTGGACTTCACTCTTGCGCGGGGCCTGAGATTTGCTGGTGTTCGCCACGTTCGTCCTCCACGTCGTTGGCACGCTTCGAACCGGCATCTTAGCGCCTTGCGTGCGGCGATCCAAACCGGCTGCGTCGCGATGCTATGGGGTTGCGCCGGGCCCCTGTCGACGCTCGATCCCCGCGGTCCGTCGACGAACTCGATCGCCACGCTGTGGTGGGTGATGCTGGCCGGTGCCGCCGCGCTCTTCGCGCTGGTCATGGTCATCTTCTTTCTGGTGATCCGGCGACCGGGTTGGGGCTCGAGCGTATCGCCCGCGCGATGGATCGTGCTTGGGGGCCTCGCGCTGCCGGCTGTCGTCCTGCTTCCGCTCATCGCCTATGCGTTCGTCGCGGGCGAGCGGCTGCTGCCGCTGCCGGGAAAGGCGCCACCGCGAATCGAGGCCGAGGGCCGGCAATGGGGCTGGACCTTCCGCTATCCCGACCAGGGGCGCGCGATCACGAAGAACGTCCTGCATCTGCCCGCAGGCACGCCGGTCGACATCGTGGTCACCAGCCAGGACGTCATCCACGCCTTCTGGGTGCCTCGACTCGCTGGCAAGATCGACGCAATTCCCGGGCATGTGAATCGACTGCGCATCCAGGCCGATCAGCCGGGCCGCTACGAAGGGCTCTGCAACGAATTCTGCGGTCTCGGTCATGCAGGCATGCGATTCACGGTGATCGTCCATCGTCCGGAAGATTTCGCCGCCGCGCTCGCGCAGGCCGCTGCATCGGAGGGGGCAGTGAAAAGATGAGCGCATCAATCGAACAACCGGCGCCCGCATCCACCGCGTTGCGACTGCATCGGCAGCTGGTCGCGATATGGGCGACCGGGCCGGGAATACAGCGCCTCGCCGCGGTCAACCATTCCGTCATCGGCATGCGCATGATGATCACGTCGTTCGCGTTCTTCGCGATCGGCGGCGTGCTCGGCATGCTGACCCGTGTCCAGCTCGCGACGCCCAACGCGGCCTTCATGGACGCGGAGACCTACAACCAGGTCTTCACGATGCACGGGTCGATGATGCTGTTCCTGTTCGCCATCCCGATGGTGGAGAGCTTCGCGGTGTACCTGACCCCGAAGATCCTCGGCACACGCGATTTCGCGTTCCCCCGGCTGACCGCCTACGGTTACTGGTGCTATCTGTTCGGCGCAACGATCCTGACCGTGTCCTTGCTTGCGGGTGTCGCGCCCAACGGCGGCTGGTTCATGTACACGCCGCTGAGCTCCAACGTCTACACCCCCGGCATCAACGCGGACGTGTGGCTGCTCGGCGTGACCTTCGTCGAGATCTCGGCGCTTTCGCTCGCCATGGAGATCGTCGTCTCGATCCTGAAGATGCGCGCGCCGGGCATGTCGCTCGACCGGATGCCGATCTTCGGCTGGTACATCCTGGTGACGGCCATGATGATGATCGTGGCTTTTCCGCCACTGATCCTCGGCTCGATTCTGCTCGAGATCGAGCGCGCCTTCGGCCTGCCCTTCTTCGATCCGACACGCGGAGGCGATGCGCTCCTCTGGCAGCATCTGTTCTGGCTCTTCGGCCATCCGGACGTCTACATCATCTTCCTGCCGATGGCCGCCGTTTTGTCGACGATCATCCCGGTCTTCGCCAATCGGCCGCTGGTCGGCTATCGCGCGATCGTCGTCGCGATCATCGCGCTCGCCTTCCTGAGCTTCGGCATCTGGGTGCACCACATGTTCACCGTCGGCATCCCGCACCTGGCATTGGCGTTCTTCTCGGCGGGCTCGGCAATCGTCGCTGTGCCCACGGCTGTGCAGATCTTCGCCTGGCTCGCCACGCTGGCACACGGCAAGCCGCGCTGGGATCTGCCGATGCTCTATGTCTTCGGCTTCTTCTTCGTCTTTGTGCTGGGCGGCCTGACGGGCGTCATGCTGGCGATGGTGCCGTTCGACTGGCAGGCGCACGATACTTATTTCGTCGTCGCCCACATGCACTACGTGGTGGGCGGCGCGCTCGCTTTCCCGATGCTGGCGGGGCTTTACTACTGGCTGCCGCTGCTGACCGGACGCACAACCGTGCAACGATTGTCGACGGTTGCCTTCTGGCTGGTGTTCATCGGCTTCAACATGACCTTTTTCATGATGCACCTGACCGGCCTGCTCGGCATGCCGCGACGCGTGTACACCTACAACGGCGACGAAGCATGGAACTGGCTCAACATGCTGTCGTCGGTGGGCGGGTTCATCATGACGATCGGCTTCGCGCTGGTGGTGATCGACCTCGTCGTGCAGGTTCGTTATGGACGTCGCGTGCGGCGCGACCCGTGGCGCGCGGCGACGCTGGAATGGGCCATGGCGATTCCACCGCAACCGTATGCCTTCGCTTCGATCGCGCACGTCGGCGCGGAGACCGATCGCGCCGCAGCGGGGCAGACAGCGCTGTCGCTGTCGCGCGGCGAGGGCTACCTCGGCTTTGTGCGCAACGGCTGGCAGGAGACGCTGGGCGTGCACATGACGACCGGCGAGCCCGATCAACTGATCGTGCTGCCGCAACCGACCTACCTGCCGCTCGTCACCGCGCTCGCCACCGCGGCAGCGGTCCTGGGACTCCTGTTCAAGCTCTACCTGTTGTCGCTCGGCATGACGCTGGTGATCGCCGGCCTGTTCGTGTTCGCTGCACAGCGCTCCGGCCATGCGCGCGACTACGGTCCGATGCCGGTCGGCCGCGGGGTGAGCGTGCCGCCGCATACCGAAGTTGCGAGTGCGCCGCCATGGCTGGCGCTGATCTGTACGCTGGTCGCCGATGGCACGCTGTTCACGTCGCTGCTGTTCGGTACCCTCTATCTCTGGATCGCCGCACCGAACTGGCCGGCGGCGGTGGCACCCGATCCGAACCGCATGCTGGCGCTCGGCGCGGCTGTGGCGCTCGTGGTTGCCGCGGTGTCAGCACGTGGATCGCTGCGTGCCCTTTCCCGCGGCGACAAGGTGCATGGCTGGGTCGGCCTTGCGATGCTGGCACTGCTCGCGGCCATTGCTGCGGTGATCCAGCTGATCTCTGGCGTGACGCCCCATCCGCACGAGCATGCGCTCGGCGCGACCGCTGCTGCGCTGCTCGGCTACATTGCCATCCATGCCAGCATCGGCCTGCTTTTTCTCGTCAGCAACCTGCTGCGTTTCGGCGGCGGCTTCGTCTCGCCTCGGCGGGTGCTCGATCTGCGCCTGACGCGGCTGTGGCTCGACTACACGCTGGTGACGGGCGTGATTGCGCTGACCCTCGTGCTGGCGTTGCCTTCGCTGGTCGTCGTGCTTGGGGCGCGGCCATGAGCCCGCAGGGCCGCCCCAAGGGCGAATACCGGAGCGCGCAGCGCGAAGGTAATCCAATAAGCGCGCAGCGCGCAGCGTGAGTTGCAGTGACAAGCGGGAGTGTCGTTCCACCCAGCCGCCTCTGGTGGCTTGCAGGCGGTTTCGGCGTGTGGTGCAGCGCGTTGGTCTTTCTCTATGCGCTGCACGCCATCGGCTGCGTGTTCGCCTGGCCGGCAGGCACCTTGCGCCTGAGCCTTGTGGTCGTGTTCCTCGTGCATCTCGTCGTCATTGGATGGATGTGGCGCAACTTCACCAAGTCCGCCCCTGACCCAGCCGACGGCCCGACCGGCACCTTCCTGCACGCGGCGATTGTCTGGACCGCCATCGCCGCATTCGTTGCCACCGTCCTGACTTTCGGCCCGCCGTTGTTGCTCGCCACATGCATCTGATCGATCCGGCGCTCCACGAATTGGGCGCGCCACAGTCGACGTAGCATTCTGCGGATTGCCGACCGTTTCCGGGGAGGTTTGCCATGAGTGCTTACACCGTACAGCTGCTCGGCATTCTCGTCGCGCTGGGCTTGCTCATCTGGCTCGCGTTTCGCGGCTTCACATTGCTGCTCGCCGCCCCGATAGCCGCAATCGTGGCCGCCGCCTTCTCGGGCGAACCGCTGCTCGCCAAGTGGACGCTGACCTTCATGCAGGCGGCGGCGAACTTTGTCCGCAATCTCTTCCCGCTGTTCCTGCTCGGCGGCGTGTTCGGCAAGCTCATGGATGACAGCGGCGCGGCACTTTCCATTGCGCGCACCATTACGGCGAAGCTCGGCGAAACGCGGGCAATCATGGCGGTGGTGCTGGCGTGCGCCGTGCTCACGTATGGCGGTGTGAGCCTTTTCGTCGTTGCCTTCGCCGTGTTCCCGGTTGCGGACGCGCTGTTCCGGCAGGCACAGGTTCCGCATCGACTTATCCCTCCGGCAATCGCGCTCGGCGCCTTCACTTTCACGATGACAGCGGTGCCGGGCACGCCGGCCGTCCAGAACGCGATCCCGATGCCGTACTTCGGCACTACGTTGTTTGCGGCACCGGGACTCGGGCTCCTGGCGTCGGCGATCATGGTGGGCTTCGGCCTGTGGTGGCTGCGGCTCATCGAGACCCGCGCGCGCGCCGCCGGCGAGGGCTACAGCGCCGAGACAGCGGCGCCCGCCGATGACCAGTTGGTGCGCGCGAAGGCCACGAATGCCGAAAACTTCGACCCTGCCGAACTGCCGCATGGTCAGCAGAGCAAGCAGTTGCCGCCGTTTGCGCTGTCCATCTTGCCGATTCTCATCGTGCTTGCGGTCAACCTCGTCATGAGCTTTCTGGTACTGCCGCGCGTCGACACCGGGTTCCTCACCGAACCACGGTTCAATACCACCCTGGCCGCGGTGAGCGGCGCCTGGTCGGTCGTGACGGCGCTGACGGTTGCCTCGCTGGTTCTGATGGCGATCCATCGCAAGCGTCTGCTGGAGCTGCGCAAGACACTCGATGCCGGCGCCACCGCCTCGGTGCTGCCTGCGCTCAACACGGCGAGCCTCGTAGGATTCGGCGCGGTGGTGGCCGCACTGCCGGCGTTTGCTGTCGTGCGCGACGGTTTCCTGGCCGTGCCGGGCGGACCGCTCGTGTCGATCGCCGTCGCCGCCAACGTAATGGGCGGCATTACCGGCTCTGCGTCGGGCGGATTGATCATCGCGTTGAACGCGCTCGGCGAGACTTACGCCAAGCTCGCCGCCGCCGCAGGCATCGACCCGGCGCTGATGCATCGCGTCGCGTCGATCAGCTGCGGTGCGCTGGCCATGCTGCCGCACAACGGTGCGGTGGTCACGTTGCTGGCGATCTGCGGCGCCACCCAGCGCGGCAGCTACCGCGAGATCATGATGGTAGGACTGGTCGGACCGTTGCTCGCGCTGACGGCCGTGATCATCCTCGGAAAACTGTTCGGGGCGTTTTGATCATTGCCTCCCACGCCCAGGCAGGCATTACCGTTCTTGATGTTGCCCTGCAATTCGGGCCGCAATCTGACGCCCCGTTGCTTGCATAGCGCTACAATGACCAACATGAATAAACTCATGGCGGCATGCAGATCGGCCGCCCGCATGTTTGCTGCATTGCTCGCCATCGTTGCTTCTTTCGTGGCGTGGAGCAGCATGGCCACCGCTCTCGAGCAATCGCGCAACAACGGTGTCGCGCTGGCGCAGAATTCGGCGCAGGACAAGGCGGAGAAACCGGTCATGCCCGTGCCCGCCGTTTCGCCACCGGGCGCGCTGTCGTGGACCTTCGACGCCGCGCAACCTGCCGATAGCGCAGGGTGGTCCACCGAACGCGGCACCATGACGTTGGGTCAAGGAGCGGCCCGACTGCAGCCGGACAGAAGTCGCCGCGTTGCGCTGTTGTCCCCGCCGGGATTGCCGGACGCTGTCCGTAGTGCCGAGGAATTTGTGCTCGGCGTGTCAGGCACCGGCCTGGAGCGGGTTCACGTTCTGGCCAGGCGCGATCCGCGCGGCGGATGGATCACGATCGCCGATGCGAGCGGCGCGGCGATGCGCGTAGTGGCGGACGGCTTCGCGATCAAACGCAACCCCGGCGCTCGTGACGCGCCTATCGAAAGATTGCGGATCGATCTCACTTTCCGGACGACCAACGCCCGTCCATTGACGCGCATTTCCGTCAACCCTGCACCACGCTGAACAAGGCGTTCGGCTGCGATCCGAAGGGCACCTTGGTCCGAGGACCCTAGCGTGCGGTCCAGCCACCGTCCACCGGTAGCGCCACGCCGTTGAGCTGTGCCGCGGCATCCGAGCACAGGAATGCCGCCAGCGCGCCGAGTTGCTCCGGCGTGGTGAACTCGAGCGAGGGTTGTTTCTCGCCGAGCAGTCTGATCTTCGCGTCCTCCGGCGACAGCTTCTCCTTGGCCGCGAGTGCGTCGATCTGCTTTTGCACCAGTGGCGTGAGTACCCAGCCGGGACATATCGCGTTGCAGGTGACCCCTGCGGTTGCCGTCTCGAGCGCGACTGCCTTGGTCAGACCGACGACGCCATGCTTGGAGGCCACGTACGGGGCCTTGTCCGCTGACGCGACCAGGCCGTGCACCGAAGCGATGTTGATGATTCGACCCCAGTCTCGCGACAGCATTTGCGGCAGTGCTGCGCGGATGCCCAGAAAGACTGCGGTAAGGTTGATCGCGATGATCGCGTCCCACTTGTCGATCGGGAACTCGTGCACCGGTGCGACATGTTGAATGCCCGCGTTGTTGACCAGCACGTCGACGCGCCCGAGTTCCCGCGTAGACTGTTCGATCAGTTTTGTCACTTCGGCCGGCTTGGAGAGGTCGGCGCCGCTGTAGGCCACCCGAATGCCGTAGGTCGACGCAATTTCCTTGCGCAGCTTCTCGATGTCAGCGGCTTCGCCGAACCCATTGATCATGAGATCGGCGCCCGCGGCACCGAGCGCGCGTGCGATCCCAAGACCAATCCCGCTGGTCGAGCCGGTAACGACGGCAACCTTGCCCTTCAACATGGTGAACCTCCTTGGCATGAGGCGAGTGCGGACGCACTGTCTCGTTTGAATGTGAAGCTTCTTCTCAGCCGGAGAAAACGATACTGCTCGGTTGTTGAGGCGTCAACGACATTCGGGCGAGTTCGCGGCGGCACGCAGCCACGGGGCCCGTATCGCCGCCCATGACGTCAACCGGACGCGCCGAGTTTCCGTGGCAAAATGCCGGTGCGCAGAACGATGCTTACGTGATGTATCGGCGCGGGACTCCTTGCAAGTCAACAGCGTCACTCATCGATCCGGAATCGATATGACTACCGCGCAGGATCAGAAACTCTCTCGCATGGCCCTCGTTGCGCTCGTCGTCGGGTCCATGGTGGGGTCGGGTATCTTCGCGCTGCCGGCGGCGTTCGGGCGATCGACGGGAGTTCTTGGCGCGCTGATCGCCTGGGCCATCGCGGGCACCGGCATGCTGATGCTCGCGTTTGTCTTCCAGACGCTGTCGCGACGCCGGCCCGATCTCGACGCGGGTATCTACGCCTATGCGAAGGCAGGCTTCGGAGAGTATCTCGGTTTCGTGTCGGCCGTCGGTTACTGGATCGGCTGCTGCCTGGCCGATGTTGCCTGTCTCATCCTGATCAAGGCGACGCTGGGACAATTCTTTCCGGTCTTCGGCGACGGCACGACGATCGTTGCGATCGTCGCTGCGTCGTTGCTGCTGTGGGCTGTGCACATCCTCGTCCTGCGCGGCGTGAAGCAGGCGGCCGCATTGAACACGATCGCGACGATCGCCAAGATCGTGCCGATCTCCATCTTCATCATTGTCGTCATCGCCGGATTCAAGGCGGACGCGTTCGCGCTGAATTTCTGGGGTGCCGCCGAGCACACCCTGTCGAGCGTGGCGAGTCAGGTCCGCAACACGATGCTCGTCACCGTATTCGTGTTCGTCGGGATCGAGGGCGCCAGCGTCTATTCACGCTACGCGAAGAACCGCGATGATGTCGGCACGGCGACCGTGTTGGGTTTTCTCGGCGTGCTGTGTCTGCTCATCCTCGTCACCATTTTTTCCTACGGGATCTTGCTGCGTCCGGATCTCGCTGCCCTTGCCACGCCGTCGATGGCCGGCGTGATGGAGGCGATCGTCGGACCATGGGGCCGCGTATTCATCAGCATCGGCCTGCTCATCTCCGTGCTCGGCAACTACCTGTCCTGGTCGTTGCTCGCCGCCGAGGTCCTCCATTCGGCGGGGAAGGGCAACACCATGCCGTCCTTCCTCGCGCGCGAGAACGCGAACAAGGTGCCCGCGGCCGCGCTCTGGCTGACCAACATCGTCATCCAGGTCTTCCTGATCGTCGCCTGGTTCGCGGACTACGCGTTCACGCTCGCTCTCAAGATGACCAGTTCGATGACGCTGATTCCCTACCTGCTGGTTGCAGCGTACGGGCTCAAGCTCGCGTGGACCGGCGAAACCTACGCGGGGGACGCACATGCCCGGAACGTCGACAGAGTGCGCGGCGTCATCGCCACGGTCTATGCCGCCGGGATGATCTACGCCGGCGGCCTGAAGTTCGTGCTGCTTGCAGCGCTGCTGTACGCGCCGGGCACGAGTCTCTACTTTCTCGCACGGCGCGAGCAGAACGAGCGGGTCTTCACCGCTGCCGAGCTGCTCGTTTTCGGCGTCATTGTCATCGCGGCAATCGCTGCGCTGTACGCGCTCGCGTCCGGCACGATGTCCGTCTAGGACCTGCTAACAGCCCTTAGTCCGAATCTTTCTCCCGTTGTTCGCAGGTCCGGTTCGTCGTCATCTATCTATAACTGGCGCGCGCGGATTGTCGCGCCACTCCGACTGGCTAGCACGAAGCGCAATGGGAAGAGAATGCGGCCGATCGCACATACGCGTGAATGAATTCGCGTTCGCATTCGCATTCGCGCTGCCTTCTGCGGAAACGTTGACACAAGTCAATCGGTGACCGGAAGCGTTCCACGATCAATTACGTGGAACTCCGCTTGCAGATCTGGCGCCGCAACCGCGAGCCACGACGAAACCACCGATCCTGCCCACCTGAAGATCTTCACGCGCGACGCGACTATTGCCCAACTCAGGAGACTGCTTTGAGAACCAGACGACCTTACCTAGGATTGATTGCTGCCGGGGGCGCGATCATCGCGTATGCCATTCCTCCGGCCTTCGATGCGGGCCTGTGCCGCGCCCAGGCGGCGCCCCCCGCAGCGGGACACTTCGACCCGAAAGGCACGCTGCCATCGACGTACACGATCGAACTGCGCAAGGGTGTCTCGGCCACGCTGCCGCTCGCGGACAAGCGGGACTTCGACGAGGCGAAGAAGGGCTTCATCGCCGAGCCGCCGTTCATGAAGATCATGGCCGACGCCGGCAACGTGGCATGGGACATGGGCAGCTACCAGTGGTTGCTGCAGGGCAAGGACTTCCAGAGCATCCATCCGTCACTGCAGCGCCAGGCCGTGCTGAACATGGCCTACGGCCTCTACGAAGTTCTGCCGGGCAAGATCTACCAGGTGCGCGGTTTCGACCTGGCCAACATCAGCTTCATCAAGGGCGACACCGGCTGGATCGTCTTCGATCCGCTGACGGCCAAGGAAACCGCACGGGCGGCGCTCAAGTTCATCAACGAAAAACTGGGCGCACGTCCGGTCCTGGGCGTCGTCTACTCGCACTCGCACGTCGACCACTTCGGCGGGGTGCGTGGCGTGGTGGACGAAGCCGACGTCGTCAGCGGCAAGGTGAAGGTGATCGCGCCCGAGGGCTTCATGCAGGCCGCGATCGAGGAGAACGTTTTCTCCGGCAATGCCATGTCGCGGCGCACTCAGTATTCCTACGCCGTGCTGCTGCCGCGAGACCCGTTCGGCCACGCCGACCAGTCGATCGGCAAGAACGTGGCGAGCGGCAACGTCGGGCTGATCGCACCGAACCTCATCATCAAGAAGGACTTCGAGGAAGTGACGATCGACGGCGTGAAGATGGTTTTCCAGAACACGCCCGACACCGAAGCGCCGGTCGAGATGAACACATACTTCCCGCAGTTCAAGGCGTTCTGGGCGGCGGAGAACATCACCGGCACCATCCACAACATCTACACGCCGCGCGGCGCGCCGGTGCGCAATGCGCTGAACTGGTCGAAGCAGATCAATGTCGCGCTCTACAAGTTCGGGCAGGAGGCGGAGGTGATGTTCGCGTCGCACAGCTGGCCGCGCTGGGGCAACGCGCGCATCCAGGAAGTGATGCGGGTCCAGCGTGACACCTATGCCAACCTCAACAACCAGTCGCTGCACTACGCCAACCTGGGCGTGACGATCAACGAGATCCAGAACGTCTACCAGCTGCCGCCGAGCCTGTGGCAGCAATGGCCCGCGCACAGCTACCACGGGTCGGAGCAGCACAACAGCCGCGGCGTCATCAACCGCTTCCTGGGGTACTGGGACGGCAACCCGGTGAACATCGCGCCGCTGTCGCCCAAGGACTCGGCGCCGCTCTACGTCGAAATGATGGGTGGCTCCGACAAGATCATCGCCAAGGGCAGGGAACTCATTGGCCAAGGCAAGTACAACGAGGCGTCGGAGATCCTGAACAAGCTGGTGTTCGCGCAGCCTTCGAACCAGGCGGCCAAGGACCTGCTGGCGGACGCTTACGAGCAACTTGGCTACCAGAAGGAAAGCCCGACGCTGCGCAACATCTTTCTGCAGGGCGCCTACGAGCTGCGCAACGGGCTGCCCAGCGGCACACCCGCGAGGTCGTCCGGACCAGACATGATCCGGGCGATGTCGACTGAGAACTGGCTCGACTTCATCGCCATCAGCATGGACCCGCGCAAGGCCGACGGCATGAAGTTCGTCATCAACCTGGTCACGCCTGACAACGGCGAGAAGTACCTGGTGGAGATGAGCAACGCGACGCTGACCAACATCAAAGGCGAACAAGCCAGGAAGCCCGACCTCACGATCACGATAAATCGCGCCGACCTCAACACCGTGATGATGGGCGCCGGCACCTTCGACGACCTGATCAAGGCCGGCAAGGCCAAATTCGAAGGCGATCGCACGGGCTTCGATCAGCTCAGGAGCATTTTGGTCTCCTTCGCACCGAACTTCGAGATCCTGCCGGGAACTGCGGCGAAGGCACCGTCCAAGGGGTTGAAGCCGTTCGAGGTGCCCGATCTGGCGCCACCGGACGCGGCGGGCGACTGACGGCGCCGCGACAGCACGGGCCGCATCCCGGACTTCTTGCAAGTGAAGTCCGCTGCGGCCCTTACTCATTGGAGCCCACGAAACAATGAACGCAAGCAACCTGAAACGCGCGCTCGCGGCGGCGGCATTTGGTGTCGCTACCCTTCCATGCAACATTGCCGGCGCCGGTGGCATCAGCCTGTACGAGGTCGGCACCGCGGACGTCGGCCTTGCGTCGGCCGGCTATTCGGCGCGCGCGCAGGACGCGTCGACGGTCTTTACCAATCCCGCCGGCATGACGCGTCTGGCCGGCGATCAGCTCACGCTCGGCGCGCAGATGCTCTATGCGGATTTGGGTTTCTCGATCGGGCAGGGCACGTCACCAGCGCTCGGTACCAACGATGGTGGCAATCCGGTCGGGTGGTTCCCCGGTGGTGGCGTGTTCTATTCGCACGCGGTGTCACCGGACGTGGCGATCGGCTTCGCGGTCGCCGGCAACTTCGGATCGGTGGTGAAGTACGACTCGGGCTGGGTCGGCCGGTACCGTGCACAGGAGGGAACCCTGCTCGGCGTGTCGATCCTTCCGTCGGCGGCGTGGCGCATCAACGAGAATATCTCGGTGGGTGCCAGCCTCAACGCGATGTATGGCAAGCTCGAAAACAAGGTGGCCGTCAACAACATCATCGGGACCGATGGCAGCCTCTCGCTCGACGACAACGCGTGGGGCTTCGGCGCCAACCTCGGGCTGCTCTACGAAGTGGATCGCGGCACACGCTTCGGCATCACGTACAATTCGCCGGTCAAGCTCGATTTCCGCGCACAGACGCAGTGGAACGGCCTGGCACCCGGAATCCGGACGCTGCTCGCTTCGCGCGGGCTGTTGGACGCCAATGTCGATCTCGGCGTCACGGTGCCGCAGGGCGTTAACGCGAGCTTCTACCGCGAGATCGATCCGCGTTGGGCCGTCCTGGGCAGCGTCGGTTGGCAGCAATGGTCGAAGTTCGGCGAAGTGGAAGTAGGGGTCGACTCGAACAATCCCGTCGGATTGACCACCCGCCTCAACTTCAAGGACACCTGGCACGCCGCGGGCGGAGTGCAGTACAAGTGGTCCGATGCGTGGCTGCTCAATGGCGGCATCGCCTACGACTCGGGATTCCAGAACAACAACAACGTTGCACTTGCACTGCCGGCCAACGCCGCCTGGCGCTTCGGCGTCGGCGGCCAGAAGGAAGAATCGAAGACGTTCAATTGGGGGTTGAGTTTTGAATACCTGTACGGGGGAAGCTTGCATTCGAACGTTCTCGGCAGTGCTCCGGTCGCACTGGGTGGCCGTGGTGACGTGGCAGGTTCATTCAACAACGTGGGGTTGTATTTCTTTGCCGCCAATTTCAACTGGAAGTTCTGACACGAATGCATCTTCAAAAAGGTTTGCAATGACTATCAAACGCGTAACGCGCCTTGTCGCCGCCGCACTCGCCTGCCTGCTTGCGGCAGGTGTACTTGTCACGATGGAGACTGCGGCAGCGCAACCCAAGGGCGGCTTCGAGGCGCCGCCGGTGCTCGCGGGTTCCGAACTCGTCCCTACCGCGCTGCTGAAGGGTCCCCTGCACACCGTCGCCGAGCCGATCACCCTAGAGGGTTTCTTCGGGCGCTTCGTGATCGAGTCGAAGTTCGGCAAGTTCTCGGTCGTGGGTGTCAACTTGCTGGCGGTGCGCGTGAACGAGTTGCGGGCGATCGAAGCGCTGCAGGAGGTGCAGAAGAGCCAGGCGTTCCAGGACTCTCTGGTGCGGGCCGCATCGGCGCCGGTCCAACTCGTGCAAAGCGCAGTGACCGATCCGCTCGGTACCGTCGAGACCGTGGGACAAGGTCTGGGCAACGTGCTGGGCAGGATCGGGTTCCTTGCGCGGTCTGGCGCCCAATCAGTGACCGACAGCACCCGCAGCGCTTCGCCCGCCATTGCCGGTCTCCCGGCCGCGCCAGCCGGGGAAACCATTCCCTCCGCGTTCAACGGCGACCCATTCGGGTACAACAAGGCGCGGCGCGATTGGGCCCGGCAACTCAACATCGACCCATACACGTCAAACCCGGTGCTGCGGCCACTGCTGGACAACGCCTCGGCGGCCAGTTTTGCGGGAAGCTTTGCGATCAATACGGCCATCAGTGCGGTCTCGATGGGGGCGAACCTCGTCGTTGGTTTCGATACGGACGTACGCGATGCCGTGTGGAACCAACCCCCGGTCGACCTCACGCGGCAAAACGAGTCGCGGCTACTGGCCATGGGTGTGAGCGGACGCACCACACGCGACTTCCTGCGCAACCGGTGGTTCACGCCGTCATTGCAAACGGCACTGGTGATTGCCTTGACGAACTTGGGCAGCGTTGCTGGCGTGGAGTCTGTGATCCGGATCGCCTCCCAGGTTCAGGGGGAAACCTATGTCCGGTTCCTCGTGGAGTCGGTGCGGATGCTCGGCCGGTATCAGCAAAACGGGGCCCGACTGACCAAGCTCAGGATGAGCAACATGGTTCCCGTGGGGATTGCCGACGATGGAACGCTGGTGGTCGCGGCCGCCATCGACTACGCCTACTGGGACAAGACCGCAGCCGAGTTCGCGCAACGCAAGGAACTGAAGGCGAAGCGCAGGGTTCTGCTGGTTGCCGGCATGGCGAGCGACCGCGCGAAGCTGGAGTTCGACAAGGCGGGTTGGACGCTGCACAGCGGCTTGCGGCCGTGATAGCGCGGTACTGTCAGGGTGCCGGTCGCCTCCGCAGTCCGGGAGGCTCCGTCATCCATGTTTGTCCCGCGACCGCGTTGCGGTAGCCGAACTCGTAAAGCTCGCCCATCAGCACCGGATCGAACAGCTGCTCGCCCACCAGCTCGACGCCCTCGGGGATCGTGACCCAGAAGAATCCTGCCTGCTCGCGCACGGCGATGGAATAGATGCGGAACAGGTCGCCGATGAACGCTGCCTTGGTCGCTGAGTCGAAGACGCGCAAAGCAATACCGCGCAGTGACCGTGTGGTTTGCTCCGGGACGGGCAGGAGCTGTCCATTGTGGATGATGTAGATGTCCTCCCGTCCCATGCCGCGACCCACACCCGCGCGTGCCGCCGAGAAGCTGAAGAACCCGCCGTTGTAGAAAACGTTGGCCATGACGCCGCCATCGACGTGCATTTCGTCGTAGTGCCGCCCGCCGGCTTCGACGTCGAAAAACACCGGCGGAAAGGCGACCGGCACCGACGCCGACGCCAGCATGACCGTGCGGAACAGTTCCAGCGCCTCGGGTCGGCCACTCGTTGCGATCAGCCCCATGTTCCAGACGACGAAGCGCTGCGAGTCGAGGTCGGTCGTGCCCATATACAGACGCCGGCCGCCCTCGTGCGCGCGCGCGATCCGGCGCAGGAATTCGGCGTCGACGTGCTGCGCAATCAAGGTCCTGAGCGGTCCGGTGTCGGCAAAGGACTCGCCACCCAGCAGCTGGGGCAGGATCGACAACCTCTGGAATATGTTGCGCGACTGGGTGGTCGTGTAGAACTCGCGCAGCGCGTCGTCGTAGTCAGGACCGAGGAACGCGAAAGGCGCCATCAGCGCGCCGGTCGATACGCCGGTGACGATCTTGAAGATCGGGCGCTTGCCAGACTTGGTCCAGCCGTTGAGGAACCCCGCGCCGAATGCACCGTTGGCGCCCCCGCCTGACAGTGCAAGGTGCGCGTAGTGAACGTAGCCATCGGGTCCGACCGGAAAATCGGTCGGCGATTCCTGCTTGAACGACAACGTCAGGTCGGCCTCCACGGCGGCGCCGGATCGGCCCCAGGCCGCGCGCACCTCCGGCATGCCGGGGATGATCGCTTCGCTCATCAGATCGGTCGGCACGGCGTTGCGCGGCAGCGTGCTGCAGCCGGCAAGGCACAGAAGGGTGCAAACCAGGGCGAGACGAATGCGTGTCACGACGAGGGCTGCGCTTGACACCGCAGTTGAATGCCGCGGATGGGAAGTCTAGAACGAACCGAACGTGGAACCAAGGACGATGACCGCCACCAGCCCGAGCATCGCGCCGACGATGCCGACCATCACGATGTCGAAGTAGCTTTCCTTGTGCGTCGATCCGCAGACGGCGAGCAGCGTGACCACGGCTCCGTTGTGCGGCAGGCTGTCGAGCGTGCCTGCGCCGATCACCGCTACACGGTGCATCAGCGCAGGATCCATGCCGATCTCGGCAGCGATCTGCATGTAGGTGCTGCCGAGCGCGTCGAGCGCGATGGTGAGACCGCCCGACGCCGAGCCGGTCAACGCGGCAAGTATGTTCGTGGCCAATGCGAGCGATACGAGCGGACCGCCGCCGATCGAGAGCACCCAGTCGCGGACGATCGCGAAGGCGGGCATGGCCGCGACCACCGCACCGAAACCGACCAGGCTGGCGACGCTCAGCACGGGCAGTACCGACGCGTTGGCGCCGGCGTCGACGGTGTCGCGCAGCGCGGGCAGGCGCTTGCGGTTGACGAGCACGAGCGTGACGATGGCCAGGGCGAGGGCGACGATCACCGACCAGACACCGCTGACGGACGAGAGCGGCGTTCCACCCCAACGTTCGTCCGCGAGAAAGCTCGTGTCGATGCGCGGCAGTATCACCATGGAAACCAGGAGATTGACGATGACGACCACGAGCAGCGGCAAGCTGGCGATGAACACGCCGGGTGATTGATCACCTTGGTGGCCGTGGCGGATTTCCGCGGGGTCGAAGGTTCCCGACGTGGTCGCACGCTCGCGCACGACGAGGTCGTCCGCGGCCGTGTTGGCGGCAACGGCTGCGCCAAATCCCTCGCCCTTGCGGCGCGCCGACGCTTCCGCCCGCGCGAGCCACCACAGGCCGAAGCCGAGCATGATCAGCGCGGCAATGATGCCCAGGCCCGGTGCGGCGAACGGCGTGGTGCCGAAGAAGGGCATGGGGATCGCGTTCTGGATCGCCGGCGTTCCAGGCAGCGCGGACATCGTGAATGTCGACGTGCCCAGTGCGATGGCGGCGGGCATCAGGCGATTCGGAATGTCCGCCGCGCGAAACAGCGCTTGTGCCATCGGTCCGAGCACGAAGAACGCGACGAACAGGCTCACCCCACCGTACGTGACGGCGGCGCCCGCCAGCACGACGGCCAATATCGCGCGGCGTGGGCCGAGCTTCTCGGTCATGAAACGCGCGATGGCGGTGACGGACCCGCTGTCGTCCATGAGCTTGCCGAACACGGCGCCGAGCAGAAACAGCGGGAAGAATTGCGCGAGGAATCCGGCGGCCGCGCCCATGAACGTCATCGTCCAGTGGGCGAGCAGCGGCTCGCCCGCCGCGAGCGCGGCGATCAACGCGGCGCCGGGCGCGAGGACGAGCACGCTCCAGCCGCGGAACGACAGCCAGACAAGTGCGCCCAGCCCGAGCAGTATCCCGGCGAGCCCCATGAGGTTCAGGTGTTTTCCAGCATCGCGTCGAGGTCGAGCGTCGAACGCACGCCGAGATCCGCGCCGTGCGTCTCGAGAAAATGGCTCGCCGCCTTGCGGCCTTCGTCGCGCAGCATCGTGAAGAACGGCCATTCGGTGAGGAGCTTGGAGGAGTAGCCCAGTTCAAGCATCATCTCGCTGGAAATGCGATGGACGCGCATATGCGCCCACTTCGCGCCTTCTCCGGTGCCCGGATCGGCGACTTGACGCAACAGCGCTGCTGCCTTCATGTCCTTGAGCAGCGTTGCGTTGAACGAGATTTCGTTCAGCCGATTCTGGATTTCGCGCGCCGTGCGGGGTGTCCCCGGCCGCTCGATCGGGTTGATCTGGATCAGGATCGTGTCGGACGCACTGCACTCGCGGATCAGCGGCCCCATCGATGGGTTGCCCGAATAGCCGCCGTCCCAGTAGGGCTCGCCGTCGATTTCGACCGCCTGGAACATGGTCGGCAGGCAGGCGGACGCCAGCAGCACGTCGGGCGTGAGTTCGGCATTGCGGAAGACGCGGCCGCGGCCCGTATGCACGTTGGTCGCCGTGACGAACAGCTTGATCGGCGAGTCCACGAGGTGTGCGAAGTCCACACTCTCGGCCAATAGCTTGGTGAGCGGATTCGACCCGCCGAGATTCGTGTCGTAGGGTGAGAGCACCTGCGATGCGAATTCGACAGCAGCGAATACCGGCGAGTAATCGAGCGTCCAGTTGCCGGTGAGGATCTCGATCGGACCGCGCCGCAACGGGCTCAACCGCGCCGCATCCGATACGCGCTTCCAGAACCCTTCGAGCGCGACGCGTGCCTCGGCCGGTCCACCTTGCATGAGGCCGGAGGCCATGACTGCGGCATTCATGGCGCCCGCGGACGTTCCCGATATGCCGTCGAATTGAAGCGACGGCTCCTCGAGCAGCCGATCGAGCACGCCCCAGGTGAAGGCACCGTGGGAGCCGCCGCCCTGGAGCGCGAGGTCGACGAGCACAGGTGCCTTCGCTCCTGCGCTGGACTTTCTTGTGCGGGCGCGAGTTGCGAGAACGCCCTGCGAACTGCGTTTGCGAGCGGTTATTTTGCGCTTTGCCACACGGATCTCCTTGGCGGGCTGCCCCAGTGTGGACGAGGTCGTCCGGGATCAATCACGCCTGGACGCGCCATGTATCCACGAGCGCAGCAAGCTGAGAACGAATCCGCCGGTGAACAACCGCAATCGAAAGCACGTGTGGTTCCACCGCTGCGGGTCATGTGCCGCGCTGCCGGCGCATGAGCGACGATTGCATGAATTGCTTGGGGCACACCCGCAAATTCTGCGAAAATGCAGGTTACGACATCCGTGGACACAGGTCAACGCGAATGCGGCGCGCGATGGTCGATGTGACGCTTGCCAACTGCACTGATTGTGTGCGACGTGAACAGATTCGTCGGAGCGTGATGCCACCATCGCACCGCAGGAAGGAGCTCGAGATGAAGAGACGTACGCTCGTTGCGTTCGTTGCGGCCACCGTGCTCGCGGGCTGTACCGTCGGACCGGACTACGTGCGGCCAACCGTCGATACACCGAATGCATGGCGCATCGATTATCCGAAGGCGGCCGACGTTGCAAACACGAAATGGTGGGAGCAATTCGGCGACCCGGTCCTCAACGAGCTGATCGAGACCGCGTTGCGGGACAACCGCGACGTGCGCATCGCCGCCGCAAGAGTCGATCAGTTCCTCGGTGCGTTGACGGCTACGCGCTCGCAGCTGTTTCCGCAGATCGGCTACAACGCCGACGCGAGTCGCTTCCGTTCGAGCCGCCTCGGCATTCCGGCCATCCCGTCGCCGGCCGACCCGTACTTCACGCTGTACCAGGGATCGTTGGGAGCCTCGTGGCAACTCGACCTGTTCGGACGGGTGCGTCGCTTGACCGAAGCGGCGCAGGCGCAGGTGTATGCGAGCGAGCAGGCACAGCGCGGCGTGGTGCTGTCGCTGGTGGCGGGCGTCGCGTCGAGCTATATCGGGATGCGCGCACTCGATCGCCAGCTCGAGATCGCACAAGCGACGGCGCGCAATTTCGGCGCGACAGCGAGGTTGTTCGACCTTCGGTTCCGGGCCGGCATCGTGTCGCAGACGGAAGTGTCGCAGATCCGGTCGCAGTACCAGCAGGCGTTGGCCGCGATTCCCGGCATCGAACAGGCGATCGCCGCGCAGGAGAACTTCATCTCCATCCTGCTCGGACGCAATCCGGCACCGATCCCGAGAGGGAAGACGATCGACGAGCTCGTTGCGCCGCTCATTCCCGGCGGATCTGCCGTCCGCGTTGCTGGAGCGCCGGCCGGATATCCTGCAAGCGGAGCAGAACCTCGTTGCCGCCAACGCCAACATCGGCGCGACACGGGCGCTCTACTATCCGACGATTTCCCTCACGGGAGCGCTCGGCAGCGCGAGCACGGCGTTCAGCAGTTTCCTCAGCGGGCCGGCGAGCGCGTGGTTGATCGGGGCGGGTATCGCCGGGCCGATCTTCACCTTCGGCGGCATCGAAGGCCAGGTGCAGACCGCAGAGGCCCAGGATCGACAGGCGTTGTACTTCTATCAGCAGACGATCCTCAACGCGTTCCGGGAGACCAACGATGCGCTGACCGGCTCGCAGAAAAAAATCCAGGAAGTCGCGATGCAGCAGGAGCGCGTGACGGCGCTGCGTGAGTTCGCGCGGCTGTCGCGACTCAAGTTCGACAAGGGCGTATCAGGTTACCTCGAGGTGCTCGTGGCCGAAAACGACTTGTTCGCGGCGGAGCTCGCCGCGGTGAGCCTGCTCGCCGACCGCTACACGCAACTGGTCAACGTCTACCAGGCCATGGGGGGCGGCTGGGTGGACATCGCCGGTTCGATGGCCCCGCAACCACAGGGCATCGCGGCCGCGCAGCCGCCGCAGCACTGACCTACGCCTGTAACCGCAAGCATTGACGGACGCGGGACCGCGCAGCATCGCCGCGGTCGACGCGACCAGACATCGGCCATGAACCATCGACTGCAAGCGTTCGTCTATGGCGCCATCCTCGCGCTGATCTGCGGGTGGGTGCTCTATATCGGGCGAGAAATCTTCGTTCCGATCGTGCTCGGCATTCTGGTGGTGTATGTCATCGTCGGCGTCGCCCGTCTGCTGCGCAGGATTCCATGGCTGGGCCGGGTACTACCCGTGCCGATTCACTACACCTTGTCCGTGCTGATCATCGCGCTGACGCTGGTGCTCGTGGCCTATCTGGTCATCGCCAACAGGGAGAGGGTTCTGGCGCTTGCGCCGACCTACCAGGAATCGCTGCTCGCCGCGATCCAGAAGTTTGCGGCGTTTTTTCATATCGAATCCGAACCGACATGGACGACATTGCGCCGCGATGTGCTGAACCGGATCAACCTTCAGTCGTTCATCGGGTCGATGGTCGCTTCGGTATCTTCCATTGCCGTCTCGGTGGTCGTCGTGCTGCTCTATGCCAGCTTTCTGCTGATGGAGAAGCGTTCGTTTGCGGCCAAGGTCGCCAATTTGTCGAGCAATCCGCAGACGGTCGCCCGGATTCGTCAAATCACGACCGACATCAACAAGCGCATCGGCTCGTATCTGGCGCTCAAGACCTGCATCGGCGTCCTGCTCGGTGCGGTGAGTTGGGTGGTCATGGCGTTCCTCGGGCTCGAGTTCGCGGCGTTCTGGGCGGTGCTGATCGCGCTGCTGAACTACGTTCCCTACATCGGCTCCTTCCTCGGCGTCTTGTTCCCCGTCGCCATGTCGATCGTGCAGTTCGGGAGCACGAGCGAGGTGCTCGCCGTGCTGGTGTCGTTGTCGGTCGTGCAGTTCCTCATCGGCAACATCCTCGACCCCTACGTCATGGGCAGCTCGCTCAACCTCAGCCCGTTCGCGATACTGGTCAGCCTCGCCATCTGGTCGAGCATGTGGGGCGTTACCGGTGCCTTCCTCGCTGTGCCGATCACGGCGATCATGGTCATCGTATTTTCGGAGTTCCAGGGGACACGCCCGATCGCCGTCCTGCTTTCCCGCAATGGCCGGTTATGACGCGGACCGTGGAGCCGATTTTTCACGCGTGACATGCAAGGATGACTTACAGGGACATCCTGGGCTTGATCAAGACCGCAGCCATCAATTGGGTCGATGACTACGCCCAGAGCATGGGCGCGGCGCTCGCGTTCTACACGATGTTCTCCATCGCACCGCTGTTGCTCATCGTGATTTCCGTCGCAGGATTCTTTTTCGGGGAAGAAGCCGCGCGGGGCGAAATCTTCGGCCAATTGCACGAGTTGCTCGGGGCGTCGGGCGCGCTGCGGTACAGAGCCTGCTCGAAAGCGCCGGCAAGCCGGCCGAGAACCTGCTAACGGCCGTGCTTGGCCTTTTGTTCCTGTACATCGGGGCGACGTCCGTCTTCGCCGAGTTGCAGGATGCGCTCAATCGCATCTGGAAGGTGCCGACAAAGCCTGAAGGCTCAGGCCTGTGGAGACTGGTGCGTGCGCGATTGCTATCGTTCGGCATGATCCTGGGTATCGGCTTCCTGCTGATGGTATCGCTGGCGTTCAGCGCCGGGCTGGCGGCGCTCAACCGGTGGTGGGAACCGCTGATGGCAGGCTGGGCCGGTGTCGTGCGCACGATGGAACTGGCACTCAGCGTCGTGCTGGCGACCGCCGTTTTCGCCATGATCTACAAGGCTATGCCGCGCGCACGGATCGCCTGGAAAGATGTGTGGATCGGCGCGATCGTGACCTCGATGCTGTTCGTCCTCGGCAAGTTTCTCATCGGGGCGTATATCGGCAAGAGCGGCATTACCACCGGCTTCGGCGCGGCCGCGTCGCTGGTGATCGTATTGCTCTGGGTCTACTACTCGGCGCAGATCTTCCTGTTCGGCGCCGAATTCACCTGGGCTTACGCGCACAAGTTCGGCTCGCGCAAGGGGCAGCCGAAAAGCGGCCGCGTTGTCCGTCCCTGCCTTGCCCACTGAGATTCGGCGTTCATGACCGCACTGCAACGCAGCTGATTCGACCGGTGAGGCTGGCGCAGTTCGCCGACAACAACTACAGTCGTATCCCGAGGGGAGCCGATAGCGATGGTGGATGTGCTGGTGATCGGCGGTGGCAACGCAGCGCTGTGCGCGGCGCTGATGGCACGCGAAGCGGGTGCCAGCGTCACGCTGCTCGAAGCCGCGCCCCGCGAATGGCGCGGCGGCAACTCGCAGCACACGCGCAATCTCCGCTGCATGCACGAGGCGCCGCAGGACGTCCTCGTCGACGCCTACCCGGAGGAGGAATTCTGGCAGGACCTGCTCAAGGTTACCGGCGGCATCACCGACGAAAAGCTTGCGCGCCTCACGATCCGCGCCTCGTCGTCCTGCCGCGACTGGATGCGCAAGCACGGCGTGCATTTCCAGCCGCCGCTTTCCGGCGCGCTCCACGTGGCGCGCACCAACGCGTTTTTCATGGGTGGCGGCAAGGCGCTGGTCAACGCGTACTACCGTAGTGCCGAAGCCCTGGGCGTGACGATTCGCTACGACGCGCCGGTGGATGCGATCGAATTGCGCGACGGACGCTTCGTGGCGGCGCGCATGGGAACCGAGCGTATCGAAGCGCGGGCCTGCGTACTCGCCGCCGGTGGTTTCGAATCGAATCGCGCCTGGTTGCGCGAAGCCTGGGGCCAGAACGCGGACGGCGAGTGGCCGGCCGACAATTTCCTGATTCGCGGCACGCGCTTCAACATGGGTGTGCTGCTGAAATTCATGATCGATGCGGGTGCCGACACGATCGGCGATCCGTCGCAATCGCATTGCGTGGCCATCGACGCGCGTGCGCCGCTCTACGACGGCGGCATCTGCACGCGGGTCGACTGCGTGTCGCTGGGCGTCATGCTCAATCGCCACGCCGTCCGCTTCTACGACGAGGGAGAGGATTTCTGGCCCAAGCGCTACGCCATCTGGGGCCGGCTGGTGGCGCAACAGCCCGGGCAGATCGGGTACTCCGTCATCGATGCCAAGGCGATCGGGCGGTTCATGCCGCCGGTGTTTCCCGGCGTGAAAGCCGATACGCTGCGCGATCTTGCGCGACAACTCGGCCTCGACGAAACAACTTTCGTCCAGACCATAGCGACGTTCAACGCGGCGTGTCGGGTCGGCACCTTCGATCACGCGGTACTCGACGATTGTCACACCGAGGGGCTCACGCCCGCAAAAACGCATTGGGCGCGCCCGCTCGATACGCCGCCGTTCTACGCGTATGCGCTGCGCCCCGGCATCACGTTCACCTATTTGGGCCTGAAGGTGGACGAGCACGCCGCCGTGCACTTCGGCGGCAAGCCGAGCCCCAACCTTTTCGTGGCCGGCGAAATGATGGCGGGCAACGTGCTCGGCAAGGGCTATACCGCCGGGGTCGGCATGTCGATCGGTACCGCGTTCGGCCGGATTGCGGGCGCCGAGGCGGCGGCAGCAGTGAAACGTGAGGAGAGCAACGTGTCGCCGCTTGAGGCGCTGACGCGCGAGGCAAGTGCGCTCGCGGCGGGTGCTTCGCCGTTGAGCGAAGATGAAGCCGAGGTCAGTCGCGTCATGCAGATCTGCAATGCCTGCCGCTATTGCGAAGGTTTCTGTGCAGTGTTTCCGGCGATGACGCGGCGGCTCGAGTTCGGCAAGGCCGACGTCAACTACCTCGCCAATCTCTGCCACAACTGCGGCAGTTGCCTGTACTCGTGTCAGTACGCGCCGCCGCACGAGTTTGCCGTCGATGTTCCGCGCGCAATGGCGAAAGTTCGCGTCCGCACCTATGCGGACTACGCGTGGCCCGCAGCGCTAGGTGCGCTCTATCGGCGCAATGGCCTGACGCTCGCGCTCGCCACGGCCGGCGGTCTCGCGCTGTTTCTCGTGCTGGCCGTGGCCATGACCGGATCGCTGCTGCACAAGCCGCTCGCGGGAGATTTTTACGCAGTGTTCCCGCACAACCTGCTGGTGGCGATGTTCGCGCCGATCTTTCTGTTCGCGGTGCTGGCCCTCGCGCTGGGCGTGCGGAAGTTCTGGCAGGACGTTGCACCCGGGGCCGTGTCGGGGGCCGCCGTCACCGAGGCGACGTCGAACGTACTGCGCCTCAAGTATCTCGACGGCGGCCATGGCCAGGGTTGCAACGAATCCGATGACGCCTTTACGCTGTGGCGCCGGCGTTTCCATCACTTCACGTTCTACGGCTTCATGCTCTGCTTCGCGGCGACTTGTGTAGCGACGTTGTATCACTACCTCCTTGGCTGGCATGCACCCTACGCATTGACGAGCCTGCCGGTTTTGCTGGGTACAGCGGGCGGCATCGGACTGCTGATCGGTCCTGCGGGGTTGCTGTGGCTCAACCTGCGGCGCAATGCCGAGCGTGGCGACAGCGCACAACGGCCCATGGATCGCGGCTTCATCGCGCTTTTGCTGCTGACCAGCGCGACCGGCCTCGCCTTGCTGGCGTGGCGGGACACAGGCGCGATGGCGCTGCTGCTGGCACTACATCTCGGAGCCGTCATGGCATTCTTCCTCACGATGCCCTACGGCAAGTTCGCGCACGGGGTCTTTCGCGGCGCGGCGCTCCTCAAGTGGAGCATCGAGCGGCGCATGCCCAGCGGCTTGCAACTGAGCGATGATTGACCGCCGTTGATGCGCCAATAACATCAATCGTTGTGAAAGATGCAATTCACAAGTAAGCCGGTCTCGATCAGAATGCACTGAACGCCGTCGGAAAAGGCGTACCGGAGGAGCGATGCTGACCGCCATTCCATGCACGTTGATGCGAGGAGGAACCTCGAAAGGTCCTTTCTTCCTCGCTTCCGACCTCCCGACAGACACCCGCACGCGTGACCAGGTCCTCTTGGCGGTGATGGGCTCGCCCGACCTGCGGCAGATCGACGGCGTCGGCGGCGGCGACAGCCTGACCAGCAAGGTGGCGATCGTCGGACCGTCGGAACGCCCGGGCATCCATGTCGAATACCTGTTTGCGCAGGTGTCGGTCGACCGCAGCGTGGTCGATACCGCGCCCAATTGCGGCAACATGCTTGCGGGTGTCGGGCCCTTCGCCATCGAACGAGGACTCGCGCGCCCATCCGGGACGTCGACCACGGTGCGGATCTTCAACGTCAACAGCGGCAAGGTCATCGAGTCGGTCGTGCAGACGCCTGACGGCAAGGTGACTTACGAGGGGACGGCACGCATCGACGGCGTACCGGGGACGGGGGCGCCCATCGTCATGAATTTTCTCGACGCCGCGGGTGCGAAGACCGGCAAGCTCCTGCCCACCGGGAATGCGGTCGATGTATTCGACGACGTGCCGGTGTCTTGCGTCGACTTCACCTCGCCGCTGGTCTTTGTCGCGGCGGCATCGATGGGCAAGAGTGGCTACGAATCCAAGCAGGAACTGGATCAGGACGGCGATCTCCTTGTCCGCCTCGAGCGGATTCGCGCGCAGGCGGCAATGCGCATGGGCATGGGCGACGTCAAGGACAAGGTGCTGCCGAAGGTCGCACTGCTCGCGGCGCCTCGCCAGGGCGGCAACATCAGCTCGCGCTATTTCGTGCCCTGGAACTGCCACGCCGCGCACGCCATCACCGGCGCGCTTTGCGTCAGTGCAGCCTGCGTGATTCCCGACAGTGTCGCCGCCCGACTAGTGACCTTCGATATTGACGATGCGAACCGGATCGTCGTCGAGCATCCCGCCGGACGATTGACCACTCGGGTCGACGTCCACCAGGACGCCGAGGCGCAGTTGCCCACGATCAAACGCGCGGGCATCGTCGGTACCGCGCGGCCACTGCTCTCCGGTGTCGTCTATGTCCCGGGCGCCGTGTGGCCCAAGGCGGCGTGAGATGACCGTGCAATTCTCGACTTCATCAGCGCGGTCGAAGGCGTCTGGACGCACGGATGGTCGTTGCTGCGGGCGCCGCGCCGCGGCCACGCCCGTTGCAGCATGGCGTACAGCGATTGCGCGGCGGCGGGCAAACTGCGCCCGCGCCGACGAATGAGTCCGACGGTTCGTGTCACGGCAGGCTCCTTCAGTGCGATGCTCACGAGCGACGGATCGTCGGCCGGCGGCATGGCGAGACGAGGAACCACCGCGACGCCGAGCCCTGCCTGGACCAGCCCCACCAGAGTCAGCACGTGCTTCGCCTCGAACGCCCAGCGCGGACGTATCGACGTATTCGCCAAAGCGAGATCGAGCAGGAGACGATTGCCGCTGGTCTTGTCCACCGTCATGAAGTCGTAGGCGCCGAGTTCCGCCCATGTCACGCTGCGCTTGCGCGCCAGCGGATGGTCGCGGCGGCAGGCTGCGACGAACGGCTCGCGCAGGATGGGCTGGAACTCGATGTCGGGTTCCTGCGTGCCGATGAAATTCAGGCCGAAATCGGCCTCGCCTCGCGCCACGGCGGTGAGCACGGCATTGGCATCGACGTCGATGATGCGCACGCGAATGCGCGGAAACTGGGCGTGGAAGTCGCGCAATACGTTGGGCAGAAAGTAATACACGGCGGAAGGAAAACAGGCGATCGTCACTTCACCGAGCTGCGTCAGCGCACCTTCGCCGATGCTCAGCAGCGAATGCTCGAGTTGATCGAGCAGCGAGCGCGCCTTGTGCGCGAAGTCGCGGCCAACGGCGGTGAGGCTGACGCGACGCGTGGTGCGCTCGAACAGCCGCACGCCGAGCGCGACTTCCAGTTTCGCGACGCGCCGGCTCAGCGCCGGCTGCGACAGGTGGATCGAGTCGGCGGCCGCGCGAAAATTCATCAGTTCCGCGACGGCGACGAAGGCTTGAAGGTCGGCAAGATCGAAGCGCATGTCGGTACTCTGCGTGGATGCGGGAACAGCTCTTGCATATTAATACATGATCCGCATGCATCAGATCGATTGATGCGCGAAACAGCAACACGCGCCAACGCCACCCACGGATAGGAGAGTCGATGCTCCCCCTCGCAGGCACTACCGTGATTACCCTCGAGCACGCCATCGCCGCGCCGTTCGCGACGCGACAGCTGGCCGATCTCGGTGCGCGCGTCATCAAGATCGAGCGGCCCGGTGTGGGCGACTTCGCGCGCGGCTACGATGAGCGGGTGCGCGGGCTGGCGTCGCACTTCGTCTGGACCAACCGGTCGAAGGAGAGTCTGACACTCGACGTCAAGCACCCTGAGGCGCAGACCATCCTCAAGCGGCTGGTGCAGGACCACGCCGACGTGGTGGTGCAGAATCTCGCGCCCGGTGCGGCAGCACGGCTCGGTCTGTCCTACGAGGCGCTGGCACCCGCGAAGCCCAGCCTCATCGTCTGCGACATCTCAGGCTACGGCGCCGATGGTCCGTACCGGGACAAGAAGGCGTATGACCTGCTGATCCAGAGCGAGTCCGGCTTTCTGTCCGTGACCGGCACCGAAGAAGAGCCGTCGAAGGCCGGGTCGTCCATCGCCGACATCGCGGCGGGCATGTACGCGTACTCCAGCATTCTCGCTGCGCTCCTGCAGCGGCAGAAGACCGGTCGCGGGCAGCGCCTGGACATTTCGATGCTGGAGTCGCTGGTCGAATGGATGAGCTATCCGCTCTACTACGCGTTCGACGGCGCGTCGCCGCCGCCGCGAACCGGCGCGAGCCACGCCACGATCTACCCGTATGGACCGTTCCTCGCGGGCGACGGCAAGACCGTCATGCTCGGACTTCAGAACGAGCGCGAGTGGGGCGCTTTCTGTGAAAAAGTCCTGTTGCAGCCCGGCCTCGCCAAGGACGCACGCTTCTCCAGCAACTCCAAGCGCAGCGCAGCGCGCGTCGAGTTGCGGCGCCTGATCGTCGAGGCGTTTGCCACGCTCACGGCGGCGGAGGTCGTGCGGCGGCTCGACGATGCCCAGATCGCGAACGCGCAGGTCAACGACATGCACGACGTCTGGGAACACCCGCAGCTGCGTGCGCGCAACCGCTGGCGCGACGTCGATTCGCCCGCAGGCACGATCCCTGCGCTGTTGCCACCCGGTTCGTGGGACGACGAAGCGCCGAGAATGGACGGCGTACCCGCGCTCGGCCAGCACACCGACGCGATCCTGGCGAGCCTCGGCTATTCGAGCGCAGCGATCGCGGCGTTGAGAAAGGAAAATGCGATTTGAACATGCATGGCCTGCGTCGCATTGCCGACGCGTCATTCGTTATGCCATTTGCGGCCACTGCGCGCGGCAGTGTAAGGTGGCGCACTGGCAGGCTGATAGAGAACATCCGCCACAAAGACGACCGGAGAACACCCGGTCACGAACCGTGCGGGCCATTTCAGAGGTTCCAAGGAGGAAGACCATGAAGCACGTATTTGCAATCGCGGCAGCGCTCGCGCTCGGACTCGCGTTCCCGGTCGCGGCACAACAGCCCATCGTCATCAAGTTCAGCCACGTTGCCGCCGCCGACACGCCGAAAGGACAGGCCGCGGAGCAGTTCAAGAAGCTCGCCGAGGAACGCACCAAGGGCAAGGTGAAGGTCGAGGTCTATCCGAACAGCATGCTCTACAAGGACAAGGAGGAACTCGAGGCGCTGCAACTCGGCTCGGTGCAGATGCTGGCGCCGGTTCCCGGAAAATTCGGACCGATCGGCCTGCCTGAATTCGAAGCCTTCGATCTGCCGTATCTGTTCCCCGATATCGAGGCGCTGCACAAGGTGTACAACGGCCCCGTCGGTGCGGCATGCTGAAAAAACTCGAGACCCGAGGACTGGTTGGCCTGGCGTTCTGGGACAACGGCTTCCGCGTCATGAGCGCCAACCGGCAGATTCACGTGCCGGCGGAAATGAAGGGCCTGAAGATGCGGATCAACTCGTCCAAGGTCAACGCCGCGATCATGAAGTCGGTGGGGGCGATCCCGCAGACGATGGCGTTCTCCGAGGTGTACCAGGCGCTCGATACCGGCGTGGTCGACGGCACCGAGGGGCCGCTGTCCAACCTGTACACGCAAAAGCAGTACGAAGTGCAGAAGCACGTGACGCTGACCTATCACACGATCAGCAACTACGTCGTCGTCGTGAACAAGAAATTCTGGGACGGCCTGCCGCCCGACATTCGCACCACGCTCGACGGGGCGATGAAGGACGCGACCAAGTTCAACGACCAGGTCTCCGCGAAGGACGAGGCGACGGCCATCGCCGGCATCAAGGCCTCCGGCAAGTCGACGATCTATACGCCCACGCCGGCCGAGAAGGCGCTGTGGGTCAAGGCGATGCTGCCGGTGCAGGACGAAATGGCGTCGCGCGTCGGCAAGGACACCATCGCCGCGATCCGGGGCGCGACGGGCGTCGCCAAGTAACCTGGGTAAGTACGTCCGGGGCGTGAGCCCCGGACGCGCCGTGGCGTTGCGATCAGCCAGGAGGGGACGGTGAAATTCCTAGACCGATTCGAAGAGACCTTCATTTCGTTCCTGATGGGCGGGGCGACGCTGCTGATTTTCGTGGCCGTCGTTCATCGCTACGTCACCGGCTGGCCCATTCCCGGCGTGCAGGATCTGATGCTGAAGATCGACCTGTCCTGGGCGCAGGAGCTGTGCATCATCATGTTCGTGTGGATGGCCAAATTCGGCGCCGCGTACGGTGTCCGCACCGGCATCCACGTGGGTGTCGACGTGCTGATCAATCGGCTCCAGGATCGCAACCGGTTCAAGATGATCGTCTTCGGCCTGCTGGCCGGTGCGTTGTTCACCGGCATCGTCGCCACACTGGGTGCGCATTTTGTATGGGAAAACGGCGCGCACTATGCGTTCTACAAGCTGTTCGGCGCCAACGTCACCGACATGTTCCCGGGTCCGAATACACCGGACCTCGAATGGCCGACGTGGATGGTCTATTCCGCCATCCCGCTCGGCTCCTCGCTCATGTGTTTCCGCTTCCTGCAGGTGCTCGTCAATTTCGTCCGCACCGGCGAGCTGCCGCATCACGACCACAGCCACGTGGAAGGGCTCGAGGAGGAAATTTCGCTCGAACCGGGCAAGGAAGACCAGATCCTTCGACTCGACGATGAGTTGCACCCGCGCGACATGAACGAGCCGCCTCCAGGCGGCGATAACGACGGGAGCAAACGCCCATGAATGCCGCCGTCATCTTTGGTCTTTTGCTGGCGCTGATGCTCACCGGGATGCCGATTTCCATCTCGCTCGGTCTCACGGTGCTTTCCTTCCTGTTCATGATGACGTCGGTGCCGATCGAGTCCGTGGCGCTGAAGCTGTTCACCGGCATCGAGAAGTTCGAGATCATGGCGATCCCGTTTTTCATCCTGGCGGGCAATTTCCTGACGCACGGCGGGGTGGCGCGACGAATGATCAACTTCGCCAGTTCGATGGTGGGCCATCTCTACGGCGGCCTTGGACTGGCCGGCGTGCTCGCCTGCGCGCTGTTCGCCGCGGTGTCGGGATCGTCGCCGGCGACGGTGGTGGCTATCGGCGCCATTCTCCTGCCGGCGATGGTCAAGGCGGGTTATCCCAATCGCTTCGGCGCCGGGATCATCACGACGTCCGGCGCGCTCGGGATCCTGATACCGCCGTCGATCGCCATGGTGATCTTCTCGGTGTCGACGGGAACGTCGGTCGGCGCGCTGTTCATGGCGGGCGTGATCCCCGGCATCCTGCTGGCGTTCCTGCTCGGACTGACCGCGTGGTGGCGCGCGCGCAAGTTCGACTACCCGCGCCAGCCGAAGGCGACTTGGGCCGAGCGCTGGGGAACGTTCCGCAAGTCGATGTGGGGCCTGCTGCTGATCGTCATCGTGATGGGCGGCATCTATTCCGGCGTCTTCACGCCGACGGAGGCGGCGGCGATGGCGGCGGTGTATGCCTTCATCATCGCCGTCTTCGTCTACAAGGATCTCTCGCTCAAGGACGTCCCGAAAGTTCTGTTCTCGTCCGCGAACATGAGCGCGATGCTGCTGTACATCATCACCAATGCGGTGCTGTTCTCGTTCCTGATGACCAACGAGAACATTCCGCAGGCGATGGCGGGCTGGATGCTCAATCAGGGCCTGGGCGTGATCACGTTCCTGCTCGTGGCGAACATGCTGCTGCTCGCCGCGGGCAATTTCATGGAACCGTCGTCGATCATCCTGATCCTCGCGCCGATCCTGTTCCCGATCGCGATGAAGCTCGGCATCGACCCGATCCACTTCGGCATCATCATGGTGGTGAACATGGAAGTCGGCATGTGCCATCCGCCGGTCGGCTTGAATCTCTATGTCGCCTCCGGGATCGCCAAGATGGGGATCACCGAGCTGACGGTTGCCGTCTGGCCGTGGCTGCTCACCATGCTCGGTTTCCTGGTGCTGGTGACGTATTGGCCGCCGCTGTCGATCTGGCTGCCGAAGACGCTCGGGATGGGCGGATGACGACGATCACCGCGAAACGATGCTGATGCCGGCGCGCGGGCCTCACATTCGTCGCCCCGGCGCAGGCCGGGGCCCAAGCTGCGCTCTTCGCTCGGGCGAGCCTCTAACTTGGATCCCGGCCTCCGCCGGGATGACGCAGTTTTTTGGGAGTCATTGAACTTGAATCTGAAAGAATGGATCGGGAAATCGGAAACCGTCAGCGACGTCGCGACGGCGTTTCCTTACGCCGCGCTCTCGGCCACGCTTGACCGCTCTACCGAGCGGCCACCCACGGGCACCGTGCTCCCGGCGCTCTGGCACTGGCTGTATTTCCTGCCGTTGTATCGGCAGTCCGAGGTCGGGCCGGACGGTCACGCAAAACGGGGTGCGTTCCTGCCGCCGGTGCCGCTCCCGCGACGCATGTGGGCGGGCAGCCAGTTCGAGTTTCATTCGCCACTGCGGATTGGCGATACGCTCGAGCGCGTGTCGACCATTCATGATGTCACCGAAAAATCGGGTCGTACCGGACCGCTGGTGTTCGTCAAGGTACGCCACGAGATCCGCCGCAACGGCGAGTCGAAGGTGGCCCTGACGGAGTTCCACGACATCGTGTACCGGGAAGCAGCGAAGCCCGATGACGTCGCGCCACCGCCGAAGGCTGCACCCGCGAGCGCGACCTGGGAAAAGAAGTGGAGCCCCGACGACGTGCTCCTGTTCCGCTATTCCGCGCTTACCTTCAACGGCCACCGCATCCACTACGACCGGCGCTATGTGACGGAAGTGGAAGGCTACCCGGGACTCATCGTCCACGGGCCGCTGATCGCGACGCTGCTGCTGGACCTGCTGCGCCATCAGATGCCGGAGGCGGAAGTTGCGCGCTACGAGTTTCGCGCCATCCGCCCCACCTTCGACATCAACCACTTTTACGTCTGCGGCGAGCAAGGCGCGGACGACAAGTCATTCCATCTCTGGGCCAAGGATCACGAAGGGTGGCTGACGATGGACGCCACCGCGACGATCAAGTAACCATCGCCGTTCATCCTTCGACAAGCTCAGGACGAACGGCAAACCCTCGATGCGACCGGACTAAAGCACCGTTCGTGGTGAACTTGTCGAACCACGAGCGGCTTATGGACAAGTAATCAAGGAACCCACAGCCATGTCTGCCACGATCGTCGATTCCTCCATCTTCGGAAACATCTTCAGCACCGACGCGATGCGCCGCGTCTGGTCCGACGAGAACCGCACGGCGAAATACGTCGAAATCGAAAAGGCGCTGGCGATCGTGCAGGGCCGCCTCGGCATCATCCCGGCGGAGGCCGCACAGGAGATCGTGCGCAACTGCGATATCGGCAAGATCGACATGGCCAAGCTGCGCACCCAGACGGAGCGCATCGGCTACCCGATACTGGGCGTCGTGTCGCAGATCAATGCGCTGTGCCGCGACAAGCTCGGCGAATACTGTCACTGGGGCGCGACCACGCAGGACATCACCGATACCGCCACCGTGATGCTGATACGCGAGGGGCTCGATCTGATCGACGCCGACCTGAAGGCCATTGCGCACTCATTGGCGGAATTATCGCGCCGCTATCGCGACACACCGATGATCGGCCGCAGCAATCTGCAGCAGGCCATACCGTTGACCTTCGGTTTCAAGATGGCCGCCATCCTCGCGGGGTTCCAACGGCATCGCGAGCGCCTCGAACAATTGCGGCCGCGCGTGCTCATGGGCGAGTTTGGCGGTGCCTGCGGCACGCTCGCGTCGATCGAGAAGGGTGCCATGGAGACGCAAGCGGGGTTGATGGCGGAACTTGGGCTGGCCAAGCCGGACATCGCCTGGCATACCGTGCGCGACACGATCGCCGAAGTCGGCTGCTTCCTCGGCCTGGTCGGCGGTTCGCTCGGCAAGATCTCGATGGACGTGAAGCTGATGATGCAAACCGAGGTGGCCGAGGTCTACGAGCCCTTCGCGCCCGGACGCGGGTCCAGCAGTACGATGCCGCAGAAGCGCAATCCCATTTCGAGCTGCTACATCCATTCCGCAGTGTCGGTGGTACGCCAGCACGCTGCGAGCCTGATGGATGCGATGGTCGCCGACCACGAGCGCTCGACCGGTCCGTGGGAAATCGAATGGATCGTACTGCCGGAAGCATTCTGTCTGCTGGCGGGCGCGCTCAAGCAGACGCGCTTCGTGCTCGACGGCCTCGAAGTCGATGCCACGAAAATGCGCGCCAACATCGACCTCACCCGTGGTCTCGTCATGTCCGAGGCGGTGATGATGGGTCTCGGGCCGTTCATCGGCCGTGAATACGCGCACGATCTCGTCTACGATCTGTGCCGCGAAGCGATCAAGACCGATCGGCCTTTGCTCGACATACTTGCCGAGCACAAGGAGATCAAGGCACACCTGAATCGCGCCCAGCTTGCAGAGTTGTGCGACCCGGCCAACTATCTCGGGCAGGCAGGGGTGATGGTCGATCAGGTGCTGGCACGGAGTTAACCCGCAGCGCACGAGCAACCGAAGCTTTAGAATCGATCGAGAACCGCGGCAAGACCCCGGACAGCGCGTAGTCCCACAGGGAGGGGCGAGCGAGGATACGACGAGGCTATCGCACCACGCCGCCTATTCCGAGACAGGTTCCAGCCTCCACATGTCCATACGTACGGCCACCATCGGGCCGCGCTTCAATCTGCTCGGCAAGGCGGCTTTCGCAGCGATCTATCTGCTGGCGCGCTTTGCCGGGGCATTGGCAAAGTTTCACTCCCCGCACGGAACCTACGCGAGGCAGCGCCTGGCCTCCATGCGGCAGAAGCTCGAGCGGGGCGAGACTGTCTATGTGCTCGGCATCGGTCCGGGTGGACACAACGCCGGCGTCGGATTGATCGAGGTTTCAACAGCGCACGGCATCCGGCTCGTCGCCAATCACGAGGAGGAACGCTTTCGCGCCGTCAAGCACTTCCAGCGCTATCCCGGCCGGAGCGTCGATGTGCTCTTGGCACAAATGAACAGGCTGGGGCTCGATCCGTCATGCATTCATGCGGTGTGCGCGAGCTGGGATTATCCGCATTGGGCAGGCAAGGCCGCCGAGAGCGTGATGCAGGAGTTGCCCGGCAGCTGGCGGCTGTTGACGCGCGAGGCGTCGCCGCAAATGAACGCCTGGTGCCTGTTCGACGCATTCACCGCGCCGAGGCGCCTCGGCCGCAAGCTCCGGACGGACGGCAAGCGGATGCCGGTGATCAACCTGCGGCACCACGACAACCACGCGTGGCTTTCCTGGGGCGTCTCGCCATTTGCCCAATGCGCCGAGCCGGTGATGGTGCTGGTGATCGACGGCGCGGGGGATGACGGCGCCATCTCCGCGTACGTCGCCGAGCACGGCGAGCTGAAGCTGCTGTACAAGAATCGTAGCCTGTGGGACTCGCTGGGCATGATGTACGGCATGCTCAGCTCGTCGCAGGGCGGCTGGCCGTTGATGAGCAGCGAGGGACGGTACATGGGCGCGGCCGCGTGGGGTGACGCCAACCGGCTGACCAATCGCTATTACAGCCAGCTTCGCGATGTGTTCGTCTTCGAGAGCGAGGGTCGCGTCCTGCTCAACCGCTCTCTCGCCAACTGGCACCGCGCCGGCTGCTCGGCGCCCTACACGAAGCGATTGTCGGCAATCGTCGGCGAACCGATATTGCCGAAGGCGATGTGGCAGCCCGATGCGGTATTGAGGGTCGAAGATATCCAGCATGCGCCCATCACGGTGGACCGCGTCGACAAGGCCGCCGCCGTGCAGCTCGTATTCGAGGACGCGCTGTTCCATATCGTCCGGGACTTGATCGGACGTACCCGCAGCCATCGACTCGTGTTGACGGGCGGTACCGCTCTCAATTGCGTGGCCAACATGCGGCTGCTCGATGAATTCGGCGCAACGTGGTACCAGCGCGCCTTGGGAATGAGCAACACGACGCTGCATCTCTGGGTGCCGCCGATATGCGGCGATACGGGCGTGTCGATCGGAGCGGCCTACAACTTTGCGTGCCAAGCCGGCGCCAAGCCGGGCGAGTCGCTTCGGCACGCGTTCTACTGCGGGATGTCGCCGACGAACGAGGAGATCCGGGAAGGGCTGGCGACGATACCGGAGATTGGGCACCTTCACGTGGGCAATATCTCGAGCCGTCAGCAATGTGCGCGCATCGCCGATCTGCTCGCCTACCTCGTCTCGAAGAATGGCGTGGTGGGCATCTGCCAGGGTCCCGCGGAGGCAGGCCCCCGCGCCCTGGGCCACCGCTCGATATTGGCCAACCCGACGAATCCCCAGACGCTGGAAGTGCTCAACAGACTGGTGAAGTTTCGCGAGCTGATCCGACCCCTGGCGCCGATGGCGACACTGGACGCCGCGAAGAAATGGTTCGAGCTGTCGCCCGGCGCGGACGACGACGACTACAACGCCTATAACTACATGGTATTGACCAGCCGCGCGAAGCCGGAGGCGTACAACACGATTCCGGCGGTGATCCACTTCGACGGCACGTCCCGCGTCCAGATCGTGCGGGAGCAAAGCGATCCGTTCATCCACGCCTACCTGAAGGCGATGGGTCGGCGCGCGGGCGTGGAGGTAAGCGTGAACACGTCGCTCAATGTCGGCGCCCCGATCGCGCAAAGCCCCGTTCAGGCGCTGGAGACGCTGAAAAGGAGCAAAGGGATGCACGGGCTCTTCTTGATCGCGGAGGAGGGTGATGCGTACGTGGCTTGGCACGATGTGGAAAGTGCGCCGAAGGATGGTGGCAAGGTCTTGCGTGCGTGGATCCGCGAGTGGGGACATTCAGGTGCTGTAACCCAGATTTGATTCAAGAACCGGTTCCAGATCGTCGTTGTGCTTGAGCCGAGTTCGACCAGGAGCATCATGGGGCCCTTCAGGTCGTCGACGACGAGGCCGCGTTCGTTAGCCGCCGTTGCGTGCTACCCCGCATGGGGTGCAAGCCTGGTACGGATGCCCGCGCATGAGGCCATTTTCTGGGCTTGATCCGTTCCGTTAGCCAAATGCACACAATCGGATCAAACTAAAAACCGAATTCCATAATTCATCCATCGGAGGTCAAAAATGAGTCACTCGTCAATGCTCAAGGCCAGACGACAGCACCAAAAAATCAGGAAACTTCTCGATGTCGCAGCCAAGCGGGCCAAACGGGCTGCGAAGCTGGCATTGGCGGGGCCGGTCGTGAAGAAGGAAAAGGTGAAGAAGGAAAAAGTGAAGAAGGAAAAGGTCAAGACGGAAAAAGTTAAAAAGGTCAAGCTGACCAATGAGGAAGTTAGCAGACAGGGCGCGAAGAAGAGCAGTGCGGGCGCCGGGAAAAAAGGGACGTCCTAGCCTTTCTCGACCGGAACCGGGCGGCTTATTGCGTCGAATCGCGCCGCCGATGCCTGTCTGACCTCGCGCCAACCGGTGGCAGCCGAGCGGGAGTTTGACGAAATGACCTTACAATCCAACTCGGTTGGGCGTGGACCACCTTGCGCGTGTCCCTCTCGTCTGGAAATATTGCCGATCTTCACGGTCTTCGATACTGGCGTGCAATCTTGCGTTGGCGCAGCCCTGACATGAAGCGACGTGAGTTCATCACGCGGATCTGCGTTTCGAGCGCGGCTGCAGCCCTGCCGCAGGCGGCGCGCACTCAACCGTCCCGCAAGATAGCGAAAATCGGGGTGCTCTGGCATGCCGGGAGTGCAGAGGAGGAGGGACAGTACTTTGCGGCCTTGATCCAGGGCTTCAGGGACCTCGGGTACGTCGAAGGTCGCAACGTGATCTTCGAGCACCGCTACGCGGATGAGCGGTACTCGCGGTTCCCGTTGGCCCCAACTGGAGTATATGGACACCGCCTCGGTTGAAAGCATTCCGTTCTTTGGCAATGAGGTACGGTGACACCGCGAACAGGGCAGCCGCAATCACCGCCATCGACGGCGGGATACATGGTGCCCGGCAGCGCGGCGCAACCGCGTCCGGAAATCCGTCAGCCCGGGTAGTTGCAACCTCGCCCCCCTCTCTTTCACACTGGTGAGCAATCGCGGCATCGGACCGGACACGCCAGCGCGCTTGGCGATACCGCCCGCGAGATTCTGGAGGAAATGCAGATGGCAATATGGGCACTCGCATCCGTAAGCTTCGGATGGCGCTGGGCGGGGCTGGTGGTGCTCGCCGCCACAGTCCTGGCGGTGCAGGCCGCGCCGCCCGCCGCCCAATGCCCCCAGCCCCGCTTCACCGGCAAAGCTCCCGAGGACTACTACTCGCGCCCGAATCCGCTTCAGCCCGACGCCGGCAACCTCGGTGCCGGGGAGCACTTGTACCTGGGCAAGGCTAGCGGCTCCGGCTGCGCGATCTGTCACGGGGACCGAGGCGAGGGCAACGGGCCTCTTGCAACGCAATTCAGGCCTCCTCCGCGCAATTTCGCCTGCGCCAGGACCGTCAATGACATACCCGACGGGCAACTGTTCTGGATCATCAGATTCGGGTCGCCGGACACCGCAATGCCATCCCACCCAAAGCTGACCGACGAACAGATCTGGCAGGTCGTGCTGCACCTGAGGCGGCTGGCGAACTGACTGGGACGGACACTTCGCTCATGCCAGGCCGCACAGGTGATTTACTTAATCGGAAATTGTGTCCGTCCCGATTTTCTACACCTGCTCTTCGGTCCGGGCGCGGGCCAGCGCCCGCTCCTTGTAGCGGTTCTTGGCGGCACATTCCGCCGCCCACTCCAGGGTGCGCCTGGCGAAATTGTACTCGGGCGCCAGTTAACGAGTCGCGACTGAATCGCCGGTCCCGCGGCCAAGCGGACGTGCCGCGTCATCGGGCGTATGGCTGAGAAAGGTACCGATAGCGCCATTTCCCGACTGCCTTCTGTGATTCCCCCTACAGCCGACGCTAACCGACACCGGTCCCCGGGCGAGTGTTAACGTGCGTTGGGGTTTGTAGGATCACAATATGAATAAGGTAGGCGAGCGGCGGCGGGCGGTCACAATGATCAGTACCGCCGTGGTAAACGCTCATCTGTGTCCCGCTGGACGTGCCGTCGCTGGCGCGCAAGCTCGGTGTGACGGTCAGCGACATCGAAATCGGCCCGATACTCTTGAGTCGGCCGAGCCGTGCCGCAAACAAAGAAGGGCCTCGCAAGAGGCCCTTCATCTTGCGGGCCTGAATGGCCCGCGGCATCACTGCGACTCAGACTGCCCGGTAACCGGGGACCTGGACCGGTCGCCCGGACTTCGGTGGCTCGGGCCGCGTCTCATCGCGGCCGGAAAGGTCGCGCCGGAACGTTTCGGGCAGCAGGAATGCGCACACGAGGCTCAACAACGCGGTGATCGCGATGTAGCCGGCGATCGGCAGCGTATTGTGGTAGGTCGCAAACAGATACGTGGCGATCAGCGGCGTGGGCCCGGACGTGATGATTCCGGCGATCTGATATGGCAGCGATGCGCCGGTGTAGCGTACCTTCGTCCCGAAGAGTTCGGCGAACCACGTCGACTGGACGCCGTACACCGAAGCTTGGCTCACCGCGATACCTATGACGTAGGCAATGAAGATCAGCATTGTATTTTTCGTTTCGAGCAGCGGAAAGAACGCGAAGCCGTAGATCGCGACGAACACGGCGCCCGTCATGTACGTCGCCCGGCGTCCGATGCGGTCGGACAGCTTGCCGAACAGCGGCAGCGTCCCGAGTGCGACGATGCAGCCGATGATGATCGCGTTCAGCATCAGGCCACGGGACAGACCGAGCTGCTGGGTCGCATACACCAGGACGAAGACGTTGATCACGTTGAACGTGATGTCGGTGGCGAACCGGGTTCCGACGGAAAGCAGGATTTCCTTCGGATAGCGCCGCAGCAGCTCGATCAGGGGCGCCTTCACGACCTCATGGCTCGACTTCACCTCTTCGAACACCGGCGATTCCTGCACGCGCGTCCGGATGAAAAGCCCGATGCCGATGAGCACCACGCTCAAGAGGAACGGAACACGCCAGCCCCACGACAGGAAGTCTTCGTTCGACATGCCGGCCACGAGCTGGAAGATGCCGGAGGACAGCAACAAGCCGAGCGGCACGCCCAACTGCGGAAATGCGCCGTAGTAGCCGCGCTTTTTCGGAGGTGCCGACTCGACCACCATCAGCACGGCCCCGCCCCATTCGCCACCCACGCCAAGGCCCTGACAAAAGCGCATCGCCACCAGCAGGACCGGCGCCCAGATGCCGATCGAGTCGTAGGTTGGCAACAGGCCGATGACGGTCGTGGCGACACCCATGATCATCAGCGTTGCGATCAGCGCCGTCTTGCGGCCGATGCGGTCACCGAAGTGGCCGAAGAACACTGCTCCGAACGGGCGGGCGATGTAGCCGACGGCAAAGCTGCCGAAGGCCGCGATCGTGCCGACCACGGGGTCGAACGTCGGAAAGAAGAGCTTGGCGAAAACGAGTGCCGACGCCGTCGCGTACAGAAAGAAGTCGTACCACTCTATGGCGGTGCCGATCACCGATGAAACGAGGACCCGCCTGATTCTGGCTGCGTCCGGCAAGCTTGCTGATGCATTCACGTTTGATTCCTCCAGGATTCGTAAGAAGGTTGGCTCATGAAGATTGCGCAGCGCGTCTGCGCCCCGCTCGCTGCAATCGGCTACCAGTGGCACTCCATCGGAAACTGGTCGAGCGCTTCGACCCCCGTGGCGCTCAGGCGCACAATGCGTTCGGTGCGCAAGCCGCCGACGTTCGGAACAGTGATGGTCGACTTCAATGTGAAGACCATATTCGGCTGGAGGATCGTCGTGTTGCCCGGGCCGATCCAGGGCGCCTCTTCTTCAGGGTCCATGCCGGTGCCGTGACCGGTGCCGTGCCCCTTGGCCTCGCTCGAGTATTGCTCGTAGCCGGACTTCACCAGGGCCTGTTGAATGACAGCATTGAGCTCCATCGCCGCCATGCCCGGCCGTGCGGCGGCGAGACCGGCTTCGACTGCGCGTGCGGCCGCGGCCACGATCGCCATCTTGTCGGGGCTGGCGGGACCGTAGGTGAACCCGCGGCCGCCGTCGGCCACATAGCCGCGGTAGCGCGCGCCGATGTCTGTCATCACCAGGTCGCCAGGCTGCACGATGCGATCGGTCGGCCGGGCAAGGTTGTAGGCCGAGCGCGGACCCGCCTGCACCATGGAGTCGAATGCCGTGCGGTCGGCGCCGCCGGCCAGCATCGCGCGATCGGCGATCAGCGCGAGTTCACGCTCAGTGTACGGACGGCCGTCGGCGAGCGCATCGCGAATGGCAGCCATCGCCGAATCGGTCAGCGCTGCGGCCTTGCGCATCAGGTGCACTTCCGCGTCGCTCTTGATCGCTTTGATTTCGGCGAGCACTGTGGTCGGCTGAAGCGTCAGCGTGCCGAGTCCCGCATTGATGCGATCGAGGACGCTCGCCGGGATGTACGCGGCGCCGGCCAGCCCGACGATGCCGGTGCGGAGGCGTTGCGAGAAGTCACGCACGCGGTCGGTCAGTTCAGTGAAGCTGCGGACCGCGAAATTGGTGCAGCTCGTCGCATACCCGAGGCACTGGTCGGACACGAACAGCACCGGCTCCGAATCGACGCCGAGCAGCAGAACCGCGTTGGCGATATCGGATACGCCGTCAAGCGGGCGGAACTCGGTGAAGTACGTGATGTTGGCGCCGCGCCAGCAATCGCCGAACGCCAGCAACCCGACGAGATTGGCTTTCCCCAGCGCCGTGCGTACGGTGGCGACGCGGCCCAAAAATTCTTCGGGTGCAATCCCGTCAGTCGGGACTTCGATGGTGCGTGTATCCATGTTGCAGCGCTCCTGTGTGATCGGCAAGGCTTGTCGCGTATGCGGCAAGTTGACGGACAGATGCTAGGCGCTTTCGATATGTCTGAAAAATGAATTAAATCGCTGTGGTTATATACTTCAGGAATAGTGCAGTCGAGGCGTTTAGTGAAACATTCAACCGACCAGTTCATCTCGTCACGATTCAAGACCCGTCAGCTTCAGCTGCTGGTCCATCTCGATGAGCATCGATCCGTGCTTCATGCGGCGGTTGCCTCGCACATCACGCAGCCCGCTGCATCGAAGCTGTTGCGCGAGCTCGAAGAGACGCTCGGCGTCGAGCTGTTCGTTCGGCATAACCGTGGAGTGGAGCCCACCTGGTACGGAGAAATTCTGGTTCGCCACGCGCGCAGCGCTCTGGAGGAGCTCAAGCACGCGTTCGACGAGGTCTCCGCGCTGAGGTCTGGGCTGAGCGGACAGGCGGCAATCGGCACCGTGATCACATCTGCGACGGACCTGGTGCCACGCGCAGTCGCGACCCTAAAGCAACGCTTTCCGCAAGTGTCGGTCAGTATCGAAATGGACTTCAGCGAACCCCTGTTGCAGCGCCTGCAGGACGGCGAGCTCGACATGGTGATTGCCCGCATGCACAACCCGCGGGCCCTAACGGAACTGCATTTCGAGCCGCTGGGCGAAGCCCTGCATGCGATGGTGGGGCGCGCCGGTCACCCGCTTTCGCGCAGACGGGGATTGACCTGGAACGAACTCATTCCGCAAACCTGGGTCGTCGGTCCACGTGGAAACGTGCTGCGCGACCGGATCTCGTTGCTGCTACTCGAAAGGGGGCTGGAAATGCCGAAGCAGCTCGTCGAGACGTCATCCCTGCCTGTCATCACAAGCCTGCTCGAAATCAGCGACATGGTGGCGCCGCTGCCTACCGACGTGGTGCGGCGCTACTGCGATTCGGGTGCGCTTGTCATTCTGCCGATCCGCCTCGATCTGCAACTCGGGCCGGCGGGGATCGTCACACGCCGGAATCAGAAACTTTCTCCGGGGGCGCTGACGATGCTCAACGTATTGCGGGAGGTGGCGGCACAGCCGGCGGTGCCTGCGGTCGCAGCGAACCAGGTTCGCTCGCGGAGGAAGAGTGGGTAGCGCACACCGCGATCCCGTTGAAACGGAAGCGCGCTAACAACAGACACGCGTCTTCCCACATGTGAACTGCGCTCATGCTCTCGGCCAACCAGCCAGAGACGATCCTCGAACTATCGCCGCGGTATGCGCATTGTGGACGGAGGCGAATCCCAAGGCGGTAACGCGAACTGACCCTCTCGGGACGATACGGTTGGAGTCTCAGGTCCCAGTCCCTCGAGGCTCCGATCGCTGTCGGTTCGCCGACTAGCGAGTGCAGTTTAGAGGATCACAATATCAGGAAGAGTTCCCGGCCAATTGCTGGCGATCACAATGATGCGGGGTGGCGCCGGTCGTGTCCCACCACGACTAGGAAAGGCGCCTCGGATAGCCATCGTGAACGGCGGCTATGAGGCGCGGAAAATCTCCGTTGTCGGCCAACTGGAGACATTTAGTAGCGACGCGAAAATATCCCGAAAGCGGCCACCCGCCGGCGGGCGTACTATGGTTGGGCTTCCATTCGTCGACGAGGTGATCCAGTAATGGACCGGCGCAGCTTTGTGTGTCGTGTTGCGTCTGGCGTATTGGCATTGCCGTTTGCCGTACTCGCGCAGCAGACGACGAAAGTTTGGCGCATCGGCTTCCTCTCCGCGTTCGCACACGCCGACATCGAGGGTTTCCTCAGCCAGCTGCGACCTGAGCTGGAAAAGCTTGGCTGGATTGATGGTCGGAACATAGTGCTGCTGGAGCCGCGAACGGCGGCAGGTGCCTACGATCGCCTGCCGTCGCTGGCAAGTGAACTCGTCGCCCAGCGTCCCGACCTCATTCTCGTGCAGACGGTGCCGGCCATTCGTGCGCTTATTTACGCAACGAAGTCGATACCGATCGTGATGGTCGGCGTGGGGAACCCGGTCGAGCTTGGGATCGTGGCGAGCTTAGTCAAGCCGGGCGGCAACCTCACCGGTTCCAGCTACCTCGCCAACGAATACGCTGCCAAGCTGCTACAGCTACTCAAGGAGGCCGTACCTCGGCTGCGAAGCGTCGCCGTGTTCATAAATCCCGGCAACGAAGCCGCTGCGCCGCTGATCACGCAAATGCGAGCGGACACCGTCGGTCTGGGAATGCAGCTGCTGGTTGTTGAAGTGAGAGGCAAGGGCGATTTCGAGGCCGCGTTCGCGGCGATCCGCCGCGAGAATACGGAATCCATATTGCTTCCTCCGGAATCACTGATTCAATCCAACAAGGACGCGATCGCAGGCTTCGCGCAGACTCAAGGATTGCCGCTTGCCAACGTGGGCGGTAGTCGTGGTCTTCCGACAAGCGCCCTGATCGCCTACGGCCCAACCCGAGACGAATACGCGCATCTCGCCGCCCGCTATGTCGACCGGATTCTAAAGGGAGCGAAACCGGGTGACCTTTCCGTCGAGCAACCAACGCGGTTCGTACTAACGATCAATCTCAAGGCGGCCAAGGTGCTCGGGCTCACGATCCCGCAATCGCTGCTGCTGCGCGCGGATGAGGTGATCCAGTGATTAAGCGTTCCCGGTTGCTCGCGCGTTTCACGCACCCGACGCGAAACGGCTGCTTTGTAGAAGACTGACTGACCGGAACGGGTCGGTTGATGGACGAAGTGATTCGGCAATAGCCCGGCGGGGAATTCGTCGCCATCTCTGGCCGCAGGCGCCACAGCGTCATGCCCGCAATGAGGCGGGAATTGGGAGTCATTCTTGTGATCGCCTTGAAGGCAAAGCCAAATCAGATAAGCATCGATCTGCGGCGGACCGCAGTGATAGTCGTGGACATGCAAAACGCCTTCGCGTCCAAGGGCGGCATGTTCGACCTTGCCGGGTTCGACATCTCAGGTGCCGCTCGTGTGATCGAGGTCAACCAAGCGATCCTCGGTGCTGCACGGCGGGTTGGCGTCAAAGTGATTTACCTCCAGATGACTTTCAAACGCGATCTAAGTGATGCGGGTGATCCGTCTTCGCCGGCCTATCACAAGGAGTTGGCGCTTATCATGATGCGAAGTCGTCCCGAACTCGAAGGCAAGCTGTTGATCGAGAATACGTGGGACTGGAGAATTGTTGACGCGTTGACCCCGGAGCCGAACGATCTTGTGATTCGCAAGACGCGCTACAACGGTTTCCATCGAACTGCCTTGGAAGACTGCTTGAGGACGGCAGGTATCCGTCACCTGTTATTCACGGGCATCGCCACGAACGTCTGCGTGGAGAGTACCGCGCGCAGTGCCTTTTTCAATGATTTTTGGCCGATCCTTGTCGAAGACGCGATGAACCATTCGGGTCCCGACTTCAATCGTCAAGCAACGCTTTGGAACTTCGAGCACGTCTTCGGCTGGGTAACCAATGCGGCGCGGACTATCGAGGCGCTGCAGACTGCGATCAAGCCGGCCATCTTCATCAGATCATTGAGGCACCCGGTTGCCGCCAAATTGAGCGGCAGCATCCCTCAGTTTCAATGCCCGCTCCCGGCTCCGGTCAACGTCGGCAGCGGATGCTATGCTGTTGAAAAAGTCGTCGAAAATGGACGCCTGTTGGCTCAGCTGATGCGAGGACCGTTCGAGCGGGAGAAGCGGCAGAATGATGGGATCGGCAGTCGGAGGTTACGAGCAGCTGTTCCGCTCTTTCGATCTCGACGATCACGATATCGGACGCTGATCGCCTACTGCGCGGTCGTAACGATCAGTTTCTCGATCATCGGCGACAATGCAGAATCCAGCGCCTCGCACCGTCGTCAAGCAGCCATACCGTGCGACCGTCGACTCGATCCGCGACTGGCTGACTCGCATCGCTGTATCCGTGCCGGACTGCTGAACTATCGGAATCCGGTCCGAGCAGGCGTAGCTATGCGAGGAAGCCCAGGTGAACGGGGCGTATCGCTGGTTACCTCAGCTCGAGGATTGGACGACGCCGGTGCCGCGGGCCAGCGTCGACGCTCGTCGCAAGCATCTGCGTGCGATGGCACGCATCCGCGACAGTGACACACTTAACGGGTACGGCTAAACGATCCACGGCGCTGGAGCGCTGCGTGCGTGAACGATTGGCTGCGGTGGCGAAGGGTTCATGCCATCGATGGCAGCATTGCGTGAATGCATCGAGTCGCTCGAATCAGCTCAGCGTGGGTCGCTGATCGGTGACAAGAGCCGACGTAGTCGGATCGCGCTCCATCGATCAGCCGTCCGGTGCGCGATACTTATCTGGCGGCCTTCGGTCAGTCATCGTAATCGAGAAAAGAGCACGCGGAAGCAACATCTCGCTGACCGGATCCGGCGGCGCGATTGGAGTGCCGCGATCGGTCGTCGACGCTCACGTATCGGCCTACCCCGCGAACCGTCACCGCATCGAGCGAAATCGGCGCGGGCACGCATTGCGGTAGACGTGGATGTTCGACATCGGCACGCAAGATCGACGAAATCAGATGCGACTCAAGACGATCGATCGAGCGAGTCGAGGAATCTCGCTCAGAGTCTCAAACCTCTTAGTACAAACGCCTGATCGGTGACACCGGTTACGGCACGGCAGATGGTTCTAGGATGGATGTTCTGATGAGAAGCGGATCGAGCCGCACGTGTCGGTATGGGACAAGTATGCTCAGCGCGGCGACGGAAGCGGCTATCCAGCAGCGACTTCGAATGGCGATGAACATGCCAACGAATGCCTCTGTCCGTCAGGGGCAGCACGAAAAGGATTCCGATATGGCGGATCATCAAACGCCGACGGACGCGCATGAGCAAGGCAAACTCCATCATCTATCGACGGCGAGCCAAGCCGCTGGCACGCAAGTGCCAACGATGAAGTCGACGTGGCGTGTCGAGCGCTACCGACTCGGATCGATCGCTAGCAGCGTGCAAGGAGCTAGCACGGGATGTCAAGGCTGCGCCGCCGCCGAGTGCGGCCGGTAAAGCAACCTCGAAGGATCGAGACAGGTCGAGATGTCTTCGTCTTGCGCCGGCGGGTCCGGATGGCGGGATGGACGCCACCGGCAGACCAGTGCGCAGAGTCCCCGGTCGCCGGGATGAACACAGGGCGCATCGTCGTAGCAAAGCCTTGAGGAGACGGGCGACTGAAAGCGCCTGCACGCACGCGGGATGTGCCACCGACTGGCATCCCGAACATCGATTCCTCCGCGGGCCGCACGCTCGAATTGTGTGCGGACCGCTTTTTCGCTTCACCTCCGCGAATCGAGGAAGTCGATCAAGCGGCTTGGTCCGCGAACGCTCCGCTGCGCAAGATGCGCACGAAAGGCAGTGCAACGGGTCGTTCGCGCCCATTCGAATCGAGGCGTTGGCCGGCGGCTCTACGGCCCATAGCTGACCTTCACGCTCGGGCGGCAGCTGCGCGCTATGCAGCGGCCACTCGGTCGAATCGCTTCGATGCCCGCGACCGGCCAGAAGTGGACCCCACGGTATCGTGGACAGCGTGTCGCCTCACAACGAGGCACGTTCAAATGCCTCCGGGCTGACGCCGCCGAGATGGCTGTGGCGACGAATACGATTATAGAAGGTCTCGATGTAGTCGAAGATGTCGGCGCGGGCGAGGTCACCGGCCAATGCTGGAGCACTTTCATCAAGCCCAACGCGAATTCCTTGCGGCAGCTTAAAATGCCGGCATGGACTCGCCGTCCCCCGCCCCGTGGACCTACGCCGCGCGCGCCGCGTATTTTGGCGACCGGGTGTGCCCCTTCTGCGACCACCACAATCCAGCCGGTGCCAAGTTCTGCAATGACTGTGGCTCGCCGCTGCACCTGAAGCCGTGCAACCGATGTGGTGCGGTCAATCATCAGGCCGCAACAAACTGCTACAAGTGCGGCGCGGAATGTCCAGCGTCATTCACCACGCCCAAGGCAACGCCAGTGTTGCCCGCCGCTGACGTTAATACGCCTCCGTCGGCAACACCGGGCGACGGGGGCGTCGCGGCAACCGTGACGCAACCGCCGCTCGCGGCCGGGGCGTTCCGGCAGGGCTGGCGCTTGGCTGGCGTCGCGACGATCCTGATCGCGGGTGCCTATGCCGCATATCGCATCAATGCGGCGACGCCCGACGTGATGGAAGTCGCCTGGCAACCGATCGGTACCGGTGAGCACCACGCCCCCACGGTGGCGTCTGTTGTGTCTGTGGCGGTCGCGTTGAAGCCCGTGGCCGAGACAACTGCCGCCCTCGAGGCGCCCATTCCCAGTGCCAACCTCGAGGCACCGAAGCGCGCAAGCACGCGTCAACGCCCGGAGCCTGTTCCTGCCACGAAGCACACAAGCACGCGTCAACGCCCAGAGCCTGTCCCCGCCACGAAGCACACAAGCACGCGTCAACGCCCGGAGCCTGTTCCCGCCACGAAGCACACAAGCACGCATCAACGCCCGGCGCCTGAGGTGCTGGCGTCGGTAGACGCGGCCCCACCGGCAGCACAGACCCGTGCCGCCGCACCCGTCGGTGTTGCAGAACCCCGCAAAGCCCGGCAGCCGGATCGGTGGGAGGCGATGCATGTAAGCTTGACCAGCTGCGGCGGTGACCTGATCGCTCGCATCGTGTGCGACCAGCGCGTGCGCCGACGCTTCTGCGAAGGCCATTGGGGCGAGGTGCCGGAATGCGCGAGCGGCGTCGCCAATGATCGCGGACAGTGACCTCCATGGCATCGACTGTGGTCGATACCATGTCGTCCGTATTCCTACTTCTGGGCGTCTGCTTCGGCGAGACGCCACTGTCTGCGTCGGGGTCGAACTGCGACCCTCGTCAATCCGGCAGTTCACGGCCCACAACCAGCCGTAGCGCTCCGTAGTCTCAAGCGGACGCTCCCGCCCCCGAGACGACAAGCTTCAGGTGGTACCTGTCGGTGCGCTTTACAACCTCGGCCAACAACAAAGCGCGACATTCATCAGGTGGCGGTTTCGAATGGCCGTCATGCTGCTCGCGATGACGGGTCGTGGCGTTGGATTTCCTGTGCTCTGCTGTGAAAGCGAGTTCGCCGCCGCTCGCGATTGATCGGCGGCGATCTCCCTGTCGAAGATCTTTACATCCTCCCGCGCGAGCCTGCGCTGTATGCTGCAACAAAGTCCAAGAATCAATGAGTTGTTTACTTCAACTTGTGATGGTCCGTTTTATGCATCGAACTTTCGTTGCGTTTGCCCCATCGAGGAGGCATCGATATGGACTCGTCTCGTTGCCCGACAGTGATGCACGCGTGCATCGCAGCACCGCGATTCATGGCAGCGCGGCGCGCGATTGCAATGATCGCCATGATGCTGAGCGCGAGTTCGGCGCTCGCTATTCCTTTCACGAGCACAGGCCTGCTTGGTGATCTTGGACCCACCGTGATCCTGGGCGGTGTACCTGTGCCAGTGACCAGCATCGATTTCAATACGACTACAGGCGCGTATTCGATCAATGGCACGGTGCAGCCGATGCAAGGCCGATTGAGTACCGACCTGGCAACCTCCACGCGCTTGTACGATTTCTCGGGGATCAACATACCCGCGGGGCATGGGCGCAATCTATGGTGACTGCCTGATGCCCGGTGGCATCTGTGCGGCGGGATTGACTTTCCCCGATGGGCCGCCCAGCTTCAACTCTTATTCGCTCTGGGACACGATGGCTACCGTTGATTTTTCAATCAACGGAGGTGGCGGTGGCGGTGGCGCCGGGGGCAATGGACGTTTTGCTGCAGTTCCGCTGCCCGGCACGGTATGGCTGCTGCTTATTGGCGGCGCTGCACTTTGCGGCATAAGGCGCATGCGCTGAAGACATGCGTGTCGTATCGCCTCCGCGCGCGGCAGGTGGACTG
>CAVSEH010000002.1:0-114585 GCA_963726935.1 uncultured beta proteobacterium
CCTTCGCCGAGTCGTACCAACCGCCGTACTTGTTGCCGAGGTAGTTGGCGAGATCGGCTGACGTCGACCAGCTTTTCGGGATACTGATGCGCGTCTTCCATCGTGCTGATGATGATGTCCGGACCGCTGCCGACGTTCGCGGCGACCGCCGCCTTCGGCCGCACATCTTCCCAGCCTTCCGCGTCGACGCGAACTTCGACGCCGGTCATTTCCGTGAACTTCTTGGTGTTGGCAGCCCAGACGTCCTCGTCGCCCTGGACGAAACGCTTCCAGCGCAGCACCCGCAGCTTGGCGCCTTTCTCGGGTGCCGCCTTCCAGGTCTGGGCAGCGGCGTCGGCGGGTACGAGCAAGCCGCCCGCACTGAGTGCACTGCCCGCCGCAACGCCTGCGGCCGTCTTCAGAAAATCACGTCGTTTGAAATCGCTCATGCAGTCCTCCGTTAAATGAAATGAAATTCGAGTCGCCGCTCAAGCGGCTTGTGTGCTCGACGTTGTGAGCCGCGCCCCGCTCGCCGCATCGAACAGATGCGCACGCCCGAGATCCGGCTTGAGTCCGACGCGGTCCCCGGCCCGGCAACTGACGCGATCGCGCACGAGCGACGTGAGTTCCTGGCCGTTGAAGCGGCAATAAAGTTGGGTGTCGGCACCCGTCGGCTCGACCACCACGACATCGGCAGGCAATCCCGCACCTTCGGCGAGAGAACAATGCTCCGGTCGCATCCCGTAGAGCACGCTCTGCCCGTCCACGGCCCTGGCCCCCTGCGGCAAGGGCAACGTGACACCGCCCGCGAACTCCACCCGGGCCGGCCCGCCGTTGACGCGGGCGGTACCGGGCACCATGTTCATCGCGGGCGAACCGATGAAACCTGCGACGAAGGTGTTGTTGGGGCGATCGTAAAGCGTCAATGGATCGCCGGTCTGCTCGATCACGCCGTCCTTCATGACCACGATCTTGTCGGCCATGGTCATCGCTTCGATCTGGTCGTGCGTCACGTAGATCGAGGTCGTCTTCAAACGCTGGTGCAGTTCCTTGATCTCGGTGCGCATCTGGACGCGAAGCTTCGCGTCGAGGTTCGACAGTGGTTCGTCGAACAGGAAGACCTGGGGATCGCGCACGATCGCCCGGCCCATGGCGACGCGCTGACGCTGGCCGCCTGACAGTTGGCGCGGATAGCGATCGAGCAATTGATCGAGCCCCAGGATGTCGGCTGCTTTCTTGACGCGCGTGCCGATCTCGTCCTTCGATTGCTTGGCGAGCATCAGCGCAAACGACATGTTGTCGCGCACAGTCATGTGCGGATAGAGCGCGTAATTCTGGAACACCATGGCGATGTCGCGCTCCTTCGGCGGGACGCGATTGACCACCTTGCCGCCGATGCTGATCTCACCGTGGGTGATTTCCTCGAGACCGGCCAGCATGCGCAGCAGCGTGGACTTGCCGCAACCGGACGGCCCGACGAGGACGCAGAACTCGCCATCGGCGATGTCGATGTCCACTCCGCGGATGACCTGGGTCGATCCGAAGAACTTCTGTACCGCCTTGATGCTTACCGCTGCCATCTTCCTCCTTCGCCGCAGCCGCAGACCTGCTGCGCAACCCGTCTGCTTTGTTGTGTCCTCGCTCGGCGCTCGCCGTACTTCTCTGTACTGTCTCACGCCTCGCTGCGGGCCGCCTCGCATCCGGGCTGCTCGCGACGGTCTCCTGCCGCGTCGACCATCTAAATCTTGTGTCGTCGGGTTCCTTCGACGACGACGTAATCCGGTCGCCCCGTCTTCAGCCAGGTAACGATGTTCTGGGCGGCCTTGCGCCTCAATTCAATCTCGGACTGCACGCTGAAGAATGCGGCGTGCGGGGTCAGGATCACTCTGGGGTGGCCGAGCAGTCGTGCATCGGCGACGGGCTCGACCGGCAGTACGTCAAGACCGGCGCCGGCAAGTATTCCACTATCGAGTGCGCTAAGCAAATCATCCATGTTGACCACCGCCCCGCGTGCCGTGTTGACCAGAAACGAGCCTGCACGCATGCGACCGAGCACGTTGGCGTTGATCAAACCTCGGGTCTCGTCGTTGAGCGGCGTATGAAGGCTGACGACGTCGCTCTGCGCGAACAGGCCGGGGAGATCGGCGCGCTCAACGTAAGCCGGAAAGTCGCCGTCGATGAGGTAGGGATCGCAGGCCACCACACGCTTGAAGACGTCGCGCGAAATGTGCGCCATCCGCTTTCCGATGCGGCCGAGCCCGACGATGCCGAGCGTCATCTCGCTTGCGCGCCGGAGCTTGCCCGAAGAAAGGTAATGCCACTGGCCGGCCTGGATGTCGCGGTGGTACGCAACGACATTGCGGATCAGGGCCAGTGCGAGCGCGAGCGCATGCGTCGACACTTCGCCGACACCGTAGTCCGGAGAATTGGCGACCCACACGCCGTGTCGGGCGCAGGCTGCGGTGTCGATCGTATCGAAGCCGGCACCGATGCGGCTGACGATGCCCAGGCGCGGCAGGGCGGCCAGGACGCGGTCGCTGATCGGGGCATATTGAATCAGGAAGCCGTCGAAATCCTTGCCGGCCGCGATGATGGCGTCCTCGGTCTTGTGGTTGGCAACCACGAGTTCGACGCCCGCCGCATCGAAGAGTGCTCGCTCGAGCGCAACGTCGTTGTAGTCTTGGTCAGTGTACAAAACCCGGGGCATGGCGTCGGTCAGTCGAGACAGGAGATTGGACGGGGGCTTGGCGCCGACGAGTCGTATTGTCGCTTCGACGGCACCTTCGCCGAGGCTCGCCAAGTTACGTGGGCACGGGGCTATGGTCAAGTGGCCGGACCGGTGCACCCTATATAATCACCGGCACCGTCGGCGCGATGATCCGCGCCCGAGACCGGCCAAGGGGAATGGATGCCAACACTGTTGCCAACAACCATCGCCGGGAGCTTGCCCAAGCCGTCCTGGCTCGCACCGCCAAACCAGCTCTGGGCACCATGGTTACTCGAAGGTGAGCAACTCGCCGAGGCCAAGCGCGACGCCGTTCGCCTCGTCGTCACCGATCAGGAACACGCCGGCATCGATATCGTCAGCGACGGCGAGCAGACCAGGCGGCATTTCGTGACCACGTTCATCGAGAACCTGGACGGCGTGGACTTCGAACACAAGAAGACAGTCCGGATCCGCAATCGCTACGACGCCGATGTGCCGATGGTGGTCGGGCCTGTCGCCCGGCGTGGCGCGGTATTCGTCGACGATGCGGCCTTTCTGCGCAGCCTCACCCGGCGCCAGGTCAAGTACACGCTTCCCGGACCGATGACCATGGTCGACACACTCTACGACGGCCACTACCGCAGCCGCGAGAAGCTGGCCTGGGCCTTCGCGGAGATCCTCAACGAGGAAGCCCGCGCGATCGCTGCCACGGGTGTCGATGTCATCCAGTTCGACGAGCCGGCCTTCAATGTGTATTTCGACGAAGTCAGGGACTGGGGCATCGCGGCCCTGGAGCGCGCTGCACAAGGGCTCGGCTGCAAAACCGCCGTGCATATATGTTATGGCTACGGCATCAAGGCCAACATCGACTGGAAGAAGACCCTCGGGTCCGAGTGGCGCCAATACGAGCAGACCTTTCCGCTGCTCGCGCAATCGGCGATCGATCAGGTGTCGCTGGAGTGCGCCAACAGCCACGTACCGCTCGACCTGCTCGCTCTGCTCCGGGGCAAGGACGTTCTGGTCGGGGCCATCGACGTCGCCACGGACCGTGTCGAGGCGCCGGCGGATGTCGCGGCAACACTGCGTGCGGCCCTACAGCATGTTCCGGCGGACCGCCTCTACCCGTGCACCAACTGCGGCATGGTGCCGCTGACCCGGGCGGTCGCCCGGGCGAAGCTGGAGGCGCTGGGAGCGGGCGCCGCCCTGGTCAGAGCCGAGCTTACCCGCTGATTTTCGAGGATTTCAGGCCGGCGAACCCCCTTGACAACCCGTTTGACCCCATAGCAGGAAGTGGGTATAGTGCGCAACGTGTTTTGTTTCAAGTACTAAAGCACGACCTGTCCGGCTGCTTCGCTGTCGCCGAAAAGCCGTACTTTCCTGTCCTTGAGATCGAAACATCGGCCGGGTTCGACCCGATTATTTTTTGTTTTGAGGATTGGTAAACATGGCAACAGGTACAGTTAAGTGGTTTAACGACGCGAAGGGCTTTGGCTTCATCACCCCGGACGGCGGCGGAGAAGATCTCTTCGCACATTTCTCGGCGATCAACATGCCGGGATTCAAGTCGCTGAAGGAAGGCCAAAAGGTCTCGTTCGAAGTCACGACGGGCCCGAAGGGCAAGCAAGCGTCGAACATTCAGGCAGTCTGACGCGCGACTTTTCGCGCCAGACCAAAAAGCCGGGCCTATGCCCGGCTTTTTTTACGTCGGTCGAAACCAGCCCCGTTACGATATGGGGGACGATCGGGATGCCTGAAAGATGATTCGCAAACCCTCTAACAATATCGCGTGGGCGATCGCCGTGATTGCCGTATGTATCGCGGCCTGCCCCTGGGTCAGCAGCGCCCAGCCCAAAACGCAGGCTCTTACCGGCACCCCTAGCCCGCTGGTCGGGAAAATCTGGGACGTTCGCCGGCAGCGCTTTGTTACCGAAGCCGAACTGCTCGCGAAGCTCGGAACGACCGACTTCGTGCTCCTCGGGGAGATACACGACAATTCGGACCATCATGCGCGACAGGCGGCGGTACTCGCGTCCCTCGTTCGCGCGGGCCGCCGACCGGCGCTGGTGATGGAACAGTTCGACCGGGAGAACCAGCCTGCCATCGATACCTCGCTCGCTGCGGGTGCAGACGCGGAAGCCGTCGCGGTTGCGGGTCGCTTCGATCGTCAAGGTTGGCAATGGGAGGGCTACGAGCCGCTCGTGCGCATCGCCATCGACGCCAGGCTTCCCGTCGTGGCCGCCAATCTGTCGCGCCGCGCGGCGCGCGATGTCGCCACGCAGGGCTTCGATCAACTGCAGCCGCCACCCGCGGCGCTGGCGCTCGCCGACGCATGGAGCAACGCACGCGAGACGACGCTGGTGCAGACGCTCGTCGAGAGTCACTGCGGTCAGCTGCGTGCGGAGGATGCCGCTCCGCTGGCGCGTGCGCAGCGGGCGCGCGACGCGGTCATTGCCGACAGCCTGCTGCGCTACGGAGCCAACGGCGCGGTATTGATCGCGGGCGCCGGGCACGCGCGCCGCGACCTTGCCGTGCCACTCTATCTTCGCGCACGTGCGCCCGACGCCAGCATCGCCTCCGTGGCGCTGACCGAAGTCGAGCCGGGTGTCGACGATGTGGCCGCCTATCGGACCACCGCGGTAGTCGGTTCGATCGATCCGGCGTTCGACTATCTCTGGTTTTCCGCGCGCGCGGAACGGGAAGACCCGTGTGCGGGATTTTCGTTGCCGAAACGCTCGGGCGACAAGGCGACATCCCGGAAAGACGGGGCCCCGGCACCACCGTCGAAGCAAGCCCAGCCGACCGCCCCGCGCCCCTAGCGCATACCACAAGCGTCCATACCTCGCGGGCTGGTGGCGATACGCACCCGCACGCCACATGATCGGCGCGTATTGCGCACTGTTCATCCCGATCGGAGAAGCTCTCATGTTTTTGGCCATTCTGCCCGTCGCAGCGCGCACCTTCGCGCGGGAGGACCGACCGGTCGCGTCAGCGATCGAAGGCGGAGCGATGTTCGGCGTGGCGATCTTCACCGGTTACGCCATTGCCTACGCGCTGCTCGAACTCGGGCGAACGCCCTGATCGATTCGCTTTCGCGACGGCTCGAGGACGATTTTCAACGAGGCACGACCACCCGCGTGGCGCTTGGCAGCCGCGTGATCGTCGTCGGGCGCTCGACTAACGTGACGAATTGACGGAACCGCGGCTCCCGGAGCAACCGATTCCGTGCGGCCGCGGAACGGTCGCCGATGGCAGCGGCGGCGTGGGGCCCGTTGCGATGCGTCGTTCGTGCCAGGCGAGGTCGCGTCGTACCTCCTGCATCGGCGACAGGTGCCTGCTAAGCATCGACGATGGCGCTGACCACTCCACGGTCCGTTTACTGACCATGCTGGTCGGCGCTGCGCGTCCACCGCTTCAACGCGTCGTTCGAGTATTGTTTGGATCTCATGGTATCTGCCTGATCGATCGTGGACGTCCCACGACAGTGACTGTCCATCGATCGCAAGCGCAGGTCGGTGCGGTGGCACACCATTGCGCCGACGACGCTTCGCTGCGCAACACAGATCGCGCTGCTCGGGCGCCAAGACGTCGGCGGTGCCGTCAGCGCTGTCGCAGACGCTTGGCGTTTGCCGTCGCGCGGGAGTGAATCGGCTTGAGTCCGCGCTTCGCGAGACGGGCGGTGGACGTGGAAAGGTCGGCCGCTGTGATCGCGGATCGCGTCACCGTCTCGGCCAGCCGCGACTGGCGCGCGACGAATTGGGCTGGCGTGCGGCTCGCCGCCAGGGCCGTGACGGCTGCGGTCGCGCTCATCATCTGGCTGAATGCGCGCACGCCGAGCTGCAGGTTCGTCGTCGTCATGTGTGCGGCGATGGCGCGGGCCGACTCGGCCGACGCCTCGACCTTTTCCCGGCCCATACGCGTGAATTCCTTCCGGTCCCGCGCGTTTGGCGAGGGACCGGCCGCAGCCATGCGCGTCGTGCGGTGTGCGATGACGTGTGCCGACGCCATCGACATTTCGATCATCTTCCGGGCGAAGTCGCTCCACAACCAGAACGGATTGCCGAGTGTGTAGCGGGTAGTACGTCTCATCATCGTCCCCGATCGTTCGAAAAGCGGATTTGCACCGCTGTCCTGTAGAAAACGCTGGCTATCCCAGGATGCGGTCGTACGCTTCCTGATCGGCCTTGTAGCACCCGCAGGACGCCGCCTTGAGCCCGCGTCGGTCAAGCACGGCAATGTTACCGCGACTGTAGTGGATCAGATTGCGTTTCTGCAGGGACATCGCGGCCTTGGTGACGCCGACTCGGCGGACGCCGAGCATGAAGGCCAGGAATTCCTGCGTGACGTGAAAGGTGCTCGCGTGCGCGCGGTCCTGAGTCATGAGAAGCCAGCGGGCGAGCCTTGCCTCGACGACGTGGAAGCGCGTGCAGGCCGCCGTCTGTGCCAGCTGGCTGAGATGCACGAAGACATAGCGGTCGATCTCGCGTTGCAGGGCCGGGCTACGCTTCAGTTCGCGACCAAAGGTCACCGCATCCATCCGCAAGGCGGCTCCCGCACCCTGCACGACGGCGCGCACGGGCGACACGTCCACACCGAGTACCAGTGGAAGCCCGAACATGCCTTCGTTGCCAACCATGCCAACCTCGAGAGCGGAGGACTCGTCGACCGGCATGACGAGGGAAATGAAACTGTTGGTGGGGAAATAGATGTGCCGCAGACGTTCCCATGGGGCGTAGAGCACTTCGCCGAACACGAGTTCGACCGCTTCGCACTCGGCCAGCACGCGACTCCGGTCGCTGCTCGGTAGTGCCTCGAGCAAACGATTGACTGCGGAAGCGCGTTGTATCGGTGACACCAATACACTCCTCGAAGATGGCGCAATCCGACGCATCGGAACCATAACGACTGACACGGATGCCCTTTGCGGATGTGGAAGTCGGTTGCTGCAACGGAGGGAAGATTACGGCGGAAAGCCGGGCCCGTCTGGGCGGTAGCGCACAAAGGCGCCGGCACTCGTGGTACTAAACAGCTGGCGGGGCCTATACGACCACGTAGGGCAGGAGCCGATCGAACTCCGTCTTGACCACCTGATAGCACTCGCACGATCGCGCTTCGAGGCCCGAGCGATCGAGCACATTGATCCTGCCGCGCCGGTAGCGAATCAACCCGGCGTCCTGCAACTTGCCGGCCGCCTCGGTGACGCCTTCGCGACGCACGCCCAGCATGTTGGCGATCAACTCCTGCGTCATCGAGAGTTCGTTCGACGACAAGCGGTCCAGGCTGAGCAGCAGCCAGCGGCACAATTGCTGGTCGACCGAATGGTGCCTGTTGCATACGGCCGTCTGCGCCATCTGGGTTATCAGCGCCTGGGTATACCGCAGCAGGAGCTGCATCGTCGGACCGAAACGTCCAAACTCGTTCTTGAGCAATTCGGCCTTGAGCCGGAACGCGTGCCCCGCGCTCTGCACCACCGCGCGGCTCGGTGTCGTGTCGCCGCCCATGAACAGCGATATGCCGAGAATGCCTTCGTTGCCCACGATGGCGATTTCCGCCGACGCGCCATCCTCCATGACATACAGCAGGGACACGATGCATGTCGTGGGGAAATAGACGTATCGCAGCTTGGCCCCGGATTCATAGAGGACATCGCCGAGCTTCATCGGGATGAGCTCCAGGTGGGCGGAAAGCCGCTGGTAGTCGCTGGCTGGCAAAGCGTCGAGCAGGTGGTTCTGCTGGGGGCTGTGGCGCACAGATGCGGCCATGGGCGCCTTGCCCTTCAGAGGCAATGACGAGGCGCTCTTTCCGTTGCCGCCCGGCTTGTCGGCTCCCATCGCAAGAGTTTAATCCTTTGCGGCGCGCCTTGTGCGGTATCGCACAGAGGCGTTACGAGCCGTCGGAACGACCGGACCCGACGAGATCGCCGCTGCGTGCCTATGTTCGACAACGTACCGACCATCGGGCGAACTTTCGGTACGTTCCTCCTAGGGTAGACACTCATGCAACGACATACGATTCTCGTCCCACTACTCCTCACCGCCCTGGCTGTCGGATGTGCGACTTCGTCTTCACGCGACGGTGGCAACGAGGACGAGAATCACTATAGATCCTCGCGCTCGAACGAAGGCTACTACGGCGTCATCGCCTCGATCGAATCCACTCCTCGTGGCAAGGCAGCGGCAGCTGCCATTGCGGATGGCGGCACGGGCACAGGCGATGTCGGCGATACCAGGAGGCAACAGGATCTTTACTTTATTCGCGTTCGATTCGATGACAGAAGCTATCAGACAGTGTCGCAGGCGGGCCTGGATGGTCTTCGCGTCGGAGACAGCGTGCGGATCGAGCGTGATCGCGTCCGCCGATATTGAGCGTCCGCGTGTGCCGCGCCTGGGCGCCCAGCGCCGAGGCGCAACCCTGCTTCCGTTGGCGACGTCGCCAACGAGTTATCAATGATGGGAGAAACCATGAACTGGATCGTAATCGAAGGTAGACGGAAAACGCTCGAACGTCACATGCGACAGCGATGGAGCGAAGTGAGAGATGCCGGTCTCGATGCGATCGCTAGCTGGCGCGACCAGTCGGCGGGACGGATCCACGGAACCTACGGCATCACGAACCCTCAAGCCGCCTCGCAAATCAGGTTTTTGGAAGAAATCCGCCGGGGATATGCCCCGAAGATTGCTGCGTAGAACGGAGCGGACTGCGGCAATCACGCGAACAACACATCTCTCAGTGCGGCTCACGCCGCACTTCTTTTGGGAAGTGCGCGATCCCGACATCGTGCAAATGCTTCCGGCTCGCGAGTCTGCTTCCCCGTGAGTATCAACATGGTGCGCCACCCTTGGTTCGCTAACGCACAGACGACGCCCGATACGTTGACTAATCTCTGCTGCAGTAATTCCCGCACTCGCGAACACCGCGCAGAGGGAAATTGACCAGGGAGCACACCATGAGTATCGGCACCATCTTGCTCGTCGTCCTGATACTGATGCTTGTCGGCGTCTTGCCCGTGTGGCCGCACGCATCGAGCTGGGGCTACGGCCCGACTGGCATCGTCGGCGTGATACTGATTGTCATCGTCGTCCTGTTCCTGATGGGACGCCTGTAGGGGTGCGTCGAGCACCAGCAACTGTTCAATTCAAAGGAAACGGCATGAGCAACACGACACGCAAGTTTGCATATTTCATTGGCGCGATGGCCCTGGCAGTGACGATGGGATGCGCCTCGACGCGTACCCAGGAAGCCACCGGCGAATACATGGACGACACGGCAATTACGGGCAAGGTCAAGACGGCGATCTTCAACGAACCGTCGCTGAAGTCCGCCGAGATCAATGTCGAAACATTCAAGGGTATCGTCCAGCTGAGCGGCTTTGTGAGTTCACCGGCAAATGAAGCCACGGCGATCGCCGTCGCGCGCAACGTCGGCGGCGTCAAATCGGTGAAAAACGACATGCGTCTGAAATAAGGTCTTCTGGCCCCGCCTGCCGGGTCGTGTGCGCGCGACTTGTGCGCACGGGACGTCCGACGCGGTCAACGAGGGCAGTGAGTTCATGGCGGCTTCGTCGCCCTCAACTCGAACGATAGAGCTCCACTGTGAACGAGTGGGTGTGCCAGCGAACAGACACCCCGGCGAGCGCCCCGTATCTTCACCCTTTGGAATGAAAAAGCGCCCTTCACGCTAGGACCCATGGGAGTCGACTCGTCGATCCAATGTCTATCCGTGACAGTTGCAGACGCCGCGATAGGGGCCGTCAGCAGGGCTTCGGAATCCGTAGTTGGATATAAGGAACTAAACATGACCGCGAACAAGACCAAACTGATCCTCGCACTATTCGTCACTTCCGGGCTGGGTTTTGCCGGCTCCAGCGTGGCGCAAATGAACACGTCAAAGGCGACTTCGACGCCGATGTCGAAGGACAGCTACCTTGCAGCCAAGGCAACCGCCGACGGGCAATACAAGATCGACAAGGAGGCGTGCGCGTCGCTAAGCGGGAATGCAAAGGACATCTGCATGGCGCAAGCCAAGGGCAAGGACAGCGTCGGCAACGCCGACGCCGAAGCTGCCTACGCGAACACACCAAAGGCTCGCGAGAGCGCACGCATTGCGCATGCGCAGGCGGACTACAACGTAAGTATCGAGAAATGCGACGACCTGGCTGGTAACGGCAAGGACGTCTGCGTCAAGGAAGCCAAGGCGGGGCTCGTCAAAGGCAAGGCCGATGCGAAGGTCGACCGTGTCGTAGCCGACACGCGTCAGGAAGCGACATCGAAGCAGGCTGACGCCCGCAAGGATGCCAGCACCGACAAGCGCGACGCCGATTACGCGGTAGCGATCGAAAAATGTGACGCGCTCGCCGGTACTGCCAAAGACGCGTGCGTCGGCAATGCCAAGGCGCAATTCGGCAAGTCCTAAGTCCGGAGTTCAGCGAATCGTCCCTCGCCGCTCTCGTTTTGAGCGGCGCAGGGATTGATTCTTGCGGCGATTTCAACTCGATCCGCAATCCTGCAAGCCTATGCTCGAAAGTGCTCTCGCACCTTTGCCGCGACCTGGTGAGCAGTCATCTTATCGACCGTCTCAATACCGACAATGCGGCCATCAAGGCCTTGGTTCGCAAGGCGCGCCTTGAGTTCTCCCTTTGCTTCACCTGGACCGAACAGCAGGATGGACTGTGCGCCACGAATACACGCGATCACTTCGTCGTAGTACCTATTGAGATGGACCTTGAATTGCCTGTCTCGCTGGTCGTCGGCCGATCCTTCTTCCGATCGATTGCCGCCCGAAAATCGGACATGCTTCTCCATGCTCGATTCAATTCGCTTCGTTTCTTCTCCATCGCCGCCAAGGAACACGATTAACGCTTCGCGATGGTCAATCCACAACCCCACTTCGCTCTTCACGAAGTACTCCTTGCGTAAGCCAGATATCTTCTACTCTACCCGGTTCGCTCGTCGGCCCTATTGATTTGGATTAAACCCGATATCCGGTCAAGGACATCGCTTTCTGCGAAGAACGGTCCCGCTCGACGTACGCGATTTGTCTGCGGGCGCCTCTTACGTGCGGTAGCGCACATACACAGACGATGCAACCGTCTAGAGTGTGGAAAGCAGCTGGGCTGTACCTGCTTTACCCCAAACAACCAGGGTCAACATTCATGAGTGAATTCATCGACGGCGTCTATGTCAACGGCGCCGGTACCCGCAACTACAAACTCTACGTTGCCGCGTCACGCTCCGGGACAGCGCCACCGCTGTTTGTGATGCTTCACGGCTGCGACCAGGACGCGGCGGACTTCGCCACCGGGACCCGTATGAACGACTTGGCGGAAGAGTGCCACGGCGTTGTGCTGTATCCGGAGCAATGCCGGCTGGTCAACCCTCTCGGCTGTTGGAATTGGCATGACTCGGACCATCAGTCTGCCAACCATGGCGAACCCTCGTTGATCGCGGGCATGACTCGACAAGTAGTGGCTGAGTACGGCATCGATCCCACGCGCGTTTACGTTGCCGGAATGTCGGCGGGCGGCGCCATGGCGGTGATCCTTGGCCAAGAGTATCCCGATTTGTACGCTGCCGTCGGCGTTCATTCCGGTGTAGCGTCGGGCGTCGCATCCGATCTTCTCTCCGCCATGACGGCCATGAGCAATGGACCGGCAGTCGCAGCGCGGGCAAGCGCGGCCACGCGCAATCGTCGTGCCGTTCCCACCATTGTTTTTCACGGCGATCAGGACTCCGTCATACACCCGTCCAACGGCGAAGCGGTACACGTTCAGGCCCGGCGGCCGACGCGCCGCACGCCGGCCTCGTCAGCGTCGATGTCAAATCGATCCAGCAAGATGCGAACCCCCGAAGGGCCGGACGGTCGTGCCTTTACCCGCACACGAGACACAAAGAACGGCGTGCCAGAGGGCGAGCTATGGATCGTTCACGGCGCCGGCCACGCTTGGGCCGGCGGCAGTCCGGAGGGGACCTACACGGACACGGGTGGACCAAACGCCTCTCGGGAGATGGTGCGGTTCTTTCTCCAGCAGCGGCTTGAAGGTGACGTGTCGCAATAGTGGCACGCCGTGAGTCTCGCGCTTTTGTAACAAGGGATGGAGCTATCCCCATGGCCAGGAAATATTTTCCCAGCGAAGCAACACGGGCCAAAGCCCCACTGCGCACCGCGCGACGGTCTGCGGCGGCGGCGCCCCCGCGAGCACATCCGCAGTTGATCCATGGATTTCTCGTTCGTCCGACGAAGAAATCGACGCCCGGGAGTGTTCCGAAGGCAGCGTTCGTCGTAACAGAACGCGCCAATTCCGCAGCTCGACCTCGTTCAGATCCGCGGTACGAAGGCCCGGTTGATGACACCACCTTTCACTGAGCGCGGACATCCCGGCGAACACACCACCCGCCACACGTCATGAGCGCCGTCACCGCTGCCGTCCCCACTAGCCCTGCCGACACGAGGGTCGGTGTGGAATCGCCTTCGTCCGCAATCGACCCATCGCTCGCAACCCTGCCGGCAACGCGGACGGCGGTCGACGCCCGTGGCCTGGCCCTGGGAATCCTGGCGGCGCTCGCCTCGTTATTCGCGCTGTCCTGGGCGCAGGGCTTTGTGGTGCCGCTGCTGCTCGGGATCGTCATTTCCTACACGCTGAATCCCCTCGTCGCGTGGCTCGAAGCGGTGAAAATTCCGCGCGTCGCCGGCACCCTCATCGTGATGACAAGCGTGATCGGTGGGCTCGCCCTCGGAACGTATGCGTTGCGCGGACAAGTGCAAACCATTATCGAGCAACTGCCCATGGCCGCGACGAAGTTCGCCGCGGGGCTCGCGCGCATGCAAATCAGCCAGACGGGCAACATACAGAAAATGCAAAGTGCGGCGACGCAAGTGGAAAAGGCGACGACTCAGGCGGCCGGTGGGGGTACGACCCCGCGTCAACCCGCCACTCATGTGATTGTGGACGAACCGACCTTCAAGCTCGGCAACTTCCTTTGGCAGAGCTCCATGGGCGCGATCGGCGCCATGGGCCAGGCGGCCATGGTCGTCTTCCTGGTCTTCTTCCTTCTACTCGGCGGCGACACCTTCAAACGCAAGCTGGTGCGACTGACCGGGCCGTCGCTATCGAAACGAAAGATCACCGTCCACATACTGGACGACATCAACGGGTCCATTCAAAAATACATGCTGATGCTGCTGACGACAAACCTCCTGGTTGCGCTCCTGAGCTGGATCGTTTTCAGCTGGATCGGGCTCGAGAACGCCGGCGCCTGGGCGGCCGTGGCAGGACTGCTCCACATCGTTCCCTATCTGGGGCCTGGCATTACCGCCATCGCCGCAGGAATGGCGGCGTTCATGCAATTCGAGTCGTTTGGAACGGCACTGCTGGTTGCCGGCGCGTCGTTGTCGATCGCTACGATCGTCGGCACCTTCGTGACGACCTGGATGACCGGGCGCATCGCCAACATGAATTCGGCGGCCGTGTTCATTTCCTTGCTGTTCTGGGCTTGGCTGTGGGGCGTCTGGGGCATGCTGCTCAGCATTCCGATCATCGTCATCGTCAAAGTCGTGTCGCAGCACGTGGACCAGTTGCATCCATTGGCCGAATTGTTGGGCGATTGATCGCGTCGGCGACGACGCGCCGCCTCGTTAACAAACGCGAAAGTGCGAACACACGCGGTAACCGCGACTACCGGTCGCTATGTTCGACACCGAACAGACAGGTGTCGTATGCAGGGGTTAATTTCCACGCTGAGTAAGTGCGTACGCAGGCGTTCATACCCGCGTCCCGAACCATCGATGAATCGAGGTTGCAATGGATGTCGTTGCCCGTCGTGCAATATTCCTGGCCGCATGCGCAGGCGTGATTATTGGCGCCTTTGCGGCGCAGGTCGCCCGCAAACGCGAGAGAGAGAGGCAGGCGCACAAGGCCGATCTCCACGAATGGGAAAATGAAGGCGGCACCCCCGCACCTTCGGCCAGCGGGCCTGAGACTCCCTCGACCCTGGGTTGAATCCGAGTCGGTCCGTGCTGCCCGGGGTGGTCGCTGGCGCGGATGTTCTGTGCGCTGCCGCACAGTTCGGATCGGGCAATTCCGGTAACAAGAGTTTGACCTATCCGCGACACGTCGGGGTAGACGCCGTTGTCGTTGCCAAGTAGGGACACGTCAGCAAAGGACGCGAGGCATGACCTACTGCATAGGCGTAATGCTCGACCAGGGAATGATCTTCGCCTCGGACTCGCGCACGAATGCCGGCATGGACAACGTCGCGAAGTTCTGCAAGATGACGGTCTTCGAGCGCCGCGGCGACCGCGTCATCGTGCTGCTGAGCTCGGGCAACCTCGCCGGAACACAAGCCGTGATCGGCGTCCTCAACCAGCGCTGCGCCGCCGGTGACGCCGCCGGCAACCTCTGGAACGCGCGGACCATGTTCGACGTCGCGATGCTCGCAGCGGACGCCATGCGCGACATCGAGCGCCGCGACGGCGAATACCTGCAGGAAAACGAGATCGAGTTCAACGCGTCGTTCATCGTCGGTGGCCAGATCGGCGACGAACCGCTGCGGCTGTTCCGTATCTATTCCGAGGGCAATTTCATCGAAGCTGGCGTCGATACGCCCTACTTGCAGACCGGTGAAACAAAATATGGCAAGCCGGTCATCGATCGCGTGATCACACGCGATACACCCCTGGCCGACGCGACGAAGTGCGTGCTCGTATCCTTCGACTCGACCATGCGCAGCAATCTGTCGGTGGGGATGCCGATCGACCTGATCTGCTACGAACGCGATAGCCTCGAGGTGCAAAAGCGGCGCCGATTCGACGACGGCGATCCCTACTTCACCGCGCTCAGCAAGCAATGGGGCGAAGGCACGCGCCAGGTCTTTCGCCAGTTGCCCGAGTTGGTCTGGTGATCGGTCGCGACGAACACCTCGGGTCAATACCCATTCATAGGAGAACTACGATGCAAATTCGCGCCGGCTTCGAGATGATCTATGACTGCCCGCAGCCAACCCCGATGATTTTCAACCTCAACGTGCACTTCACACGTGTGTCCGACCTCGTCGGTCGCGACGATCTGTTCGTGGATCCGCCCGTGCCAATGGCCGCGTATCGCGACAGTTTCGGCAATTGGTGCACCCGCATCGTGGCCCCGAAGGGCCACACGCGCGTCTCCGCCAATGCACTGCTCAACGATACCGGCGCCCCCGATGTGATCGTGCCGGAGGCGAAACAGTTGGCTGTGCAGGACCTGCCCGAAGAAACGCTGCTGTTCCTGCTGGGCAGCCGCTATTGCGAGACCGATCGGTTGTCCGAGACGGCATGGAATCTCTTTGGGCAGGCACCCACGGGATGGGACCGTGTCCAGGCGATCTGCGACTACGTCCATCACCACATCACCTTCGGCTACGAGCACGCGCGCATGACCCGTTCCGCACTGGAAGCGTTTCACGACAAGACCGGCGTCTGCCGCGACTACGCACATCTCGCCGTCGCCTTCTGCCGCTGCATGAACATCCCGGCACGTTACTGTACGGGTTACCTCGGCGATATCGGCATGCCGCCGCCCTATGGCCCGATGGATTTCGCCGCCTGGTTCGAGGCATTTCTCGACGGGCATTGGTACACGTTCGATGCCCGCAACAATATGCCCCGCATCGGCCGGGTGTTGATCGCACGAGGACGCGACGCTTCCGACGTGGCCATCAGCAGCACCTTCGGCCCTAACACCTTGACGAGCTTCAAGGTATGGACCGACGAGGTACGACCGACTTGAGCGCGCCGGCACGGCGCACGTCGCGTTTAGTGCCCGCGGGGGGCGACGCCAGGCGTCGTCGTTGCTATTCCTGCCGGGCGCGGGTAACGTTCTGCGCACCGTTGCGGGATTGCGATCGCACGCCCCGCCGCCACGTTCCGAGACTCTTTTCAGCTGATGCTTCTGGGTTGTATCGCAGACGATCTTACCGGTGCCACAGACCTGGCAGTCAACCTCGCGCGCGAGGGCCTGTCCGTCGTTCAGGTCAACGGGGTTCCGCATAACGGGATCGAGGTGCCCGACGCCGACGCGGTCGTCGTGGCGCTCAAATCGCGAACGATCCCCGCCGCCGAGGCTATCGCACAGTCGATGATGGCGCTGGCCTGGCTCCGCGAGCACGGCACTCGCCGGATCTACTTCAAGTATTGCTCGACCTTCGATTCGACGCCGCTCGGCAATATTGGCCCGGTGACCGAAAAGTTGGCCGATGCGCTCGGCGCCATCGTCACGCCGGCCACGCCTGCTTATCCGCGGAATCAGCGCACCGTCTATCGTGGGCATCTGTTCGTCGGAGACCTCCTGTTGTCGGAGACGGGTATGCGCGACCATCCGCTCACGCCGATGACCGATGCGAACCTCGTGCGACTCCTTGCGGCGCAAACAACGCACAAAGTGGGCCTGATCGATGCGGACACGATGGACGGTGGCGTCGATGCGGTGCGCACGCGCATCGAAACGCTTCGCGCTGACGGGTTCCGCCACGCCATCGTCGATGCGACGCGGGACGAACATCTGACGACCGCGGGCCAGGCTTTCGTCGATTTCGCGCTCACGACCGGCGGCGCCGGGCTGGGGGTCGGCCTGGCCCGCGCACTGCGACAGTACGCGCATACGGGCCAAACGATCTGGACGCGGCCGAAAGGACCCATTCCGGTCGCCTGGCTCTCGGGAAGTTGCTCGGCGGCAACGCGCACGCAGGTCGCGCGTGCACGCCGGCACGTGCCTGGCATCCAGGTCGATCCGTTGGCCCTCGCGGCGAACGGTGGCGTTGCCGCAAGGATCGCTGCGGATGCCGTCGCGCAACTGCGCACTTCCCCCGCTCTGGTTTATGCGACAGCGGAACCGGACGCGGTTGCCGCCGCGCAAGCCGCGCTCGGGACCGAGCGCGCCGCCACGCTCGTCGAAAACTGCTTTCGCCAGGTCGCGACCGCGTTGTACGGCGCAGGCGTTCGCGCATTCGTCGTGGCCGGCGGCGAAACATCGGGCGCCGTCGTTGACGCCCTCGGCGTCCGCGCCTTGGCAATCGGACCCGAGATCGATCCCGGCGTCCCCTGGACCTGCGCTTTGGGCGAAAACGCAATATGGCTCGCGCTCAAATCCGGAAACTTTGGCAGCGACGATTTTTTCGCGCGCGCAACAGAAAGCCTGGGCACCGCATGAACGAGAGTCAGCTGCGCGACGCGCTCGTCGATCGCGGCCGTTCGCTGTACGAGCGTGGCTACGCCCACGGCAGCTCCGGCAACCTCAGCGTGCGACTGGCGGACGGGGTGCTCATCACACCGACCGGCAGCAGCCTCGGGCGCCTGGATCCGGCACGCATCGCGAAAATCCAGACGGATGGCATGACGATTTCCGGTGACCCGCCATCGAAGGAAGCATTTCTGCATCTCGCGATGTATGCCCGGCGGCCCTCGGCGCACGCCATCGTGCACCTGCACTGCACCTGCGCGGTCGCGGTATCGTGTCTGGTCCACGAGGACACGCGCAACGTGCTGGCACCGCTGACCGCCTACCATGTCATGCGCGTTGGCACGCTCCCGCTGATTCCCTACTTTCGCCCGGGCGACCGGGCCCTCGCCGACGCCGTCGGCGCGGCGGCGAAGCAGCATCGCGCAGTGCTGCTCGCGAACCACGGTCCGGTCGTTTCAGGCAAGTCCCTCGACGATGCCGTCGACAGCGCAGAGGAACTCGAGCAGACGGCCCGGCTCTCGCTCCTACTATCGGGCCGGGACACGCAACCGCTGACCGCCGTTCAGGTGGCGGAAGTCGAGGCTGCATTTCCTGACTGAATGGATTTCCGCGTTCGTCGTGCGCCGGGAGCGGTCGTTGCCCTCTGCCAACCGCGCCGGCAACGCTGGCCCGATCACCCCTTCAGGGTTTCCACCAGTAGCTTCAGTCCTGCTTCCGCAAATGCATACATGTTCGCAACGCGATCGTTCTTGCCGGTTTCGATGGTCAGCGCCCGATCGACCGCGCCGGACACTGCAAAGCAGGCGTGTCCGGCGGGAAAACCGTAGCGACTACCCGTCGGTCCTGCCGTACCCGGACTCGCAAAGGCACCACTGGGCATCGAATCGTTCGCGCACGATTCGCGCCATGAATCGTGCGTAGACCTCGGTCGATCCGGTCATGTCAGCAAACATTTCGGGATGCACGTCCTTCAGCGCCAGGCGCGACTGCCGCGTATAGAGCACTGCGCCACCGAGGCACCAGCCTGACGCACCCGGCACCGCCAACAGCGCCGCATTGATGAGCCCGCCTGCCGCGGATTCGGCAACCGCGACCTTTTCCTTGCGCGCCATGAGCAGCTGACCCGCCTCTTCCGCGAGCGGAATCAAGGTTTGCATCGTTGTCGACCTCCTTCGAATCTCACGGTCGATGATATAAGCAACGCCGCGGTGCGTGTTCCGATTCTGGCTGTTGCTCCGCATCTCGTGCTCGGATGCGATCAGCGGGCATCGAGCTCGGCCAGCTTGCGCGCGAACGCCGCGCGTACCGGCGGAATGTGGCCCGCAAAGGCGATTGCGGCATTGCGTAACGATTGGCCCACAGGTGATTTCATGGTTGCCATTCTGGTCATGCGATCGGTGAGCGCAACCACGTCCATTGCGATGCGGTGCCGCGCGACCGCCCATTCATCGAGACGCGCTTCATCGCCGTCGCGCAGGGTCTCGGCCAGGACGTGGGCGAGGGAAATGGCATCCTGAATGCCCGTGTTCATGCCTTGTCCGCCAGCAGGGCTGTGGACGTGCGCCGAATCGCCACACAGTAGAACATGTCCGTCTCTGGGGGTGCTTGCGACCCGATGGTGGATCCGGAAACGCGAACTCCAGACGAGATCGCGAATCCGGGCGCGCGTGGCTTCCGGTCCCCGAGCATCGAGCAGCGCCTGAATGTAGTCTGGCGCTGGGAACTCCGGTGCCGCGTCGTCCGTCGCGACAATGCGAAAGTGATCGTGGGGTAACGGCGCGACGACCACCAATCCTTTAGGCGAGTAGAAGAGGGTCACCTCCTCGCGACTCAAGGGCCAATCCATGCGCACATCGGCCAGCACAAATCCTTGCTCATAGACCGCGCCGACGAACGCGATCTTCGCCAGCTCGCGGACTTTGCTGTGCATCCCGTCGCAGCCGACAAGCCATCGGCTCGTCACGCTTCGTCGGTGACCGTCCTGCTCCAGGGTGGCCACAATATTTGCTCCCTCGCGTTCGAAACCGACGAACTCCACGGGACGCGCGACATTGCCGCCTGAACGTTGCAGCGTGGAAAGAAGCACCCGTTCGATCCGGTCTTGCGGATACATCAGCGTAAACGGGTAGTCGCTGGGAATTTCTGCGAAATCGATGGTGACCAGCGACCGGTCGCGGTCTCGAATCCGAAATATCGGAACCTTCACCCCTTCGTTGACCAGCTGCGCGGTAACACCCAGGGGCGCCAAGACTTCAAGCGTGCGCGCATGAACGACGCACGCCCTGGATGTGTTGTTGCCGCCAGCTTGCCTGTCGACGATCATTGGCGACACGCCGAGGCGCTTCAGTTCTGCGGCCAAGGCCAGTCCGCTAGGCCCGGCGCCGACAATAAGCAAATCCCATTCCACGTTGATTTCCATAGGTCGCTCCGAAAAGTACATCAAGCGAACATGCAGCGGTCCGTATTGCGACAGGACCGCCACCACGGCGGTTGGACGCTGCGTCGAGGGGCCCCTGCCGTGCAGGCGCCTTCAATCACAAGTCGAGGCAGCGTTCCATGATGTGACAGCTCCGGACGTTCCAAGTGCGACCGCGAGAGGGGATCCGATGGCTACAGGTCGACGCCCGAAACTTTCGAGCATCGCGCCGATCAAACATCCGTCCCGGGGCCGACTTCTGCTTCGGTTCGCGGGGGATTGCGATGAACCATCGGATTTTTCTCGCCGGTGCCTCTGGCGCTATTGGCAGGCGGCTGACGCCGCTGCTGTGCGGCGCGGGCCATCACGTTTTCGGCACGACGCGAGTCGCTGCGAAGGCAGAGCAGTTGCGCGCACTCGGAGCGGAGCCAGTCATCGTGGATGTCTTCGACGGTGCTGCCTTGTTAAGCGCTGTGACAACGAGTCGGCCGGAGGTCGTGATCCACGAACTGACCGATCTCCCTACGAGCCTCGACCCAAGCCAAATGGGACAAGCGATTGTTCGCAATGCCCGCATCCGGGACGAGGGGACGCAAAATCTCGTCCGGGCGGCCCTTGCCGCTGGCGCTCGCCGACTGGTCGCACAAAGCATCGCGTGGGCGTACACGCCCGGTCCCGAGCCGCATTTGGAAAGCGACCCGCTTGATGTTGACGCGCAGGGGGATCGGCAGATCACGGTGCGCGGTGTTATCGCGCTCGAAGATTGGACGTTGCATTCACCGCCACTCGAAGGCATCGTGCTTCGTTACGGGCGACTCTACGGTCCCGGGACGCATTCGGAAATCCCCTCGACCTCCGCTTCCGTTCATGTTGATGCCGCGGCCTATGCGGCGCTGCGTGCCATCGATCATGGAATGCCCGGCATCTTCAACATTGCACAACCGAACCCACATGTTACGTCCGACAAGGCGCGTGCGCAGTTGGGCTGGACTGCCGATTTCCGCTATTCGGCGTGATGGTCTCATCGTGAGCGCCCGCTACAAGCCAGCACGTCTTCTGCGCAGCAATCCCGATGCGCACCGCGAAGGGCTTGCGCTGCTCAACCGTCTGCACAGTGGACATTAGCCCCCAATGAACAAGCAGCCATGAGGTCCCGAGTGCTTACAGCCGGCGCGGTTGGCTACCGATTGAACTCCCGTCTGGTGCTAATCACCGCGGCAATGATCGTTTCGGCCATGCTCTTACCTTCCGTCGGTCGCATGGCTGGTTCGGATACGGCGCAGGTCAACGGTGCGGTACGGATCGCTGCGCACGCCGAGTCAGCGGATCTCGAGCCTCCGCCGCTATCTCGTCCGGCGACCGTGGTTAAGCCGGTTTCATGCACGAAACTTCCCGACGTTCCCGGCAAGTCGATCACAACCGCTATCGTCGAGTTTCCCCCGCACGCTTTCTCACCACGACACCGTCATCCCGGCTCAGTCACGGCGATCGTCCTGACAGGAACGTTGAACTCCCAGCTCTCAGGCGAGCCGATCCATTCGTACTCGGCGGGGCAAACGTGGTTCGAGCCACCGGGTGCAATCCATCTCTTCGCGGAGAACGCGAGCGCGACTGAACCGGCGCAGTTGCTGGCAATTTTCATCACCGACCATGATTGCGGCCCGCTGACCATTCCGATGTGACATGCGCGCACTCTTGCCGCGGAGGGCCGCTCGAGCATCTAAGTTGTCCTCATTTGCTCAAGTATGGCCGGCCAGCCCTCGCGGATGCTGGGAAACCGTGGCACCCACTGGGTGGCGTCCTTCAGCTTGCGGTTGGACAGGCGAAGCGAGCGGCCCATCGCGTCCCCCACCGACCCGAACAGGGGTGCCATCCACGCCGGGAGAAATCGCGGCGGCTTGAGACCGAGGTTCTCGGCCAAGGCGCCAAAGTAAATCGAGCTCCGCACAGGCTCGTCGTCCACGACTGTGTAGGCGCCTGCCGGTACGTTCAGGGAAGCAACCACCGCGGTGGCAGCGTCATCGTGCGAGACCGAGGAAACGAAGTGGTCCGGCCCTCCCGGAAGGGCCGCCCACCCTCTGCGAAGAACGCTGATGTAACTCTGCACTTGCATCGCATCGGGGCCGTAGAAAGCCGCGAAACGCAGGACGACACCGGTTCGACCGGCACCGGAAAAGCGATTGACCGAGGCCTCAGCATCGAGAACCGTCTTGTTGTACGCGGCTGGAACAAGAGCGGTCCTCTCGTCGATCCAGCGATCACCGCGATCCGGATAGGCAAGCGCGAAAGACTCCTGGATCAGCGTTCCGACATCGCATCGAAGGGCCGCAGCGACGAGATTCGCCACTCCTTCGGTTCTGATGCGGTCATTGGTCCGCCACGCGTTGCGAAACAGCATCTTCCAGCTCGACGCCGGCATATGCGTTGCCAAATTGACGACCGCCTGGTGGCCGCGTGCGGCCCGTTCGAGCGCGCCCGGATCGAACAGATCTGCCTCGATGCAGCTGACCCCGACCTGCTCCAGACGCTGTCGCGCTGAAGGCTGGTGCACCAAGGCCGTGACCGAGTGTCCCTGCGTCAACAGTATGGGAATAACTCGCCGACCAATGACTCCCGTCGCTCCACTGACGAGGATACGCATGAGATTCCGGGCCTGTTACCTGCGAAGGCCGTTTCGGGTCGAGCAGGTTCCCATCACGCCGCCGATTGCACCCTGGCGAGGCTTTACCGATATCGCACTTGCAGTTGTTCGATGATGAAGATCGCGGTCTCGCCGTCCCAGAACTGCAGGGTCATGCGCGGATCGTTCTTGATCGGGATGCCTTGGAAGTACTTGCGTATGTACTGCAATTCCGGGCCGTCGCACTGAATCGAGACCGCGCCCGGTTCATCCGTATAAAGCACCAGTGGTGGGAAATGCATGGACCGTTGCAGGTCGAACACCACCGTCGTCGACTCCGTTAAAAGCAGTACAGGCGGCGTTGACGTTGAAAACGGCGAGCGACGCAAGCGCAACGAGTAGCTCTTTCATTTGATTCCCCTGTATGGAAGGTGGCAGTGACAACCGGGCACCATCGAGTTGCCTCCCATTGATTGCAAGACTGCGCGATCCCGCAGATCGGCACCAGAGGACATCGTCCTTATTTGATGTAGGAGGTCAGGGCGTCGGTACGCAGAATTGCACACTACAGTCGGGAGGAATCGCGAGGCCCGCCCGCGGGCCCCGGGCGACTGCGCCGCCGTGTATCACGCTACAGCGTAGCGAGTCGGCATTATCCCGTCATGCTGACGCGCTGCTGCACTAGCCGCGGGGTGGGATGCGCCCGTTCGGATCGGAAATCACGACCTCCACCCGGCGGTTCATCTGGCGACCCGTCGGATCGCCATTGCTGGCGATGGGATACGCCTTGCCGTAGCCGCGTACGCTGATTCTGTCCGGAGGAACCCCGGCGGCGATCAAGGCGTTGCGAATCGTGGTGGCGCGACGTTCGGACAATTCCTGGTTGAAAACCTCGGAACCCATACTGTCGGTGAATCCTTCGACTGCTACTGTCCGCTCGGGATGCTCACGCATGAACGTGGCCAGCCTGTCGACGGCGCGCACACCGGGCTCGCGCAAACGCGCGCTACCCGTTTCGAACAGCACGTCACCCAATGTGACGACCATGCCGCGATTGGTGAGTTGAGTCTGGAGGTCTGCCAACTGCGCTGCCAGCGACTGCGCCAGCACTGCCGATTCGTTGGCCCGCTGCGAGGCGGCCGCGGCTTCGGCCTGGGAGGCCATTGCCTGTTGCTCAGCCGCCTGCGCCGCGCGAGTCGCGACAAGTGCTTGCCGTTGCGCGATATTCGCATCGCGGGTCCGCGCTTCGAGTTCAACCCGATCGCGTTCCGCCTTAGCGTTGGCGATCACGGCTTCGGAGGCCCTCAAGTTTGCGGTTTCTAGCGCGATCTCGGCGCGGCGCTGCGCCAGGTAGGCCAGGTGATCCACTGTCTCCCGGTTGTCATGACGCTGCCAAGCCGCCTCCGCGCGCCGATATTCGTCGTCAGCGCGTCGATACTCGACCGGCGCGAGAGTCTGTACGGCGGAATTGTCTCGTGCTGCATCATGCGCGATGCGCGCGTTTTCCAACTGCGCGTCGCGTTCCGGCATCGTATTGCAGGCGCCAAGCGTGGCTATACACGCACACGCCAGGATCCAGCGCGTGGCACGCCCGGCAGTCGCCGGACTCACAGGACCGCCGATCGGATTCATGATCCGCTCCGGCTGATTTCGGCACGCAGCGCACGAAGACTTTCCCGCACTTCCGCCACCGCACGCTGCGTTTTGAGGGAGCGACTCCGCGTTGCCGCCAGCTTCGCATCCGCCTCGGCCTCCTCGGCGTATCGCCGCGCCTTGTCGTAGTCATGGGCGCCAAGGGCGATCGTCGCCGCGTCGAGCTTGTCGTGCGCATTCCTGATGTCGACCGCGTCATAGGTAGCGGCGCCGGACGCATCAGCGTCCGCGACAGCCGCGCGCGCCACGGCCATTTGCTCGGTCGGCGCCGGGGTGGTCGCGCATCCTGTGATGAATACCGTCGCGGCACCCGCCGCGATATGCACGATGGAACGCATGCAAGTGTTCATTCGGGACCTCGCGCAAAAACCGCAGAGTGCGTATGTCTCGAATTATCGGCCGGCGCAGCGCAGCGTCAATTCGGCGCTCGCTGAAAGCAATGTAGGAAATCGCGAAACATGGTGTCGGACGCGAGTTCGCACGGCGAGTCGCTGGCATGCCACGCGGTCTTAAGACGTGCATTTACCTTTGCATGAGATATGCAGCGCCTCGGTCCGTCGGCCGCACAGCGCGGCGACTACCGGAATCAGCGGAGGTAGGCGAGCAACGGCGCGCCGGTGCGCCGCTGGATGAGCAGGCTTTCCGCGCTGTTGCGCTGCACCGGGTCCAGGGGTTCGAGCCACTGGACGGATCCACCAACAAGTGTCGCCACGGCGATGCCATCGAGATAGAGCACGCGATTACCCGCGAGCGCAGGCACTTTGGCGCCGGGAAGCATGACGCCGACGAGATTCAGCGGGTCCGCACCGCTGACCGAGACGAATTCCCCGCTTGCAGGGGTCCGACGCGTTTTGCGTAACATATCGACAGCTTCAGGCAGCGCGAACTGTTCACCGGACACCCCGGCAACGAAGCGTCCCCCGCGAAGCTCGCCTCGCGCCTCCATCCGCCGAAGCACCCGCAGCAGGACGCGCCACGGCGGCAACCAAGCGCCTTCGCGATGCAGCAGGCGCCAGAAGATAACGCCATACCGGCGCAGCAGGCTCAGGACGATGTGTTCGATCTCCGGTTGGACGGGTTCGAGCGGACCGCGATCGGAGTGCGCCGATGATCGCGAACGTTTTTGGAGTGCCCAGCGGCCCGAGTCTGCTATATCGAATATCGCACGCCGATGCCGTCGGCGGCCGCCCAGCGGCTTTCTTTTCTCGGAGGGTGTCAGGAGTGCGCGAAGGCCCGCGAAACTGTCGCTGGTGACCGCGCCAAGCGCGACGAGTTCGGCCAACGCCTCCTCGACGTGTGTGCGCAGCAGCCCGATGCCGTCGACGATCTCGTCGTAGAACGCCGCGCCATGATCCTGCAGATAGTCCGCAACGATTCGTGCGCGCGAACTCGGCGCCGGTGCAATGTCGGGCAACGCCGGCGTCGCACGATTCCAGAGAGGTGCAAATCGCCGCGGCAGCAAGGCCACCGGGGTAGTTCGAATCGGACCTGCCTGGGGTCGGTCCAGCGAGTTGCCCGGCAGGGTAAGCCTCGTCCACACGACGCGCCCGGAGAGGCAAAGATCGTCCAGCCAGGTAAAGTCATAATCCGCGAGGCGCACCGGCAGTAGTTCTGCCTCCCACGCCGCAGCCGGCGCCTCGAAACCCTGAAGTTGCGCGATCACTGCTTCGAGCGCATCGGGGCCCTGCCGGCGATCGCTCGGCATCGCATGCTGCCAGTGAAACAGGAAGCGCATGAACACTTGCGTCGACACCGGTTCGATTTCCTGTCTGAGCCGGCTGACGGTGTACCGATGAATGCGCGCGAGCAGCGCCCGGTCGCACCACTCCTGCTGCGACGCTCCTGGCGTGAACTGACCGCTCATGGCAACGCCTTCCGCCGCCAGTGACGTGAATGCCGACGCGACGTCGGCGGTTGCGACCCCCAACGTACCGGCGAAGGTGTCGAGCGTCACCGGCCCTAGCGCGCCCAGTCTGGAGCGCACGATTTCCAGCAGCGCGGCCTCACGCGTCCAGGGCTGACGCGAAAATTCCTCCGGGACGATGATCGGCGGGGTCGCCACGACATCCCCGAAGCTCGCCAGCAGCAGAGGTAGCCGCTCGGCGGCGACCCAAAGGCGCCGCCGCGACGCTGACTCCGCATTCGCAGCGGTGGCGTGTACCTGCAGGCAGGTCGCCCGACGCTGATCGGCGAGCGCTTGCATCAGCGGAGCCCACGACGCTTCCTTCTCCATCTCCTCCGCGGTCAGGAATCCTAGCGCCAGCAGTGCGTCGTGCAATTCATCTGCCGTCTCTGCCTCCGGCCACGCCTCAGCACGCACCCGTGCAATCGCTGCAGGGTCCAGGCTGGCGAGGCGTTGGGCTCCGGCGTCATCCAGCCAGCGGCGCGCGATGACCGCCTGCGTGCGGCGCTCTTCGAGCGGTGCGTCGTCCAGATATGCATAGGGACGGGCCGTCAGGATTTCCAGCGCGAGCGGCGAAGGCATGGGCAGATCGCGGGCCACGACCTCGATGGAACCGGATTCGATGGCACGAAGCAGGCGCTCGAGCCCGTCGATATCCATCGCTTCATGCAGGCAGTCGTGCACTGCCTGGTTGACCAGAGGATGGTCGGGGATCTCGCGAGCGCCGACGATATTCTCGGCGCACGCGATCTGGTCGGGAAACACCGCCGCCATGAGATCGTCGGCGCGCATGCGTTGCAGCGGTGCGGCGACCTTCTTGCCGCTGCGGAAGCGGGGCAACGCCAGAGAGATGCCGGCGATCCACCGCCAGCGCGCGGCAAACATCGGCGCGTCCAGCATCGCCTGGATCAACACGTCGCGCACGGTCGTCGAATGCAGGTAGCGCGCCACAGCGGCCAGTTCGAAGCTATGGCTCGTCGACAACGACAGCACGATCGCGTCTTCCGTGGCCGCCGCTTGCAGCTCGAAATTGAATTTCACGCAAAAGCGCTTGCGCAGTGCCAGGCCCCACGCGCGGTTGATGCGGCTGCCGAAGGGCGAATGGATGACCAGCTGCATGCCGCCGGATTCATCGAAAAAGCGCTCGAGGACGATCCGCTCCCGGGTCGGCAAGGTGCCGAGCACAGTGCGGGCACTGGCAAGATATTCGAACAGTTGTGCCGCCCCCGCCGGGCCGACGGCGACTTGGGTCGACAGGCGTTCGATCGTTGCTCCCGAATCGACGCCGGCGTCCATGGACGCGAGGACATCACTGCGCAGGCGTGACACGGCATGCGAGAGTTCGTCGGTGCGTCCAGGCGCCTCGCCCAGCCAGAAGGGAATGGTGGGCGGCTGGCCATGCGCGTCCTCGACGCGCACGCGGCCCGATTCGATGCGTTGTATGCGATACGAGGTGTTGCCGAGTTGAAATATGTCGCCGGACAAGCTCTCGACCGCGAAGTCCTCGTTGACGGTGCCGACCAGTTGGCCCGCGGGCTCGAGCACAACGTCGTAGTCGGCAGTATCGGGGATCGCTCCGCCGGAGGTCAGGGCCGTGAGGCGCGCACCACGACGTCCGCGCAACACGCCGTTCACGGCGTCGCGGTGCACGTAGGCCGCGCGGTGACCGTGGCGAGTGCTGAAGCCGTCCGCCACGAGTCTCACCACCGCGAGGAATTGCTCGCGTTCGAGATCCCGGTACGGATACGCCCTGCGTACCAAATCGAAGATGGCGTGCTCCGGCCATTCCGTCGCCGCGACTTCGGCGACGATCTGCTGCGCCAGGACGTCGAGCGGCGCGCTCGGAATCGTCAGCCGGTCCAGTTCCTGGCGCCGAACGGCATCGAGCAAGGCCGCGCATTCGACCAATTCGTCGCGCGACAGTGGAAACAGCCGCGCCTTGGGGACGCCACCGACCTGGTGGCTCGCTCGACCGGCGCGTTGCAGAAACGTTGCGATCGATCTCGGCGATCCGAGTTGGCACACGAGATCGACATCGCCGATATCGATGCCCAGTTCGAGCGACGCGGTGGCGACAAGGACCTTCAATGCGCCGTTCTTGAGTCGTTGCTCGGCGTCCAGCCGACGCTCCTTCGACATGCTGCCGTGGTGCGACATCACCTGAGACGGGCCGAGCAACTCGGACAGGTGCCGCGCAGCGCGCTCGGCCATGCGCCGGGTGTTGACGAATACCAGGGTCGTCCGGTGCGCGGACGAAAGTTGCGCCAGCCGCGCATAGACCTCCTGCCACACTTCGTTCGACATCACCGCCTGAAGCGGCGAGGACGGTACTTCGATGGCGAGATCGCGGTGGCGAACGTGACCGGTGTCCACGACGGCGCACGGACGCGGCTCGTTCGGCGCCGACATCCCGACCAGGAACCGCGCAATCTCGTCGATGGGCTTCTGCGTCGCCGATAAGCCGATGCGCCGGAGCGGTTGCCGGGCGAGCGCGGCAAGACGCTCGAGCGACAGCGCGAGATGGCTGCCCCGCTTGTTGCCAGCCAACGCGTGGATTTCATCGACGATGACGGTACGGGTCGTTGCGAGCATGCTTCTGCCCGATTCCGAGCCGAGGAGAACGTACAGCGACTCCGGTGTCGTGACCACGATGTGCGGCGGCCTGCGCCGCATCAGGATACGTTCCTTGTCCGGTGTGTCCCCGGTGCGGACCAGCGTTCGAATGTCGACGTCCGGCATGCCGAGGGACTGGAGTTTCGCGCGTATGCCGGCCAACGGCGCCGCGAGGTTGCGCTGGATATCATTGGAAAGCGCCTTGAGCGGCGAGACATAGACCACCGTCGTCTCGTCGGGCAGCGGCGCGTCGAGCCCCTGCCGAGTCAGCTCATCAATGGCGGCAAGGAATGCGGCGAGCGTCTTCCCCGATCCCGTTGGCGCTGCAATCAAGACATTCTCGCCCGCCTGGACGAGCGGCCATGCGAGTGCTTGTGGTTCGGTCGCGTGCCCGAATTCCTCGGCGAACCACTCCTCGATGGCAGGATGAAAGCGGGAACGATGTTTCATGGGCGATGTGCAGCCAGAATAAACCAAGTCGGGGCGGAAAGGCAGAACTCAACCTCTCCGCCCCGCTGCACACGCCCCTATCCTGCGCCGCCCGTGCGCCGGGGGATGTCGACTTGCGAATCGCGCTAGTGGTGGCCTTCCCAGTGGCCGCGACTCAGATACCAACGCCCGTTGCGCTGGGTCCACGAGGCATCGGCCCAGTGATCACCATGTCGTTCGCGTTCCCAGCGACCACCGTGCCAAACGTGGTGTCCGTGGTCGTAGTCCCAATACCCGCGCGCCCAAATATACCCCGGACGCGGTGCGGGGACGGCTTCGTAGATGGGCGCAGGCGGCCCGACATTGAGCTGCACCGAAAAGTTGGTGGCCGCCAACGCTGCCGTCGAAAGCGTGAGAGCGCCCGCAAGAGCCGAGATCGTCAGGAGTTTCTTAGGATTCATCGTCGATCCCTTTCCACGAAAAGAATGCAAACACATCCTGCGTGACCTTGCGTTTCCAATGTGCCTCGCGGGCGGTCGCGCCGCTATCGGCATGTGTCTGATTCCCATGTAGGCGGAATCGAATCGCTTCTCGGAGCGGTTCATTCCTACATCGACTTCAGACGATGCCGATGGCGCACACCGAAGCACGAGGATGAAACTGACGCTATCTACGATTTACGACGTGATTGGCTTTCGTTGGCGCATTGAACCGCTGTCGCCAGCGCCGGCCACCTATGGAGACGTATATGGAATCGTCGAACAAATTGAAGTTGGCCATCGCAGGGATCTCGACATCCCTTGCACTAGCGGGTGCCGTGGGGGCGCAAGATGTCGCAGAACCCAAGCCTGTTGCGGACCCCAAGCCGGCGGAAACTAGCAAACCAAACAACTCCCGTTCCGCGCGCGCGCTGAATGCTCACGACCGGAATTTTACGAAGACAGCCGCCGACGCCGGCAATGCCGAGGTGACGATGGGGCAGCTTGCGAAGAATCGCGGGCATTCTGCCGACGTAAGGGCCTTTGCCGCACGCATGGTCGAGGATCACCAGAAAGCCGGTCAGCAGCTGCAAGGGCTCGCAGCCCGCAAGGGCATCGCACTGCCTTCCCAACTGTCGACGAAGGAGCGGAGCGAACTCGACAAGCTGAGTCGGTTGCAGGGCGAGGCATTCGACGCGGAATACGTCAAGGTTCAACTTGCGGCGCATCAGCAGGCCGTTTCACTCTTCGCTGCGGAAGCTGAGAACGGCAGCGACGCGGATCTCAAGCAGTTTGCGTCCTCAGTGCGGCCGACGTTGGAGGAGCACTTGCGCATGGTTCGACAGCTTGCCGACGGCGGGAAAAACGCGTCGCTCGGGACGTCGAGTGGCACGGGACGGATGTAGCCACGCGCCGACAGCCTCGCGGTGATTCCGCCCGCTTGACGGTGGGTCATATTGTGAACGTGAAGCCGCCACCGAAGCGAGTCACGCAGCCGGAAATGCCGGTTCGACAGGATCTCGATGCCTGCCGCCGCTGCTCGCTGTGGGAACGCGCGACGCAAAGCGTTCCGGGCACGGGCCCGAAGAATGCACGAATGGTGCTTGTCGGAGAACAGCCGGGCGACGAAGAGGATAGACAGGGCTTGCCGTTTGTCGGGCCCGCCGGTCGCCTGCTGCGCAGTCTGATGGCCGGCGCAAGTATCGACGTAAGACGCGTCTACCTCACCAACGCCGTGAAGCATTTCGGTTGGGTGCTTCGAGGCAAACGTCGCATGCACAAGACGCCGGAGCAACGCCAAGTCGAGGCGTGTCGAACCTGGCTCGCGATCGAGATCGCGCGCCTGCGGCCGAAGGTAATTGTCGCGCTCGGCGTGACCGCTCTCTTCGCGGTGCTCGGCCAGCGCGTGACGCTGCGCGAGGCAAGAAAGCAAACCCTCTCGCTACCCGACGGCACCCCGGTGATTGCGACCTTTCATCCGTCGGCGCTGTTGCGCGCCCCGGACATCGCGACCCGTGAGGAATTGACGCACGCGCTACTCGCGGATCTGCGTCGGGCGGCCGCCTTGGCAGACAGCTAGGACCGGCATGCGAGCATGCTGGTCTTATGCAACAAAAATGCGTCCCACTACTTCGGTATCGCCGACCCTCCGTTGCGGGGCACGCAGAGGCGGGCAGCAGCCAGCTAAATTTCGGCCCTCGGGCGGAACACCGCGACGGCTGCCGACGTGCGGCCCGTTCGCGTAATCGAGCAACGCCGTCAACTCCGACACCGACGCGCGCAGCAGTCGGCAACAATTCACGAGCGTCACCTTCGCCTCGAGCGATACCGATCCTGTATCCCATTGGCAGAGGCGTTGCAATTCGCGCTCCGCGGACGCCAGCCGCCCAGGGACGTCGCAAATCATGGCGGACGCTTGCTCGACCGTCTCTGCCCTCGACTCCGATTTCGTCATTATTTCTTCCTTCTCCGATGTTCGCCTGGATCGTGTGCGAGCCGTTCGCTATTTGCTGACCGACCCACCGCCAGTGCCCCGAACCGCGCCGCGCGCAGGTGCGCTATTGGGCGCTGCGGGTGCAAGCGGGACCACTCGATCCGTTGGCGGCGATACTTGCGGGGCACCCGGTGCTACGCCGGATGTGGATGTCGACGACGCTGGAGTCTCTGCGGGAACCGGCTGAGTTCGAGACCCATTTGCGTTAGTCATCCCCGATCCGTCGGCCGGTAGTCCCGCACCGCTCGGCACGACGCCATTATTGCCACCGGTCGTAGCGGTTGTATCGGTTCCGCGCGGTGTCACGGGGTTCGTGCCACCGGTAGTCTGTTGCGGGATCGGTGTCGCCGCCCCAGGTACCAACGCGTTGCCCGACGGCGGTTGCGCGACGCCTAGGCCGTTCGATAACGCGGTTCCAGTCGTCGTCCCACCCATGGATCCTCCGCCAACGGTCGCCGCCGTGCCGACGGGCAGCTGACCATTCAAATCCAGGCATGTCGCGAGCGCCGCCCCGCTCATGCCGAAGCAATCGTGGGTCGAATGCGGAACAGTACCTGGCCTGACCATTGCGCCTTTAATGGCCGCAGCATTGAGGTCTCGACAGCTGGTCAACGCCGGCCCTTCGAGCCCCGCGCAGTCGTATTCCGCCGGCTTGGCGACTCCGACCGGCGTCGAAGCTTGACCCGCCGCGGTCCCGGCAGCGCCGAGCACCCACGCCGTACCTACCATCAGGGCTAGACCGCTGAGACTATGCATCAGACAAGATTTCATCGCAGTTCCTTGAGGCACCCGGGCACCACCGAATGATCTCGATAGTGGACCGCGCAACAGGGATCGTGAATCGGCGTAACGCTCTTTCTGTCGTCAGATTTCGTCCGACACAACCGCGGCATCGCAGACGAGACAGCGGACCTCATACCCAAGATTGCGCGCCTGCGCTGCATATCAGACGTACGCCGACACGATTATCGGACGCCGCCGGCAGCCATCTTTTCATGGCAGGTTTAACGTCTGCTGGTGGATCGACCTGGAACTGCAAGCGCCGGCGAATGAAGACCCGTCATGTGTTGCTAGCTGTGGCATTCGCGGGCGTTGTCGTGTACTTCGGCTCGCCGTATTGGACCATGTACCGGCTCGGGCACGTGGTGGAATTCGGGACGCCGTCCGAACTGGCGCGCCGGATCGACTTCGACGCGGTGCGCGAGGCCACCAAGACCGAACTTGCGAGGTCGACGGACGAGAGGCTGAGGGGCAATTCGAGATCGACCCGGGCTGTCACAGCCGGCCTTGGCCAAATGCTCGCTGTTGCGATGATCAGTTCGAGGATCGATGACCTCGTAACCCCGAATTCGCTCGCGGCCTGGATTGCGCGGACTACGGCAGGTCGTGACGACGTCAACATCGCGCCCGTCAAGGCTCTTCGAACCGTTATCCGGTCTGTGCATTTGGGGAGATTCGACGGCGCGAATATCTTCAGGGTCTTTGTACCGGATGATTCCGGCGGGCAGCCGATCGCTTTGGTGTTCTCTCGCTTTGGTTGGTACGAATGGAAACTGAGTTCGATTCAGTTTTCGTCGACCGGTGCCAGCGATCCGCTTGCCGCCATCCCCGACTCTGAATCCTAGCCACTGCTGACATATCGCGACAGATCGACGATCTTGTGTGGGGGCAATTTGTCGATCGTGCGCTTGATCAACGCATAGATCCTCCTGTCGAATTCCGGCCCGCGGGCATCCAGCAATTCGAACAGATCGGCTTCGTCATGCGCGGTCCCGAGAAATCGCCAGCGGTCGACCACATGCATGTCGGAGCGTTCCCGAATGCCGATGGGGCCGCGGTACGGCCACCGCGGCACTCGAAAAGGCTCGATGGCAATGCATATTCGCAGCAAGTGTCTGTTCCGAGCCATCCTGTCCGCGCAGATGCACGTCGCCCCGTTATCGACGCATGCAGCGCACAGCTCCTTCCCGGAATCCGCCGCCACGCCGAGGAGACAGTGGCACAGATGGTTCCGTGACGCCAATCGTATCAGCGCGTTCGTTGCCATGCGTTCCGACGCGAAGATGCCGAACGAATCGTTCTGCCGAGCACAGTCGTCGTTCGAGAGGGTTGCGACCGCGATGGGGGGCATCGCATCCGGCGAAAAGCGCCAGGTACACGAAGCCGCGGCCCGCTTTCGTCTCGTGCCAGCGAAATGGACCGTAGCCAGCGTTGCGGCATGCAGGCGTGCGCCAAGCATGCCGCGCGCCCGCCGATAGGTGATGTTGGTAATGCGATGCGAATATTCCAGCGACGCGCCCGTTGCGCGGTCGATGCGAAAGTAATTGAGGACGTGTCGCTTCAGGTTGCCGGCAGCGCCAACGCACAACGGCTGGTCGCGCTCACCATGAAAAACGTAAGCGCCTGGCGCTTCCGGCAACTTGTCGATGAGTGAAGGCGTCAGATGAGCAGGCAATATTGGCCCCGCCACCAGACCGCTGACGATATCGCGGAACACGTCGTTGGGACACCGCTTGTGGATCAGTTGCCACCACTGCCAGAGCAGGTCCGCATCCGGCAACGCGCGATGGCGCACGTCGGCGCGCAAGCCGTGGTGTTCGACGAGGGAATCGAGGTCGTGGTGCGGGAGCTGCGGATACAACTTTCGCGACAGCATTACCGAGCAAAGCACGTCCGCGTCGAGGACGATCCCCACGCGATCGAACTCCGCCCGGAGAAACGCATGATCAAAGCGCGCGTTATGCGCCACCATCAGGCGCCCGGAAAGTCGTTGCGCCAATTCGATGGCAATGTCATCGAAGGTCGGCGCCGCGTCCGAGTCAACGTGATGCTCGGCCCGGCGACGCCGATGCGACATCGTCCTGAGCAGGGTCGTCCATCGATCCGTTCGATCGGCGTCCACGGTGATGACGCCGATTTCAGCGATGCGATCTGCCGAGGGACTCAGCCCCGTGGTTTCGATATCGACGAACGCGAGCGGTTTGAGTGGGTTCACAAGCTTTTTGCGACACGACCATTCCACGCCATTATCGAACGATCGTTCGACGCAGTCCAGCCGTCCTGACGGCCATCCGTTGTTCGTTTCAGACAACGTCCGATGCCATCGCCGGAATGCACCTACATCTTTGACTGACTCTCTTGGAGACAATGCACGAACCTTGTCCGGTTAGGGCGGAACGGTCGCAGTCGGGATCGCAGCCGGGGCTTTGGCAATGGATCGACTGAACCCCAACTTGAAGACAGAATTCACCCAATCCAATTCCCGCGAGATGCAACTGCTCGCCGCCCGGCCCGCGACTGCCCGCGGTGTCGTGGTGACCTATTTGTCCGCGACCAGCGCCAAGTGCGGCGGGCACGAGGCCGCCACGCAGCGGCAAATCGCGCGGCGGTTGGCCGGCCTGAAAGGCTTTGTCGATGGCGGTGAATTCGACTCGCTCGTCCGGTATTCCGCTCCTCGATACTTCCTTCCGCACGAGACGTTAACGAGCGAAGTCGCCGCTCGACTCGGCATTCGCGACGAAGACGATCTCTTCGGCGGCGTGGTGCCTTACCCATTCGTGGCAACCAAGACGATCACTCACCCGTTGGTCGATACGGGTGCACAGGCACCTCGAGGTTGGTCAACTGAATTTCCGCACCGAGTAGCGAGCGTCGTGCTGGACGGCTTCAGCGCGTTCACCAAGCATGACGCCCTGCGGGCCGGCTCCCGCCTTCTCGAACACGGCCCCATACGGGTCAAGCTCGCCACGGGCATAGCCGGGCTCGGCCAGTTCGTCGTAGACAGCGTGCACTCGTTGGCGACGGCGCTCGACCGCATTGATCCACGCGCAATGAGTGAGGCAGGTGTCGTGGTGGAACAAAACCTGACCGATGTGATGACCTACAGCGTCGGCCAGTTTCGCGTGGCGGACACCGTAGGAACGTACTACGGCACGCAACAGCTGACGACCAACAATCATGGCGCCGCCGTTTACGGCGGCTCGGAAATCACCGTCGTGCGCGGTGACTACGACACACTGCTGCGCTTGCGATTGCCCGATGACATCCGCCTGGCGATCGTGCAGGCGCGCACTTACGACGACGCGGCGAGTCAATGCTTCCCGGGCTTCTATGCGTCCCGTCGCAACTACGATGTCGCGCAAGGTCGTGACGCAGCGGGTCGTCCACGGTCGGGCGTGCTGGAGCAATCCTGGCGGGCGGGTGGCGCGAGCGGCGCCGAGATCGGCGCTTTGGAAGGCTTCGACAAGGATTCATCGCTACGCGTTGTCCGTGCCGCGACGCGCGAAGTCTACGGCGACGAGCCCACGCTACCCTCGGATGCGACCGTGTATTTTTCCGGCACTGATCCGAGCGTCGGCCCCCTCACGAAATATGCGTGGGTCGAATCCTATGCCGACGCTTGATGAGCCGATCTACATACGCGTCGAGGATGAGCACATCCTTGGCACGCTGATCTCGCCTGGCACGTTGGTCCCGGGTGCCCTGTTCGTGCATGGCTGGGGGGGCGACCAGCAGCAATACGTCGATCGTGCTCGCGAGTTGGCATCACTTGGCTGTGTCTGCCTCACGTTCGACTTGCGCGGACACGCCCAGACGCAAGCGCGGCGCGACACGGTCTCGCGCGAGGACAGCATGCGCGACCTTCTCGCTGCGTACGACTTCCTGGCGTCGCTGCGTAACGTCGATTCCGACTCGATCGCCGTCGTCGGCAGCAGCTATGGCGGCTATTTGGCGGCGCTGTTAACGGCCGCCCGGCCCGTGAAGTGGCTCGTCCTGCGCGTTCCGGCTCTGTACAAAGATTCGGAATGGAATCTGCCAAAGTTACGGCTAAGGGGCGAGCAGCACCTCGAGAAGTATCGTCTGCAGCCGATCGGCCCGGCTGATAGCAAGGCGCTGCGCGCGTGCCAGGCATTCACCGGCGATGTGCTTATCGTCGAGTCGGAGCATGACGACCTGATACCGCATCAGGTGATCGTCAACTATCGTGAAGCATGCATCAGCGCGCACTCGTTGACTTATCGACTGATCGAAGGCGCGGATCACGGTCTGTCGAGCGAAGCGTGGCGAAGTACGTACACGTCGTTGCTCGTGAACTGGTTCAACGAGTTCGTGTTCGGCGTGCAAGTCAATGAACAGCCCGCGGTGGCGTCCGCGCCGACGAGTGTCCCTGTTGGCGAGGCCACCTCGGAAGCTTGACGGCGGCGAACGTCAACATGCCCACGTGGACAGAACGACGAAGTACTGAGCGCGGCCAAGTCGATCGTGCTGCGGGGCTGCCGTTTTGCCGGGGAGCCCCGCAACCCTCCAGTGGCAACACGCACGTCGATATCAGTCTGACCGAGTTTCCGATTTGTCCTATGCCGGAATCAGACGCCGACCGATTGTCGCGACAGACGTCCTGCCGCATCCTTCGCGCGTCTGCTCGCAATTGGCGGCGCGCGGGACCTGCCGAAAAGACACAACATGAGACATTCAGTCATCGCTGCGTTGTGGTTCGCGTCGGCGGCGGGAGGCGCTGCTTCCGTCATGGCGCAAGAGGAAGTCGAAGGCTTGAGCGTCCCGGTAAACATCGTTGCACCGTCCGATCGCCACATGGAGGCCCATCCGCTCGGTTACGACACGCGCAGCGAAAATGAAGCGCGACAGGTATGCGCGTCGTGTGCCACCCTGGATGGCGACCGTGCGTCCATGACCGAAAGTCCTCTGTGCACACTTTCGTCAAGGCGGGCGTCGGACGAGTGCCCTGTCGGCGTCGACCGCGGCGGCCACTCCAAGGGCTGGTACCTGTAGCATCCGCCGACTCCGTGTGCAGTGACCGCAACGCGATGCGGATCTGCGTGCTTGGCGGCGGCGATTCGCCGCACGCGCGTCAATCCGACGACACCGTCGGCGCTGCGACGGCTTGACGGGGAACGCGCGCCAGAGCCTGCTGGAGCGTTCGCAAGTCGACCGGTTTCACGAGATGTTCGTCGAATCCGGCGCCCGCAGCGCGCGCCTTGTCCTCGGCCTGTCCGTATCCTGTCAGGGCCACTAAACGCATGGCGGCCAGCTCAGGATGCGCGCGAATTCGCCTTGCGAGCTCGAATCCATTCATGCCGGGCAAGCCGATATCGAGCAGCGCAATGTCGGGACGACTCTTCGGCAACCGTTCAAGGGCATCCTGCGCCGAGTAGGCGCATTCCACTTCGTGACCCTCGAGGCTGAGGAGCATCGCCACCGCGTTCGCCGCGTCTGCATTGTCATCCACGACCAGAATGCGACGCGGCGACACCTCAACCAGAGGCGGCGCGTCCTCGGTCGTTTCATCTACCTCGATGAGCGGCAGGCGTATTTGAAACTTCGCGCCGGTTCCGCGCCCATCGCTGGATACCGAGACTCGTCCACCATGCATCTCCACCAGTCGCTTCACGACAGAGAGGCCGACCCCTAATCCTCCTTGGGCGCGGTCGAGCGTGCGATCTCCCTGCACGAAAAGATCGAACACCGTCGACTGCAATTCCCTCGGGATTCCGATGCCGTTGTCCGCAACGCTTACGACCGCATGGTCTCCGTCGTCGCGAACTTCTACCTCGATCTTTCCGCCGTGGTCGGTGTACTTCGCCGCATTGCTCAGCAAATTCGCGACACACTGCACGAGCCGCGCCGGATCGCCGTTTACCCGTGCCGCGCGAGAGTTGGTGACCAACAGTTCATGCTGCTTTTCCTGGATAAGCGGAGCAACGGTCTCGACGGCCTGCGCGACGACCTCGGCAAGCTGGATGGGGTGGCGCCGCAGCTCGACGCGCCCTTGAGTGATGCGGGAGACATCAAGGAGGTCGTCGACCAGTCGTGTCAGGTTTCCGACTTGTCGCTGAACGACACCGATCGCCTCCTTTGCACCCGAGTTCTCGGAAAAAAGGCGGGCCAGCACTTCGCCGGCATATCGAATTGAAGCCAGCGGATTGCGCAGCTCGTGCGCGAGCATGGCCAGGAACTCGTCTTTTTGCCGGTCTGCCGTCTCCAACCGGGCGCGGGCCAGAACGTGCGCGGAGATTTCCCGGAAGTAGCACACCACGCCGCTGCGCCCATCAGGGAGTGGAATTCGGTTGATCTGCCATTCGTAGTACTCGACTCCGCTGCGATCCAGCCTCTGCCCCACGTGCTCCGGAGTGAAATGGGGCTCGCCGGTCTCCAGCGTGCGACGGAACTGCTGGACGACCTGTTCGGCGTGGGCTTTGGGCCATATCTGCCGGACGACCTCGCCGAAGTCGCGTCCGAGAAGATCCGGCATGTCGCCGAATGCGGTGAGCGCGGTCGGATTGGCATCCCGCACGCGGAAGTCCGCATCGACCAGGAAGACCCCGAGTGGCGCCTGGTTGAGCAGTGTTTCGTATTGCGCGGTACGAAGGCGGAAAGCTTCCGCGGCAGTCCGACGCATGTTCTGGAGCTCGAGCAAGGCACCCACGCGGGCGAGTAGTTCGCGCGCCGAGAAAGGCTTGACGACGTAATCGTCGGCGCCCGAATCCAGACCTTCGATGCGCGACTCCTCTCCCGCCCGCGCGGACAGCAGCACCACGGGGACACTGCGAAGTGCCTCGTCGGAGCGAACGGCCGCAAGGAGGCCAAGGCCATCGAGCTGCGGCATCATGACATCGCTCAGGATCAAGTCGGGGCGCGCGCGCCGGGCCGCCGCCAGCGCCTGTGCGCCGTCGGCCACCGCCTCCACGAGATAATAGGGTGACAGGAGTTCTCGGATGTACGCGCGCATGTCCGCGTTGTCGTCCGCGAGCACGATGCGCGAGCCGAAGGTCGGGGCGAAGCGCCGATCGCGTGCGACGGGAGAATCGGATTTGAGGAGCAGACTGGTCGGCCCTGCGCTGCCGTCGGCGTCGGGAAGCCAGCGGAGCGCCTCCTCAACAAAGGTTCGCGCGCCAAACAGAGGTGGAGCTAATGCGCGCGCGGGCCTGATGCGGTCCTGCGCCAAATGGACGCTGCCCAACGGGATGCGGACGCGGAAGGTCGTCCCCCGTCCCTCGCCGCTGGTCGCGTCGATCGTGCCGCCGTGCAGCTTCACGAGCTCCTGAACGAGCGCAAGCCCGATGCCGGATCCTTCTTGTGTTCGTCCCTGCGCGCCTTCGATCCGGTGGAACCGCTCGAACAGCCGCGGCAACTCCGCTTCGGGGATGCCGACGCCCGTGTCGGACACTTCGAGCAGCGCCACGCCCTGGTCTGACCGCAAACGCACTTCCACGCCGCCGGAGAGTGTGAACTTGAAGGCGTTCGACAGGAGATTCAGGACGATCTTTTCCCACATCTCCCGGTCGACGTAGACCGGTTCGTCCGGCTGGACGCAATCGACGACGAAGGATAGCCCCGCCTTTTCCATCGCTGAACGGAAAGTGCTGGCAAGGTCACGCGTAAGTGCCGCCAGGTCTGTCGGCTCGTAGGTCGCCTGCATGCGACCAGCTTCGATCCGCGAGAAATCGAGCAGCGAGTTCACCAGGCGCTGCAGGCGTCCGGCGTTGCGCTCCGCAAGCTCCAGCCGCTCGCGAACGCTCTGCGGAATCCGGCCGTCTGCAATTGCCTCCTCCAGCGGACCGAGCATGAGCGTCAAGGGCGTGCGGAACTCGTGGCTCACGTTGGAGAAAAACGCGGTCTTGGCGCGATCGAGCTCGGCCAGTGCCTCGGCCCGCCGTCGTTCTGCTTCGTAGGCTTGGGCTTCCGCGACAGCCGAGCCAACCTGCCCCGCGACTAGGACAAGAAACGACCGATAATCTTCGTCCAAGGGACGGCGCGGGCTGCACCCCGCCATCAAAAAACCGGCCAGGCCGGGAACGGAGCTTTTGAGCGGAAGCAACAATCCACGCTGGACCGGACCTGGCCCGACCGGCGCCGGAATGTCGATACCAAGCGCGGGCAGATTGGTGAGGTCCTGCACGGTCTCGTCGGAAAAAAGCGCATCCAGCGGCCACGGCGAAAGCGTTCCATGCAGCGGAACCACCGCTGGCAGGAATTGCTCCATCGAGGACGCGGTTGCTGCGATGCGATGCGCTTGCCCGTCGTCAGTACCCGTGAGATACAGCGCGGCGAACGGAACGTCCCCCGGATAGAGCGCGAGTACATCGCAAGCCCGCCGACAACTTTCCTCGACGCTCTCGACGCCGACCGAGCGAGCGGCCAGATCGCGAAGAACTCGCAGCCGTCGCTCGCCGATCACGCGCTCCGTGACCTCGGTCACGACACAAAGCATTCCCGCCACGCGGCTGTTGTCGTCGTACACCGGGCTGTACGAGAAGGTATGGTAGGTCTCTTCCGGGAAGCCGCTGCGCTCGAGGAAGAGCAGAAGTGCCTCGTCCCAGGTCGCCTGCCCGTCCTCCAGGACATGCTGGATGCGCGGCCCGATGTCCTGCCAGATTTCCTCCCAAACCCGGTCGGCGCGTGCTCCCAGCACCCATTCGCGCTTGATGCCGACGGTGGGCAGGTACGCATCGTTGCAGAAGAAGGTCATCTCGGGCCCCCAAAGCATCCACATCGCATACCGCGAATCGAGCATGACGCGGACGATCGTTTTAAGGGACTGAGGCCAGAACGCCGGAGAACCGAGCGGCGTACGCGCCCAGTCCAGACGTCGCATGCGCTCACCCATCTCGCCGCCGCCTTGCAGGAAGTCCTGGGGCGAATCGGGTGCGCAGGGTGTTTGCTCTAGTGCGGCTGGTACGGGTGGGTTGTCGTCGCGTCCAATCATTTCTGTCGGTGGCATGGGGATCACTGCAGGGCGTCTAGGGCGATGTTAAAGGATACCTGAAATGAAAGCAGGGTGGCACAGGGTGCCACGCTTCTGCAGCCGCCGGCTGCCGGCCGTCCTACAGTAATTTCGGTTGTTCTCTGATTGCTGCGCATCTCCTCCGTTGGCAACCTAGTAATCGTCGATTGGGCGGTCACGGCAACGCGACCACCCGTGACCCTAAATCTCAATCCAAGGAAAGGGCAAATCATGAAACGACCGCTACTGATCGCAATGATGACCGCCTCGCTCATAGGGGGCGCTTCGAGTGCCATGGCGCAATATGCGACCTCCCCGGACACGGCACCGCCCGCAAGTTCAACGGTCATAGACACGCCGAGCGGCGGCGCGCTTTATTATCATTACGATGTCAGTCCTTTCAATTCGAGCGACCAAATGCACGACTACCAGGCCGGTCGGGCTGCATGCGAGGCCCGACCCGTGCTGGAGCAACCCTCTTGCCTCAACGAACTCAACGCACGATTTACCTTTGAGGATTCGACCTGCGCGAAGTTCTCTGGATCCGCGCTCGATGCGTGCCTGCATGGCGCCGATCACGGCGGCTGATCGGCTAGCATCGTCGGCCCGCTTACCGAAGGCGGGCCGACGGCGCCCGGGGCGCTCTGCGCCCCGCGCTGGTCCTGTCCGCTGCTTTTGTCAGGTGCATTCCTACACTCTCATTCGCTTCCGGCTACAAGTGATTCAGACGTCCGCCGATGGCTTGCATCGGCGCGAAGAAGTACGGTTGTGGCTGCCATGATCTTCATAGAGGTCGTCATGAAATCGCTTCTGGACCCTTCGTTTCGCTACGTGCCAAGCATCCGCACCGACATCAGAAAGACCTTTGCGCGAATCCGGAGAGAAGCCCAGGAAAAAGAGGCAGCGGCCCAGCGCCGTGGCGCAGGCCCGAAGGTTGCGATGCTCTTTCCCGAACAAAAGCCCGCGACCAGGGGACTGTAGGGTTGACCCATACGAACTCGCACGGCGCTGCAGACGCTTATACCCGGGCGGTTGGAAATCGAAGCAACGCGGCGCTCTGTTCGCACACGCAGTAAACACCGCGAAGCGCTGCCAAGTACTTGAGGTCGTCCCAAGACAATTGCCGGGCGCGGGTACCACGTGGAAGGGACGCGACGCGCGAAGCCATCCGCGCCTGCAAGGAAACATCGATGTGCTCTCCATTCGTTCGAAGTGCCACGGTGACGTCCACCGGCTGGTCACCGACATCGGCCAAGACCAGGAGCGCGGTAACGACCAACTCTCGCATCGCGCTCGAATCGATGTCGGTGTCCGCTCCCGCCCCCGTCTCGACCGCAACTTCGATGCCGCGCAGTGACATGTCTTCGCTGGCGAGCTCGACACATTGCGTGATGCAGTCTCGTGCAGGTCCTTTCATGTGGGCATCGGGTCTCAGCCACTCGACGAGGGTTCCCAACCTTGTCCCTGTGCTTTTGCACAGATTGGGAATTCTTGCCAAATTCCTGGCTACGATGGCGCGGTCCCCTCCCCGATCCAGCACCGTTGCGGCCGCCTCGGCAGAACCCTGGATCGCCTGCATCTGGCCCGCAATGGCGTGGCGCAGCCCGGCCGCGATGATGCTGAGAACGGCGTATCGAATCGCATCGGCCCTGCGGTCAGGCGCAATGACGCCCAGGCTTGCATCATCGTGCGCCGTTGCGCTGTCTGCATTTAGCGAAGGATTTGAACCGCTAGGTTGCATCGGTTGAACTGTCCTTTCGACATCGTTCGGCGCCGTCGAGATCACGAGTCGCCAGCGTGCTGTGCGTTCATACAGACTACTGTAGCTGCGGTGGTAAATCCACAGCCGATGCAGGCGGCGCCCGGATGTGCGTTGCATGAATACCGGCTATGTTGATGTGAACGGTGGGTACGGTAGAATGAAAAAGCCCTCCGCCAGCGAGACAGGAAGGACCATGGCTCGTCGAAAGCACATATTGGTCGTCGATGACGAACCGATCCATCGGGAGTCGCTCACCGACCTGTTGCTGGCGCAAGGATACGACGTGACGACCTGCGATCGCGCAATCGATGCGCTCAACCAGATGCGCGCGCACAATCCTTTCGACCTTGTCATTTCCGACGTCGTCATGCCACAGATGGATGGACTCCAATTCATGGCTGGCGTGCGCGCCCTTCCGCGTCCGATTCCCGTCGTACTGGTCACGGGCCACGATGGGGCGGTCGAAAATATTCTTGCCAGCGGCGCGATTGCATTGTTGAAGCCGTACTCGGTTCTCACACTCCAGGGCGTGCTCAGCGAGCAGTTGAGCCACAACTGATACGACCGCCAGCGTTCCGAGCCTTGGCACGTCTTCATAATGCGCGATGGCTGTCGGACAGCGCCTACGAGCGTTGTGCCTTTGTCTGCCATTGTTTTCGGAGGCGCTACCGGAACGCCGTCGATGGCTCGAGTTCCAACTTCTGTGGAAACCGGAGTGATTGATCACGTACGAGACGAGTACCAGCCGGCGCCGTACGCCCCACCGGGTGCGCTGCGGGTCGTCGTCGTCGAGGATTCGAGGATCATTCGCGAACGCCTTGGGGCACTGCTCGCCGACATTCCCAATCTCGCGACCGTCGGCTACGCGACCACCGAGGATGAAGCGCTGACGATACTCCGCCAGGGTGAATGGGAAATTGTCATCCTCGATCTGCAACTGAAGGAAGGCACCGGCCTCCGCGTATTGGAGGAGCTCGGCAAAACCATCCGTCGCGAAGAGACGACGATTATCGTCTTCAGCAATTTCGATTTTCCGCAATACCGCAGCAGAGCGATCGCCCTCGGAGCGGATTTCTTCTTCGACAAGTCGTCGGAATTCCGGCGCCTTCACGAAGTGCTCACAAGCTTGGCGGGACGGATCCACTGACCATCGCATCTCGGGTTGCGGCGAAGCGCCGATCCTGTGTTCCGAGTCGAGAGGGGCTCGATGGCTGACCCGGTCTCGGGCGACTCCTTCGGTCGCGTTCCTGCGCTCTAAGCGATGAGGTGATTGCGCAGTGCGTACGTCGTGAGTTCCGCGTTCCGCGACAGATTCATCTTTTCAAGGATGCGCGTGCGGTAGGTGCTGATGGTCTTTACGCTCAGCAGCAAGTCCTTGCCGATGTCGGTGACCGTCTTGCCGGCTGCCAGTTGCAGGAAGACCTGAAATTCTCGGCCCGAAAGCTGTCGATGGGCCGGCGCTGCCGATTTTTCGTGAGTGTCCATCGCCAGTGATTGCGCCAGCGCGGAACTCATGTATTTTCGGCCGCCGGCAATCAAGCGAATGGCGCGCAGCATCTCCTTGGCATCTCCCGCCTTGGCGAAAAATCCGCTTACACCCGCACGTAGCAGATCCACGGCGTACTCCTCCTCGGCATGCATGCTCACGACCAGGATTGGTAAGCCGGGATGCTTGCGTCGCAGAACATTGACCGTCTCCATCACACCGGCGTCAGGCAACGAGATGTCGAGTAGCACGACGTCGAATTCGCCGGCCTCGACCTGGCTCAGCGCGCCAGCGGACGTTCCCGCTTCCCCGGTCGCCTCGAGGTCGTCGGTGGACTCGAGCAACTGCCGGAATCCGGCTCGCACGAGGGCATGATCGTCGACGATCAGTACGCGTGTTCTCAGTGTCGGCATGACCTACCTCCTGGTGAACGGGCGGACGAGGGTATTCCGCCAGCATGCCCCGCGGGGCGCAGGAGGATCGGACTTACTCGATTCGCGCCATGAGAATTGGGCTTGCGACTCGAGTCCCGATCCCCTGCGCCCGACTGCGTCGCAAATGTCGTGCCACCGACGTGAATTTCGTCGCATTAGGCCGTCGGTCCTTCTTGCGCGGTCGGTTGACAACGGTAAGTTCCGCCATCCCGTGTGCGGCGCAGTTGCAATTTCGTTTGCCGCTTTTGTAAAAGCGCGCAGCGCGAAGACAAAATCCGTCCGCGCGTACGGGCGGAGATTGAAATTGCACTCGGCACGACGCTTGCTAGTCCAACAACGCCACGCTTTGAAGGAGAGTTACCGTGCGCGACAAAGCTACTCCCCGCCGCCCCAACGCACACACACCACGCACGTCGCATGCACCCGTCAAGGAACCGCCGCCGGAACCCGATGCTGCACCGGGACCCATCGACCCCGACTCGCCTGATGCCGACGATTCGGTAGAGTCGCCGGAGCCGCCGCGCCAGCCCGGCAAGCGGCTGCTGTAGCGCAGGCAAACGCAAGGGCTAGCTCTGGATCATCCTGGCGTATAACCGATCCGCTTCATCATCGGTTTGGCGATCGACTGCCGAACCTCGAAGAACGCGGCCCACGGGTCACGCTTCAGGCGACCCAGGCGCGCTGGAACGTTGCCCACATTGAAGTAGCCGAAGCGCACATCCTGCGCGAGTTCTTCCCACGCAATCGGTGTCGCCACCGGTGCGTGCTCCCGCGCCCGTACCGAATAGGGCGCGACAGCCGTTGCGCCCTGGCCATTGCGCAAATAGTCGATGAAAATCTTGCCTTTGCGTTGGGTCTTCGACAGCGTGGCGGTGAAGCGGTCGGGAAAAGTGGAGACCAGCATGTCGGCCACCGCCTTGGCGAAGCCCTTCGCCACCTCCCATTCGATCGTCGGTCGAATGGGGACGACGATGTGCAGGCCCTTGCCGCCGGTCGTCTTCAGGAATCCCGTCAGGCCGAGATCGTCGAGCAGCGCTCGCGTCACCTGTACCGCGCTCACGAGATCAGGCCAGCCCACGCCATCGTCCGGGTCGAAATCGAGGATCAGGCGATCCGGCCGATCCAGCTTGGGTTTGCGCGAAGCCCATGGGTGGATCTCGATCACTCCCCACTGTAGAAGGGCAACGACCGCTGCAGTCGAGTTCGCCGCGAGGTACGTCGCGGTACCCTCCCCCTCCGGCACGGTGATGCGATCGACGGCAACATTGACGCTCTTGTCCGCGTGCTTCTGATAGAAACACTGGGCTTGCCAGCCATCCGGGCACCGGACCAGGCTCAGCGGCCGATCGCGCAGATGCGGAATCATCTGCGTACTCACCTTCTCGTAGTACTGCGCGAGATCGAGCTTGCTCAACCGGTCCGCCGGAAACAGCAACTTGTCCGGATGCGAGAGCGTGATGCCGGAGACGATCGGGGCGGTCGATACAGGCGCCCGCGCAGCCTTGCGCGTCGATCGGCCCGGCGCATCGGCGGCCGCGGATGCTACGGCAACGGGCGACTGTTTTACTGCTCGTTCACGCATGACTTCCTCCGCTTTCTTGTCCTTCCGCAATCCCTGGAACGAAGGATGGCGCAGCGTTCCATCCTGCGTCCACTCGGTGAATGCCACTTCGGCGACCAGCGTCGGGCGGACCCAATGCACGCCTTTGGCCGCATAGCCACGCGGCGGATTGGCGAACGAAGGTTTAGTCTCCACGAGCTTGTCGAGCGTGTGTCGCAGACTTCCGAGGGTCGCATCGTCGAACCCGGTACCCACTCGGCCGGAGTACCGCAGTGTTCCATCCCCTTCATAGACGCCGAGCAGCAGTGCGCCGAAACCGGCTCGACTGCCCTGCGGATCGGTAAACCCGCCGATCACCATCTCCTGCCGCTGACCACACTTGACCTTGAGCCAGTCGCGGGTGCGCGCTCCCGCGTGGTAGAGAGAATCGACACGCTTGGACACTGCACCTTCGAGGCCGAGCTTGCATGCTTGCGCAAAGAACTGATCGCCGGACCCCTGTACTTCGATGCCGTAACGCACCAACGGATCCTTATCCGGAAGGATGGCGCGCAGGAGGCGTTTGCGTTCGGTGAGCGTTGCGCCGCGCAAGTCGTAGCCGTCGAGGAAGGGAACATCGAAGATGAAGTAGGTAAGCGCCCCGACCGACGGATCTGCCAAAGCGTTCTGCAAGCGCTGAAAGTTGGTGCGGCCATCGGGCGTCATCACGACGACTTCGCCGTCGAGCCATGCCGACCGGATGCGCAGACGCTTGACGGCGGCCGCCACCGCGCCCAGGACGGCGGTCCAATCCTTGCCGTTACGCGAATAGATGCCCACCTCGCCGCGATCGACGCGGCACACCATCCGGTAGCCATCGTATTTGACCTCGTGCAACCAGCGGTCACCGGACGGACAAGCGTCGACCAGCGTTGCAAGCTGCGGCGACAGTGTGGCGGGCAACCTCGCCTTCTTCGCTCCCGCGACTGCGCTCGGATCGCTTGCGCCGGCCGCCGTCACCGCGTCAGCCTGCCGACGATCGAGCGCTCCACCGTGCACATTGGCGGCGACCGATCGATCGGAATGCCAGACGTGCTCGCGATCGTGCGCAACTTGCTCCAACGACCGGCCGGACAAGACACTGTCGGGTTCGTCGTCGACGACTTTCGCGTCACTTCCGCTTCGCGCGAAGTCATCTCTTTCCTTGATCAACAGCCACGCCTGTTTCCCGTTGCCCCCGTACTTGCCGCCCTGCGTGCGTACGAGCGTCCAGCCGCCGCGCAGTTTTTCGCCGACAAGGTCGAATTTAAGGTGTCCCTTGCGGTAGTCGATGGCGGCGTCGCCTTTCGGGATCCATATGCCTCGATCCCACAACAAAACCGTGCCGCCGCCGTACTGCTTGGCCGGAATCGTGCCCTCGAAGCCACCGTAATCCAGCGGGTGATCCTCGACCTGCATCGCCAAGCGTTTATCCGACGGATCGAGGCTAGGACCCTTCGGGACCGCCCAGCTGAGCAACACACCGTCGAGTTCGAGGCGAAAATCGTAGTGCAGGTGGCTGGCAGCGTGCTTCTGAATGACGAAGGACAGCTCCCGTCGCTTCTTCGGCGCGACGCGACCTCGTGGCTCCGGCGTGGCCTTGAAGTCGCGCTTTTTTCGATAGTGTTCGAGGGCCATCGTCCGGCTCGACGAATCGTTATGCGCTCTTGCGCTTCGCCTTCGGCTCCGCAGCACGGGCCCTCGACAACGAACGAACGACGCCCTTCGCTGCTACCTTCGCCGCAGCCGAACGTGGCGCTTCAGCTTTGGTTGTCCCGCGTCCGCCGGCCTTCAGGCTCTGTTGGAGCAACGCTGCGAGGTCGATCACCTGTGCGGATCGCGGCTTGCCGTCCGTGTCTTCGCCTGGCTCCGTGATCTGCTTGGTTTCTCCATTTTTTATTTTCTCTTTGATGCGCCGCATCAGGTCCTGATGATAGGTGTCCTTGAATTCCGCCGGCCGCCAGTGCTCGGCCATGTCGGTCACCAATCGCTTCGCAAGCTCGATCTCCTTCGCGGTCACGCCAGCACCTTTGATGCCGTCGCCAGGAAAATCGATCTGTTCGGGCGGCCGCAACTGATCCGAGTAGCGCATCGTATTGAGCATCAGGGCTCGACCTACCGGCACCACGGCGGCCAAATGCTGGGCCGTTCGAATGACCACCTGCGCGACGGCGACGCGGCCGGTCGCGTGCAACGTCTCGCGCAGCAACGCATAGACCTTCTTGCCGCGCTCCGTCGGCGCGAGATAGTACGGCGTATCGAAATACTGCACGGGAATTTCGCTGGCAGGAACGAACGCCTGGATATCGATGGTCTGCGACGCCTTGACGTTGGCACGGCGAAAGTCTTCGTCTGACAGGACCACGTATTGATCCTTGTCGTACTCGTAGCCTTTGACGATATTCGCCCATTCGACTTCCTTGTCCGTCTTCTTGCTGTAGCGCTTGTAGCCGACCGGCGAGAAGTCGCGCTTGTCGAGCATCGAGAACTTGAATTCCTTGTGCTCCTCTGCGGGATAAAGTTCGACCGGTATGTTGACCAGCCCGAAGCTTATGTCACCTTTCCACAGGGGGCGCGGCATGATCAATCTCCTTCGTTGACTGTTTCGAGCTGTACGCTGAAACAATCCACGCACAATCGAAAGCCGGGAGACGATGCGGTGACCGCGCCGCAGTCGGAGCATGCGATCAGCGGCGTCTCATTGGTCATCTCACAGATGCCCGTGCGGCAGGCTGCAAGATCGCACCAGTGCGCATCAAAAGGGCATACGAACACGATCACCGCTCCTGAATTGACGGCAGAAATACATTGTTCGGCATTCGAGGTTGACTGGCTGTCGGGCGGCGTCCGATTTCCGCGTAGGAGTGCCGGCGACGCTCTAGGATCCGCTCTGCTTTTTGCGGCGACCCGCGCGCGCCCTTATCGCAGCGTCCGGCGAGGTTGCGGGCTCGTGATCGAGGCGCTCGTATTCGGCGATGACCTGCGCGCCCAGCAACAGCAGGATAGCGCCGATCTCGACGGAAAGCATCACCAGGATCGCGGTCGTAAGCGAGCCATAGACGATGCGCACCTGGGACATCGTGCCGTAGTACCAAACGAGTAAGTGCCGTGTCACCTCCCACAGGAGCCCGGCTGTGACACCGCCGATGAGAGCGTGGCGAAGCGACAGCCGTCCGACCGGCATGACCAGGTAGATCGCCGTCAGAATGAGGATCTCTCCGCCTACGCCGAGCAGGTAAAGCAGGTAATCCGACAGGTCGCCCAGCGAATGCGGGACGCCAAAAACCGTTACCGCGTGGGTCGCAAGCGTACCAAGCTTCCCAGCGACAACCGTAACCACCAATAGACCCGCCCCCAGGAAAAGGATGAAGACGTAGGGCAGGACCGCGGAGACTGCGAAATGGCGGCGCCGGACGGCAACCCGGTGATAGAAAATGACCGCCATCGCATTTTCCAGTACGGTAAAGGCAAGTGCGCTGAAAAAAATCATCGTCATCAGCAACACCCCGCCAACGATCTGTCCGTGCTCGAGGAAGGCGCGCAACTCGCCAACCACCGCATCCGACTGTCCCGGGACGATGAATTCGAGATACTCCGTCATCGTCGCCAGCAGCCGCGACTGGTCCACCACGTGCGACAGGGCGATCAGCAGCAGGATCAGCAGCGGAATCAGCGACAACAGGGCGTAATAGGCGACGGCGCCAGCCAGCAACAAGCCCTGATTCTTGCGAAAAGCAGCTAGAACACGAAGCACGAATGCGCCTGGACGCGATAGAAAGTGCGTCCGCCGCCTGACCGGCCGCAGCACCGGTCGGCCCACGCGGGGCAACGCCAGCCCGTCGGTGATCCCCGGGATCGATGGTCGATACGATTTCAGCAGGAACCTCGCGACGATTGATTGGCCGGACACACGCGTGGCTGTTTACCTCGCCCGATGTTGCCCCAACGGGTGCTCGGAGACTGTCGGCGCATTCCGATTCGCGTGTAAGAACAACACAGCATTGCTGTGCGAGCCCGCTGAACCCCGTGCGGATGGTCGGCGTTGTCCCACACCTGAATCAGACAGCGTCCGATGCTCGACGGCGCGCTAAATTGCCACCATCGGGTCGGTCCTGCGCTGACTGCCGGAAACCCGGGCGGAGGCCGCGATTTCATACAACGCGTCGACACATGCCACGCAAAACGAGATGAATGACGAATCTGCCCTGACGGCGGTTGATGCGGCGGCCGACGCAGGCCTCATTTATGTATCCGACGCAACGGCAGGTATTCGTCGTATCCGGCGCGGATCACGTTTCTCATACGTGAGTCCGGACAATCGCGCGGTCCGCGATCCGGAAGTGTTGCTGAGAATCGCTCGCCTCGCCGTGCCGCCCGCGTACGAGGACGTCTGGATTTGTGCGAATCCACGCGGTCACCTGCAAGCAACGGGTCGCGACGCCAAGGGTCGAAAGCAGTACCGCTACCACTCCAAGTGGCGAGCCGCGCGCGATGGCACGAAATTCGAGCGCATGCTGGCGTTCGCCGAGGCGTTGCCGAGTCTACGTCGTCGACTTCGGACCGATCTTGCGATGAAAGGACTGCCGCGGGACAAGGTACTCGCGATCGTGGTCAGCATTCTCGATGCAACGCGGGTTCGCGTGGGCAACGCCGAATATGCGCGGACCAATGCGAGCTATGGGTTGACCACCTTGCGTAACCGCCATGTGCGCTTCATCCGTAGCGGGCGGATGGTGCTCAAATTTCGTGGCAAGGGTGGCGCCGATCATGAAATTGCGATCGATGACCAAAGACTGGTCCGGCTGGTCCGCCACTGCCACCAACTGCCCGGCCAGCATCTGTTTCAGTACATCGACGATGCGGGCGACCGACACCAGGTCGACTCCGATCAGGTGAACGCGTACCTCAAGGAAGCCATGGGGGACGATTTCACGGCGAAGGACTTTCGCACTTGGGGCGCGACGCTCCAAGCCATCGTCCTCTTGCGATCCCAACCGCTGCCGGAGCCGAGTACCGAGCGAGCATTGGCCGCATGTATCGCAGAGGCAGTTAAAGTGGTTGCGCAAGACCTGCGCAATACACCGACAGTTTGCCGCAAGTCCTACATCAACCCCGCCGTCTTCGCAGCGTGGCGATCTGGCGCGATGCACCGCCTTCTCGTCGCCCCGCTAACCGGGCCAACGCAAAGCGTGGAGCGCGCTGCCGCGAGCTTTCTGCGCCACGACGCGACGACGCGGAGTCGCCCGCCAGGTCGCGATCGACGCGGTCACACGGGTCAGCCCCAGGCGGTGGCTACCATCGGTCTGGTCTCGAACGGCCGCGCTACTCGGGCTACCGCCGCGGTACCGATCGGCAGTCGCGACCGACTTGAGGCAATGGAGCGCAGGACACAATAACCTTGAGAGACCGCTCGCTATCCGCCGCTCGTGGTACCTCCCATGACTTGCAACACGGTACCTGTGATGTAGGAGGAATCCGCGTTCGATGCCAGAAAAACGTAGGCTGGCGCGAGCTCCTCGGGCTGGGCCGGCCGACCCATAGGGGAGTTCGCTCCAAACATTGCAACCTTTTCCGGTGACGTTCCCTCATCGGCTGGGTTGAGGGGCGTCCAGACAGGTCCTGGCGCAACCGCATTGACTCGGATGCCTCGCTCGATAACGTCTTGCGCAAGGGTTTTGGTGAAAGCATTGATCGCACCCTTGGTCGCTGAGTAATCGGGCAGCCCTTTAGAGCCGAGTATGCCGGTCTCCGAACTGGTAACGATGATCGACGACCCGGGCTTCATGTGCCGCAGGGCGGCGCGCGCCAGGCGAAAGTAGGCGTATATGTTGGTCTTGAAGGTGCGGTCGAATTCTTCATCCGTAACGTCGTTGAGGGACTTTTTCCGATTTTGATGCGCGGCGTTCGACACCAAGATGTCCAATCCGCCCAAGCGCTCTAATGTCGTCTCGACAATGTGATCGCAGAACGCGGCATCGGTCAGGTCACCCTCGCGGGACCGGTTCCTCCGGGACATGTTCCACTTCGCGCGCTGCAGGGCGTTGACGCTTGGTGCCGGCACGAGCCTTCATGAATGCGGCTCCCCGGCGATCCGAGTCGAGGGCGGCAGTCCCTCGTCGGCCATTGCCTGCACCGTTGCGAGCTGTTCGTCGAGTACCGGCAGCATCGCGCGCGCAAATCGGACGACGTCACGACTTTGCCCCCAGCTGGCCTCGTCGTTGAAGCGCCTGATCGCGACCTCCTGCGCCGCGAGGCGCAGCGAGACGTACAACCGGTCGAATTCCTCGGGTGTCGCGGCGCGAAGCCTTGCCACCGCCGCCCTATCGCTGCGCGACGGTGGCAAGGACGTGATTGTCTGATCCGCAGAGCCGGAGATGATCTGTGCGAGGTCGCGTCGGGCCTTGGAACTCTCGATGAGCGCTCGACGCGCGAATTCGCGTACGTCCGCCGAAGCACCGCGGTCGACAGCGATCTTGGCCATCTGAATTTCGGTCGCCATCGCTTCGCTCGCTCGTGTCGCGAAGCCAAGATCCAGCGACCGTGCGCGTTCATTCCCGTCAGGTGTATGGCGGTCGACCGGAACACCCGCTGCCTGCGCGACAATAACGGCAACCAGCGCAATGCTTGCGGCGATTGCACCGTCCCGCATCGGCCAAATGGTCATTCTCAATTTCGCCCCCTACCAAGCAACAGTCGCGCCCTGGTCGCAACAGTGCGCGAACCGACAAGAACGCGCCAGCGGCAAGCGTCCGAATTTCGTGTAGGACTTCTGGAGTCCCGGCCTGGCGGTCGAGCCAGGCCGTGCTACGGCATCAGCGACATGCGGCGGCGAATCGCACGCGCGCAGCCGGTATCTTGCCTGCCTGTTGGGTCATCGGTGTCGTCACGCCTTACGCTGAGCGACCCATTTGTAGCGGGCTTTGCGCAACAGCAGCACCTTCGCCCAGGCTCCCGCTTCCAAACCCACGTCCGCCGGGGTGTGACGCCCGCTGATCTTGCCATCCTTGCCGAAGTGCAGCTGCTCACGAATCTTGTTCGTGATAGCCAGTGCTTCAATCTCGGCACGTCGTTCAGCATCGACGAGTGCGCGGTATTCCGCGCTGCGGTCGGAGATTGTCAACGCAACGTTGTCTTTGGTCGATATGCGAATGGGCGACATCATGTTTTCTTCTTGTTCAACTTGTCGAGCGTCTCTTGCAGGGAGGGACCGCGCTTTTGCAACTTGCCCGCCACCTGTTTGGCAATCCCCTTCATTTGCTGGTCCTTGTTCCCGGTGATCCGCCCGAATCTTTCTTGCAGCTTGCCCGCCAGGTCCTTGGCGGTGGCTTTGAGGTGATCTCGGTTCATGGCCCTCGCCTCCAGAGAATGAGCGCGCGTTCACAACGAGGACGGTACTAGGACCGGGATGCGGCGCATACCAGCGAAAGGCTGAAATTCGTGTAGGACTGTCGAGTTGACTGCCGCGCGGCGTAAGCCCGTGTCCGACGCGCGGTCTATCGTTTCCTACGGACGATTCCGACGGCCGCCGATTGCTGCTGCCGCGAGGGATGCGGAGGATACAGGCTGTCGCACCTTGATATGGGGAAGGCCAAGTGAACCTTACAACACGACTATCCAAATACTTTGCACTGCTGCTGTATTTCTGCACGCTGTCGTTTGCAATAGCGGGGGAGACTTCCGACGAACCGGGACGGGCAATAATGCTCGTGGCCACGTCGAAGCTTGCGGGCTCCGTGTACGAGCAAAGCGTGCTGGTTGCCGCACCGCTCGCCCGTGGTGGCCACATCGGTTTCATCATCAATCGCCCGACCAACGTCAAGCTGGAAGCGTTGTTTCCCGATCAGGCCGGGTGCCGTGATGTTGTCGATCCGGTCTATGTGGGAGGAATGGAACTTTCGAACGCCGTTTTCGCTCTCGCACGTCGTGCACCCGACCCAATGGGTACGATCGAATTCATGCCCGGCCTGGTCGCTGTCATCGACGGCACTGCGATTGACCGGGTGATTCAAACCGAACCGACGAGCGCCCGTTTCTTTGTCGGCGCGGCGGTATGGGCCCCGGGGGAACTCGAGGATCAGATCCGAGAGGGCGCATGGGATGTGCGGCCCGCTAATCGCGAGCTGGTATTCCGAACGGATTCGAGCGACCTTTGGAATCAGTTGCGCGGGCCGACGTCGCGAGCCCACGCTGACGCGCACCTGGATTTGACTGACGAGCGTCCGTCAGCGCTCGGTGAGCGTCGACAATATATCCGCGTACCAGGCCGAGTTCAGCGCGAGCGCTTCGTCCACCTGCGAGTCCCGTGTGCCTGCGAGGAGTCCGGCGGAGTGAATGCCAAGCAGTAGCCACGGCAGGTCGCCGCGAGGCACGCCTGACGAAGCACGCGCCGCGACCGGTGCGCCGCTCATGCCTCGGTGTGTGCGCGCGTCGGTGAGGAAGTAGCCCTCACCTTGGAAGCGCAGTCCAAATGAGGATGCGACTACCGCGTGGCGCGCCACGGGCATGTGATGGAGCGTGTCGTGGAAGCCCAGCGGAAAACCCACTATGAGCAGCGGGGTGCCAACCGCAACCTGCTCCCCAGGGTCCTGCAGGTGGCAGGGGCTGAAGGCACGGTAGACGGTCGTCTGCGGCAGCGCGTCGCGTTCGATCTCGATCACGGCCACGTCCACAATGCCGCCACCGTCACGCCCATCGCGCCAGAGGCTCGTCCCGTTTCGGTAGAGCGGAATGGCAAACCCCGTAGATCGAGTCATGTTGCCGGCGTCGACGTGGAGTTCGATATCGAGCCGGTCTGGAAAATGTCCGCTGGCTTCATCGATGACCACGTGTCGCGTCGTCACCAGGAATAGTCGCTCGTCGCGGGTGAAGAAAAAACCGCTTGCGTTCGTCAGCAGCTGTTGTTGTTTGTAGGTTTGCACGCGCACCGCGGTGAGTAAGAGACTATCAATCATCGACGTGTCGTCTGGTCCTGAAGACTGGCGCTCCTCGACGCGACGTGTCGCGTATCGGCGTCGGGCCGTTGGCGCTTGGCCGACGCAGTCGAGAAACCGGCGCGCGGACCCTTAGGATGTACGACTGCCATGCAATCCGCAACTCGTGGACTCACGCAGGGATCACTTTACCCCACGGGCTCGATATTCCCGATGCGACAGCGTCCTACATCGCTTTCGGACAATCCCCGATTGCCCGACGTGCCGCCCTGCGGGACGATGCAACCACGCAGGGATGACAAGTTAATGGCTTCGCAACCCTCTTCCCCTACGAAGCTGTTCACGACCTCATCCCTGCACCACAACCGGCGCAAGAGATGCTTTGAAGCGCCGGATCTCGTCTTGCATACGGCAGGTGGCGCTACGCAGCAGCGATGCTGCGTTTGAAGGAGGCTTACCGTGCGACTCGTCCTGGCCCTCATCGCTTTCACCCTGTTCGCGGCCGTTGCGTTTGCGAAGTTGCCCGCGCCTACTGAAGAAGCCAAGGCCAAGGCAGCGGTCATTGCTGCAAAGTCGGCGTGGGACGACAAGATGACGACCTATCAGACATGCGTCGCCGATGAACGCGTTGCGGAGATGTATCGCGAGGCCCTGAGGACGGCCGGACAAATTGCGCCGCCACCTGTGGCAACGCCTCCATGCGTCGATCCAGGGCCTTACGTGGCGCCGGGTACGACCGCGCGGCCGTTGGAAGCGTCGGGTGCCCATTCGCCGCCGGAAACGGCCGTCGCCCCGCCGAGCTCGCCAGCAACGCAGAAGGAAATCTCCGGAGGAACGCAGTAGTTGCGACGTAGACAGAACATCGCAGGCGTCCGCCACACTTCGCTCATCTGCTTGCTTTCGAAAAAAACGGCCGCCCTCAGGGGCGGCCGAGATTTTGTAGTGCTCTTGTGGCCTGTCGTTCGGTCAGCCCTTGACACCTAATGCGCTCAGCGTGGAGTTGTCGAGCGTACCGGTTTCCGCCAGCCCATTCTTCGCCTGGAAGCGACGAACGGCGCTCTGCGTACTCGGCCCCCAGCGACCGTCTACGGCGCCGGCGTCGTAGCCCTTGTCGTTCAGCGCCGCTTGCGCTTGTCGTACCGTACTGTCCGTCGCATGCGACGTGGACGACGTCGGCGGGCGGCCATTGGCATCTGTCCCTTCGTGACCGACGTAGCCCCCAACGCCCGCACCGACAACGGCGCCCACCGGTCCCCCAACCACCGCGCCCGCGACAGCGCCGGTTCCCGCGCCGATCGCTGTGGCCTTCTGCTTGCCGGTCAGCGGCTGCGACGGCTGGGTCTTGGTTGATGATGTCCCTGTGGACGAAGTCGTAGCATCATCGGCCAAGCAAGCAGTCGAGAACAGCAGCGCGATCGAAACGGCGGTCGTACAGCGTAAAGCGTGCTTCGTATTCATTGCAATCTCCTCCATATTGGAAAGAAAAAAGTCAATCTCCATCGGTGTTCCCTTTGTGACGCGCCTATCCTCAACGGAGCCAAGGCGGCGGACAATCGGCGTTGTCCGAAATTGACGTAGGACAGTGCAGAAGCCACGCGACCGGCGAGCTTCGACGGCGTCAAAGCAAGTCGTCTATGGGCAGGAGAGTAAGAAATTGGACCTTGATGGCGCGCAGCGGATCACCCGCGGGTTCGATCGCCGTCTCGACGGTTTGCCCTTGCTCCTCGGTTCGCCAGGTTATCGGACGGACGCCCGCCGTTTCGGATGAGCCCAGCGTCGGGATGTAGCAATTTGCGGGTTGTGCGATGGCATCGAATCGCGCGACGACTTCGCGCGCGAGTTGAGGACTCTCGATCAAAACGCCGATTTCCGTATTGAGACGCAGCGAGCGCCGGTCAAAATTCATGGAGCCGATGAACAACCGCTCACGGTCGAGTACGAAGACCTTCGCATGGAGGGCAAACTGTCCGGCGCTTGGCGACTTGAGACCGCTGCCACCGCTCCCCTCGGGTTTGCCGAGAACGGGCCGGACTTCGTACAGTTCGATGCCGTCCTCCAGCATGCGTGTCCGATAGTGGCGGTAGCCGGCATGGACGATCGGCATATCGGTCGAAGCCAGTGAATTCGTGAGAATGCGCACTCGCACGTCCCGCTTGCGCAGACTTTCGAGAAGGCGCATGCCACCGTCGCCCGGGACCAGATAGGGCGAAACAATCAAGATCTCCGACCTGACCGAGCGCACGGCTTCACCGAGGCGCCGCCGCAGCAATGATCCGTCTTCCTCGCCGTCCTGGACCTTGGCTTTTTGTGGGCTGTCGTAGAGCAGTTCCGCGCGCGCCCAGATGAGTGGCCGGTCGCGCGCGACCAGGGGCCGTCCCGGGTTCGTGGTCACGACATTCGACAAATACGCGGCGGTGTCGGGTGCCGTCTGGTTCTTGTCGAGTTCCGCGCGATACTGCTCGAGAGCATCGGACGGTGGCTTCCCGCCAATCAACGCCTGAATCGGTATGGCGAGCGCGCTATTCCAATACTCGTCGAAATTGGCCGAGATCTGCTGTACGAGCGGCCCCACGGCAAGTACGTCGAAGTCGCCGAATTCCGTGTGCGCGCTCGCCTGGAAATACTCGTCGCCTACGTTGCGTCCGCCGACAACCGCAGCGGCGTTGTCGACGATAAATACCTTGTTGTGCATGCGATAGTTCAATCGCTGACCGGAGACGATGAACTCGGCGTAACGCAGAAAGTCGAGAACGCCGCGTGTGTAGAATGGGTTGAATACGCGAAGCTCGATTCGCGGGTGGGCGGCGAGCGCGATCACTTGCCGGTCGCGCTGCACATCGTCGGTATCGTCGATGAGCAGCCTGACTCGTACACCGCGGTCGGCAGCACGCAATACCGAATTGATCAACAGCTGCCCGGTCGTGTCGCTCTGAACCGTGAAGTACTGGAGATCCAGCGTTCGCTCGGCCGCGGATACCAGATCGAGGCGTGTTCGCAAGCTGTCGGTGCCCTGCACCAGGAGGCGAAAGCCCGACACGCCCGGATGTCTGCGCACCTCCGCGCTCAGCTGTCGGCCGAGTCGCGTGCTATCCGGTTGCACCAGCGCCGCCGACGGCTGCTTGGGGTAGTCTGCACCGGGTAGCGTCGCACACGCGGCAACAAACGCGCCTATCAGTAGGAACGACGTATGGTCTTTATGCGTGGCGACTTCCCCACGAAAGGTCATGTCGGTTGCGCACTGCGAACGCGCAGGCGTCCGTTTCGTGAACCATCCAGTGCGACTCCCGGTCTTACGCGTGATGGGCGTGCCGCAGGATCGACCCCGCCGTTTCGGGGACGTGCGGGATCACGGGAAGTCGAATCTGGAGAACTCATTGCGACGATGCATGTCACCAAGCCATTCCGATAATCATCAGCGATCTGACTCGGTCTGCGCTGTAGTCCCGCGCTGATTTGTTTGTAGGCGCCTGCGACGGCGACGTCGCGTGGTTTTATGTGTCACGAACTCCTACAAGCCAATCGGAAAAACGCCGATTGGCACGCACGCGGCGCGCGAGAATACTTTTCACGTGTTGTTGCCTAGAGCGGATTGAACAGCAGGGCGGATCTAACGGCGGGAGCGATTGTTGAAGACGGCTTCATTCTTCCACTACAGCGGCTTGGGCCGCGTGTCGATCGCCCGATGCGGCGCCACCGCGGATCGTTCCGGGGTACGCGAGCATATCCCAAGCTCGCCCCAGGGCCTTGGTTCAAGTCGGTCGATCGCCCCGAGTACGAGCGTCGCTATGCCGCGCAGCTGGCCAGGCTCGACGCCGAGGAGGTATGGCAAGAACTCCACAACGTGGCGGGTGGGTTCGAGCCAGTCTTGATGTGCTGGGAGGATCTCACCGACGGCAAAAGCTGGTGTCACCGTCGCTTGGTGGCAGAATGGTTCTGGCGGGAACTGAGCGCAGGTGTTTTCGAGCTCGCAGCAGAGACGGTCGAATAACGGTTCGTGTTGTCTTGCATGGCGGGAGGTCCGGAGCGCCCGGCTCTCCAGCGCGGTGCCCCATCGACGAAATCGGTTAGTCGAACCGCGCGAGGTCGATGCTCGTTGTGTGTGTAGCGAGATAAACTTCGCGCAGGAAGGCAATGAGCCCGCAGATCAACGACACCATCGCGGCCACGAACAGTGCGCCGGCGAGCCACTTCAGGTTGGTGGTGAAGAATTCCTCCACGAACAGGGCAACGATAACCAGGCAGATGAGCAGCGCCGCAATGGTGCAGTAATTGATAGACCAGCTGCAGACACGCCGGCGCCGCTCGAGATTGCGGATTTCCAAGCGTGCCGCGGCCTGGGCTTTGGCATCCATGCCTGACCACGTCGCCTCGACGCTGCGGGCACGGTCGATCACTCGCGCAAGCCGCTGCGCCATTACTCCAAGAAGACCAGCGACACCGGTGAGCAGGAACACCGGTGCGATGGCGAGTTGGATGGCGTGTGCAATGATTCCAGTGCCGGGATCGATGGGCATGGTGTGACCTCAATAAGCGGCAAGCGCGCGTTCTGCGTACCAGGATAGCGGATTGAGTGCGCATCGCTACCTGTACCGCTGGGCTACAGCAGATTATGCGTCGACCAAGTTTGGAGCGACTCAGTCTGGACCCCGAATCGGTCTTCCGACACCGAGATACGCGTCACGAACTTGGCTCGCCGTCCGATATTCGGGAACGATGTTCTCTTCCGGGGTGGCAAGAACGAGAGCCCATCGGTATGTAATCGGAGCCGGCCATGCGCCGCTTTCGTGAGGAGCTTCCGGCGCCAGCCTGGTCAGCCGATTCGGGCGATCCCTGAAACGGTAAAGGTCGTACGCGGAGCAGCGTCCGATGCGATAGCAAGAGGCGTACGGAACGTCGTACGCAGCCTCAGGCGGCACGTACATGTCGTCAGGATACGTGACGACCCACATTGCGGTCGACCCGACCGGGAAGCCTGGGGATGGCGCGGATACGCTTGATTCTTGCGCAGCAACCGACACGGAAAACAGCACACCCACCGCGCGGAAAGAATCGCCGACACACGGAGTTTCAGGCAGGCTACGCGGAACCTCGTCATGGCACGCCAGTGTACGACGGATCAGGTACCCAGTCGAAGCTGGCCACCTGGCCCTTTGGCCGCGCGCGACGTTGCGCGCGCGGCTCAAGCGCTATTTCGTGAAATTGAAGTTCGCCCGGTACTGACTGCCGTCGTTCAAGGTGAGGACCAATATGCGACAGGTCTTGGCCCACGCCTTGTCGGTTTTCCAGACGTACGTGTACTGATCGCTCGCGGCGTCGTACTGCAGCGAACTGTTGCCGGCGGTTGTCGTCGGATCGAGGGTTACGGTCGCGTCACCAGCCAAGCTGTTGCAACTCACGGCCTGCGAAGCCGGTGAATCCTTGGCGAAGATGCTCAGGCCGCGATTGCCGCCGAGACTGAATTTCACCGGAATAGCCTGACCCGAGTTTGCGTTGTTCACCACGGGCAGATTGCCGATCGGAGAGAAGAAGCCGGCAAAGGTATAGCCGCAGGCCGGGTTCGCGTTCAGTTTCGCATTGGTGTAAGTGGCGTTGCCCGCGAAACACGCTTGAATGACCGAATACGTACCCACAGGGAACCCGGGCGGCGGGATGGTCGCACGTCCGGTGTAGTCCGTGATTGCGAACACTTGCTGCACTCCCTGGGGACCCGATATCAGGAATTGGATCGACTCCTGAGCGATCGGTTGCGTCCCGCCCGTGAGCACGGCGCCGACACCCGACGGGGGCGGCGCCAGCGTCGCCGCGGCCTTGGTGACCGTGACCGCTGGTGCCGACGCAGACGATGGCAGATACGCCGAGTCCCCGCCGAACGAGGCGCTGAGCGGATAGCTGCCTGGAGGAGAAAGCATGGGCAGCTGCACCGTCACGCTTCCATTGGCGTCGGTGATGCCGAGTCGGGCACCCCCACCTGCTGCGATGGTCACAACCTTGTTCGCGAGCGGCGCGAGCGGCGACCCCGCCTTGAGCACAGCCGTGACCGACACGCTGCTGCCAAAGGCGGCACTGGTGGGCACCGGGGGACTAAACGCGATCGTGGTCGCCGCGGGCGCGAGCGGCGCCGACCGCCGAGTAGGAGTAATAGCGGCCGAGATTGTCGTCGAGGGAGACGAGACCGGTTGCGCTCGCCGCCTGCACGATGTACTTGGTGTCAGCCGGCAACATTGCGGTTGCGACTTCACCCTTCCAATACTGCGAATCCGAGGTTGCTCCGCACACTGACGGGCGACGGCGTGCCGCACTGTTGCAGATCGACAGACGTCCAAGTGCCGCTACCTCCGGCTCCGTTCGTATACGTGACCCAGACTTCATGAATGGCCGCCGCGGGATCGCCAACGACCTGGGCCGAGAATGTCGTAGCGGCTCCGTTCGGCACGGCGTCGACGCGCACGATGGTGGGCGCGTCCGAGAGGAACGCGGCCGCATTGTCAGGGTCGGTTACGGCGGTGAGATCGCTGTAGAAGAGTCGCAGATCGAGGCCGGAGTATTGACGTAACGTGCTGTTGCTGGCATCCAACGCGCGGTGCTGCGCGGGCGTGACGAGCAGGTTCGTCCCGTCGCCGCCCGAGAGCGCGCTGAAGTAGTTGGAGGTCCAAAGGCGCATCGGGAAGAACACGGGCGACGAGAACGGCGTGTGCACGCCGCGCAACTCGGTCGTGGGCGCACCGGTGAGCGGCAATACCGTCGAGTCGGAATACGTGGCACCGCGAAGACCGACGCCGCGCAACACGGGTGCGGGAGCGAGCGGTGCGGGAGGGATCGGCGTCACGTCGACGGCCTGCAGCGGCAGGGCCGGCTCGACAGGGTTGGTCAGGACGCCATCGGGCCCGGTGAGCCAGGTCGCGGTGGTCGTTGCGGCAGCGGGAGGTTCGTAGTTCGTGAGGTTGAGCGTGTGCGGATCCGCAAGCTGGGCACTGACCAGTCGGCGTCAGCGTCGGCGAGACGGTGAGGTCGGCGAGCCGCAAGCCCAGTGCCGTATCAGCAAGGCTAGGCGCAAGGGGAGCTTGGGCATTGATAACGCCGATGTTGGTGGAACCCCCCGTACGACCCGTCGGCATGTTCACGCCGAGCATGGGCAGCCCGAACAGCGTGGCTTCGAGCACCGCCTTTGCGTGCAGGCCGCGAACGTCGGGCGTGGCCGCGAGGTAGGCGAGCTTCGCCTTCACCAGCGCTGCGCCGATTGCGACGGGAATCCCGACAGTGCCTGCACGAAGTTCCTTGGCGAAGTTGAGGTAGAGCCGCTCGCTGTACTCGATGAACTCCGTGTCGCCGTACTGGTAGCCGGTGCCCGCGACGAGCGTCGCCTTACGCTGGGAAAACGCCTGCGCCCAATCGAGCGGGAACGTCACGCCGTTGATCGCATCGGTGTCCACGAGGTTGTATCCCGCATGGCATCCGGCGCTGAACACCAAAGCGTTCGTGAGGTCGGCGGACGCCGCGAGGTCCGAAGTGATCACGCTGGTCTTGAAGTCCGCCGCAAGCGCGCTGTTCGCGTTGAAGTGACCCGCAAGGAACATGACGTCATGACGCGTGGTGAGCTTCTGGCGCAGGTCGGTCGCCGTCCAGGGCCCGCCGGCGGCGTAAGTGCGAGTGTCTGCCGGCGAGACGTTGTTCGGTGTGATCAGCGCGTCCGGCGTGTGGCCGGTCCCTGCTTGCAGCTCGAGGCGAACGGCGTCCGCAGCATCCTGCAGGAAGTCGTAGCCGGTCACGAGCGACGAGCTGGGGGAGACGGAGCCGTTCGCGGCAATGTAGGCGTCGATCATTCCCGCAATTTCCGCCGGCGTCTCGACCAGGCGCCCGACCGCACCCATCGGAATGGGGAACTCGCTCACCCCGAGCGAGATGTTCGTCGCCGCGCCATAGGCATCCTGGCTCAGAACGAAGTTGCCGCGGAGGCTCGCCTCCGATGCGGAGTTGCTGCTGACCGGCGGCACATAGCCGGATTCCTCGCCGAGGAGCGTTTGGTCGGGATAACGGAAGAACGGAATGGCGTCATCGTTGCCGACGATCACGACGTACTTCAGCGGATTCTTCAGGTAGGCGTCGACGATGCTCTTGATCTCGGAGGCCACCAGGTTCTTCGCGAACGGGCATGTCGGGTTATTGCTGGCCTGCGTCTTCAGCGCGCCGACGCGAGGGCCGTACGCGACGGCGTCCGCAACGTCGACGATTACGCCGTTAACCTCGGCCCGTTGCTTGAAGGCGGTGAGCTTGCTGCCGAGCGTTCCGCCCGCCACTGGTGCGGACAGCGGCGTCTTGCTCGAGTCCACCAGAATGATCGTGTTGTAGCCGTTGTTCGCGTACTGCGTCCTAGTGCTGATGGCCGTATCGGTCACGCCGGCACACGAGGTTCCCTGCTTGGTCACCGCGAGGCTGTACGGCGACGCCGAAAAGGCGCCTGCGCGTCCGGTGACGCGCACGTAGAAGTCCCCGGTGTTGTTCCACGTATTGACGAGCACGGACTCGTTCGCGGTACCTGCGGTCATCGACGCGGCGATGATGCTGCGTGTCTGGGCGCTCGAGAATGCCTGCCCCAGCTCTTCAGGGCTGAAGGCAGAGGGCGAGAAGGCCGAAGGCGAGAAGGCGCTCGGACTGAACGCTGACGGGGAGAACGCGCTCGGACTGAACGCGGACGGCGAGAACGCGCTCGGGCTGAACGCGGACGGCGAGAACGCGGAAGGCGAGAACGCGCTCGGGCTGAATGCCGACGGCGAGAACGCGCTCGGGCTGAACGCGGACGGCGAGAACGCGGAGGGCGAGAACGCGCTGGGGCTAAATGCCGACGGCGAGAACGCGCTCGGGCTGAACGCCGACGGCGCGTATTGCGCGCTCAGCTTCGTGAGCTGAGCAGTGTTGCCCGGAACGAGCTCATTCTCGAATTCGACGGCGATGTCCTTGAACACCGCCAAGTCGTAGTCCGCGGGCAGGCCGGACATCGTCACCTGCACGCTCTGGCCGGGCAAAATGCTGAAGCGGTACCAGCGCGCCTTACCGGCGGCGTCGATCCAATCGGGTACGGCGACACTGTTGCCCGTGAGCCTGAGCGCTTTCGGCCAGGTGTCGTTGTCCGCTGCGGTCACGACGCAATTAGAGAGTGCGGTGACCTGAGGATTGACGAGCTGGATGGCGACGAATTGGCCCTGCGCGGCCCCTTGCCCGGTTCCAAAGTATCCTGCCGGATCCAGCGCGTCCGTCGTCGTGGGCGCGTCGGCTCCAGCCTGTGCGACGGAGCCGCCCAGCACGCCGTTTGTGCAGGTGGTTCCGGTGAAGAGTCGGACGGTGACGGGCGTGCCAAGCGGCAAGCCATCTTCTCGGCCGATCAACTGCGGTACGACCGCGGACCCGGCCGGCAAGGCGCGGATGAGCACCGGCGTCGCTATCGCGGGTGCGGCGCTGATGACCTGCGTCAACGTTGTGCTCACCGATCCGGCGTTGATAGCGTCGCCGGAGTAGAGCGCGATAATGTGGTTGTCACCGGGGAAAAGGAAGTTCGTCGAGCACACCGCGGACCCGCCGACCAACGGCAGGGCCTCGCAGCCCGGGAGCGGAAAGATTCTGCCCTCGCGGGTGAACATCATGGTGCCGGTCGGGGCGTTGCCCGCGACCGTTGCGGTGAAATCGACAGTCGCTCCTGTCGAGGCTGGATTGGCCGAGGTTCCCAACGAGGTCGTCGTCGGTACCATCCCGGTCGTCACCGTCAGCCTGCCCTGTACACCACCGTTCGAATCGAAGTTGGAAGCGTCCATCTGGAAGCCATAGGCGAAGCCGGCATCCACGAACATCGTAATCTGGCCCTCCATGCCGAAGCCGCCAGAAGGAAGCGCGCCGTTGCAGGCGCTGTCCGATGCGCTAAAAACCGGCGCGCCAAAGACGGTCCCGCCGTTGTTTTTCGCGTAGGGCGTCAGCGTCGCCACCGCCCCGCAGGTTCCGTGATACCCGGAATAGGACCAATTGAGAGTGACCGGACCGGTCGTCGTCGCGATCGTTTCAAAGGTCCAACTGCCCGTATGACAGCAGAAACTGTTGACGGTCGCGTACGTGAACACGGCAGGCCCGGTGGTGCCATCGCTCACCACGGTGGGTGACGACCCGATAGGGGCGCCCTGGTTCGTGACGGTGCCCGCAGCGCCCGTCCACGGTGTGGCCGGCCCGCTACTGGCCTGCACGATACTCACGTTGTCCAGGGCCGCGCCGGCGAACGTGCCCGTGCCGCCGAGGTCGCTCACAAAATTGATCGTGCTGGTGGCAGCGTTGGCCGTAAAAGCGAACGTCCGCGTAACCCAGCCCATGTTGAGCGCGGTCTTGCCCGTCGTGTCGAAGGTGTAGTTGTTGGTCGTGCCGGCAACCGTGACGGTCAACGGCTTGATAACGGGCGCCAGACCGGGGTTGCCTGCGAGGTCGAATGAGACCAGATAGGTCGCACCCGGAACGGTGTCGAAGGTTTGCTGCACGCCGCCGATATTGGTGCTGCCGACCAGATCCAGGCTATGCGTGCCATTGCTTGGCTGCGAGTCGCACGAGCCCACATAGTCGATATTTCCGACGCTGACAAGCCAGCCGGAAATGGCACCGCTGCCGCTGGGGAGTCCGAAGGCCGAGCAAGGCGTGTCGACCGGGGGCGGTCCGACCTCGAAGCTGCCGTTCTGGAACGGCGCTGCGACCGCGGACGCTGCGCACACCAATGCAAACACGACGGAAAGGATGCGCTTCATTATTGTTCTTCCCCAGATCGTTGCGATCCGCGACACGAGCGGTTTATGCGGGCTGCTTGCCCTTGTGCGTCAGGCCAACGCAATCGCGCCGTGGCCGCAATACCAATACATCTCCCCAAAAGAAATGCAGGAGACCAATTCATGACTTGTCAGATCCAGCGTCCGGCCTCTTCGCTGGTGACGCGATTCGCGCGCCGCAGTTGTAGGCCCGATACGTCAGACTCGTTACCGTGCCCTCGCAGCGCAGTTTTTTTTTCGAAGGCAGAACTTGAGCGTTAAGGTTTTTACACGAAACCAAAAAGCAATGCAATGGCGTGCATCGCGGAGGGACGGTTGAAGGAACCGGCTGTAGCAAACACGACGGTCGCCGCGTTCCGACGCTATCCGTAGGGCGCGCTCGTATCAAAGCCAACCGCTACACGAACGCTTCGATCCACCGGAAGTCCTGGAGCTCGTGCGCAAGACGCCTGCCGCTCCAGCGGCTCGGCGCGCCCCGAGGACAGCGGCGCCGCCGTGCTCTTCCTGGCGTCATCGACATCGACGTTCATGACTGGCCAAGTGGTGGAAGCCAATGGTGGCGCGCACATGGGGCAACGCATATTTTTCCAATCGAGTTCAGTTGCGAGGTCGCTTCACGGCAACGCTTCAAGGCTTGCCGTCGCATAGGCGGATAGCCGAAGGCGCGAGCCTGCATGTGTCCGTCCAACAGACCGCCAACCTTCCGCGCTTGAGGAAATGCTTGCCCACGAATCGGCGTCCATGATGAATGCGCGAGAGGTCGCGGCCCAACCTTCGAGATCGATCTCGACGTCATCTCCCGTCAGGTTTGCAATCAATAGCTCGCTCTTTCCGGCGCGGCTCAGCGCGAGGGCCGCAATCCGCGACGGCTCGGAAACGGAAACCCGGCGAACGCGGGCCGATGCGCGCAATCGTTCGAGAAGAAAGTAGGTCGGATATCGCACAAGATGGCTGCCGTGTGGATATCCCACAATGCCAGCGCTGCCGCTTAGGCTCATGACTGTTATCGCTTCGGCGCTTTTCATGCTGAATTGCGCGATGTATCCGAGAGCCCAAGCGGCGCCAAAAAGGCCGTGGCAGCGTGGATCCTGGTTAGCCATTGCGACGCGGCGGGTGCCATCGGTTGGCGGTTGGCCCCCAAGCGGGCTCTTGCGCACCGCGATACTGCTGGGACCAACGCGGATCGGCGACGTGATCCCGAGGGCGCGCAACGTATCGATCATCGACGGCAGACTTTGCAGGCTGAGCATCACCGAGTCGTCATCGGCGCCATGGACGATGGGCGACGTGGTGAAGGTAACAAAGTCGACGACCCCAAGTCCCTCGAGGCGATTGAGTTGAGCAAAGAAATGCGGTGTCCCGCCACCAACCTGCGAGTCCGGAAAAGCACGTCGCGCGAAATCGATGAACACCTGTTCGCTCGGAAAAATTGCGATGCTTTCTGGCACCACGCTCGCCTTGAGTAGCGACGCTCTTAGCGCATTCAGGACGGGCTCCGACCGAGCGACGTTGGGGATCGTGAGATCGAGGCGAAGTCGGGCATCCGCGACCCTGAGGAGCTCGCTGATGTGGTCCCAATCTACGCGATCAATCTCCTGGTCTATGGCCAGGTGTAGCAGCGCCGGTTGTATCGCGCGCAACGCCGAGCGCGTGGCGTCGTCCGAACCAGCGTCGCCTGCGCGAAATCTCGAGGCCGATCTTCGGCAATACACCGACCTCCTCGCCAACGCTCACAGTTACCGCGGAAGCCCGGCGTGTCGTGACTTCAATCCATGGCGATTCCAAGCGCAAATCGACCGAGTGTCGTATCGGGACGCCGGCGCGCAGGCAATAGGGCCGCGGCATCAGGTTCGATCGACTATAGGTCTTGAAGGACGCGTCCGAATTGTTGCGCTGGTCCTCGAGCTCGAAGGAATCGCCCGTAAAGTCGCATCGCGCCCAGTGGTTCTTGGAATACTCGTGGCGGATAGCCCGAATCAACATGAACGGCGGCCAAGGTGGAATTGCCGTGGGAAACGTCGAGCGACTAAGTCTGCCATCGACATGCTCGACTTCGATCGGCGCGCCAGCAACCGACATCGGGTGCATCAGACAAACGCCGAGGCGATTGGTCCAGGTATCTTCCGCGGGCACCGCTTCGCCGGTGAAGCGCACATGTCCGTCCGCGGCACCTTCGATCTCCACGGACAAGTCGATCGGTGGCGACGTCGGAAAGCAGCCCTCGTAACGGACGCGAAAGCCGCTGTCGGAAGACTTGACATCGACGAGCCTGATGACCGGCTCCGGCGTTCCCCAATCGGGATCCCGGTACAAAAACGTGACGCCGTGCCAGACCTCGACGTCGCCGACACAGATGTGTAGCAACTTCCCGCGATGTAGGACCATCTGCAACGGTCCTGCACGCAATACCAAAGGCTCTTCGATGAGCTCATCGGTACCGAAAAGCACCCGGTTGATCGACGCGTTCATCTAGCGAGCCATTCGCAGCCAGATTGCGGGTCGGAGCGGACACTTGCCCACTGCGTCAGATGGTGCGCCCTCCGTCGACTGGCAGCTCGATGCCGGTGATGAACCGACCCGCGTCGCTGGCCAGGTACAACGCCGCTTCGGCGACGTCTTCCGGCGTCGACATCCGCCCGAGCGGAATCCCCGCCGTGATCTTGGCGCGATTCTCGGGCGTGTCGGGCACGCCCAGGAACAACTCGATCATGCCCGTCGCGCTCATCACCGGGCAGATGGCATTGACCCGAATATTGAACGGCCCGAGTTCGGCGGCCATCGACTTCGACATCAGGTTCACCGCGCCCTTCGAGGCGTTGTACCAGGTGAGGCCCGGTCGTGGCCGGATGCCTGCCGTCGACCCGACGTTGATGATGACACCGCTTTTGCGTTCGCGCATCATCGGCACGACGGCGTGCGCCATGTGAAAGATCGACTTGACGTTGACGTCGAAGACGCGGTCGAACGTCGCCTCGTCGACGTCGAGCATCCACTGGTTGCGGTGCGTCGTGCCGGCGTTGTTGATGACGATGTCCGGCGGACCGAACGCATCGACGCAGGCCTTCACCGCTGCGTGCACCTCGGCGCCTTTGGACACGTCGCACTTCTGCGCCTTGGCGTTCGCGCCGAGCGCGGACGCCACCGTCTGCGCCTTCGCTGCGTCCAGATCGACGATCAGCACCTTCGCGCCCTCGGCGACGAAGCGCTTGGCGATGCCTTCGCCAAAGCCACCGGCGGCGCCGGTGACGATCGCGACCTTGCCTTGAAGCTGTCCCATTTCGCGCAACCTTTCGGAATTGATGTTCTGTCGTGCCGCTAGTCGCCAAGCATGCGGTACTCGACCGCGATGATCGGGTTCATGTCGCTGGGGTCGGTCAGGTTCGGCAGGTCCGCGAGCAGCGTCTTGCCTGCCGGACTCGCCAGCGACGCGACCAGGTCTTCTTCGGAATCGAACCATAGCTCGGAGAAGCCGTCGTAGCCGAACTTCGGGAAGCGCGCGCGGTCGACGAAGTTGACCGAGTAGCGCCGCATCTTCGGCAGCTTCAGACAGAGCGCAGCATGCTTGTTGAGCCAGTGGTCGCGGAACTGCTGGTCGGTCATCCCCGGCTTCTTGCGCAGGATGCCGAGCCGCTTGGTGTAGGTCTTTGTCATGCGTTGTCACCTCATGGCTTCGTGGTTGTCGAAGGGTTACTTCTTCGCTTTCGCCGCATCAAGGTACTTGACGAGGTACGTTGGATCGATCGCCTGCTGGATCACGCTGAGCGGCACCGGTTCAGGAACGCTCTTGGTCTCGTACAGCACTTGGGTGGCGAGCAGGTACTTGCCTGCCAGGCCGCCGTCCTTCGACGTCATCGAATACGGCGAGGCGGCGTCGACCTGCTGCGCATACGTCGGCCGCTGCGTGTATATGCGGTCGATGGTCGCCTTGGCCACCGCCGGGGTCAGCGACAATCGCTTGACCAGCGCATCGATCGCCACCTGCGGGTTCTTGGCGACGGCATCGGACGCCATCGCGTCGACCTCGAGCAGCTTGACGCCTATCTCGGGATGCGCCTTCAGGAACGCCGGGCGTGCCGCGGTCGTGCGAGGACACAGGCCGCCCGGCGGGGTGTATTCCGAATCCCAACTGACGACCTTGAAACCTTCGGCGTCCAGCATCACCGAGTACGGCGACCAGGCGATGCCGGCGTCGATCGAGTTGCTCATGAAGGAATTTCGCATGAGCGGGGCAGGGATGTTGACGACATCGAGCTTGCCGTAGTCGATGCCGACCTTCTTGCTCATGAGGTAGAGCGCGACCTGCGCGCAGGTGCCGGACGCGGCGCCGATCTTCTTCGCTTTCCCGATATCCTGGAACGACTTGATGCCGCTCTTGGCGTCGACGACGAGGCCCTCACCAGTCGAATCGTTCGAGTTCCAGAAGATCATCGTGACCGGAATTTTCTGCCCCAGTGCGAATGCAAAGCCAAGGCCGGCGGTGACGACGTCGAGGCTCTCGCTCTTCAGGGCGGCCAGCAGCGGCGCGCCCGACGGGAAGGTGTGAAATTTCGGCTTCAGTCCCGCCTTCTCGAATAGACCCAGGTCCTGCGCCACATATAGATTGATGTGATCCGCGGTGGTATAGCCGTAGTTGAACTCGAGCGGCGCCGCGGCCGACTGCGCGAGCGCGCCGCTCGTCGAGATCGCGCCCGACAGCGTCAGCGCAACCAGGGTCGATTTGATTGCCTTCATGCCTTCCTCCACGGACGCTCAGCGCCCTTTCCAGTGAACGATCTTGTGCTCGATGAGGTTGAGCGTGAGGTTGAGGATCAGGCCGATGGCGCCGATCAGCGCAATGCCGATGAACACGACCGGAATGCGGAACAGCAGCGCCGCGTCCGAGATCATGAAGCCGAGGCCGCTCTGCGCGCCGACGAGCTCCGCGGCGACGACCACCGCCCACGACAACGCGAGCGCGACCTTGAGGCCGGTGAAAATCTGCGGCAGCGCCCCGGGCAGCACGACGCGGTAGAACGTCTGCGCCCTGGTCAGGCCAGGGTTTCCGACGCGCGTCGATAGGCAATCGGGAAGTTGGCCGCGCCTGCCTGCGCGTTTGCCTGGACGTAATTGAACGATACGAAGAAGATGAGCACGATCTTGCCGGTCTCACCGAGTCCGAAGTACAGCACCGCCATCGGAATGAAAGCGATGGGCGGGATTGGACGGATGAACGCCATGATCGGCGAGATCATCGCGCCCGCGCGGCGGCTGTATCCGGCAAGCAGGCCGACCGGCACGCCGAACAACACACCGAGCGCAAATCCGCTCAGCGTGCGCATCAGGCTGACGCCGATGTGCTCCCACAGTGGCTTGCCCTGGTAGCCGTTCTTCACCAGGTCGACGAACGTGGCCCACAGTTCTTCGGGCGTCGGCAGGTAACCCGCCTTGATGAAGCTCGCGTGCGACAACGCGTACCACACGATGAGTAACAATACGACGGCGGCCACCGAATAGACAATTTCGGGGACACGCTTCTCGCTGCCGGCGCGCCGCGTGGTGCTGGGCGGTACGCCCGGCGTTGTTGTTCCCAGCTCGAGATCGATGGTACTCACGATATTCCTCCTGGGCGCTGCATCACTTGCCGACGGACTTCATGTACTCGCGAAGGTAGGTCGGGTCGACCGCATCCTGGATGGTGGCAAGCGGAATCGGCTCGGGGATCGCTTTCATCGCGTAGAGCGCTTCGATCGCGAGATTGAGCTTTGCGGCGAGTCCATCCTTCGATGTCATCGAATATGGGGACTTTGGATCGACCTGCAACGTGAAGCTCGGGATCCCGCGGTCGCAGCAGTCGCGCTCGACGATCGCCTTCGCGACTGCCGGCGCGAGCTGCTGGCGCTTGACGTATGCGTCGATCGCGACCTGCGGGTTTTTCGCGATCGCCTCGCGCGCCAGCGCCTCGACCTGCACCAGCTTGAGGCCGATCTCGGGATGCTGCTTCAGATACGCGGGACGCACCGCGGTCAGCCCGGGGCACAGCCCGCCGGGCGGCGTGTACTCCTCGTCGAACGCGACGACCGGATAACCCTCCGACTGCAGTTGCAGCGAGTAGGGCGGCCACGCGACGCCGGCGTCGATCGAACCGCTCATGAACGAATTGCGGAACAGCGGCGCCGCGATGTTGACGACGTCGAGCTTGGCGTAGTCGACGCCGACTTTTTTCGCCATCATGTATAGCGATACCTGTGCGCACGTGCCCGTCGCGGCGGCGATCTTCTTCGCCTTGCCGAGGTCGCGATACGACTTGATTCCGGACTTCGGATCGGCGACGAGGCCCTCGCTGACCGCCGAGTTCGCTTCCCAGAAAATGAACTTGAGTGGAATGTTCTGGCCAAGCGCGAGCGCCAGAGCGAGCCCTGCGGTGACGACGTCGAGGCTTTCGCTTTTGAGCCCGGCAAGCAACGGCGCGCCCGACTGGAAGATGAAGAACTTCGGCTTGAGTCCAACCTTCTCGAACAACCCGAGGTCCTGTGCGACGAAGACCGTTGCGTGGTTCGCGTTCGGAATGCCGTAGTTGAACTCCAGCAGCGCGTCCGCCGCGCGCGCCGCAGAGCTCACGAGCAGTGTGACGCAAAGTGCGATCGCTATGACAGGTTTGATCACTCTCATGTCTGCTCCGCCAATGGTTGATCGATGCTTCAATGAGCCGCTTCGGTTTCGCGACCTTCGACTTCACCTTGCACCGCCACTACCAGCTCGCGCTCGAGGCGCGTGAATTCCGGCGAGCCGATGAACTCGTAGTCGCGCGGCTTCGGCGCATGCACTTCGACGGCGACCTTGACGCGTCCCGGCCGCCGGGTCATGGCGATCACTCGATCGGAGATGAAGATCGCTTCACCCACGTCATGCGTGATGAACAGGATGGTCGGGCGGAAATGCGCCCACAGGCGCAGCAGCAGCTTCTGCATCAGCAGCCGCGTCTGGTAATCGAGCGCGCCGAACGGCTCGTCCATCAGCAGGATGTCCGGCTCGTTGATGAGCGCGCGCGCGATCTGCACGCGCTGCTGCATGCCGCCGGACAGCTGGTAGGGATAGTGGCGCTCGAAGCCCTTGAGACCGACTTCATCAAGCAGGCGCATCGCGCGCGGCTCGTACTCGCTGGGATCGCCGCCCCGGCATTTCACGCCGAGCACCACGTTGGACATCACCGAAAGCCAGGGAAACAGCGACGGTTGCTGGAACACGACACCACGATCGGAGCCGGGCGCGGTGATCACTACGCCGTCGACGCTCACCGTTCCCGCCGACGGCTGCTCGAAGCCGGCGAGAACGTTCATCGCGGTCGATTTGCCGCAGCCGGTCGGTCCGACGATCGAGACGATCTCGGCGGGAGCAATGTCGAAATCGAAGGAATCGAGCGCGAGCGTGCCCTCGGCGGAACCCTTTCCTGGATAGCGCTTCTGTACGCCAATGTACGATATCTTGGGCTGCGTCCTGCTTTGCGTAAGCATCTGCCTTCCCCCTTCATATTGCGTTTTCGAGCATGCTAGCCCCGGCCAAAATCGCTCGCAATCTGTTTCGATCGCTTGCCGAAGGTGGCGCCGCTACGCCGGCGGCACACCATCGACGACCACCAGGTTCGAGCGCGACGCCTGCTGTCGGATACGACGCGCCGGCGCGTACTCGGGCGAGTTCACCCACGCCTTCGCCTGCGCGAGACTCGGGAACTCCAGTATCACCAGCCGCTTCGGCTGCCAAGTGCCCTCGATGACCTCCAACGCTCCTCCACGGGCGAGAAAGCGGCCGCCGTACTGCGCGACGGTCGCCGGAGACAGCTTCTTGTACTCCTCCAGCAGCGACGGATCGGTGACTTCCATGTCGTTGATAACGTACGCAACCATCGCGGCATCCTCGCTTTCAGCTCTTGGTCGCGGCCGGCCGCACCTTGATGCCGAGTTCCTTCTCGCGGATGAACATCAGCACCGCAGTGTCGCGCTCCGCAAATCCCATCTTGGCGGCGCGATCGAGCGTTGCTTGTGCACCCGCGCCCACCAGCGGCTCGAAGCCCTGCTTGCGTGCGAGCTCCACCGCCAGACGCACGTCCTTGCCGGCGAGCTTGACCATGAAGCCTGGGCTGTCGTCGCCCTTGAAGGCTTTTTTCGGCATCGCCACGTACAGCTGGGCGTTGTTGCCCATGGTGTTCTTCATGACGTCCATCATAAGCTCGAGCGTCAACCCGCATTTGGCGCCGATGGCGAGCGCCTCGGTATTCGCTGCCATGATGGTCGTGGCGAGTAGGTTGTTGGTGATCTTCATCGCGTGGCCCATGCCCAGTCCGCCGCAGTAGTAGCTCTCGTTGCCCATGCAGTCGAGCACCGGCTTGACCTTCTCGATGATCTTCGGATCGCCACCGAGCATCAGTGTCAGCGTGCCGCTCGCGGCATGCTCGGAGGTCTTGCCGACGGGCGAGTCGACCATGTCGATGCCTTTTTTCTTGAGCTCGGCACCGACCTCCTGCGACGTGTACGGGTCGATCGTGCTCATGTCGATGACGACACCGCCGGCCTTCAGTCCCTCGGCGACCCCGTTGGGGCCGAGCACGGCCTGCTTGACGTGCTGCGGCTCGGGCAGCATCGTGACCACGACATCACTGGCCGCGCCGACTTCTTTTGGCGAGGCCGCAGCCTTGGCACCCTTGTCCGTTAGCCGCTTGACCGCTGCCGGGTCGAGGTCATACACGGTCAGCTGATGACCCTTCTTGAGAATGTTCGCCGCCATGGGGCCTCCCATGACGCCTACGCCGATGAATCCTACTTTCATGATCGTTCCTGTTCGAGATGAGGGGTTGTCGAGACGCCCGGCGCAACCGCGCGAGCGCGTATTAGGACTTGTCCGTCCACTTGTTCATGTCCCAGACGGGGATGCCGCGGAGATCGGCGACGTCGGTGCGCGTGAACTCGGCCGCGGCCGGTTTGGAGCCCGTCGCCTCGTAGGCCTGCTTCACCAGCGGCGCCGTCTTGGCAAATGCGCCCTTGACCTGCGCCCACTTGAGCGGCTCGTCTATGACCTTGCTACCGACCAGGTACTTCGACGTTTCGAGTACGGCACGCGCGTCGTTTTCGGTCGGCCACGACCATCCGCGCGCAAACAGCACGTCGTCCTTGACCGCCTTGGCGCCTTGCTCCGGATCGAGCTTCCAGTATTCCTTGACCAGCTGCGACACTGCGCCCGGATTCATCGCCGTTAGCGCCACCACCGCCTCCTGCTGCGCGATCAGATAGGCGACCACGAGCTTGGGATGCTTGTCGATGAGTGCGTTGTTCACGATCCAGAACGAGCGGTGCAGGTAATAGCCGTCGGGATAGAACGCCGACTTCTTGACCGACGGAATGAGGATCCCGGCGCCCTTGCCGAGCGGCCCCTGGTAATAGTCCTCGGTGTACCCGAAGGAATTGGCAATGCCGACCGTGCCCGACGCCTGCGCCGCGAGGAATGCCGGATAGATGCAGATCGATGCGTCCATGCCGGCCGGAACCTGGGCCGACATCGCCTGCGTCGTCGTGTTGACCAGCTTGATGCCGTGGTCCTTGGGATCGGGGCTGCCGAGCTCGTAGCGCAGGATCGAGGTGAGCGCGTTGTACGGGTCGCCGCCGAGCTGGCAGCCCATGGTCTTGCCCTTGAGATCCTGGATGGTGCGGATGTTCGAGCCCTGCCGCGTCGCGATGAGGAAACGCAGGTGGCCTTCTCCGACACACATCAGGCTGATCGGCAGACCCGCCGAAATACCTCGGATGATCGGCGTGTTGCCCCACATGCCGATGTCGAGGTTGTTGCCGACCACCGCCTCAACCATCGGCATGGCGGTCGGATAGTCGCGCCAGTCGATGGTCACCTCGTAGCCCTGCTCAGCGGCGCGCTTCTCGAACAGTTTGTTGTTGATCATGTACTGCGTGACCGGCGAGTTGCCCGCCGCCCAGGGAATGCGACCCACCGAGACCTTGATCGGCTGTTTCGCCTGCGCGCGCACGATGGCGGGCGCACCGAGAATCGTCGCGCCGGCAAGCGACGCCGCGCCGCCGAGCACGATGCGGCGGCGCGCCTGCCCCGCCTCGGTAAGCGTTGCGTTGTACGTCTGGTCGTTGCGTCTTTTCATGCGGTCCTCCGGATTGGAAAGTGTGTGACTACGTTGCTGCCGGGGTCTTGGATGGCAAATGCCGCCGTCGTTGAATTCGATGCGCTGGCGCTCAGGCGATCGCCCGGTACGCCTCGTCCTTGATCATGCCCCAGATCTGTTCCGCCACCGGGTGCGCGCGTACGGCCTCGGCGCGAGGGCGCGGCAGATCGATGGGTACCACCGACTTGATGCTGCCGGGGTTGTTGCTCATTACCACGACGCGGTCGGCGAGGAACACCGCCTCGCTGATCTCGTGCGTGATGAATACGACCGTCTTGCGCTCTTCGCGCGGCAGCGTCTCGCCCCAGATCCGCAGGAGCTCGACCTGCAGGATGAGCCGCGTCTGCGCGTCCAGCGCGCCGAGCGGCTCGTCCATGAGCAGCACGTCGGGGCCGTTGGCGAGCAGGCGCGCGAGGGCGACGCGCTGGCGCATGCCGCCGGAGAGCTGGTGAGGATATTTCTTCTCCGAACCCTTCAAGCCGACCATGTCGACGAAGTGCGAGATGCGCTCCTCGCGCTGCTCGCGTGTCATGTCCTTGCCCGGCGCGCCATGGTTCAGGCCGAAGCCGACGTTGTCGCGCACGTTCTGCCACGGCATCAAGGCGTAGTCCTGGAACATGACGCCGCGCTCCGCGCCCGGCCCGCGGATCGCCACACCGTCCAGCTCGATGGTGCCCGAGGTGGGAGTGTCGAGCCCCGCGATGAGGTTGAGCACGGTCGACTTGCCGCAACCGGATGGACCAACCACACACACGAATTCACCCGCCTGGATCTCCAGGTTGACGCCGGTGACGGCGAGCGTCTTGTGACCGGTAAGCGGCGCCACGAATTGCTTCGATACGCCCTGCAGCTTGAGCTTGGGCGCTCCTTTGGCCTTCGTCGTCGCGGCGGTCATCTCTGTCTCCAGGGCATCAGTCGGAACTCGGCGAAACGGAAGATTCGGTCGATCAGAAGCGCGACGACCCCCACCACGATCATGCAGACCACGATGTTGTTGAGGTCGATGCTGTAGGCGTAGAAGACGAACATCATCTGGCCGATGCCGCCCGAGGTGCCGCCCGCGCCCGACTTCGCGCCGACGGCAAGCTCCGCGGCGATGATCGCCGTCCACGCCACGCCCATGGCGAGTCGCGCGCCGAGCAGGACGCCGGGAAGCGCCGCGGGAAGAATGATGCGGGTCAGGATGCGGGCCCGCGGGATGCCCATGGTCATGCCTGCGGCCACCAGCTTGCGGTCGACGCGGCTCACCGCGTGGATCGTGTTGAGCAGCAGCGGGAAGAACGCGGCGTAGGCGACGATGAACAGCGACGGCGCGGTGCCCGTCCCGAACCAGAGGATCGCCATCGGCAGGAGCGCCATCGGCGCGATCGGGCGAAAGGACTCGATGATCGGGTCGAGGTTGTCCTTGATGCGTGGGTTCGAGCCCATGAGTGACCCCAGGCCCACGCCGGCGACGAGCGCGAAGACGAAGCCCATGAGCACGCGGCCCAGGCTCTGCACCGTCGCCTGCACCAGGCCGCCGTTCGTGACCAGCTCGACGAAGGCCTTCACGACCTTGCCCGGCGAGGGGGCGGGCGAATTCGCCGGCAGGGTTGTCGCCCAAGCCTGCCACACCAGCACCAGGACGAGCGGTAGCGCGACGAAGTGGACCACGCTCATCAGGCGTGCATTGCCCGCGCGCGGGGCGGCAGCGGTAGTCATGACAGTCCCGTCCCTTCCGCCCACGGTGTGAGCCGTCGCTGCAGCGCGCGCAACGCAAGGTCGCACAAATAGCCGACCAGGCCGATGACGACGATGAAGCCGAATACCTTCGGGCTCATCAGCAGCTGCCGGTACCACTCAATGGCGAAGCCCAGGCCGCTCGGCGCGCCGATCAGCTCGGCCGCGATCACCGCGGCCCAGGCGCCCGCGAATGCGAGCCGGAAACCGACCATGATGGTCGGTAGCGCAGCGGGCACGATCACCTGGCGCATCAGCGGCCAGCCGTGCACGCCCATCGTGTGCGCGGCGTTGACGAGCTTCTGATCGACGTTGCGCACGCCGGCGATCGTGTTGAGCAGCAGCGGAAAGAAGGCGACGTACACCATGATGAACACCGGCAGCACGTCGCCCACGCCGAAGATGAACAGCGCCAGCGGAATCCACGCGATACCGGAGATCGGGCGCAGCAGCTCGACCACGGGATCGATGTAGTCGTTGGCCGCGCGCGAGCGCCCCATCACAAAGCCGAGCGGCACCGCGAGCAAGCTCGCCACCACCAGCGCGATCGCCATGCGCGAAGTGCTTATCGCGGCATGCTCGAAGAGTTCGCCACTGCTGCCGAGCTGCCAGAGCGCGTTGGCAACGCGTACGGGCGATGGCAGCTGGATCGGATTGCCGTTCCACAGGAAAGCCAGGTACCAGATGCCGATGAACACCGCGAAGGAGCGCAGCGCCACGAACCAGCGCCGGTGCGACAGGCGAACGCGCTCGTCGCGCGTCAGCGCGGCGTCCGCCTTGTCGGTGCCTTCCGCTTCGGCGACCGACATTGCCATCGCCGAACCCTCGGCGAACGAAGGTTTCTCCTCGGGTATGCTGGTGGTCGTGCTGCTCATTGCGCGCTCATTTGCGACTACCTAGCGCGTCGCGGCGAGGAAGCCGCCGTCGACGTAAAGAACATGGCCATTCATGTACGCGCCAGCCTCGGAGGCGAGCAGGAGCGCCGGGCCGCAAAGATCCTCCGGCGTGCCCCAGCGGCGGCACGGCGTCCAGTCGCGGACGAAGTCGTGGAATTCCTTGTTGCTGGCCATGCTGAATTCGGTCGCCGTATATCCGGGCGCCAGCGCATTTACGGTCACGCCGGTGCCGGCGAGGTCGGTCGCCATCGCTCGCGTGAACGCAGCAAGACCGCCCTTGGCGGTCACGTACGGCACCAGATTCGGGCGCGATACGTGATTCATGATCGAGCTCATGTTGATGATCCGACCCGAGCCCTGCGCCACCATGCGGCGGGCGGCGCCTTGCGCGACCGAGAAGCAGGCGGTCAGGTCGATGTCGATCACGCTGCGCCAGTCTTCCTGCGTAAGCTCGAGGAACGGCTTGCGGACGATGATCGCCGCGTTGTTGACGACGATGTCGAGGCGTCCGAAGCGCTTCACGGTGTCGTCGAGTGCGCGCTCGACAGCGGCCGCGTCGGTGACGTCGAAGACCAGCGCGCCGGCATCGGCGCCGGCGGTGCACAGCTCGTCGACGCGCTTCCTGACAGTGTCGCTGCGATCGGCCAGCATCAGCTTGGCGCCAGCAGCGGCAAACCCGCGTGCAAGTCCCGATGCGATCCCGCCGGCGCCGCCGGTGATCAGCGCGACCTTCCCTTCGAGCGAAAATAGCGACGCGGGGGACAAATGACCGAACATCCGAGCTCCTCCTGCCTGTTGACCGCGACGCCTTGATCGATCCCATGACGACTACGGTGATGGGAATGCTAGTTCCGCATCGGTCATCGCCGGAATTAGAATTTGATCAATCGCGCCTTCGCATAGTGCGAAGGCAAGCGCCGCCCCGCATTGCATACTTGCTCCTGCACGCGCGCCCCTGTCTTCTGCACGACGGTGCTGCGATGACGCGCACAGCTTGGTCGCAGGGGCCTTCGCCTATCACGAAGGCGCGTTTGCCGAAATTCCAATACCGGATGTCGGTGCCGGGCAGGGACAATCGCGCCACTTGCATCGAGGAATGAACGAGAGTCTTCTGGGCGATGGCTGAGCTGGCGCGCGTCGGCGACCAAACCGACATACTGGGCGAAAGCCCGCTGTGGAACGAGCTCGAGCAGGCGCTGTATTGGATCGACATCCGCCGGCCGGCGCTCCGACGCCTCGATCACGCGAGCGGACGCATCGATACGTGGGGCCTTCCGGACCTCGTCGGCTCCATTGCGTTCTGCGCCGACGGCGGGCTGTTGGTGGCGATTTCGGAACGGATCGCGTCCTTTGACCTTGCGACGGGCAGCCTCACCACGATCGCGACGCTGCCCACCCGGATTCCAGGACATCGCTTCAACGACGGACGTTGCGATCACGAGGGGCGCTTCTGGGTCGGCACGATGCACAATCTCACTCGCGCGCCGGAAGGCGTCCTGTATCGACTCGATGCCAGGGGTCAGCTGATCGCGGTGGATTCCGGCATTTGCATTCCGAACAGCCTTGCCTGGAGCCCCAATGGGCGCACGATGTATTTCGCGGATTCGCTGCTCTATACGATCTTCGCCTACGACTTCGACCCTACCAACGCCGAGATGAGCGGCAAGCGCGTGTTCGCGACGACGCAGGCGCCGGCATTCCCGGACGGCTCGACAGTCGATGCGGAGGGCTTCCTTTGGAATGCCGAGTTCAACGGTTGGCGGGTGGTGCGCTACGCGCCGGATGGGCGGATCGACCGTGTCATCGAGTTGCCCACACATCGCCCCACGTGCTGCGCGTTCGGCGGACCGAATCTCGAGACGCTTTACATAACCACCGCAAGCCAGCAGATGTCAGCCGACGAGCTCGCGAAGGAACCACTCGCGGGCAGCCTGCTTGCCGTGGACGTCGGCGTCCGCGGACTTGTCGAGCCGCGTTTCGTTCAGCCCAAAATTCCATCCATGGGACAACCACATGAGCCCGATCAAGCCGGTATCCATTGAGGCCTTCACTTATCGCGTCCCGATCGACAACCCGATCAAGGTGTCGTTCGGAACATTTCGGGATCGTCCGATGGTCCTCGTCCGAGTCATCGACAGCGATGGTGCGGAAGGGTGGGGAGAAGCATGGTGCAATTGGCCCGCAGTCGGCGCCGAGCATCGCGCGCGACTGGCGACCGACATCGGCGAGCGACTGATCGGGCGGACGCTCGCCTCGCCGGGTGAAGCGTTCCAGCAACTCACATCCGAGCTCGAAGTAATGGTGCTGCAGACCGGGGAAGTCGGCCCCATTGCGCAGGCCATCGCCGGCATCGACATCGCGATGTGGGACCTCGCTGCGCGCAAGCAGAACCTGCCGCTCTACCGCGCGCTTGGGGGCGCGCCACGCGAAACCGTTCCGGTGTACGCGACGGGAATCAATCCGGACGAGCCGGAGCGTTTCGCCGCAGCTCGATATGCGGAAGGCCATCGCGCATTCAAGCTCAAGACCGGCTTCGACAACGCGCGCGACTTGCGCAACCTGCGCGCGATGCGAGAAGCGGTCGGCAACGAAGCCGTGCTGCTGTGCGATGCGAATCAGGCACTGTCGCTCGAAGCGGCGATCGAATTTGCGCGCGGCGCGGAGCCGATCAACCTGCAATGGTTCGAAGAGGCGATTCGGGTGGATGCGCCGCCCGCACAATGGCGCGCGCTCGCCGATGCATCGCCGATTCCGCTCGCCGGCGGCGAGAACTTCCAGGGCCGTCAATTCGACGACGCGATCGCGGACAGCGTGTTGCGTGTCTTGCAACCCGATGTCACGAAGTGGGGCGGGATCACCGGCAACTTCCATGTCGCGCAGGCGACGGTAGCTTCGGGCAAGCGCTACTGTCCGCACTTCTTCGGCGGCGGCGTTTCGATCCTTGCTTCGCTGCATCTGCTCGCTGCCGCAGGTGGCACCGGTCTGCTCGAATACGACTGCCACCCCAATGCCGGACGCGAGCTGGTCGTCGGCGCGCTGATGCCCGTCACCGAGGGCCACGTGCCGGTACCTCGTGGATCCGGGCTCGGAGCCGTGCCGGATGTCAAGGGGCTGCAGCAAGTACCAAACGTGGCCGCCGCGACACTGACCGCCGAGCATTCTGGACATGGACAAACTCGAACAAGATCCCGCGGCGCTTCGCGTCGGTTTCATCGGTGCCGGTCGTCTCGGCACCGCGTTAGCCTGGAGCTTGGCCGAGCGCGGATTGCGGGTCATCGCGGTCGCAAGCATGGTTCCGGCAGACGCGGAAAGGCTAGCCGAACCGATCGCCGGCTGCTCCGTCGCCGCAAACGGCCAGGCGGTGGTCGACGCGTGCGACCTCGTGTTCGTGACCACGCCCGACGGCGCGATCGAAGCGACCGCCGCGCAAGTCCGTTGGCGACGCGGCATGGCGGCGGTTCACTGCAGTGGGGTCACAGACGTCGCGGCGCTCGACAGTGCCGCGCGCGACGGCGCGGCGACCGGCGGTTTCCATCCGATGCAGACCTTCGGGGACCCGGCCGCGGCGGTGCGCTCGTTGCCCGGCTGCACGATTACCATCGAAGCGCAGGAGCCGTTGAATTCGACGCTGGTCGCCATCGCCGAACGGCTCGAGTGCCGCGTGAACCGCCTGCCGCCCGGGATGCGCGGTCGCTACCACGCAGCCGCCGGCTACACCTCGCAGTTCATAAACGCGCTGTTCGCGGAGGCGTCGACGATATGGCAATCGTGGGGCGCGTCGGAAGAAGATGCGGTGCGCGCACTACTGCCGCTAGCCCGCGGAACGCTGGCGTCGATAGAATCCGCGGGCATCGCAGCAGGCATGCCCGGACCGGTATCGCGCGGCGACGTCGGATCGATCGAAAAACACGTCGCTGCACTGTCAGCGCTGGGGCCCGACGTCATGGAGTTTTACCGCGTCGTGTGCGATCGCACCATTCCATTGGGAATGCGGCGCGGGGCGATCGATGAAGAGACTACGGCTCGCTTGCGCAAGATACTTCAGCGCTAGCACGCCCCGTACACGGCAACGCGACGAGCCTTCAGTCCCCGACTACGCGACAGCCCGGACGACGTCGATCACCGTGCCGTCGCGATATTCGACCACGGCGACAATGCGCCGATCGTTCGGGGGCTGCTTAGGCACCGACGCGGCTCGCGCGGCGAGGTTCCTGAGCTGATCGATGGGCACTACAGTGAGGCCCGCGGACAGGAGCCGGTCTCGCAGTTCTTCGCGTTTTGGATTGACCGCGACACCTTCCTCGGTAACTAGGACGTCGACGGTTTCGCCGGGTGTCGTCAAGGTACTGACGCGGTCGACGACCTTGGCATTGCCGGCCGCGTTGAGACGCGTGGTCACGATAGCGAGCTTTGCTCCGGCGGCGGTGTCAGCGTGTCCTCCCGAGCCACCCATGATGACCCCGTCGGTACCTGTGGTCACGTTGACGTTGAAGTCCGTGTCGATCTCGGTGGCACCAAGGATCATCGCATCGAGTTGATTCACGACGGCGCCACGATTGTGCGGATTCGCGTACATCGAAGCGCTCATGCTCAAATGCGCTTCATCCCGCCGGTACGAGTCGACGGCGCTGAGGTCGAAGCATTGAACGTCGAACAGCGCTCGAAACAGTCCGGCGTGAAACATTTCGACAATCGACCCCGTGATCCCGCCTGATGCGAAGCTCCCGCGCACGTTCCGCTCCAGCATCACTGCTTTCAAAGCGGCTGCCACTGCAAGTGAAATTCCGCCCGCGCCCGTCTGGAACGAAAAACCGTCGGTCAGCAGGCCTGATGCCGCAATAACCCCCGCCGCCGTATTCGCGATGTGCACGCCCACCGGATCCGTGGTCGCTCGCGTTGTACCCGACGCGATGCCTTCTGGATCACCTATCGAATTCACCTTGACGACGAAGTCGACAAGGTCCTGCGTAATGTCGATCGGGCAGGCGGGATACGGGACGAGATTGTCGGTGATCGCGACCACCCAATCGGCGCATTGTGCGTCGACGGCCGCATAGCCGAGGCTGCCACAGGCCGACTTGCCGTCCACGCCGTTGACATTGCCATAGACGTCGGCGGTTGGGGCTCCGACAAAGGCGACGTCGATATGCAGATCGCCGGACTCGATCGCGCGCGCGCGACCGCCGTGGGTCTGCATGATCACAGCCTTGCGCAGCGCGCCTCGCGATACAGCGTCGGCGACCGGGCCCGCCATGTACGCCGTATAGATTCCCGTCACGACACCGCTTCGCAGATGCTGCACCACAGGTGCGTGCACCGCGAACAGCGAGCTGGGTGCGATCGTGATGTCGTGGAGGCCGATGTGTGCAAGCTCGTCGAGGACCATGGCGATGACGTGGTCCCCATTGCGCAGGTGATGATGAAACGAGATGACGCCGCCATCCCTGAGTCCGCTTGCCTCGATTGCGGCGCGAATGCTAGGCAGTACCTTGGGTCTGCCGGGCATGACACTGCTTAACCTGACCGGGGCCTTTTTGACGAACCCAATATTGTCGAACGCGCCGGTGAATGGCTTTATTCTGCCGTAGCCTTCGATGTGATCCGGGAGCTTTATCGACGCTGCGTTGCTCATGTCGCGTTAACCGTGTGTTCGGTTGCGCATCATTCGACGATGGCGCGTGAATTCAGGCGAGCCAGGTGCCGCCGATCCGGCAAGTCAGCCGTGAAACTGCACGAGCGTCTTCGTCGTGCTCATTTCTTCCAGGGCCAGAAATCCCTTTTCTCGGCCATGTCCGCTACGCTTTACGCCGCCGAATGGGAGCTCCACGCCGCCTCCCGCGCCGTAGCAATTGATGAAGACCTGGCCGCATCGTATCGCTTTCGAGACGCGCTGCTGCCGTCCACCGTTTTCGGTCCAGACCGCGGCCAAAAGTCCATAGTCGGTGCCGTTCGCCAATGCGATCGCATCGGCCTCGTCCTCGAAAGGGAACGCCGCGAGCACGGGGCCGAAGACTTCCTGATGCGCGATCGCATTGTCGCGTGGGACGTTGCCAAACAGCGTTGGGCGCACGTAGTAGCCGCCGGGCGGAAGGGCTGGAGCGAGCTGTCCCTCCGCAAGCACCGGGACGCCGGAACGTTTAGCCGCATCGACCATGCCGTTGACGCGATCCAACTGATTGCGATTGACCACGGGACCGCAATCGAGATCCATATCGGGCGTGCCTACGCGGATCGCACGAAAGCCTTCGGCAACCTTGGCCAAGAAGGTCTTCGTATATCGTTCGCTGCACGAGCAATCGACTGCCGGCGGTGCATGTCTGACCGGTATTCTGGATGATGGCCTTGATGATGATAGGGACGGCGCGGTCCAGGTCCGCATCCGCGAAAACGACCTGTGGCGACTTTCCGCCAAGTTCGAGTACGCATTTCACCGCGTTGCGAGCAGCCGCCTGCTGTACCAACGTTCCTACTTCGTTCGATCCGGTGAACGTGACGAAGTCAATCCCCGGATGACCCGCAAGGGCGGCGCCCGCTTCATGGCCATAGCCGGTGACGACATTCAACGCACCCTCGGGCAACCCTGCCTCAACGGCAAGCTGGGCAACCTTCAGGGTCGAAAGGCAGGCGTCCTCGGCTGGCTTGAGCACCGTTGCGTTGCCCATGGCCAGCGCAGGTGCGAGCGTTCTCCCCAGCATTTGCGCCGGATAGTTCCAGGGGATGATGTGCGCGGTTACGCCGAGCGGCTCGCGCAGGAGAGAGACCGTGTAACCGTTTAGAAACGGGATGATCTGTCCGTGAACTTTGTCCGCGGCGCCGCCATAGAACTCGAAGTAGCGTGCCAACACCTGAATATCGTTGCGCGCCGTAGTGAGGGGCTTGCCCGTGTCCCGCGCCTCGAGTTGCGCCAATTCCTCCGCGCTGTCGAGAATCTTCTGCGCCAGCTTCGACAATACGCGACCGCGTTCCGTTGCCGACAGACGCCCCCAGGCGCCGGTCAGCGCCCGTTGCGCCGCCTGCACCGCGAGATCGATGTCGGCACCGCGCCCGCGAGCGATCGCGCCGAATACCTCGCCGTCCACGGGCGATAGGACCGCAATGGTTTCGCCGCTCTGAGCGTCGACCCAGCGGCCATCAATAAACATCTTGCTCATCGCTGTTCCTCCGGGGTGCCTCGATGCACGGTGCGATTGAACGTGACCATGGCTCGAATCTGCGCGATCGTCGAACGATCGTGCTTAGACACCGTCAGCCAAGTGTACTGATCGCTCTGCCGCCGTGAATTAGAATCTGGTCACGCCGGGCTTCGCTGAATGCGAAGACTCTCTGCGCCGACCAATTGCTCGACGAGCTTGCGGCCGACCGCGGGGAGACTTGCCAGGTCGCGAACGCAAACATACATGCGCCGATCGGCCCACGTATCGGTCAGCCGTATCAGTCGCAAGCCCAGTACAGGGGCGAAGTCCAAGGCCGCTGCGTCGGGCAGCACGCCGATACCCATACCCGCTTGAACCAGCTTGCATACCGCCTCGAAGCTCTGCACCTGGACCCGCAATCGCAATGGTTGCCCCGCGCTGGCCGCCGCGGCTGCGAGCAGGCCCATCATGGCGGCGGAGCTGTCCAACGCGACCAGGTCGTACTTCAAGAGTTGATCGAACGCGACCTGACGCGATCGCAGCGGATGGCCGCGAGGAACGATCGCGACGAGTCGGTCGCGCTTATATTCGTAGCTGCCCAAGGCCTCGCGCGACGTGCCCTCCATCACGACCCCGATGTCGGTCTTGCCTTCGCGCACATTTTGCGCGATTTCGCCACTCCGCTTCTCTTCCAGCTCCAGCTTGACGTCCGGATAGTTGGCCGCAAACGCGGCGAGGTCCTTGGGCAGGAACTGCGTGATCGCGGACGTATTGGCCTGGATGCGAATGTGTCCCTTCACGCCTTTCGCATAGTCGGAAAGATCGGCGTGCAATTTCTCCGCCTGCTCGAGCATCCTGCGAGCATGTAGCGCCAGCGCCTTTCCCGCGGGCGTCGCTTCGACGCCTTGTGACGATCGGTAGAGTAGCTGCACACCGTAGCGGTGCTCGAGCAATGCAATGCGTCGACTCGCGGCGGCGAGCGCGATATGCGATTGTTCTGCCGCCTTCGACAAGCTGTTCGCATCGACAGCACGAACGAAAAGTGCGAGAGAAATGAGATCGGGTAGCATAGCCACGGGCCCCAACCTTTCTAGTCGACCATGAACTTGCGGGCTTTGAAGAAGCGCACTTCCTGCCGAAGAACGATCGTGTCCCCGATCGTTGCGAGCACGTCGTGAAACTGGATGCCAAAGGACAGTCTTGCAGGTAATTGTTCTGCGCGATCAGTCTACCAGCGAAGATCCCTACGAACCCGAGTCGATTGCCTAATCGCCCGGCATGCCCTGCACTTCGGGGAAGAACATGTCCTTCCATGACACGGGCTTTGCCTTGATCGACCCAATCTTGTGCATGAAGTTGGCGACCAACCCGATCTTTTGTGGTGTCTGGGTAAAAACGTAGTCGGGCGCGCTGATCATTGCATACACGTCGTCGACGCTATTCTTCGTGTCCTTTGTCTGCTCAAGAAACGCCTTCGCAGCTGCGCGCTTGTCGTTGTTGATGGTTGCGATGGCCTCCGACAATGCGTCGTAGAAGGCCCGATAGGACTTCGGGTTCTCGTCGCGAAACTTGGTCGACGTCGCGACCAGCAGTGCTGTTGCCGGCCCACCAAGAATCTTGTAGTTGGTCGTCAACGTGCGAACACCCGGCACCTTGATCTCCTGCTCGTGGAACGGTGATGTGGTGAAATGGGCGTCGACGCCGCCACTGCTGTTGATGAGAGCCAATAGACCATCGGGATTCGACATGCTCACCGTCAAAGGATCGAACTTTGTGTAATTTGCGTCGCCGTAGAGTCTCGCCGCCTCCATTTGCAGCAGCACCGCCTGCATGGATACCTTTATCGACGTGAGCGCGATCTTGTCCTTGTCGGAAAAGTCGGAGATCGATTTGACATTCGGATTGCGGACGTTGAGATAGAGGGGGTACGTGGCGATCGCGCAGACGCCTTTGACCTGAACGTTGCCCTTGGTCTTATCCCACAGCGTGATGAGCGATGGCGGCCCGACGGCAATGAACTGGATGGCACCACTGATCACGCCGTCGTTGAGGACACTTGGACCACCAAGCTTGACCCAGTTCGCTTTGAGATCCGGAATGCCCAGCGCTTTGGCATGCTTCTCCACCAGGCCGTCCCGTTCCATGATCATCAGCGGCAGGAAACTGGCAGCGTATTGCTGAGCAATCTTGATTTCCGACATCTCGGCATGGGTGGCACCTGCAGTCATTCCGACCGCAAGTGCAAACAGCAGCCGCGTCAACCATTGCATCTTCGTCCTCCTTTGTTTTTGGGGCGGGTGGTTCGCGCACGCGAGAATGTGTTTTCCGCGCCTAACTGTCTCTTTCTTGTAGGGATGATCGCCGCCTTTTGAGTCGCGGGCCGTCGTCTCATTACGCTAGCGATGATCGGTATCGATGCGCGAGTTGCGAGGCTTAACGTGCGTCGCAAGACAATTTTACACACGTGACGGGTGACATCACCTGCTCTTCTCACAGTGTCGTAAAGCCAAGACCCCGTGCTGAAGAACGGGATGTGGCCGTCGCTGCCGATGCTTGATCTCCGTCGCACTTCGCTCAGATCGATACGACTGCGACTAAAGCCGCTCGCACCCCAAAACGATTGATGGTTGACCGGTGCTGCCGAATCCACAATACTCGTTCCAGGCCATTACGGTGCTTCCTTCGATGGAGGATTGAACGGTGCCAGTAGACGTCGCAGAGGGGCTGGTCTCGCTTGTCGTCCCGGAATCCTTGCAAGAGTTACTCGGCACCGTACCTGAGCTTCACCGCTACATGCCGCTCGCGCCGGTTCGCGAGCTTCCGGGATACGAAACGTTTACGCGGCCCGCGTTGCCCGAGCGCGTTGCAAACCTTCTCGCCAAGGTTCTGAACGATCTCGCGCTTTGGCGCGAAAATCCGGAGGCCACCGAGGATGCGGACCTCATCGCCCTGCATCTGATGCCCTTGGTCCACCCTTCGTTCGGACCAACGACTCCGCAATTCTCCGTCGATCTCCTACCGGCGATCTCGACTTGGCAAAAGCGATACGACGAACTCGTCTCCCGGCTTCTGCTGATCGTGACGATGCTGGCTATCGATCCGCTGGCAACGGCGCTCACCGAGTCTGGGACGTCGTCGGAAACAGCGACAGATTCCGAGGTTGCCAACGCCGTGACGCTCATCGTTCATGGAACCAACGCGGAGGACAAGACATGGTGGCGCAAAGACGTCACTGACCCGAATAACTTCTGGGCGTACGTCGATAGCTTGACCGGAAACTGTGTGCGCCCGGGTCACGAGTTCGTGTGGTCGGGCGGCGTCACCGACGTCGATCGTCGCGCAGGCGCGAATGTCCTGCTCAACTGGTGGCGATCGGAGGGAGAGCCTGAGCTGAAAGTCATCGCACACAGTCACGGAGCAAACGTCGTCCTGCAGGCCATGGCTTTTGACCGCGCGTTCTCGCCGAAATCGATCATTGCCCTTGGTATGCCGGTTTGCTTCATCTACCCGATTACGCTTGCTCAGACCGATCAGATTCACAACGTCTACTCGGAGTACGATGCGATACAAGTACCTGGCGCTTGGCTGGCGGGTCAGCGCGGCGAGGGCCGGACGCTACCAGACTCGCAGAAAGTGACCAATCACCACGTCCCGTATTGGTCACCGAAAGTCTGGGGGCAGCGGGCAGTCGGGCATTCCGATCTGCACGATCCAAACGTCTGGGCCAATCACCGTCTGGACACGCTGCTGTAGATGCGCTCCGTCTTCACCAGACAGAACATTGGCCTCAAGGCGGTCAGCGATCGAATCTGGCTGGTAGGCTTCATAGATCGCCAGTACGCCCCCCGCGCCACAAAGTCGGGCTGCGAGAAATGCGAGGGGATAGTGTTCTGGCGGCGACTAAGTTCCCTTGGCGGGGATCCAATTTCGACGCATGCCGAGTAGTCCCAAACCGGCGAGCGCGAACAACCCTAGCGTGGACGGCTCGGGGACGCGGAGGGGCTCGCTGTAGAGAAAGTCATCCATCGCGACCACATCGACGCCCGCAGAAGGGTTGTCGTTTGGACCCAGGGCCGTCGTGCCCGTCGTGATTCGCACCGCGGTAATTTGCTCGCCCGCGTTGAACACCACCCCGAGGAAGGAAAGGCTTGCATCGGAAACCGTGCCCGGCGTGACGAAGCTGCTGAACAACAGTCCGTTGGCGTCGAAGAACTGGATCTGCGTCGTGCTTGCCAGATCGACGTCGGTGAAGACCGCGCCAAAGCCGCTAACCGCCGCGGGGATGGTTCCGTTGCTGCCAGGGATGAAGAAGAACCCGTCGGTGATGTTGCTCCCAACCGGAACGAACAGCCGCAGCGGGCTGAACGTACTGAAAGTCGCGCCATAGGTCGGGTTGCCGAACAGCCCCGCCAATCCGTTGGTCGTCCCACCGGATGGAGGCGCTTGCGATAGCCCCGTCCCCGGGGTGGTGAACTGCGCGCCGCGCGTGTTCAAGAACACGTTGAAGGGCGTCACCGGAGCAGTCGTCGTGTCTACGCCGCCTCCACCGTCCCAGTTGATCTCACGGCGACCACCCCCGAGCGGACCAGGCGCGTTGCCGTTATTTGGGCTTCCCAAGGCGGCGCGAAACGCATCGACGGTATTTTGGATGGACGCAGTCGTATTATCGCCGCCAACGGAAAAGAGCATCGGAGAGGCATTACCCGTGGAAGTGACCACCAGCGCCAGAACGCAAGCCGCAATGGAGAGGATGTGACGCATATGACCTCCGGGGTCGAATGGCTGTAGTGGACAAATAGCATAATGCATTCCACCATCACCAAATCAATGGCTTGCAACTAGACTGAAAGGCAATTGTAAGAAATCCCGACACTCGGAGCACCCACACGCCGTTGCTGCGTCGCCGCTGCACAGGCCTTCTCCTCGGGATCACCCAATCGGTCACCAGTAGATAGAGCGGGTGGGACGCTCGAACTGCCCTCACCCGCGAGTTCTCCCTGCGAAGGGCGGCCTGGACCCCGTCGGTTACAGTGATCTCAACGTCAAGCGCTAGATTGCGTGACATTCGGAAAGCGGCGTGCCCAACTCGCGCACAATGAACCGTTCGTCATCACCCCTCGCACTGTTTGAGTCGTAAGCGAGAGTAACTAGCTCTTCATTCGGGCTTGGGTTGGAAGTCTTTTTGGGTCGCGGCGAAAAACACGCGGGACCGGGTTGCCGCTATTAACTGGAGCGGCTGCGACGATGGAGACGATCTTGCGAAACCTGTAAGCCTGCAGGCGCAAAACTCCATGATCACCTCAGATTGAAGACGCGACTCCGCAAGGGCAGAGGGCTTCCACTCGTGGCAGTCGATGCGGAAGCGGGCGCGCGCGGTGACAACGTAGGTGTTGACCGTGGTAGATATCTCGCACTCCATCGGAGCAAACTTGCGTCGGAAAAACCGATCGGCGATGTAGAACGCTGCGCCCTCAGCCTGGGCTTTGGTCGGATACTTGCCTGGCAGGTCCAACCGCACGGCAAAACGCGATCGCACCCCGCCGCGATTGTCCTTTGGGTGCGCAGTAACATAGGCTTGATGCAGCCCGCTCTTCACCGTCTTCTCCAACCACAGCGCGTAGTCGTGTTCAGGGTCTGCAGGCCACGCCGTTGGTGTCGTGTAGCGTTTCATTGGCAGGCGCGCACGGACGACGTTCTGATTAGCGACCTTGCCGGAGGTGCTCGGCTTTCACATTGAGCCGCTCCATGTCGGAGCGCCCGCTGTCGCCGGCCGCGGCAGCACCCGATGCTGCGCGGCCGTCGAGCACCCGGTTCCAATCTTCGTAGTAGTCCATCACGGCGCGGGTGGTGCCACGCTGATTGCGAGCCGCATTGAGTGCTTCGCGGTAGAGTGGGTCGATTTCCCGGTGCGATGCGGCGACGCAGTCTTGTCGCTGCCTGTCGTCCTTCTTCGGACGCCCAGACAGGCTGTCCGTCCCGGCAGCGCCTGACGGCAGGTTAGACGACTTCCAGCACGAGCGAAGTCTGTCCTGGGCGTGATCAACAAAGCATGCGACCGCGCTGTCGCGGCCACAACCTGGGATCTCAGGCGCTTCAGCCAAGCAGATAGGCGCTAACGCGGCAAAGACAGGAAGTAGTATCCATCTCATGGTGGGCCCCCTAGGTGGGACTAAAACCGCTGCGCGAGGCCGACAAACCAGGTACGGCGCCCACCGTACTGGGGCGCACCAACGCCGACGCCACTGCCGTCTCGCAGAAGGTACGACTTGTCGAACAGATTCGTGACGCCAATACGACCCTCGAGATTGCCGACGGCCACGTCTTTCCAGTCGTGAATCAGCGCGATGCCCATCGTTGCGTAGCCCGGCAACTTGCCGGAATTCGGCGGCGCGCCATCCGGCGTGTTTCGCAAGCCACTTCCCGCAAGCACATCGGCACTGAGACGGCTAGCGCCAAAGCGGTAGGAGGCACCTCCCGATAACGAATATCGCTGGTCGTGATCGAGGTAGATGTAGTGATCGGCAATGTACGCAAGCTCATCGACACCGAAAAGCGATTGTCCGGAGATGATGTTCTTGCCTTTCGCTCGAGCGATGCCGAGATTGAGATAGCCGCTCCACGCGGCTTGAGAGAACGTCGTCGAGATTTCGACGCCTTCGGCATAACCCTTGGCGTAGTTGAATGGTGTCAGGATCAGCGCCTGTCCGAATTGGCCTTCGTCCAACAGGTTGGTGACGCTCTTGTAGTAGGCGTCGATGGTCATCGACCAGTTGGCTGTGATCTTCTGCACGACGCCGACATCGAAGTAGTTCGTTCTTTCGGCCTTGACGACGTCTGACAACGGTACCTCGGGCGCGTTCGTGGTATTGGCATAAAGTCCGATACTCGACTGCGACACGAGCTCTTGCGGCGGCGGCGTGAAATTGCGCGCATAGCCGGCATGGATTGCGGTAGCGTCGGTCACCTTGAACAAAGCATTGATGCGGGGGCTCCATTGCTGTTCGTCGGTGAAGGCCGCGACATGGTCAAAGCGGATGCCGTAATTCACCGTAAAGCGCGGGTTGATTCGCCATTCATCCTGCACGTAGAGACCGAGGAGATTGCCGCGCTTGCTCGAATCGTCCACGATGGTCAGCGGCACATCCGACGTGGGGGTGCCGGCGTCATCCGTCGGGAATGCCTGCACGGTGTTGTCGCTTTGCGTGTACTGGTGCGTGAAACTGCCCCCGAAGCGGGGCGTGTGTGCATCGTTGAGTTGATAGGAGGCGTCAAACTGCACGCCTACCGCGGAGTTGGACCGCGTGACATTTGAAGCCACGCCGGTGTAAACGAGATCGCCGCCCTGCGGATCGGGCGCATAGTGCAGCTTCGAATACTGGTAGAACACCGACCCCTGATAGTCGAGCGCGCCGTGCTTCTGCTGCAGTGAGGCAACGACGTACTGATTTTGCTCGCGCTGGTTCTGGTCAAGGTCAGCGGACGGGATCGCGTTGAAGCCCGTGTCTAGGTTGCTGACCCCGGCGAGCGAGAACGCGGCGGTTTGATCCGGATTGTTTGGAATCTGATAGCGGCCCTGGTAGGTGCTCAATATCACGGCGACGCGCGTGTTGTCGCTGAGCACTTTCGACATGTAACCAAATCCTTGGATCTGCTCCGTACGGTCGTGAATCGCGTTCGTCGAGGGGGTCGGGTTCTCGATGCCCTGCTGACTGGTCAGGTAGTTGCCGGTGAAGTAGTAGTTGAAGTTGTCGCTGCTACCAAGGAATTCGAAGCTCGGTTGAACGAGGCCGTGGCCGCCGCCTAGAATCCCGATGCTGCCGCCCGGGGCGGTATCGATGCCGTCCTTCGTCTGAATCTCCACGATACCGGCGGTGCGCATGCCAAACTGTGCCGGAACGGCGCCCGTCACGAAGTCAATGTGGTCCACGAAACGACTATCTACGGATTGGCCGAAGCCGCTGATTCCCTCGGGAAGGGTCACCCCGTTGATGCGAAACTGCACGTTCGCGTGTTCGTCGCGGACGTGAATCGAGCCTGAAGCCTTGGAATCCTGCGCAACGCCAGGCAGCTGCAGCAAGACTTCGTTCATGGGCGTATTGGCGCCTTTGCCATAGTCTTCGATCAGTTGTTGATCGATCGTGTAGACGGTCGTTCCCACTTTCGGCGACAACGCGATCTGCGCCTCCCGGAAGTGCGTCGCAGTGACGTTGATGGCCGCGATTTGTGGGGCCTCCGCGATCAGCAGCGTCACGTCAGCAGTTGTGCTGGTAGTGACGTCGACAACCTGGCTGGCGGTCGCGGCCACCGAACGACCACTGGCAACGGTATAGCGGCCGGCCGGAACGTCTGCGAACCGAGCAAGACCGTTGCCGTCGGTGGTCTGTTGTGCAACTTGCTTGCCCGACGCGTCTTGCAGCGAAACGAGTACGCCAGCGATGAACCTGTTAGAAGCATCCTTGGCACTCGCGTTGATCGTGGCCGCGGTGACAGCTTCAACTAAAAGAAAAGCGCCGGCGCAAAATGCACCGCGCAACATAGCGGAGACCTTCCTCATGAAAGTTCCTCGAATAGTCGTGCCCAAAGCACCCGCAGCCCATTGAGGGCGCAGGACCAACTACAGGTTTGGGGCGCGCCGGCTACTCGCCGAGGCGCAGACTACGAGTCTTCAGGAGGGCCGCAGCTCGGCGGCAGTACGACGACGGAAGCAACTAGGGGGAGGCGCTGACGCGGACTTGTCGCTAGGCGGTGAAGTACTTCTTGGCCAAGCTTGATTGCGGGCGCGGGCGCCGAACCTGCAAGCTTGCCAACAACGGCGGAGCAGACCGCACACGCTTCGTCAGTCTCGGCACCGACGTGAAGGTGGGTGGCCGCGAGCGAGGTCAGCACCACAAAGCATAGTGCCGTCACCGCCCATACAATTCGGCGTCGTGTCCGCTGCATCATGCTAGCTGTCGCCCGACAAGCCAAGCCTAGCTTTAGGTTACTCCTGCTCGGCGACTATTGCCACTCGACGCCGCTCCCTATTGAAGGGGGCGCCTCCAGCAGTACAGCGTTGCGTATTTCAGGAAGGCAATCTTTGACCAATTCTTTGGTGACCTTTAATTGCTCTCGCCAGCCATCAGGTTGGCATCGAGCGAGAGCGCTACGATACAGCGGCTGAAAAATCGGGGCACGCCATTATTGTGACGGCACGCGCATTTGCGAGTCACAACGCGGACTTACAGATTTCGCGGCACGGTGTCATCCCCTGACGCGTGCCGCGTCGAACCCACGTGCAGACTGCCTTCACACGCACCTCGGTGCCGCGTGCTTTTATCTTGCCTTCGACGAAATCCCGTTGGTGGTGCCGTCCCCACTGTTTCGACTGGCGCCAAAGTGTAGTGATCCTCTGCACATCGAACGATCATGCAACGCGTTTGTTGATTTCGCGTAAGAGTCGTCGCGAGCTCATTACTTTGAAAACTTGCGTGTCCAGACCTCTCACGCTTCTCTTCCAAGACGGCCATAATCAGATACGCCCGTTACCCTTTCGGCCGGTAATCATCCAACATCGCCGAAGTGCAGGCGCAGGTGCGTGGACCTCGCTTCATAGCTTCGTGCGGCGTGTGCTGCTGCCGGGGGGTTTCGCACTGCAGCGTGTGCGAGCGAACGAAATCGCAGCCCCTTCGTGCACATGCTCTGCACACGCCGCATTGCAATCGATTGAAATCAAAAATGAATCATTCCGATCCATCACTGGACATAGCATCCGATGTACGGGAAAAGTTGCAATTTGGCGACGTTCGTCGGTCCGCAGATTTTCTGCTACAGATTTGAGCCGTTGAACGGTGCCTGTCGAAACATGCACCGTTGGCCAGCGCCGCTATGGCTAAGCGGTGGCTTGGGCCGCCCTTGGAGATTCGGGTCCAAAGATCAACCAGATCCGATTGCAGCCTCGCCGGTGGGGTACGAGCTGTGTCGACCGCCGCAACGCTGTGCTTACCCCACGATGGCGAGCGCCCTTTGGATTATTTCGACGCGTAGCCGCCGCTAGCATGACCGCGGTGCGTGTAACCCCGGCGTAGCCCCGGAAAAGATGGTTAGTGCTTGCTGCGCTGACTGCCGCGCGACGCTGATGGCGAAGGTCGTCGCAGTCGACGCGACCCTCAATAGCCACCGCGCGTGCGGGACGTGCATGTCGAGCCGGACGCGTATCGGTATAGCGTGAACAGCCCTCGGCTCGCCGACAGCCGCAGTCACTGCATGCGCGAGCGATCACATCATCGACCAGTCTGGTCGCTGCCTGGACGAGCACGAAACGCTCGGTCGGCATGCCGGCCCTGCAGCTACCTGACTGTACGACCTCATGGCACGACATCGGCAGCGCGACATGTCATCGATCTCTTGAACATCTATAACGAAGATCCAAAACCGTTCATGTGGACCAAGACCGCGGACGAAATACTCGCAAGTCTGGCCAGATTCTGTGGCCGCATTTCGGACACAATAGGCCATATGCGCGATCGACCGACGGGCACCGGAGCGCGAGAAGCGGTCATCGCGTATCTTGCCGACGCGCCGATCAGTATCGGCGCGCGCAGCAAGGGCCTGGGATCGCATCCGTATTGCTCTCCGAGCTACGATTTGGCTACGTCGACAAGGAAGTCAGCGATAAAATATGGCTCGTCAGCTTTATGGACTATGACCTCGGCTTCTTCGATCACGAGACCGGTCGCCTCGGAACCGCCGAGAACCCGTTCGCCGCAAAGGTGTTACCTATGTGTCCGGTATAAAACGTTACCCATGTGTCCGGAATGGACCACAGAATCTGGTGGCCAAGGGCGGAATTGAACCACCGACACACGGATTTTCAGTCCGCTGCTCTACCAACTGAGCTACTTGGCCATTTGGATCGACAACAACGACTTTTGGCCCCACGGATTTTGGCTTCGGCCGCTCGGCTTTCGCCTCGCTTAACGCGCCCGTTCGGGCGGTTAGCCTACGCCGCAATCTGCATGAACTGCGCTGCAGATTGTCAGTCCGCTGCTCTACCAACTGAGCTACTTGGCCAAGAGCGCGATTTTACCAGATTCGACCCTCTCGCCGTAACCCCGGGTGAGGTCTGCAGCCGCTTCGGCCGCGGGCTACTGCACCATCCCTAGGAATTGCTGCAGTTCCGCCGTGCGCGGATGCGTGAATACCTCTTCCGGTGGTCCGATTTCGTGGACCCGACCCAGGTGCATGAACACCACGCGGTCGCACACCTCGCGTGCAAACCGCATTTCATGCGTGACCATCAGCAGCGTCATCCCCTCCTTGGCGAGCTCGCCCACAACCGCGAGAACCTCGTTGACCAGTTCCGGGTCGAGCGCGGACGTAATCTCGTCGCAAAGCAAGGCACTTGGCTGCATGGCGAGGGCACGCGCGATTGCAACGCGTTGCTGCTGCCCACCCGATAGCTGGTCCGGATACGCGTCGAACTTCTGTGCCAATCCGACACGCTCGAGCATCTTGCGCGCCAAAGGCTCGGCCTCGGCTTCGGGCACTTTTTTCACGATCATCGGCGACAACATGACGTTGCGTCCGGCCGTCAGGTGCGGAAACAGGTTGAACTGCTGGAAGATCATGCCGACTTTCAGTCGCAACGCACGCAGGTGGAGGTCATCGGTCAGCAGTTGCGCTCCGCCGACACTGATCGAACCGGAGTTGATCGTTTCGAGGCCGTTGATGCAACGCAGTAGCGTACTCTTGCCGGAACCGCTCTTGCCGATGATGGCGATGACTTCCCCCGCCTCGATGTCGAGGTCGATGCCTTTCAGCACCTCGTTGTCGCCAAAACGCTTCCGGACATCAGTGACCGTGATGAGCGACATTGAGTTTCCTTTCGAGCGCCTGACTGGTCTTCGACAGTGGCCAGCACAAGGCAAAATAGATGAGTGCCACGAAGGCATACACGGTGAACGGTCGGAACGTGGCATTGGTGAGCATCGTGCTTGCCTTGGAGAGTTCGACAAAACCGATGATCGACGTCAACGCCGTTCCCTTGACGACCTGCACCGAAAATCCGACGGTCGGTGGAATCGCGATGCGCAGCGCTTGTGGCAGGATGACGTAGCGCATCTGCTGCAGATACCCCATCGCGAGGCTGGAGGATGCCTCCCATTGCCCCTTCGGAATCGACTCCACACAGCCACGCCAGATTTCCGCCAGGAATGCGCCCGTCCAGAGCGTGAGCGCAAGACCGGCTGCCAGCCAGGGCGGCACGTCGAAGCCGATCAGCGACAAACCGAAGAACGCCAGAAACAATTGCATCAGCAAAGGCGTGCCCTGGAAGAGCTCGATGTAGCCCGCGGCGAGACGCCGCATCCACGCGGTGCGCCCGGTACGCACCATCAGCACGACCAGGCCGCACATGCCGCCGCAAAGGAACGCGACCAGCGAGAGCAGGATTGTCCAGCGCGCTGCGAGCAGCAGATTGCGCAGGATGTCCCAACTGGTGAACTCGCTCATCGCGCCACCTTCTTCGGAAAGAGCCACCATCCCAGCGAACGCAGAACCTGACGCAGCAATATTGCGAGCAGAAGATAGATACCCGTCACGACAAAGTAAGTTTCGAACGCGCGAAAGTTGCGCGACTGGATGAAGTTAGCGGCAAAGGTGAGTTCCTCGACGGCGATCTGCGAACACACCGCGGATCCCAGCATCACGATCACGATCTGCGACGACAGTGCCGGCCAGATGCGTTGCAAGGCGGGTTTCAGAATGACGTAGCGAAAGATCTGCAGCCGGGTCATCGCGAGGCTCGCCCCCGCCTCGACCACGCCACGCGGTGTGGCCTGGATGCCCGCGCGGATGATCTCAGTACTGTAGGCTCCCAGGTTCACCACCATGGCGATGATCGCGCCTTGCATCTCGGTCAGTTTGATCCCCAGCGATGGCAGACCGAAGAAGATGAAGAACAGCTGCACCAGGAAGGGGGTGTTGCGAATCAGCTCGACGTAGGCGGACACCGGTGGTCGCAACCACTTCGGACCGAACGTGCGCACCCAGGCGCAGACGATGCCGAGGCCGACGCCGACGACCGCGCCGATCGCGATCAGCTCGACGGTGATGGCGATCCCCTTCACGAGGACCGGCACGTACTCCAGGATCGCGCCGAATTCGAAGCGATAGGCCATGGATGAGCCGCTATGCCGTCGCCGTCGTCGCTTACAGCGTCACGGGCAGCGGCGCGCCCAGCCACTTCATCGAGATCGCATTCAGCGATCCGTCTTTCCGCGATTCGGCGATGATCGCATTGACCTTCGCCAACAGCTTCGGCTCATCCTTGTTCATGCCGATGAAGCACGGCGAATTCTTGATCAGGAACTTGGTCTCCGGCTTCTTCGGAGGGTTCTTGGCGATGATCGCCGCTGCAACCACGTTGCCCGTCGCGATGACCTGCACCTGCCCGGACAGAAACGCCGAGATCGTGCCGTTGTTGTCTTCATAGCGCTTGATGGTCGCGGTTGGCGGTGCGATCTTGCTCAGCTCCAGGTCCTCCACCGACCCGCGCGTGACACCCACCGTCATGCCGGCAAGATCCTCGACCTTGGTCACCTTGACGTCCGCCGCGCCGAAAACACCGTTGTAAAACGGCGCATAGGCCTCGGAGAAATCGATCACCTTTTCGCGATCGGGATTCTTGCCAAGGCTCGAAATGACGAGATCGACTTTCTTCGTCTGCAGGTACGGAATGCGGTTCGCACTCGTGACGGGCACCAGCTCCACTTTCACGCCCAGCTTCTTGCCGATCAGTTCCGCGACGTCGATGTCGTAACCGACGGGTTTGAGATCGGACGTCACCGACCCGAACGGCGGAAAGTCCTGCGGTACGGCGACCTTCAGCACTTTCGCTTTCATGATGTCGTCGAGCGAATCGGCGCGGCCCGCGAGCGGTGCGATCAGCAGCGGGATTGCAAACAGCATGAACAACAGGGTTCTACGGCTCATGACGTGACTCCATCAGTGGTTGGAAGACTTCGAACACGGGCATTCGCGCGCGGGCTGTGCGCCACAACCTTTGCGACGGTATTCATCGGCAACGGCGCGAGCGCGTCGCGCAGGGTGAAAAGCGGATCGGCCTCGGCGCGCGCGCCGAGCGCCGCCTCCACATCGCCGGTGTCTTCGCCCATGAGACGCGTCGCTTTCGTGATATCGCCCATCTCCAGCGCAGCAACGATGCGGGCGTGATCGGCGCAGGATTCGGCGGTGTCGTGCTGGGACTGGTAGAGCATGGCCGTCAACACGATTCGGGCGGTCAGGTCGCGCAGGAAGGGGCTGGCAGACCCGATGTATCAAGGTGATTGGCACCCATTGCATACAAATAACGTGCCAAGCAGCATGGTGCCGAAGTTAGTCATTGATAGTGATATTTACGGTGTTTTAGACGAAATTAGCAGTGGCCGCGCTCGTCTACCCTCGTCAATCTCGCTACCTTGGTGCGTTTGCACCATCGCGGATGCGATCCGGGTGCAGTGCGATCCAAGACCCGTTCGCTCTAGCCTAACCGCTCGTCGAGATTGGCTGACCGGGGTATCGGAACATACGGACGCGCCAGCGCCAGGTCACGTTCGATCCTGGCGCCGAGCCCCGAGGCACGCGGGACGACGAAGGCGCCGTCGACAAGCGGCGCGACAATGCCGCCGACGAGCTGATCGAATAACGGAGTCTCCGCCCACTGATGCTCGAGCCACAGCACCTCGGGCGCCGCGGCGCAGGCCTGAATACTTGCCAGATGGGCAATGGGGCCGGTGGGGTTGTGCGGAGCGAACAGGAGGTTATGCGAGGCACAGAGCCGCGCGATGGCGAGCATGCCGCGGTAGCCCCCAGCGTACTTAACGTCAGGCATCAGCACGTCGTAGAGGCCGGCCGAGCACATCGCGTTGGCTTGGTCGGCGCCCGTGATCATTTCCCCGCCGGCGAGTTTGATGCCGCTCTCGCGTGCGCGATCCCGCAGTCGCGCGATCGCGGCAAATTGCGACGGATGCTCGGAAATCGGACATTCCACCCAGCAGGGGGACGCCGCCGCGATATCGCGTATCAACGCGAAGGCGCGCGGCTCGTCGAACCGCCAATGACAGTCGACCATGAGCGCGTGATCGGGGCCGATCGCGTCGCGTACCGCATAGACGCGGTCGAGCCCCGCCTGGACGAGTGCGTCAATGGGGGTCGAGGCGGCATCCTCCGCGATCACGCCGTCGAACGGCGCGATCTTGACGTTGCGATACCCCGCCGCCACCGCTGCCCGCGCTGCCGCCGCGAAGCCCGCGGGAGAACGCGCGCCGATCCCGCGATTGATGTTGGCGTACGCCGGAATGGCATCGCGACGCGCGCCGCCGATCTCCTCGTGAATGGGAAGCCCGGATTGTTGCGCCAGCACGTCGGTGAGCGCCTGTTCCAGCGCGCTTTTCGCGGCGTGCATCACCAGCCCGCCGGGGGAATGCGGCAAGTAGCGAATTGCGTCGAATGCAGCTTCGAAAGTGGCCCCGACGATCTCGCGCGACAACATCTCCACGCTCGCCGTCAACAGCGGCTCCCACCGGTTAAGCGAGCACTCGCCCCAGCCGGTGTGCCCGTCCCGCGTCGTTACCGCGACGAACGTCCAGTTGGTCTTGGGAGAAACGTTGACGACCAGCGGCTCGACGACCGCGATTTTCGACATCAGGTCATTCGACCGCAGAGCGCGCTAGGGCCCGTTAACGCTATGGACACAGACGCGTTGCAGGCCCTAGTCGACCTTGATGCCAACGGTCTTCGCGAGCGACGCCCACTTTGCGATGTCGCGTCCGATGACGGCGGAGAACTCCTCGGGCGTGCCGCCGACGGGTTCCGCACCGAGCGCGAGGAGGCGCTCGCGCATTTCGGGCGTGCGCACGATCTTGCCGATCTCGACCGAAAGCCGCGCGACGATCTCCTTGGGCGTCGCCGCGGGTGCCAGGATACCGAACCAGGCCACCGTCTCGTAGCCCGGCAATCCCGATTCCTGCACCGTGGGGACATCCGGCAGCAATGGTGAGCGCGTGCGCGTGGTGACCGCAAGAGCACGCAGCTTGCCCGCCTTCACGAGTGGAAGCGCGGGCGGCAAGTTGACGAACATCGCCGCCACTTGTCCCGACACCACATCCGTCAGCGCAGGCGATGACCCCTTGTACGGGATGTGCACAAGATCGACGCCTGCCATCGATTTGAACAGCTCCATCGACATGTGTGCGCTACTGCCGTTGCCGCCGGATGCATAGCTGAGTTGCCCCGGACGCGCCTTCGCGTAGGCGATGAATTGCTGCACATTCGACGCCGGCACATCCGGATTCACGACCAGGATGTTGGGCGACACCGCGACCTGCGACACCGCGGCGAAGTCCTTCTGGATGTCGTACGGAAGCTTGGCGTAGACCGCCGCGTTGATACCATGCGACCCGGCATTGCCGATGATGAGCGTATAGCCGTCGGCGGGAGCTTTGGCGACGATCTCGGAACCCACGACACCGCCCGCACCCGGATGATTCTCGACGAACACTTGCGTGCCCAGTGCCGCCGTCATCCGCTCGGCTAGCAGACGTGCAATGACGTCCGGTGCATCGCCCGGCGTGCTTGGCGCGACGATGCGTATCGGGCGCGCGGGATAAACGTCTGCCGCCGCAGCAACCGCGCCGGCGAGCGACGCCACCAGAGCCAGACACCAACCTGCGATCCGAGCACGCATCAATCGACTTTCGCGCCCGACTTCTTCACGACGTCGGACCACTTCACGACCTCGGTTTTGACGTACGCGGTAAATTGCTCCGAAGTGTCCCCGACAGGCTCGGCCCCGAGCGCCAGGATCTTCTCCTTCACGTCGGGCATGTTGAGAATCTTGACGATCTCGGCATTGAGCCGCTTCACGATTGCTGGAGGGGTTCCCGCAGGCGCAAACACACCCTGCCACGAACCGACTTCGAATCCTGCCAATCCCGATTCCGCCAACGTAGGGACGTCTGGCGCAACCGGCGACCGCTTCGCCGTAGTCACGGCCAGCGCGCGCAACTTACCCGCCTTCGCAAGGGGCCACGCAGTGGTGATGTTGTCGAAGGTCATCGTTACTTGTCCCCCCACGACGTCCTGGAGCGCGGGCGGGCTGCCTTTGTACGGAATGTGTTGCATCTCCACACCCGCCATCGACTTGAACAATTCACCCGACAGGTGCTGCGAGGTGCCGTTGCCGGCTGACGCAAACGTGTATTTGCCGGGATTGGCCTTCATAAGGGCGATCAACTCGGCGACGGTCTTGGCAGGAACATCCGGATTGACGACCAGCATGTTCGGCACGCGTGCGAGCAGCGTGACCGCAACGAAGTCCTTCACGGGATCGTACGGCAGATTGGAATACAGCGACGCGTTGATCGCGTGGGTGCTGATCGTTCCGCCCATGATCGTGTACCCGTCGGGCGCGGCCTTGGCGACAAAGTCCGCCCCGAGCCCGCCTCCCGCGCCCGGCTTGTTGTCGACGACGACCGGTTGCCCGAGCGCAACCGAAAGTTTTTCGCTGATCGTCCGGCCCAGGATGTCGGTGGATCCCCCTGGCGCGAACGGTACGACATACTTGATCGGCTTGCTCGGCCAGGTCTGCGCGAAGGCCGACCCTGCAACCAGCGCGTACATCGCCATCAGCGTCAACATTCGGACCCACTGTCGCATCGTCGTCCTCCTCGTGAATGGCGCCTAGGCGCCGACCATCGTCCTGGCCGTTGCCGCCGCGATGCCCACCGATTCGGCGGCCGCCACCAGATCTGTCCAGGTCTTGTCGTCGATGGCGATGCCGTCGGCGGTGCGGCGTGCACGCGTCATGCGCTCGACCTCGCCGGGCAACAGTACAGGTTGCCCGGGAATCGCAGGCGGCGAGGCTTTGACCCAATCGACGAAGCGCGCGGCTTCCCGCGCAACGGCGCCGTCGCTATCGTAGACATCCGGCGCGATGTAAATGGAAAGCATGTTGTTGCGCAGCACCGTGTCTTCCGGGTCCGAGCTCTTGCCCGTGGAAATAGCGCCGGCAAGCAGGTCGACGATGATCGACAGTCCCGAGCCCTTGTGCGCGCCGACGGTCAGCAAAGCGCCGCCATCGTAGAAGTCCTTCGGCTGGGTGGTGGGTTTGCCGTGCTTGTCGATGATCCAGCCCGGTGGCACCTCTTCTCCCTTGTTGCTGGCGACGAACAGTTTGCCTTCGGCCACCATCGACGTGGTGACGTCCAGAATTACTGGGTCGCCCCCTGCGATCGGAACACCAACCGTAATCGGATTCGTCGAGAGACGACGATCGCTGCCGCCGAAGGGGGCGACGCGCGGCGCGCCCGACGTGTTGAGAAAGTGCAGGGATACTTGTCCAGCCTCCGCTGCCAGCTCCGCCCAGTCGCCGACGCGGCCGAGGTGCCCGCAGTTGCGCAAGCCGACCATGGCAATCCCGGACTTCGTTGCTTTGGCGGTACCAAGCTTGCCGGCGAATTCACCGACGACCTGGCCGAAGCCGCGATTGCCATCGACAATGGCTATCGTATCCGTTTCGAAGACGACAGTCGGCGTCTGGCTCGCTTTCACCCATCCGTCGCGCATCCATTCGAGATATTTGCCGACGCGAATGACGCCGTGCGAATCGTGTCCGACCAGGTTCGAATCGACCAGGCGACGTGCCACCGTCTTTGCTTCGCCTGCCGCGCAACCCGCGCCGCGCATGATCGCGGCCACGAGCTCGATCAGTTTTCCCGGCGGCAACACACGGGCCATGCTCAGTGAATCTCCGGTTCCGGAGTCGGCGCCGTGCCCTCGAGGAAATCGAAGTCACAGCCCTGGTCGGCCTGGGTGATGTGCTGTTGATATAGCGCACCATAGCCACGCTCGTACTTTGGCTCAGGCTTTTTCCACGCGGCCCGGCGCTTCGCCAGCTCTGCCGCGTCGACCTTGAGTTCGATCTTGCGCGCAGCAACGTCGAGCTCGATCAGATCGCCGTCGTGCACCAGCGCGAGTGGACCACCGACGAACGACTCCGGCGCGACGTGCAGCACGCACGCTCCATAGCTCGTCCCGCTCATGCGCGAGTCGGAAATGCGGACCATGTCGCGCACGCCTTCGGCCAGGATCTTCTTCGGGATCGGCAGCTGGCCCCACTCGGGCATGCCAGGCCCGCCGAGCGGGCCCGCGTTCTGCAGGACGAGCACCGAATCCGCCGTCACCTTCAACGCCGGGTCGTCGATCCGCGCCGCCATGTCGTTGTAGTCGGAGAACACGATCGCGGGACCCGTGTGCTTGTGCAGTCGCGCCTCCGCGGCGGCAGGCTTGATCACGGCCCCGTTCGGCGCCAGATTCCCGCGCAGGACGGCGAGACTGCCGCTCGTGACCAGCGCCTTGTCACGCGGCAAGATAACGTCGCGGTTGAACACTTCCGCCCCGGCAATGTTTTCGCCCAGCGTGTGGCCATTGACCGTGCGCGCGTCGAGCGCAAGCAGATCGGATATCTCGGCCAGGAGCGCGCGCAACCCACCGGCGTAGAAGAAATCTTCCATCAGATACTTGCCGGCGGGCCGGATGTTCGCGATGAGCGGCGTTCGGCGCGACAACTCGTCGAAGCGATCGATCGAAAGCGGCACGCCAGCCCGGCGCGCGACGGCGACCAGGTGCACGACGGCATTGGTGGAGCCTCCGAGCGCGAGCACCGTGGTGATCGCATTGTCGACGCTCGCGGCGGTGAGGATATCGCGCGGTTTCAGGTCCTCCCAGACCATGTCGACGATGCGCCGGCCAGTCTCGGCGGCCATGCGGCCGTGCCGTGAATCCGCGGCAGGAATCGATGCGGCCCCAGGCAAGGTGAAGCCCAGTGCTTCCGCGGCCGATGTCATGGTCGATGCGGTGCCCATGGTCATGCAATGTCCCGGCGACCGTGCGATGCCATCCTCGATTTCCAGCCATTGCTTGTCGGTGATGTTGCCGGCGCGTTTTTCCGCCCAGTATTTCCAGACGTCGGAGCCGCTGCCCAGCGGCTTGTCGCGCCAGTTGCCGCTCAGCATCGGCCCCGCGGGCATGAAGATCGTCGGCAGGTTCATGCTGATCGCGCCCATGAGCATCGCCGGCGTCGTCTTGTCGCAGCCACCCATCAACACGGCGCCATCGACCGGATACGAACGGAGCAACTCCTCGGTCTCCAGAGCCAGCAGATTGCGATAGAGCATCGTCGTGGGCTTCTGGAAAACTTCGGCTAGCGCGATCGCCGGCATCTCCAGCGGGAACCCGCCCGCCTGAAGCACGCCGCGTTTCACTTCCTCGGCACGCTGGCGAAAATGCGCGTGACACGCGTTGATGTCGCTCCAGGTGTTGATGATCGCGATGATCGGCTTGCCGAGGTAGTCGGCACGCGAGTATCCCATCTGCGACGTGCGCGAATGATGGCCGAACTGCCGCATGTCGTTCGAGCCATACCAACGGTGCGAGCGCAGGTCTTCGGGTTTCATACGGCGAGTGGTCATTGCAGTCCCTTGTCGTGTGCGAGCAGCGCCTGTGCCGCCGCGCGAATCGAGCTCGCGTGCGCACTGCCGATGTTGGACAGCTGCGGCAGCATCGGCCCCATGTCGGCGATACCGGAGAGGGTGACCGCTTCGTGCAGCACGCGAATCGGCGAGTGCGCGTCGCGCAAGTCCTCGAGCGGCAGGTAGGCGGCGCGAATCCGCTCCGCAGTAGCATAGTCCTTGGCGTGCAGCGCGTTGAGTATCCGCATCGAACCCCGTGGCGCAACGCACACCGAACCGGACGTGAACGCTGCCAGGCCGAAGTCCCGCAGATGGGCGACAGCCGGGCGCTCGCCGATGCCGCTGACGACGAGTTTCGGATCGATGCGCTCAAGGTATTGGCGCAGTAGCGGGTCGTCGGCCGAGTCATCGCGCACGACGGCGTACTTGATGGCTGCGACCACGCCTGCGTCGACCAGACGACCGACATGCGCCGGCGTCAGGTAGTTTTCGGCCTTGATGTAGACGATCACCTTGCGGCCATAACTGTCAGCGAACATGCGTATCGCTTTTTCGCAACCGTCCGGCGTCGCCGGAAAAGTCTGGGGGAGCACCATCGCCGTCGGAAACGCCCGGGTGCGCAGAACGCGCGCTTGGTCCAACAGCTTGCCGAAATCGGGGCCTACCGAAGGGATCACCCAGCTCTCGGCCGCGACTGTCTGCTCGAGAAAGTCGAGGACCGCCCCGTACTCGTAGAGGCCGATATTGTAGAAGTTGGCGTTACCGCCATACATCAGCGTCGACACGCCGCCGGTCTCGAGATGGCGGATGAGCGCAGCGTTGGCAGATCGATTGAGCGTCAGGTCACCGTTGCGCGCCAGCGGTGGCACAGCGAGCACCGAGCGCGCCAGATCGGCCGCGGTAACGGCGCTGGTCTTCACAGAACTCCTCCGGAAAGCATCGTTCGTTTTTCGCATTATAGCGCGCAAGGTATTTGCACCTGCGGGCACGGCGCTTGCAGCGTGGGCCGATCGCGCTATAGTTCCAGTGTGGCGCGCGCCGCGCGCCCGCGTTACCCCGGAGGTCACCATGTCCACACGGTCCACCGGCACGCGCACTCCTCGACGCTTGATCGATGCAGCGTTCATGCTCGGCGCGATCTGCTTTGCGCTCGTCGGCCAGGCCGCGGACAAGGCCGCACCCGACGCAACGCCGGCGATCGACGCGGACGCGTTCTTCGCCGCCATCGTCAAGATCGAAGCCCGCGCCCTGCCCGACGCACGCAGCACCGCCACCCTCGGCACGGAGCGCGAGGGCACAGGCGTCGTCATCGCGAAGGACGGCCTCGTTCTGACAATCGGTTATCTTCTGATCGAAGCCGACGACGTCAAGATCGTCGACAGCCGCGGCCATACTCTTCCAGCTCGCATTGTCGCCTACGACCACGTCACCGGGCTGGGTCTCGTGCGACCGATCACACCGCTCGAGGTCACGCCGCTCAAGCTGGGCGACTCGAGCAAGCTCGCTGAAGCCGATCCGGTCCTGATCGTCAACAACGGCGGACGCAATGACGCGACCCGCGCCTACGTGGTCTCTCGGCGGCAGTTTTCCGGCAGCTGGGAGTACCTGCTCGATTCGGCCATCTTCACGTCGCCACCGACATTGAACTGGAGCGGTGCGGCCCTGATCGGCACCGACGGCTCGCTGCTCGGCATCGGCTCGCTCATCTTGCGCGACGCGACGGACACGGATTCACGTCTGCCGGGCAACATGTTCGTGCCGATCGAAGCGTTGAAACCGATTCTTGCCGATCTCATCACTTCGGGTCGCCGTGCCGAGCCGGCGCGCCCGTGGCTGGGTGTCGCTGCGGACGAGGTACAGGGCCGACTCGTCGTCGTCCGCGTGTCACCGGAGGGACCGGCCGATGTCGCCGGTATACAACAAGGCGACATCATCCTGGCCGTCGGTGGCGAGGGGGTCCGTTCGCAAGCCGACTTCTATCGCAAGCTGTGGGCGCGAGGAGCGGCGGGTAGCGAAATTCCCCTTCGATTGCTGCAGGGGATCGACATCCACGAGGTCAAGGTCCGGTCGATGGATCGTTTCGACTACTACCGGAAGAAACCCACGTACTGATCTGCGGCCGCGGATCGCCGCCGCATGGCGGCCGCCGCGTGCTCCACGTACAATGCGCGCTGCCCGCATCGGGTTCCCGGTGCGCCGCGCATACTCATGCTGCTCTACGCCCTCACCATCTTCGTCAGCGCATTCCTTCTGTTTCTGGTCCAGCCCGTCATGGCCAAGCAGATCCTGCCGTGGTTCGGTGGCTCCGCCGCGGTATGGACGACGTGCCTCGTCTTTTTCCAGGCGACACTTCTGCTCGGGTATGCATACGCCGATCTGGTCGTGCGCCGCCTGTCAGCACGATCGCAGGTCGTTATGCACGTTGCACTGCTCATCGGCAGTTGCGTGGTCTTGCCGATCATTCCTGCGGTGCAGTGGAAACCGCTGGGTACCGAAAATCCTTCCTTGCTGATCCTCGGCCTGCTGGCGGTAACCATCGGTCTGCCCTATCTGCTGTTGTCCACCACCAGCCCGCTGGTTCAGTCCTGGTTCGCGCGGAGCTTTCCCGGGCGCAGCCCGTACCGGCTGTTCGCACTGTCGAATCTCGCGTCGATGCTGGCATTGATCGGCTATCCGTTCGGCCTCGAACCCTGGATCGCGACGCGAACGCAGTCCTATGGTTGGTCCTTTGCCTACGCGGTCTTCGTGCTGCTTTGCGTCGCGTGCGGTTGGTACAGCCTCCGCGCGCCCGCGCCCCCGGCCGGTGACGCCGCACCCGAGGACGCCACCAGCGCCAGCCTTGCCTGGTCCGAAGCGCCGCCGAGCGCGGGTCGTCAGGTCCTTTGGTGCGTCCTGGCGGCGACGGGGTCGTTCCTGCTGCTCGCCGTTTCCAATCACATCTGCCAGAACATCGCTGCCATCCCCTTGCTGTGGGTCGTCCCGCTTGCGATCTACCTGCTCACGTTCATCCTCTGTTTCGATGGCAGTGGCTGGTATCGCCGCGGACTGTTCGCGCCGATGCTCGCCGCAGCACTTGGCGTCATGGGCTGGACCCTCGCCGACCGCGATCTCGCCCACGAACTGAAGCTCCAGATCGGCGTGTTTTGCGTCGGGCTGTTCCTCGCGTGCATGTTCTGCCACGGCGAGCTCGCACGCATGAAACCCGCGCCGCGCTACCTGACGCGCTTCTACCTCATGCTTTCGGCCGGCGGCGCGATCGGCTCGGCGCTCGTCGGATTGGTCGCACCGCTCGTCCTTCCTGCCTATTTCGAGCTTGCCTTCGGACTGGTGGCATGCGCTGCGTTGCTCGCCTTTCAAATGCGCCACGCGCATCCCGTCTTCATCACGCTTGCCATCGGCGCGCTGGTGTTCACTCTCGGCGCCGAGGTGTGGCAGATCCGGGATTTCTACAGCAATACTTTGCTCGCGACGCGCAACTTCTATGGCGTGTTGCGGGTACAGGAGTTTGGCGAAGGGAGCAACCGTCACCTTTCGCTCGTCCACGGCACGATCCTGCATGGTACGCAATACCTTTCGCCCGAGTTGGCGAACAGCCCGACGACGTACTACACCCAGACGTCCGGCATCGGCCGCGTGCTCGAAGCGTTGCACCCGAGCACTCGTCCGCTCAAGGTCGGCATTGTCGGACTCGGCGCCGGCACCATCGCGACTTACGGCAGCAAGGGCGACATCTATCGCTTCTACGACATCAATCCGGCGGTGATCACCATTGCCAACCGCGACTTCAGCTATCTGAAGAATAGCGACGCGAAAATCGAAACCGCACTGGGCGACGCACGCCTCACGCTCGAACGCGAGCCGCCACAGCAATTCGACGTGCTGGCCATCGACGCGTTCTCCAGCGACGCAATTCCGATGCACCTGCTGACCGCAGAGGCGCTGGCGATCTATCGCAGGCACATGAAGCCGGGAGGCATCATCGCTTTCCATGTGACCAATCGCTACCTCGACCTCGCCCCTGTCGTGCAGCGTCTGGCAGAGGCGCAAGGCATGCAATCAGTATTCATCTACGACGACACCAGCGACGGCATGACGAGCATCAGCGACTGGATTCTGGTCACTGACGACCCAAAGTCGCTCGAAGCTCCGCAGATCAGCGACGTTTCGGTTCCGATAGAGCCCAGGCCCGGCCTCAAGCTGTGGACCGACGATTTCAACAATATCGTCCAGGTCCTCAAGTAGGCGCCCGGTCGATCGTCGAAGAACGGTATATCCATGGATGGTCCAGCGGCCGATTTCCATGCGCTCCGGGCGATGCCCGATGGCGATGCGATCGAGATCGTCGATCAGACCCGGCTCCCGCACCGATGGGTGAACGTGCGTGTCACCACGGTGGCCGAGGCTGCTCACGCGATCCGGTCGATGCAGGTGCGCGGGGCACCCTTGATCGGGGCGACGGCGGCATACGGCCTGGCGCTGGCGCTGCGCGCGGACCCGTCCGATGCGAATCTGCACGCGGCGAGGACGCAACTACTCGCGACGCGTCCGACCGCCGTCAATCTGCGCTGGGCGCTCGATCGCTGCATCAGCGCGGTCACGTCGTTGCCGCTGCAATCGCGCGCCGCAGCGGCGTGGCGTGAAGCCGATGCCATCGCGGTCGAGGATGCCAGGACGAATCGTGCGATCGGCGAGCACGGTCTGCCCCTGATCGAGCGCCTGGCCAGGGACAAAGGTCACGTGCAGATCCTCACGCATTGCAACGCGGGCGCGTTGGCCACACTCGCGCTGGGCACGGCGACAGCACCCATCTATCTCGCCCACGAAGCGGGGATTCCAGTGCATGTCTGGGTCAGCGAAACGCGCCCGCGCCTTCAGGGAGCGCGGTTGACCGCATGGGAATTGCGCGCGCGCGGTGTGCCGCACACGTTGATCGTGGATGCCGCCGGGGCGACGCTGATGCAGCAAGGCCGGGTTGATATCGTCCTCGTGGGCGCCGACCGCGTCACCGCGAACGGCGACGTCTGCAACAAGATCGGCACCTACGAAAAGGCACTTGCAGCGAAGGACAACGCGGTGCCGATGTACGCCGCCGTGCCATCGACCACCATCGACTGGACACTGCCCGATGGCACCGGCATTCCGATCGAGGAGCGCGACGCCAACGAGCTCCTGCTGCCGGCGGGAGACACGTCGATCGCGCCACCCGGTACCGCTGTGGCCAACCCGGCGTTCGACGTGACGCCTGCGCGCCTGTTCACGGGCCTCATCACCGAACGCGGCATCTGCCGGCCGGACCGATTGCGCACGCTGTTCCCCGCGTAGCGGTGGAACGGATCAACCGTTGATCACGATCAACGGCCGGCTGCCGGATGGATTGGGGACGATGACCGCTTCGACGTCGAAGGTCGCCGCGATAAGCGCGGGCGTCAACACCTCGTCCGGCGAGCCGCAGGCGCTGACCGCTCCGCCGCGCATGAGCACGATCTCGTCGGCATACCGTGCCGCGAGATTGAGGTCGTGGAGAATCATGAGCACGCCCACGCTTTCGCGTGCCATGTCGCGCAGGAGGCGCAGGATATGGTGCTGGTGGGCCGGGTCGAGCGCTCCCGTCGGCTCGTCGAGCAACAAGTAGCGAGCGCCCGTGTCGCCGTCGATTTGTGCCATCGCGCGCGCGAGCATTACGCGAGCGAGCTCACCCCCCGACAATGTCGTGACGCGTCTCGATTCGAATTCCGCGACACCCGCGCGCGCAAGTGCGCGACGCGCAATGCGCACGTCGGTCGTGCCCGCGTGGTCGCCGCCGTGCGGATAGCGTCCGATGAGCACGGTCTCGAGCACGGAAAAGCCAAAGGCGATCGAGCTGCGTTGCGGAACGACCGCGCGGCGCCGGGCGCGCTCGGTCAGGGATATCTGCTCGAGCGCTTGACCGTCATAGGTGACCACGCCGGTATCGGGTGCGACGTCACCGGCAATCAAGCGCAGCAGCGTGGTCTTTCCGGCCCCGTTGGGGCCCATGATCGCAATGACCCGTCCCGGCTGCACACGCACACTCGCATCGCGCACCAAAGGCAAGCGATCGACGGCGAGGCTGACGCGGGCGGCGGTTAGCATCAGCGTACCTGCTAGAGATTCCACGCCTCTCGCTGACGTGCGAGCAGTGCGATGAAAAACGGTACGCCGATCAGCGCTGTGAACACACCAAGCGGCAATTCTGCGGGGGCGGCGATGGTTCGAGCAACCGCATCGGCGCCAGCAACGAGGATCGCCCCGACCAGCATTCCCCCAGGCACGACAACGCGGTGCGCGGGGCCGCACGCGAGACGTATCAGGTGCGGCGCAACCAGGCCCACGAACAGAACCATGCCGCTGACCGCGACCGCTGTGCCCGCCGCGAGCGCACAACAGACCAATGTCAGCGCCTTGAGCCGCTCGACGCTGACCCCGAGGTATCTCGCCTCGGTCTCGCCCAATGCGAGCGCGTCGTAGGCGCGCACCTGGGAGACGAGTATGGCTGCTGCGAACAGAATGGCGGCGCCACGAACGCGACGACCGGCCACGTTGCTCCCGCGACGCTTCCAAGGCGCCAGAACGTGAGATTGCGCAGTTGCTCGTCGCTGGCGACGAAGGTGAACAATCCGATCCCTGCCTCCGCCAGCGCGTTGAGTGCGATGCCGGCCAGCAGCAACGCCGCGATCGACGTATGTCCGCTGCGCGTCGCGAGTCGATAGACGATGACACTTACGACCAGTCCGCCGACGAACGCGGCGAGCGGCAGGGTCGCAACGCCAAGAATGCTGGCGAGTCCCGGCAGCCACGTGGCGCCCACGACGATGACACTGGTCGCGGCAAGTGCGGCGCCCCCGGATACGCCGGTCAGTGACGGATCGGCGAGCGGGTTCCGCAGCCGTCGGCATTGCAGCACCCGCCGCACCCAAGCCGCCGCCGATAACGACGGCCAGCAGCACGCGCGGCAGGCGGATGGACCAGAGCACCGCTTGCTGCTCCGAGGGAATGCCGTCCGTCGTGGCAAGCCCGAGCCCACCGAGCAGGATGCGCGCGATGTTTGCGGGACCGATCGGGAATGCACCGACGCCGCAACACACGACAATCGCGACAATCAGCAATCCGAACAGTGCACCGAGCACGGCGGCCGCCGACACGCGGCCGCGATGCGTTTGACGCAACGTCATTGGCCCTGGCGTATGATCGGATGGCACGGAAGAATCGGACGATGTGGGGAGACTCGATGCCGTCGCGTACGGGGCGCATTGCCGCAGATGAATCTGCGGTGATCCTAACAGCGTGTGTTGCGTTTTGCCTATTCCACTTTGCACCCGGAGCGATTGCGGCATCGCCGGCACAAGTGCCGCTGGCCGCACCCGCGGCCGATTCGATACCTGTGGGACCTCTCGGCGACGCGGTCAAGCTCGGGTGGCGATCGTCAGCGACACACAAACTCG
>CAVSEH010000003.1:0-353586 GCA_963726935.1 uncultured beta proteobacterium
TTTACTACCTGGTAGCACTCGCAGGACCGCGCCTCCACGCCCGGGCGATCCAGAACGGTGATCCTGCCTCGGTGGTAACGAATCAATCCAGCCTTCTGCAATTTTCCGGCGGCCTCGGTGACGCCCTCGCGGCGTACGCCGAGCATATTGGCGATCAATTCCTGCGTCATCGACAGCTCGTTCGATTGCAGTCGATCAATACTCAGCAACAGCCACCGGCACAACTGCTGGTCGACCGAATGGTGCCGATTGCAGACCGCCGTCTGCGACATCTGGGTAATCAGCGCCTGGGTGTACCGTAAGAGGAGTTGCATCGTCGGCCCGAAACGCGCGAACTCTTCCTTGAGTAACTGGGCCTTGAGGCGGAACGCGAACCCTGCACTCTGCACCACCGCACGGCTTGGAGTTGTGTCGCCGCCCATGAACAGGGATATACCGAGCACGCCCTCATTCCCGACGATGGCGATCTCGGCCTGATGCCCCATCCTCCATCACGTACAACAGCGAGATTATGGACGTCGTGGGGAAATAAACGTACCGCAACGCGGCCCCGGATTCATACAGCACGTCACCAAGTTTCATCGGGACCAGTTCCAAATGGGACGCGACCCGCTCGTAGTCGGTCGACGGCAGCGCGTCTAGCAGATGGTTCTGATGAGGGCTGGGGCGGCCGGGCGCTGCGAGGGGCGTCCCGTCCGTTGCAGGCGGTGACGGACTACTCACAGCGGTGCGGCGCGGTCGGTCGGCGGGCATCAGAAGATTCTACGACGTCTGGCGGCTCCCGTGTTCGGTCGCGCACAGACGAGGTTGCGCACCACAACGACCGTTCAACTGCCGAGAATGAGGGAAAGTCATGTTGCGCCGATTAGCGTGGTCCAGCCTCCCATCGGCGGCGTTCTCTGCGACGCGCCTCAGTGAAGTCAACGCACCCTCAGGGCGCTACAACCAACGCACCATATCGGTGGCAGGCTACTGTTCAGGGGCACGCATTTCCTGGGAGTCCACGAAGGCCGGGAATGGGACCTGAACAACCTGCGGCCACGTCTCGAAAAGGACAAGCGGCATCGCGACCTGATCCGCATAGGTGCGGTGTTATGCGGACAGCGATGGTTTCCCGAATGGGAGGTGGCCTACACCGATCAGTCTGAGGTGGACGGCCAGATTGCAGCCCTGCGTTGGCGGCAGGCGCGGATAAACATGCATCACGACTTGGTGGGCGCGCAAGTCGAAACACTTCATTCGCCGCCGGCTCAGCCTGTGCCAATCTGGGCGGAAATTATCTATCCGATAATGTGCGCTGCGTCAGCACGTGCGCTGCACGTGTCTTGAAACTGCCGTCCGAGGCGGCGCTTCACATCACCTTAGGTGACGCCCTAGTCGAGCGTGCAGCGGCTTAACAGGCTGTTGAAATTGGGCCAGAATATGACGCCCGTTGAATCGTCGAAAGAACCGTGGGCGCAGTGCGCCGCAAATTTCGCGGTTCGCGTCGGTCGCGCCGCGCGCAAACGTCGTCGTGTTGGTCTTTTCGCTGACTCATGGTGCTGTTCCGGACGGCACCGCTACCGGTATTCGAGCAAGACGCATCAAATTGCTGGCGGTCATGGTGAGCTTGAACTGCTGATCGACGCGCCGCAGTCCGCGAAACACGGTTTGTCGAATGCGGCCGATGGTCTTGCCCCAGCCGAAGTGTTCTTCGATTCGCTTGCGGACGATCTGACTGAGGCGGTAGCTCGGGTGGCGGGTGGTACGGCCGTCGATCGCGCTGCCGCCGCGACGCGTGGCGTTGGCGGCGATGTGGGGTGTGACTCCGCGCTCGCGACACCCGGCCACGAAATCGGTGGTGTCGTAAGCCTTATCAGCGCCAAGGCTGCGGCGACGGGTCGTCGTCGGCAGCGCATCGAGCATGGCCAATGCTGCTTGGCGTTCGCCCCAGCCATCGGCGTGGGAGACCACGGCGCTCACCACCAAGCCATTTCGATTCTCCATCAGCGCATGGCCTTGGTAGCAGAGAATCGACGCCGTGTTATGGCTCTTGCGATAGAGCCTGGCGTCGGGATCCGTGGTGCTGGCGTGGCTGTCATTGCTGCGCGGCTGCCCCTTCCAGTCCGCTTGCGCATTGCGCCCGCCGCCACCCGGCGTCTGATCATCGCTGCCGTCCTTCGGCCGAAAGCTCTTCTGGCTCGCCCAGGCTTGAATCAGCGTGCCATCAACCGAGAAATGCTCGCGCGACAGCAGCCCTCGGCTATCGGCCACACGCAGCACCTCGGCGAAGAAGCCTTCCACCACCTGATGCGCCAACAACCGGTCGCGATTCTTCGAGAACGTCGAGTGGTCCCAGATCGGCTCATCGAGCGCCACGCCGACAAACCAGCGGTACAGCAGGTTGTAGCGCAGTTGCTCGCACAGTTGCCGTTCGCTGCGGATCGAGTAGAACACTTGCAGCAGCAGCGCACGCATCAACTTCTCTGGCGCGATCGAGTCGCGGCCACTGGCGGCGTAGATCTCGTTGAACCGACTGTTCATCGCCGTCAGCGGGTCGTTCACCAGCACCCGGATCGACCGCAACGGATGATCGGCCGGCACAAAATCGTCCAGCTTCCCCACCGTGAACAGGCTTTCTTGCATCGCATCAGGACCGCGCATCGCTCAAACCTCGACCGAGAACCCGTTACCACAACGATAGCTGCAATTGCCGCATTTACAACCCGAATTTCAACAGCCTGTTAAGGATTGGCGTTAGCTCGTGGCAGGCATTCACAACGTTGCGTCTGCTACCGCACCGACGCCAATGCTGTGTCAGCGTAGATTGCGTGAACGGTATCGATTCCGGCGACCTGCGAATAACTCTCATCGGACGGGTTTAGATAAAACTGCTTGAACCAGGCGATGTCGCATTTGATGTCCAGGCACCACGACTTTCAGGAGTCATCATGACTTACAAATTGCCCCCGCGAAATTGGCCGGATTCCGACCCGGCGCCAAACGTACCCACGCTCGCGGAAATTCAGTTCGCCGAAGAACTAAGGCATCACGTGGAACTAAGACTCTTGTCCGCGATAGATGTGCCGACACGTGATGCGGCTTTATTCCAGCGTCTCCGAGGCTTTCGACCAGGCGCCTTCCCAACTTTTCCACCAATGCAGCCACAACAACCAAGTTAGCCAGGCGCCATTCCCGATTTGCGACAATTCCATCGCTTTATTTCGCGATAGCACCCGATCATACGCAGAGCGCAACTCCGGCAACTTGAGTGCCTGATAGGCCTCGCCGATCTCTTTGAACTTACGTTCCCCGTCTGGATCGTCCGACACGTCCGGATGGTACCTGTGGGCGAGAACGCGATACGCCCTCTTGATCTCGTCCGCACTGACGCTGTGCTCAACGCCCAGCACGTCATAGAAGTCCGTGAGTTTCATTGAATTCGCCAAGAGGGAATCAGCGGAAAATATGCGTGTGATGCCCTCCTACGGTCTGTGCGGTCTCGCACATATCAACCAGCGCTAGCCCATCAGCAGCAGATCACCTCCAAACAACCACCTTCTACAATCGTACCCGTCGTACAGCCATCTCGGCGGCGTCAGCCCGGAACCATTTGAACGTGCCTCGTTGTGAGGCGACGCGCTGTGCGCGATACCGTGAGAAGTCCAACACCTTTATTTCGTCTGTGCGCCTATTGGACGCATAACCGCCACGTACGTGTCGGTGGTGCCCAATCTCACCGAACCAGGTGCATGAAGCGCGCGCCCCAACGGGCGCGCGCTGACGCACAGACCAGATATCGAACACTCGGTAAATTTTACAAAGGATAACGTCGTAAGAGGTCGACATGTCTTCACCGTTCACTACAGATGTTTCGCCCCCAGTATTGGAGAGGGACTCCGCTGCGTATCGTCTGGGCGATTTGTTGGACACGCTAGTTGCGATTCGAATAGACGTCGGCCACGGCGCCAACGGTATCGCGGCCTCTCCAACCTTAGGCCCTACGGAAATGCAGGAGGTGCGCGTGCTGTTGGACCGCGCGATCGCGTCCGCCAAGGAAATATTTGAGTCGGTCTATCGTTCGCCGGATTCGGCCCAGGTTGGCCCCACCCGGCAGACGCGCAGGGTTACGCTGACACGTAGGGCAGGAATCGATCGAACTCCGTTTTGACCACTCGATAGCACTCACAGACTCGGTCTTCCAGACCGGGACGATTGACGCAGTGACACGACCGCGCGGGTAATGAACCAACTAGCATTTTGAAGTTTTACCCGCAGCCTCGGTAAACGCCTTCGCGGCGTACGCCCCACATGTTGGAAATCATAGCCTAGGCGAACCGCATCGGCGCGCTCGCCGACGACGATTTGCTAACCATCTATTGTCAAGACGGAAAAACAGCTGAAACGCCGTGCTTGTCGGCTTGCACCCTTCATTTCGTCGCGTCGGATACCTTGAAGTGACGCAGTCGGCGGTGCAATACTCAAGTCGCTTGTCGGTGAGCATCGTGCTCACACAGCCTTCATGTCGATTGGTCATCCAGCCATGCATGAAGTCCAGTACCTCGGGACTGGCGTTGCGGTCGTTACCCGCCTTGAAGTGATCGGAAGCGATTCCGATCTTGTCGCACAAGCGACGTAGGTTGTGCGCTCGGTCTAGCGCCCGAGCATAGCGGGTGGTGTTGGACTCGCAAGGTCTGGCGGTGCCCGGTGATGTGCCTTCGGTCATGCCTCGTGCATGGACTCGACGGTGCGTCACGCAGCAAGGCCCTCAGTTCGCAAGGACCGAGGGCCTTTTTCTTTTCGCGCACGGCGACGCGTGTGCTCCCGTTCACCATACACACCGCGCTAGTCGAGGCGACGTCGCCAGATGCCGCGACGCCCGTCGTTTTCCTGCGCCCAATGCTATTCCGCGAGATCGAACTTTTTTCCCAGATTCGCCGTGTCAACCTTTTTGCATTTTTGACAAGCAAACCAAATGGAGACCAAGACGTCTTTCAATTCCTCAGGCTCATTTGCGCGGCCCTGCGTTCGTTTCAACAAGGATTCTTGATGCTATTCCTCGCCCGCGAGGATCTCCGACGACTGACCGGCAAGGTACGATTCGGCGCTCAGCGGCTGGCACTCGACCGGCTCGGCATTCGCTACACGATCGCGGCGACAGGCGAGCCCCTGGTTCGCATCTCGAGTCTTGACGGGGCGAAGGGATCGGCGCGTAATCGTGAGCCACGCTGGGAACTCTTCAATGTCTAAGGCACGCTTCCCTCGCCTTCGGAAAAAGGGAAAATCCTTCTACTTCGACACGCAGCGGACGCCTCGCTACTGGGTCCCGCTCGGAAGCGACATTGCGACGGCAATGGCGAAGTATCGTAGCCTGATCGCGGCGCAGGGCACGGCAGGAACCGTGGCCCGCATGCTAAGCGACTATATCGACTATTTGGCCAGCGGGGGCCGCGGGACATACGGCCGGAAGGTCGCGAAGTCTACGCTCGAAGCGTATCGAGTCTGGGCGAGACATGTTGGCGCAATTTTCGGTCACATGCAGCCGGCCGAGATAACGCAGGGTGACATTGCGCTGTACCTCCATCGCTGTAAGCGCGCCGGTGCCCGTGGCGAGGTCAGCCTGCTTTCGAGCGCCTACCAGCACGCGATGGTCAATGCCGGTCTGACGTTCAATCCCTGCATCGGCGTAAAGTCAACACAGCCGCGCTCCCGTCGCGACCGTTATATTACGGACGCCGAGCTGGTTGCCGTGCGGGACAGCGCGTCGCCGCTGCTGCAGGTCGCGATCGACCTCGCATATCTGACCGGCTTGAGAATTTCGGACTTGCTTGCGTTACGCTGGGACCAGTTCAAGGAAGGTGGCATTATCGAGAACCGCAAAACGGGCATCAGGCAGCATTTTGTCGTGACGGATGACCTGCGAGCGGTGCTTGATGCGGCACACGCTTTGCAGGGGCGTGTGGCCAGCGTGTACGTTCTCGCAGGACGCGGCGGCCAGCCGCTGAACCGGCAAACGGTCGGGGTATGGTGGCGCAAGGCGTGCGCGGCAGCCGGGGTGAAGGGTGCCGTATGGCATGACTTGCGGGCTAAAGCGGGAACAGATGTGGACGCTGCTGGATCCGACGCTCAGAAGTTACTTGGCCATACGTCAGCGCAGACCACGAGGACTTACCTGCGTGGCAAGCGCGTTCTCTCGGTCGAGCCGGTGCGGCGCAGAATGAGGTAAAATGCGCCGCAAATGTAGAAGCTTCTACATGGAAATGGCCATAAGCCATTGATTTGTAACTACATTACAGAAACACAATTTCTGGAGTTCGCACGATGGCCCCCTCCTCTGCCGGCGCGCTGGCGCTGCGCAACGTTTCTCTCGACGACAAGTACGAACTCGCTTCCGGCCGCGCCTATATGACTGGCGTGCAGGCGCTCGTGCGGCTGCTCATCATGCAGCGGCAACGCGATGCCGCCGCCGGACTCAATACGGCGGGTTTCGTCTCCGGTTATCGCGGGTCGCCGTTCGGCGGGCTCGACCAGGCATTGTGGAGCGCGGAGAAATTCCTGTCGCGCGCGCACATCAAGTTCCAGCCGGGGCTCAACGAAGATCTTGCGGCGACCGCCATCTGGGGCAGCCAGCAGGTGAACCTCTACCCGGGCGCCAAGTTCGATGGCGTGTTCTCGATGTGGTACGGCAAGGGTCCGGGGGTCGACCGGTGCGGCGACGTGTTCAAGCACGCCAACTTCGCCGGCACGTCGGCGCATGGCGGCGTCCTGGTGCTCGCCGGCGACGATCACGCGGCCAAGTCGTCGACATTGCCGCACCAGTCGGATCACCAGTTCTCGGCGGCGATGATGCCGGTGCTTTACCCATCGTCAGTGCAGGAGATTATCGATCTCGGTCTGCACGGCTGGGCCATGAGCCGCTACTCGGGCTGCTGGGTGGGCTTCAAGTGCGTCTCGGACACCGTGGAAAGCTCGGCGTCGGTGCTGATCGACCCGGAGCGTGTGCAGATCGTCATCCCGGACGACTTCCCGCTGCCGGCGGACGGCGTGCACATTCGCTGGCCCGATGCGTTCCTCGCGACCGAAGCACGCATGCAGGACTACAAGATCTACGCGGCCCTGCACTATTGCCGCGTCAACCAGCTCAACCGCATCGTCATCGATTCGCCCAAGCCGCGCCTGGGCATCATCACCAGCGGCAAGAGCTATCTCGACGTGCGGCAGGCACTCGACGATCTCGGCATCACCGAAGCCGACGCTGCCGAAATCGGCATCCGCGTGTACAAAGTCGCGATGCCCTGGCCGCTCGAGCCGGAAGGCGTCCGGCATTTCGCCGAAGGCCTGTCGGAAATCCTCGTGGTCGAGGAGAAGCGCCAGATCGTCGAATACCAGCTCAAGGAGCAGCTCTACAACTGGCGCGACGACGTGCGCCCGCGCGTCGTCGGCAAATTCGACGAGAAGGGCGAGTGGGTGCGCCCGCACGGCGACTGGCTGCTGCCCGCCACCGCGGAGCTGACTCCGGCGATGATCGCGCGCGTGATCGCGCAGCGCATCGAACGCCTGCAGCTGCATCCCCGGACGATCGAAAAGATCAAGGACCGCGTCGCGTTCATCAATGCCAAGGAAGCCGCGCTGGCGAAGCCGCGGATCACGCTCCAGCGCGTGCCTTACTTCTGCTCGGGCTGCCCGCACAACACGTCGACCAAGGTGCCGGAAGGCAGCCGCGCCACCGCGGGCATCGGCTGTCACGTCATGGCGATCTGGATGGATCGCTCGACCTCCGCGTTCACCCACATGGGCGGAGAAGGCGTGCCCTGGATCGGCCTGTCGCCGTTCACCGAAGAGAAGCACATCTTCGCCAACCTGGGCGACGGCACGTACTACCACTCCGGCATCCTCGCGATTCGCGCTGCCGTCGCCGCGAACGTCAATATCACCTACAAGATCCTCTACAACGACGCCGTGGCGATGACCGGCGGCCAGCCGTTCGACGGTCCGCTCTCGCCGGGCGACATCGCGCGCCAGGTTGCGGCCGAAGGCGTGAAGACGGTGGTCGTGGTCTCCGACGATCCGGAAAAGTATCCGTCCGGCTATTTCGCGCCCGGCATCGAGATTCATCATCGCGACGATCTCGACAAGGTCCAGCGCACGCTGCGCGACATGCAGGGCGTCACCGTGCTGCTCTACGACCAGACCTGTGCTGCGGAAAAGCGCCGCCGCCGCAAGCGCGGCAAGTTTCCCGACCCCGCCAAGCGTGTCGTGATCAACGAACTCGTCTGCGAAGGCTGCGGCGATTGCGGCATCAAATCCAATTGTGTGTCGGTAGCCCCTGTCGAGACGGAGTTCGGACGCAAGCGCACTATCGACCAGTCGTCGTGCAACAAGGATTACTCCTGCGTCAATGGTTTCTGTCCGAGCTTTGTGACGGTCGAAGGTGGCAGTCTGCGCAAGCCCAAGAAGGCAGCCGCCGGCGACTTTCCTGTGCTTCCCGACCCGACACCGGTCAGCGCCGCTACGCCGTACGGCATCCTGATCACCGGCATCGGCGGCACCGGCGTCGTGACCATCGGTGCCCTGCTCGGCATGGCCGGGCACCTCGAAGGCAAGGGCGTGTCCGTGCTCGACATGGCGGGTCTGGCCCAGAAGAACGGCGCCGTGGTGTCGCACGTCCGCATCGCCGAGTCGCCCGATCAGCTCTACGCAACACGAATAGCGGCTGGCGAAGCGCGCCTCGTGCTCGCGTGCGACATTCTCACCGGCGTGGGTTACGACGTCGTCGCCAAGATGCAGAAGGGCGTGACCAAGGCGCTCGTCAACACCGGGCTGGTCATGCCGGCGGACTTCACCCGCAACGCAGACCTGCGCTTTCCGCTCGGCTCGATGGAGCAGGAAATCCGGGACGCAGTCGGGACAGGCGATGCCGAGTTCCTCGACGCAACGAAACTGGCGACCGGATTGATGGGCGATTCGATCGCGACCAATCTGTTCATGGTCGGCTATGCCTATCAGCGGGGACTCCTGCCGCTCTCCGAAGCGTCGATCCTGCACGCGATCGAACTCAACGGCGCGGCCGTCGAATCGAACACGCAGAGCTTCCGCTGGGGCCGCCTCGCCGCGGTCGATCCGAAGCGCGTGCTGGCCGCGGCAATTCCCGCGGACAAGCCCGACTCGCAGCGCATGTCCCAGTCGCTCGACGAGATCATCGCCCGCCGCTCCGAGTTTCTGGTCGCCTATCAGGACGCCGCGTACGCGAAGCGCTATGTCGATTTCGTTACCAAGGTGCTCACCGCGGAATCGGCGAAGGTGCCGGGCAAGACAACGCTCACGGAAGCGGTTGCGCGCTACTACTTCAAGCTCCTGGCGATCAAGGACGAGTACGAAGTGGCCCGTCTGTACACCGACGGCGAATTCGAGAAGCGCGTCGCCGCGCAGTTCGAGGGTGACTACAAGCTCACCTTCCACCTGGCGCCGCCGCTGACCAACGCGCCGGATGCGACGACGGGTGAGGTCAAAAAGAGTACGTACGGCCCGTGGATGTTGCGGGCGTTCCGCGTGCTCGCGAAAATGAAGGGCCTGCGCGGAACGGCCTTCGATATTTTTGGCCGCACCACCGAGCGGAGGATGGAGCGGCAACTCATCACCGACTACGAAGCGCTGATCGACGAGCTCCTGCCGCGGCTCGCTCCGCACAATCATGCGATCGCGGTCGAACTCGCGAGCATCCCTGAACACATCCGCGGGTACGGTCACGTCAAGGAGCGTCACCTCAAGGCGGCGAAAGTGAAGGAGGCCGAACTGGTTGCCGCCTATCGCGCTGCCCGCCACGTCGAAGCAACGTCGGCGGTCAAGGTTGCGGCGTAGTCCGCCGCGATCATCGCGGCATTGTCGCCCAGCCGGCCGCTTCGCGCACCTCTGGGCGGAGGCCCTGCTCGCTAACTCGCGTAGCCCGGCAACTCGCGATCGAGGACCCGCATCATGGCCTCGAAATACAGGCGCTCACGTTCGGCGCGGGAGTGCCGGTCATTTTCCGACGGTGCCTGGACCTTGGCCACGACGTCGTCCGACAGCACCTCGAGCGGCCGCCCCGCGGACAAGGCCAACACTCTGCGTGCGGCAGACACGTTCGAGTTTGTAGAGGCGCTTGTAGGCCTGTCCGATGTTGTCCCCGGTGACGATCACGCCGTGATTCTTCATGAACAATACCTGCTTGTCGCCGATCACGCCGGCGAGGCGTTCGCCTTCCTCGAGCGAGTCCGCGGTACCCGTATAGTCGTCATCGTAGGCGATATGGCCATGGAAGAACGCCGCCGTCTGGTTGGCGGGCAACAGGCGATTGTCCTTCAGCATGTTGAGGGCGAGCACCCACGGCTGGTGCGTGTGCAGGACGACGCGAACGCCGCAGATACGGTGGATCGGCGCGTGGATGCATTGCGCCGAAAGCTCCACCACGCCTTCGCCCTCGAGCGTCGCACCCGATTCGTCGAAGACGATCATGTCGCTCGCCCGGGCCTCCGACCAATGCAGGCCGAAGGGCAGGATCAGGTAGCGGTCGTCCCGGCCAGGCACGGTCACCGTGAAATGGTTGTCGATCCCTTCCTCCAACTCGTGCAGCACGGCGAGGCGATGGGCGGCAGCAAGCTGGACCTTCGCCTCCGCGACCGCATCGATTGCGCGCGGGGAAGTCAGCGGGTGAACGGACATGACGGGCCCTTTCGCAAAAGCGTTCGATCGAAGTATACCGAGGATCGGGGCGCGTCTTAAAAGGCGACGCGCTGGCGTCCCTTCAGCGCAAGGATCTCCCGCGCTTCGTCGGGCGTAGCGATGGCGAGCCCCATGCCCTCGATGATCGAGCGCACCGCACGCACTTGCGCGGCATTCGATTCCGCGAACTTGCCGGCGCCCAACCACAAGCTGTCCTCCAGCCCGACGCGAACGTTGCCGCCCATCGCGGCGGACATCGATGCAATCGGCAACTGGTTGCGACCCGCGCCGAGCACGCTCCACCGATAGTCGTTGCCGAATAGCCGGTCGGCGGTGCGCTTCATATGCGCGACGTCGTCCGGGTGCGGGCCGATACCGCCGAGAATCCCGAACACGCTCTGGATAAACAGCGGCGGCTTGACCACGCCGCGCTCGAAGAAATGGGCGGCGGTGTAGAGATGCCCGATGTCGTAGCACTCGATTTCGAAGCGGGTGCCGTTGTCGGCGCACGACGTCAGGATGTATTCGATGTCCTTGAAAGTGTTCTTGAAGATGCGGTCCTTGGAACCCTCCAGGTAAGGGCGCTCCCAATCGAAGCGGAAGTCCTTGAAGCGCCGAAGCATCGGGTAGAGACCGAAATTCATCGAGCCCATGTTGAGCGATGCGACTTCCGGTTTGAGCTGCAAGGCTGGCTGCAGGCGTTCCTCGATGGTCATCGTCGCTGCGCCACCCGTGGTGAAATTGATGACGACGTCGCTGCGTCGCGCGATGTCGGCGGCGAACACGCGGAAGTATTTCGGATCCTGCGTCGGATGACCGTCGACGGATCGCGGGCATGCAAGTGCACGATAGCGGCACCCGCTTCCGCCGCGGCGACCGCGGCATCGGCGATCTCCTGGGGTGTGATCGGCAGATGCGGCGACATCGACGGCGTGTGGATCGAGCCGGTGACGGCACAGGTGATGATGACGTTGCGCGTTCCAGACATGAGTCCTCCGTTAGGGCCTGCTCTAGTCGAATTCGGCTTGCTGTTTCTTGTGGGCGACGAGCGCCATCAGGCGGCGATCGCGCCAGCGGGTCCGCGCTTCGAGTTCCGCCTGCGATCGCGGCGGCCCAAGGGCTTCACCAACGATCGCGGCGTTGCCTGCCTCCCATACCGAAGGCTGGGGTGGATCAGCGGCAAGGCGGCGATAGAAGGCGCTGTAGCGGGCGCAATAGTCCACGACGCCGCCCGGCGCGTTGAGCTCGATGGTCGAGAAGGGTCCCATGAACGCCCAGCGCAAGCCCAGGCCGTCGCGGATAGTCTTGTCGAGGTCCTCCGGCGACACGTACCCCTCGCCCACCAGGCGCATCGCCTCGCTCAGCAACGCACCTTGCAGCCGATTGAGAATGAACCCGTCGAGCTCGCGGCGCACGATGATCGGCACCTGTCCCACCTCGTCATAGACCACCTGCGCGCGTGCGATGGTCGCCGGCGATGTCCACGGCGCCCCGCAGAGTTCCACGATCGGCACCAGGTGCGGTGGATTGACCGGGTGCGCCACGAGGCAGCGCGCCCGCCCCAGGAGCTTCTCGGTGAATTGCGACGCGGGGATCGCGGACGTCGAACTCGCCAAGATCGCTGCTGCCGGTGCGTGGGTATCGAGCGCACCGAACACCTCGCGCTTGACCTCGACGACCTCGGGCAGATTCTCCTGCACCCAATCGACGTCGGCGACGGCATCGGGAAGATTCGCAACGTACTCGATCCGCGCGAGCGCCGCGGCGGGATCGGTGGCGAGGCCGTAGTTCGCCTGCTGCACCAGGCTGTCGCCGATGAACGCTCGCGCCGCCTGCAGTTGCGCGTCGCTGTTGTCGTTGAGCCGCACGCGCCACCCGGCGCGAGCGAACACCATCGCCCAGGCGCGTCCGATCAGTCCCGCTCCGATTACCGCTACAGTCTTCGTCATATCCTCACATCCAGAGAACGCTGCGTCGCAATTCGATATTGTCGCGCAAAGCCTGCGCCTGCCCTTCATACACCACGCTGCCGCGTTCGAGCACGTAGGCGCGGTCGGCGAGTGCCAGCACCAGGTCGAGATTATGCTCGACGATCACCATCGCGACATCGTTTCGCAGCTTGTCGAACGCGTCGAACAGTTCGTCGACCACCGCCGGCGCGAGCCCTTCGAACGGTTCGTCGAGCAACAGCACCCGCACATGGCCCGACAGCGCACGCGCCACGGCGACCATCTGCTGCTCGCCGCCCGAGAGGAAGTCCGCCGGGGTATCGAGCCGTGACTTGAGTCGCGGGAAGAATTCGAGGATGCGATCGATGCTCCAGGCAGTGCCGCTGCCCGAACGCCGCTTGAGGCTGCCGAGCTCGAGGTTGTCGCGGACGCTCATCCCGGCGAACAGACCCCGTCCTTGCGGTACATAGCCGATACCGAGCCGTGCGATCATCGCCGCCGGCAGGGCAGTGAGATCGTCCTCGCCGAGGGTGATGCGCCCCCCGCCCGCTCGCACGATCCCGATGATCGTCTTGAGCAGCGTCGACTTGCCCGCTCCGTTTCGGCCGAGCAGCGCGATGAACTCGCGTTCGCGCAGGATCAGCGACGCGCCCTGCACGATGTGGCTCTTGCCATAGTACGCGTCGACGCCCGCGAGCGTGAGCAGCGGCGGACGTTCCGTGCTCACGTCATGGCGCGACGTTAGCGTGCGCGCGGCTGCGCCGCCACCGATGTACACCTGCTGCACCGCGCTGCTGTTGCGGGCATCGTCGGCGGTACCATCGACCAGCACCCTGCCCTCGTTCATGACCGTCACGCGATCCGCCAGCGCGAACACGCGGTCGATATCGTGCTCCACCAAAAGTATCGGGATGTCACGCGAGATGTGCTTGACCAGGTTCGCCACGCGCTCGCGCTCGGCTGCGGCAAGTCCGGCCAGCGGCTCGTCCAGCAGCAGGATCCTCGGTGCCGAGGCCAGCGCGAGTCCCATGTCGAGGAGGCGCTGGCCGCCATAGGACAGCGCCCCGGCTTCGGCACGCTCCATGCCCGTCAGCCCGAGAAAGCCGACCAACTCCGCAGTCCGGGTGGTCACGGGCGCGATCGCGGCCGCCGGAGACCATCCGTCGAAACGGCTGGGGTCGCGCGCCTGCACAGCCAGCCGCAGGTTCTCCTCGACGGACAGCACCGGAAACAGATTGGTGATCTGGAACGAGCGCGCCAATCCCGCGGCGACAACGCGGCTCGGCGATTCGCCACTGATGTCCGCGCCGGCGAGCATCACGCGGCCGCGGTCCGGCGGATACAAACCCGATACGAGATTGAACAGTGTGGTCTTGCCGGCGCCATTGGGGCCGATCAGCGCATGCAGCGTCCGGTCGGCGACGACGATGCTGGCGTCTTCGACCGCATGGGTACCGCCAAACGACTTGGCCAGTCCGCGCGCCTCGAGCACGGGGCCCGACGTCGGCGTGGTCGGACGCAAGAACGTCGGCAATGCAAGGCCGGCAACGATGCTGCGTCCCGCCATCGCCGCAGCCTCGATCGACTGCCGCCGCAACGGCGCCGTCAGGCGGCGCCATACGCCAACGAGGCCGGTCGGCGAGAAAACGACGAAGCCGACGAACAGCAGTCCGAAGAACAGCAGCCAGTTGGGCGTCCAGATCGAGAGGTATTCACGAAACAGGATGTAGAACAGCGCGCCGAGGGCGGGGCCGAGCAGGCTGCGCATGCCGCCGATGATCACCATGGCGAGCAACTCGCCGGAGAAGGCGATCGACGTCGGGTCGGCCGAGGCGAAGCGATGGTGGAACGCGAATACACCGCCGGCAAGTCCGGTGAGCGTCGCCGACAATACGTACGCGATCTGCTTGTAACGCAGCGTCGGGTAACCGATGAACTGCGCCCGTTGCTCGTTCTCGCGGATGGCGAGCAGCACCGTGCCGATCGGCGACGCGTGGAAGCGCGCCAGTGCGTGGACCGCAAGCAGTCCCAGCGCGGCCACCAGCGTGTAATACACCCAGGGGTTTTCGAGGTCGATGCCGAACCAGTTGGCGCGGGTAACGCCGCCGAGACCGTTCTCGCCGCCGGTGAACGCGGTCCAGCGAAATGCCACCGCGTAGGTCAACGCGGAGAACGCGAGCGTGAGCAAGGAAAAGTACACACCGCGACGGCGCAGCACGAGGAAGCCGACGAGGGTCGAGGCGACCAGCAGGAAAGCGAGCGCGAACAGCGTCGGCCATACGACCGATCCGGGAAACCAGTACCGCTGCGCCAGCGCAACCGCATACGCGCCAAGTCCGAACCAGGCCCCGTGTCCGAATGACACAAGCCCGGTATGTCCCACCAGCAGGTTCAGCGCCATGCACGCCACCGCGAAGATGACGACGTCCGTGGCGCTGGTCATCGTCAGTCCGCCCGCGAGCAGCAGAAAGGGCAGCACGACGCAGGCAAGTGCCGCGACGACGGTTGGAGAGCGGAGAAAGCTCATTCCGCGGCCTCCTTGTACCGGCACCGCATCACCAACCGCCGTTCGTCGGCCGCGCTCACTCGAACCGCACGATGCGCTCGCCGAAGAGGCCGCGCGGGCGAAACAGGAGCACCAGCAGCATCAGCAGGTACATCGAGGCTTCTGCAGCCGGCGGAAAGAAGTAGATCGTCAGACCACGCACTACGCCGACGATCAGCGCGGCCCACACCACACCCCAGAACGAGCCCAGTCCGCCGATGACGACGACGACAAACGACGCCGTGAGGATTTCAGCGCCCATCGCCGGATGCACGCCGCCGATCGGTGCAAGCAGCACGCCGGCCAGTGCGGCAAGCGCGACCGCGAGCGCGACCACGCTCGCCATGTACGGCGCCAGCGAGATGCCGAGTGCCGCGACCATGTCGGGGTTCTGCACTCCTGCGCGAACGACCCGGCCGAACGGCGTGCGCTGCAGCAAGTACCAGAGTCCGGCAACCGCGGCGGCGGCGACCCCCAGCATCAGAAGCCGGTACTTCGAATAGATGAAATCGCCGATCAGCACTTGGCCCTTGAGCAGCGGCGGGATCGAGAATGGAATCGGTGCCGCGCCGAAGATCCAGCGCAGTGCCTGTTCGGCGACCATCGCGAGACCAAAGGTCAGCAGCAGTCCGAGCGCGGGATCTTCACGGTAAAAGCGGCGGAACAGGAACCGCTCGACGACGATGCCGATCAACGCGACCGCGATGGGCGACAGTACGAACGCAGCGCCGAAGCCGAACACGTCGGCGATCTTGACCGCGAAATAGGCGCCGAGCGCGTAGAACGCGCCGTGGGCGAGGTTGACCAGGCCGCCCAGCGAGAAGATCAGCGTCAGGCCGAGCGCGATGAGCAGGTAGTACGCACCGGCAAGCAGGCCGTTGAGTACCTGCTCCAGAATCTGGATCAGCATCGCGAGACGCTCGCCGGGCGCGCGCATCGCGCGCGCCGCGCACTGCGCATCAAGTCGGCATCGTGCAGGCGTTCTCGGTTTTCGTCGGCGCGAGAATTTCGAGACTCTGGTCGGCGGCGGGCACCGGTGCGGACAACGTGAACAGATCCCAGCGATCCTTGACCTGATCCGCCGGCTTGAACGTCAGCGTGTACATCTGCTGCATGAGCTGATGGTCCCAGTCGCGGTAGTACCCTTCGCGGGTCTTCAGGATGTCGAACTTGGCGCCCTTTTCGAGATGCTCGACGACCTTGGTCGAATCGGTGCTCTTGATGTCGTTCATCGCCTGCGCCACGTGCTTGGTCGACAGGTAGTCGCCCCAGGCCTGATTCTCCGGCGGCTTGCCGTACTTCTTGACGAACGCTTCGACGAAGCGCTGCGACGACGGTGTCTTGACTTGCGAATCCCAGACCAGCGGCCAGGTGCCGAGCACGTTGCCCTTGCCGACACCCCACGCGACCGCGGTGTCGAAGCCGAATCCGGCCACCGGAAACGGCAGGCCGAATTCCAGATACTGCTTCATGAAAATACCAATCTGGTTGCCGGCGAGATTGGACACGACCATGTCAGGCTTGGCATTGCGGATTTTCAGCAGATAGGGCGAAAAGTCGGCAACGTCGGTCGGTACCAGCTCGTCGGCGGCGAATTCCCCGCCGTTCGCCGCCATGAAGCGCTTGGCGACCTTTAGCAAATCATGGCCGAACGCATAGTCCGCCGTCAGGCTGTACCACTTCTTGCCCTTGACCATCCCGGCACGCAAGAGCGCCTGCCCTTCGGCCGCGACGTACATGCTGTTGGCCGCCTCGGTGTGGAACATGTAGCGGTTGCAGGACTTGCCGCGCAACTCGTCAGAGTTGCAGCCGGTGTTGAAGAACAGGATGCGGTTGCGCTGGGCGACCTGCGCGATCGCGAGGCCCGATGCAGAACTGATTTCGCCGATGATGGCGACGCACTTATCGCGCTCGATCAATCGCTCGGCCTTGGTCGAGGCGGTCTGCGGGTTGACGCTGTCCTCCGCGATCAACTCGATCTTGCGCCCGGTGATGCCGCCTGCCGCGTTGATCTCTTCCACGGCGAGATTGACGCCCATGACCGCATATTCGCCGAGCGGCCCGAGGAAACCGGTGCGCGGCGTCAGATGGCCGATGCGCACGGTATCGGCCTGGCTGCGGACAATGGCGGGGAAGCCCAGGCTGCCGAGCGCCGCGGCGGCCCCGGCGGTCTTGAGCAAATGGCGACGACGACGGCTGACCGGCAGGTGATCCATGACTCCTCCTGTAGATGGTGGGACGCGTGGTGCGCCGGCTCTGTTGGCCGTTGTAATCCGCGCGACTGCGAACGCACTTATAATCCCGCGGACCGTGCGCTGTCCAGCGGTCTGCCGTACCGCGTACCCACATCCTGTCGCTCGACCATCGGCCGGATTCGAAGGAGCATCGACATGGATCTCGACATCAAAGGCCTCCGCGTGCTGGTAACCGCCGGCGCGTCGGGCATAGGTCTCGCGACCGCGCGCGCATTTGCCCGCGAAGGTGCCAAGGTCTACGTCTGCGACGTCGACATCGCCGCGCTGCACGCCGTCGCGGCCAGCGACCCCGGTCTGCAGCAGACGGTTTGCGATGTCGCCGACCCGGCAGCGGTGGCGCGGCTGTTCGATACGGCAACGGGCGCACTCGGCGGCCTCGATGCGCTGGTCAACAACGCCGGCATTGCTGGACCCACCGCGGCGTGCGAGGACGTCGTGCTCGCCGATTGGCAGCGCACGCTCGCAGTCAATCTCACCGGCCAGTTCCTGTGCGCACAGCGTGCCATTCCCTGGCTCAAGAAGAGTCGCAATGCGAGCATCGCCAACTTGTCGTCGGCCGCCGGGCGGTTCGGGTTTCCGTTGCGTACGCCGTACGCAGCCTCCAAATGGGGTGTGGTCGGGCTGTCGAAATCTCTCTCGATCGAACTGGGACCTCACGGCATACGCGTCAACGCAATTTGCCCGGGCTCGGTCGCCGGCCCGCGCATCGACGCCGTGTTTGCCAACCGCGCCGCGGCACGCAACCTCCCGATCGACGTCGTGCGCGACGACGCACTGTCCAAGACCTCCCTGCGGCGCCTCGTGTCGGCAGATGACATCGCCAACGCCATCGTCTTCCTCGCCTCACCACTGGGCGCGAACATTTCCGGCCAGGCCGTCCCGGTCGACGCCGATACGCATTCCATCACGTAGCAACCACGACGAGACAAGGCGCTGGAATAGCGTGCCATAATCGCCGCCTTCAGATCACGGCAGGGTGTCGCGATGGCTGAGTCGATGTTCGATCTTTCCGGAAAAGTTGCGCTCGTCACGGGCGCCTATCGCGGTCTGGGCTTTGCCATCGCCCAAGGGCTCGCGCGCGCCGGCGCGCATGTCGTCCTCAACGGCCGCAAGAAGGACCTGCTGGAAGCGGCAGCCAAGAAACTGCAAGGGAACAACCTGTCCGCATCGGTAGCGGTGTTCGACGTGACCGATGGCGACGGCATCCGTGCCGCCGTGGGCGCGATCGAAGCGGAGCGCGGACATATCGACATCCTGTTCAACAACGCCGGCATTCAGCGGCGCGGCGCCTTCCCGGAATTCCCCCTGGAGCAATGGAACGAGATCATCGCCACCAACCTGACCGCTCCGTTCATCGTCTCGCAAGCGGTGCTGCGGGGGATGATCGAACGCAAGCATGGCAAGATCGTGCATATCGCTTCGCTGATGAGCGAGCTGGCGCGCCCGACTGTCGTGCCGTACACGGCAGCCAAGGGCGGTGTGCGACAACTGACGCGCGGCATGGCGGTGGAGCTTGCACCGCACAACATCCAGGTCAATGCGATCGCGCCGGGTTATTTTGCTACCGAGATGAATCGTGCGCTGATCGACAATGCCGAATTCAACGCCTGGGTGTGCAAGCGCACGCCCGCGGGTCGCTGGGGCCAACCCGACGAGCTCGCGGGGCTCGCGGTATTCCTGGCGTCGGCTGGCTCGAACTACATCACCGGCCAGATGTTCGCCGTCGACGGCGGAATGAGCGTGGCGCTGTGAGCAGCGAGAGGGGACCCGACGCGCTCAGCGCGTTGGGGGTCGAGCGTCCGCGAATCGGCGCCGGCCGCCGACATACGATGCGTAAACTGCGACTCGCGCGATAGGAGGCGGCGCGATGCGCAGCGAGGTCTCGATAGCCAGCTAAAGATTGCTCGCAGTTGTTCCGAGCCCGGCGATTTCGCTAAACTTGCCCGACGCTTGTTCAAGGCTGTCTCCGCATGAGTTCCATCGTCGCTGCCGCGATCGTGTTCGCGTGCACGCTTTCTTGGCGCGTTGGCAGGACTTGCCCTGCACGGCCGACTGCCCCAACACCACCTCGACACCAGCTCCAAGGACGTCGTCAAATTGGTCATGGGTCTGATCGCGACCGTCGCAGCGCTCGTGCTCGGCCTGCTCATCTCCTCGGCGCATCGCTCGTTCGAAGCACAAGGTGCGGAGGTCCAGCAGATCGCCGTGCATCTGTTCCAGCTCGATCAGGCGCTCCAGCGCTTCGGGCCGGATGCGACCGACGCCCGCAAACTTTTGCATCGTATCGTCGACGCCGAAATCAACTATGTATCGACCAGCGACGGTGCGGGTGTCGCGACCGACAAGCCGCTGCAGGCGCAGAAGGCGGCGGCGACGTTGTTCGATACGATCGGCAACCTTTCGCCAAAGACGGACGCCCAGCGATTCACGCAAGGCCAGGCGCTGCGGCTGCTTTCGGGCCTGGCGGATACGCGGTTGCTCCTGAACGAACAGGCGCGGGGCTCGCTTTCCTGGCCTTTCCTGGTGGTGCTCGTATTCTGGCTGACGGTGCTGTTCCTCGGGTTCGGACTCCTGGCGCGCAGGAACGCCACCGTCGTCAGCGCCCTCCTTCTCGGCGCGGTCTCCGTTGCGGGCGCGATCTTCCTGATTCTGGAGTTGAATCGACCGTACGGGGGCGTGATGGAGATTTCGATTGCGCCACTTCGCAATGCATTCGTCCAGATGAACAAATAGCCGGCAGGCCAGGCGTCGATTGCGAGGAACTACGATCCTCGACGCACTTTCGCGGCCTCGCCGCGCACGAGATTCACGAGCGTCGTCAGTGGCAGGTAGTTTTCCAGCGCACGCTGAATCAGCGCACCTCCGGCAAAGCTCCACACGAACCGATCGAACGGCACGAAGCGAATGCCAAGTTCCGGCTGCGCATGGATCAGCGCGTCGGGCACACAGCTGAGGTAAGGTCCGGCGCGCAATAGCTGGATGAGGGCAAGCATCGATTTGACTTCGGTGCCTACGCGCAACGGTGGCACGCCCGATTTGTGCACCGCCGCGAATAGCTGCGTAACCATTTCACGATCCTGATGATAGATCACCCATGGATAGGCCCCGAGTTCGCGTGCGCCAATTTTCGCTTTTCCGAGCAGCGGGTGGCCTTTGCCCGCCACGATTCTGGATTCGATGGCGATGAATTCCTGCCGCAATATCGACTGCGGCAGTTCTGCCGGCTCCGGCAAGCGGCAGAACACCGCGTCGAGCTCGCCTTCGAACAAGCGGGGATGGGTGACCTCGTTGGTCCCGACGTCGAGTTCCACGCGCAGATCGGGAAAGCGCGGCTGCAATTTCGCGATCGCCGCCGGCAGCAACGCCGCCCCGAAAAATGGGCCGGCCCCGAGACGCAGGCGCCCGGAGTGCCCGCCGCGCAACGCCTTCATTTCGGTCTCGGCGAACTGGCACTCGGCTTCGATCCGCCGCGCATGCGGCAACAAGGTCTCGCCGAAGGCCGTTAGCGACACGCCCCGCGGCAGGCGCTCGAAGAGCGGTGCGCCCAAGTACGTCTCGAGTTTCCGGATGCTCTTGGTCAGCGCGGGCTGGGAGATAGCGAGACGCTGCGCCGCGGCGCTGATGCTGCGCTCGTTGACGACGGCCAGAAAGTGCCGCAGGAGCGCCGCCTCGTGGAGCATTGCCATTTCCATGAGTTATGGCTACGTGACAAATAGGTATTTTCCAGTATGGCACTCGGGTGGCATCCTCGCAACCATCCAACGTCGGGGATTTGTCATGCGCGCCGTTTTCGTGTTGTTCGATTCGCTGATGCGCACTGCGCTTGGTTGTTATGGTTCAACCGGCATCCGAACGCCGAATTTCGATCGCTTTGCGCAAAAGGGCGTGACCTTCGATACCCACTTCGTCGGCAGCCTCCCGTGCATGCCGGCTCGTCGCGACCTGCACACCGGGCGGTTGAATTTCATGCACCGCAGCTGGGGCCCGCTCGAGCCGTTCGACAATTCCTTTCCGGAGATGATGCGTGACGTCGGGATTCATACGCACCTCGTCACCGATCACATGCATTATTTCGAGGACGGCGGCTCGACGTACCACGGCCGCTTCCGCACCTGGGACTTCATTCGCGGCCAGGAATACGACCCGTGGAAAGCGATGGTCCAGCCGCCGCTCGAACGCCTGCGCGCGAAGTATTCGCCCAAGCATTACAACTTCGACGAGGGATGGAAGCGTCTGCAGCATGCGATCAATTGCGAGTTCATGCAGGACGAAAAGGAATACTGCCTGCCGCGCTGCTTCGCCAGCGGTTTCGAATTCCTCGATCTCAATCGCGACGCGGACAACTGGTTCATGATGCTGGAGTGCTTCGATCCGCACGAACCGTTCGATGCACCGGCGCGCTTCAAGAAGCAGTACGAGACCGGCTGGAAAGGTGGTGTGCTCGATTGGCCGATGTACGAGAAGGTGACCGATTCCCCCGAAGAAATCGCGGAGATCCGCGCCAACTATGCCGCCCTCGTGGCCGCATGCGACCACTATTTCGGCCAGCTGCTGGACTACTTCGATCGCCACGCCCTTTGGCAGGACACGGCGCTGTTCCTCTCGACCGACCATGGCTTCCTGCTCGCCGAACACGACTGGTGGGGCAAGAACCTGCAACCGTACTACACCGAGATTTCGCACATACCGTGCATCGCCTACCACCCGCAACACGCGGCCCGGGCCGGCGAGCGACGAAGTGCGTTGACGCAGACGATGGACCTGATGCCGACGTTCCTCGACACCTTCGGGCTGCCCGTGCCGCCGCAAGCACGCGGCAAGTCGCTTCTGCCGCTGATGGCGCGAGAACAGCCACTCCGCGACATCGGCATCTTCGGGATGTTCGGCGGACCGATCGGCGCCACCGACGGCCGCTACACCTATTATCTGTATCCGGAAGACCTCTACGCGCCGGGACTCTACGAATACACGCTGATGCCGATGCACCTGCACACGCTGTTCAGCGGCGCCGAGATGCGCACAGCCAAACTCGCCGAGCCTTTCGACTTCACCAAGAACATGCCCCTGCTGCGCATCGACGCGCTCAAGGACGCGCGGCGCATTCCCATGCAGGACGGCAAGAAGTTCGATCCGGGCGTCGGCACGACCTTGTATGATCTGGCGACCGATCCGCAGCAGCAGCGGCCGTTCCGTGACGCCGCGATCGAGCAGCGCTTCCACGCCGGCATTGCCAGCGTACTGCGCGCGCACGACGCGCCGCCCGAGTTCTATCGGCGCTACGGCGTGCAGGCCGACGCTGCGGTCGAGTTGCAAACATAAGCCGGTCCACGAGGAGGAGAACAAGATGAGCCTGATCCACCACGCGCGCGCCGCACTGGTCGCCGCGAGCATGCTGGTCGCGTCGGTTGCGGCGGCCCAGGCGCCGGCCGGCAAGCCTTTCCTGGACGTCGGCAAGCAGGCGCCGATCACGATCCTGGTCGCGTCGACGCCATGGTATTCGGCCTTCGAGAAAGTCGTGGGGCTGTACGAACAGCAGACTGGCAATTCGATCAAGCTCGACACCACGCCGTTCGGCGGCATGCTCGAAAAGGCGCGCAACGCGGTGCGCTCGGGCAAGAGTCCCTACGACCTGATGTTCCTCGACACGCAGTGGACCATCGAGTTCTACGAGGGCGGTTTCCTCGCGCCACTCAAGGAGATCGATGCGACATTCGATCTGCCCAAGGAAGTGCTGAGCTACGGCGACTCCGGCTACTGGAACGCGCAGAAGCGCTGGCGCACCCCCGACGGCGGCAAGCTCATGGCGTACACGGTGCTGGGCAACCTCCAGCTCATCTACTACCGCGCCGATCTGCTCAAGCAGGCGGGACTGGCCCCGCCAAAGACCTGGGCCGACGTCCTCGCCGCGTGCACCAAGCTCAACGACCCGCCGAAGACGTACGGCTTTGTCGTGCGCGGCGAGAAAGGCAACGCCATCCGCTACGACTGGCAGAGCATGATGCTGGCCGAGGGCGCTTCGGTCGTGAAGGATCCCGCGGCCGGCGACTTCACCGTGACGGTCAACAGCGCGCAGGCGAAAGCGGCGCTCGACCAGTACATCGAACTGCTCAAGCGCTGTGGCCCGCCCAACTACGGGACGCTGGGCCAGGGCGACGTGATCCAGCTGCTCGCCACCGGCAAAGCGACGATGGGCGACGTGGTCACCGCGGCGTTCGCGAGCTTCGAGGATCCCGCCAAGTCCGCGGTGGTCGGCAAGCTGGAAACAGCACCGATGCCACGCGGCCGCGACGGTGCCGGCGGCGCGGTGATCGGCAACTGGAACGCCGTCATTCCGAAGGACATCTCCGATGCGCAGAAGAAGGCGGCGCTCGCCTTCTCGCGTTGGCTGTTGACCTACGAGGCGCAGCGCGCCTTCGCGCTGGCGGGAGGCATTCCCAACCGCAGCGACGTCTACACCTCCGATGTGGCCAAGGAACCGCGTCTGCGCTGGATGCCGGCGTACCTCGAGACGCAGAAGTTCGCCAAGCAGGAGTTGGGCTATGCCGAGGGTGCGCAGGTCGAGCAGATCCTGGGCCTGCGGCTCAACCAGGCGGCCATCGGCGAGATGAGCTCGGGCAAGGCGCTCAACGCGGCGGCCAAGGAGATCGAGGAACTGTTCCGCAAGAACGGCCGCCGCACCGGTTCGCTTCCGCCGCTGCCCGAATAGCTCCGCGACGCGACGCGTCCCGCGGCACCATCGCGCTATGCCACCGATGCGCCGCCACGGCAGCGCGTTCCGTTATGCGAGCCTGCTGCCGGCACTGATCGTGCTAGCGGTGCTGACCGTCTATCCGGTCGCAAACCTGCTGCGCATGAGCGTGTCTACGGTCGAGTTCGTGCAAGGCGCCGACGTATGGACGTGGACGCCGATGCGCAACCTGGCGATGCTCGCCGGCGACGAAGTGCTCCGGTCGGCGCTGCGCAACACGTTCGTGTTCGTAATCGTTTCGGTCGCGGTCGAGATGGTGCTCGGGCTTGCACTCGCGCTGGTGGTCGCGGAGCTCGGACGCGGCAAGGGCTGGGTTCGCACCGCGCTGATCCTGCCGATCCTGGTGCCACCCGTGGCGATCGGCAGCGTGTGGAAGCTCATGTACAACTACGATTTCGGCATTTTCAATCAGGCGCTGGTGGCGCTGGGCGCATCGCCGGTGAACTGGTTGGGTTCGCCATCGTTGGCGCTGATGTCGGTGATCGTGGTCGACGTGTGGCACTGGGTGCCGTTCGTGTTCCTGATCTTGTTCGCCGCGGTCGAAGGTCTCCCGGTCGACGTGCTCGAGGCCGCGCGCATCGATGGCGCGTCGCGCTGGCAGCTGATCCGCCGCGTGCAGATCCCGCTGCTGCGCCCGGCCATCGTGGTGGCGCTGCTGTTCCGCAGCATCCTCGCCTTCAAGGTCTTCGACGAGGTCTACCTGCTTACTTCCGGAGGGCCCGGGACCGCGACCGAGCTCGTCAACCTGCATCTGTACAAGGTTTTCTTCGAGCAGAACCAGCTGGGCTACGGGGCGCTTTTGTCGCTGGCGATCATCGCCGCGATCGTCGCCTTCCTGCTGGTGGCGCGGCGCGGCATGCGCGTATTTGCGACGTGATGATGGCGGCGGCAACGACCGGCATGGGCGGCAGCACGCGGCGGCGGCGCGGACTGCATCACCGCGCGCTCGCTTGGTCGATCGCCGCAATCGCGCTCGTGGCCGTGCTCGGCCCGTTTGTCTGGATAACAACCGCATCGTTCAAGCAGCAGATCGCAATTTACGCCGGCCAGTTTCCGTTCACGCCCACGCTGTCCAACTACGTCGACGTGCTGTTCGGACGCCGCTCCGACTTCGCCGGCAACGTATTCAACAGTCTGCTGGTCGCCGGCCTGAGCACGGCGATCGTGCTCACCGTCGGTACGCTCGCGGCCTATTCACTGCACCGCTTTCGCTGGCCGGCGTGGGTGTCTGCGGGGTTCCTGGGCTGGACCCTGGTCTTCCACATGATCCCGGTGCTGACGCTGATCGGCCCGTGGTACGTCGCCTTCCGCGACCTCGGCCTCTACGATACCCGCGCGGCACTGGTCATCACGCACGTCACCATCAACCTGCCGATGACGGTCTGGCTGATGGCCGCGTTCCTGCGCGAGATTCCCCCCGAGATCGAGGAGGCGGCGGTGATCGACGGCTGCCGCCCGCTGCAGGCATTCCTGAAGGTCGTGCTGCCGCTCGCGATTCCCGGCCTGATCGCCGCCGGCATCCTCGCCTTCATCTTCAGCTGGAACGAGTTCCCCATCGCGCTCTCGCTGACCTCGCGCGAGACCGCGACGGTGCCCGTGGCGATCGCCCGTTTCGCCCAGCAGTACGAAGTGCAGCACGCGCAGATGGCGGCCGCCTCGGTGATCGCGACGATTCCCGCCATCGTGCTCATGTTCTTCGGCCAGCGCTTCATCGTGCGCGGCCTGACGATGGGGTCGGTCAAATGAATTAGCCAAATGGCTGACAGAAATCGTGCGACGCTTGCGACAGAATGCGGTGATGAATCAGGCAGCGCTTCGTCGCCAGCGATGGTCCATCTCCGACCAACCGCATTTCGTTACCATCGTCACCCGCCGGTACACGCCGCTGTTTGTCGAGTTCGACATCGCACGCAGGGTTGTCGACGAGATGCGGATGGTCGACGAGCGACGCCTGGTGGTTTCATTAGCCTGGGTGCTCATGCCGGATCACCTGCATTGGCTCTTCGTCCTTCGCGAGCGCGCGACGCTCGCCGTCGTCATGCACGATTTCAAGTCGCGCTCAGCTGCCGCGGTTAACGGGGCCAGGCGTCACCGTCGGCCGGTATGGCAATCCGGCTATCGGGATCGTTCCGTACGAGAAGACGAGGAATTGCAGAGGATCGGCCGCTACATCGTCGGCAATCCGGTGCGTGCGCGATTGGTCGGACGGCTCGGCGACTACCCGCACTGGGACGCCATCTGGGTTTAGACACTCAAGCGAAGCGTCCATCAACCTTGTCGAGCCAGCTCAGTCCCGCGCGCGTGTCTCTCGCGGGACGGTATTCGCAGCCGACCCAACCGTCATAGGCCAGTTCGTCGAGCAACCTGAATAGATAGGCGTAGTTGATTTCGCCGACATCGGGCTCGTGCCGCCCGGGCACGCCGGCGATCTGGACATGGCCGATGTGCGGTTGCCAGTGGCGGAACTTCTCCGCCAGATCGCCCTCGACGATCTGCGCGTGATAGAAATCCATCTGGACCTTGAGGTTCGCCGCGCCGACCTCCTCGCGGATCGCGTGTCCCTCCGCTTGTGTATTCAGGAAGTAGCCGGGAACATCACGGGTGTTGATCGGCTCGATCGTCACGGTGACGCCCTGTCGCGCGGCCTCGCGCGCAGCCACCCGCAGGTTGCGCACGAACGTAGCGCGATGCCGGTCACGCCGTGAAGCATCGGCCTCCGGTGGCAGCACGCCGGCCATGACGTGTACCCGGGGACACGCCAGCCCCTCTGCGTAGCGCAACGCAGTGCCGACGCTCGCTGCGAACTCGGCCTCGCGACCGGGCAACGAGGCAAGCCCGCGCTCGCCTTGCGCCCAATCGCCCGGCGGCGCGTTGATCAGCACCTGCTGCAGACCATTGCCGGCAAGGCGTGCCGCGATCTCCGCCACCGGGTGGTCGTAGCCGAATGCAAACTCGACCGCGCCGAACCCCGTCCGCGCCGCTTCGCCGAAGCGATCCAGGAACGGCACTTCGTTGAACAGGAACGACAGGTTCGCATCGAAGCGCGGCATGGGCGGATCCTCGAACACGTCCGGCGCGGCATCACCATCCGCGGGGAGTTGCTGAATGAGATCGATGCCCGCATGTTGCAGGGTAGGCACGTAGCGCGCAACGTCGCCCGTCTTACTTGCCCATCGCATAAAGAATGGATGGTGTGGACAAGTCGGTGCATTCCCGGTGGATCAGCGGTGGAGCAATGTCGAATCGGTCCCTACTCCACTGATTTCCCGAAGCTTTTTGAGGCCCCTTTCTGTGCATTAAAAAGCACTTGCATCGCCGGACATGAGCTACTATGATTAGTGTTGATTCAGCACTTGAACACAAGATATAGTAGGTTTTGATTTCTAAGGGAATTCCGTAAGCCGCCTCGGAGCACCCCGGGAAGGGTGCAGGTCCATCCGTCGCCGCCGCCCGGAAACCCGCGCCAGCTCTGGAATTGCGCAATGCAGCCAGATGCCGCGGATGCAAGCAAGAACCATAAGATTTCGCCAGGAGAACGAACGATGCATGTCGCCAGCCCCACCCCAGCACCCTCCTCTGCCACACCGCGCAACGTCATGGCCGGCGAACCGACTACGACCCTCGAGGCCAACACCGACCCCCGACTGGCACAGTACAAGGTCATTCGTCGCAATGGCGCGGTCGTCGGCTTCGAGCCGTCGAAGATAGCCATCGCGGTCACCAAGGCGTTCCTCGCGGTCAACGGCGGCCAAAGCGCAGCGTCGGCACGCGTACGCGAGCTGACCGCACAGCTCACGGACGTCGTCGTCAGCGCGCTGATGAAGCGCAAGCCGGACGGCGGCGCCATCCACATCGAGGAAATCCAGGACCAGGTCGAACTCGCGCTGATGCGCGGCGGCGAACACGAGGTCGCGCGCGCCTACGTGCTTTACCGTGAAAAGCGTTCGCAGGAACGCGCGCACGAAAAGAAGATCGCCAAGACCGAGACCGTCGGCATCAACGTCCTCGACAACGGCGTCAAGCGCCCGCTCGACATCGCGCGGTTGACCGAGCTGGTGAAGACGTCCTGCGAAGGCCTCGCCGATGTCGATCCGGACCGCATCCTCAAGGCCACGCTCAAGGATCTGTACGAGGGCGTGCCGATGGAAGAAGTGCGCAAGTGCGTCGTCCTCGCGGCACGCACGCTCATCGAAAAAGATCCGGCGTACAGCCAAGTGACTGCGCGGCTCCTGCTCGACTCGCTGCGCTTCGAGGCGATGGGCGAAGAAGCTTCGCAGGCCGACATGGCAACCAAGTACGCCGAGTACTTTCCGCGCTTCATCAAGCACGGCATCAAGATCGGCCTGCTCAACGAATCGCTGTCGCAATTCGACTTGAAGACGCTCGGCGCCGCGCTTGTGCCGACGCGCGACATGCAGTTCGGCTATCTCGGACTGCAAACGCTGTACGACCGCTATTTCCTCGTCGACCAGTACGTCGGCGGACGCCGCTTCGAGCTGCCGCAGGCGTTTTTCATGCGCGTGGCCATGGGCTTGGCGCTCAACGAAGTCAATCGCGAGGCGCGTGCCATCGAGTTCTACAACGTGCTCTCGACGTTCGATTTCATGAGCTCGACGCCCACCCTGTTCAACTCGGGCACGCATCGCTCGCAGCTTTCGTCGTGCTACCTGACGACGGTGGCCGACGATCTCGACGGCATCTACGAAGCGATCAAGGAAAACGCGCTCCTGTCCAAGTTCGCCGGTGGCCTCGGTAATGACTGGACGAACGTGCGCGCGCTCGGCAGCCACATCAAGGGCACCAACGGTCGCTCGCAGGGCGTGGTGCCGTTCCTGAAGGTGGTCAACGACACCGCGGTGGCGGTGAACCAGGGCGGCAAGCGCAAGGGCGCCGTCTGCTCGTATCTCGAGACGTGGCATCTGGACATCGAGGAGTTCCTCGAGCTGCGCAAGAACACCGGCGACGACCGCCGCCGCACGCATGACATGAACACCGCCAACTGGATTCCCGACCTGTTCATGAAGCGGGTGATGGAAGGCGGCGACTGGACGCTGTTCTCGCCCTCGGACGTGCCGGACCTGCACGACAAATGGGGCCGCAAGTTCGAGGAGGCGTACACGCGCTACGAGGACCAGGCCGCGCGCGGCGAGCTCAAGCTGTTCAAGAAGGTTCCGGCGCTGCAGCTGTGGCGCAAGATGCTGTCGATGCTGTTCGAGACAGGGCATCCGTGGATCACGTTCAAGGACGCGTGCAACGTGCGCTCGCCGCAAATGCACGTCGGCGCGGTGCACAGCTCCAATCTTTGCACCGAGATCACGCTCAATACCAGCGACAGCGAAATCGCGGTCTGCAACCTGGGTTCGGTGAACCTGCTGAACCACATGACCAAGACCGGCAAGGGCGATACCGAGACGTGGGAGCTCGATCACGAAAAGCTCAAGTGCACGATCACGACGGCGATGCGCATGCTCGACAACGTGATCGACATCAACTACTACGCAGTGGCCAAGGCGCGCAACTCCAACCTGAAGCATCGCCCCGTGGGTCTGGGCATCATGGGATTCCAGGACTGCCTGCACCTGCGGCACACGCCGTATGCCTCGGACGACGCGATGAGCTTCGCCGATCGCTCGATGGAAGCGGTGTGCTACTACGCCTACTGGGCGTCGACGGAACTCGCCGAGGAGCGCGGCCGCTACGCCACCTACAAGGGCAGCCTGTGGGACCGCGACGTCATGCCGCAGGATTCACTCAAGCTGTTGCGCGAAGAGCGTGGCGGCTACGTCGAGGTCGACGAGTCCGTGACCATGGACTGGGGGAAGCTGCGCGCACGAATCAAGGACCACGGCATGCGCAATTCCAATTGCATTGCCATCGCACCCACGGCGACCATTTCCAATATCGTCGGCGTCGGCGCCTCGATCGAGCCCGAGTACCAGAACATCTACGTCAAATCGAACCTGTCGGGCGAGTTCACGGTCGTCAACGAGCACCTCGTGGCCGAGCTCAAGAAGCAGAACCTGTGGGACGAGGTGATGGTGGCGGACCTCAAGTATTTCGACGGCTCGCTCGCCAGGATCGATCGTATCCCGGCGGCGCTGCGTCAGCTGTATGCGACGGCCTTCGAAGTCGATGCCAAGTGGATCGTCGAGGCCGGTGCGCGGCGGCAGAAGTGGATCGACCAGGCGCAGTCGCTGAACATCTACATGGCAGGCGCATCGGGCAAGAAGCTCGACGACGTCTACAAGCTGGCGTGGATACGGGGACTCAAGACAACGTATTACCTGCGCACACTTGCGGCAACCTCGGCGGAAAAATCCACCGGTCAGGGCGGCGAGCTGAACGCGGTGTCGTCCTCGGGCGGCAGCATTGGCGGCGGCGCCTCAGGCAAGACGGCCGCTCCACGGGCCGGCGCCGCGGCGCACTCGGCGCAGGAGCCGGAGCCGGCGAAGTTTTGTTCGATCGACAATCCGGATTGTGAAGCCTGTCAGTGACAGGCAAAACAATCCTGATTGCGGCGAAGGCTAACGTGAACGCAGTGAACGTTAAGCGAACGACAGTGAGCGGCCGGAGCCACAACCCGGATACCGGGCGCGAATGAATTCGCGCCGGCAAGAAGTCAACCAAGGATAGCCATGGGATTACTGTCATTCATCAAGGAAGCCGGAGAAAAACTGTTCAGCAAGGGCAATGCGCAAGCAGCGATGACCCAGGCGCAGGCCAATCCGGCGGATGTGGAAAAGGCCAAGGCCGCCAATGACGCAGCGGGCGATGCCATTCTCGCTTACATCAACGAGCAGAACCTCAAGGCCACGGGCCTGACCGTCACCTTCGATGGCGCCACGGCCATGGCCACCGTGTACGGCATTGCGGACGACCAGGCGACGAAGGAAAAGATCATCCTCTGCGCCGGCAACGTCCATGGCGTCGTGGGCGTCAACGACCAGATGACCGTCGCCCAGAGCGAGCCCGAGGCCCAGTACTACACGGTGGTGCGCGGCGATACGCTGTCCAAGATCGCCAAGCAATATTACGGGGACGCCAACAAGTATCCGGCGATCTTCGAAGCCAACAAACCGATGTTGAAGAGCCCGGACCTGATTTATCCGGGACAGATGCTACGAATCCCACCGCTGTAATGGCGGCAAGGGATCGATAAAGCAGCAGTGCATGACGCCCGCGAGCCCGGACAGGAACCGTTGCGTTGTACGCGGAGCGAGCAGCAAAACCGCAATTGTTCGCGGTGGAGGTGAGCAAGCGTAGCTCCGGCAACCAACGTGGGAGGCAAGGTCGATGGCTCAGTACGAGTATGTACCCTGTCATGTGGTGGATGCGCGGTATCTAGGCGATTACAAGGTGTGGCTGGAATTCAATGATGGGCGCAAGGGTGTGGTGGATCTTGCGGATGAGCTGTACGGCGAGGAGTTCGAGTCGTTGCGGGATCGCGATCGCTTCGCCGAGTTTCAGCTGGACTACGGTCTCGCGACGATCGCGTGGTCCAACGGCATCGACTTCGCGCCGGATTATCTGTACGAGCGGTTGAACGCAGTGCACTAGCAACAATGTAGGCAAGGGGAATGCAGGAGCGCGTAACGGCGCGCAAGGGGCGTCGCGCCGGCAAGGAAAACCCCCGCCCGGCACATCGTTGCCGGTGCGAGGAAAAAGGAACCAGGACAGGAATGTGCAGTTCATAAAGGCAATGACCCAACGAGGGACAGTATGCTGACATTCGAAGACGATTTCGTGACACCGATGGCACAGCCCAGGCTGCAGCCGCAGACTCCGGACACGATCCGTGCGCAAACCACCGGCGGCATCCTGTCCCGCGAGCCGGTGCACGACCTCGATGCCGAGTCGCAGGCGCTGCAGAACGGCTTCCGCCGCGTGCGCGCCGAGGACAAGCGCGTGATCAACGCGCAGTCCGACGTCAACCAGCTCGTGCCGTTCAAGTACAAATGGGCCTGGGACAAGTATCTCTCCGCGTGCGCCAATCACTGGATGCCGCAGGAGATCAACATGCAGCGCGACATCGAGCTGTGGAAGAACCCGAGCGGTCTCACCGACGACGAGCGCCTGGTCATCAAACGCAACCTGGGCTTCTTCGTCACCGCCGATTCCCTGGCCGCCAACAACATCGTGCTGGGCACCTATCGCCATATCACCGCACCCGAGTGCCGGCAGTACCTGCTGCGCCAGGCTTTCGAAGAGGCGATCCACACCCACGCCTACCAGTACATCGTCGAGAGCCTGGGCCTGAACGAAGCCGAAATCTTCAACGCCTATCACGAGATCAAGTCGATCCGCGACAAGGATGAATTCCTGATCCCGTTCATCGAGGTGCTGACCGATCCCGCGTTCAAGACCGGCACCATGGAGAATGACCAGCAGCTCCTGAAGAGCCTGATCGTGTTCTCCTGCATCATGGAAGGCCTGTTCTTCTACGTCGGCTTCGTGCAGATCCTGGCGATGGGACGGCAGAACAAGATGATGGGGGCCTCCGAGCAGTACCAGTACATCCTGCGCGACGAGTCGATGCACTGCAATTTCGGCATCGACCTGGTCAACACGATCAAGATGGAAAACCCGCACCTGTGGACGTCGGAATTCCGCGAGGAAATCCGCGAGCTGATGAAAAAAGGCGTCGATCTCGAGTACGCCTATGCCGAGGACACCATGCCGCGCGGCGTGCTCGGCCTGAACGCGACGATGTTCAAGGAATACCTGCGCTTCATCGCCAATCGCCGCTGCCAGCAGATCGGCGTGGACCCGTTGTTCGACAAAGCCGACAACCCCTTCCCGTGGATGGCGGAAATGATCGACTTGAAGAAAGAGAAGAACTTCTTCGAAACACGGGTCATCGAGTATCAAACCGGGCACTCGGGCGCGCTGTCCTGGGATTGACACGAGTAACGATGCGCATCGTACGAATCGTTATGACAACAGGTCCGGGCGACACCGGACTTTTTTTTAAGCGCGGTGTAACACATTGTCAGCGACAAATAACTTCGGTCCTTCCGGATCGCATGGAGGACCGTGGGGCGTAGCCGGGACGTCATTATCCTGGCGGTACGAAACCGGACGAATGGAGGGTTCACATGGTTTCGATGTGGTGGCTGTTGGTGGCGTTTGTCGGCGGAGGAACGGCCGGCATTCTGGTGGTGGCGCTCATGCAGGTGGCCGGTGGAGCGCCCGAGCAATCGCCCGTACGTGCCTGACTTGAACGGCACGCCTTGGTGAACTGACGGCCTGGTATAGCGGACCCGAGATATCCGTTCGGGACATCGCCAACCGCGTGCGGTTGGGCGAATGGATGGTTGTCCCCTGCGCATGGATCTTGCCCACACCAGCATGCTGTATCTGACAAGCGCCCTTACCCGACGCCGGCCCCGACAACGCGCCACTCCCCGTACCGGCTAGCACGTTCCATCTCGTGCGCCGGCATCACGGCAGCACCCTCTGACTCTCGCGATCGAATCCGCGATCGTTTGCCAGCCTCGTCGACACCTCGCTGCGTGTCGGTGAGCAATCCGGACGGCGTGCAAAAATCGCGCTCATCGCCGATTTCCTGCGCCGCCTTGCGCCGGATGAAATTGACGTTGCCGTTTCGTATCTCGCCGGCCTGACGCGACAGGGCCGCAGTGGTATTGGCTGGGCCGCCATCCGCGCCGCGCGAGCCACCGCGAACAGCGCGTCGGGTCTCACGCTGCTCGACGTCGACGCGAGCCTTGCCCGCATCGCGACCACGAGTGGCAAAGGATCGAATGCCGAGCGTGCGCGGCTGCTTGCCGACCTGTTCGCGCAAGCCAGCGAACGCGAACAGGAATTCCTCGCGCGCCTGCTGATCGGCGAGCTGCGCCAGGGCGCGCTCGAAGGTTTGATGATCGAGGCCGTCGCATCGGCGGGCGCTCTTCCCGCCGATGCTGTACGCCGGGCGGCGATGATCGCTGGCGGTATCGCGAGTGTCGCCGCGATTGCCCTGACCGAAGGCGCCGCCGCTCTCGGCCGCTTCGCCGTCGCACTCTTTCAGCCGCTCTCGCCGATGCTGGCCCAACCGGCCGACGACATCGAGGATGCGATGTCACGCATTCCGCTGGCTGCGCTGGAGTGGAAGCTCGACGGCGCACGGGTCCAAGTACACAAGCAGGGCGAAGAGATTCGCATCTATTCGCGCACCGGCAACGACGTCACCGTTGCCGCGCCCGAGATCGCCGAGGCGATTGCCCGGGTGCGCGCACAGGCGCTCATCCTCGACGGTGAGGCGATCGCGCTCAAACGAAGCGGCGCGCCCTACGCATTTCAGGACACGATGCGTCGATTCGGCCGCGTGCTCGACATCGAGGCGATGCGGTCGACCATGCCGCTGTCGGTGTACTTCTTCGATTGCCTGCGCCGCGACGATGAGGATCTGGTCGGGGCACCCGCGACCGAGCGTTTCGAAGCCATGAGCGCGATGCTAGCGCCCGATATGCTGATCCCGCGACTCGTGACAAGTGACGTCGCCGCAGCGCAGGCGTTCTACGACGATGCACTCGAGCGCGGCCACGAAGGCGTGATGGTCAAGGCGCCGGGTGCGGCCTACGACCCGGGCGCCCGTAGCGCACAGTGGCTCAAGGTCAAGCGCGCGCACACGCTCGATCTGGTGGTGCTTGCGGCGGAGTGGGGACACGGACGCCGCAAAGGGTGGCTGTCGAACCTCCATCTCGGCGCCATCGATCCGGCGACCGGCGCCTTCGTGATGCTCGGCAAGACCTTCAAAGGGATGAGCGACGACATGCTCGCGTGGCAGACCGGGGAACTGCAGAAGCGCGAGGTGTCGCGCGACGACTGGACCGTTTACGTCCGCCCTGAGCTCGTCGTCGAAATCACGTTCAACGACGTCCAGGCGAGCCCGCATTATCCCGGCGGTTTCGCCCTGCGCTTCGCCCGCGTCAAAGGCTATCGTCCGGACAAGCCGGTGCGGGAGGCCGATACGATGGAAACCGTGCGCGCGATCTTCGCGGCCCAGAATCGCTGAACGTCACGTGTCACCGGCGCGGAGCCCGTAAAAAAAGCCCGTCGATCTTCGCCCCCGGTCTGCCGCATCGTCGATACGTTTGGCAGCGAAAGGAGCGCCGCGATGCCGTCCGGACATTCGCGCCAACACGCAACACCGCCGTCGCCACGGCGGCGCAATCAGAACACGCGTGAATCGCGTCCCACGGGCAGCACGCCCTGCGCCTGATCCTCGGTGCCGTCGAGGCGCTTCACGTCACCCGTCAGTTCACCGCCTTCGGCGACGATCAGCTTGCCGTACCGGATCGTGCCGGATACCCGACCGGTCCCATGGATGACGAGTCGCGTGCGCGCGGTCAACTCACCCGAGAATTCGCCGTGAATCTCGGCGATGTCGATGATCGCGTTGCCGGTCAGCGTGCCCGGCTTGTCGATCTGCATCGACTTGCTATGCACTGTCGCCTCGACTTGGCCCTCGATGACCAGCGCGTCGCAATTCGAGATCTCCACACCCTTGAGGCGAATGTTGACGCCGACACTGAGCTTGCTACCGGCATCTTCCGCGGCAACCGTGGCGACTGCGGTTGCGGCCGCAGGGGCAGCGGGCGCAGGCGTTCGCGTCAGCGTGGCCGCCACCGAGTCATGCAGCGAAGGGACCGGTCCGGGTGCGCCCGTCATTGGGCGAGCTGCGGTGCCACTTGTGGATCGGGCGGCTGAATCCGGTGCATCGTAGAGCGCGGGTTTCAGGGGAATCTTGCCCGGGGGTTTCGCATCGGGTTTCTGACGATCGAAGTTGAGCATGTTTGTTCCTTCCAGGGGCCGTCACGAAAATGACAATGTCATTATTCACCGTCTGTACAAATTGCGCAATACAAATGTCGGCGTCCCGAAGCTCGCCTCGGCCCGGCCGGCTCGCCTCGGCCCAAGCCGGATTCCTTCCCGAAGTGGGCGACTAGCGCAGCCTACGCGCTTCGCCAAACACTCGCCAGCCACGCCTGCTGCTCGCGCGGTAGTCCGGTCGGCCGGTAGTAGTGCCGCAATTCGACGAAGCCGGCGGCAGTCATGAATGCGCGCCACGTTTCTAGGCGGTGATAGGCCCCGAAGCGACCGCGATTCCAGCCTTCATCGTCGTTACCGTGCGGATTGGAGCTGAACAAGACACCGCCCGGCTTCAGCGTGCGACGGAGTTCGCCGAGCACGCGCGGCAATTCCTGCGTCGGCACGTGGAACAGCGAGGCGTTGGCGAAGATGCCATCGAAATACGCGTCGGGCAGGTCGAGCGCAAGAAAATCCTGCTCCCACACTTCGCAGCCACTTTGCTTGCGTGCCATGGCCGCGAACGGCGCTGCCGCTTCCAGCCCGATCGCGGCGTGGCCGAGGTCGGTGAACGTGATCAGGTCCCGACCGGGCCCGCAACCGAAATCGAGGATGGTATAGGGCGGGGGTGCGGTAATGCTCTGCAGGAGCGCCGCGACGTTCTCGCTCACATCGTGGTGCCGCGTTCCCTCCCAGAAACTCTCGGCGCGCTGCACGTAGCTGTCCAGCGTCCTTCTGGAGATATCTTCGAGATCGCGCGGCGAATGGGTTGGCTCAGTCACGATGCAATTCCACGGCTGCGATCAAGATCCGCCGGTTCGGGCAAGTCAGTTCCAGCGCACGCCGCTCGTGACCGCCACGAGCAGGAAGAGCGCATAGAGCACCCCAGGCACCGCGAGCATCGCCGCCAGCACTGCGGCCGCGGCGACCTGCCCTCGCCGGCTCAAGGCGCGGCTGCCGAAAACGACGGCAGCCAGCCCGGCCAGCACCGCCGCCCACAGCACGATGTTGAAGGATGACACCGTTCCATCGGCGATGCCGATGAAAAAGAATGCCACGCCGAGCAGTGCGACGATGACCGCGATAACCCACAGATGCGAAAAATGATCATTGCAGATTTCTTTGAAATCGATGCCAGCCCGCCGATAGGTCGCATCGATTGTAGTCCTGCCGCCAAAGGACTCACGGAGCAATTGCGCACTGCTCAGCGCGGAATGCTGGACGCAGCAAGGGTACTATAATGGGACCATCACCCGCCGCAGTCGTTGCGACGCAGATCGCGACGTTGCGGCCCGCCGGGAGTACCCAATGCCTTGCATATCGTCACGCAGGATAGTCGCGCCCGCGATCACAATCAGACTCATCAGTCTGGTGCTTGCTGCCAGCGTGGGCGGCTGTGCGAGCGCGCCCGCGGAAGATCCGCGCGCCGCGGCCGAACGCTACCAGGCCGTCATCGCCAGCCCGGTACGCACCGACCAGGACCGCCGCATGGATGCATCGCGTCATCCGCTGGAATTCCTGCCCTTTACGCAGGTCAAGCCCGGCATGCAGGTGCTCGATGTCGTCGACCGGCGGCGGCTACACGACGCAGCTGCTGGCGCTTGCGGTGGGCTCGACCGGCAAGGTGTATGCCCAGACCCCGCAACCGGGCGCGACGATCACCAAGCGTCTCGCCGATCAGCCGCAGGCCAACATCGTGCTGGTGACGCGTCCGTTCGAAGATCCGGTACCGGATGGTGCGCCGAAGTTGGACCTGATCACTATCGTGCTCAACTATCACGACATCTCCTACCTGCCGGTCGATCGCGCAAAGATGGACAAGCGCCTGTTCGACGCCCTGAAGCCTGGGGGACGCCTGGTGATCGTCGATCATTCAGCGCGCGCGGGTACCGGCATCGCCGATGGCAAGACACTACATCGCATCGACGAGGCAGTCGTCCTCGCCGAGGCAAAACAGGCGGGGTTCGTACTCGACGCCGAGGGCAGTTTCCTGCGCAACCCGGCCGACACACGCACCGAATCGTCGAACAACCCCGCGATTCCCACCGACAAGTTCGCGCTTCGCTTCGTCAAACCCTAAAGCAACCCCGCACACGCATGAATCCAACGACGCTCGCCGCCGGCATCGCAACGCAGTGGGACCAGGACATCGTCCCGCAACTTACCGACTACATCCGCATCCCCGCCAAGTCGCCGCAGTTCGATCCGCAGTGGGAGAAGAACGGCCATATCGAGCGCGTCATCCGCCTCGCCGAAGCGTGGGCAAAACGGCAGCCGGTAAAGGGCCTGACGATCGAGATCGTGCGCTTGCCTGGCCGCACGCCGCTGCTCTACTTCGACGTTCCAGCCACCAACCAGAGCGCGCGCACCGTCCTGTTGTACGGCCACCTCGACAAGCAGCCGGAGATGGTCGGCTGGCGGCAGGGCTACGGTCCGTGGGATCCGCTGTACGAGAACGGCAAGTTGTACGGCCGAGGTGGCGCCGACGACGGCTACGCGATGTTCGCGGCGCTGTCAGCGATCGGCGCGTTGCAGGCTGCAGGGCATCGCGCACTCGCGCTGCGTCGGCATGATCGAAACCTGCGAGGAGTCCGGAAGCTACGACCTTCCGGCCTACCTGGAAGCGCTCGCGCCGCGCATGGGCGCCGTCGATTTCGTCATCGGGCTCGATTCGGGATGCGGCGACTACGAGCGCCTCTGGGCAACGACATCGTTGCGCGGACTGGTCGGCGGTGCGTTGACGGTCGACGTGCTCAGTGAAGGCGTGCACTCGGGCGACGCCAGCGGCATCGTGCCATCGTCGTTTCGCATCGCGCGCACGCTGCTGGACCGACTCGAGGATGCGACGACGGGTCGGGTGCTGCCGAGCGCATTTCACGCGCCGATCCCGGCGGAACGCATCGACCAGGCCCGGCGTGCGGCGCAGATCCTGGGCGCCACCGTGATCGACAAATATCCGTTCAAGGATGCGACCCAGCCGATGGTGCAGGATCGCGCGGAGGCATTGCTCAATCGCACGTGGCGCCCGGCATTGTCGATCACCGGCGCGGACGGCATGCCGGCGATCATGAACGCGGGCAACGTGCTGCGCCCGCAAACCGCACTCAAGCTATCGCTGCGTCTGCCGCCGACGATCGACGGCGAGCAGGCATCGCACGCGCTCAAGGCGCTGCTGGAGGCCGACCCGCCCTACGGCGCCACCGTGCACCTCGAGCATGAGAGCGGTGCGACGGGCTGGAACGCGCCGCCGACCGCCGACTGGCTCGACAAGGCCATCGATGCGGCATCGTCCACGTTCTACCAGCAGCCGGCCGCGGCCATGGGCGAAGGCGGCACGATTCCCTTCATGGCCATGCTGGGCAAGCATTTTCCCGATGCACAATTCCTGATCACCGGCGTTCTGGGACCGCACGCCAACGCGCACGGGCCGAACGAATTCCTGCACGTGCCCTACGCTAAAAAGCTCACTGCGTGCGTGGCGTTCGTCCTCGCCGCACACAAGTGATCGTACGCAGCAGGATTCCCCTCACTTGGTCCACATGGCAAGCGTGCGATCGTACTCGCCGCTCGCCTTGGCCAGATGCAACCACTGGTCGACCCAGGCCTTGAACACGACGTCGCCGCGCGGCAGCAGGTAGGCCATCTCGCCGTACTGGAGCGGCTTGTCGGGATTCACCGCGCACAATCCCGGTCGTTGCTTCTGCTGAGTGATGGTCTCCACCGATTCCGAAATCATCACGTCGGCGTTGCCCTTCAGGATTTCGTCGAAGATCACTGTGTTGTCGTTGAAGATGACGATCTTCGCCTGCTTGAAATTGGCGCGGGCGAAACGTTCGTTGCTTCCGCCCGGATTCTCGATGACGGTTACGTTCGGCTTGTCGATATCGGCAACCGTCTGGAATTTCTTGACGTTCTCGCACTTGGTGATCGGCGCCTTGCCGTTGACCATGTAGGCATCGGTGAAAAACGCACGCTTCTGCCGGTCGAGCGTGACCGAAATGCCACCGACGGCGATGTCGCACTTCTCGATGAAGTCGTCCATAAGCTTGGGCCAGCTCGTTTTCACGAACTTCGCCTCGACGCCAAGCGACTTGGCCATGGATTGCGCGAGCTCGACATCGAGACCCTCGTAGGTGCCGTCCGGCTTGGCGAGGCTGAACGGCTTGTAGTCGCCGGGTGTGCATATGCGTAGCGCGCCACTCTTTTGCACGGCATCCAGGCGCGAGTCCTGTGCCTGCGCGGAACTTCCTACCAGTCCAAGCAACAGCAAAACCGCGATACGGCCGACCATGAATCCTCCTCCAGCAGCTTAAATGACATGACGGGGACGATTTAACCATGAATTTCGGATTACCATAGCTGTCACGAACCTTGCTCTTGCGTTCCACAGTGTTCGCCGCCATATTCCGGCTACAAGCCGAGGAGGAATGACATGAAATCCACCAGGATCCTGACCCTAGCCGCGTTCGCGGCGCTCACGCTCGCCCTGAACGGCATCGCCGACGCCCGCCGCATGGGCGGTGGCGGGAACTTCGGCGCACAGCGCAGCGTGACACCGCAACATGCCGCCCCGGCGCCGACGACCCCCGCCGGCAACACCGCAGCGCAGTCTTCGCCGCCGGCCTCCCAGCCCGCTGCGCCCGCATCGGCAGCCGCGCCCAAGGCACCGGCAGCCGCACCCGCGCCCTCGGGCATGTCGCGTTGGCTCGGCCCGATCGCCGGCATCGCCGCAGGTTTGGGTCTCGCCGCACTGATGTCGCACTTGGGCTTGTCGGAAGGCCTCGGCACGCTGTTGCTGCTGGGCCTCATCATCTTCGGTGCCGTGTTCGCGCTGCGGATGTTCCTGGGCCGCCGTCAGGCGGGTGCGCCCCTGCAATACTCGGGCGTGCCGGCGAGCGCAAACAGCGGTGCCGCGCCTTCGGCCTTTACCCCGGCGGCGAGTTCGGCGCCGGCCTGGCGGATTCCGTCGACTACGGATCTGGACGGACAGCCCGCTTCTGCGCCCGCAGCGGAAGCGCCCGTGTTTGGCGTGACGCGCAAGACGCTCCCGCAAGGCTTCGATGACGTGGCGTTTGCCAAAGAGGCCAAGCGCCAGTACATCCAAATACAGCGGTCGTACGACAACGCCGACCGCGCCGCACTGTCCGGTGTGATGACGGCGGAGATGGCGAATGAAATCGGCCGCGAGCTCGACAGTCGCGGCTTGCATCATCCGACCGAGATCGTCACCCTCGACGCCGATGTTCTCGACGTGTCCACCGAAGACGACAAGTACTGGGTCAGCGTGCGCTTCACGGGCCTCGTCAAGGAGGATGGTGAACCGCTGCCACACTCGATCGACGAGGTGTGGAATCTCACCAAACCCGTCAAAGGCGGGTCGGGCTGGCTGCTTGCGGGGATCTCGCAGCTTGCGTAAGTGCCGCGGGCGGCATCAGCCCGCGACGGTCTTTTCGATGCGGCGATCGGGAATGAACCACATCGCCGCAACGAGCACGTAGAGCCCGCACGATATCCAGGGATTCACGAACGCCAGCGCGATCGCTGCGGCGTAGATGACGACCGACGCGATCCCCTTGTAGTCGCTGCCCATCGCGCGCGCCAGCGCGGAGTCCGGTCCGTGGTGCGCGATCAACGTGCGTTCCAGGATGTAGTACGCCACCCCCGACATCAGCAGGATCGCGCCATAGAGCGCCACCGGCACGGCCTCGAAATGGTTCTCGTTGACCCAGGCTGTCACGAACGGGATCAGCGACAGCCAGAACAGCAGGTGCAGATTGGCCCACAGCGCTTTGCCGTTGATGTGCTGGACGGCATGCATCATGTGATGGTGGTTGTTCCAGTAGATACCCACGTAGATGAAGCTGATCACGTAGCTCAGGAATATCGGGACGACCGGTACGAGCGCAGACAGTTCGGTGCCGTGCGGCGCCTTCAACTCCAGCACCATGATCGTGATGATGACCGCGATCACCCCATCGCTGAATGCCTCGAATCGTCCCTTGCCCATGCCTGCTCTCCCCAGTCTTGAAGCGGATTGTCGCGTGGCCTCTATTCTACGTTCGGGCCAAGTGTCTTGACCGCGCCGGCAGGTTGCGCGTTCCCGCGCCACGAAGGCGGCGATTCACGCCTATAATGCACGCCGTTGCCCCACGCCCCGCCCAAGCACGCTGTTGAAAACCCCCAAGCGACTCGAAACGCTCGTCGAGGAAGGCATCATCGACGAAGTCATGCGCCAGCTCATGAGCGGCAAGGAAGCCACGGTCTACGTGGTCCGCTGCGGCGTCGACATGCGCTGCGCGAAAGTCTACAAGGACGCCAACAAGCGAAACTTTCGCCAGGCCTCCCTGTATACGGAATCGCGCAAGACGAAGAGCACGCGCGCGACGCGCGCCATGGCCAAGCGCACGAAGTTCGGCCGGGAGGTGCAGGAGACGGCGTGGCAAAGCGTCGAAGTCGATGCCTTGTATCGCCTGTCCGCCGCCGGCGTGCGCGTGCCCCGTCCTTACGGTTTCTATCAGGGCGTCGTCCTCATGGAGCTGCTCACCGACGCCGATGGCCACGCCGCGCCCCGCCTGAATGACCTGGTGCTCACCGAAGCGCAGGCGCTCGAATACCATCGCATCCTCATCGCCCAGATCGTGCGCATGCTCTGCGCGGGCGTTATCCACGCCGACCTGTCCGAGTACAACGTCCTGGTCGACAGCACCGGTCCGGTCATTATCGACATGCCCCAGGCCGTCAACGCCGCCGGCAACAACAACGCTGCCATGATGCTGAAACGCGACGTCGACAACATCACCAATTACTTCAGCCGCTTCGCGCCGTCGCTCGCGGGCAGCCGCTACGCGAGCGAGATCTGGGCGCTGTACGAAGGAGGCAAGCTGGCCGAGGACACGCCGCTCACGGGCCGCTACGAGGACAGCGCCCGCGCCGCGGATGTCGCCGGCGTGCTGCAGGAGATAGACGCCGTGCGCATGGAGCACGAAGCGCGCGAGCGCTACAAGGAAATGCTGAAAGAGTGAGTGGTGCCGTGAGGGAGGCCGACCCCGCAATCGCCGCCGCCCCGACCGATCCGGCTGTAGACAGCCAGCGGGCGCACCACTGCCACAACTGCGGTGCCGCGGCACCGGGAAAATATTGTCCGGAGTGCGGCCAGGAAACACGGCTCGTGCTGCCGACGGTGCGCGAACTGATGCGCGATGCGGCCGGACGGCTGGTCGCCATCGACGGACGCCTGTGGCGCACGCTTTACCTGTTGCTGCTGCGCCCGGGCATGCTGACGACCGAGTATCTGCGTGGCCGACGCAAGCGGTACGTCAGGCCGGCGCGGCTGTTCTTCGTGATGTCCCTGCTGATGTTCGCGTATGTCCGGCTGATCGCCGATCCGACCTTCGTCAGCATCGGATCGGACACGGAATCCGACCCCGCGACGATCGCGAAGGGCGAGAAGAACGCAGCCATTCCGGCGCGGGTTGATCCGATTGGCGGCAAACCGCGGTCGCAACCGACCATAAAGCTCGAAGAGGGCGATGAAGCCGAGCTCGACGAGTTCGCGAAAAAACTTCCCTCGGAACTGCGCAAGCGCATCGACCGCTTCAAACGCCTGAGCCTGGACGAAAAGATGGAACACATCAACTCCGGCGTGCTGCGTTACGCGCCGTACGCGATGGTGGCCCTGCTTCCTGTGTTCGCGCTGCTGCAATACCTGGCCTACCTCCCGGGACGGCGGCGCCATCCGCAGCGCCCACGAAGGTATGCCGAACATCTGGTCTACGGCGCGCACCTCCACGCGTTTGCCTTCATCATGATCATCGCGATGCTGATGGTGCCGCGGGGAATCGCACAGGTGCCGCTCGCGCTGTGGATCCTGATTTATGTTGCGCGCGCTCGCCGCAAAGTCTATGCGGGCTCATGGCTTGGTGGGTTCACGCGCAGCATCCTGGTCGCGCTTGCCTACGTCGTCCTCCTCGCGCTAGCCATGGCTGCTCTGGTCGCGATCGTCGTCGCCGTGGGATAGCCGCCGGTCAGGCGCGCCTACGGCTGGCGGACTGGGGTTCGGCCGACCTGACCGATCCAGGCAACGGCGATCAAGGTCACGGCCGCCGCGACCCAGCCATTCGTGCCGTACCCGAGAATTTCGCCCCGGGGACCGCTGGCGAGCATCATTCCACCGAGCCACGCGCCGAGTCCGGTGCCCAAGGATTGCACCGCCGAGTTCACGCTGAGGAACGCACCGCGTTCCGCGGGCTTGGGCACCGTAGTCATCAATGCCTGCAGTGGAATGAAGCGCCCGGACATCGAGATCATGAGCAGGGGAAACAATACGATCATCGCCAGGAGCGACAGCGCGGGTAGATGCGTCACGAACATCAGGGGCACGATGGAAAACAGCGCGATCGCGCGAAAGGTTCGTACGGCGCCGAGCCGGTCGGACAGCCGCCCGATGATGCGCGCGGTAAAAAACGTCGCCATGCCGCCGGCCATGTAGATCCAGGAAAGCTGCGCCGGTGCGATACCGTGATTCGCGACGAGCATGGGCGCCATGAACGGAATCACCAGCATGCTGGCGCCCGTCACCATTCCGGTGAGCACGAATGCACGGACATACGGCGGATGCAGCAACAATCCGAAGAGTTCCGGCAAAACCTGGGTGAGCGGCGACGGTTGTTTGCGCAGGTGTCCGGTCAGCGTCGGCACGATGCGCAGCGCGACTGCCCAGATCAGCGCCGAAAGCGCGGCGAGCAGGAAGAACGGCCACTCCCAGCCGAAGGTGGCTCCCAAAGCGATGCCGACCGGCACACCGAATACGGCCGCCAGCGAGAACGAGGTCATGACGATGCCGGTAGCCGCGCCACGCCGCGATTGCGGAATCACGTCGCTGACGACCGCCATCACGATCGAACCGAGCACGCCGGCGGTCAGCCCGGCGAAGGCGCGCGCGGCTTGCAGCGTGAAGAAGGTTGGCGCGAGCGCGCACGCCAGGTTGGACAGCGCAAAGAGGACGTACACGACCAGCAGCAGCTTCTTGCGATCGAAGCGGTCGATGTACGTCGCGGCGAACAGACCCGACAGCCCCGCGCACCACGCGTAGGCAGACACGGCCGTCGCGAACGCCGCGGGCCCGATGGCGAACGCGGACATGATCTGCGGTCCGAGCGGCATCATGATCATGAAATCCATGATGATCGTGAACTGCGTCAGCGCCAGCAGCCACAGCAGCAGGCGTTCTCGTTCGCGCGGAAGCGCGGTCAGTGCAATGTCGACAGCAGCCGCCTCACTCACTATTCGATTTTTTGCACGTCTTCCGCGGCACGCTCGAGAATCTCCTGAATCTTGCGGAGCTGTTCCTCGCCCAGATCTTCGCCGCGCACCTTGGCAACGACCGTCGCCTTCAACGCATGCAGTGAATGCTTGATATCGCGCCCGCAATGCGATCCGCGCTCGCGGCCGGAGCGCGAAACGCGCGCGAAAATGGCTTTGACGAAGCCGCGATTCTCGTCGAGGAACGCCTGCCCCTCCGGCGTGATCGTATGCAGTTTCTTGTTGCTCTCCTGCGTGACGACGACATAGCCGAGGTCCTCGAGCATCGCCAGCAACGGATAGATGACGCCCGGACTCGGGGCGTAACCGCCGCCGGTACGTTGCTCGATGTCCTTGATGATCTCGTACCCGTGCCGGGGCTGCTCGGCGATGAGTTGCAGGACGATGTAGCGCAGCGCCCCGGCTTCGAACATCTTGGGACCGCGGCCGCCGAAATCGCGGCCGTGATGATGGCCGATACGCATGTGAAACCGGTGGTGTGGGTGAAAACCGAACATGGAATCCTCATAAGATATGACGATACACGATATATCTTATCAACCGTCGAGGGTTTGCGCAAGTGGTGGCGCCGCAGCGCCGACCAACCCCTATCGCGGCGCAAGGGCAAACGCCTTGGCGAGCAACTTGTAGGAACGCTGCCTGGCGACAGGGTCGAAGGTCCAGGTGACGACGACCAATTCGTCGAGCGCCAGCCGCCGTGCTTCGTCACGCAGGCGCTGCGCGACCTGCTCACCCGTACCGACGAAGGCCTTGCGGCGCAGCGCGTCGATGCGCTCCAGGTCGGCCGGTGTGTAGTCGTGTCGGGAGGCCTCTTCCGGCGACACCAGGGGCTGGCGAATGCCCTTTTCGAAGCCAACGCGCCAGTACTCGCGCGATTTCAGCAGATGTCGAGCCTCGTCTTCCGTATCCGCCGCCAATGCCCAGATGCAAATCGTCGCCAACGGACGCGGATACCGCGCGCTCGGTCGATAGTTTTCGCGATACAGGCGCAGCGCCTCCTCCACGCCCCTCCCATCACTGAAGAAGTAGGCGTAGGCGTACGGCAGACCGAAATGCGCGGCGAGTTGCGCACCGTAGTCGGAACTGCCGAGAATCCAAATCTCGGGCATCGTCGCGCCGCGCGGATGCGCGATGATTCGACCGAACGGGTGATCCTCCTCCAGAGGCTCGCCCGCAACCCAGTGCATCAGATCGAGCACCTGGCGCGGGAAGTTCTCCGACGCCCGTTCATCGGGATTGAGCGCGAGCGCGGTGATGCGGTCGGAGCCCGGCGCGCGTCCGACGCCGAGGTCGATGCGACCCGGCGCGATGCCTTCGAGCACGCGGAATTGCTCGGCGACCTTGAGTGCCGAATAGTGCGGCAGCATGACCCCCGCGCTGCCGACGCGTATGCCGGTCGTGGTCGCGGCGATCGCCGCCATCAGCACTTCCGGTGCGGTGCCGACGATGCTGCCGCTGTTGTGATGCTCCGAGACCCAGTAACGGTGATAGCCGAGGGAGTCGCACAAACGCGCCAGCTCGAGCGTTTCGCGAATGGCCTCGCCTTCCGGGCGACCCTTCGCGGCAGTGGATTGATCGAGGATCGAGAGTTTCATTGTGCGGCTGAGGTCCCGGCGATGCGGCAAGCATCGATGCCCGCAAGCATACCTTGGGCATGCTGTGACGACGCACAGCGGATGGCCTTCGAGCTTCGATTAGAATGACGCCACGCGGCGCGGTTCCATCGATGTCGATCGACGCCACGACCATTCTTCGGAGGAATTCCTGTGCCTGCATCTGCTTCTGCGCCGTTTCGCGGCATCTTTCCGATCGCACCGACACCTTTCACGGACGCCGGCGAGGTCGACCTGGACAGCCAGCGTCGCGTCCTCGACTGCATGATCGATCAGGGCGTGGACGGCATCTGCATCCTCGCCAACTATTCCGAGCAGTTTCTCCTGACCGACGATGAACGCGACACGCTGGTCGATCTGTGTCTCACGCACGTCGCCGGCCGCGTCCCGGTGATTGTGACGTGCAGCCATTTCAGCACGCAGATCGCGACCGCCCGAGCGCGCAAGGCCGCGGCGGCCGGGGCGGCGATGCTGATGATGATGCCGCCCTATCACGGCGCCAGTCTGCGCGCGGACGAAAAAGGCATGCTCGAGCATTTTGCCCGCGTCGCGGACGCCGCGCGCCTGCCGATCATGGTGCAGGACGCGCCGCTCTCGGGAGTGAATCTGTCGGTACCTTTTCTGGTTCGGCTTGCGCGCGAAGTGCCGCTCGTCTGCTACCTGAAAGTCGAAGTCGCCGGCGCCGCTGCCAAGTTGCGCGGCCTCATCGAAGCCGGCGGCAGTGCCATCGCGGGCCCGTTCGATGGCGAAGAATCGATCACGCTGATGGCCGACCTCGACGCGGGCGCGACGGGAACGATGCCGAGCGCGTTGCTGCCGGACCTGATCAAGCCGGTCCTGGAACAGCATCGTGCGGGCAAGCGCAAGGAGGCGGCGGCAACCTATGCGCGCATCCTGCCGCTCATCAACTACGAAAACCGCCAGTGCGGCCTGCGCGCCTGCAAAACCGTGATGGCAGCCGGACGCGTCATCAAGAGCGACGCCGTGCGGCATCCGCTCGAGCCGTTGCATCCAGCCGCGCGCGCCGGTCTGCTCGAGCTCGCCGCCGAGCTCAATCCGCTCGCATTACGCTGGGGACACTGAGGCTCACCCTGCCATACGCCGTAACCTTCCTCGCGCAGTGCGATCGCGAGTTCGACTTCCATCTCCTGCGCACCCGCGTAGGGCATCGGGTTGTACGCTTCGTACAGCGCCGGCAGCAGCTGCAAGCCGTACAGGCGCACGAACTTGTTGGATTTGATGCCGGCCTTGTGCTTGTCGAAGCGTTCGTCGGGTGAAAGTCCGGTCATGCCGACGTACACGCACGGACGTCGATGGAGGTAGTCCGGGTTGGCGCGCAGGAAGCGCGGCTCGCGCAAGACGTCGATGGCAAGTTCGACGACGTAGACGTGATGGTGGTAGGCGCGGGTACGTCGGGCCACGAGAGCACGTTCCCGGATGGTCGGCATCGTCGGCGCGAACGCAGTCGCGCCGCCAGCGCTATGTCGAGCGATTGAACCACAGCAGCGAGAGGAGCATCGCCGCCAGCAACAACGCGGTCGCGACCGCGGCAAACAGAAAGCTGATCTCGGTGTCCTTCTTCTCCAGCACCAGCTTCGTCGTCAGACTCTGATAGACCTTGCGCAGGTCCCCCGACGTACCGGCATAGAAGTACTCGCCGCGCGTAATGTCGGCAACCGCCTTCAGCGTCTCCTCGTCGAGGCGCACGTACGCCGACCAGCCTTCGAAGCCGATCGAACCGCCTTCTGCCGTGCCGAAGCCGACCGTGAAAATGCGCACGCCGTGGTCAGCCGCCATGCGGGCGGCGTCGAGCGGATCAGGGCCTGTCGTGCGCCGGCCATCGCTCAACAGGATGATCACGCCCGAGGTGTACGACCCAGGCTCGACCGGCTTGACTTCCTTCTTCGCCGGCTTGGGCTTGTCGTCCAGGCTGGTGCCCTGCGGGTTGCTGCGCGACCACGCGCCTTTGAAAATGAGCGATTCGAGGTCGATGCCTTCGTCGGGGAACAGCGTCTGGAGCGCGACATAGATTGCACTCCCGGTCGCGGTCCCGCGCTGCAACTGGAAGCGATCGATGGCGGCGAGCAAGTCTTCCTTGCTCTGCGTGGGCGGCTGAACCAGCGACGCAGTAGCGCCGAACGACACGATTCCGATTCGCGCGTCGATCGGGTGTTCCTCGACAAATTGCCTGGCCGCGATCTGCGCCGCCGTAAGGCGATTGGGGTCGACATCCTTCGCGCCCATGCTGAGCGACACGTCCATGACCATGATGATCGTCTGCTGCTGCGATGGCAGCGTGACGACCGCGTTGGGACCGGCAATGGCGACGATCAGGGCGATCACCGCGAGCAGAAACAGGAGCGGCGGAACGTGTCGTCGAAAACGCTGCGCCGGGCCGATGGCCTCCTTGATGGCGCCGAGGCTCGCATAGCGCAGGGCGCGCTTCTTGCGCCTGCGCAGCAACGCCACATAGGTGGCGACCAGCAGCGGCACGGCCAGCAGCAACCACAGCATTTGGGGCCAGAGGAACTTCATGGCGATTCGATTTTACCCGACTTGGGGTTGCCGCTGCGACGTTGCCGGCCGAGGCGGTCGGGCCCATCGTGCGATCACTACGCGTCCAAGGTATGCTTAGATACTCCAGCCCGCGGGAGCGGCTGCCGAATCCAGGGGACCCAACCATGCGCACGATGCGTTCACTGCATCTCGTACCAACCTTGCCCGCCATCATGCTGGCGGCCGGCGTAGCGCTGCTTTCGTCCGCGGCAAGCGCCGACTCTGCCAGCGGGTCGGCGTCCTATCAGAGCAAGGTCGGTCCCGTCACCGTGAACGTCAAGAACGTTTACCTGGTCAAAGGTCCGGACGCGATGGCGGGCAAGAGCATTCGCCGCCTGATTTTCACGTCGGCGGACCTGAGCGCCAAGATCAAGGCGTGCACCACCATGTCGTGTTCCGACAACGACCTGCGCGAGGGTCTTGAGGTAAACCTCGACTCGGGTCCGCGGCTCACGTACTGGTTCGTCGGCAACGATCAGCGAGTCCAGTATTCCGGCACCGCGGAGCCCGTGACGCTCAAGCTCACCACCGACACGCCGCAGCGGCTCGCCGGCAAACTGACCATCGACGACAGTGCGGCCGGCGGCCCCAAGGTCAGCATCGACTTCGATGCGACGATGCTGAAGGAGTTCTGCGAAATAGTGCCCGCCAATGAGTGAAACCGACGCCTGCCCACACTTGACCGCGATTGCGCGACGTCGTGCCGTCCGCCGACGGTTGCGAGGAGTGCCTCGCGATCGGCAGCGGCTGGGTGCACCTGCGGTTGTGCCTGGTGTGCGGCCACGTCGGCTGCTGCGACGATTCGCCGAACCGCCACGCGTCGAAGCATTTCCGCGCGACCAAGCATCCGGTGATGCGCTCCTTCGAGCCGGGCGAGACCTGGGGCTGGTGCTTCGTCGACCAACTGGCATTCGATCCCATGCCCACAGCCGCATCATTGCGAGGCAAGCAGCGACGGTGATCACGATCGACGAGCTGCGGACCATCCCGCTGTTCGCAAACCTTCCCGACTCCGAGAGCGAAGCACTCGCCGCGCGCCTTGCCGACATTCACCTGCGCACTGGGGAGTGGCTGGTGCAGGAGGGTGAACAGCCGTCATTTTTCATGGTGGTCGACGGCGCCCTCGACGTGCGCAAGATGGTGCACGGCAACGATCGGCAGATCAACACCTACCGTCCGGGCGACTATTTCGGCGAGCTGCCGTTGCTGCTCGGCGCACCGGCGATCGCCAGCGTCCGTGCACTCGAACCTTCGCGCGTGGCGCAGCTCGATCGCAGTGACTTTGCGGACCTGTACACCGCTTGCAAGCATTTCTCGGCCGAGTTGACGGACACGATGACCAAGCGCTTCACGCGCCTGCGAACGCTCGCCGAAGAGACACCACCCACGCGCGTCACCATTGTCGGCCATCGCTTCGACATCGCATGCCATCACCTGCGCGACTTTCTGGTGCGCAACCGGATCCTGTTCCGCTGGCTCGATCCGACGCGGCCGTCACTCGGTGGCGACATCGAGCCGCCGCAGCCCGGGGACACCTATCCGATCGTCGTCCTCCCCGACGGCCGCCGCCTCGTGACCCCGACGCTAAGGGAGCTTGCCGAAGGCATCGGCCTGCAGACCGTGCCACGCAACGCCGTCTACGATCTCGCGATCATCGGCGGCGGACCCGCGGGACTTGCCGCTGCGGTCTACGGCGCTTCCGAAGGACTGAGCACCATCATCGTCGAGCGGGAAGCGCCGGGTGGACAAGCCGGCACCTCCACGCGCATCGAAAACTATCTCGGGTTTCCCACCGGCCTGTCGGGTGACGAACTTGGCGGGCGGGCGCTGCAGCAGGCGCAGCGCTTCGGCGCCGAGATCCTGGTGGCGCGCGACGTGGTCGGACTCGATGCTGAACCCAAACGGCCGGAGCGAACGGTCCTGCTGGACGATGGCGATCGCCTGCGGGCGCGGTCGATCGTGCTGGCCAATGGCGTCAAGTGGCGCGACCTCGACCTCCCGAGCGCCAACGCCTTGGTCGGGCGCGGCATTTTCTATGGCGCCGCGCGCAGCGAAGCAATCGGATGCACGGGCAAGGATGTCTATCTCGTCGGCGGCGGCAACTCGGCCGGTCAGGCAGCGATGTATTTCTCCAACTACGCGCGCCACGTCACGCTGCTCGTGCGCGGACGATCGCTGGCCGACAGCATGTCCCACTACCTGATCCAGCAACTGGCCACCAAGGACAACGTCGAGGTGCGTACGCGCACACGTATCGTCCGGGTCGTCGGGGAAATGCGCCTCGAAGCGATCGTCGTCGAAAATCGCGATACGGGAGAAGTGTCGAGGGAACCGGCGTTTGCCGTCTTCGTGTTGATCGGCGCCGATGCCGAAACGGCGTGGCTGCCGCGCGCCGTCATCTGCGACGAAAAGGGATACGTCTGCACCGGGCGCGACGTGATGGATCTCATGGACAATGGCCAGGCCAGCTGGCCGCTGGAACGCGACCCTTACCTGCTCGAGACCAGCGTGCCAGGCGTCTTCGCCGCGGGCGATGTGCGCCACGGGTCGGTGAAGCGCGTCGCGTCGGGCGTTGGCGAGGGCAGCATGGCCATCGCGTTCGTGCATCAATACTTGGCGACCGTCCAGTAACCGAACGGCTGCGCACTATCCGGCGTCATCCCGGCGCAGGCCGGGATCCAATTTAGTCACTGGGCCGCGAACGCGAACTTGGGCCCCGGCCTCCGCCGGGGCGACAAGCCTGACCTACACGAGCTTCACATTCTTCAGCGGCAGGCTGCGCACCGGCTTGCCCGTCGCCGCGTGGATCGCGTTCAGCACCGATGGCGTGACGACGCATATCGTCGGCTCGCCGACACCGCCCCAGAAATCGAAGGTCGGCACGATCACCGTTTCGACCTTCGGCATTTCCGCCAGACGCATGATCTCGTAGGTGTTGAAGTTCTGCGACGCCATGCGACCGTTCTCGACCGGGCACTCGCCGTAGAGCGCTGCGGTGAGTCCGTACGCGACGGACCCCTCGACCTGCGCCGCGATCTGTTGCGGATTCACCGCGTGCCCGCAATTGAGCGCGAGCACCAGGCGATGCACCTTGAGCTTGCCCTGGTCGCTCACCGACACTTCCGCCACCGCCGCCGAATAGCTGCCATAACCCATGAACTGCGCGATGCCACGGTAGACGCCCGCCGGCAAGGGTTTGCCCCACTCGGCCTTTTCCGCCGCCGCGTTGAGCACTGCCAGATGCTTCGGATGCTTGCTCATCAGCGCGCGCCGGAATTCCAGCGGGTCGGCGCCTGCGGCGTGCGCAATCTCGTCCACGAAGCATTCCATGTACACCGCGTTCTGGTTGGTGTTGACACCCCGCCACGGACCCACCGGCACGTGTGTGTTGCGCATCGCGTACTCGAGCTGAAACGCCGGGAACGTGTAGCCGAGTTGCGCGTCGCCGGCCTTTTCGTAGTAGCCCTGCATCTGCCGCTCGTCCTTGCCGTCCGCCACCGATGACGGATTCAGGAAGGCATTGATGGATTGTCCCGATACGCGAAGATGCACACCCACCAGCTTGCCGTTCGCGTCGAGTCCGGCCACGCCTCGCGCCTGCGAGATCGGCCGGTAGAAGTCGTGCGTCATGTCTTCTTCGCGGCTCCACACGAGCTTGACCGGCACGCCGGGGAACTGCTTGGCAATAGCCGTCGCTTGGCGGACGTAGTCCTGCGTGCCACCGCGCCGACCGAAGCCACCGCCGAGATCGATGCGGTAGACCTCGCACTTGTCGAGCGGCAAGCCCGGATTCCTCGGACAATGCCGCGAGCGACGCTTCGGCGTTTTGCGTGGGCACCCAGCATTCGGCGCGATCGGTGCCGATCCTGGCCGTGCAATTCATCGGCTCCATCGTCGCGTGTGCGAGGAACGGCGTCGAGTAGACGGCCTCCACTTTTTTCGCGGCACCGTCGATCGCTTTCAGCGCTTCGCCTTCGTTGCGCGACACGTATACACCGGTCGCGGTGAGACCTTCCTTCAGCCGCTCGGCAATCGTCGCGCCGGACTGCGTCGCGCCCGCACCCTCGTCCCACACGATCGGCAACGCATCGAGCCCCTTCTTGGCGTGCCACCAGGTGTCCGCCACGACAGCGACGGTGGAATCGTTCACGCGGACGACGCGCTTGACGCCGGGCATGCGCGCGATCTTCGCCTCGTCGTAGCTGACCAGCTTGCCGCCAAAGACAGGAGATTGCTTGATCGCGGCATTGAGCATGCCCGGCATGCGCAGATCGATCGCATAAATCTTGCTGCCGTTGAGCTTGTCGGCCGTGTCGAGCCGCTTGACCGGCTTGCCGGCGATGGTCCAGGTCTTCGGATCCTTGAGCTTGATGCTCTTGGCGTCCGGCGGTGTCAGCTTGGAGGCAGCCGCTGCCACCTTGCCGTACGTTGTCTTGCGGCCCGAGGCTGCGTGCGTAATGACGCCTTCGGAGACGCTGACCTCGCCGACCGGCACTTTCCATTCGTCGGCCGCAGCCTGCAGCAGCATCATGCGCGCGGCCGCGCCACCGCGGCGAACGTAGTCTTCGGACGTGCGTATGCCGCGGCTCCCGCCGGTTCCCATCTCGCCCCACACGCGCTTGCGGGCGTAGTTTTGCCCGGCGGTGGGCGACTCGGTGGTCACGTTCTTCCAGTTGCACTCGAGCTCTTCGGCAACGAGCTGGGCCAGGCCGGTCAGCGTTCCCTGCCCCATCTCCGATCGCACGACGCGCAGGACGCACGTATCGTCCGGACGAATCACCACCCAGGCATTGATCTCGGCAATGTCGGTGGCTGCGCCCTTGGTGGCGGCGTGGGCGACACCGATATCGAGGTCGAACGGCAACTGCATGCCGAGTGCGAGCCCGCCGCCGGCGGCTGCGGATCCGACAATGAACTTGCGTCGCGAGAGATTCGGCTTGCCCGTGCTGGAAGAACCCTTCTTCGTGCTGGTCGTTTTCATGTCGGTCTCCTACGCCTTGGACTGGAGGTCGACTTGCACACCCGGCCAACCGCTCCTCGCCGATCCCGCCGCGATATGCACGGCGTCGCGAATCCGCTGGTAGGTGCCGCACCGGCAGATATTGGTCATCGCTTCGTCGATGTCCTTGTCGGTGGGCTTCGGTATCTTCTTGAGCAGTGCGGCGGCGGCCATGATCTGACCCGACTGGCAATAGCCGCACTGCGGCACGTCGATCGCGGCCCAGGCAAGCTGCACCGGGTGTTTGCTGTTGGGGGACAAGCCCTCGATGGTGACGATCTTGTCGGTCGCCTTTACGCTGCCGACCGGATAGGAGCACGAACGCGTGAGTTCCCCGTTGATGTGCACGGAGCACGCACCGCACTGCGCGACGCCACAACCGTATTTGGTGCCGGTCAGACCGACCTGCTCGCGAATGACCCATAACAGAGGCGTGTCGGCCTCCACCTGGACATCGTGGACCTTGCCATTGATGTTGAGCTTTGCCATGCGACTCCTCCAGCGACGGGTTGCGCGAGCAATTGCACACGCGGTTTGTAGGTGATTGCTGGCGGACGACGCTCCCGAAAAACGGAGCGTGCCGCACCGTCAGCGCAAAGCTTACTCTATCCTGCCCGGCCGAGCAGCCAGTCCCGCCCGCGGGAGTACGAGTTAAGATCACGGTCAGGGAAAATCGTTCCTACCCTCCGGACGCGGGATGCGGGGTAGGACAGGTAGGCATGGCGGACCCAATGCGCGGAAACGGTGCAATGCAACGCTTGGCCGGTATGGCATGCCGGTGGCTGCTATTTGCGGTCGCGGGCGCCGTCGTAACGACAAGGGCCGCCGAACCCGAAGCCGGCGCGGCGGTCAAATTCGTGGTCGTGGGTGATACCATTCCTGCCCCATTGGAAGGCGCGCGCGGTGATGCGGCCCGCGGTCGCGCGTTGATCGTGGCGCGCGACGCCGCCAATTGCGTGCTGTGCCATGCGGTCCCTGATCCCGCCGTGCGTTTCTCGGGCAATGTCGGGCCGTCGCTCGATGGCGTCGCACGACGCCTCACCACTGCGCAACTGCGCTTGCGGATCGCCGACAACCTGCGTGTCAATCCCGATTCGGTCATGCCGGGGTATTATCGCGATGAGGGCCTCGACCGCGTTGCCAGCGCCTACCGTGGCAAGCCGATCCTCGACGCCGGACAGGTCGAGGACATCGTGGCCTACCTCGCTACGCTGAAATGAAGACGCCTCCGCCCCCTCGCAACATTTCACGTCGACGCCTCCTGCAAGGCGCGGGCGCGATCGTGATCGCGATGCCGCTAGCTGGCTTTGGGAGCTTCGGCCGCCGCGCAAGCGTTGCCCGATCTGCCGGCGCTGCAAAAGCTGCTTGCCGGACGGGTGCCGCGCTGGGAACGGTTGCGCATCGAGATGCCGCTGTTCGCCGACAACGGACAGTCGGTACCGATCCGCATGTCGGTATCGGGGCCTTTTACCGCCGGGGCGACGGTCCAGGCGATCCACCTGTTCTCCGAACGCAATCCGGTCCCCGACATGGCGGTGTTCGAGTTTCCGACGCCGCCGCTGAAAGTCGAGGTCGATGCGCGCGTCCGCCTCGCCGGCGCCCAGCGCGTTCTGGCGATCGCGGTCATGTCCGATGGCACGACCTACGCCGCCGGGGCGGATGTCGAGGTCACGATCGCCGGGTGCCTGGACGCGAGCTAGCGTGCATTAACGCCATGGCCGACTCCCGCATCAATGTCCCCGCAGAATGCCGTCGCGGCGAGCCGTTCGAGGTACGCATATCGATCCGCCACACGATGGAGACCGGCTATCGCACCGATACGGTCGGCAAGACCATTCCCCGCAATGTCATTCAGCGCTTTACCTGCCGCTACAACGGCGAGCCCGTGTTCGCGGTGCGCATGAGTCCGGGCATCGCCGCCAACCCCTATCTGCGCTTTTTCGTCACCGCGCGCGAATCCGGAGCGTTGGACTTCGAGTGGATCGACGACGAGGGCGTTCGCGGCACCGCGCAGGCGACGGTCAAGGTTGCTTAGGGCCGGTGAAGGCCGCGCTCCTGTTGCTGGTGCTGGTGTCGTCGGGCGTCCACGCGCAGCAGCGCGTCCTGCCGCTGGATGCCTTGCGCTCGGGGATCACGTTCGCGGGCGCGGACGTGCGGGCGATGCAGACTGACGATCTCGCCAACCCTGGGTTCCTGTGGGTCGATCGCGGTGAGAAACTGTGGCGAGACGGCGCCACAGGACCGAGTTGCGCCTCGTGTCACGGGGAGGCGCCCCAATCGATGCGTGGCGTTGCGGCGCGCTATCCGGCGCATGATGCCGCCACCGGCACCGTGATCGACCTCGAGGCGCGCATCAACGATTGCCGCGTGCGCCGGCAGAAGCTCGCCGCCTTGCCACGGGAATCCGACGATCTGCTCGGTTTGACTGCCTACGTCGCGTACCAGTCGCGCGGGCTGCCAGTGTCCGCGTCAATCGACGGCCCGGCACGCGCGACCTTCGAGCGCGGCCGCGATTTCTACAACAGCCGCCACGGCCAGATGAACCTGTCGTGTAGCCAATGTCACGATCAGAACTGGGGCAAACGCCTTTATGTCGAGACCATCAGCCAGGGGCACGGCAACGCCTTTCCCGCCTACAAGCTCGAATGGCAATCGCTGGGGTCGCTGCAGCGGCGCATCCGCGCGTGCATGTTCGGCATCCGCGCCGAAATGCCAGCCTACGGCGCCCCGGAACTCACTGACGTCGAGCTGTTCCTCGCCTGGCGCGGCCAGGGCCTGCCGGTCGAGGCGCCCGGTGTGCGCAGATAGATTCGCCGGCGTGACCAAAACCGCAAGGGGCGCCGCGCTCGCCACCAGCGCGACGCCTGGCCATGTGCGCAAGCGCACGCCCGGGATCGGCCTGCTCTTCGTCCTGCTGTGGAGCACGGGGTTCATCGGCGCGAAGCTTGGCCTGCCCTACGCGGAGCCGCTGACGTTCCTCGCGTTGCGCATGGGCCTCGTCGTCGCGTTGCTGCTGGTCGTCTCCTTGGTCGCGCGTGCCCCGTGGCCGCGCGGCGCGCGGACGTGGGTGCACATCGCCATCGCCGGCCTCCTCGTGCAATGCGGCTATCTGGGCGGGGTTTTCAGCGCCATCCATCAAGGCATGTCCGCCGGGGTGGCCGCACTGATCGTCGGCCTGCAACCGATCCTGACGGCCGTTGTCGCGGCGCCCCTGTTCGGCGAGCGCACGACGCCGCGTCAGTGGATCGGCCTGGTGCTCGGACTGATCGGCGTCACCATGGTCCTGTCCAACAACCTTACGCACGGCACGATCAACGCGGCGGGGTTCATCCTTGCCTGCATCGCGCTGCTGAGCATCACCGCAGGCACGCTCTACCAGAAGCGCTTCGGCGCGACGATGGATTTTCGCACCGGCGCCGTGATCCAGTACGCGGCGACGGGACTCGTCCTCCTGCTGCTGGCGTCGCTGACCGAGTCGATGCACGTGACGTGGAGCGGCCAGTTCATCTTTGCGCTCGCGTGGCTCGCGCTCGTCCTGTCGGTGGGCGCTATCAGCCTGCTCTACTTTCTGATCAAGCGCGGCAAGGCGACGCAGGTGTCGAGCCTGTTCTATCTGACGCCGCCCGTCACCGCCGTGCTCGCGTTTGCGTTTTTCGGCGAAACGCTCTCACCTGTTGCACTGGCAGGCATGGCGATTGCGGTCATCGGTGTCGCGTTGGTGAACAAGTAGCTTCCTGCGGGTGCGCGTCGCGTGCGGTGTTGCGGGCGCGACGCCGATCCTCGTCAGATCAGCTCGACGAGCTCGCGAACGGTATGCCGTTCCAGGTCATGAACGACCTCGATCATTTGCCGCCGTCGACCTGCATCGACTCTTGATTCCGTCAACCTGTCGAATTTCTGGATGACGGAGTCCCACGACATGGGCCGCGAGTAGTAGCCGTCGTAGGCGGTGTTCTCGACGGTGAATGCCCTGCCGTCGTCGAGCCGTACCGCAATGCGCACGCAGCACTCCTGCGGAAAGCGCGCGGTGTAGTCGGCCGATGGACGAATGCGGACTTTTTTCGGCAACGCCTGGACGTCGGTGCGCAGGAATCGCTCGGCGGCATACTGTTCCGGCATCAGCTGGCGATCCAGGCAGGCGCACGCGATCATGTAACGAAGGCTGTGATCCGCCTGCTCCTTGGTGTGTACCGTGTACTTGTCGCCCTCCTCGCCGCCGCCGATGACATCGAATGCGAGCTGGAAGATGTCGACGTCGATGCTCGCAACGTTGGCGACCCCGAAATCGTATTCGCGCCGCAGCCTGAGCATCGCGTCGATCGACGACTGCGCGTCGATCGTCCCGTTGTAGCGCTTGATGCTGGTGCGCAAGGTCGCCTCGAGTTTTCGGCGGTCCAATCGATGGCAAAGGTGCCGGCGATGGTGTGCATGAACCCCTTGTTGCCTTCGAATACCTCGCTCGGCCCGGTGACGCCACGCGCGGCAAGATAAGTGACATGGGTCGCGCCAAATGCCGTGTTGGCGAAGGCGAGGCCCTTCCAGTTCGACAGCGTTCCGGTGCGGGTGACCCGCAGCGAGTTGAACGAGGTGCCGGCCATGCCGATGGCGTTCATCGTCCCGGCAGCTGACTCGACAGCTTCGGGCCGTCGCTCAGCGCGTCGCTGCCTTGAGGGCGACGAGATCGATCGATGCCGACGTCGCCGCGTCCCCAAGCATGATGTGTCCCTCCTGGATCGTGCAGTGCAGCCGCATCGAGCGCGCGGCCAGCGCCGCCAGCGCCCTGCTCGCGTCGATCGGCACTTCGCTCACGGTCAATCGTTCCAGCGTATCCAGCCTCGCGCGCGCTTTGTCCCACCAGAGTCCGACCGCGCGTCCACCGTACGCATAGACGTGCACATCGCGAGCGCGTCCGCATGCCTTGCGCACTTCCTTCTCGTCGGGCAAGCCTACGTCGATCCACGACTCGATCACACCGGTGAGGTCACGCTGCCACAAGTCCGGCTCGTCCTCCGTACTCAGCCCCTTCCCGAACGTGAGCGTGTCACTGGCATGCAACGCGAACGCGAGCAGTCGCACCATCATGCGCTCGTCGGTCTCCGAAGGATGACGGGCGATGGTCAGCGAGTAGTCGCCATAGTGGCTCCGGTCGATATCTGCGACGGCAAGCTCGGCCCTGAAGATCGTCGACTTGAGCGCCATCGCAGCCCGCAGGCAGCCTCGTTAGCCGGCCGGATTCGGGTAGTGCGCCTGCAGTGCAGCGATCTCGGCCAGGGTTTCCCCGTCGAGCTCGAGCTGTGCGCCGGCAATGTCTTCGACGAGCTGCGCCATGGTGGTTGCGCCAATGATCGACGCCCCGACGAACCACCGGCTCCTGACATAGCCGAGCGCAAGCTGCACCAGCGACAGTCCGCGCCGCTTGGCGAGTTGCGCGTACGCGTCGATCGCAACGACCACCATCGGCTTGCGAAAGCGCTGTCCCAGTCCGTCGAACAGCGTGAAACGGGAATTGGGCGGCTTCGCGTCACCGAGATACTTGCCGGAGAGCATGCCCGCCGCGAGCGGGCTGTAGGCGAGGAGCGACATCTTCTCGCGGAACAATGCTTCCGCCAGATCGTTGTCCACGCTGCGGGAAACGAGGCTGTAGCTGTTCTGGATGGTCACAGGCCCCGGGACGCCCAACTTGCGGGCAGCTTCGCAGAATGCGCACACGCCCCACGCCGTTTCGTTCGACAGGCCGTAATGGCGAATCTTGCCCGCCTTGATCATCGCCGCCATTCCCTCGACTTGCTCGGCAATCGATGGGCCGTCCTTTTCCTTCGACGGATCGAATTCGGTGGAGCCGAACATGGGAACGTTGCGCTGCGGCCAGTGAATCTGGTACAGGTCGATATAGTCGGTCTGCAACCGCGCCAGACTCGTCTCGACGGCTTCGGCGATGGTGCCTCGCGTGATATCGGTGCGGCCGTTGCGAATCCAGTCGCGCCGCCCGGGACCGGCGATCTTGCGTGGCGATGATCAGACTGTCGCGCCGCTGGCGTCGCAGCCACGTGCCGATATGTGCTTCGGTGCGTCCCTGCGTCGTCGCATTCGGCGGAACCGGGTACATTTCCGCGGTGTCGATAAAGTTGATGCCCTGCCCCACGGCGTAGTCGAGCTGCGCATGCGCCTCGGCTTCCGTATTCTGCTGGCCCCAGGTCATGCTTCCGAGGCAGACCTCGGATACGTTGAGCTGGGTGCTGGGCAACATGCGATATTTCATCGAGGACTCGCGTAACTGAAACTGGGGTGCGTAGATTACCTCAAAAGTACGGCCCAACCTGCGCCCGCTGCAACACGCGGTGCCGGCAGCATGGGAAAATGGCGAATCGCGTACCTTCGAATCGTACAACACTGACCATGACTTACTGCGTAGGCGTTCTCCTGGAACAAGGGCTCATATTCGCATCCGATTCGCGTACCCATGCGGGCGTCGACAATTTCGCGAAATTCTGCAAGATGACACTGTTTGAGCGCGGCGCCGAGCGGGTGATTGTGCTCCTCAGTTCCGGCAACCTCGCGGGGACGCAGGCAGTGATCACGATTCTCAGGCAGCGTGGCGATGACAACGGTCCCCACCCCAACATATGGACTGCGCGAACGATGTTCGATGTCGCCGTGATCGTCTCGGACGCGATGCGCGACGTCGAGCGCAGAGACTCCGAGTATCTGGAAGCCAACGACCTCGAGTTCAACGCCTCGTTCATCCTGGGCGGCCAGATCGCCGGCGAGCCCATGCGCCTGTTTCGCATCTACGCCGAGGGCAATTTCATCGAAGCCGGCAGCGACACGCAGTTTTTCCAGACGGGCGAAGCCAAGTATGGCAAGCCGATCATCGACCGCGTAATCAGGCCCCGTACCGATCTCGCCGATGCCACCAAATGCGTGCTGGTCTCGTTCGATTCGACGATGCGAAGCAACCTGTCCGTCGGCATGCCCATCGACCTGATCTGCTACGAACGCGACAGTTTGCAGGTGACCATGCGGCGGCGCTTCGAGCAACATGACGAGTATTTCGCTTCGCTCAGCAACGCCTGGAGCGAAGGCACACGGCAGGTTTTCGCGCAATTGCCGGAATTGCGTTGGTAGCCCGTCCGCCATTCCTGCTCGTCACGTGCGAGCACGGCGGCAATCGCGTTCCAACGCGCTATCGACCGCTGTTTGCCGGCCGCCAAGCTCTCCTGGCGTCGCACCGCGGCTACGATCCGGGTGCCTTGAACATGGCCCGCGAACTCGCGCACCATTTTCGGGCGCCGTTGGTCTATGCGACCGTCACGCGACTGCTGGTCGACCTCAACCGCTCGGTTGGCCATCGCGCGCTTTACTCGGATGCAACGCGCGGCCTGTCGCGCGCCGAGCACATGCGACTGCTCGCCCGGCACTATTACCCGTATCGCGACCGGGTCGAGGCGCTTGTCGCCAAGGCCATTGCGGCGGGACGGCGCGTGGTGCACATCTCCTCGCACAGTTTCACGCCCGTCCTCGGCGGCCGCGTCCGCAACGCGGACATCGGGCTGCTCTACGATCCGGCACGGTCCGGCGAGCGTGCGCTAAGTGCGGCATGGTGTGCGGTGCTGGGGCGCGGCATCGCTCCGCTGCGCGTTCGCCGAAACTATCCCTACCAGGGTCGCAACGATGGCCTCACCCTTCGCCTGCGCCGTCAGCACGCAGCATCGCGTTACGTCGGCATCGAGCTCGAAATCAACCAAAAGCACATCACCGCTCAGCGGCGCTTCCCCGCGGCACTGCGACGCGCGGTGGTCGAATCGCTCAGGCATGCGCTGGACGGTAGACTTGACACCTGAGTCGCGCCGCACCCCGCGGCCGGCCAATTAAGGATGATGCCGTGAAGATTCGTGTCGGCTACGAACTGATATACGAGTGTCCGCAACCGACACCGATGGTCCTGATGCTCAACGTGCATTACTCGAGGGTGTCGGACCTGATCTCGCCAGATCACATCGTCACGGACCCCGCGCTGCCGATCGCGGCGTATCGCGATTCCTTCGGCAACTGGTGCAGCCGCATCGTCGCGCCCGCAGGACTGACGCGCATCACGTCGGATGCGGTTGTGCGCGACACGGGCGTCGCTGATCCCGTGGTTGTGGGAGCGAGGCAAACGCCGATCCAGGATCTTCCGGGGGAGGCGCTGATCTATCTGTTGGGCAGCCGCTATTGCGAGACCGAGCTGCTCATGCCGGTCGCCTGGAGTCTGTTCGGCGCCACACCGATGGGCTGGCCGCGAGTGCAGGCCATCTGCGACTTCGTCCACAATCACATCACTTTCGGCTACCAGTACGCCCGCGCGACCAAGACGGCCAACGAGGCTTACCTGGAGCGCAATGGCGTGTGCCGCGATTTTGCCCATCTCGCGCTGACGCTGTGCCGGTGCATGAACATTCCGGCGCGGTATTGCACCGGATACCTCGGCGACATCGGGGTTCCGATCGTCGACTCGCCGATGGACTTTTCGGGCTGGTTCGAGGCCTTTCTCGATGGTCAGTGGTACACGTTCGACGCCCGCCACAACGTGCCGCGTATTGGTCGAATCCTGATGGCGCGCGGCCGAGATGCCGCGGACGTCGCGATCGCAACGAGCTTCGGTGTGAACAGGCTTGCTGGCTTCAAGGTCTGGACGGACGAAATCGCGTAGCCCCGCGAACTCGTGGCGGGCCCCCAGGTCGCGGCAGGCGCAACAGGCACGACCTCCCCACTATTCCATTCTCTCGCGGAAAAGCGCTCAAGAAATTTGCGGCAGTACGCGGAAGAAATCGATTCCGCCGTGCCGTGCGGTGTTATCGTACGGACGGCGCGGCGCGAGTTGCGACCCAGTGGGGGGTTTCTTCAACGGAGGTAACGAATGAATGCAATGACGCGAAAATGGGTGGGCTCTAGTGTGGCTGTATTGGCCGCGGTGGGAGTGCTTGCCGCGTGCCAGTCGATGGGACCGTCGATGGCGCAGCAGATCACACTGTCGGGCGGCAACGAAGTGCCGCCCGTGACAACGACGGCCACCGGTACGGCGATGGTGACGATCGGCGACGATCGCTCGGTCAAAGCCACGGTGACCGCGACGGGAATGACGGCGACCGCATCGCATATTCATGAAGGCGCGGCTGGCGCCAACGGGCCGGTCATCGTGCCGTTTACGAAGACGGGTGACAACACGTTTGCGGCACCGGACGGCGCAAAGCTGACCGAGGCGCAGTATGCCAGCTATAAAGCGGGCAATCTCTACGTCAACGTGCACAGCGCGAAAAATCCCGGTGGAGAAATCCGCGCGCAGCTGAAGGGCAACTGAGCGGGCAACTGACAGCAAACTGAAATAGCAGGGGCGCGTCGCCAGCGGCGGCGCGCCCTTGTTCGCTATACTGTCGCGATGGACCGCTATGTCGATACGATTTGGTCGCGATGGACCATCGCCTGCATCTTCGCGTTCTCATGCGTCGCGTGTTCGACCCCGGCGATGACCCCACAGCCCTCGCCCGCAACGGTGAGTGAGCTCGCGCCGTCAGGGAAACTGCGCGCCGCGATCAACTTTGGCAATCCGGTCCTGGCGTCGAAGGACCCGGCGACTGGCGAGCCGCGCGGCGTGTCCGTCGATCTGTCGCGCGAACTGGCGCGGCGACTGGGCGTTCCGCTGGAACTCGTGACCTTCACCTCCGCAGGCAAGGTCGTCGAGGATGTCAAGTCCAACGCGTGGGACGTTGCGTTCGTGGCCATCGATCCGGTCCGCGGCGCGGACATGGATCAAACCAATCCTTACGTGATCATCGAGGGGGTCTATCTTGTCCCAGTGGCGTCTCCCATCAAGGCCAATGCCGAGGTCGATCGCAGTGGCGTGCGCGTCGTCGTGGCAAAGGGCAGCGCGTACGACCTTTATCTCACGCGTGAACTGAAGTCCGCGCAACTGTTTCGCGTGCCGACCTCTGCCGTCGTCGTCGACACGCTGGTTACGGGCAACTACGAAGTCGCCGCAGGCGTTCGACAGCAACTCGAAGGCGACGCCAAGCGGGTGCCGAACGTACGTCTGCTGGACGGCCGCTTCATGGTCATCAATCAGGCGATGGCCGTGCCCAAGGGCCGGCCGGCCGGCGCGCGCTATGTTGGCGAATTCGTCGAGAGCGTGAAGGCATCCGGCTTCGTCGCCGAATCATTGAAGCGCAACGCCATCGAAGGCGCCGCGGTCGCACCGCGCGGCGGTCCATAGCACTCCCCCGTGCGGTCGGTCGTATCGGCCAAGGTACGCGAACTCGCGGGCGAACCCCGGGCGTCAACTATCTGGCACGACGTCGCGGGCTGCAAGGCCGTGGTCGTCCCCCGCGCTTGATCCCGCGTCGCGTTATCTGCATGATGGCGCGTGCATCTGAATTGGGGGCGCGACCGATGTTTCCGTGGGCGCGCCATCGACACATTCCGACGATGAATCGATTGCGCTCATGTTGACTTTCCGGCAACTGTTCGATCAGCAGTCGTCGACGTACTCGTACCTGCTGGGTGACGAGGGCAGTCGCGAGGCATTGCTGATCGATCCGGTATTCGAGCAAGCCCGGCGCGATGCGGCCCTGATCCACGAACTCGGGCTCACTCTTGTGGCGACGCTCGAGACCCACGTCCACGCCGATCACGTCACCGGCGCCTGGCTGCTCAAGAACCTGCTTGGCAGCCAGATTCTGGTTTCAGCGAGCGGCGGTGCGGCAGGCGCCGATCGTGCACTCGCGCACGGGGATCGCGTGCGTTTCGGCAAGCATCATCTCGAGGTGCGCGCGACGCCGGGACACACGCACGGATGCGTCACCTATGTGCTCGACGACGAAAGCATGGCCTTCACCGGCGACTGCCTGCTCATCCGGGGCAGCGGCCGCACCGACTTCCAGCAAGGTGATGCGCACGCGATGTATCGCTCGGTGCACGGCGAGATTCTTCGGCTGCCCGCAACATGTCTCCTCTATCCCGCGCACGACTATCGGGGCCTTACCGTGACGAGCGTCGGCGAGGAACGCCGCTTCAATCCGCGGCTGGGAGGCGACATCGGGGAAGCAGACTTCGTGGGCTACATGGAAAACCTCGGCCTGCCGCATCCGAAACTGATCGACATCGCGGTGCCCGCCAATCTGCGCTGCGGCCGCCCGGAAGCCGATGTGCCGGTTCCGGCGGATCCCGGCTGGGCGCCGCTGACCTTCACGTTCGCGGGCATCTGGGAAATTGAGCCGCGGGCGCTCGAGGAGCATGTCGCGTCCGTACAAATCGTCGACGTGCGCGAACCGGACGAATTCCAGGGATCGCTCGGCCACATCCGCGGCGCGTCATTGATTCCGCTGGGGCAGCTGTCCACGCGCACCCCGGAACTCTCGCGCGAGCGTCCCGTGGTCACGGTCTGTCGCTCGGGCGCACGTTCGGCGCAAGCGCTGGTGCTCCTGCAGAAGGCCGGCTTCGCACAGATCGCCAATCTTGCCGGCGGCATGTTGCGCTGGCGTTCGGAAGGATTCGCCGTCGACGGAGGAAGATCCTAGCGCGTCATCGCGGCATGCTCCGCCATTGACGCGGCTTGCTTTCGTCGATCGGCGTTGGGACAATCCGTCGCTTGCAACCCAATCGCGCGCCACAAGCGCGTCCCCTTTCTTCGACATCCGTCGTCCCCAAAAATGCCCATCGACAAACGCACTTTTCTGAAGTTGATCGGCGCCGCGACCGCGGCGCCGTTGACGCAGCTTGCTTTCGCGCAAGCCGCCTATCCGTCCAGGCCGATCAAGATCATCGCGCCCGTGCAACCCGGCGGCGGCGTCGATCTCGTCGCGCGCACCATCGCCGAACAGCTGGGCAAGGCGCTCAATCAGGCGATCATCGTCGAGAACATGAGCGGCGGCGGCGGCGTGGTTGGTTCCCTGGCGACTGCGCGTGCGGCACCCGATGGCTACACACTGATGGTCGGCTACGTCGGCACGCATGGCACGAACCCGGCCGTGCGGAAGCTCCCTTATGACGCGATCAAGGATTTCACGCCGATCGCCATGGTCGGCGGCACCCCCAACATCCTCGTCGTGCCGCCCTCCCTGCCGGTCAGCACACTGAAGGAATTCGTGCAATACGCCAAGGCAAACCCGGGCAAGCTCTCCTACGGCTCGTCGGGGCCGGGCACCCTGACGCATCTCGCCATGGAACAGCTGAAGGTCGCCGCCGACATCGACCTGCAGCACGTTCCCTATCGCGGCATCGGCCCAGCCATCACCGACATCCTCGGCGGCCAGACCCAGGCGCTGTTCCCCGGCCTTGCCGCGGCGTTGCCGCACATCAAGGCAGGCAAGATGAAACCGCTCGCCATCACCGGTGTGCGCCGTGATCGCCTGGTCCCCGAGGTCCCGACATTCGAAGAATCCGGCTATCCCGGTTTCGACGGTGTGCAGTGGTACGGCATTGTCGGTCCCGCGAACCTGCCGGCGCCGATCGTCAGGCGTCTGAACGAGGAGATCAACAAGTTGCTCGAGAGTCCGGAGCTGCGCCAGCGCCTCTCCGGCGAAGCCCTCGAGCCGATGCCCATGTCGCCGGAGAAGTTCGGCCAGTATATGCGCGACGACATCGCGCGGTGGTCGCGCCTCGCCAAGTCCCGCAATATCGAAATCACCGAGTGAGCCGGAGCGACTGAATGGCGCACAACACCAAGGTGGTGGCCGATCATGCTGCGCCGCCGGTTACGCGCACCCTGGCCGAATTCGTTGCCGCGCATCCTTCAGGCGGATGGGACGCCGCCACCGAGAACGAAGCCCATCGATCCGTGCTGAACTGGCTCGGCTGCGCCATCGGTGCTGCGCATCACGAGACGATCGCGGCTGCACTCGCGGCCGTGCATGAACTCGCGCCCGCCAGCCAGGCCAGCGTCCTCGGACGCCGCGAACGCGTCGACATCGCCTCGGCGGCGCTCCTCAACGGCATCAGCTCGCACACGTTCGACTTCGACGACACGCATCTACGGACGATCATCCACCCCGCCGGGCCGGTCGCCTCGTCCGCGCTGGCGCTGGCCGAGCACGTCGGGGCCAGCGGCCGGCAATTCGTCGACGCCGTGGTGCTTGGCATCGACGTCGAATGCCGTGTGGGCAACGCCATCTATCCCGACCACTACGATCGCGGCTGGCATATCACGGGATCGACGGGAATGCTCGGCGCAGCCGCTGCTTGCGCCCGCGTTCTCTCGCTCGACGGGCAGCGAACGATGATGGCGCTGGGTATCGCCGCATCGCAACCGATCGGTGTGCGCGAGCAGTTCGGCACCATGACCAAGTCCTTTCACATCGGCGGCGCGGCGCGCGCGGGACTCATGGCGGCGCTGATGGCAAAGCACGGATACACCGCTTCGATCCGTGCCCTCGAAGCTCCCCGCGGCCTGATGCAAACCTATTCGGCCAAGTGCGACTGGCGCGAAATCACCGATCATCTCGGCAAGCGCTTCGAGATCGCGTCCAATACCTACAAACCGTTCGCGTGCGGCATCGTGATCCACCCGGCGATCGATGGCTGCGTGCAGCTGCGGAACGAGCACGGCCTGCGCGCGGAGGATATCGAGAGCATCGATCTCAGGGTGCATCCGCTGGTGCTGGAATTGACCGGCAAGACCGCGCCGCGGATCGGGCTCGAGGGCAAGTTCAGCGTGTACCACGCGTGTGCCGCAGCGATCATTTTCGGGCGGGCGGGCGAGCACGAATTCTCGGATGCGACGGTTGCGTTGCCCGAGGTGATCGCGTTGCGCGACCGGATCAAGGCACAGGCCGACGATGCCATTGGCGAGGATGCGGCGGACATTCGCGTGACGTGCCGTGATGGACGCAGCCTGCATCTGATGGTCGAACATGCGATCGGGAGCATGGAGCGTCCGCTGAACGACGCCGATCTGCACGGCAAGTTTCACGCTCTGGTCGACCCGGTACTGGGTGCCGCGCGCGCTGAACAACTCATCGAGCAGTGTTCCCGTCTCGCCAGACTCGGTGATTTGCACGGCCTCATTGCGTTGGCGCGTCCCTAAGACCAAGCACCCCGTGTCCGCAATCTTTTGTCGAGTAATCGCGTCGGTTGCGGTGGCGTGCTGCACCCTGTCGCAGGCGCCTGCGTGGGCTGACGACTATCCGTCGCGGCCGGTGCGCGTGATCGTGCCGTTTTCCCCAGGCGGTGCGGTCGACGGGCCGATGCGACTGGTCGCGCAGGAGCTCGGCAAGCAACTCGGACAAAGCGTTGTCGTCGAGAACCGCCCGGGAGCGGGTGCGACGATCGGCAGCGATGCCGTCGCCAAGGCGCCGGCAGATGGCTACACGCTGCTGCTCGCCTCGCAGACGAACGCCATCGCCGCGACGTTGTATCCGAAGCTGCCGTTCGATCCGATCGAGGATTTCGCCCCGATCACCCTGATCGGTCGCGAGCCCGGCGTCGTCGTCGTCCATCCGTCGTTGCCGGTGAAGACATTGCAGGAGCTCATTGCCTACGTCAAGGCACACCCTGGCCAAGTCGACTACGCCTCATCCGGCAACGGCAGCGGACAGCATCTGTTCGCCGCACTGCTTTGTTCGATGACGGGCATGAAGATGAATCACGTTCCCTATCGCGGCAGCGGACAAGCCACGGCCGATCTCCTCGGTGGCCAGGTGCAGGTGTCGATCCCGGGCGTGGCAGGGATGCTCGGACACATCAAGTCGGGCAAGCTGCGCGCATTGGCCGTCACGGGTGCCGCGCGCGCGCCGCAACTTCCCGATGTGCCGACGGTCGGCGAAGCCGGCGTGGCCGGGTACGAGGCGTACGTGTGGATGGGGCTGCTTGCCCCCAAAGGCACGTCAGCCGTGGTGGTCGACAAATTGCAGCGCGAAGTGGCGGTTGCGCTGAACAGCGCCGAGGTTCGCAATTACATGGCGAACGCGAGCATCGAGGTCGTCGGATCGACACCGGTGGAGTTCGGAGCCTTCTTCCGCAAGGAGAAGGACACGTGGGCGAAAATCGTGCGCGAAACCGGCGCCAAAGTGGATTGAGACGATCATGAATGCAGTGACGATGACAGCGGATGCCGGCGTGACCGGCGTCGAGCACTGGACGCGCAAAGGCGAGGTGCGCCTCTTCCTCTGGGAAAAGTATGCCGGTGCACCCGATGGCAAACCCGCGGTGCTGTTCGTCCACGGGTCGTCGATGGCGTCACAACCCACGTTCGATCTGACTGTCCCAGGACGGCCGGATTCGTCGGTCATGGACTGGTTTGCCCGCCGCGGCTTCGTCTGCTGGTCAGTCGACATGGAAGGCTACGGGCGCTCGGACAAGACACGCGACATCTATTGCGACATCGCCAACGGTGCCGACGATCTGGCCGCTGCGACCGACTACATCCGGCAGACGCGCGGCATCGAGAGCTTCGCGACCTACGGCATTTCGTCCGGCGCACTGCGCGCTGCGCTATTTGCCGAACGTCATCCGGAGCGAGTGGCGCGGCTCGCGCTCGACGCGTTCGTCTGGACCGGCGAAGGCGCGCCCACGCTGGCGCAGCGACGAAAGAAGCTCCCCGAATTCCTGGCCAGCAAGCGGCGTCCCATCGACCGCGCCTTCGTGTATTCGATCTTCGAGCGCGATCATCCTGACACCGCGGAAAAACGCGTCGTCGATGCGTTTGCCGATGCGATTCTCGCGCTCGACGATTCGATGCCCAACGGGACCTACATAGACATGTGCTCGAAACTGCCGGTGGTTGATCCGCTGCGGATCATCGTGCCGACGCTCGTGTTGCGCGGCCAGTACGATGGCATCGCGGCGCTCGACGACCTGATCGCTTTCTTCAAGTTGCTGCCCAACGCCGACAAGCAATTCACGGTCATGGCCGGCATCTCGCACGCAAGCTTCCAGCAAAAGAACTACCTGATGGTGTACGCGATTCTCCTGGATTGGTTCACGCGACCTCAGCCGGTCTACGTCGGCGCGTCGCATTGAGGATGGTGACGGCAGCAGGCGCAGTCTTGGCGTAGAATTCCGGGAGCGCGCGCATGACAGTTCGCCCTGACCGATGACCACGCCGCAACCTGCACCGCTCCGTCGGTCGACAGCACCGCGATTCCTGCGCTATGCCGGCGCGGGTGCCATTGGCACGGCTCTGCATTGGGCGGTACTCGTGGCGCTGGTACAGCTCGCCAGCGTGGGCGCCGTCGTAGCCTCCACCGTCGGGGCGATCGCCGGCGCCCTTGTCAACTATGGCCTCAATCACCAATTCACTTTCGCGAGCACGAAGAGCCACAGCCATGCATTACCACGTTTCGCCATCGTCGCACTCGGCGGCATTGCTTTGAACACCGTCGTCGTTGCAGGAATGCTCGCCTACGTCACGTCGCATTACCTCGTAGCGCAGGTGGCCGCCACCGGTGCCGTGCTGGTCGCCGGGTTCCTCGTCAATCGGGCATGGACCTTCTGAGTCCCCTCGCCGCGCCAACCCAGCGACTCGATGGTGGTGGGTTTTCGCTGTCGGTCGTCGTGCCGGTGTTCAACGAGGAAGCGGTGCTGCCCGAATTCCATCGCCGGCTGGGCGCCGTCCTGGAGTCGCTGTCTGCAAGCACAGAAATCGTATACGTCAACGACGGCAGTCGCGATGGAACGTCGGCCATGCTCGCGAAACTGAATGCGACGGATCCGCGCGTTACGGTGATCGAACTCTCCCGCAACTTCGGGAAGGAGCTCGCGATGACCGCGGGGCTCGATCATGCCAACGGCGACGCCGTGGTGGTGATCGACTCAGACTTGCAGGATCCTCCGGAGTTGATTTCCGACATGGTTCGCACCTGGCGGGAAGGCGCGGACGTCGTGCTGATGCGCCGTGCCAGTCGCGCCCAGGAGAGTTGGTTCAAGAAGGCAACCGCGAACGCATTCTATCGAGTCATCGGCCGATTGAGCGACATCGATATTCCGGAAGACGTGGGCGACTTCCGCCTGTTGTCGCGGCGTGCCGTGATCGCGTTCAGGAAGCTGCCCGAGCGTAGCCGCTTCATGAAAGGACTGTTCGCGTGGATTGGTTATCCGACGCGGGAACTCGTCTACGACCGCGACGGACGTTTTGCAGGCGAGACCAAGTGGAACTACTGGAAGCTCTGGAATTTCGCGCTGGAGGGTATCACTTCGTTCTCGGCGGCGCCCCTGAAGATTGCCAGCTATGTCGGCTTCCTGACTGCCATGGTGGCCTTCACCTATGGCGTCTACATCATCGCCAAGACGCTGCTCTTCGGCGATGCCGTTCGCGGCTATCCGACGCTCGTTGTGCTCGTGTTGTTTCTCGGGGGATTGCAATTGATGGCGCTGGGCGTCATTGGCGAATACATCGCGCGCATGTTCGTCGAGGTCAAGCAGCGACCGCTGTATCTCATCGAACTGCGGCGTGAAGCCACACACGCCATCACGCCGACCGCACCGGACACTAGCACGGAGCCATGGCGCTTGCGTTGACCGCGCGCGAACGCAGCTGGCTCGCGTTGCTTGTCTGCTCCGTCGTCGCTGTCAGGTTGGTCACGCTTGCCGCGTATCCGCTGACCGATCCTACCGAAGCACGGTACGGTGAAATTGCGCGCAAGATGCTCGAGACCGGGCAGTGGATCATGCCGCAGTTCGAGTACGGCGTACCGTTCTGGGGCAAGCCGCCGCTATCGACGTGGTTGTCGGCGGCATCGATGGGTGCCTTCGGTGTCAATGAATTCGCGGCGCGGCTGCCCTCTCTGCTGCTGATGCTGGGCAGCGGCGCGCTGGTGTATGTGCTCGCCGTCACGCGCGCCAATCGCGACACGGCGCTGTGGTCGGTGGCGATATTCGCCACCACCGGACTGATCTTCGTCGCGGCGGGCGCAGTGATGACGGATCCCGCGTTGACGCTCGGCACGACACTGGCCATGGCGGGTTTCTGGACCGCGGTTGACGGCCCGCAGTCCGATCGCCGGCTGGCAGGCTACGCGTTCTTTGTCGGACTCGCGATCGGTCTGCTGGGCAAAGGCCCGGTTGCCGTGATACTCGCCGCGGTGCCGGCGGGTATCTGGACGATGTGGACGCGGCGATGGCGCGATGTGTGGACGCGGTTGCCCTGGGTGACGGGCACCGCGCTGCTGGCCCTGCTGGTCATCCCGTGGTATTGGGCGGCGGAACGAGCGACGCCTGGCTTCCTCGAATACTTCCTCGTCGGCGAACACTGGAAGCGCTTTACGCAGTCCGGCTGGACCGGCGACCTCTACGGTGCGGCGCATGCGCGGCCGCGCGGCATGATCTGGTTGTTCTGGCTGGCCGCGGCGCTACCCTGGTCGGTCGTCGCCGTTGGCTGGCTAGCGCGTGGGCTCACGACGCGCCGAGACGAACTGAGCTCGTCGTTGCACGATTCGTGGCGCCTCTATTTCTTCCTATGGGCAATCACGCCCATGGTTTTTTTTACCGTATCGGGCAACGTCCTGCCCACGTACGTATTGCCCGGATTGCCGGCTCTCGCATTGCTCCTCGGTGACGGGTGGCAACCCCGGACAAGCGACGCGGGTCCGCTGCGATCGACCGTGCGGCACGTGCTTGTGAGCGGAATAGTGATCTGCGCCTTGTTCGTGATCGGAATCGGGGTCCTCCGCCATCGACTCGACAACGAGCTGTCCCACAAGGCACTGGCGCTCGCGGTCGACTCCCAGCGCACCAGCGGCGACCAGCGCCTCGTGTACATGACGCAACAGCCGGTCTCCGCGCTGTTCTATTCGCGAGGCACCGCGACCAAAGTTGCGGACGCCGCCGGCTTGGCGCCCTACCTCGCCGATCCCCCGGCGGATTTCTATGTCCTGCGCGAACGCGACGTGGCGGCGCTCCCCGAGTCGGTCCGCAGCCGGCTGACACCCTTGGGCCAGTATGGTGAGTACCGCTTGTTTCGGGAGGTTCCGCGCTGATGCGCTCGGCGATGTAGCGCCGCCGCAACGGTGCGCCAGAAGCCCTTCTCTCCGTCCTTGCTTATCGACCCGGGCCCGGGCTATGCTATTGTCATAGATCGGTCAGCGACGAGGGCAGCGTATGAGGGAACGGACCTTGGTGACGCAGCGGCTTTACTTCGGCATGAGCGCGCTCTACCTGCGTACTGCGACCACGCGCGTACTCGCCCGCATCGCGGGCCTGCCGCCGGAGGGCGCCCGCGTCAGTGCCAGGAACCTGCGGCAGGACTTTGCGGTGAATACCATCGAGGGCGAAGCACTGGTCGAAGGGTTTGTGGCCAATGGCCTGCTGGAGCCGCGCACCGAGCAGCACGGCGAGTATCGACTCACCGAGCGCTTCGTCGAATTCGCGACGGCGCGCGTCGTCGAGCCGCTGCCGCGACGCCGTGCCAAGGAGCTGGTGACCGAGGCCTCCCAACTTGCCGCACGCATCAACGCCGAATGGACCCGCAATCCGCTCGAGATCGAGCTCGTTGCGCCGTGCGGCAGGTACTTGAAGCAAGACGCACAGCTCTCTTCGCTGGAGTTGGGCGTGGTCGTGCAGCCGCGCGCACCGTCTCGCCGCGCGCGGTGGGGCCGCTTCGCGACCAAACCGGATGGTGCTCGGGACATGCGCAATGCATTCCGCGAGCTGAGCTCGTTCATCCGTGTGCACATGGTGAACGACAAGCGCCTCCTGCCACGTCCGTTTGCCGTTGTGTTCCAGGAGCGTTAGCGTCACCCCGATGTAGGACGGTGGCCGCACCGGCGGTCTCGCCCGCGCCGCGCAGGGTCGTCCGGATGACGCGCGTTCGATGCGGTAAACTCCTGCCGGTGCGGCCTCAGGCACTGCCCTCAATGCCTGCCGTTTTCGCCACACCGATCGCATCGATTCCCGAATGCACCCTCGACCATGATCTACCACCTGAAGCAAGTGCTTTCGCCGGCCGAGCTACGGCAACTTCGCGACCTCGCGGCACGCGTGCGATGGGAGGATGGACGGAGGAGCGCCGGCCCGATCGCGTCGCCACACAAGCACAACACCGAAGCTCCCCACCAGACCCCCGAGGCGCAGGCGGCGTCGGATATCGCGTTGAAGGCACTGCGACGGCATCCGCAGTTCTTCAATGCGGCGTTGCCCGCGATCATGAGTCCGCTGATGATGAATCGCTACGTGGAGGGCATGGACTACGGCGACCATTGCGACGCGGCAGTGCTCGGCGGCTCCACCCCGATGCGCGCCGACCTGTCCGCGACGCTTTTCATTTCCGAGCCCGCCGACTATGACGGCGGGGAACTGGTGACGCACATCATGCCCGAGGGGTATCGCACCAAGCTGCCCGCGGGTGATCTCGTTCTGTATCCGGCGGACACGGTGCACCATGTCACCAAGGTAACCCGGGGTACACGGCTCGCCATCATTTTCTGGACGCAGAGCATGGTGCGCGACTTGCAGCAACGCACGCTGCTCTACAATCTGTCCCAGACGCTCGATCGCCTGGAGCAACCGCTCGCGAAGTCGCCGGAGATCACCGAGCTCTACACCTGCTACTACAATCTGATCCGCATGTGGGCTACGCCATGAGGGGTGCCGCCTGCTTGCGTACGAAGCACTTCAGCTGAGCCGATACCACGCACGCAGCGCGCAGTCCCAGCGGTTGAAGCCGGTCAATGGCGCAACGCTACTGCAGCTTGATCTCGCCATCGAAGCTGACATCGATGGCAATGCCAGCCACGACCAGTGTCACGCGAGCCGGGAATGTTTCAGTGCCCTTGATCTTGCCGTTGGCGATGGCCGCCGCAACCGCCTGCTCGATCTCGCGCTGGGAATTGATGCCGACCATCTTCAGAAACTTGCGAATACTGAGGTTGAATGTATCTTGATCCATAGATCTCTCCGCTTGTGAACCACGCTTCTCGTATTATCACCCGATCCGCGACCCCTTACGGAGCATGCATGCGCGACAATCCCGTCAAAAAAGCGTTGGCCGCCGGAGGGCACGCGTTCGGCAGCATGGTGTTCGAGTGCTTTGCGCCCGGGCTGCCGACTCTGTGCCGGAACGCCGGCGCCGAGTTCGTGCTCTACGACATGGAGCACACCGGATTGGGCTTCGAAACGCTCAAGACCCAGTTCGCCCTGTGCCGCGGCCTCGACATCGTGCCGATGACGCGGGTGCCGCGCGGTGAGTATCACTTCATCGCGCGAGCGTTGGACGTCGGCGCATTCGGCGTGATGGTCCCGATGGTTGCAACCGCCGCCGAGGCCGCGCACATCGTCGCCTGTACGCGCTACCCGCCGCTCGGCAAACGCGGCGCAGCATTCGGTTTCGCGCACGACGACTATACCGGCGGTGACGTCGCCGCCAAGATGGCGGCGCTGCACGAGCGCACGATGGTGATCGCCCAGATCGAAACGGACGAGGGCCTGCGCAACGTCGAAGCCATCGCGGCCGTCGCCGGCATCGATGCGCTGTGGATCGGCCATTTCGATCTCACCAATTTCATGGGCATCCCGGGGCAATTCCAGCATCCCGCCTACCTGGCCGCCGTCGACCGGGTCGTAGCCGCCTGCGCAGCGGCGGGCAAGACCCCGGCGTTCCTCGCGACCGACGACACGTGGGCGCGCGACTACGTCGCCAAGGGTTTCCGCCTCATGGCGTATGGTATCGACCAGGCCTTGCTGCAGAACGCACTGCAGCGTGGGCTCGGGGTCCTGCGCGACGCGTGCCGATGATGCGTGATCGAGCGTATTCGAGAAGAACGACATCCGCGAGGAGAACGCAGTGAGCGACAAGTTTCGCGTGGGATTGACCCGGGATATTCTCGATGCGCGCGGCCAGCCGGCGTTCGGCAAGGCCGCCCTCGGCATCCTCGATGCCGCGGCCAATCTCGAATGGGAGTACCTGCCCAAGGTCGTGCCCGAGGTCGACGCCGACATCGCGTCGCGCTACGACGCGATTTACGTCAATGCGGCACGGGTGCCGGGCGCCGCGGTCGCGCGTCCGGATTGTCGCCTGCGGGTGGTCGCGCGCCATGGCGTGGGCTACGACTCCGTCGACGTCGCGGCGATGACACGTGCGGGCATTCTGGTCACCAACACACCGAGTTCGATGCCGCGTCCCGTAGCGACGATCGCGCTGACGTTCGTCCTTGCACTCGCGGGCAAGCTGTTTCTCAAGGACCGCCTCATCAGAAGCGGCCGGTGGAACGAGCGCATGGACAACATGGGCACCGGCCTGACCGGACGCACGCTCGGGGTGATCGGTGCCGGACGCATCGGGAAGGAGCTCTTGCGCATGGCGCGCATCTTCGATCTCAAGCTCATCGCCGCCGACCCCTTCGTCAACGAAATCGAACTCGCCTATCTTGGCGCACGCAAGGTCGAGCTTGCCGCACTGATGCGCGAAGCCGATTTCGTCGTCGTCTGCTGTCTCCTGGACAGCACGACGCGCCATCTTGTCGGCGCCAGGGAATTCGCCCTGATGCGGCCCGACGCCTATTTCATCAATGTCGCCCGAGGCCCCATCGTCGACGAGGCGGCGCTCATCCAGGCGCTGCAGGAGAAGCGGATTGCCGGCGCCGCGCTCGACGTGTTCGAACAGGAGCCGGTCGATCCCGCGAATCCGTTGTTGAGCATGGATCAAGTCATCGTCACGCCGCATTCGCTGTGCTGGACCGACGAATGCTTTCACAACATGGCGTCGACCGGCCTGAAGAGCATCGTCGATGCGCTGAACGGCCGGCGACCGGAATTCATCGTCAATCGCGAGGTGCTCGGCGATGCGCGCGTCAAGGCGTGGCTGACAACCTGACGCCACGATGCCAGCCATCGATACTTTCGTAGCCAGGAGCGCAGGATGACACTGCTCATTGCCGGACTCGCACTGTTTTTCGCTGCACATGCGGTGCCGATGTTTCCGGCGCGACGGACGGCACTCGTCGCGAGCTTGGGGCCCGAGCGCTACAAGGGCGTCTTTTCTGCAGTCTCCGGCTTGGCCCTGGTGATGATCGTCGTCGGGTATGCGTACGGCGGTCGCGGCGCGCAATGGTTTGCGCCGTCTCCTGCAGCGCATGCCGCCGCACCCTTCGCGATGATCGTCGTATTCATCCTGCTCGCGGCGGCCAACAGCCCGTCGCATATCCGCGCTGCCATCAAGCATCCGATGCTCATTGCGTTGCTCATCTGGAGCATCGTCCATCTGCTCGCCAACGGCGACGCGCGCGGCACGATCCTGTTCGGCGCGTTCGCGGTGTATGCGATCGTCGACCTGGTCTCGGCGATCCAGCGCGGCGCTGTGAAATCGTTTATACCCCGGCTGCGCGCCGACGTGATCTGCATCGTCGCCGGAACGGCGATCGCGTTGCTGGTCATGACCTTCCACCGCTTCCTGTTCGGGCCACGCGTCGTTTCCTTCGGGGTCTAGCCCCGTCTCTAGCCCCGTCGCCGGTCGAGCATTCCCCCGAAAGCGGTTGCGGCCGCATTATGATGTTGGCATAATTGGGCTTTGGCCGGCCGAGTAGCTCCCCATGAAATCCGCAGCGATCGCAAGGCTCGCGTGTGCGGGCATGCTGGCAGTGACGGGCATCGACGGCGTTCTCGCGTCCGCGATGCTCATGGTGCGACCGATGTTCCCCAAGGACAACGTGTGGAATGTCGCGATCGACCAGTTGCCGGTGGACGCCAACTCGGCCGCGTACGTCACGACGATCGGCGCCACCAAGACGGTGCACCCGGATTTCGGCACGGTGTACAACGGCGCGCCAAACGGCATCCCCTACGTCGTCGTGACCGGAGCGCAGCCACGTGTCGCGGTCAGCTTCACCTACGCGTCGGAAAGCGATCCCGGGCCGTACCCGATACCCGGCAATGCACCGATCGAGGGTGGCCCGCAGAGCACGGGCGACCGCCATGTGCTGATCGTGGACCGCGACGGCGGTAAGCTCTACGAATTGTTCGCGGCTTACCCGAATACGGACGGCAGTTGGCGCGCCGGGTCCGGAGCCATCTTCGACCTCGACAGCAACGCGTTTGCGCCCGTCCACGTGGACATCGGCCGATGCAGCCGGGTTACCGATTCTCCCCGGCCTCGTGCGCTACGAGGAAGTATTCGCGGGCGAGATTGCCCATGCGTTGCGCTTCACTGCGCCGCAGACCCGAAATACGTTCATCTGGCCCGCGCGACACCAGGCGTCGAGCCTGCCCGACCTCAAGTATCCACCGCTGGGACAGCGCTTCCGCCTGAAGCAGAGCGTCGACATCAGCGGCTTCGGACCCAATGTGCAGGTCATCCTGCGCGCGCTGAAGAAGTACGGCATGTTCCTCGCGGACAACGGCAGCAGCTGGTATTTGAGCGGCGCGCCCGATTCGCGCTGGGACGACAACGAACTGCATCAGCTCGGCCAACTGCATGGCAGCGATTTCGAGGCTGTGGACGAGTCGTCGCTGATGATGGATCCGAATTCGGGGCAGACCCGCGCGCCGACGGGACAGACCGTGACGCCGACAGCAACCGCCGTCGAATTCCACTGCCGCAGCGCCGACCGCTATCTGCTGACCGCCGACGCCATGACGATCGCAGCACTCGACAACGGCTGCATTCGCGGCTGGGTGCGCACGGGCCAGACGCTCGGTGTCTTCGCCGCCACAGCGCACGTCTCCGCGGTGACCGTGGATGTGTGCACGACTTCCCGGCGTGTCCGGACGGCTGCCGGGACTGCTCTCGAGGCGCGCGCGCTGGCCTGCGATTCTGCGGCCAGGCGCTTGCCCAACGTGTGGCCGCAGAGCTCGGCGAACATGCCTGCAGCTGCGATCCCGGACGCCGCCGATGGACACTGCGGCGTCGGCACCATCCCGGTCTACGGACTCTACGATGGCCGCCCGGATCTCAATCACCGCTATACCGGATCGCTGGCGACGCGAGACGAGATGCGTGCACTCGGATGGAATGCAGAAGGCGCCGGGCCGCTGGGGGTCGCCATGTGCGCGCCGGCGCAGTAAGCACGGCGGTCAGCTAGCGGGGCGTCGGCGCGGCGGACTCGGTATCGGCGCACTTGAGCGTCCTGGCCCAGTAGTCGTTGCCAGGTCCGTAAAATGCCGCCAACTTGGATTCCACCGCAAAACCACCCTTGCCCGCCGCCCGCATCATCTTCAGTCCGACACAGTTGGCGCGCAGTTCATCGGTCGTCGGAATCTGCGCATGCGCGCATTCGTGAAAGAAGATCAGGTCATGCACCGAGGGCGGCAATGTAGCGAGCTTTCTGGCGTTCCATTGGATTTGATACCCTGATCCTACGGGCTTGGTGATGGCCACATGGCCACGCTGGACCAGTGCGCTGTCGGACGCCGCGTCGATTTCCTGCACTGCGCGCCCATCGACCGTGCACTCAGCCGGCATGCCATCGGAAAATACGAATGCCATCGCTTCCCTCGACGCGGTCGAAAGCCCGGTCAAAAGCCAAGCAAGGACGACGAACGGCAGACGTTTTTGCACACCTGCCTATATGGGCGGGACGAAACCATTTTTGCCAACGCTCAGGCGATCCGCGGCAAGCATGCCGTCCGGCTGTCGCGTGGCATAGACGATGACATGCGCGCCGGGCACGAGCCATGCCCGATCGGCGGGCTCGACCATGACGATCGGCGTATCGGGCGGAACGATGACCACCTTTTCGCCTCCGGGATAGGTCAGCGTCAGTTGGCGCTCCGCCGTACCGCGTGCCACCTGCGCGACCGTGGCGTTGGTCATCGTGTTGCCGGGCTTTGGAGCGGCTTTCGTCGCAGTGACGCTGCTGACGGTCGCGTTGGTCATCGTGTGGCCGGGAGTGTCCATCGGTCGATGCCCTTCGCCGGTACCGCGCATCGATTCCGGGAAGATGTGCACCTCGACCGCAGTAAGCGTGCCGTCGGGCCGCGGAACCGCGGTGGTGCCGACGAACGAACCCTGCACGATCCGGTCGAGATCCGCGGGCGAACGCCCGCTCATCCTCGTGTTGTCACCGAGTTTGACGGCAATCACCTGATTGTCGTTGCCACGGATCTGCAACGTCGGCGGCTCGTGGCGAACGACTTCGCCGATGATTTTTTGCGACTGGGCGCACGCCGCGCCGGCGGTCGTCAGAACAAACGCGAGCGCACTCGCGCACAGACCACGGTGGATAGCATTCATTTTGAGTCCGGTTGAAGGCGACGATGATCGTTCCGCCGCCGGCACATGTTAACGGGACCGCATTGATTTCGCGAAACGGCGCGCACCGAATTGGCTCGGTTCGTCTCTGACACGAACCATGGTCGTGCGTTCCCGGCGTCGGGGAACCGGCACGAGGTCCGGAGGCAAGCGTACCGGATACGGTAATTCGACGCGATAACAACGGCTTGCACGGGCGGCTCTACTACGCGCCGTCGCTGGCACGTGCCTTGCTGGTGTTCAGTCTGGAATACCAGATGGAACGCCATGGCCGAAAACGACTGGATCGGATCCGCGGCCCTTGCCGCATCGCTGCGCATGGGCGAGACGACGGCGACCGCCGTCGTCGAGCGCGCTGCCGCCCTCGCCCGGTCGACGGATCACGGTCCGATCTGGATTTCGCTGCACGATTCCCACGTAGTGCGCCAGAGGGCGCAGGCGCTCGATACACTCGATGCTTCCGAGCGCGCCGCGCTCCCGCTGTTCGGCTTGCCGTTCGCCGCGAAGGACAACATCGACGTCGCTGGATTGCCGACCAGCGCGGGTTGTCCCGCCTTCGCCTATCAACCACCCTGTTCCGCCGTCGTCGTCGAATTGCTTGAGCGTGCGGGCGCCATTTGCATCGGCAAGACCAATCTCGATCAGTTCGCCACAGGTCTTGTCGGTACGCGTTCTCCCTATGGCGCCGTGCCCAATCCTTTCGACCCTCGCCGTATTTCGGGAGGCTCGAGCAGTGGCTCGGCCGCCGCCGTCGCGCTTGGCCAGGTTGCCTTCTCACTCGGCACCGACACGGCAGGATCGGGTCGCGTACCCGCCGGCTTCACCAACACGATTGGCCTCAAGCCGTCGCCCGGCCTTATAAGCACTCGCGGCGTGGTGCCGGCATGCCGCTCGCTCGATTGCGTTTCCATCTTCGCGGCCGATCTGAGCGTGGGCTGGCGTGCGATGCGCGTGGCAGCAGCCTTCGATCCGGATGATGCTTATGGCCGCCGCATCGTTGCGCGACCCCGATTCGCACCGCAGCCGCGCATGGGCGTCGTCGAGCCGCTCGAGTTCGCCGGCGATGCGATGGCGGCCGCCGCATTCGCGCGCGCGGTCGACGCAATGCGCGCTCTGGGGGCGACGATCGTACCGGTTTCCTTTGCGCCGTTTCAGGAAGTGGCCGCACTGCTCTACGACGGGCCCTGGCTCGCCGAACGCGACGCGGCCTTCGGCGGCTTCGTCGCGACCCATGCCGACGATTGCGATCCCGTGGTGCGCGACATCGTGCGCGGCGCGGCCACGTTCTCCGCTACCGACGCCTTTCGGGGCGTCTACCGATTGCGAGAGCTGGCACGCAACGTAGCGCCGATCTGGGACCGGATCGATGCTCTTCTCGTCCCCACTGCGCCAAATTTCCCGACGCGCGCCGACGTCGAAGCCTCGCCGCGTGGCGTGAACTCGATGCTCGGCACATACACCAATTTCGCCAACCTGCTCGATCTCGCGGCGATTGCGGTTCCGGCCGGATTCCGCGGCGATGGCCTCCCTGCAGGCGTGACGCTGCTCGCCCCGGCAGGCAGCGATCACGCGCTTGCCCTGCTGGCGCATCGCTATCTTGCGGCCAATCCGTACACCCTCGGAACCTCAACAGAACGGGCCGCGGCCGGATCACCACCCGAACCGCTCCTCGATACGCGCGCGCGAATTCGCGTTGCCGTTGCGGGTGCGCACATGCGGGGCATGCCGCTCAACCACGAGTTGGCCGCGCGCGACGCGAACTTCGTCGCCGCCACGCGGACCGCGTCACGCTATCGAATGTATGCGCTCCCGGGAGCGTTGCCAAAGCCGGGCCTCGTCCGGGCGACGCAAGGCGAGTCGATCGGCGTCGAAGTCTGGGACGTGCCGAGCGACTGCTTCGGCAGCTTCGTCGCGGGCATCCCTCCGCCGCTGGCCATCGGCAGCATCGAGTTGAACGACGGCGCGTGGGTGAAGGGCTTTGTCTGCGAACCCATTGCGCTGGAAGGCGCGCAGGAAATCACGCACCACGGCGACTGGCGGACGTATCTCGCGGCCGCCGCCACGACCCAACCCCCATCCCACTGAACAGGAGACCGGCATGTCAAATCCAGCTTCGAATCATCCGCCCGCGAGTCCGCTGCGGCGGCGCGTGTTGTCCTCGGCCGTCGCCGGCGTCGGTGCGCTGGCCCTGCCGCGTCTTGCGCGTGCCCAAAGCGTCAAGCTCCGCATCGGCTACTGGCCGATCGCCGCCGGCTTGCCCTTCTACGCCGCCATCGAAAAAGGCTATTTCAAGGAAGCGGGCCTCGACGTCGAGCCGCTCAAGTTCGCGGGCGCACAACAGGTCATGGAGGCGATGCTTTCCGGCCGCGCCGATGGCAGCGCCAACGGCACCGGTTCGGCCAATCTCGCGATCGGTGAAATCGCCTCGCCCGGCCTGCTCAAGATCATCGTCTCCAACCCGAGCAACGTGAAGAACGTACTCGACGAATTCCTGGTCGCCAAGGATGCGCCCTACAAAGCGATCTCGGAGCTGAAGGGCAAACGCGTCGGTTCGGGGCCGGGAATCCAGAACGTCACGTTGTGCAAGACGGTGCTGGAACGCAGCGGCGTGACGGACGCCACGGTCATCGAACTGCCGATCGGCCAGCATGTCGCATCCATCGCGGCCAATCAGATCGATGCGGTGTACACGCTGGAACCGACCGGCACCATCGGCCGACTCAACGGCGTCACGCGCATCCTGGAAGCGGGAGTGATCTCGAAATACATCCTCGGCGATCCGACGGCGATGGCGCCCTGGTTCGGCGGGTCCGCCTCGCTCACCAACGAATTCATCAAGGCGAACCCGGACGTGACCAGGAAGTACATCGCGGCTTACGCGCGCGGCGTCGAACTGGTGCGTACCAAGCCGGCCGAGGCACGGCCCTTCCTCAAGGGCTATACCGCGATCGAGGGCCCGCTGACCGGCGAGGTGCCGCTCGCCGCGTATACCCTGCACAGCGAATTCAGCAAGCACGACATCGAGATGTTCCAGAAATTCTTCGACCTGTTCACTGACAAGAAGATTTTCGAGAAGCGCGTGCCCGTTGAACCGATGATCTACAAGGCCTGAGTGATGAGAGCCGCAGGGCCGCCCCAAGGCGATCGCCCCCTGGGGGGAGCGGCGCGCAGCGCCGTTCGGGGGGAACATGCAAGCGCTGCAGGGCCGCCCCAAAGCGCTCGCCCCCTTCGGGGGAAGCGGCGCGCAGCGCCGCACGGGGGACTCGATAGGGGACCCTTCGCGACCGCGCACCTTCGATTACGCGCGCCTGCTGCCGTTCGTCGGCCCGCTGGCGCTTTTCGCGATCTGGGAACTGGTGGTCGTGACCAAGCTCGTCAGCCCGATCCTGCTGCCGACGCCGACTGCCACGCTCACGGCCCTGTTCACCGGGATTTTCGGCGGCGACCTTGCCAAGGACTTCCTCTACACGGTCATCCGCACGCTGGAAGCGTTTGGCATCGCGGCGATCATCGGCGTGCCGCTGGGCGTGCTGCTGGGCAGCAACGAACGTGCCTATCGCAGTGTGGAGTTCCTCATCGACTTCTTCCGCTCCACACCCTCGTCGGCGCTCATCCCATTGTTCCTGATGATCTTCGGTGTCACGGACATCAACAAGGTCGCGATCGCCGCTTTCGCGGCGGTACTGGTGATCCTGTTCAACAGCGCCTACGGCGTGATGAACGCACGCAAGCAGCGGGTCATGGCGGCCAAGGTGATGGGCGCGTCGCGCTGGCAGATTTTCCGCGACGTGCTGATCTGGGAAAGCCTGCAGCCGACCTTCGTCGGCCTGCGCAGCGGCATTTCGATGGCGCTGGTGATCGTCGTCGTCGCCGAAATGTTCATCGGCTCCGACAACGGTCTCGGTCACCGCATCATCGACGCGCAGCAAGTGCTGAACGTCCGCAGCATGTATGCGGCGATCCTCGCGGCCGGAGTCCTCGGGTATCTTCTCAACATCCTCTTTCTTCTGATCGAGAAAAAGGTGGTGCACTGGAGCGGGAGATAACATGCGCCCCGTCGGAGCGGTCATCGAGGCCGAAGCCCCCTTCGTTCCGGGGCCGCTCGGCACGCACATCACCATTCGCGGCCTGACGAAGTATTTCGCGGGCAAACCGCTGTACGAGAACTTCGACCTCGACCTGCCGAAGAGCCAGATCGTGTCGATCTTCGGTCCCAACGGCTGCGGCAAGTCGACGTTGATCAACATGATCGCGGGGCTGATCCCCATCGACAGCGGGCAGATCCTGTTCGATGGCAAATCGCTGCGCGAGACCAAGATCGGCTACGTGTTCCAGAACTATCGCGATGCGATGTTTCCCTGGCTGCGGACGGTCGACAACATCGGCTACCCGCTCAAGCTCGCGGGACGCACGCCTCAGCAGGTTGCACAGCGCGTCGAGGAGCTGGTCGCGTCGTTCGACGTCAAGTTCGACCTGATGCGCTATCCTTACGAATTGTCGGGCGGGCAGCAGCAGACAACGTCGATCATGCGCGCACTGGCGCCCGAACCGGAAGTCCTGTTTCTCGACGAGCCGTTTTCCGCGCTGGATTTCGAAATGACGCTGTTCATCCGGGAAAAGCTGCAGGACGTGTTCATGCAGACGGGAACGACGATGGTCGTTGTCTCGCACGATCTCGAGGACGCGGTGTACCTTGCGGACAAGGTGTTGCTGCTCACCAAGCGCCCGACGAAGATCGCCGAAATCGTACCCTTTGCGGACCCGCGGCCGCGGACGATCGCGACGCTGTCAGCACCGAGCTTCATCCGCACCAAAGCCCGCACGCTGGAGATATTCCAGCGCGAAGTACGCCGCTGAGCCGATGGACGCGTTCGACGATCGCACCCTCGCGGCGTACATCGACGCGACGGCGCTGCTGCTGCACCTGCCCATCGCCCCCGAGCACCTGCCCGGGGTGCAGCAGAACTTCGCGCGCATCGCGACCCTTGCGCAGCTCGTCATCGATATGCCCCTCGACGTGCACGACGAGCCCGCGCCCGTGTTCCAGCCGGGCCCGCCAGTGTGAGGTCGATGCGGGCCATCGCCGCCGAGGTCCGGAGCGGCAGACGCAGCGCGCGCGCGATCATCACGCAGACACTGGCCACGATCCGCGAGCGCGACCCGTCGATCAACGCGTTCACTGCACGACTCGATGCGCGGGCGGAGCGCGATGCCGCGGCGATCGATGCCGCGGTCGACTCGGGTCGCGATCCTGGGCCGCTGGCCGGCGTCCCTTTTGCGGTCAAGAATCTGTTCGACATCGCCGGCACCACCACGCTGGCGGGTGCGCGCATCTATGCGGATCGTCCGGCGGCCGTGCGCGATGCCACGGTCGTACGTCGGTTGCGGGAGCACGGCGCGATTCTCGTCGGGGCGCTGAACATGGACGCGTACGCCTACGGCTTCACGACCGAAAATACGCACTACGGGGCCACGCACAATCCGCACGACCTCACGCGCAGTGCCGGTGGCTCGTCCGGGGGATCCGGAGCGGCGGTCGCCGCGGGCATGGTGCCTTTGGCGCTCGGGTCCGACACCAACGGTTCGATCCGTGTGCCGGCGTCGCTGTGCGGCGTGTTCGGATTCAAGCCCACGTTCGGCCGCGTGAGCCGCGCCGGAAGCCTGCCGTTCGTGCACGATCTCGATCACGTCGGTCCGCTGGCGACATGCGTCGACGACCTGGCGCTTGCCTTTGACGCGATCGCGGGTCCTGACGCGGAGGATCCGATGTGCTCGACGCGCGCTGCGATGCCCCTGGTGCCGGAGCTGGGAAAGGGGGCGGCGGGATTGCGGATCGCCGTCGCGGCGGGATACTTCGCGCGCCCGCTCGCACCCGAAGCACGTAGCGCCGTGGCAGAAGCAGCGGCAGCACTCGATGCGCGCCGCCAGGTCGAAGTTCCGTACGCCGATCGCGCGCGGGCGGCTGCCTTCATACTCACCGCAAGCGCGGCGGGATCGCTCTATCTGCCGCAGCTGCGCACGCGTGCCGCAGACTTCGAGCCGCTGTCGCGTGACCGTCTGCTCGCCGGTGCCCTGGTGCCTGCGGCGTGGGTGCATGCGGCACAGCGCTTTCGGCGCTGGTACCATGATCGCGTGCTGGCCCTCTTTGCAACGGTCGATGCGATCATTGCCCCGGCGACACCGAGTTCCGCGCTCGCGCTCGGTACCGAAACGATGACGATCGACGGCGAGACGATGGCGGCACGGCCCAACGTGGGGATGTTCACGCAGCCGATCTCGTTCGTCGGGTTGCCCGTCGCCGCGGTGCCCATCGACTGTGGCAGTGAGATGCCGATCGGGATTCAGATCATCGCCGCCCCGTGGCGCGAAGACATCTGTCTGCGCGTGGCGGCGGAACTCGAGCAGCGCGGCATTGCCCGGGCGCGGATCAACGCATGAGCTATCGCTTGATGTTGGTTGTGGAGGCCGGATGAGCGTGTCTGTCGCTCCGCCGCGCGGCCACGTGGCCTACGAGCGGATCAAGAGCGACATTTTCGATTTCCGGTTGCTGCCGGGCGACCGTTTCTCCGAGCCGGAAATCGCCGAACGCTTTGGCATGAGCCGCACGCCTGTGCGCGAAGCATTGCTGCGCCTCGAGCGTGAGGGTTACGTCACCGTGGCCCAACGCAGCGGCTGGCAGGTGCGTCCGCTGGATTTCAAGGCTTTCGATGAATTTTACGACGTCCGCCTGATCCTCGAGTCGGCGGCGATTCGCCGGGTGTGCGAGCTCGATCCGCAACCGCCGCTGACCGCCTTGCGTGAGGCATGGCTGGCACCGCGCAATCAATGGCTCAGCGATCCGCGCGCAGTCAGCGAGCTGGACGAGGCGTTTCACGCCACGCTGGTCGCCGCCGCCGGGAATCGACAGCTGTCTCGCATGCACGGCGAAATCGCCGAGCGCATCCGGATCATCCGTCGCCTCGACTTTCTCCACCCCGAGCGAATTCGCGCCACGTATCAGGAACACGGGCAGATCCTTCGCCACGTGCTGCGACGGCAGGCCGATTCCGCGCTGTTGCTGCTGCGCTCGCACATCGCGGCCAGCAAGGCCGAGGTGCGCAAGATCACGCTGCACATGCTGTACGAGGCGCGCCACGGGCAACCGACGCCGGTCGCCGAGGCGCGCTAAGCGCTACGCCTTCAGGTTGCGCCGGAACGCCGACCACATCTTGGCAAAGAGCGCGGCGACGAAGTCGCGGCGCATGGCACGCGCCTCGCGCTCGACCATGAAGTGATCGTATGCAGTCCAGTATCTTTGATCGGGAACGTCGTCGACGTCCCAGGCAGGGCGCGACTCGGCCGGCTTCGCGATCGCGCGCGGTGCCGTCGTCGTTACACCAGGTGATGAAGAGCCAAACAGCGGAAGTGTTTCAGCGGATGCGTTAGCCATCGATTTCCCTCGATAAGAGATTCAAACCCGCGGCCTTTTTGGAACCGCAAGTTGACGATAGCCAAGCCGACCAGGTGCGTCCAATCGCATTGTGCGATCGTGTCGATCGGCGACACCGATAGGGACGGCGACAAGTATCGGCGGAAATCCGAACCAGATCCTAGGGTGCTGGTGCGGGCACCATCACCAGCCGGTCGACGCCTGACTCTGCGCCCCAGGCTTCGCCCGAACGCCCGAGCATCTGGCGCACATTCGCTTGCTCGCGGTTCGACGGAAAACTGTCGAATTTTTCCGTGATCGGATCGAAGCGGACGATCGCGTTGGTGCTCCAGTCGGTCAGCCATACTTTGTCACGATCGTCGACCCATACCGAGTACGTGTGTGCGCTCCCCGGCAACTTCCACTCGCGCCAGGTCTTCGACGAGGGGTCGTACATGCCGACCTGACCGGTGTTCCAGTAGCTCACCCAGATCCTGCCTCGCGAATCGGACCACACCCGCCGCGCTCCCTGGTTCTTGGTCGGTGGCTCGATAACGGTCGCGTCTCCCGTCTCGGTATTGATCTGCGCGATGTGGCTGCCGGCCAGCGACGCGTAATACACATCCCCCGACGGCGTCGTCGTGATGCCGTACGGCCCGCTGCCGCGCGGGGATTTCCACACGGTCACGACGCCGGTACCCGGCTCGAGCCGGCCGTAGTATCCGCTCTGGCCCGTAAACCAGATGCGCCCCTTCTTGTCGAACGTGAGCGTGTTGAGGTTTGCATAGCCGGTGTCCGCGGGCAACGCGAAGACCTTGACCGCACGCGTCGCCGGATCGACGCGGACGATCGCGTTCTGGCCGCCGTCGGTGACCCATGCTGCGCCGTCCGGACCGACAATCACGCCGTGCGGCGCCGACCGCGGACCGAGCGGGATCTCTTCGGTCTTGCCGGTCTTCGGATCGAGAATGCCGAGCTTGCCCGCCGGCTGCGCGGTATAGAACACCGGTGCGCCCGTTCCCGGCGTCGCCGCGACATCGTGCGGATGCGAGCCGGCAGGCACATTGAAATACACCGGTTGCGCGTTCACCGCAGCCGTGGTCGACGCGACGGCTCCCACGGCAGCAGCCATCAGCTTACGACGCATGGAATTCCATAGCACTGTCGTCCGTTCGGCCATGGTGCTCTCCTGTGGAAGTGGACCGTCGCGCAAAGTCTAGAAGAAAACCCCGGACGATGCACGACTCCCGTCCAGATGTATCATGACATCCGCGTTCGTGGCGGTTCGACAATGACAGTAGCTGGCACGGTGCCAGTAATAACAAGACTCGGGAGGAAATGATGGATTTTCGCCGCACACAGTTTTGGTCAGGTTTCATCGGCTTGAGCCTGACCTGCGCGCCCGCAGCACATGCTGCGGACCTCATCGTTTCGGCGCAGGATGGCAAGTTCGTCCGCGTCGAAGGCAAGGCGACGTTTCCGCAGCCGGCGCCGCCGGACAGTCTCGTAGTGATCGACGCGGCGCAGTCGCCGCCGGCTGTTGTGGCGACAGTAGAGGGGATTGAACACACCGTCCAGGGGCCGCCGCAGGCGGTCGCCATCACGCCCAACGGCAAGCTGGCGATCGTCGCCGCGCCGACGCGTTACGACTACGACAACAAGAAGGAACTGTTCGACAACTTCCTGCAGGTCGTCGACCTGGAATCTTCACCGCCGAAATTGATCGCCAAAGTCGACGTCAGCGGCCATCCGAACGGCCTGACGATCAATCGCGAGGGCACGCTGCTGCTCGCAGCCGCCCATGACGGTACGGTCAAGGTGCTCGCGATCGATGGCAAGGACGTGAAGCTGGTCGACCAGGTGAAAGTCGCGGAAAAAAGGCTGGCGGGCGTCGCGTTCACGCCCGATGGCAAGTCGGCGATCGTCGCGCTGCGCGATGAGAACGGCGCCGTTGTGCTGAATGTCGACGGCACGACGGTGAAACTGAGCAAGGAAAAACTGTCGACCGGCGTCAATCCCTACGCCGTCGATGTTTCAAGCGATGGCCGATGGGCCGTGATCGGCAATACCGGCGTGGGCGGCCGCATCGTCGCCGACGCCGACGTGGTCACGCTGATCGATGTGTCGAAGCGCCCCTTCCGCACGGTGCAGCAGATTTCTGTTCCGGCGACGCCCGAAGGCCTCGCGATCTCCCCCGATGGCAAATGGATCGTCGTGTCGTCGATGGCGGGTTCCAACCTGACGGCGGACGATCCGGGGCGAAAGAAGCTCGGGGTCGTCGGGTTGTACGCCGTGAAGAACGGCCAGGCCGTCAAGGTGAACGAGTTGCCCGGAGGCGAAGCCGCCCAGGGCGTCGTTTTCAGCAAGGACAGCAAGACGGTGCTGGTGCAATTCGATGTCGAGCGCGCGATCGCGGTCTACACGATTCGCGACGGAAAGCTGGTCGATACGGGCAAACGGCTCAATCTGGCCGCAGGCCCGGTATCTATCCGGTCGATGCCGCGATGAATACGGTGTAAAACTCGCGGCGTCGGCCGGTCGGGAATTTGCCATGGTGCAGATGACGGTGGCCTTCGTCGCCGCGCTGATCGCGTTCTGCATCTGCGATTTCGCATGGCTGGGGTTCGTCGCCAAAGACTTCTACCAGGCCCAGATCGGGCCGCTGCTTCTGGCGAAACCGAACTGGAGCGCCGCCGCGATCTTCTATCCGCTATATGCGGCCGGAATCGTGCTCTTCTGCGTCGAGCCGGCACTCGCGCACGGCACTTGGGTGCGCGCACTGGTGCTCGGCACGTTGCTCGGGCTACTGGGATACGGGACCTACGACCTTTCCAATCTCGCGACGCTCAAGGGCTGGACCACTACGCTCGTGGTCGTCGACGTCGTCTGGGGAATGGTCGTCAGCGGTGTTGCCGCGACGGTCGGTTATTTCGCCGCGCGAGCGGTCTAAGGCTTACACCTCGCGTACAGCTCCTGTGTCCGGTGGACGACCGCCTCGTAGTCGGGCGACGGGCTCTGTATGGACTTCGCGAGCTCCTGCAGACGCGGCTTGTACCCCTGGATCCGCTTCACGATCGGTGCCATCTGCGCGTTCAGTTCCTGCCGTTTGCCCTGATCGCCCGCGCGTTGCGCCGCGGCCGCCTGCGCGCTCAGCTTTTGCAGCATGCACTGATCGGGCGCGATCTTGGCTTGTATGTCGACGAATTCCTGGGCCTGTTGGGACAACGCGAGAGCATCGCCCGCGGCCAACGCGATACCGAGCATGCCCAATCCCAATCTGATCATCGCAACCACCGTCCGGCTCCTCGCCGAGGGCACAACCATGACTCGCTCAATGGCGGTTGTTCCTCTTCGCGTACCAAGCTTACGCCAACGTGCAATCGGGGCAAGCCCGACGCGTTCGCCTCGGCTCGACCTCCGCTGGCGACCGTCACCGATTTCCGCGAGAATGCGCGGGCGCCAGGTCCATCGTCTTGCAGACCCATTGCGTTTTCGTCACCGGCGGCACCGGCTATGTCGGGCGACCGCTGATCAACCGGCTCATCGAGCGCGGCCATACGGTGCGCGCGCTCGCACGGCGGACATCATCCGTTGTGTTGCACTCATCGGCCGTGCGCGTCATCGGTGACGCGCTCGATCCATCGACCTACGCCGCAGGCGTGGCACCGGCCGACACGCTGGTGCATCTGGTCGGCACGCCGCATCCGAGTCCGGCCAAGGCACGCGAGTTTCGCGACGTCGATCTCGTCTCGGTGCGCGCGGCGACCGAAGCAGCGATGCGTGCGCACGTATCCCATTTCATCTATCTCAGCGTCGCCCATCCGGCGCCCGTCATGCAGGCCTACATCGCGGTGCGTCAGGAAGGGGAAGCACTGGTCCGGGCGACGGGGATCCCCGCAACGATTCTGCGACCGTGGTACGTCCTCGGGCCGGGCCATCGATGGCCCATATTGCTCAAGCCGGTTTACGCGCTGTTTGAAATATTACCGGCGACGCGCGATACGGCGCGGCGTCTCGGCCTCGTGACGCTCGACGAGATGGTGGCAGCGCTCGCCCACGCGGTCGAACATCCGCCCGAACGCCTCCGGATCTGCGGCGTGCCCGAGATACGGGCATGATGCGCAGCGGCGGGCGTTGGACGCTTGTCGCCACCGGCGCATTCGTGGCGCTCGCCGCGATCGCGTACGCCGCGGTTCTTGGAGTGCTCTATCTCGAGCAGGAGCGATTGATTTTTCCCGGCCGTCCTCTCGCGACCTCGTTCCAGTTTCACTTCGATCAGCGCTTCGAGGAAGTTCACATTCCAGTCCCGGGTGCCACGCTGGACGCCCTGCACTTCATGCAGGACCAGCCTCGGGGGCTGGTCTTCTTCCTGCACGGCAACGCGGGCAACTTGCAAACGTGGACGACCGGGATCGAGTTCTATCGCCGTGTGAACTACGACTTGTTCATGCTCGATTACCGCGGCTACGGCAAGAGCACTGGCGCGATCGAAAGCGAAGCGCAGCTCGACGCCGACGTGCGCACGGCATGGAACACCATTGCCCCGCGTTATCGCGGCAAGCCGATCGTTATCTACGGACGTTCGCTCGGCACGGGCCTGGCGGCCAAACTGGCCGCCGACGTCGATGCGCAATTGCTTGTACTCGTGTCGCCGTATTCGAGCCTGGCCGCTGCCGCCAAAGAGGAATACCCGTTCGCCCCGGAATGGCTGCTCAAGTATCCCCTGCGTACTGATCGGGTGATAGGCAACATCAAGGTGCCGATTATCCTGCTCCACGGCAGCGAAGATCGCCGCATTCCGCTGGCGCACAGCCAAAGACTCGCCGCGCTGGCGCATTCGCCTGTCGAACTCATCGTGGTGGAAGGCGCCGGCCACAACGACATTCATCGCTTTCCGAGCTATCTCGACGCCCTGGCGGCGCGGCTGACTGCGGCTGCCGGGAACTAGGGCCTGTTACAGGCCTTGGCGCACGAACCGCTCAGCGCCGGTCAAGCCGGCTGAAAATCGCTCCTTGGGTTGCGCCCCGCACCGCTCCGGCATAGGATCCAATTTTATGTCGTTGGAGGTTGCCATGCGCAAGCGCTGGATCCTGCAGGTCGCCTGCGGTGCGGGATTGACCCTGTTCGCTATGGGCGCCCAGGCCCTTTTGTGCGACATCGTCTACGATCGTACGGGTATGGTGGTCTATCAGGACATCGTCCCGCCCGTCGACATGTCCCCGCGGGGTGCGGCGGCGCGCGACCGCATGCGCGAGCGCGGCGAGCAGCTGATGGTCATCGAGGTGGAACAATGCCCGCGCCTGGTATTTTCGACCATTGCCAATTCTGCCAGCGTCGACGAAATCGTCGCGAGCATGCGCCCGTATGTCGGCGCAACCGGCGGAATGGGCTTCAGTGCGCGGCCCGGCGCCAGCGGCACGATCCCCGCAGCGCCGGTGGCGCCGACCCGCACCAGCGCCTCAGGGCGATCCTATTAACTGGGACCTACGTGGCGTCGGCACCGGCCGACGCCACGGTACGAGCCCTGGTCAGGACTCGTATTTGAACGACAACGCCACGCGCGCGCGGAAGGCCACCACCTTGCCGCCGTCGATCTTGACGTCCAGTTTCACGATGTCCGCAATGCGCAAATCGCGCAGCGAAGTTGACGCTGTGGCCACGACACGGCTTACCGCATCTTCCCACGACACCGGGCTGGTGCCGACGAGTTCGGTGATGCGATAGACGCTGTCGCTGCTCTGGCCTTTCCTGCTTTTTGCTTTTGCTTTTGCCACGATGTCGCTCCTCTTGGATGAAAATCGGCGGCGGTAGAGCAATGAGTTTCAAGCCCTCCGGCTCATTTGTATGCCCGGCAGCACGCCTTGTCAATGCGGATTGTGCACGAGTGACGGATTGTGCAGCGCGGCGACACGTCAGTCCTGCGACTGTGTCGGCTTCGCCCATTCGAGGCGCGGAACGGTGCGGGCAATCGCCGCACCGCACAACGTGATCATTGCCAGTACCAGGAACACCACGCGATACGCCGCATCGAGATGCGCGGACAACGCGGTGCGCTCGGTTGCCGCGAGCAGACCCACCGCGATCGGACCGCCTTCGATCGCCTGGCGCAGCACGTCGGCCAGCCCACCCGCTGGCGCTCCGAGCAACGTGAATAGCACGGTGCCCGTTCCCGCAACGCCGATAGCCCCGCCGATCGATCGCGACAGCGAAATCGATGCGGTGGCCGCCCCCAGCGAATCGCGGCCGGCGGCGAACTGGACCGCCACCTGGGTAGGCGGCATCACCGTGCCCAGTCCGACGCCAACGAGCATGGTCAAGCCGAGGATCACCGGCGTGGCCGCCATCGTCACGCTCGCCGCAAGCGCCAGGAAAGCCACGGTCGCAATGGACAGGCCTATCTGCGGAAAGATGTTCACGCGGCCGGTGCGGGTGATGAGCTGGCCGACCATCGCCGATGTGACGACCATCGACAACGTGATCGGCAGCAGGAGTAGACCGGACTGGCCGATGCGCAGGCCGCGCCCGAGTTGCAGGTAGAGCGGTAGATACAGGATCGTCGAGAAGAGCGCGGCGGCGAAACAGACGACGACCGCGTCCGAACGCGCAATGGCGGGCATGCGGAGGAAGCGTATCGGGATCACCGGGTCGGCCGCGCGGCGTTCCCACCATCCGAGCAGCACGAATCCGAGCACCGCGGCCGCAGTCAGTGCGAGCAGTGTCGGAGATGTCCACGCGAGACGACGCCCTCCCGCCGACAGCACGAACAGCAGCGCCGGCGTGGCCGTGCAAAACAAAAGTGCGCCGATGAAATCGGGACGGAACCTGGCGCGTGCGGGCATCGGTGTCAATGGAATGCGCAACGCCAGCGCTGCAGCGATCAGGCCCAACGGTAGATTGATGAGGAACACCGCGCGCCAGCTGAAGTGCTCGGTAAGGTAGGCCCCCAGCACCGGCCCCGACGTGCTTGCGAGCGCGAACACGGTGGCGAAGTACCCCGAGAAGCGGCCGCGTTCACGTGGTGAGACGTGCTCGCCGATGAGCGACTGCGCCAGCGTCATCAACCCGCCCCCGCCGAGGCCCTGCAGCGCACGTGCGCCGATGAGCGTCAGCAGCGTCGGCGCGAGCGCGCACGCCAGCGACGCTGCGGTGAAGATACCGAGGGCGACGAGAAGCATGCGCCGCCTGCCGAACCGGTCGCCCAGGTGCCCGTAGAGCGGTGCGCCGATCGTCGCAGTGAGCAAGTAGGCGACGACGACCCACGACAGGTCGGCAAGTCCGCCCAGCGAACTGGCGATAGTCGGTAACGCGCTCGCGAGGATGGTCTGATCGGCCGCGGCGAGAAACATCGCGACCATGACCCCGGGAAAGACACGCAGGAATGCTTGTCGGCTCGACAACGCGGGGGCGCCATCGATATCGGCAACGGGGATAGGTGGTTCGCGGTCGGAACGCATGCTTGCGGGAACGACTTGGATCGCGCGACGTCCGGCACGATGGTAGCAGACGCGTCACCGCGACTCGGCAGGGAGCGTGGGGGATAATGCCGCTACGGCAATGACGACGTTGGAGATCATGGATATTTCCGCATCGCTGATCGGTGACCTGACGCAACGCGCCCGCGCGATGTCGATGCGCGCGTATGCGCCCTACAGCAAATTCCCGGTGGGGGCCGCGGTGCTCACGCCGGACGGGACGATCTACGCCGGCGCCAACGTCGAAAACGCTTCCTACGGACTCTCGATGTGCGCGGAACGCAACGCGATCTTTCACGCGATCGCCGAAGGCGCAAAGGCGATTTGCGCCGTCGCGATATACACCCCGACTCACGCGCCCACGCCGCCGTGTGGCGCGTGCCGGCAGGTCATGGCGGAGTTCGCCACGGATGTCCTGGTGATCTGTTGCTCCGAGGATGAAAGCGCCGGGCAGCAATACCATCTTGCGGATCTTCTGCCCGAGGCGTTCGGGCCCGGACATCTTTGATGCGCTGCCTGCGACGCGCTGCGGTCGCGTTACAATCGCACCCTCGTACCAACAGGGGGAATGGACAATGATTGCTTCGAAATTCGCCGTCGTCACGGGTGCCGGCAGCGGCATCGGCCGCGCCGTTGCGCTCGCACTCCTGCGTGATGGCTACAAGGTCGCCTTGGCGGGACGCAGGCGCGACGCACTCGATGGCACGGTGGCGGCCGCCGGCGATGTGGGCGGCAATGCGCTACCGGTGTCGACCGACGTAGCCAATCCCGCGTCGGTCGCCGCGCTGTTCGGTGCGGTCAAGAGCACTTTCGGACGATTGGACCTGCTGTTCAACAACGCCGGAACCGGCGCGCCGCCGGTCAATCTCGAAGATCTGACGTACGAGCAGTGGAAGAACGTCGTCGACATCAACCTGACGGGTCCGTTCCTGTGCACCCAGCACGCGATCCGGATCATGAAGGACCAGACACCCCGCGGCGGACGCATCATCAACAACGGCTCGATCTCGGCGCACGCGCCGCGACCGAACTCCGCGCCCTATACCTCGACCAAGCATGCGATCACCGGGCTGACTAAGTCGACGTCCCTCGACGGCCGCAAATACGACATCGCCTGCGGCCAGATCGACATCGGCAACGCGGGGACGGAAATGGCAGCAAGAATGGCGAAGGGCGTGCCGCAGGCAAATGGTCAGATCGCCGTGGAGCCGCTCATGGACGTGGAGCACGTCGCCAGCGCTGTGCGTTATATGGCCAGCTTGCCGCTCGATGCCAACGTGCAGTTCCTGACCATCATGGCGACGAAAATGCCCTTCGTGGGTCGCGGCTAGCGCAGCTCGGACTGCGTCCGCGACCGACACGTCGCAGTCATTGGCCGTGATCGTTTGGCACGCCGCTGCGGCATTGCGGGACCTGTCCCCAGCGGCCGTCGCAATACTCTCTGCGGACACGCTGGTCGCAAAGGATGCGGTCGAACAGGCCGCCCGCGGCGCATCGCGCAAGACTCTCGTTCATCTGCTGCAACGGATCGGGATTGGGGACCTCGCGGACTTGCGGGGCCGGCGCCGGAGCCGGTGCGACGGCCACTGGCGGTGGCGCCGTGGCCGGCTCAACCGGCGGCGTTACCTCGACGGGCGGGCTGCGCGGCTTCGCGTTCGCCCGCTTGACCGGCTCGACCTTCGTCGCGGGAACCGGCGTCGATTCATCGATCGGCATGACACCCGTCATGGGCGGCGGGAGGGTCTCGGCCACATTCTTCGGCGACAAGCCTGGGGGCACAACCGACACCGTGTTCGGCATCGAGCCCGGGGCGACCGCGGCGGGTTGGTCGGCGACCTGCGGCGCGTCTGACTGGCGGCTTTTCTGGATCTGGCGTGCAATGTACGCGCCGATCAACAGGACCACGACCAGCGCGGCCACGAGAAAAATGATGTCCATGCGACGCGATGGTGCCGCGACGGGCGCGGCGGGTGCCGGCGTTGCGTTCAACGCACGTTCCGCAGCTCGACGCGCGGTCGCCGCCATGGATTGACTCGGCCGGAGAAGTCGCCCGCGGGAACGCCCACTCGCCGCCAGCAGCGGCTGTGTCACGGTGGCCGCGAAGGCGCGCTTGCGCGCCGATCTGCAGTCGGAGCACAGCTTCGCGCCGGGTTGACTCGCGCGTCCGCAAATCAGGCACTTCATCATCTTTTGCCCAACTCCGCCCTCTCGGTCGCCTAGCGCAAATCCGCCCGCGAACCATATGATGACGGCATATTAACCCCAAGCGGTACGAATGCACCACCCCCGGGATCGCAATGGCCTCGACGCTAAAGGTTGGAACGGGCCGTGTGCTACAGGCCCAGGAGACGAATAGTTCGATCGTCTCGTCGCTGTCGAACAGCCGTGAGCTGTCCTTTGAGTGGATGTCCCCGTCGACCACCGCAAGAACGCGGCGGCTGTTCGACGGCGTCACTTGTTGGCGCGGTCTCCGTAGGCTCCTGCGGGGCATTCCGGCACGGTTCCCCAGTAGCCTTTGCAATACTCCTGGCCGACGCGATAGTGGCAGCCAAGGCGATCGAAGAGGGCCTCGCCGTTACACGCCTCGTGAGCCTGGCGCATCAACTGCCCAACGGTCCGGCTGCACCGTGGGCGCAGGATGAGCGGCGGGTGCGGGGGTGGCGGCCTGTCGTGATGCGGGAGCCGCGGGAGCCACCGTCATCGGCGCGTCAGCTTTTGCAGGCGCGCCCGCCTTGGTCTGAGCCGACCCCGCGCCGGATTTCGGTGTCACTGCGGCGCCCGTCGCGGTCTTCGACGCATCGGGCGTCCGCGTGGCGGTCGCCGTGGTGCTGCCCGGCGAAGGCGTCGCCGCAGGCGTCGGTTGCGCCGACGTGTTGTTCATCGGCGCACCGCCGGCCGCGTTTGCGGGTGCGGCGACATCCTTCGATGCATCCGACGCGGGCGCCATGGTCGGGCGTTCAACCGGCTTGGGCGTTTCGGTCGCAGTGACCGGCTCCTTCGGTGGAGCTGCAATCAACATCTTGTAGGCGATAAATGAGCCGATGCCCACCGCGGCGATGAGTGCGAGCAGACCGGCGATCAGCCCCAGACGCATCGACGATGCAGGGGCTGCCGCCACGGCCCCCGGGTCCGGCGTGGCGGCGGGTGGCGGCGTGTACGCGGGGCGCGCGGCAGTCGCGGTCGCGGGCGACGGTGCGTAAGCAGGACGCGCGGCAGTCGCGGTCGCGGGCGACGGTGCGTAAGCAGGACGCGCAGCGGTAGCCGACGTCGACGAGGCGGCTGGTGCGGACGCCGGCCGGGACGTTACGCTCGGCGCCGCAAGCGGGGCCATGCCCGCGGGCGCAGACGCCGCGACAATGGTCGTTCCGCACTGCACGCAAAACTTGGCGCCAGGTTGCGTTTCATAGCCACACGTCGTGCATTTCATCGCCGTCATCTCCAAGCAAGCGCGGCACAGAGCGCCCTCGCTCTAGCCCGGCCACCCTCTTTGCGAGCGATAGTGTACCTCCGGTAACGCAGATTGGCATTCAGGGATCCTCCGAGAGTACCGTGTTCATCAGAGCGCCAGCTCCCAGGTCTCGGCGACCAGTTTCCGGCCAAAGCTGCGGTGCGGCTTCGCGGCACGCCGTCTAAAGCCCGCACGCTCGTAAATGCGTCGCGCCGCGAACAATTCGCTCTGGGTCCACAGCACGATTTTCCGGTAACCGGCGTCGCGCGCGAAGCGAACGCATTCGTCGACCAGACGCGCACCCAGCCCGAGGCCACGCGCGGAAGGCTCGACGAGAAGCAGACGCAATTTGGCAACCTTCGCGGATTTGCGGACCAGGAACACCGACCCGACGATCTCCCCTTCACGCTCGGCAATCCAGCAGTGTTCCTGCGTTGCGTCGAACTGCTCGACAAAATCAGCGACGATGCGCGCGACCAGCGCCTCGAAACGGGTGTCGTACCGATATTCCCCCGCATAGAGCATGCCGTGGCGATGGACGACCCAGCCGATGTCTCCGGGCTGGAGTTGTCGCAGCACCACCGGCGCAGTGCGATCCGTGGGAGCGCCGAGTACCCGCTCGATCGTGCGCATCGACGCGTCGAGCGCGGCCTGATCTCCCGGTGACAGCTTCTCGAGCAGCGCGCGGACGTCGTCATGCGAGCGCGCATCGAGCGGCGCGAACGCCTTCCGCCCGCTGCTCGTCAGCGACAGCAGTCCTTTGCGCGCGTCCGCCAGCGAACGTTGCCGCCGTACCCACCCTCGCTGGACGAAACCCCGCAGGATGCGGCTGAGATAGCCCTCGTCCACGCCGAGGCTTGCAGCGAGGGCACTGGCGCTCGGCGGCGCCTCAACGGATGCATGCGCCAGTTCGTAGAGCACGCGCACTTCCGTCAGCGAGAACGGGCTTGCGAGCAGGCCTTCGCCCAGCACGCCTATGCGCTGCGTGTAGAAGCGATTGAACCGGCGCACCGCGGCAATGCGTGCCTCGAGCCGCGAATCGACGTTGGACATGGCTGCGCACCTCACCGGCAGCGAAGGTTCCGGTCCATGCCAATGTCAACAATTTACTTGCTTTTGTCAAGTATCTGGCCGACCCTGCACGCGACGCAGATGACTTGCACCTGCCCCGTTGGTCAGCCGACGTGCTGCCGCAGGAATTGCAGCGTGCGCTCTCGCGCGAGCTTCGCCGAAGGTGCGTCGAAGGAGCCGCGCTGATCGCAATTGAAGCCGTGATCGGCGGCATAGATGTGTACCTGCACCTCCGGCTGCGCGGCGGCGAACTTTTTCACGCCGTCGACCGGAATCATCCCGTCGCGTTCCCCGAAATGAGCGAGGACGGGGCAGCGTGGTTTTTCGCCGCCTGCTTCGAGCAGACCGCCTCCGTAGTACGGCACGGCGCATGCAAAACCAGACAGCCGGCACGCACTCACCCAGGCGATGAAGCCACCCCAGCAATAGCCCATGATGCCGATCTTTCCGGACCCGGCCAATGCGTCGCGCGCGGCGGCGACGTCGCTCAACGCCGCTTCGGTTGCGGCCTTCGCCTTGAGTTCGCGACCGCGTGCAATGTCCGCGGGCGCATAGCCGATGTCGACGCCTTTTTCGTAGCGATCGAACAGCGCCGGTGCGATGACACGATAGCCATCCGCCGCGTATCCGTCGCAGACACTGCGAATATGGCTGTTGACGCCGAATATTTCCTGCGCGACGACGAGTCCGCCGCGCGGCGTACCGGCGGGATCGGCGCGATAGGCGGAAAGCAGATAACCGTCCGCGGCGGTAAGGCTGATCATCACTCCCACTTCGGTCCTCCCGGTTGCAATTGAACGCGACGCATTATCGCATCGTCATCTCCCGCCGGGTGGCCCCAATTCGCGGGGCGGCGTGCCTCACGCGCCACCCCGCGATCATGCAGTTGCTAAGCCCCCGTGTCGTCGCGGAACGGCGACGTGGGATGCGAACGAACCGGCGGGCTGATCGTCGCGTGATCCATGCGATCTGTCTTTGCCGGCATTTGCGCCTGCGTACTGGTCGACGGCTTTTGTGCCGACGCCTTCTGTGCCGAAAGCTCCTGGTCCTTGCCGCCAAGCGCCGCCCAGGAATCACCCGTAAAGCGATTCATGCCGTTGTCTCCGCCATCACCGTCCGCAAGGGCGGTGCCGGCAACGCCGAATACGAGTCCGGCGGCGAGAAGCAGTCTTTGCATCGATGCGTTCATTCGAAACTCCAGATATGTAGACACAGGTTTGGGAGTCGCGTCTGCCTTCGCACGGCGAGTAAAGTCGTTGCCGACAAGGCACCCCAACGCGGCGCTGAGCTGAGCGGAGACGTTACGTTCGCGCGGCTGCATGTGGCAACCGCGCACTGCGCCGACCGGCGCGCGCCACGCGATGCGAAACATGTCCTTACACATGCAGCCAACAATTAATACCTGTTCGCACCGCTACAAGGCGACACAAAGACCCGCACTCGCGCCGTGACATAATGACGTCCGAACGTAACGGCAAATTCGACTGAAGGCGTCACGGAAAGGTTCCGCAATGGACACGAACAAGATTGCAACACTGGTGCGTCAACTCCTCGTCGAAATCGGCGAAGATCCGCAGCGCGAAGGCTTGCTCAAAACGCCGGAGCGTGTTGCCGCAGCTTACGAATTCCTTACATCGGGCTACCGCACCGACCCCGAGCACCTGCTGAACGGCGCGGTCTTCACCCAGGAAACCAACAGCATGGTCATCGTGAAGAACATCGAGGTCTACAGCCTCTGCGAACACCACATGCTGCCGTTTTTCGGACGCTGTCACATCGGCTACATTCCGAGCGGCCGCGTGTTCGGCGTGTCCAAGCTCGCGCGCCTCGTCGACATGTATGCGCGGCGGCTGCAACTGCAGGAACGGCTGACGGAGCAGATTTCGAAGCAGGTCATGGACCTCGTCGGCGCCAAGGGTGTCGGCGTGATGATCGAAGCACGGCACCTGTGCATGATGATGCGCGGAGTCGAGAAGCAGAATTCGGTAATGGTCACGTCATCGGTGCTCGGCACCTTTCGCGAATCCACGGCCACTCGCGAGGAGTTCCTGGGACTCGTCGCGAACCGCGGGAGCTAACGCTCTCAGGTGGTTGCGCCCGTGCCCAGTCCTACAGGGCCGCCCGGGGAGCGACGCGCAGCGCCATTCGGGGAATCCTCAGGCATCGCCACTGATTGACGCATGCACACGTTCCTGAGCCTCATCGGGCTGACCGCGCCGCTGTTCGTGCTGGTCTTGCTCGGCTATGCGCTGACGCGCTGGGGGAAGTGGCCGAAGCCCGTCGCCGATGCGCTCACCCGCTTCGTCTTTTCGGTGGCCATACCCGCATTCCTGTTCCGGCTGATGAGTGACTTCTGGCGCCTGCCGCCGGTGGACCCGAGGCTGCTCATCGCGTATTTCGGCGCGTGCCTCATCGTCTTCGTGCTGGGGCGCGTGATCGCACGCCGGGTCTTTCACATGGACGGCGTGGCGCAGTCGGTCTTCGCGCTCGGCGGCATCTTCTCCAACAACGTGCTGCTCGGCGTACCGCTTGCCAAGATCACGCTGGGGGAGGCGTCGATTCCCGTCGTCTCGCTGGTGCTCGTGTTCAATTCGCTGATCCTGTGGACGCTCGTCACCGTTTCGGTCGAGTGGGCGCGGCATCGATCGATGTCGTGGTCTGGCTACTTTGCCGCGGCGAAGGCCGTCGTCACCAATCCGGTCGTCTCGGCAATTCTCGTCGGCACGGCGTGGGGCTTCACCGAAGTTCCATTGCCGGGTGTCCTCGCCCAGACCCTGGAACTCATCAGCCACGCGGCCGTGCCACTGTCGCTGATTGCATTGGGCATGGGACTCGCCGAATATCCGATCACCGAAGGCTGGCGCACGAGCGCGGCTATCTGCGCCGTGAAACTCGCCGTGCAACCGGCCGTGGTGTTCGTGATTGCGCGCTGGCTCAAACTGGGCCAGCTGGAAACACAGGTCGTCGTGATGCTTGCGGCGTTGCCGGTCGGCGCGAATGTCTATCTGATGTCGCGCCAGTTCAACACGCTCGGAGGCCCAGTCGCTTCGAGCCTCGTCATCTCCACCGCGATCGCCGCGGCGACCACGCCAGTCATCCTTGCCCTTACCGCAGCGTCGTTTCGCTGACGCGCCGCTTGCGCAATCCCGGCGCTAAGGTGCCGAATGTCGGCTCGGCTCCTCCGACGGCGCCCGGTCACCCGAAGGCACGGCCGCCATCCGCTCGAAGCACGACTCCAGGAAGGTGCGGCGGTGCTGCTCGGGTGGCGTGGGATGCTCGAAGACGACACGGGTAGCACCGAGCAGATAAGCCTCGTCATCGGGATCGTGCACGAACCAGCGCAACTCCTGCGGGAACGCATGGATAAGCGTGAAATCCTGTTGCATGCGACTCATGAACTTCTCGGCGGACACGCCGTTGTCGCGCGACAGGGCCGCGTTACCGACGAAATCCGATGCCTCGAGACACTCGGTCAGCGATGGCTGGCTGGCATGGCCGGTCAGCGCAAGCATGCCGCCGCACAGCACCATGGTTGCGGCGATACGACGGGCTGCCCTCTTCATCAGGCCTCCGTTCAGTGGCGGTCCGGACGATCTTCGTTGACTGCTCTGCGATCGTCGCGGATAGCTTCATCGTAGACGCACTGTGGCCATCATTCAAGGTTCGTCTACAATGGCCGCTTCGCATCGCAGGGGACCTTGCATGGCGCTCAAGCGGCCCAAAGGGCACGCCGGCACGCTCGTGGTGCTCGAACACACCTCGAAGGTGCTCAAGGGCAATCCGCTCGGCGACCCGCACGTGCGCAGACTGGGTGTCTGGCTGCCGCCGCAGTACGACGCTGCCGCGACGCACGGCCGAGGCCGACGCTTTCCCGTGTTCTACGACCTCGTGGGCTTTACCGGCACCGGACTTGCGCATGCCAACTGGAAGCCGTACGCGGAGAACCTGATAGAGCGCTCGGCCCGCCTGATCCACGAGAACAAAATCGGTCCGACCGTGCTCGTCTTCCCGGACTGCTTCACGGCGCTGGGGGGCAATCAGTACGTGAATTCTCCGGCCCTCGGCAACTACGCCGACTATCTGACGCGCGAGCTGATCCCGTTCGTCGACCGCGAATTCCGTACGCTTGCCTCGCGCGATCACCGCGGTTGTTTCGGCAAGTCGTCCGGCGGCTATGGATCGATCATCCACGGCATGAAGTATGCGCAGCACTGGGGTGCGATCGCCGACCATTCGGGCGATGCGTATTTCGATTTCGTCTATTGGCACGATTGGCCGAACACGCTGAACGAACTGGCGAAATACCGCGCGAGCAAACGGGTCGCCGGCCGGTACGATGCGTTGCGCGAAAGCGAGCGCAAAGGACTTGCGGAGGGCCGTGACGACGGTCGTGTGAAGCGCTTTCTCGAACACGTCTGGGAAACGGAAAAGATTTCGCACGCCGAAGGCCACGCCATCATGAACCTGTGCATGGCCGCCACCTACGATCCCGATCGCCGGGCGCCCCTCGGGTTTCGCCTGCCGTTCAACCTCGAAAGCGGAGAAGTCATTCCCGCGCGCTGGAAAAACTGGCTCGCGAACGATCCCATCAATCTCGTCGGCAAGTACAAGACGGCGCTGAAATCGCTGCGCGGCATCTACATCGATTGCGGCTGGCGCGACCAGTACCATATCCATTACGGGACGCGGATCCTGTCCAAGCGCCTCGCGCAGGCCGGCATCCGACACACCTACGAGGAGTTCGACGACAACCACTCCGACATCGACTATCGTATGGACGTCAGCTTCCCGTTTCTCTATCGCGCGCTCAAGCCCTGACGCACCGCACCATCATGCTCGAGGACAAGAACGTACTCGGCGGCAGGCTCGAACCGTGTTCGGTATCGCCGCGAACCGGCTTCTATCGCGACGGTTGCTGCAATACGGGACCGGAAGATCTCGGCATGCATGTCGTCTGCGTGCAGATGACCGAGCAGTTCCTCGACTTCTCCCGCGAACGCGGCAACGACCTGTCGACGCCGGTTCCGGAGCACGATTTTCCCGGCCTCGAGCCCGGCGATCGCTGGTGCGTCTGCGTTGCGCGCTGGCGCGAGGCGTTCGAAGCCGGTGTACCACCGCCGGTAGTCCTGACGGCGACGCACGAAGAGACGCTTGCGGTCGTAACGCTGGATGCACTCAAGCGTTGCGCGGTCCAGGAACCCTGATGAACGCTGGAATCCGCCACAAAAATATCGCGAGCAGCCCCGAGTGCACGAAGGCCCGCAGCGAGACCCGAGACAGTACATAGACGTACGGCGAGGGGCGAGCGAGGACACGACAAAGCAATAGGGGTGCACAGCCATTTTTGGGTAGGGTTCTATTCGAGCATGGCGGTCAGCGCCGTGGCCAGGCCGGGAAAGCGCCACAGCAGTCCGACGACGAATATCTGGATCAAGATGAACGGCAGCGTGCCGCGGTAGATTTCTCGCGTAGCCACGTCGCGTGCGACGTGACCGACAGCCTGCAGCAACAGCAACACGGCGAAGACGATCAGCAGGACCTTGAACAACCAGTAGCCGGGTGACCAGGTTTCCGGGAACTGCTCGAACACGGCGACCGAACGCAGCGTCGTCTGCCAGCTGAACCACAAGATCATGCCCGTCCAGGGAATGACGACCGCAAGCGTTCCGATCAGGTCGACCCACGCCTTGCCCCGTGCGGACAAGCGCTGATAGAACACGTCGAGGCGAACATGTCCGTCCCAGCGCAACGCATAAGCGATGCCGACGGAGAAGACTGCTGCATGCGCGAGCTGGCCGAAATCGTTGGCGAGTATATGGCCGCCGACGACGAGCTCGCGCAGCGGCCATTGCCCGAACAATGCGAGGATGACGAACAGCACGAGCCAAGCGGCGGTACGCCCGGTGGCATCGACAACAGCATCGGCGACGCGGGCAAACCAGCGCAGCGAGCGGAGCACGCCGGACATCGGTCGACGGATACCGCGTGACGAGGTCCCGCAGAATACCGCAGGCGCGCGGCGGCGCGCCACAGGCGTTACAATCGATCCATTACTATGTCGCGCCTCCTGATTTCGTCAGGCCCCAACACGGCCGCACGCGCATGAGCGCGACGGGTCGCCCCGAGCGCGAATACCGGAGCGCGCAGCGCAAAGGTTCTCCAATGAGCGCGAAGGGTCGCCCCGAGCGCGAATTGCTCCCCCTCTGGGGGCAGCGCAGCGGCAACAGCCGCAAGCGTGGGGGCGGTTCATGAACGTGCAAGGAACGCCTCTCCCATTGCGCCTGCAGCCCGGCGCCGATCTGCGCGCAGGCATTGAAGCCGCAGTCCGCGAGCGCCGTCTTGGCGCAGCGTTCGTCGTATGCGGCATCGGCAGCTTGTCGCGCACGGCCATCCGCTTTGCCGGCGCGGCACAGACGGAAATTCACGACGGTGACGTCGAGATCGTGTCGCTCGCGGGAACGGTTTCTCGCGATGGCGCGCATCTGCACGCCGTGCTCGCCGATGCATCCGGGCGCGTTTTCGGTGGCCACGTCGCGCTGGGCTGCCGCGTGCGCACGACGGCGGAAATCCTGGTGATCGAACTGCCCGGCTGGACGTTCTCGCGCCAACGCGATGACACGACTGGGTATCCTGAGCTGGTCATCGAGCGTGAACCATGAACGAGTCGATCGCTTCGGAATCTCCGCTTTCCGTCAGCACCACGGAGTTGTTCATGGGTTTTCTCAAAGTAGGTATGTCGGGCTTCGGCGGCGTCATGCCGTTCGCGCGCCGGATGCTCGTCGAAGAGCGCCGATGGCTGACCGAGCATGAATTCATCGAAGTGCTGTCGCTGTCGCAGTTCCTGCCGGGTCCCAACATCATCAACGTCTCGATCATCGTCGGCAGCCGTTTCGCGGGGCCGGCCGGATCGTTCGCCGCCAGCATCGGGCTGATGCTGATGCCCTTCCTGATCGTGCTCGCGCTGGCCGCGCTTTACGCGCGCTACGACGCGCTTCCAGCCGTGCGCGGCGCGACGGCATCCGTGTCGTCGGCCGCAACGGGGCTGATCGTCGCCATGGGCCTGAAGATGGCGCAGCCCTTGGCCAAATCGGGCTGGCCGATCGCGATCGCCGCGCTCGGCTTCGTGGTGGTGGCACTGTTCCGCGTGCCCCTGTTGTGGGCGCTGCTTGCACTCGCTCCGCTCTCGGTCGCCCTGGCCTGGTGGACACGCCGATGATCCCGCCGGTATTGGTCGAACTCGTCCAGCAGTTCAGCGTGCTCTCGTTCATGGCCATCGGCGGCGTGAATGGATTGATCCCCGAGATTCACCGTCGCGTCGTCGATATGGAGCATTGGCTGACGGATGCCCAGTTCTCACAGGCATTCGCGATCTCGCAGGCTTCGCCGGGGCCGAACATGCTGATCGTCAGCGTCATCGGCTGGAAGGTGTACGGATTCCTCGGCGCGCTCGTCGCCACCCTCGCGCTCTGCCTGCCTTCATCGGTCCTGACCTACGGCATTTCCCATGTCTGGAACCGCTTCCGCGACGCGCCGCTGCGCGCCGCGATCCAGCGCGGTCTCGCACCGGTGACCGTGGGGCTCATTCTCGCCAGCGGCTACGTGCTGGTGCGCGCCACAGACACGACCTGGGTGTCTTATGCGCTCACCGGCGTGACGGCGTTCCTGGCGTTGGCGACGCGCATCCATCCGCTCTGGTTCCTGCTCGTCGCCGGCATCCTCGGCGCCTGCGGCGTGGTCTGAGGCGCGCCGCATGCCCGAATTGCCCGACGTCGTGGTGTACGTCGAGCACCTGGCGTCTCGCATCGTCGGCCAGCGCCTCGAGCACGTCCGCCTGCTCAATCCCTTTCTGCTGCGCACCGCAGAACCGCCGCTCGCCGCGGCCGAAGGCCTCCGCGTCGTCGCCGTGCGGCGATTGGGCAAGCGCATCGTCGTTGCGCTGGAGGATGATTTGTTTCTCGTGTTGCACCTCATGATCGCTGGCCGTCTGCGCTGGCTCCAACGAGGTGCCAAGCCTCCGGGTCGCATCACGCTGGCGGTCCTGGAGTTCAGCTCCGGCTCGCTCGCTTTCACGGAGGCGGGCACGAAGCGGCGTGCGTCGCTGCACGTCGTGCGTGGTGAAGAGGCCCTTCGGGCTTTCGACAAAGGCGGCCTCGAGACCATCGACGCCGACCCTGCGGCTTTCCGCGAGCGCCTGCAACGCGAAAACCACACGCTCAAGCGCGCCCTGACCGACCCGCAACTGTTCAGCGGAATCGGCAATGCCTATTCCGACGAAATCCTGCACCGGGCGCGGTTGTCACCGATTGCGCTGACGCAGAAATTGTCGTCGCCCGAAGTGAACCGGTTGCATGCGGCGACGCGCGAGATACTGGCAGAATGGACTGCGCGGTTGCGCGACGAAGCCGGCGAGGAATTTCCGCGCAACGTCACCGCTTTCAGGCCGGAGATGGCGGTGCATGGCAAGTTCCGACAACCTTGTCCGGACTGCGGCACGCCGGTGCAGCGCATCGTCTACGCCGAGAACGAAACCAACTACTGCGCGCGTTGCCAGACCGACGGCAAAGTACTGGCGGACCGGGCGATGTCACGCCTGCTCAAATCGAGCTGGCCCCGATCGATCGACGAACTCGGCTGAAACGCGCCCGCGCAGGACGCGCGCTGTACAATGCCAGTGCCACACCACAGATGGGGGCACCATGAAGTGGGATGATTTTCGTCGCAGCGACAATGTCGAGGAGAGCTCAGGCGGGGGCGGCTTCGGTGGCGGTGGCATGCGCCTTGGCGGCGGAGCAATCGTCGTGGTGGTTGTGGTCAGTCTCCTGCTCGGCAAGAATCCGCTGGAAATGCTCGCCATGCTGGGCGACGGTGGCAGCCCGACCGTGCAGACACAGACGCAGGCGCCCACCAGTCCGTCCGGACCCCCGACCGTTCGCGACAAGCAGACGGACTTCGTCTCCGCCGTGCTCGGCGACACGGAGGACGTATGGGGTGACATGTTCCAGAAGCTCGGCTCGCGTTATGAGCGGCCGAAGTTGACGCTGTTTCGCGGCCAGGTCGCTTCTGCCTGCGGACTAGCGAGCGCAGCGATGGGGCCGTTCTATTGCCCGGGCGACCAGAGGGTCTATCTAGACCTGGCATTTTTCGACGAACTGTCGCAGCGCTTCGGTGCGCCCGGCGACTTTGCCCGCGCCTACGTCATCGCCCACGAGATCGGGCATCACGTGCAGAATCAAATGGGCCTGATGGCGGAAGTGGAGAAGAAGAGCAGAAATGCTTCGGACAGCGTTCGGAATGCGCTGTCGGTTCGACAGGAGTTGCAGGCCGACTGCCTGGCCGGGGTGTGGGGCCACTCCGCCGCCGCACGCGGGAAACTCGAGCCAGGGGACGTGGAGTCGGGCATCGCCGCAGCAACCGCGGTGGGCGATGATCGCATTCAGAAGCAGACACGCGGATACGTCTCGCCGGAGTCGTTCACCCACGGCTCGTCCGCGCAGCGCGTGAAGTGGTTCAAAATCGGATTGCAGTCCGGCGATATCCGGCAGTGCAACACCTTTGCCTCGCGCGACCAGTGAACCGGGAATAGGCATTTGCGGCACCCTGTTTGCAACTTCGTTGCGGCACGCTGCCGCGGGAAGGGCAAACACCATGAAGCGGTGCTCACGATGGTTGACCGTCTTACTCCTGGCCGGTGCGACGGGACTCAGTTTCGCGGCGGGGGGTGATGGCGGCGGCGGTGGAGGTGGCGGCGGCGGTGCCGGACCGAAGCGCGACGTCTCGTATCAAGCCGGCGTCCAAGCGATCGAGCGTCAGGACTGGAAGAAGGCGATCCAGCTGTTTCAGGCTTCCTTGCAGTGGGATCGCTTCAATGCCGACGCGCACAACTGGCTCGGTTACGCCTACCGCAATTCCGGAGACATGAAGCGCGCATTCGCCGAATACGAGGAAGCGCTCCGCCTCGATCCCGGTCACAAAGGCGCTCACGAATACGTCGGCGAGGCCTATGTAATCGCGAAGGATCTGCCCAAGGCGCGGGAGCACCTCGCAGCACTCGAGAAACTCTGTGGTCGCACTTGTCCCGAATACAAGGATCTCGAGGAGGCGATCGACAAGGCCAAAGTCGGCGGATGACGTCTGAACTTTGCGACGAAGCACCTTGAACCCACATACTTTTCGGCATATATTGGGTTGCGAGGAGGATCGCCATGAGACAACTCGTACTTGGCCCTGGCGGGCGCAGCGCTGTGCACAGGCTGTGCGTCTCTCGCGCAGCAAACAGATGCCCAGCATGACGTGACGTGCCATTACGCGCACATGGCGTCGCAGGAAAAACTGGCCCGCGCCGCCGGCGTCTCCTTGCGCTGGGTGAATTGCCCGCTGATCCCCAATAATCCGACACCCGAGGGCACGCCCGTTCGCGTCGCCGCAACATCGCGCTGAAGCCGCCTCGATCACCGGGCAGGGTGTGAACTGTCCCGGGTGCCAAGCCGAAATGCCCGCGCTCGATTTCGAGCGGGCACTCGTTCCTCGGCCAGTCAGCGCAGCGTTCTGTTTCGCGTGCCAGGTCATCTGGTTCGACGAGCATGACTGCTCACAGCTCGCTCCAGGCGGCGTGCTCGATGTGTTCAAAGCGCTCAACGAGCATCGCGTAGAGGCACGAAACCCGCTCCCCACGCTACTCGATTGCCCGCGCTGCTACGCGCGCCTCGCGTTGACCCAGGACTTGCAGCACACGACGCATTTCAGCTATTACCGCTGCCCGTTCGGCCACGGACGACTGAGTCCGTTTCTGCAGTTCCTCCTCGAAAAGAACTTCATCCGACCGATCTCGGGTTCGGAACTGGCCGCCCTGAAGGCCAAGGTTCGCTCGATCCAGTGCTCCAACTGCGGTGCGCCGGTGGATATCCAGCATTCAAGCGCATGCGCTTATTGCCACACGCCGATATCGATTCTGGATCCTGACGCCGTGACCAAGGCGATAGGCGCCCTTACCACTGCACAGTCCCGGCGTGGGACGGTCGACGTCAATCTGCTGGCGGACGCATTGCTACAGCGGCCGCCATCCGAAGGAGATTCTGCCGTCGCTGGCGCCCCGCTGGTCGACCTGGTTGCCGTCGGCGTCGGCATTGTCGCCGCGCTGCTGCGCTAACACGCGGGCCGGGTCGCGACGCTTCCCGGCGCGCTGCCACAGGCATAAAATGGCGCGTTTAAGCCTCGACGAGAGCCCGACATGATTGCCCGTACAACGGCTGTTTTCACGCTGGTCGCAATTGCATTCACGGCGTCGCTCGCAGACGCACAGCAACCCGCCGCCCCGCCAACGCCGGCGGTGCCGGCGCCAACGTGCGTAAAACCCGACCTGCCCGGCGCCTTCGCCGACTCGAGGCGGTTCGAACGCTTCAACAAGGAAGGCAAGACATACGGCGAGTGCATCAAGAAATACGTCGAGGAGACCAAGGCATTTTCCGACGCGTACCTCGAGGCAGGCAACAAAGCCATCAAGGAATACAACGCGTTCGTTGCGGAGGTGGACGAGCGCGCGGCTGCCAAGAAATGACGGACGCGGGACACGGGCGATGACCGCCACCACGCAGGCGATCGCGCAGGCAACGCTGGACGGCTTCAACCTTCATTACGCGTTGTTCCGCGATTGCGCCCGGGTGGCCAAACGGCACTTCGAGGCGGGCAACTGGCTGGCGATCGGGCATACGTCGAAGGACCGCATCGACTTCTACGATCGACGAGTGGCCGAAACCGTCGCCCGACTGGAGCGCGAATTCGGTTGCGCACAGATCGACGATGCGCGCTGGGAGGCGGTCAAGCGGCACTACATTTCGTTGCTGATCGACCACAAGCAGCCGGAGTGCGCCGAGACCTTCTTCAATTCGGTCTCGTGCAAGATCCTGCACCGCACGTATTTTCACAACCGGTGCCTGTTCGTGCGGCCCGCGGTATCCACCGAGCACATCGATGCGGATCCGCCATCCTACCGCTCGTACTACCCGCGCCAGCACGGCCTTCGCCACGCACTGATCGACATCGTGCTCGATTTCCGGCTGGAACGCCCCTTCGGCGATTTCCGCAGTGACCTCGTGAATCTGCTCACGGCGTTTCGCATCGAGTTCCCACGGCCGTTCCGCCCCGAGGCTAACCACCAGATTCAGGTGCTGTCGAGCCTCTTCTTTCGCAACCGGACGGCTTACGTGATCGGTCGCATCGTCAACGGTTATCAGACGCATCCATTTGCCGTCCCGATCAAGCACGGCGCCGACGGCAAACTCTACATCGACGCATTGCTGCTCGACCGCGACCAGATTGCGCTGCTGTTCTCGGCCAACCGGGCCTACTTTCTCGTCGACATGGAAGTGCCGTCGGCGTACGTGACGTTCCTGCATCAGATCGCTCCCGAGCGCAGCGTCGCCGAGCTGTACACGATGGTCGGATTGCAGAAGCAGGGCAAGACGCTGTTCTATCGCGACTTCCTGCACCACCTCAAGCATTCGACCGACAATTTCATCGTCGCACCTGGCATCAAGGGACTGGTAATGACGGTATTCACGTTGCCGTCCTACCCTTACGTATTCAAGGTCATCCGCGACAAGATTGCGGTGTCGAAGGACACGACCCGCGAGAAGGTCAAGGAAAAATACGTGCTGGTGAAGCACCATGATCGCGTCGGCAGGATGGCGGACACGCTCGAGTACTCGGATGTTGCGTTTCCGCGCACCCGCTTCACGCCGGAGCTCGTTGCCGAGCTGGTGGCCGTGGCGCCGTCCCTCATCGAGTTGGATGGCGACATGATCGTGGTGAAGCACCTGTACATCGAGCGACGCATGACGCCGCTCAACCTGTTCCTCGAGACCGCGACGCCGGCACAGCGCGATCGCGCGATCCGCGACTACGGTGACGCGCTGAAGCAACTCACCGCGGTCAACATCTTTGCCGGTGATCTGCTGTTCAAGAACTTCGGCGTGACGCGTTTTGGCCGCGTCGTCTTCTACGATTACGACGAAATCGAATACCTGACCGCGTGCAACTTCAGGAAGATCCCGCCGCCACCGCCCGGCTACGACGAGATGGCGAACGAGGTCTGGTACCCGGTCGGCGGTAGCGACGTGTTCCCGGAGGAATTCGGCACGTTCCTCCTGACCGACCCCGGCGTGCGCGCAGCGTTCATGGAGAGCCACGCCGATCTGTTGGAGGCTGCCTGGTGGCAGGCCGCGCAGCGCCAACTCGCCAGCGACGAAGTACCCGAAGTGCTGTCCTACCCCGATTCGATGCGCTTCCCCACTGCCCAAGACGTTCCGGCGCCCACGACGTCACGGCACAAAGCGGCGGCCGCAGTCCGCGCGAACGATTACTAGCGGGCGCTAACGGGCGGCGCCGTTCTCGGCCAGTCGTCGCGCTACGTCTTTCGCCTGCACTGCGGCACCCACGTCACCCTGTCGGGCGGCCAGTACGTACCAGTCGAGCGCCTTGCGCAAGTCCTGCGCGACACCGTCGCCATGCTCGTAGAAACTGGCGATGATGTACTGCGCACCGGCGTCGCCGTTCTCGGCCGCGGCTTCGTACCATCGGGCGGCGAGCTTCCAGTCCTTCGGTGCACCGCGCCCCAGGAAATATTGGGTCGCGAGCTGCACCTGGGCATCGGCGTGATCCTGTTCGGCGGCTTTCTCCCACCAGAGGGTCGCCGTCGCCAGCGAGCGCGGCACACCCACCCCGCTCTCGTAAAGCAAGCCGAGGTTGTATTGCGCCTGGGCCATGCCCGCCTCGGCGGACTTGGTGAGCCACTCGACACCCGCAACGGTGTCTGCCGGTCCGCCTTCGCCCCGCACCAGCATCATCGCGAGGTTATATTGTGCGAGGCGATCGCCGGCGCGTGCTGCCGTGTCGTACAGGCTTCGCGCCGCAGCATAGTCACCGCGTTCATACGCGCGCCAGCCCGGGTCCGCGGCTTGCGCCGGCGCCGCGAAGCAAGCAAGCACGAGCGGCAACGTTCCCGCCAGGTGCCGCAGACGTACGGCGATGCGCGATGCCATCGTTGCTCCCGGGTTACAATTGCGGAGTCTAGCACTGCGACTGTGCGTGCCGGAAGTCCGCACCGCCGACCTGTGGTCGGTTCTGGAGCATCCTGATGTTCGTCAGCGCTTTCGATCTGTTCAAGATCGGCCTCGGGCCGTCGAGCTCGCATACCGTCGGGCCGATGCGCGCGGCCTTCCGGTTCGCGCAGCAACTGCAGACCGGCGGACAACTCGAACGCACGGCGCGCATCGTCGTCGACTTGTATGGGTCGCTCGCGCTCACCGGTCGCGGCCACGGTACCGATCGCGCCGTCATGCTGGGCCTGTCCGGCGAGACGCCCGATCGCATCGACCCGGATCAGGTCGACGCCAAGGTCGAACGAATTCGCTCCCAGCAACTCCTGTCGGTCGCCGGTCGCCACCCGATTGCATTCCGCGATGCCGAGCATCTGCGCTTTCGCATCGACAAGACGCTGTCGTTTCACAGCAATGGCATGCGCTTCCGGGCATTCGACGCCGACAACACGTTGCTTGCTCGTAACGTGTACTACTCCGTCGGCGGCGGCTTCGTTGTCGACGAAAACGAATCGCAGCACCTGGGCGACGCCATCGCGCCGTTGCGCGTTCCGTATCCGTTCAGCAGCGCCGCCGAGCTGCTGCGCCATGGCGAGGAAGCGCACAAGCGCATCCCGGAGATGATGCGGATCAACGAACTCGCGCTGCGCAGCCCGGACCAGGTGCGGGGCGGCCTGCTCGAGCGTTGGGCGGTCATGAACGACAGCATCGAACGCGGCATGCGCAACGACGGCGTGCTCCCTGGCGGCCTGAACGTCCGGCGCCGCGCCAAGGGACTGCGCGACGCGCTCGCGGCACAACAGTCGAAGAACTCGCGCAGCCCCACCGAGGCGATGGACTGGGTGAGTACGTATGCGATCGCCGTCAACGAAGAAAATGCGGCCGGCTCGCGCGTAGTGACCGCGCCCACGAACGGCGCTGCCGGGATCATTCCCGCGGTGATCCGGTACTACCGCGAGTTCTACCAGGAGGCCAACGAGGAAGGCATCGTCGCGTTCCTGCTGACCGCGGCGGCGATCGGTGGACTGTGCAAGCGCAACGCGTCACTCTCGGGTGCGGAAGTTGGTTGTCAGGGCGAGGTCGGCGTGGCCTGCTCGATGGCCGCCGCCGGCCTGGCCGCCGCGCTTGGCGGCAGCAACGCACAGATCGAAAACGCCGCAGAGATCGGGATCGAGCATCACCTTGGCATGAGCTGCGATCCCGTGGGCGGGCTCGTGCAGATCCCCTGCATCGAACGCAATGCGATGGGCGCGGTCAAGGCGATCAACGCCGCGTCGCTCGCACTTCGCGGCGACGGCTCACACCGCGTCGCGCTCGATGCGGTGATCAAGACCATGTACGAGACCGGCCGCGACATGATGGCCAAATACAAGGAAACGTCGCTCGGCGGCCTCGCCGTGAACGTCGTCGATTGTTGACAGGTCACGGCTCGACCAGCAACCGGTAGCCTACGCCGACTTCGGTGCGCAGGTGCTGCGGCTGCGTCGGGTCCGCTTCGAGCTTGTGCCGCAGCTGACCCATGTAGATGCGCACGTAGTGACCGCGCTCGACATGCCCCGGCCCCCACACCTCGGTGAGCAGCTGGCGATGCGTGCACACCTTGCCCGCGTGCCGGATCAGCGTCGTGAGCAGGCGATATTCGTTGGGCGTGAGATGCACTTCGATACCGCCGCGCAATACACGCCGCGCCGCGAGGTCGACGGCCACGTCGCCGAAACGAAACACCGTGTCCGCCGAATCCGCATCGCGCGCCGAGCGGCGCAGTGCAACACGGATACGCGCCAGCAGCTCGCCGATACCGAAGGGCTTCGTGAGATAGTCGTCGGCACCGGCATCGAGGGCCTTGATCTTCTCCTGCTCGTCGCTGCGCGCCGAAAGGATGACGATCGGCCGCGTATACCATCCGCGCAAGCGCGTCACGACTTCGACCCCGTCGAGGTCAGGCAGGCCCAGATCGAGGATCACGAGATCCGGCTTGCGCGTGGCCGCCTCGACCAGCCCGTCATGCCCGGTCTCGGCCTCGAAGATGCGAAAGGGCTGCGCGGACAATCCTGTACGCAGGAAGCGCCGGATCTGCGGATCATCCTCGATGACGACCAGCGTCGCCGTCGGTTCGCTCACGACGATCCTTGTGCGACAGGATACGTCTCACCTTCAGCTTCGACGATCGGCGGCGCCGTGGCGGGCAGCACGAACCTGAACAGCGCCCCACCACCCACGCGACTCGCGGCCGCAATCGTTCCCCCGTGCGCGTCGATGATCGCCTTGCAGATGGCGAGCCCGAGGCCGACGCCACTTTGCGCCGCCTCCGCCCGACCACGATAGAACTTGTCGAACAGCTTCGGCTCGTCGCCTGCCGGAATGCCCGGACCGCGATCGGCGACCTCGACGACGACGCCTTGTGGCGTCATGTGCGCGCCAACGTCGATCGGCGTATCGACGGGCGTGTACTTCGCGGCGTTTTCCAGCAGATTGGCAAGCACCTGTTCGATGAGCACCGGATCGACGCTGAGCAGCGGCAGATCCTTGGGCAGGTCGACTCGAACCGGATGGCGCGCCAGCGTTGCCTTCAGTCGGATGAGGACGCTGCCGACGATCTCCTCGAGCGACGACCACTGGCGCGCCAGCTTCGTCGTCCCCGATTCGAGGCGCGCCATGTCGAGCAGATTGTTGACCAGCACCGTCATGCGCTGCGACTCGTCGTGGATGGTTGCCGCGAGTTCCTGCCGTGCCGCGTCGCTGAGGGAGCCTGGGGCCTCGGCAAGACTCGATGATGCACCGACCAGCACCGCGAGAGGTGTGCGCAGATCGTGCGAGATCGCGTTGAGCAGGGAGTTGCGCACGCTCTCCGCCTCGGCCTTGCGCGCGAGCTCGGCACGATCGGCAGCAAGCTGCACGCGTTCCAGCGCCGCAGCGATCTGACCCGCGAAGGTTTCGAGCAGATGGCGTTGCTCCGGGATGAGCAGGCGTTCAGGCCGCGTCGGCAGGACGGCCAACACGCCGACAACCTGATGCGCCGCGGCGAGCGGAAGATACAGAGCATCGGCGCCGGACAATGTGTGCGTGCCGAGCCCGGCCGCGACCCGGTTGGCATTGACCCACCGGGCGATGCCGAGGTCCGCTCCGTGGAACGAGCCATAGATGCCCGCGGCGGTCGGATACGTGATCGTTCCGGACTCACCCGGCAGCAGTACGACCGCTTGCGCCTGGAAGACCGTCGACAGGTGCTGGACACCCAGGGTTACAACATCGTCGAGCGAGGATGCGCGCGACAGTTCGCGGGTCATCGTGTACAGCGCCTCGGTACGCATTTGCCGATGCTGCGCGACGCGCGCTTGCAGCCGCACGCTTGCGGTGAGGTTGCTGATGACCACGCCCACGGCCAGCATCACGGCAAAGGTCAGCAGGTATTGCGAATCCGTGACCGCGAAGCTGTAGTACGGCGGGACGAACAGGAAGTCGAACAATGCCACCGAGAGCACGGATGTCGTGACCGCCGGTCCGCGCCCGAAGCGATAGGCAACGCCGAGGACACCGAGAAGATAGACCATCACCAGGTTCGTCGCCTCGAAACGTCCGAACAGTACCCAGGCCAGCGCGGTGGCGAACGCGCTGACGCCCACCGCGGCCGCGTACCCCGGCCAGCGTTGCTTGCGCGATTGCGGTTTGGATTCGTCGATACCGAGATGGGCCTTGGTCCGCGCCAGCTGGTCGGCAAAGCCTCGCTGTCGTGGCGCACCATCGACGTTGCCGATGATCTGCAGATCGATCCCTTGCAGCCGTGCAATCACGTCGTCGACGACCGACCCGACGAGCCACCGCAGCCACCCCTTTTTCGGCGGGGGTCCGATCAGCAACTTGGTGGCGTTGTTCGTCACTGCAAACGCGATGAGTTCGTCGGCGACCGAAGCACCCGACAACACGCTCGTCTTGCCGCCGAGCTGTTCCGCCAGCCGCAAATAGCCGAGGATGCGATTGCGCTCGGACTGCGGAAGGCGAAGCGCCCGTGGGGTCTCGACGTACACGGCGTGCCATGGTGCCCCGATAGCGTCGGCGAGCCGCTTCGCGGCGCGGACGCGCTGCTCGCCATAGTGGTCCGGGCCGATGCCGACGACGATGCGTTCGCCCGCCGCCCACACCGGTGCGATCGACTTCTCGTCGCGGTATTCGCGCATCTGCGCGTCGACGCGGTCGGCAGTCTGCCGCAGCGCCATCTCGCGCAACGCGATCAGGTTGCCCTTCTGGAAGAAATTTGCAAGTGCGCGCTCGACCTGTTGCGGCACATAGACCTTGCCCGCGCGCAGTCGAGTCAGCAATTCGTCGGGCGGCAGGTCGATCAGTTCGACTTCGTCAGCCGACTCGAAGAACGTGTCGGGCAACGTTTCGTTGACGCGAACACCCGTGATCTGGCCGACGACGTCATTGAGACTTTCGATGTGCTGGACGTTGAGCGTCGTGTACACGTCGATGCCCGCGGCGAGCAATTCGTCGACATCCTGCCAGCGCTTCGGGTGACGCGCACCCGGCGCATTGGTATGCGCCAGCTCGTCGACGAGAATGAGCGTCGGTCTGCGCGCCAGGGCCGCGTCCAGGTCGAATTCCTTCACCGGTGCTGCCCTGGACATCGAGCATCAGCGGCGGCAGTTGCTGCAAACCCTCGAGCAACGCCGCGGTATCCGTCGCGCCCGTGCGTTTCCAGCAGCCCGACGACGACGTCGGTGCCGGCGCGCATCTGTTCGTGCGCGGCCGTCAGCATCGCATAGGTCTTGCCGACACCGGCGGAAGCGCCGAAAAAAATCTTCAGCCGGCCCCGTCGCTCGCGCGCGGCCGCCGCGTTGACCTCTGCCAGCAAGACGTCCGGGTTGGGTCGTTCCGTTTCCATGCTCAGCCGTCGAGTTGCGACGACGGCTAGTTTACCCGCCCCTGCGCTCGCCGGACACGGCGCAGTGGGCGGCACACCGCTAGTGCATCTGATCGAGCGCCGCGTTCAGTCCGAGTACGTTGACGCGCGGCTCGCCAAGTACCCCGAAGGTGCGGCCGTCGGTATGCTGGCCGATCAGCGTTTGTACGCGTTCGGGCGGGATGCCGCGCACTTTGGCCACGCGCGACGCCTGATAGTTGGCGGCTGCAACGCTGATATGCGGGTCGAGCCCACTCCCCGATGCAGTGACCAGATCCACCGGTACAGGCGCCACATTGTCCGGGTCGGCATCGCGCAACGCCTTGATCCGATCCTTTACCGCGTCAGCCAGGGCGGGATTGCGCGCGCCCTGATTCGAGCCCGAAGACGCCGCGCCGTTGTACGGTTGTGGCGACGTCGCCGACGGCCGGCTCCAGAAGTATTTGGGATCGTCGAAAGGCTGACCGAGCAATTCCGATCCGATGGTCTTGTCGCCGACGACGATCAGGCTGCCGCTCGCCTGGTGCGGAAACGCGAGCCGGGCGACGCCCGTGACCAGAAGCGGGTAAACGAGGCCGGTCAGTACCGTGAGCACGACCAGCATGCGAAGCGCCGGCATCAGTTGCGAGAACATCGTCACACTCCTAGCGTTACGTGAGTTTCATGGCGACCAACAGCAGGTCGATCGCCTTGATGCCGACGAACGGCAGCAGGATGCCGCCGACGCCGTAGATCAGCATGTTCCGGCGCAGGATCGACGCCGCGCCAACCGGTCGATAGGCGACGCCCCTGAGCGCGAGCGGTATCAACGCCGGAATGATCAAGGCATTGAAGATCACCGCCGACAGAATCGCGCTGTTCGGCGTAGCCAGGTGCATCACGTTCAGGGTATCGAGGACGGGATAGGTGCTGGCAAACGCCGCCGGAATGATCGCGAAGTATTTCGCCACGTCATTGGCGATCGAGAACGTGGTCAGCGCGCCACGGGTCATCAGCAGCTGCTTGCCGATCTCGACGATCTCGATCAGTTTGGTCGGATTCGAATCGAGATCGACCATGTTGCCGGCCTCTTTGGCCGCCTGCGTGCCGCTGTTCATGACCACCGCAACATCGGCCTGCGCCAGCGCGGGCGCGTCGTTGGTGCCGTCGCCGGTCATGGCGACCAGCTTCCCCTCCGCCTGGATGCTGCGAATCAGCTTGAGCTTGGCTTCCGGATTTATTTCCGCGACGAAATCGTCGACGCCGGCTTCGGCGGCGATCGACGCCGCGGTCAGCTTGTTGTCCCCGGTGATCATGATGGTACGAATGCCCATCTTGCGCAGCTCGGCGAAGCGTTCCTTGATGTGCGTCTTGACGATGTCTTTGAGCTCGATGACCCCCAGCACGTAGCGGCCTTCGGCGACGACCAACGGCGTGGATCCGCGCCGCGCAACCTCCTCCACACGCGCGATCAATTCCGCGTCGACGCTGCCGCCGTGCGCCTCGATCCATCCACGGATTGCATCGAGCGCGCCTTTCCGCAATTCCCTGCCTTCGAAGGTGACCCCGCTCATGCGTGTTTGCGCGGAGAACGGCACGATCGTGAACTTGCCCGGAGTCAGCGATGGCGGGGCGATACCGTAGGCGCGCTTGACGTGGACCGCGATGCTCTTTCCCTCCGGGGTTTCGTCGCCCAGCGAGGCGAGGAGCGCCGCTTCGGCGAGATGCTGCAGCGTGACCGTCGCCACCGGATGGAGTGCGGAAGCCTGGCGATTGCCGTGCGTGATCGTCCCGGTCTTGTCGAGCAGCAAGACGTCACAATCCCCCGCAGCTTCGACGGCCCGGCCCGAGGTCGCGACCACGTTCGCCCGCATCATGCGACCCATGCCCGCGACGCCGATGGCGGAAAGCAGGCCGCCGATCGTCGTCGGAATGAGACAGACGAGCAGTGCAACCAGCACCGTGATCGTCACCGGCGAGCCGGCTTTGGCGACCTCGACGCTGTAGATCGAATACGGCAGCAGGGTCACCGTCGCGAGCAGAAAGACCAGCGTCATCGCGACCAGGAGAATGGTCAGCGCGATTTCGTTGGGCGTCTTCTGCCGCTTCGCGCCTTCGACCATGCCGATCATCCGGTCGAGGAAGGCCTCACCCGGATTGACGTTGATGCGGACGATGATCCAGTCCGACAGCACCCGCGTGCCGCCGGTCACGGTATCGAAGTCGCTGCCGGCGGCGCGAATGACCGGCGCGCTCTCGCCGGTGATGGCCGACTCGTCGATTGACGCCACGCCTACGATGACCTCGCCGTCCCCCGGAACCAGGTCACCTTGCTCGACGAGGACAACATCGCCCTTGCGCAGAGCCGACGAGGGCGTCGGCGTTTGCGCGGCGGCGCGCTCCGGTTTCGCGAGCTTCCTGGCGGTGGTGTCTCTGCGTGCGCTCTTCAGCGAAGCCGCCTGTGCCTTGCTGCGCCCTTCGGCGATCGCTTCGGCGAAATTGGCGAACAACAGCGTCACCCACAGCCACAAGCTCACGGCCAGAATGAACCCTGCCGGGGCTTCACCCTTGCCGGTGAGCGCCTGCAGCCAGAGGATCGTCGTCAGGATGCTGCCGATGTACACGACGAACATCACCGGATTGCGCCACTGATAACGAGGGGTCAGGCGGCGGAAGCTGTCGATCAACGCCGTCTTCATCAAATCCGGGTTGATGAACCACGACAGGGCGTCTCGCTTTGCGGTTACAGTCGACATGGCATGTTCTTTCGTTGGTTTCGGCGCAACAAATGCATCACGGCGCGTTGAAGAGCAGCAGATGCTCCACGACCGGTCCCAGCGCGAGCGCCGGCACGAAGGTCAGCGCACCGACGGTGATGACCGTTCCGATCAGCACGACGACGAACAGCGGCGTATGGGTCGGCAGCGTCCCCGCCGACGCCGGCACGAGCTTCGCGGCGGCGAACGCGCCGGCAAGTGCCAGCACGGGAATCGCCAGCCAGTAGCGTGCGAACAGCATGCAGATGCCGAGCGCCGTGTTGTAGAACGGCGTGTTCGCGGAAAGCCCGGCGAACGCGCTGCCGTTGTTGTTGCTGGCCGACGAGAACGCGTAGAGGATTTCCGAGAAGCCGTGCTCGGCGGGATTCGCGACCCCGGCTTTGCCGGCGTCTACCATGACGGCGATCGCGGTCCCGCAAAGCACCAGCAGCGGCGGAATCAGGATCGCGATCGACGCCATCTTGACCTCGAATGCGCCGATCTTCTTGCCGAGATACTCCGGCGTGCGGCCGATCATCAGCCCGGCAACGAACACGGCGATGATCGCGAACATGATCATGCCGTAGAGTCCGGAACCCACGCCGCCGTAAATCACTTCACCGAGTTGGATCAGCCACATGGGGACCATCCCCGAAAGCGGCATGAACGAATCGTGCATCGAATTGACCGAGCCATTCGATGCCGAGGTCGTGGCGACGGCCCATAGCGCGGAGTTGGCGACACCGAAACGCACTTCCTTGCCTTCCATGTTGCCGCCGATATTGGTCGCGGTCGCGACCGGGTCGGCGCCCAGCTTGCTCAGTACCGGATTGCCCGTGCCCTCGCCGATATAGACCGCAACGAGGAGCGGCACGAACACGAGCGTCATCGCGGCGAGTAGCGCCCAGCCCTGGCGCGTGTCGCCGATCATCTTGCCGAACGTGTAGCAGAGCGCCGCGCCGATCAGCAGGATCGAAAGCACTTCGAGGAAATTCGCCAGAGGCGTCGGATTCTCGAACGGGTGCGCCGAGTTGACGTTGTAGAAGCCACCCCCATTGGTACCGAGTTGCTTGATGGCGATCTGCGACGCAGCAGGACCGAGCGGAATCGTCTGCTCGGTGGCGGTCACCTTCTCCGTGACCGGGTTCCCCTTCTCGTCCTTCAGCGGCTGGCCGTCGGGCCCGTTTTTCGGGTTGTCGTAGGTCACCGGCTGCACGAGCGTCGCGGTCGCGTACTTGTCGAACGTCTGCGGCACACCCTGGCTCACCAGCACCAGCGACAGGATGATCGCAAGCGGCAGCAGGATATAGACCGTCGAGCGGACCAGGTCGACCCAGAAGCTGCCGATGCCGCCGGCTTCCTTGCGCACGAAACCGCGGATGAGCGCGACGAGCACCGCCATCCCGGTCGCCGCCGACACGAAATTCTGCACGGCGAGCGCGAGCATCTGCGTGAGATAGCTCATCGTGCTCTCGCCCCCGTAGCCCTGCCAGTTGGTGTTGGTGATGAAGCTCGTCGCGGTGTTGAATGCCGAGTCCGGCGTCACCGCGGCCATGGCCTGCGGATTGAGGGGCAGCCATTGCTGGAGCCGCTGAATCGCGTAGACCGCCAGGCCGCCGACGACCTGGAACCACAGCATCGCGATGGCATAGCGTATCCACGACATGTCCTCGTGCGGATCGACGCCGGCGCCGCGATAGATGAGCCGTTCGAGCCAGCCGCCGACGCGCTGCGCCCGGTTGGCCCGCCCTTCGTAGACCGCCGCCATGTACGCGCCCAGCGGCTTGGCGAGCAGCAGCAGGACAACGACATAGATGGCCAGTTGCAACCAACCCGATGCATTCATGAAAAGAACTCCGGCTTGAACAAAGCGATCAGGAGATAAACGAAGATACCCAGCGCCGCGAGACCACTCAGCCAGTACACCCAGTTCACGGCCTGCCTCCTTTGTCCATGAGTCCCGCGCAGAAATGAAGCAATCCCACCGTCGCGCCGAAAAAAGCGAGCATGAGCGCGATGTAGATGACGTCCATGATGAAGTCCATTGGCATTTCCCTTGCCGTTCCCGTCCGAGCAACCTCGGACTATAATGTGTCGTTGCATCAAGACGCCGTAAAATGCATGCGCGCTCAATGTAAGGAACGTGTAAGGACTGGCTACATTCCACCGTTTCAGCGTGAATTGGCACAGCCCCCATTCGGGTGACGACCACGGCGCACCGCGCGTCCGCGCCGCCAACATGAGCGTAGGCTGCGGTCATTCGCCGCGTCCGACAATGACCTAGATCAACGGTCGCTCAGCCGCGATGTCCCTTGGCGACGGTTTGCCGCCGGTCACGATCGATCCGAATGCCGGGCCAGCGCTCCCTGGGTGACCGGACCGCGCAAGTTGCGATACTCGCGTGCTTGCTTGACCAAACGATGCGTGCGCCAAAGCTGGACCGCGTCGCGAGACTCCAGCATGCGATCGCGAAGAGGACGAGCGCTGAGTCGCCCACAATGGGGATGTCGGGAGAAACCCAGTGCGCGCAGATGACCCCGAGCGCGAAGCTTGCGAGAGCCTGACCGAATGCGTTGAGAGAACGTTGTCGCAGGACCTGCTCGCTATACAAATTCGGACATGAATACCGCAACGCCTCGATAAACTCGAGGACCGCCTTTTCGCGCTGGCTTGGAAGGGAAGTGGCGAGAAACAGCTCGAGCGGCCCGCGCCGCTCGGCTACAGGCGATATCGGAAATGGCGCGCCAACGGTCACCCAACGCCCGAAGTGCGGCGATCGAGATCTGCCGCTCCCTTCCCAGCGCCACGCGGACCGCCTCGGAGCAGGCGTCTCGCGTCACCACCCAGCCGAGGGCACGTACGTCGAGCCTGTTCATGCGTTGCTGGAGAGTGAGTCGCCAAATAGACGTTGAATTGCGGCCGGTCCATCGGCGGCACTCAGGCGGAGCCGAAAAGCCTCGTCGGCAAACATCTCCGAGACACCTGCCAGTATCTGCAAGTGTTCTTCGTTTGCGTGCTCGGGAACCAGGATCACGAACAGTATCGACACGGGCTTGTGATCGGGTGCGCCAAATACGATTGGAAGTTTAGTGCGCAAGAGAAGCACGATCGGTTCGCGGAGGCCCGTGATGCGAGCGTGTGGAATCGCGATACCATATCCGAGCCCTGTCGACCCGATCTGTTCGCGCCGCCACAGTGCGCGCAAGATCGGCGCGTGATCGATGTTGTAGCGCCGTTCGACCATCAAGGCCGCCTCTTCAAGCGCGTGCCGCTTGTCATGGACGTCGACGTCCACCACGATGTGGTCGCGGGAAAGGAGACGATTGACAATAGTCACAAGCGGCTTTCCTTCTGTTCGACCGTCGGGGAACCTTACGGCGACGACCCGCGTCAGGCTCCGGACCGGCCCTTGACCACTAGCGTTGATCCGACTGCACTCTCGTGCTGAGGCGCAGAAGTATCGCCGTAAGGCCGAATTCGGCAGCGATGAACACGGCGAATAGGCCTATCCAGAACATACGTCGAGCACGAGTAACAATCCACGCGAAGGCTACGATGATCAAAGCAATCCGAAACAGGATACGACCGCCCGAGTAAGAGAGATATCGACGTTTCGGCGGCAGGCTGTAAGGATCCTGTAAAGAAGGCGCTTCCAGACGAAAAATTACTTGACAGTCGACGTCGATCGCAATAATTTCGGCGCGTCGATCAAGTGGAGTCATGGCATTGGAGAGTTGTCCTAGTCGAGCCGTCGCGAGACGGCATTTGAGCTAGCGAGATCGTTTCGCAGGATCCGTCGCATCCCTGCCACCGTCTCGCTGACTAGCGGGGCGGTGCGCGCCAAGCAGTTCCTTGCCCTCGGGCGAGACCGTACTCGTACCCTCCGTATTCGTTGTTTTTGTGGCTGGCCCTTCGCGGGTCGCGCGTGCACGCGTGGACAGAAAACTGGTCGGTTGCTTCCGCCGTATCGACGACGACACGTTAAGCAGATTCAAGTTGATGCAAATACACGGCCGCGCCTAAGAAGAGTACCCGTCCGCCTGCCATGGCCGCACGTTCTTACCCGGAAACCACTGGACAACAGCTGGAACGCAGCTGGCGGCACGGCTGGATCGACGCGATCGTCGTCCTGACGGTCTTCGTGCTGCTGTGGTTGCTCGTCGTGCTGAGCGGCGACATGCAGGTGCGCTTCGACGAGCTGCACCCGCCGCCGCTCTCCCTGGACGTCGCGTTGATTCCCTACTACACGGCGCGCACGGTGCTGCGCATGTTCCTGGCCTTTGCCGCGGCGCTGCTGTTCACCCTCGTCTACGGGTACATCGCCGCCAAGAGCGTGCGGGCGCGCAAGGTCATGCTGCCGTTGCTCGACATCCTGCAGTCGGTGCCCGTGCTCGGGTTTCTCTCGATCACCGTCACCGGCTTCCTCGCGCTGTTTCCAGGCAGCCTGCTCGGCGTCGAGTGTGCCAGCATCTTTGCCATCTTCACGGCACAGGCGTGGAACATGACCTTCGGCTTCTACCATTCTCTGGTGACGATCCCAGCCGAGTTGCAGGAAGCCGCGACGGTCTACCAGATGAATCGCTGGCAGCGCTTCACGAGGGTCGAGCTGCCCTCCTCCGCCATCGGCCTGATGTGGAATTCGATGATGAGTTTCGGCGGTGGCTGGTTCTTCGTCGCGCAAAGCGAAGCGATTTCGGTCCTGAACAAGAACATCAAGCTTCCCGGGCTGGGCTCATATATGGCCGCGGCGGTGGAAGCGGGAGATACGCGCGCCGCCGTGTACGCCATCGTCGCGATGATCGTAACGATTGTCGTCGTCGATCAGATCCTGTGGCGACCGCTGGTGGCCTGGGCGGAGAAATTCAAGCTGGAACAGACCGAAGGCAAGGACAGCCCGACATCCTGGGTGCTGAATCTGCTGCAGCGCTCGTACGTACTGGCTTGGCTCTCCGATCATGTCGGTCGCGGTCTCGGGCGTCTGACGGAGCGCGCATCCACGGTCGGCGCGGACCTCACGCAAGCGCTTTCCGGGCGCACGCCCGGGCCCGCGAAATTGCTGGTGCGCCTAGGGTTTTGGATAGCCTTCGCGGTCGGCCTTGGTTGGCTCGGCTTGAGCGCCATCGATATCGCGCAGGATATCCGGACCGACATGACGATTCCGCAGATGCTGCACGTGGTCTGGCTGGGCGTGCTCACGTTGCTCCGCGTCGCGGCGATGACCGTCATCGCCACGCTGATCTGGACCCCGATCGGTGTCTGGATCGGACTGCGCCCGCGCGTGGCGCGCATCGCGCAGCCGCTGGCTCAGATCGCCGCATCGTTTCCGGTGAACATGACCTTTCCGTTCATCGTTGCCTTCTTCATCGCGGCAGATATACCGATCAATTGGGGCAGCGTGCTGCTGATGGCGCTCGGAACGCAGTGGTATATCCTCTTCAATGTCATCGCCGGCGCGATGGCCATCCCCACCGACCTGCGGGAGGCCTCTGCGCTGTTCGGTCTGCATCGCTGGCAACTGTGGAAAACGTTGATCATCCCGGCGATCTTTCCGTTCTGGGTGACGGGCGCGTTGACCGCGACCGGCGGCGCGTGGAACGCCAGCATCGTCGCCGAGGTCGCGTCGTGGGGCAAGGACAGGCTCGTTGCCGACGGACTGGGGGCATACATCGCCCAGGTGACGCAGAAGGGCGACCAACCGGCGATCTATTTCAGTATCATGGTCATGGCGATTTTTGTCGTCCTCATCAATCGCATCTTGTGGCGCCGCCTGTACGACCTTGCCGAACGGAAGTTCAAGCTCGACTGAGTCCAACGATGCAAAGCGAAGCGAAACACAACGGCACCTTCACAAGAAGCCGGGACTACGGCGTAGCTGCGCATCCGCGCAATGGAGCTACCGATGTCCGGTGACACAATGCTCGGCGAAAGAGCACGACCGCAGCTGCCGGCGGGCGCGACCGATGTGGTCCCGCTGATCGAGCTGCAGCACGTTTCGAAGTCGTACGTGAACGCGGACGGTGGGTCCCCGGTGACGGTGCTCGACGATGTCAGCCTCGAGGTGCGCGAAGGAGAGATCCTCGCGCTGCTGGGTCAATCCGGGTCAGGCAAGTCCACCATCCTGCGCCTGATGGCCGGCCTCACGGAACCGACGCAAGGCGCGGTACGAAGTCACGGCGGTCCGTTGACGAGCCTGAACCGCGGTGTGGCCATCGTGTTCCAGAGCTTCGCCCTCTATCCCTGGCTCACGGTAGAGCAAAACGTGCGGGTCGGACTTCTTCAGCGTCGGCTCGGACCGCGACGGGAACAGGAGGAAATCGACCGTGCGCTTGAGTTGATTGGCCTGACTGGCTACGAAAATGCGTATCCCAAGCAACTATCGGGCGGGATGCGCCAACGCGTGGGCTTTGCGCGCGCCCTCGTCGCGCAACCCGAAGTGTTATTCATGGACGAGCCGTTCAGTGCGCTCGATGTGCTCACGGCGGAGAGCCTGCGCACGGAAGTCGTCGATCTATGGCGCGGCTCCGGGCACGCCGGGCTCAAGAGCATCTTCCTCGTCACGCACAACATCGTCGAGGCGGTCTTCATTGCCACGCGGATTGTCATCATCTCGTCGCATCCTGGCCGCGTGCGCAATGTCATTGCCAATCCGCTGCCCTTTCCACGCGATGTCAATTCCAAACCATTCGCCGCCATGGTCGACCAGGTGCATGCGGCAATAACGGCATTGGTCATGCCGGACGATCTCGCGGAACAAGCCGCCGTGCGTACGAGCATCGTTGGCGTCGATCGCGTCGCTGAAGCTCCCGAGGGCACTCCGACAGCTGTTGCGACGGCCAGCACCCGGGTCGAATCGATACCGAACGTACCGGTTGAAACCATGATCGGCCTGCTCGAGATCATCGAGGACGCGCAGGAGACGATCAACGTCTTCGACCTGAGCGCCCGCATCGGAAAGGAATTCGGCGAAACGATCGCGATCGTCAAGGCGGCCGAGATGCTGGGCCTGGTCGACACGCCGAAGGACGACGTGCTCATGACCGAGGCCGGCTGGTATTTCCTCGCCGCGCCGACGCCCGCACGCAAGACATTGTTCCGGCAAGCGATCATGAAGCTGCGTCTGTTCCAGATGATCAACGCACGAGTGTCTGAATCGCCGGACGCGCGCATCGACGCAGACAGCGTGCTGGAGGAGTTGGGCACGCTCCTGCCCTACGACCAGCCGGCCAAGCTCCTGGGAACACTGATCGCCTGGGGCCGGTACGCCGAGCTGATCGACTTCGACGAGAACTCGAACAGCGTCTACCTGCACGCGGCGAGCGAGAGCGAGGATGAGGATGAAGCATCCTCCACCTGATCATCGATCCCGGCATCCGCTCGCCATCGAAGGACGGAAACGGTGGCGATGAATCCCGTCGGCGAACTGCTGCGGAGCGACGACATTCGTCTGGACCGCGACATCACGAGCAAGTCTGCGTTGCTCGAAGAACTCGCCGGCCATGCTCGCGGCGCGGCACGGACTGTCCGAGCCGGTCATTCTGGAGAGTCTGACGGTACGCGAGCAAATGGGCTCGACGGGCGTCGGTCACGGATTCGCCATTCCACACGCGCGCATGAGTCAATGCGCGACTGCGACGGCGGCGCTGGTACGAACGAAGTACGCCATACCCTTCGACGCACCCGACGGCCGCCCGGTGTCGGTCTTTCTCGGCCTCATCGTTCCACACAAGGCGAACGAAGCGCATCTGCAACTGCTGGCCACCGCTGCGGGCATGTTCAGCGACCGCGGTCTTCGCGATCAGCTCAGGTCAGGCACAGATCCCAACGCGCTGCGGGAGACGATCGCGGCGTGGCCGGACCCGCCGGCTGGGTCGGGCATGGCCACAGCTTGATTCCCCACACAGGCGCCTGCGGAGCTAGGCTGTCCGTGATTCGCGGTCGGTGACCGACGGGCGGCGACGAGCGAATTCGGGGCGCGACCTGCGTCCCGGGCGGCACAAGGTGGCGGGCGTCAGAGGACAGGGATGCCGGGCCGCAGCGAGCGGCAATGCGTTTGCGAATCCATACAGCGAGGAATACGACGACAAGTGTCGCCCATGTGATCGCCACGACCAGCAACGGCCGCAGAAGCAACCAATCGGCGGATAGCCAATCCGTCACGACAATCGTCCGGCGTCACGCGTGCGTTGTCGAGATCGGTACCGAACGGTGACAGGTCCTCATCCTATCGACGCCGGCTCGAGCACGACACGCTCATCGTCCATCGCAAAAATCGTCGCGCTCAGCGGACCCTCGCCCGGAAGGCTTGTTCGCGACTCGCGGCGCCAGGCGAACTGTCAGCGTTGCCTTGGTGTTCGTGCCGGCGGCCGTGCCAAGCAGACCAACCGACCCGTCGGCGCAGATCACAAGACTGACGTCCACATGAACTACACCAAGTTTTCCCGCCGATTGCTCGCCACTCGACACCAACTCTCTCGACTTGATCCATGACGGTCTTGAGGTTGGCGGCGACGGCCTCGACAGATACCTGGGTTGAGCCTGCGCCAACGTCTTCAGCGAACGTGCGACTCGACCCCGCCATCCCTGCCGACATGCCACGGGGTCGAATTGCTGCCGGCGCTCCGAAGATCAACATACCGTGCTTGTGACTCGACATCGCTATACCTTGGCGTGGTCGGAGACAACGAGGCCTCCCGAATGACGGCACGCGCGGGGCAAGCCCCGCGCGTGCAATCGATCGCTGCGCCACTCTCCCGCGACTGCTTCGCGTTCAGGCCGCGCGCCGATCCACCACTGGCGCGTCGACGGAACGTACTTCTGCGTCTGCGTCAACGTCCCTACCCCACACGCTGGGTCCCGCAATCTCGGGAGATGCGTTCTTGTCGTCGGGCACCGCGCTCGGAGATCGAGCTGTCAGCGTGACTCTGGCGAAAGCCCACCACCACCGCCGCAACAAGAAATGGCAACGCAATCAACCCAACCATCACCAAGCGCCAAAGCGCCCAAGCATGCATGGTGTCCATGAGTGTTTCCTTCCGTATTGACCATGGCGTCAATGTACGTCACGCGGCAAAAAGGGTGCGTCAAATCCGAGGTGATTTGCGTCAAGAGCGTGTAAAGATCCGATTTTTGCGCAACGCTAGGCGTCGCTGTTCGATGCTGCGTTCCTTACGCGCCATTTACACGCAAGCAGAAAATCCAGACACCGTGTTTCGCCCCGTTGTCCTAGCCTTTGCTCATGATCCAATTCGAAGGAATTGCCATGAATGCGGCGCGACCCCTAGCGAAGCTGGTTGATAGCGCAGTAACCGCAAACGCCACGTTGCCGTCAGTACCGTCCAAGGCGACGCAGCGAGCGACGCAGCGATATTGCATCTCCACTCTTTGCGATGTCGCTCGCGGTGACGACGTCGAGCAGCTGATGCGCCGTGAACTGCGCACGCCCGGGATTTGTATCCATCACATCGAGCGAAAGGTCGACTCGCGCTGCAAGGTCGTGCGCATTGTCGCCGTCGTGGCGTGCGCGGGACGCGCACGGACGGTGCTGTTCTGGCTGGTCAACCGTCTCGGGCTCGATCCCGATGTCCGTTTGGTGCGGTGGGAAACCATGGCGCCCGTCCTGGCGGCCAATGTGCAGCCACTGTCCGATGCAAAGGTGCCCCGATCCTCTTTGGCAGGGACGGGTTCACCCAAGATGCGCTCCGCCGCGCGGAAATGATCATGGAACAGCTCCTGCGTGCCGAGGATGCTCGCGATGTGTCCCAGGTAGCGACGCGCCCGCGCAATTCCATCGGCGATCTGCTGTCGGACGAGGACATCATTCTGGACCTCGATGCGGACAGCAAGAACCAAGCGTTCGACACCATCGCTGACTTTCTGGGAAGAAGCCATGGCCTGGATGCGGAACAGGTTCGCGTCGGTCTGATCGAGCGGGAAGCACTTGGGTCCACGGGATTGGGGCGCGGGGTCGCGATTCCCCACGCGCGTGTCAAGGGCCTGCAAAGAGCGGTCGCCGTCTTCGCACGGCTTGGCACGCCGATCGCGTTCGATGCACCTGACCGCAAGCCAGTATCCGACATGTTGGTACTGCTCGTTCCGGAACAGGCGACGGATGAACATCTGAAGATCCTCGCGCTCGTTGCGGAAATGTTCTGTGACAAATCCTTTCGCGAGTCACTCTGCGCGCTGGCTGACCCGCGCGACGTTCACCGGCTCTTCGCCACGTGGCGCCCATCTTGAGCCGCTTCGTGGCACGGGGCACCATGCCCGACTGAATTTCCGTGGGCTGGCTGTAAACGCCCGACACCGTCGAGGCAGCGCACGTCAGCCAAGTCCCGCAAGCGGTCGCTTCGGGCGCACAACCGCGTCGAAATAGTGTAAAAGACGGCTGATGCGATTTGCCGCCCTGCTCTTGCTCGCGCTCGTACCGCTGTCGTCGGCGGTGGCCCTCACCCCAGTCGCCAATTTCGACCTCAGCCGATACCCCGGAACGTGGTACGAAATCGCGTCGATCCCCGGTTTTCTGCAAAGTCGCTGCGCTCGCGACACGCAAGTCAACTACACCATCGCCGAAAACGGCGCGTTTGCGGCAAAGACCCAATGCATGCGCGCCGATGGCAGCCCGGATTCCAGCGAGACGCGCACAAGGCCGCTCGATCCGGCGGTGCCGGCCGTGATGAAGGTCACGTCGGTCAATTTCCTCGGCATCTGGTGGTATCCGTTCGGACGCGAGTCGATCGTGATTGCGGTCGGACCGGATTACCGCTGGATCGTGGTCGGTCATCCTTCGTTGCGCTACGGCCGCATCCTTTCGCGGCAACCGTCGCTCGGCGACGGCGAGCTCAAGCTTGCGGCGGCCGCGCTGGCGGAGCAGCAATTCGACCTGTGCAAATTCGTCACCACGCAGCAGACCAGCGGACGCGGGCAACAGGCGCGGTTGTGCGATGTCGTGAAATGAGATCTACGCTATTGGAGTACCGGCCCTCGCGCGTGGCACTCCGTTCAAGGAGGTGTTGATGCGTTTGCGCGTTGCCCTGTCGTGCGGTGTGCTCGTCCTGACCGGTCTCGCCGCATGCGAACACAAGCCGTCGAAAGAAGAGGAAGAGGCCGTCAAGAACACGTTTGCCTGTCAGCTTGCCGGGCAACGCGTCGTCATCCGCTTCGATACGGGCGAGGCGCGGATGCTCACCGCGACCGGCGAAAAGGTCACGCTCTATCAGATTCCCGCGACAGGGGGACTGACCCGCTACAGCAACGGCAGCGTCGAACTCCGCGGCAAGGGCGAGGAATTGACGCTCATCGAATTCGGCGTGGCGAGCAAGCTCGAAGATTGCAAGCCCTACGCCCCTCCTAAGCCGTAGCAACCTGAGCATGCCGGCACTTCCCACCATCGGCGTCATCGGTACCGGCGCGATGGGCCTCGGCGTCGTCCAGAGCCTGGTGCGCAACGGCTTCGGCGTCGTGGCACGCGACATCAACCCCGAGGCGGAGGCGGCCGCGGTCGCCGCAGGCGCGAGCGCCAGGTCCGCCGCCGCCGGCGTGGCGCAGGACGCCTCGATCGTCATTCTGCTGGTGGTCGACGCAGCGCAGATCGAGACGGTGCTGTTCGGTGCGCAAGGTGCGATGAGCGCGCTCACACCGGGTGCGATCGTAATCGTCTCGTCGACCGTAGCGCCCGCATTCGTCATGTCCGTCGCGGAACGCCTCGCGGTGAGTGGCATACGATTGCTCGACGCGCCCGTCTCGGGCGGCCCGCAGCGTGCCGCCAACGGCACCATGACCCTCATGGTCTCGGGAGACCCGGCGACGATCGCGGAATGTCAGGCGTTGCTCGGAGCGATCAGCGGGAAGTGTTTCGTCGTCGGTACGCGACCGGGTGCAGCCGCGACCTTCAAGGTCCTCAACAATCAGCTTGCGGCAGTCAATCTCGCCGCGGGCGCCGAAGCGATGGCGCTCGCGATTCGCGCCGGCGTCGACCCGCGCCGGTTTCTCGAGGTCGTGAATGCGAGTTCGGGTGCGAGCTGGATATTCAACGACCGGATGGCCCGCGCCCTCGACGGCGACAAGACTCCGCGCGCGGCGACGACGCTGCTGAACAAAGACGTCGGCATCGCCGTCGATACTGCGCAAACGCTGGCGTTCGACGCTCCGCTGGCGCGCGCCGCGCGCGACGCGTTCGCCGCAGCCGTCGCCGCGGGACACGGTGCCGAAGACGACGCTGCGCTGCTGCAGTACTACCAGGACCGCGCGCAGCCCGCGAAGTAGACCGCCGGCGACAGGCGGGTCCTGTCCAACGCCGGCGCTGCCGCGCTACGTCACTGCCGCAGCGCCGGGTCGATATCGAGGTACTTCCAGATCTCGGCGCGAATCGGATGCGGCTTGTAGGCCAGCACCCACGCGTACACGACCTGGTCCTCGAGCAGGTGATGCGTCAGCTTCCAGGGCGCGTAAGCGAGCATGAGCTCGGTCATCCGGTTGTATATCTTCGTGCGCGCCGGGGTGTCGGGCAACTTGGCGGCCTGCTCAAAGAGCTGGTTGAATTCGGGGAGGTTGAAACGCGAGTCGTTGCTCTGGCCGATGTTCGGCCCATAAAGCAACTGCATGAAATTTTCCGCATCGGGGTAGTCCGCATTCCAACCGTCCCCGCGCATCTGGATCTTGCCCGCGCGCGCGATCTTGCGCAGCTCGGGCAGCTGGTCCTTGCGGAACGTCATGCGGATGCCGATCGCGTCCATGTTCTTCTTCCATAGCTCGTCGATCTGCCGCTCGCGCAGAATCGGCGGCGACCAGCGCTCGATCACCAGCGGCTTGCCGTCGGGCAGTTCCCGATACCCGTCACCGTCGCGATCCTTGAAGCCGAACTTGTCGAGCAGCGCTCGAGCCGTCGCCGGGTCGTATATCTGCGCGATCGTCCGCAGCTTCGGATCGAACCCCGCGATGCCCGGCGGCAATGGGCTCTGCGCGGCGAGCGCCCGCCCGTGGAAGATCACCCGAATGAACTCCTCCGTGTTGAAGCCCATGCTCATGGCGCGTCGCAACGCGATCTTGTCCGGCGTATAACCGCCGACGACCGGATCCTCCATGTTGAAATAATTCCACCAGGTGTTCGGACGTACCAGCACTTCCTGGCGGATGGCGCGCGCCGCGAACTCGGGGCGCAGCTTGCCGTCCTGCAATGCCTGATCGGCAAAGCTCGGCGGCAATTGCTGCATGTAGTCGAGCTGGCGGTTCAGAAATGCCAGCCATCGCGACTGTTCCTCCACGATGACCGAAATTTCGATGCGTCCGATGAGCGGCAGCGTCTTTCCGGCGAGATGGCGCGCGATCGCGGTGTCGGCAGGATCGTCTGAAGGCTGTTCCGCGAAGACCTCACCGCGATAGCCCGCGTTCGCCTCGAGCACGATGCGCGACGAGCGCTTGTACTCGACCAGCCGGTACGGTCCGGTGCCGACCGGATGGGCGCCGAGATCGTTGCGGTACGCCTCGACCACTTCGCGGGCGACTGCCGCCGTCGCGGGCATCGCCAGCACGTAAGCAAAATTGAAGTCGGGACGCACGAGCCGAATGCGCAGCGTGTAGCGGTCGACGACTTCGATTCCCGCGAAACGGGCCTCGTAGTCGAAGCGGCCGGAAGCCCTTGCACCGGCCTGGAGTGCGTCGCCGCCGGCAAGCTTGCCCTCGACAATCCACGCCCATGGTGAGCGCACTCCGGGGTCGAGCAGACGCTTCAGTGAATACGCATAGTCAGCCGCGATGAGTTCACGCCGCTTGCCACCGAAAGCGGGATCGGGCGCGAAGTAGATGCCGCGACGGACACGACACAGGTAGACCGCGCCGTCGGCGGATACCTCGGGCAGGCGTTCAAGCGTGTTGGCCTTGAGCTTGACCGGACGGGCCAGATACTCGTACTCGAGCATCGAATCGTAGATGTGCTCGACGACGGCATCGGAGGGGGCGTCCCAGGCAGCGGCTGGATCGAAGCTGGTCTCGGCGAAGTTGAATACGCCACGCAGCGTCTTGCTCATGTCGGCCGCCATACCTGCCTGCGGCGCGAGGACCAGAAACGCAATGAGCAGGCAGCGAGCGCGCAAGAATGTTCCGATGGGACGTCTCGTCGGACAGGCGCTACAATGATCGCACACGAGCCCGCACGGGCGAATCGACAGCGCGATGGAAATGAAACGACTCTCCGGCGGCAACCTGCGTGCCGCCGGCTACGACGACAGGAATCGCCTGCTCGTCGTCGAACTTACTGCGGGCACGTTCCAGTATTCGGGGGTGACGCCGGAAACGTGGCGACGCTTCGTCGGCGCATCGTCGCCCTGGAGCTTCTTCCGCGACAACATCGAGGAAGAATACCCCGCCAAGCGTATACGCTAGGCGGGGTCGCGACACCGGCCTTGCGTTACTGAACGTTGAGGCGCTTGCCCTGCCATTGCCGGCTTCTTCGCCAGCGTCAGCTCCAGGACGCCCTTGTCGTACTTCGCCTGGCTGCTGGCTTCGTCGACCTCGACCGGCAACGTGAAACTGCGAAAGACACTGCCGTAGTAGCGTTCGCTACGCAGGGTGCGCTCGCCGTCCTTGACGTCCTTCTCGCGTTTGACCTCGGCGCCCAGCGTCACCTGGTTGCCTTCGACGGTGACGTGGATGTCTTCCTTGCTTACGCCCGGAATCTCGGCGTGGACGGTATAGGACTTGTCGTCTTCGGTCACATCCATCTTGATGCTCACCGGCGCACCGCCGCGACCCTCGACCCGGACCGGCCGGAAGAACCCGCGGAACAGCTCGTCTAGACCCGCATCCCCAAAGGGGTCATACGGTGTAAGGTTTGCCATGTCGATCTCCTTTCGCATTGTCTGGCGACAGGGCGGTCGACCCGCTCCGTGTCGGGCACCTGCCCTCGCACCCTGAATTTAGGTACGCATCCGGCGCGATTCAAGAGGCCGGGTGGCGCGCTTGCACCACCTTTGATCTGCGTCAACTTATTTCGCAGCGGAACGCCGCCGCGCCGGCCCGGGCGCCGCGTAGCGCCTGACCCAATCGAAGAATTCGCGGTACCACAGCCGCGAGTTCTGCGGCTTCAGGATCCAGTGGTTCTCGTCCGGGAAGTAAACGAGGCGCGCCGCGACGCCTTTCGCATGCAGAGTGTTGTAGTACTGCAGCGCTTGCGTCGCGGGGACCCGGAAGTCCTGTTCGCCATGCATCACCAAGGTCGGCGTCTTGAAGCGCCTGGCGTAGTGGTGCGGCGACTGTTTCATCACCTGCGCCGGCTTGTCCCAGTGGAAGCCGCCCAGCTCCTTGGCGAAGAACAGGTAGCCGTCGGTCGCCATCATGCTGACCCAGTCGTAGCACCCGGCATGGCAGACATAGGTCTTGTAGCGATCGGTATGGCCGTTCATGTAGGCCACCATGAAACCGCCATAGCTGCCACCGCCCGCGACCAGTCGCTGGCGGTCGATGTACCCCTGGCGCAGCATGAAGTCCGTCGCGGCCTCGGTATCCGCGAATTCTTTCGCGCCGTAGTTCGCGGTGATCGATTCCAGCCACTTCTGCCCGAATCCCGACGAGCCGTGGTAGTTGACGCCGACGACAACATACCCCTGCGCCGCCAACAACTGGGTGTTCCAGCGATAGTGCCAGCCATCGTGATGCGCCGCATGGGGTCCGCCGTGGATGGTGTGCAGCAAAGGCCATTTCCTGCGCGGATCGAAATTCGGCGGATAGGTGATCCAGATCTGCACCGGCTCGCCTCCCCAACCCTTGATCGTGATCTCTCGCGTTGCACCGGGCGCCACCCGCGACAACAAATCGCGATTCGGTGAATCGAGCGGCTGCGCGGTCGTGCCCTTTGCGCGTGTCGCAAATAGCGCCACCGGCGACGACAGGTCCGCCCGCCCAAAGACGATCCGATTTCCGTCGGCCGAAATGTCGAACCCGACCAGCGTCCCGCCGGCGGCCACTTCGGATGGCACGGCGTCAGCCAGTCCGAGACGGTACAACCCGACGCGGCCTCGATCCTCGATGAGCGTGTATATGGCGCTGCTGTCGGGTGCCCACCGCGCATGCGCGGTGGCGCGATCCAGCCGTGCCGCCAGTCGCCGCGTCTTCCCGCTGCGGCGGTCGAATAGCGTCAACCGGCCCTGATCATTGAAAGCGCGCTTCACGTTGTGCGAGCACCAAAGCAGGTGGCGACCGTCCGGCGAATAACGGGGTGAATCGTCGCTGAACGTGCTTTCCGCCGTGAGCGTGCGATGACGGCCGGTGACCAGGTTGATCGTCACGATGTCCGATTCGTTCATCATGCGCGGCTCCGGCGCGAGATCCGCGGTGATGGCGAGTTCTTGCCCATCGGGGCTGATGTCGAAGTGCTCGTTGGACGGCTCCCACGGTTGCAGCGATAACCTCGTGCCGGCAAGGAGGTCGCGGGCGCGCCCGGTCGCGACGTCCGCGACGAACACGTGCGGCTCGCGTCCGTCGGTCAGCCAGTGGTCCCAGAACCGATATTCCGCACGCTCGGTGATGTGGACCTTGACCTTGTCGTCCTTGCGTTCCTTGAGGCGCTTGGCCTGTGCCTTGTCGGTCTTGAGGTCCGGCCACACCCGCGAGACGAAGGCGATGCGCCGAGAGTCCGGAAACCAGCGCAACGCCGACGCGCCGGTCGACAGCGAAGTCACTCGTCGTGCTTCACCGCCGTCCGGCGCAATCAGATAGATCTGCGCCTCGTCGTCGTCTTTGCGCTTGGCGCAGAACGCGATCCACTTGCCGTTCGGCGACCAGACCGGATCGCTGTCCTTGTCGCCGGCGGTGAGCCGGCGTGCGCGAGCCCCGTCGGTTGGAAACAGCCACAGTTCGGTATGCGTCTCATTCTTGTCCATCTCCAGCGACGTGACGGCCGCGCACGCCGCGCCGCCGTGGGGAGCGATCGACGGCGGTCCGATGCGTTTGATCGAGAGCAGCTGGGCGATGGTCAGCGGGTGTTTGTTCTTCGGCACGTGGAATTTTCCGGAAGGTCAGCGGGCGGCACATTTTACGCGCGGTGCACGCGAACGCCCCGCTGCGTTGCGGTAAAATAATCGATGAACGCTGCATTGCACCCATGAGCAACCCCCTGGAAAGCTGGAGCGAGGAACAGCGCTCTGCGCACCTCTACAGCGTGTGCGCGGAGGCAGAGGCCGGCACGGCCCGTGCCGACCTGTTCCGGCGCCTTGCCGTTGAAGCGCAGGCGCAGGCTACGATCTGGCGCGCGCAGCTGACCGCCAGCGGCAAGCCGGCGCCGCCGCCCTACCGGCCGGATTCGCGCACGCGCCTCGTCGCTCACCTGATCCGCTTGTTCGGGCCGCGGCGCATTCGCTCGGTGCTCGCGGCGATGAAAGTCCGTGGCATGGCGATCTACTCGGAGCGTGATCCGGGTGGCCATCTGGCGCCCGTCGCCGGTGCGATCGAGCGCAGCCACCGCGGCTTGGGTGGCGTGGGCAATCTGCGGGCGGCCGTGTTCGGTGTGAACGACGGCCTCGTCTCGAACGCGAGCCTGATCTTCGGCGTCGCCGGCGCGAATTCGAGTTCGTCCGCGGTGCTGCTCGCCGGCGTCGCCGGGCTTGTCGCGGGTGCGTTTGCGATGGCGGCGGGCGAATACGTTTCGGTGCGCTCCCAACGCGAGCTGTTCGAATATCAGATCGGCCTGGAACGCGATGAGCTCGCGGAATATCCCGAAGCCGAAGCGCAGGAGCTTGCCCTCATCTATAGCGCCAAGGGCATGCCGTCCGGCGAAGCCAATCGTTTGGCCAAGAGACTCGTCGCCGATCCGGAGCGCGCGCTCGATACACTTGCGCGCGAAGAACTCGGCCTCAACCCGTCGGAACTCGGATCGCCTTGGGGTGCGGCCATTTCGTCGTTTCTCTCGTTTACGCTCGGCGCGGCGATTCCCCTGCTGCCCTTCCTCATGGGCGCTGGAACGAAGGCGCTGCCGGTGGCCGCGGCCCTGACGGCGGTGGCATTGTTCGCTGTCGGCGCAACGCTATCGTTGTTCACCGGCCGTGGCGCGTTCGTGTCCGGTGCACGCATGTTGCTGTTGGGCGGGCTGGCGGCGGCGGTCACCTTCGGGGTCGGGCACCTCGCCGGCGTCGCCGTCGGTTAGCGGCGTTTCGTGCAGCCGCCGCGCGTCACGCTGAAGGCCGGACGCGAGAAATCCCTGCGGCAACGGCATCCGTGGATTTTTTCCGGCGCAATCGAGCGCGTCGAGGGAAATCCCGCGACAGGCACAGTCGTCGTCGTGCATTCCGCAGACGGGGCGTTTCTCGCCAGCGCGGCATGGAGCCCGCAATCGCAGATTCGTGGTCGCGTGTGGAGTTTCGACGCCCGCGACACCATCGACGCTGAATTCCTGCGGCGACGCGTACACCGTGCCGTGCACGCTCGCGGGCCGCTGCTCGATGGTCGTCATTCGGGTTGCCGACTGGTGCACGGCGAGTCGGACGGGCTGCCCGGGCTGATCGCCGATCGGTATGGCAGCGTCCTCGTTGTGCAGTTCCTCGCCGCCGGTACCGACTTCTGGCGCGATGCTTTGGTTTCGGCGCTGCAGGACGCCAGTGGATGCAGCACTGTGTTCGAACGCTCGGATGCCGAGGTGCGCACACTTGAAGGCCTGGCTCCGCGCACGGGCCTTGTCGCCGGCGTCCTGCCAAATCCCGTTGCGCTCGTCGAGGACGCATTGACCTATCGCGTCGATGTCGAGCACGGCCAGAAGACGGGCTTCTATCTGGATCAGCGCGACAACCGCCACCGGATCCGGGAATTGGCGGACGGCCGCGATGTGTTGAACTGCTTCTGTTACACAGGGGGCTTCAGTATCGCCGCACTTGCCGGCGGCGCGCGCTCGGTGGTGTCGATCGACAGTTCCGCCGAGGCACTCGCCTTCGCGTCCCAGCATGTCAGGGACAACGGCCTCGATGCCGCCCGCGCGGAGTGGCGCGATGCCGATGTGTTCACCGAACTGCGCAAGTTGCGCGACGGCGCGCGCAACTTCGACCTGATCGTGCTCGATCCACCAAAATTCGCTCCGACAGCGCAGCACGCGGAAAGGGCCACGCGTGCATACAAGGACATCAACCTGCTGGCGCTGAAGCTCCTCCGGCCTGGCGGCCTGCTCGCCACCTTTTCGTGTTCGGGCGGCGTATCCGCCGAGCTGTTCCAGAAGGTTGTCGCCGGTGCGGCACTCGACGCCCGGGCGGACGCCGCGATCGTGGGACGCTTCGGTCCCTCGGCCGATCATCCAGTGGCGCTCGACTTCCCGGAAGGCGACTATCTCAAGGGTCTGCTGGTTCTCAAGCGCGCGTAGCACGCGACGCCGAATCGTCCGGCGCCGCGTGTCATGCACTGCTACGCCTTCACCTTCTTCGAGAGGCACGTCTTCATGAAGTCCTTGCGCTCGGCGCCTTTCTTGCCCGTCGCCTGTTTGGAACACTGTCGCATCTTGTCCTGCTGCGAAACCTCTACCGGCGCGGCCGGTGCAGGGGCCGTGGCGGCAGGTTGCGCGCGCGTGGACTTCGGTTTGGCCACAGTGTCGTCCGCCTGCGCGAACGATGCGCCAAGTCCGAGAAACGTTGCCAGCAGGATTGCGGTGAGCGTCTTCATTGCTGTCTCCTTCAGGTTGTCATGAGATGTGCGGCCGGACCGGATTGTCGCGAACCACATCGCAATTAACGCCGATGGAGATGTTCGGCACATCAGCCGCACGGATGAGACAGATGCCTTATATCCAATGAGACGGACGAAAAGCTGGCGTGCTTCGCGTTCGTCGCCATCACGCGGTTTTCTCGACCTGCAGACCGACGGAGCGGAGCGACTTGCTTTCAGGCATCGCCTCGACGAGCGACCCAGTCACTCCGTGGCAGTGGCGGCACCGTTGGCACGTGACACTCGAGCAGGATCTCGCCGCCGCGCATGATCCGCGTGACCGGGCCGGTACGATCCAGCGTCAGACCCGCCAGAAAATCGCATCCGGCGTCGGTACATCCCGCGCCGGGGATCGCCGCAACGGCGGTGAAGAGCCAAGTCTCGCCTGGTACGTGTTCACCGGCGAGGCCGGGAGTCACGGTCAGCGGCCACACGATGTTGGTGTTGGGCTCATTGCGAATGACCGCGCCTCGCCGCGGCGTCGTGCTCAGGTCGCGGATGCCGGTAAACGCGTTGCTGAAGTCCGTGCCGACAAAACCAGGGCTCTGCCGGTAGCCGCGGTTACCCGCACCGACCCAACTCGCCGGGAAGCCGCCCTCGAAGCTTCCGAGCATTCGGCGAGCCTTGATGCAATGCGCCCGCACGTGGCCCGGCAGCGCGGGCGCGAGCCATGTCTGCACTTCCACGTCGGGCCACGGAAGCCACTTCGTGTAGAGCGTCGTTCCCGCGCAGACCTCGTCGAGGAAATCGTCACGGACGCGCCAGTCGAGGCCGTCGTCGGTGAGCATCAGTGTGTTGTCGCTGCCGCCGTGCTCGGGGCCGGTGCCACCGGCCGGCACTCCGAAGCCGAAGGCTGCCGAGTACGCGAACTTGCCGTATTTCTGGGCAGCGTGGCGCGGTCGGTATGCTCCCGAGCGGTTGCTCGAAAGCGCAAACAGATGCCCCGACGCGTCGTCGCGGCAGATGACCATTCCGGCGTTGGCCTGCACGTTGATCGCCGGTGCGACCGCATCCTCCTCTTCGGCATGCCAGAAAGGGTGCGACTCCGACAGGGCCAGCGGCAGAAAGGCGGTGCACGCGAAGTACGGGGAGCCCGGCGCGTTGTAGGCTTCGGCCATGATGAGGTTCGGGTAGCGATAGCCGATGCTGAGGAGACCGGTCTCGGTGAAGATCGGTTGCCGCGCCCACCAGCGCAGATTCCGAAGGTAGATGCCTTTGACCAGACCCCACGGCAGCGCATCGACCCCAGCGTAGGCGAGCGCGCCCCAGAATGCGCATTGGGCGAAGCGATAGGTCATGCTGCGGCCATACGGGATCGCCGACCCATCGGCGGCAAACCACGCCGCGAACTGCCGCGCGAAGAGGCCGGCACGATGACGGAATTCGGCGGCGCGCGACGGGTCGATCTCGCGCGCGTGGCGCGCGTAGAGCAGGCCGCAGTAGTGCATCGCCATCGGGACGTAATAGTCGCGGCGCGGTGTGTCGCCGTCGTGATACCAGCCGTCGCCGACATAAAAGGCGTCGAGCCGCTGCAGATCGGCTGCGAGTCGCGACTCGTCGCACGCGGCACCGACTGAACGCAAGGCGAGGTTTGCCAGCACGCGGAAGAACAGCCAATTGTTATCCACGCATTCGTGACGATTGAATGTAGACAGCCAGGCGACGACGTTCCGGCGCGCGCTCACCTCGAGCGGTGCCCAGAGCCTGTCAGGAATGAGCATAAGTGCGAGCGAAAGCGGCGCCATTTCGACGAACCGCTGATCATGATTCTGGCAAGGGCCCCAATAACGCCGATCAGAAGGGTCGCAGCCCATCGCGATGCCGCGCGGGACCACGTCCCAGTCGGGCACCTCGCCGCCGCCAGCAAGGAGCGGCGCGAGACCCCAGAGCGGGCGCAGGAACGCCTCGGCCATGCGGCCGTCCGGACCATAGTCCGCCTCCGTGTCTCCGAGCGAAATGGCCGGGCCGTCCCGGCGAAAATGGGACCGCAACGGATGCCACAAGTCGACCATGGCGCGCTGCACGTCAGCGCGGCTGCGCAATGGGTTTTGCACGAACGGTGGGTAGTGCACGCAGTGCTCCGTCGATAGAAGGGACGCTCAGTCGCAGATCGTCGGGACGCGGTGCAATTGTCCCGCTGCGTCGATGCATTCGGTCAATGCCTGACGAGCACCGGATAAAACAAGGCGGCTACCGGATCGCTCCGGCGCCGCCTTGTCAGCGCGGCTGGGTGGACAGGAGGTCACCCAGCCGTATTCAGCAACTCGGTCAGGTGGCTTTCATGCACTCGCTGCGCGCCTTGTCGGCGTCGGGCTTGCTCATGCCCTTGGTCTTCTCATTGCACATTGTCATCTTGTTCTTGGACTTGTCCGCCGCAACAGGCTTTGCCTTGAGGCAGTTGTTGACGTAATCCTGGCGCGCTTTGCTTTCGAGCTTCTTCTCCGTTGCCTGCGCCTGGCAGGCCTTCATCTTCTCCTGCTGGGGATTAGGGGTCGCCGTCGAATCGGTGGCGGCATACGCACCGCCAGCGACAAACAGGCTCAGCAGCGACAGGGTCATTAGCAACTTTTTCATTGGTTCTCCGGGACTTGTTTAGGAATGAGTAGAGGCGACTTGAAGCCAGTCTACGGCACGGGTAACGCCGCATGCAACGAAATCGTGGACAAGGACGATCCCGGTGTCGCATATTTTTATCGTGCACCGCAACATCGGACCCCCGCGTTTCGCGCTAAAATAGGGCAAATTTCTGAATTTCCACGGAAAACTCTGTTTTCATCCGATTGCCATGATTCTCATTCTCGAACCCAATGCCGCCCCGGAAAGCACCGACTACAAGATCCTCAGCAGTCAGCTGGACCGCCTGCCCGGCATCAAATATCGGGTGCACCGCGAGGTCGGCGCCGAAGTTACGCTGACCGAGATCTACCTGATCGGCAACACCGGTGCGCTCACCGTCGAGCAGATGCAGGTTTTGCCGTGCGTGGCCCGGGTGGTGAGAGTATCCGAGGCGTATCGCGTCCTTGGGCGACACAAGCTGGGTGACGACCGGCCGACGTCCTTCGATTACCAGGGTGTCAAATTCGGGCAGGACACGCTGAACGTGTTTGCCGGCCTGTGTGCGGTCGATTCGCGCGAATCGGTCGAGGCCATGATGAAGGCGCTGCAGGCCCATGGTCAGGTCTGCACGCGCATGGGCGCATACAAGCCTCGGACGAACCCCTACGCGTTCCAGGGGTTCGGCGCGTCGTGCCTGCCCTACGTCTTCGAACTGGCCGGCAAGTACGGCATCAAGGTCATTGCGATGGAGATCACGCACGAGTCGCATATCGACGAGATCCGGGCGGCGCTCCACTCGACCGGCGACGCAACCGGCGTCATGCTGCAGATCGGCACGCGCAACACGCAGAATTTCGAGCTGCTCAAACTGGTGGGCAAGCAGCAGGACTTTCCCGTCCTGATCAAGCGCGGCTTCGGCATTACGCTGGACGAATCGCTGAACGCCGCCGAATACCTGGCCTCGGAAGGCAACCGGAAGGTGGTATTCGGCCTCCGTGGCATGAAAACCAACATGGGCGACCCCCACCGCAATTTCGTCGACTTCTCGCACGTGCCGGTCGTCAAGCGCCTGACGCGCATGCCCGTGTGCATCGATCCCTCGCACTCCGTTGGTACGCGCTCGGCGGCCCCGGACGGCATCCTCGATATATTCCACGTCGTCGCACAAGGCGTTGTTGCCGGTGCGAACATGGTCCTGGTCGACTTCCACCCGAATCCCGCGCAGGCCCTGGTCGACGGTCCGCAGGCGCTGTTGATGTCGGAACTTCCGCATTTTCTCGACGACGTCGCCCTTGCCCGCGAAACCTACCTCAAGCGCAGCGCCCTCGCAGGCAAGTACAAACCGCATTGAACGCGCACGAATCGCCGCGCGCCGCGCCCGGCATGGAATCGCCCCCAGTCCCGCCGCAAGAGATCGAACTCAAGCTGAGGTGCGATCCGGCCGCACTCGCCAGAGTGAGGCATCATCCGGCGGTCGCGTCGCTACTCGACGGACGCGCCCGCACCGAGACGGTGGTCAGCCGCTACTACGACGACCCGGCCCATCGCCTGCGCAACGCCGGTGTGACGCTGCGACTTCGCCGTGCCGGTCGACGCTGGCTGCAAACGGCAAAAGGAGAAGGCAAGGCCGTCGCGGGATTGCACCAGCGCATCGAATACGAATGGCCGCTGACCCAGCCGCGACTCGACCGCTCGCTCCTGGCCGCCACACCATGGAAGAAATTGTTCGCCGCGGCGAGTGATCTGAGACTGCTGTTCTCGACCGAAGTCCGCCGTACGTCACAGCCGCTCGCATTTGCGGACGGTACACGCGCCGTGTTGTGCACGGATCTCGGCAAGATCACGGCCGGGACACGACGAGCACCGATATGTGAAGTCGAAATAGAACTGGTGCGAGGGGACCCGGGTCGGCTCTACGACCTCGCCCGGGCGCTGGCCGTCGACATGCCCGTTGGCGTGGGACATCTCAGCAAGGCGGAGCGCGGCGACGCCCTTGCAGGAACGGGCAATGTCGAGCCGGTGCGCGCGGCGCGCGTAAAGCTTGCCCCCGACGTCTCGGCCGCGGCCGCACTGGCGGCGGTTGGCGCCGATTGCCTGCGCCAGATCGGCGCGAATGCGGAAGGACTGGTGACGGGGGGCGGTGAAGAGTTCGTACACCAACTGCGCGTCGGCGTGCGTCGTCTGCGCTCGCTGCTCAAGTTGATTGCTCTCGTGAATCCGTCCGCGCCACTCACCCCACTCAACGACGAACTCCGATGGTTCGCCGGCGTCGCGGGGACCGCACGCGACTGGGATGTGTTCGCCGCCGAGACGCTCGCCTCGATCACTCCGCAGCTCTCCCAGTCGCAGCTGCGCCGCGACCTCGGGCGCATGAAGGCGCGAGTCACGGCGCGACGCCGGCTGCACCGCGCTGCCATCGTCGATGCCGCGCGTTCGCCGCGTGTCACCCGAATGCTCCTTGCGTTCGGTGCCATGTTCGCCGCCATGGCGACGGCGCCCGGGAGTGGAGAACCCCCGATCGCGGCGCGAACCTTGGCCACGACCACACTGGCGCGCCGCGACCGCCAGTTGCGCAAGCGCAGCAAGCGCCTGCGCGAGCTCACACCGGCGGACCGCCATCAGACACGGCTCGCGGCCAAGAAACTTCGTTACGCGGCGGAGTTTTTCGCGCCACTCTATCGCGGTGCACGCTCCACGCGCTATATCGACGCGCTGTCGCGCCTGCAGAGTGCATTGGGCAAGCTCAACGATTTCGCGACAGCGGAACGCCTCCTGGACGAACTTGCGCCTGCGGCTACGCACGCACCGGGTGCTGCCCACACCGCCGGCATCGTACGTGGCTGGTCCATCGCTGCGGCGGCCACCGAACTTGCACGCGCCGACAAGGCTGCGCGCGCGTTTGCCAAGCTCAAGCCGTTCTGGGACTAGGGCCTGTTAACGCCAAGGGACTCACCATGCTCGAATCTGCGGAAATCGGTCACAACATCTCCAAGAGGGTGTACTCGCGCGAGGAACCGAAGCTACGCGAGGCGCTCCTCGGAGCGCAATACGACCTCTCCCGCTCCGGTCGCGGTCCTGTCCTGCTCGTCGTATCGGGAGTGGAATCGGGCGGGCGCGGCGAGACGGCGAACAAGCTGGTGGAATGGATGGATCCGCGCCACATTCGCGTCGTCGCCTTCGGCCCGTCGACGCAGGAGGAGAGCGCACATCCGCGCATGTGGCGCTATTGGCGGGCGCTGCCGCCGCGGGGCAAGATCGGTATCTTCATGAATGCCTGGTACAACGAGCTGCTGACAGGCCACCTGCAGGGCAACATCAGCGACGATGAACTCCTCCTGTATATGCAGGTGATCAATCGGACCGAGCAGATGCTCACCGACGAGGGCACGGTCGTGCTCAAGTTCTGGATCCACCTGTCGAAGGAAGAACAGAAGGCGCGCCTGCGCGCGCTGGACCGCGACCCGCTGACGAAATGGCAGGTCACCAAGGACGATTGGCGCGCGTTCCGCCTTTACAGCAAGTCGCACCATCTATGGGAGAGCGTGCTGCGCGAGACATCGACCGGGGTGGCGCCGTGGTACGTCGTCGAAGGCGCCGACGAGCGCTATCGCAACTTGACGGTGGGCAAGATTTTGCTCAGCGCGATCAAGGGCTCGATCGCTGCCGACGCAACGGCACCGAAGCGCTCCGCGACGCCGCCGCCGCCGTCGGTGATCGACAACGTCAAGCTGATTCGCGACCTCGACCTCACCAAGAGACTCTCGGAAAAGGCTTACGACAACGACCTCGGCAAGTTCCAGGGCAAGCTCGCAAAGCTCTCCCGCCACAAGCGCTTTGCGGACCATTCGCTGATTCTCGTCTTCGAAGGCGTGGACGCCGCGGGCAAGGGCGGAGCGATACGACGCGTCACCGGCGCGCTCGACGCGCGCCAATACCTCACCGTGCCGATCGCGGCACCGACCGAGGAAGAGCTTGCGCACCCGTACCTGTGGCGTTTCTGGCGTCATGTGCCTGCGCTCGGTGGCATCACCATCTTCGACCGCTCCTGGTACGGACGTGTGCTGGTGGAACGCGTAGAGCAGCTCTGCACACCCAACGTCTGGATGCGCGCGTACGAGGAGATCAACGATTTCGAAGAACGACTCGTCTTCAATGGCGCAATCGTCGTCAAGTTCTGGCTGCAGATAAGCAAGGCCGAGCAATTGCGGCGATTCAAGGCACGCGAGAAGACCTCGTTCAAGCAATTCAAGATCACGCCGGAGGATTGGCGCAACCGCAAACGCTGGCCTGCGTACGAAGTCGCCGTCTGCGACATGGTCGACCGCACCAGTAGCGAAATCGCGCCGTGGACCCTCGTCGAGGCCGAGGACAAGTACTATGCCCGCATCAAGATCCTGAAGACCATCGTGGATCGGATGGAGCGCGCGCTAAAGCAATGAGGGCCGCCGCTGGCGACTATGCGGCACCGGCATGGCTGCCGGGCGGCCATGCGCAGACAATTTACCCGGCGCTCATCCCGCGACCAGCGCACACCTACCGGCGCCAGCGCATCGACACGCAGGATGGTGACTTCATCGATTTCGACTGGATGGAAGGCGGGAGTGATGCGGCCGCGCCACTGGTGGTCCTATTCCATGGCCTTGAAGGCAGCGCGTCCTCACACTACGCTGCCGCGCTCATGCGGCGTGTCCGCAGTCTGGGTTGGCGCGGTGTCGTACCGCACTTTCGCGGTTGCAGCGGCGAACCGAATCGACTGCCCCGCGCCTATCATTCCGGCGATTACGCGGAAGTCGGCTGGATGTTGGCGCGGATTCGTGAACTCGTCCCTAACGTGCCGCTGTACGCGATCGGCGTATCGCTTGGCGGCAGCGCGCTGCTCAACTGGCTCGGTCGCGAACCGCAGCATGCAGCCGAGCAGGTTGCCGCCGCCGCCGCGATATCCGCGCCGCTCGACCTGAACGCCGCAGGCATCGCGATCGAGCAAGGATTCAGCCGGCTGTATTCGAGATTGTTTCAGCACACGCTGGTCCCCAAGGCGCTCAGCATGGCGCAGCGTTTCCCGGGCATGCTCGACCCGGCGGTGATTCGCCGCGTCGATTCGATGTATGCGTTCGACGGTGCCGTGACGGCGCCACTGCATGGATTCGCCAACACTGTGGACTACTGGACTCGCGCAAGCAGCAAACCCTGGCTCGGGCGCATCGTCGTGCCGACGCTGATACTCAATGCGCGCAACGATCCGTTCATCCCGGCGCACTCGCTTCCCGGACCCGAGGAAGTCGGGCCCGGCGTGCTGCTCGAACAACCCGAAGGCGGCGGGCATGCCGGGTTCCCCGCAGCGCCGTTTCCCGGCAATTTGGATTGGCTACCGGCGCGGCTGCTACAATTCTTCAGTCAGCCGCGCTAGCAACGCCCGCCATCGGCGCGCTGGGTATCGGCCGCGACCCGATGCCGTCCCGACAACCAGGTCCCTACTCTCATATCCCATGCAACTTCCAGGCGAAATCTTCAAGGCTTACGACATCCGCGGCGTAGTCGGAAAAACGCTCACCGGACCGATTGTGCAATCGATCGGCCAAGCGCTGGGCACGCTCGCGCTCGAGCGCGGACGCGACACGCTGGTCGTCGGCCGCGATGGCCGCTTGTCCGGCCCTGAACTCGCATCCGCGCTGGCATCGGGCATTCGCTCCAGCGGCGCGCACGTCATCGACATCGGCTTGGTGACGACGCCGATGAGCTACTTCGCCGCACAGCATCTGGATACGCAGTGCAGCGTGATGGTCACCGGCAGTCACAATCCGCCCGACTACAACGGCTTGAAAATGGTGATCGCCGGCAATACTCTCGCCGGTGACGAAATCCAGGCGCTCAAGGCGCGCATCGAGGCCGGTGATCTGCGTCGAGGTGCCGGCGGCGCGCGCAGCGCCGACATCGCGGCGGCGTACATTGAGCGCATCGTCGGCGACCTGCGCCTCGCGCGGCCGATGAAGATCGCGGTCGATTGCGGCAATGGCGTCGCAGGCGCTTTTGCCCCCGAATTGTTCCGCCGACTCGGCTGCACCGTCACCGAACTGTTCTGCGAAGTCGACGGACATTTTCCCAACCATCACCCCGACCCGTCCCAGCCGAAAAATCTGCAGGACCTGATCCGCTGCATCGCGACGAGCGACATCGAGCTCGGACTCGCGTTCGACGGCGACGGCGACCGCCTCGGCGTCGTCACCCGCGACGGGACGATCATCTATCCCGATCGGCAGCTCATGCTCTTTGCTGCCGACGTTCTGGCGCGCAATCCGGGCGCGATTGTGATCTACGACGTGAAGTCCACACGCAATCTGCAGCCCTGGATCCGGCGCCACGGCGGCACCCCGCTGCTGTGGAAAACGGGGCACTCGCTCATCAAGTCGAAGATGAAGGAGACGGGCGCCCTGCTCGCCGGAGAAATGAGCGGCCATACCTTTTTCAAAGAACGCTGGTACGGGTTCGACGACGGGATGTACGCCGGCGCGCGACTCCTCGAGATCCTGGCGCGCCACGCCGATGCTTCGGCTGTCCTCACTGCGCTGCCCGACAGCATCAGCACCCCCGAGCTCAACGTTCCTTGCACCGATACTTCGGCGCACCAATTGATTGCAGCAATGGGCGAGACGGCCGAATTTCCTGGCGCGGCGGAAATCATTCGCATCGACGGTCTGCGCGTGGAGTACGCCGATGGCTTCGGCCTGGCGCGAGCGTCGAATACCACGCCGGTGATTGTGCTGCGCTTCGAAGCCGACAACGAGGCTGCGCTGAAACGGATCCAAGGCGAATTCCGCAGTGTGCTGCACGCATCGTTGCCCGGCCGCGAACTGCCCTTCTGATGACCATCGAATACTCCACGTCCGTCGCCGGCGTCGACTGGGCCGAGCTCAAGGCTGACCTTGCCGCGGATTTCTTCGACAACGGCCGGACGCCGGAACAGATGGCGCGATCATTCAGCGCCAGCTACCGCTGCGTGGTCGGCCGCCACGGGCAACGCATCGTCGGTACCGGGCGCGTGATTTCCGACGGCGTGTGCAACGCCTACCTCGTCGACATGTGGACGCATTCCGCCTACCGCCGGCGGGGTATCGGCCGGCGCATGCTCGAAGTGCTGTGCGACGGTCTCGCCGGACAGCATCTCTACCTGTTCACCGACGACGCCGAGCCCTTCTACGCCGCGTGCGGCTTCGCGCCTCGGGGCATCGGCATGGAGCGGGTCGTCGGCACCTGGCTGCAGAACGAGACTGGTCAGTGACATCCCCCGCCGCGCCGCTCACGCTCGCCGACATCGAGGCGGCGCGCTTGCGGATCGCCGGCGGCATCTACGTATCGCCGTGCGTGGAGTCCATCCCGCTGTCGCAACTGACCGGCGCGCACATCTATTGCAAGCTGGACTATCTCCAGCGCACCGGTAGCTTCAAGGAACGTGGCGCCCGCAATGCGCTGGAATTGCTGACACCCGAGCAGCGGCGACGCGGCGTGATCGCGGTGTCCGCGGGCAATCACGCCCTCGGTGTGGCCTACCATGGCAGCCTGCTCGGCATCCGGGTCACCGTCGTGATGCCGCGATTCGCCGCGATCATCAAGGTCAGCAACTGCCGCGCGCTCGGGGCCACGGTCGTGCTCCACGGCGCCGATATCAACGAAGCCCGCGGCAAGGCGGAAGAACTCGCCATGCAAGAGGGATTGACGTTTCTCCACCCGTTCGACGACCCGGCCGTCATCGCCGGGCAAGGCACGATGGCCCTGGAGATTCTCGAGCAGACGCCCGGCGTCGAAGCCATTGTCGTTCCGGTGGGCGGCGGCGGCCTGATTGCGGGCATCGGTACCGCGACTCGCGCATTGCGCCCCGACGTCCGGGTCATCGGCGTCGAGGCGGAAAACGCGCCAAGCCTCGCGGCGGCGATCGCGGCCGGCGCACCCGTCGACGTGGCGCTGAAGGCGACCCTCGCCGACGGCCTTGCGGTGTCCCGCATCGGTATCCATTCGTTCGCTGCCCTGCGCAGCGTTGTCGATCGGGTCGTCACCGTCGACGAAGCGTCGATCGCGCTGGCGATCCTGCGGTTGATCGAACTCGAGAAGAGCGTCGTCGAAGGGGCAGGCGCCACGCCGCTCGCAGCGTTTCTGGCGGGGAAGCTTCCGGAACTCAAGGACAAGCGCGTCGTGCTCGTACTGTGCGGCGGCAATATCGACCTGACCATGCTCGACCGGGTCATCGAGGTAGGCCTCGTCGCCGACGGGCGGCTGGCGCGCTTTACCGTATCGATCACCGACCGCCCGGGCGGCCTCGCACGTCTCGCCAACGTCATCGCGTCGACCGGCGCCAGCATCAAGGAAATCACGCACGACCGCGCGTTCTCGGGCCCCGATCTCTCGGAAGTGCGCGTCGTTTGCGTCGTGGAAACGACGGGCCGCGCGCACATCGACGAATTGCACCGCGCGCTTGCGGATTCCGGGGTGAAAGTCGTCGCTTAGGCTATTCGAGCCACGCGGCCAGATTCCAGCCGAGCAGGCGCTCGAGTTCGCGGATTTCCGGGTCGAAGACGCTGACGAGGTAACGCCGTTCCTCGTCGGTCATGGTCGTGTCGTATTCCCGGGCATGCACGGTCTTGTCCTCGATCGGCGGAAAGGGCGCAATGTCGAGGAACTCCGCGACGGACGCGAGTACTGTGACCGGAGACCGCAACAGGTCCTCGCTCCGGATTACCATCGTCTGTTCTCGCGGAATGTGCCCCCACATGCGGCGCAACTGCTTCACATAACGGCCGCGGTCGACGTACGTGAACCGCCTGGCGATCACCGGCGGCATGACGCGCATTCGTTCCGACTCGACCTTGAGCGCGTCCAGAAAACCGAGAGGCTCGCGCCGGCTCTGCCGCGCCATGTTCCATTGCGAATACGCGCGTGTGACCGGATTGCGCAGGGCCATGATGATCTTCATCGCCGGGTTGTAGCGCGCGATGCGCGCCGGCGCCTCGGGCCAGCTCATGTAAGCCGGCGTGACCTCGCCCAGCAAACGGTGCGAGGGCTTCGGGCTGAACCACGCGTGATAGACGCCGTAGTCGACCGGATTGGCCGCGAAGTTGCGGTCGGTGTCGAAAAAGTGGACTTCCTTCTGGCGCGCGAGGCAGAGCTCGGGATGTCCGCGCAGGTAGAGGTCGAGGGCCGACGTGCCGCTCTTTTGCGCGCCCGCAACGAGGAAGCCGACCTTGGTCGTAACCGCCATTAGTAATGTGATGCCGAGCCGGCGGTAGACGAAACCGAGCAGCCAGGCAGGGCCCACAAGCAAAGACCGCAGATCCTCGAGGAACGCGGGCTTGCGACCTTCGATGAGATGGCCGACAAACTGACCAATCCATGCGGCGACAAACACGACTACACTGACGATGAGCACGCGACTGCCGAGGAGCGTGAGCGGATACACCATCACCGCGACGACGGCAAGCATCCCGACGGCGAGCGGCATGGAGAGCCAAGCGTAGAACGCCATCGAAGCCGCAACGACAACGCAGGCGACGACCGGCGACGCCGCCCACAACATGCCGAGCACGCTCCAGACGATCAGCGGAACGCAAATCCAGTGAATCGCCTTGTTCGTCGCGTTCCGGTGGAACTCGCCGTAACGCTCGAACATACGGTCAACAGCGCGCATCGCACGTATCGGTGAGTGGATATTGCTGATGGTGTCACGGCGCCTACAGGCCGTCCAGGGGTCACCGCGATGCTCGCTGCGCTATAATCGAGCGACAAGACTGCCACCTAAGGCGGCGCAGTGAATGCCACGGCGACAACGAGAATTCCATATTCGGAGGATGCATGCACACGCTTTCACGTAGGCTCGCCCGCTACACACTTGCTATGGCGTTCCTGGCCGCGCCGGTCCTCGCCGCAGACCAATTCGTCAATGTCCTGACCGGCGGAACCAGCGGCGTCTACTACCCGCTTGGCGTCGCGCTCGCCAACAGTATCGGCAAGGCCATGCCGGCGGTGAAAACGTCCGTCCAGGCGACCAAGGCCTCGGTTGAGAATTTAAACCTGCTGCAGGCCGGCCGCGGCGAGATCGCATTCACGCTGGGTGATTCGTTGTCCGATGCGTGGAAAGGGAGCGAGGACGCAGGGTTCAAGACCCCTCTCAAGAAATTGCGCGGCATCGCTGCGATCTATCCGAACTACATCCAGATCGTTGCGCGCGCGGATTCGGGCATCAAGACGCTCGCCGACCTGAAGGGCAAGAGCGTCTCGGTCGGCGCTCCCAAGTCGGGAACAGAACTGAACGCGCGGGCGATATTCGCCGCCGCAGGTTTGTCCTACAAGGATTTCTCGAAGGTCGAATACCTGCCCTTCGGCGAAAGCGTCGAGCTGATGAAAAATCGTCAGCTGGACGTCACCCTGCAATCCGCGGGTCTCGGCGTGTCGGCGTTGCGCGACTTGGCGACGTCCGTGGACATCACCGTGGTCGCGATTCCGGCGGATGTCATCAAGAAGACCAACGACCCCGCCTATCTGCCGGCCATCATCCCAGCGAATACGTATCGTGGCCAGACCGCCGATGTTCCTTCGGCTGCCGTGCAGAACTACCTCGTCACCTACGACGGCGTCAGTACCGACACGGTATATGGCATGACCAAGGCACTGTGGACCAGCCTCGACCAGCTCACTGCCGCGCATTCGGCGGCGAAGGCGATCGAACTCAAGCACGCGCTCGACGGCATGCCGGTTCCCCTTCATCCCGGTGCGGAAAAGTACTACAAGGAAGTCGGCGTGCTGAAATAGCGAGCAGCCATGGCCGTGCCCGAAGCCACTTCGGCATCGCAACAAACCGCCGACGACGCGTTCGACGAAACCGGCGTCAAGCGCGAGCTGCATGGATTCGCGTGGAGGGTCGTCGCCGGCATTGCGCTCGCTTTCTCGACGTACCAGCTGTTCATCGCCGCCTTCAGCCCGCTGTCCAGCCTAGTGACGCGGTCGCTGCACGTGGGCTTCCTGTTGTTGCTGTCGTTTCTGATCTATCCCATCGGCAAAAGGGCAGACCGCCATCGCATCGCCTGGTACGACGCCGCAATCGCGACGCTTGGATTTGCGCTGGCGTTCTATCACTGGGTGTTTGAGGCCGCGCTCATACAGCGTTCCGGTGACCCGACGATCACCGACCTGGTCGTGGGATCGATCGTCATCCTCATGCTGTTCGAGGCCGCACGTCGGGTACTGGGCGTCGCACTGCCGATCGTGTGCGCGACGTTCCTGGCGTATGGCTTGTTCGGCCAGTATCTTCCTTCCGCAATCGCGCATCGGGGTTACGGGTTCGATCAGATCGTCGGCCAACTGTACCTCGGCACGGAGGGCATCTACGGCATCCCGACGCTGGTCTCCGCGACGTACATTTTTCTGTTCATTCTGTTCGGCTCGTTTCTGGAACATGCCGGCATGATCAGTCTGTTCAACAATATCGCGCTCGGCTTCGTGGGCCACGCGCGTGGTGGCCCGGCCAAGGTCGCGGTGATCTCATCGGGACTGATGGGCACGATCAGCGGATCCGGTGTGGCGAACGTCCTCACCGTTGGCCAGTTTACGATACCGCTGATGAAGCGCTTCGGCTACTCGTCGGTCTTCGCCGGCGCCGTCGAGGCAACGGCGTCGATGGGGGGACAGATCATGCCGCCGGTGATGGGAGCGGTTGCATTCATCATGGCGGAGACGCTGAACGTGCCTTACGTGACGATCGTCAAGGCCGCAGTGATCCCGGCATTCCTTTACTACCTGACCGCGTTCTGCATGGTGCATCTAGAGGCCGGGCGCAAAGGGTTGCATGGCCTGCCGAAGGCCGATTGTCCCAATCCCTGGCATGCGATCCGTGACAAGTGGTATCTGATGCTGCCGCTTGCGATACTCGTCTTCATGTTGTTCGACGGCTTCACGCCGATGTTCTCGGGCATCGTCGGACTCGCGCTGACCGCCACGCTGATTCTCGGTGTCGGCATCGCGTCCGGTTTCGGCTCCACCTTGTTCAGGATCGTCTTCTGGATGGTGCTCGGACTTGTCACAGCCAGTTTCTTCAAATACGGTATCTGGCCGTTGATCGCCATGATCGCCATCCTGGTCGGGATCAATTTCGTCATCCGTGGTGGCCGTGAAACGCTCGCGATCATGCGCGGAAGCATGATCGACGGTGCAAGGCAGGCGATCGCCGTCGGCGTTGCCTGCGCCATCGTCGGTGTCATCATCGGCGTACTCACGCTTACCGGCGCCGCTTCGAATTTCGCAAGCTTCGTGCTCGACGTCGGCTCGAAGAGCCTCTTCCTGTCGCTGTTCCTGACCATGGCCGTGTGCCTGGTTCTCGGCATGGGGATTCCAACGATCCCGAACTACATCATCACGAGCGCAATCGCTGCTCCGGCGCTGCTCACGCTGAAGGTCCCTCTGATCGTCTCGCACATGTTCGTGTTCTACTTCGGCATCATGGCTGACCTGACGCCACCGGTCGCCCTGGCAGCGTTCGCCGCGGCCTCGATCGCCAAGGCGTCCCCCATGCGCATCGGCTGGAAGGCGACGCATATCGCGATCGCCGGCTTTGTAATTCCGTACATGGCCGTATACGACCCGGCGCTCATGCTCCAGGGTGGCACATGGCTAGACACGGCCTATGTCGTCTTCAAGGCGATTGTGGCCATCGTCCTTTGGGGTTCCGCAGCGGTTGGCTACCTGCGTGGGCCGCTCAACTGGTTGGAAAGAATTATCGCCACCGCTGCGGCGTTCCTGCTGGTGCTCGCAATACCGTGGACTGATGAAGCAGGTTTCGCGCTCGGCGCCCTTTTCGTCGCGTGGCACCTGTATCGCACCCGTGTCATCGCCAGCACCGCGGCTGGCTGAGGCGACATCTTGCTTGCGGTCTGCCTGCTGGTCGCCGGTGTCGTGCGCGCAACGCTTCCAGCGACCGAATTCGGCATAGCGTGGGACCACTCGGTTGAGAAAACGCGGTGGGAAGAGCGCTACCGCGTCAGCGGCGACCTCCTCGAGCTGGTCGAGGCGCGCGTGCAAGGCATGGGCGCCGGGATGGAGCCACCGCCCAGGGCCGCGTTGAAGGACGGCTGGTGGCGTTGGCGTGGCGACCACGCAACGCTCGCTGAGTTGCGCCTGACGTATTCCACCTTCACAACCGACTACCGTGTCTGCTGGGACCGACACTGCGATGAGCTGGCAGTCGTGCTGGGTCAACGACCGAACGATGGGGATGTCGTCAGCCTCCGGCCTTGTGCTGCCGGCGTCGCCGCGCGACCGCCGCAATGACGCTAGGCCGCGCCGGACACGTCGGGCTTGGGCGGAGCGCGCCGGTCGATCGTGCTGAGGCGCACGGGAAAACTGCCCAATTTGCGGTCCAGGAAGAAGTTGCGCAGCGTGCGACCGATCGTACGGAACGCGAGTTGATCCCACGGAATGTCTTCTTCGCGAAACAGCGCGACTTCGAGACTCTCGGTGCCGGGCCCAAAATCGAGGTCGCCCAGCGTGGAACGAAACATCACATAGACCTGGCTGATGTGCGGCAGGCTGATCACGGTGTACAGACTGTCGATGGCGACGCGCGCGTTGGCTTCTTCCAGCGTTTCACGCAGCGCCCCCGCGGCGAGCGTCTCGCCATTCTCCAGAAAACCCGCGGGCAACGTCCACAGTCCCCGCCGCGGCTCGATCGCGCGCTTGCACAGCAGCACCTGGCCCTGCCACTCGGGCAGGCAACCGACGACGATCTTGGGGTTCTGGTAGTGGATCGTGCCGCATTGCCCGCAGACGTACCGCGGCAGCGTGTCGCCATCGGGGATCCGAAACGCCAGCGCGCCGGCGCCGCAATTGCTGCAGAATTTCACGAGCGAATGAAGGTACCGCGGTAGTACTTGAGTTCGTCGATCGACTCGTAGATGTCGGCGAGCGCCTCGTGCTTGCCCTGCTTGACCCATCCCTTCGCGATATCCGGCTGCCAGCGCTTGCACAGCTCCTTCAATGTCGAGACGTCGAGATTGCGGTAGTGAAAATAATCTTCCAGCACGGGCATCCAGCGCGCGAGGAACCGCCGATCCTGGCAGATGGTGTTGCCGCACATCGGCGACACTTTGGGGGGCACGTGCTCGCGCAGGAAGTCGAGCATGCGCGATTGCACCACCGCTTCATCGAGCGTCGACGATTTCACCTTGTCGATCAGGCCGGAACGCGCGTGCGTACCCTGGTTCCAGGAATCCATTCCGGCGAGCGTCGTGTCGTCCTGGCGCACGACGAGCACCGGCGCTTCCGCGACCGTCACGAGATTGCTGTCGGTAACGACGAGCGCCACTTCGATGATGCGGTCGATCTCCGGCCGCAGGCCGGTCATTTCCATGTCGATCCAGATGAGGTGATTCGCGTCCTGCGGCATGGGGATTTTGAAGTTAGCGTAAAATGAACGCTATTCTCGCACAGGCTTCAGCACGCCGTATCGCATGTCCTATTCCGCAACGCTGTTCTCGGTGGTCTTCCTGATCGCATTGGCCGTCTCCGTCGCCCTGCATCTGTGGCTCGCGCGCAGGCAGGTGCGCCATGTGCAACGGCACCGAGCATCGGTGCCCGCGCACTTCACCGGCAAGATCTCGCTCGAGGCGCATCACAAGGCCGCCGACTACACTGCGGCGCGCGCGCGCCTTTCGAGTGTCGACACGGTGATCGATGCCGCGGTTCTGCTCGCCCTCACGCTGGGCGGCGGCGTGGCGCTGCTTGCCACGTGGTCGGCTTCGCTGCCGATCGGTGCCGTAGGACAGGATGTCGCGCTGGTTGTCGCCGTCGCATTGCTCGGCGGCCTCGTTTCGCTGCCGCTGTCTTGGTATCGCACGTTCGTCGTCGAGCAGCGCTTCGGCTTCAACCGGATGACGCTGCGCCTGTGGCTGCTCGATCTTGCGAAAGGCGCCTTGATCGCCGCTGTGCTGGGCGTTCCGCTGCTCACGCTTGTGCTCTGGCTCATGGCCCGCGCCGGTTCCCTGTGGTGGCTTTACGCGTGGGCCGCGTGGATAGCGTTCCAGTTGCTGGTGCTGGCGCTCTATCCGACGCTGATTGCGCCACTCTTCAACAAGTTCGAGCCGCTGGCCGATGCCGGAATCCGCGAACGGGTGGAACGACTGCTCGCCCGCTGCAACTTCGCGGCCAAAGGACTGTTCGTGATGGACGGGTCGAAGCGCTCGAGCCATGGCAACGCCTACTTCACCGGTTTCGGCGCGGCACGACGCATCGTGTTTTTCGACACCCTTCTGACGCGGCTCCACATCGACGAGGTCGAGGCGGTGCTGGCGCACGAGCTGGGACATTTCAAGCTCAAGCACGTCCTCAAGCGTACCGCGTGGTTCGCTGCGGGCAGCCTCGTCGTGCTCGCGCTGCTGGGCTGGCTGGTGGACCAACCCTGGTTCTATGCCGGGCTCGGCGTTCCCGGCCCGGCGCCGCGCTACGGCGTCGCACTGGTGCTGTTCATGCTCGCTCTCCCGGTGTTCACCTTTCTCGCGGCGCCGCTGGCGTCGCTGTACTCGCGCAAGCACGAATTCGAAGCGGACGCCTACGCAGCACGCAATGCCTCCGCGTCGGCGCTGGTCGCGGCGCTGGTCAAACTGTACGAAGACAATGCCAATACGCTGACGCCCGACCCGCTCCATTCGGCGTTCTACGATTCGCATCCGCCGGCCGCGGCGCGCATTGCACGCCTCGAGGCGGCGACGCGTTGAGAAGACACGAGGCACGACCATTTCCAACGAGGAGGCGCCAATGACCCACGCTGCCAAGCCCGCGCCCAACGATCTCGCAACGCTCGATTGCCGGCCCGGGGCACCGCTCCTGTCGCCCGCCGATCTCGAGCAACGACTGGCCGCGATTCCCGGCTGGGAACATTCGGAACAGCGCTTGCGCAAGACTTTTAAGTTCCCGGATTATTACCACACCATCGCTTTCGTGAACGCGTTGGCGTGGATGGCGAACCGCCAGGATCATCATCCCGACCTGTCCGTTCACTATGGGCATGTCGTCATCGACTGGTCGACGCACGACGCCGGCGGCGTCACGTTGAACGACTGCATCTGCGCCGCAAAAACGGACCGGCTCGCGCCGTGACCACGGCCACGGGCCTGGTCACGGCCACGCACCGACGGCACTATGCCGTCGTCCTCGACGACGGACGGGCTCTGCTTTGCGTCCTGCGCGGGCGCGCGCGAACCATCGCGTGCGGCGACCGGGTCACGGTCGACCTCGGGGCAAACGACGAAGGCGTGATCACCGACATCCTGCCGCGCACGACGCTGTGCTACCGCTCGGATGCGCATCGCGAGAAGCTCATCGCCGCCAATGTCACGCAGATCCTCGGCATCGTGGCGCCCGATCCGCCGTACGACGACGAACTCGTCCATCGGTGGACCATCGCCGCCGAAAGTTCCGGCTGCCGTTTCGTCGTGGTCGCGAACAAAAGCGACCTCCCCGGTTTCGCGGCACTGGAGCCGCGTCTGGCACCACTGACCGCGCTCGGGTATCCCGTGGTCCGGACCAGCGCGCGCGACCATGCGCGCGAACTCGCGCCGCTGCTTGTCGGGCAGCGCAGCGTGCTCATCGGACAGTCGGGCATGGGCAAGTCCACGCTGATCAACGCATTGCTGCCCGACGCCGCGGCGAAAATCGGGGAGATCTCCGCCGCGTTGCAAACAGGGCGTCATACCACGACGCAAACGACGCTCTACCCGATCGACGCGAACAGCTGGGTTGTCGACTCTCCGGGTATGCAGGAATTCGGACTGGCGCACCTCGACGCAGAGCACATCGCGTCTGCGTTCGTTGAACTGCGTCCGCTCCTCGGCAAATGTCGATTCCGCAATTGCCGCCACGACTCGGAACCCGGATGCGCGGTGCAGGAAGCCGTCGAGCGGGGCGAGATCAAGCCATGGCGGATCACGCTGCTACGGCAACTCATGGCGGACAGCCATCGCCGCACGCGGACGTGGACCTAGCGGCTAACGCCCTGTCACGGTGCCCAGTAGGCCAGGGTGAGCAGGAGCAGCAGCACCAGCCACACGAGCAGCGCGCGCCATGCGAGGCCGATCGCACTCGGCATCACGTCGACGTCAGCGACGTCACCCATGCCCAGGTCCGCACGAAATTCGGGCTCTCCGGTCGGTGTCGTGAGAATGCCGCCGATGGCGCAGCCCAATGCGCCGGCGCCGCTGGCGAGCAGGATTCCTTCGTGCAATGACGGCCATTGCTTCGCCTGGGTGCGCCAGCAGTACACGGCGTCCTCGAAATCCCCGACGACAGCGAAGGTCATCGCGGTCAGGCGTACCGGTATCCAATCGAGCCAGTGCAACAATCGCGCGACCGGTTGGCAAAAGCGCGCCAATTGCATCCCCATCGGTGTCGACGCGTCGCCGTGCCACTGTTCCACCAGCAGGGTCGTCAGGCGATAGAGCACCGCACCACCCGGCCCCGGAAGCACAAGAAACCAGAACAGCGTCCCGAAGACGTGGCGGTAGGCGTCGATCAATCCCCGCTCGATGGCGAGCTTCGGGATTTCGCTGGCGGTTGCGCCGACGGCGTCGGCGCCGCGCCAGGCGACCAGACGCCGCCGCGCCGCGACCAGGTCATCCGACTTGAGCGCCTCGCCGATCGCGCTGAAGGCATGGCTGAATTGACGAAAACCAACCAGCAGATAGAGGATCGCTACGTTCCATGCAAGCCCAAGCAACGGGCTGACCTGGTCGAGCGCCCAGTAACCCGCCGCGGCAAGCAGCACGGCCGGCGCCACGGCCAGCACGGCAGCGATGGCTCCCTGCTGCGCCGTGCCCGCGTTGAAACGTCGCTCCAGCGTCCTCGCATAGCGGCGAAACAGTTGCACGAAGCCGCCGCGCCAATGGAACGCACGCCATTGCTCGAGCGCGAGGGCAAGAAGGATCGCGATGAGGTTCATCGCCGGCGATTCATCTCGGGAACGTCTTGCTTCAGGTCTTCAGCTCTGACCGGTCGCGGAATTGATCCAGCGCCTCCGGATTCGCCAGCGCCTCGATGTTTTTCACCGATTCACCTGAAACGACATTGCGCACGGCGAGCTCGACGATCTTGCCGCTCTTGGTGCGCGGAATGTCGGTGACCTGCACGATCTTCGCCGGCACGTGCCGCGGTGTCGTATTCGTGCGGATGTGTTTCTTGATGCGGTCGGCGAGTGCGTCGTCGAGCACCAGCCCGTCGCGGAGTCGCACGAACAGCACTACGCGCAAATCCCCCACCTCGCCCGGGGGCCAATCCTGCCCGATCACGAGACTTTCCGTCACCTCGTCGAGTTGCTCGACCTGCCGGTAAATCTCGGCGGTGCCGATGCGCACGCCGCCCGGATTGAGCGTGGCATCGGATCGGCCGTAGATGATCATGCCGTCGTGCTTGGTGAGCTCGACGAAATCGCCATGACACCAGACATCGGGGAACCGCTCGAAATACGCGGCGTGATACTTCGCGCCGTCGGCATCGTTCCAGAAGCCGATCGGCATCGACGGAAAGGACGCGGTGCACACCAGTTCACCTTTTTCCTGGCGCACCGACTTGCCGTTGGCGTCGAAGACGTCGACGCGCAAACCCAGGCCACGGCACTGCAGTTCGCCCCGCCAGACCGGCCGCGTCGGGCATCCGAGCGCGAAGCACGAGATGATGTCGGTGCCACCGGAAATGGACGACAGGCAAAGATCGGTCTTGATGCACTGGTAGACGTAGTCGAAGCCTTCGGGCGACAGCGGGCTCCCGGTCGACAACATGGTGTGGAGCGCCTTCAGCGCGTAATCCTTGCGCGGCACCAGGCCGGCCTTTTTGAGGGCATCGATGTACTTCGCGGAGGTTCCGAAATGCGTCATGCGCTCCTGGTCTGCCAGGTCCCAGAGTATTCGGCCACGGTCGACGAACGGCGAGCCGTCGAACAGCAGCAGGGTCGCGCCGGACGCGAGGCCCGATACCAACCAGTTCCACATCATCCAGCCGCAGGTCGTGAAGTAGAACAACCGGTCGCCCGCCTTGATGTCACTGTGCAGGCGGTGTTCCTTCATGTGCTGCAGCAGCGTACCTCCCGCGCCGTGGACGATGCACTTCGGTACACCGGTCGTCCCCGACGAGTACATGATGAACAAGGGATGATCGAACGGCAGCGTCTCGAACGCGATCGCGCCGGCCGCGTGCGGGGCAAGGAAGTCGTCCCACGCGACGATTCGCGAGGCGCCGGCGTGACTCTCGGACGCTGAGGGTGCGGACCCCAGATAAGGTGCGACGACAACGTGCAGCAGCGACGGCAGCCGCTCGGCGATCAGCGCGACCTTGTCGAGGATAGGCTGCGGCTTGCCGTTGTACCAGTATCCGTCGACGGTGAAGAGGATCTTCGGCTCGATCTGTCCGAAGCGGTCGAGGACACCCTGCACGCCGAAGTCAGGCGAAGCCGAGGACCAGATCGCACCGATCGCGCTGGCCGCGAGCGTTGCAACGATTGCCTCCGGCATGTTTGGCAGGTAGCCCGCAATCCGATCTCCGACACCGACGCCCGCAGCGCGGAGCGCCTGCGCCACGCGCGACACGCTCGCGTACAGTTCGGCGTGCGACATTCGCCGCTTGACCTTGTCTTCACCCCAGAAGACGAGTGCGTCACCGGTGTCGTCGAGTGCGCGACGCCCAAGCAGGTTTTCCGCGTAGTTGAGCTTTGCATCCGGAAACCAGTGCGTGCCGGGCATGCGGTCGACGTCCTCGGCCACGCGTGCGCCGCGCTCGCCGATGACGCCGGCGTAGTCCCACATCTCGCGCCAGAACGACTCGCGATCACCGATCGACCACGTGTAGAGCGCCGTGTAATCGGGCAGCGCAATGTTGTGCCGGCTCGAGACGCGCGCCGCGAATTCCGTCAGATTCGCTTTGGCAATGCGTGTCGCGGACGGACGCCACAGAGGTTCGGTCATGGCCGCGCTCGCCCTGTATCAGGCCACCAGTGCCCGTACCACGTCGGGCAACGGCGTCGAACGCAGCGTCACCGGATCGACCCAGACGATCTTCGCCGCACCTTCGGCATGCATACAGTTGCCGATCCACAGCTCGTATTGCGTTTCGATGCTCGATCGCCCGGGCGGGCCGAGAAACATGCGCACCTCGACCGTGCCCGGGTGTTCCATGGGAACGATGAACGTGCAGCTGGCGTTGACGATCACCGATCCTGGGCCCGTTCCGGATCCGGCCTGCTCGGCGACATGCAGCAGCCATTCGATGCGTGCCTGCTCCATGTAGCGAAAGTAGACCGTGTTGTTCACGTGTCCCTGCGCGTCCATGTCGCCCCAGCGAATCGGGATGATGGTGGTGTGAACGGGCGTACGGGTCATGGAAATCGCGGGAAAACCAGCGGAGGAAAGCGAATTATAATCGAGGCCTGCACAAGTCCGTGCAAACCCCGACAGGAGAACATCCGTGGCGCGCGAGTCGATGGAATACGATGTCGTCATCGTCGGCGGCGGCCCGGCGGGCCTGTCCGCGGCGATCCGACTCAAGCAGCTCGCCGCGGCGGGTGGTCGCGAGACGAGCGTCTGCGTGCTCGAAAAGGGCTCCGAGATCGGCGCGCATATCCTGTCCGGGGCGGTCATGGACCCGCGTGGACTGTCGGAACTCCTCCCCGACTGGGCAGCGCAGGGCGCACCTCTGGAAACAGCCGTGTCGGACGATCGCTTCCTGGTGCTCGGCGAGGCCTCGGCATGGCGCATTCCCAACTGGATGCTGCCGCCCCTGATGAGCAACCATGGCTGCTATATCGCGAGCCTGGGCAACGTTTGCCGCTGGCTGGCGCAACAGGCCGAAGGCCTCGGCGTGGAAATCTACCCCGGCTTCGCCGCGGCAGAAATACTCTACACCGAAAGCGGAGCAGTACGGGGCGTCGCCACGGGCGACGTCGGCATTGCAAAGGACGGCACGCACAAGCCCGACTATCAGCCGGGCATGGAGCTCCACGCGAAGTACACGCTGTTCGCCGAAGGTTGCCGCGGCTCGCTGTCGCAGGAATTGATGCAGAAATTCGCGCTGCGCGACGGGGTGGAGCCGCAAAAATACGGCATCGGCATCAAAGAGCTGTGGCAGGTGGTCCCCGAGCAGCACCACCCGGGTCTCGTCTCGCACACGCAAGGCTGGCCGCTCGACTCGAGGACCGGAGGTGGATCATTCCAGTACCACTTCGGCGAGCATCTCGTTTCGGTGGGCTTCGTGGTTCATCTCAACTACGAGAACCCGCACCTGTCTCCCTACGACGAGTTCCAGCGCTACAAGACGCACCCGGCGATTCGAGGCACGTTCGAGGGCGGCAAGCGGCTCGCCTACGGCGCGCGAGCGATCAGCGAGGGCGGACTGCAATCGATCCCCAAGCTCGCTTTTCCCGGGGGCGCGCTGATCGGCGATGCAGCGGGCTTTCTCAACGTTCCGCGCATCAAGGGCACGCACAACGCGATGAAGACCGGCATGCTCGGTGCCGAGGCGGCGTTCGCCGCGTTGGGTGCGCAGCGCCAGCACGACGAGCTTTCCGACCTGCCGGGTGCGTTCCGCGCATCGTGGGTGTACGACGATCTGTACAAGGTGCGCAACGTCAAGCCGGGACTCGCGTGGGGCGCCCTTGCCGGCACGCTGCACGGCGGCATCCACATGTGGCTCAACGATCTGCATCTGGGCGGGCTGGTCGGATGGACGCTGCGCCACGGCAAGCCCGATCACGAGTGCCTGAAGCCGGCCGCGGAGATGCCGAAGATCGACTACCCCAAGTACGATGGCGTGCTGACCTTCGACAAGCTTTCCTCCGTGTTCGTCTCGAACACCAATCACGAGGAGAATCAGCCGTCGCACTTGCAGTTGCGCGATCCCGCCGTCCCCGTCGCGGTCAATCTCGCGATCTACGATGGGCCCGAACAGCGGTACTGTCCGGCGGGAGTATACGAATTCGTCGACGCAGACGGGTCGACCACTTCACTGGCCGGGATGAGCGCGCGAAGCCAAGGAGGCGGCGACGAGATAGTACATAACGTACAGCGAGGAGCCGGCGACGCAGGCGACAAAGCGATCGCCCGGCCGAAGCGGCTGCAGATCAATGCGCAGAATTGCGTGCACTGCAAGACATGCGATATCAAGGATCCGCGGCAGAACATCCACTGGGTCACACCGGAAGGCGGCGGCGGCCCGAATTACTCGAACATGTAGTCGACGCTACGGGGAGTTCCACAACCACGCGGCGCCGCGCACGCCGCTTGAATCACCGTGTCGATGCCGCACCAACCGCGTGTCGACGCGCTCCGAGAACACCCAACGGCCCCAACGCGCCGGCACGTTGAGGTAGAGCCGATCGATGTTGGACATGCCGCCGCCAAGCACGATCACGTCGGGATCGAGAATATTGATGACGTGCGCAAGCGCCTTCGCCAAACGCTGTTCGTAGCGCAGCAAGGTCGCACTCGATTCGTTCTCGCCCCGACCTGCGCGCAGTGCGATTTCCTGTGAAGGCACGCGCTGGCCGGTGACCGCCAAATGATCGCGCTCGATGCCCGGGCCGGACAGAAATGTTTCGATACAACCTCGTTGCCCGCAAAAGCACGGCGCGCCCGGACGTTCGTCGTCGTCGGGCCACGGCAGCGGATTGTGCCCCCATTCGCCCGCGATCGCGTTCGGTCCTGACAACACGTGCCCGCGCACGACGATGCCCGAACCGACACCGGTGCCGAGAATGGCCCCGAAGACGACTTCGCCGCCTCTCCCCGCACCGTCGGACGCCTCGGACAACGCAAAGCAGTTCGCGTCGTTGGCGATACGCACTTCGCGTCCCAGCAGGGCCTCGAGATCTGCCTTGACGGGTTTGCCGTTGAGACACACCGAGTTGGAGCCGCGCAGCAATCCCGTCGAGGGTGACAGCGAGCCCGGCGTGCCGATGCCGATGCTGCCACGGTGACCCAACTCCGCCTCGGCATCGCGCAACAACATCGCCACCATGTTCAGCGTGCCCTGGTAGTCATCCTTCGGTGTCGGCACGCGCCGGCGCAGGACTTCCTCGCCGCCATCGTCGAGGCCGACGATCTCGGTCTTGGTCCCTCCCAGATCGATGCCGAAGCGGATCAAGGTTGCAGTGCGCAAGGTCGTGAAACAAGGCGCGCGTGGTCAACGACAAGTTGACGCAACGGCGCGGTATCATCGATTATTGCAGAATTATTACAAGATCGAACTAACAAGGAGATGCCATGCTACTACGCAATGCCCTGGCTGCCGCGGCACTGAGTGCGTTCGCGCTGCCTGCTGCGGCACAGCAGCAGGTCAACGTGCTCTGCCCGATGGCGGCCGAATGGTGCAACATGGCCGCCACCGAATTCGAGAAGGCCACCGGCATCAAGGTCGCGCTGACGCTCAAGGGTTCGGGCGAGTCGTTCGCCACCGTCGCCGCGGAAAAAGCCAATCCGAAGCACGACATCTGGTACGGCGGCACCGGCGATCCGCACCTGCAAGCCGCCGAGCAGGACCTGACCATCGCGTACAAATCCCCGCTGCTCGATCAACTCCAGCCATGGGCAAAACGACAGGCTGAACAATCCGGCTACAAGACGGTCGGCATCTACCTCGGCGTGCTCGGCATGGGTTACAACACCGAACTGGTCGCAAAGAAGAAGGCGCCCGCTCCCGCATGCTGGAAGGATCTGGGCAAACCCGCGTACAAGGGCGATCTGCAGATGGCCAATCCGAATGCCTCCGGCACGGCATACACGACCATCGCCACGCTGGTGCAGGTCTTCGGCGAAGACGAGGCCTTCAAGATGCTGAAGGACTGGAATACCAACATCAGCAACTACTCCCGCCAAGGTGTCGGCCCGATCAAGGCGACGGCCCGCGGCGAAAACATGGTTGCCGTCGCATTCATCCATGACGTCGTCACCGAAGCTCAGGCGGGTTTCCCCGTGAAGAGCGTCGCGCCTTGCGAGGGCACCGGCTACGAAATCGGTTCGATGTCGCTCATCAAGGGTGCGCGCAACCTCGACAATGCGAAGAAGTTCTACGACTGGGCGTTGACGCCGGCAGCGCAGAAGCTGTCGTACGAATCCAAATCGTCGTTCCAGCTGCCGTCGAACGTGAGTACGCCGGTATCGCCATTGTCGCCAAAGCCGGCCGACATCAAGCTCATCGACTACAACTTCGCCAAGTACGGCTCGTCGGCGGAACGCAAGCGCCTCCTCGAAAAATGGGACAAGGAAGTCGGCGGCGGCGCGACGACCAAGTGACGGATGTCCAAGAGCGCAAGGTGAAGCCGCAGCGCGATTGGAAACAGCTGCGTCATCCCGGCGAAGGCCGGGATCCAAGTTGTGGTTCCACAAATAGTGTAAGTGCAACTTGGGCCCCGGCCTGCGCCGGGGCGACGGGTCATCTCGGAGGCGCGCATGATCGCTAAGGCAATCGCGGGGATCGGCGCACTGCTGCTTGCGAGCGTCGCCCTTGCACAAGGCACGCTGGCCATGTATTGCAGCTCCCCGGACACCGCCTGGTGCCAGGGCATGGCTATCGGCTTCGAGAAGGCCACCGGCGTCAAGGTCAGTGTCACGCAGAAAGCAACGGGGGAGCTGTTCGCGCAGATCAAGGCCGAGGCCAACAGCCCCAAGGGGGACGTCTGGTGGGCCGGTCCTGGGGATGCCTTCCTGCAAGCTGCGGAGGAAGGCCTGCTCGAGACCTACAAGTCGCCGAATCTCGACCAACTGCACGACTGGGCCCGACGCGAAGCCGAAGTGTCGCGCTATCGCGTTGCCGGCGTGTACGGCGGCATCCTCGCGCTCGGCTACAACACCGAGATCTTCGCGCGGAAAAAACTGATCGTCCCCAAATGCTGGGCTGACCTGACCAATCCGATCTACAAGGGCGAGGTCATGCTCTCGAATCCGAATTCGTCGGGCACCGCGTACATGATGCTCGCCTCGCTCGTGCAGGTGTTCGGCGAGGAGGAGGCCTTCAAGTACATGAAAGCCCTCAACGCCAATGTCAATCAGTACGCGCGCTCCGGCATCGGACCGATGACCGCGGTCACCCGCGGTGAAACCGGCATCGGCAGTACCGTCCTGCATGGCGTGGTCAACGAAATCGTGCGCGGATTTCCGGTCAAGGCGATCCTGCCCTGCGAGGGCGTCGGCTATGAAGTGGGGTCGATGGCGATCCTGAAGGGCGCGCGCAACCTGGATAACGCGAAGAAATTCTTCGATTGGGCGCTGACGGCTGACGCGCAGAAAATCGGCCTCGACGTCGGTGAGTACGCGATGCCCACGAACAGGAACGTGAAGCTGCCGCCGCAAGTCCCGAATCTCGCCGACATCAAGCTGATCAACTACGACAGCGCCAAGTACGGATCGACCACCGAGCGCAAACGCCTGCTCGAACGGTGGGAGAAGGAAATCAACGCGACGGCACGATGAGTTTCAGCCGCAATGCGCTCGCGTTCTGGCTCGGCGTGGGTGTCGTCGGTTTCCTGTGCGTGCCGTGGTACGCGCTGGACGCGTCGGTGTTGTCGACGGCGTGGCTGCGCGATTTTACCGGCAAGGGCAACGCGCCCGCGCTGATCCAGGTGTGGCGGCACGGTCGAACCTGGCTGCTGCCGTGCGGTACGTTGCTGCTCGCAAGCGGCCTGCTGCTGTGGCCCCGCCTCGACCGCGGTGCACGCGCTTATGCGCTGCTGGCCCTTGGGGCGATCGGCTTCCTGTACACGCTCGGCCAAGGCTTCGCCATCGGCGCGCAGGGCTGGTCCTTCGACGCTCTGACCCACGCGTGGGGGCCCTTGGCCGGCGGTCAGTTCGGCATGGGTCTCGGAGCAGCGCTGACGCTCGCGGCGTTCGCAATGCTGTTCGCCCTCGGTCTTGCGGAGCGCGGCTATTTCAACGGCGATGCGTTCATTGCAGGCAGCATCGTGGCGATCCTTGCCTCGACTGCGATATTCACCTTCTACCCGGTACTCAACATTCTCGTGAGCGCGTTCCAGGACGATGGCGGAGCGTTCTCGCTGAGCGCATTCGTCGGCCGCGCGACGCAGCAGAAAGTCTGGGGCCTCGGCTGCATTACCGGCGGTCCGCGCTGCGGCGTCGCCTGGAACACGCTCCTGCTCGCGCTGATCTGCGGCGCGGGCACGACCGCCCTCGGCCTTGCCTTCGCGCTGGTGGTCGCGCGCACCAACTTCCGCTTCAAGAAGCTGCTGCGCGCGATGTCGATCCTGCCGATCATCACGCCGCCGTTCGTCATCGGGCTCGCGCTGATACTGCTGTTCGGGCGCTCCGGCGTGCTCAATAATTTTCTCGAGTGGAGCCTGGGCATCGAGCCGTCGCGCTGGTTCTACGGCCTGCCCGGCCTGATCCTCGCGCAGCTGCTGTCGTTCACGCCGATCGCATTTCTGGTCCTGATCGGCGTCGTGGAGGGGGTCTCGCCCAGCATGGAGGAAGCCGCGCAGACGCTGCGGGCGAACCGCTGGCGCACCTTTGTCGATGTATCGTTGCCGCTCATGCGCCCGGGGCTCGCCAACGCGTTCCTCATCGGCTTCATCGAATCGATTGCGGACTTCGGCAATCCGATCGTGCTCGGCGGCAACTTCGGCGTGCTCGCGACGGAGGTTTTCTATTCGGTCGTCGGTGCACAGCTGGATCAGGGCCGCGCCGCTGCACTCGGTCTGCTGCTCCTGGGATTCGCACTCGCGGCGTTCTTCGCGCAACGCTGGGTGCTCGGACGCAAGGTGTACACCGCGATGTCGGGCAAGGGCGATTCGGGCCTGCCAACGCCATTGCCCGCCAGCGTACGAAAGGTCTGCTATGCAGCCGCCATTCCATGGATCGTTCTGACGCTGGTCATCTACGCCATGGTCGTGGTCGGCGGCTTCGTCGAACAATGGGGACGCAACTACACCCCGACGCTTCGGCACTACATCAAGGCCTTCGGGGTCGAGTCCGGCGCGAACGGCCTGCTCTGGGTCGGTACGGCGTGGGCCTCGTTCTGGACCACCGTCAAGCTGTCCGCGATCGCCGCACCGGTCACGGCGGTGCTGGGCTTGCTCACCGCGTACATCCTGACGCGCCACCGCTTCCGCGGCCAGTCGGCGTTCGAATTCGGTACGCTGTTGAGCTTCGCGATTCCGGGAACGGTGATCGGCGTCTCCTACATCCTCGCCTTCAACGTCCCGCCGATCGAGATCACGGGTACGGCCCTGATCCTCATCGTGTGCAACGTCTTCCGCAACATGCCCGTCGGCGTGCGCGCGGGCATGGCGTCGATGGCGCAGATCGACAAGAGCCTCGACGAAGCATCGACGACCCTTGGCGCACGCGGGTTTACGACGCTGCGGCGGGTCCTGTTGCCGCTGCTCAAGCCCGCCGTGGTCGCGGCACTGGTCTACAGCTTCGTACGTTCGATGACCACGGTCTCGGCAATCGTGTTTCTCGTCTCCGCGGAATACGAATGGGCAACGACGTACATCATCAATCGCGTCACGAACGGCGACTACGGCGTGTCCATCGCGTATTCGTCCGTATTGATCGTCCTGATGCTCATGATCATCTGGCTGATTCAACGCGTCGTCGGTGCACGGCGACTCGGACGTCGACAGGGCGTCGCACCGACCGTTGTGGGACAATTGGGCGCAGCTTGAACGGGCCATCAACTCGACGAACATTCACGCCATGAAAGCCGCATCGATCGAATTCCGCAATGTCAGCAAGCTCTACGGCGAGGTTGCGGCCGTGAAGGACATCTCCTTCACGATCGCCGCTGGCAGCCTGGTCACGTTGCTCGGGCCCTCAGGCTGCGGCAAGACGACAACGCTGCGCATGATCGCCGGACTCGAACTGCCGACATCGGGCACGATCATGATCGGTGGCGCTGACGTGACGCGCATTCCTGCCTCCGAACGTGACGTGTCGATGGTGTTCCAGAGCTACGCGCTGTTCCCGCACATGAACGTGATCGAGAACGTCGGCTATGGCCTCACCGTTGCCGGTCTGCCCAAAGCCGACGTCCGCGCGAAGGCGCAGGCAGCGTTGACCACGGTCGGGCTCACCGGCTTCGACGATCGCCTGCCTTCCGAACTGTCCGGCGGCCAGCAGCAACGCGTCGCGGTCGCGCGCGCCCTGGTGCTGGAACCCTCCGTGCTGCTGTTCGACGAACCGCTGTCCAACCTCGACGCCCGCCTGCGACGCCAGATGCGCGAGGAAATTCGCGACCTGCAGCAACGCCTGTCGCTGACCGTCGTCTATGTGACCCACGATCAGGCCGAGGCGATGGCGGTATCGGACCGCATCATCGTCATGAACAAGGCGACCATCGCCCAGGAAGGGGCGCCCCGCGAACTCTACGAGCAGCCCAAGGACGTCTTCGTCGCCGGCTTCATGGGCGACGCCAACCGCGTGCGCGGCACGCTCAAGCGTGTGGACGAGCGCTTCGGCGACGTTGCCCTCGGCCCGCTGACGGTTCGCCTGCTCCATCGCAACCTGCCCGCGGGAATGGTCGAAGTCGCGATCCGACCCGAGGCCGTGGAGATCGGCGCGGCCGATGGCACGGGGTTGCCGGCGACAGTGCGCAAAGCCGCGTACATCGGCGGCGTGATGGAGTACACCATGACCACCGACATCGGCGACTTGTTCGTCATCAGCATGGCCGTCGACCGGCCTCTTGTCGCGGGCGCACCGGTTTCGCTGACGCTCGCCCGTCACGGCGTCGTGCCGATCGCCGTGGCATGAACACGTAGGTACGCTAATGGCGCCGGAGGATATTCGCGCCCGCGCCGAATTCGGCAAACGACTCGCGCGCGAGGCCGGGGCGCTTGCCTTGCGCTATTTTCGGCGCGAGATCGCATTCACCACCGAAGCCAAGGGGCCGCAGGACTTCGTCAGCGCCGCCGATCACGCCGTCGAAGCGATGATCCGCGCGCGCCTCGCCGCAGCGTTTCCGCAGGACACGATGTTCGGCGAGGAAGCCGGAGGCGGACAGGGGGCGCACGCCTGGTTCGTCGACCCGATTGACGGGACGATCAACTTCGTCCACGGCGTTCGCTACTGGTGCGTCTCGATCGCGTTCCTGGTCGAGGGCACGCGCCAGATCGGCATCATTTTCGATCCGACGCAGGATGAATTGTTCTGGGGCACGAGGCAGGGTGGCGCGTTCTGCAACGACACGCCCATGCGGGTGTCGGCCAGCGGCGCGCTAAATGAAGCCATGGTGTGCGCGGGGTATGTCTCGCGGCAGCCGCTCGCCGCGCATCTACAACTCACACGCCGGCTGCACGAAGCAGGTACCGCGGTGAAGGACATGGGCGCGGGCGCGCTCATGCTGGCACACGTCGCGGCCGGACGCTACGACGGCTATCTCGAAGCGCACATGCATCCGTGGGATGCACTGGCGGGGCTGCTGCTCGTGGAGGCGGCAGGCGGTCGCACACGTGCTTATCCGGGTCCTGCGGGCCTCGCGGCCGGCGGCGCGGTCATCGCCTCGGCACCGGGGATCTACGATGCGCTGGAACGCGCGATGCGCGCCTAGCAGCCTGATGCTAGAACTGCTCGTCCGCCATCGCGAGCACCGACTCGCTGCCGTGCATGATCGACTTTCCCAATGCGTCCGCCTGCGGCAGCAGGCACTCGGCATAAAAGCGCGTCGTGGCGATCTTGCCGCGTAGGAACGTCCCGTCTGCACTGCCGTCGGCGAGCTGTTTCGACGCGATCAGCGCGCCACGAGCAAGCTGCCAACCGCCGGCGACCAATCCCCACATCTGCAAGTAAGGGACGGCCGCCGCATGCGCGGCGCGCGTCGATGATGCGTAGTTACCCGCGAGCCACCCCACGGCCTCGCCCAGCGACGACGCGGCCGCGCCGAGCCTCGTACCGACGGCCTTGAGATTGGCGTCCGCCGACGCGGAGCATTGCGCCGCCACCTTGGCAACGTCCGCGAGGATTGCACGGGCCACGGCGCCGCCATCGCGCGCCGTCTTGCGTCCGATGAGATCGTTTGCCTGGATCCCGGTCGTCCCCTCGTAGATCGTCGTGATGCGCGCATCGCGATAGTGCTGCGCGGCACCCGTCTCTTCGATGAAGCCCATGCCGCCGTGCACCTGCACCGCGAGATACGTGACTTGCTGCGCCACCTCGGTGCTGCAACCCTTGACGATCGGAATCATGAAATCGACGAACGCCTGGTGGCGCTTGCGCGCCTCCGCGTCGGGATGACGCATTGCGTTGTCCATCGCCGCGCCCGTGACGTACGCCACGCAACGCATGGATTCGATCAGCGCCTTCATCGTCAGCAGCATGCGGCGGACGTCCGGGTGTTGCAGGATCGTCGCCGTCGGTGCCGTTTTCTCGAGTCCCGGCGCACGCCCCTGAATGCGATCCTTGGCGTAGGCCAGCGCCCGCTGGTAGGCGCGCTCGGAAATGCCGATGCCTTCGACGCCGACCGAGTAGCGGGCAAGGTTCATCATGATGAACATGTACTCGAGGCCGCGGTTCTCCTCGCCGACGAGGTAGCCGACCGCGCCTCCTTTGTCGCCATAGGCGAGCACCGCCGTCGGGCTCGCGTGAATGCCGAGCTTGTGCTCGAGCGAGACGCAGTGGACATCGTTGCGCGCGCCCAGAGTGCCGTCGGCATTCACGAGGACCTTGGGGACGACGAACAGCGAAATGCCCTTCACGCCCTCCGGCGCCGTGGGCGTGCGCGCGAGGACGAGGTGAATGATGTTCTCGGTGTAGTCCTGGTCGCCGTAGGTAATGAAGATCTTCTGCCCGTAGAGCTTGAAGCTGCCATCGGGTTGCGGCACCGCCCGCGTGCGTACCGCGGCCAGATCCGATCCCGCTTGCGGTTCGGTCAGGTTCATCGTTCCGGTCCACACGCCTTCGACCATCTTCGGCAGGTACAGCGCCTTTTGCGCATCGGATCCGACCAGCTCGAGTGCCTCGATCGCCCCCTGCGTCAGCAGCGGACAGAGTGCGAACGCCAGATTGGCACCGTGCCACATTTCCTCGACCGCCGTAGCGACCAGCTGCGGCAGCCCCTGGCCGCCGTGATCGGGATGCTTGGTGAGTCCGTTCCAACCGTTGTCGGAAAATTGTTTATAGGCGTCCTTGAAGCCGGTCGGCGTTTTGACCGTGCCGCCATCGGTGAGCTTCGACCCCTCGCGGTCGCCGACCACATTCAACGGGTCGAGCACCTCGGTCGCGAATTTCGACGCCTCGTCGAGGATTGCCGTGACGGTGTCCACTGTCGCATCTTCGTAGCCGGGCAATTTGCCGACCTGCTCCAGACCGGCTAGCTCCTTCATGACGAACAATATGTCTTTCAGCGGGGCGTGGTAAGTGCTCATCGGCTTGCTATCTTGAAAGTGGATTCAAATGGCAACTGAATGGCAACTGAATGACAACCAAAAGCCAACCGGACACACTCAACCGAGCGCCGCGGTCAGCTCCGGAACGATCTGGAACAGGTCGCCGACCAAGCCATAGTCCGCAATCTGGAATATCGGCGCCTCGGGATCCTTGTTGATGGCGACGATCACCTTGCTGTCCTTCATGCCCGCAAGATGCTGGATCGCGCCGGAAATGCCGACCGCGATGTACAAATCCGGCGCGACGATCTTGCCCGTCTGCCCGACCTGATAGTCGTTCGGCACGTATCCCGCATCGACGGCCGCGCGCGACGCGCCGAGTGCAGCGTTGAGCTTCAGGGCGAGCGCTTCCAGCATCTTGAAGTTCTCGCCGCTTTGCAGGCCGCGGCCGCCGGAGATGACGACGCGCGCGCCGGTGAGTTCGGGGCGGTCGGACTTCGTCAGCTCCTGACCGGCAACGACGACTTTCCCGAAGTCCGCAGGCGCAGCAATGCTTTCGGTTGCGGCAGTACCGCCGGTCGCTGCGGCGGCGTCGAAACCCGTCGCGCGTACCGTGACCACCTTCTTCGCGTCCTTCGCCTGCACTGTGGCGAACGCATTGCCGGCATAGATCGGCCGGACGAAGGTATCGGGCGACTCCACCGCGATGATGTCGGATACCTGCGCCACGTCGAGCAGCGCTGCGATCCGCGGCGCGGCATTCTTGCCAAACCCGGTTGCCGGCAGAAGGACATGGGAGTACGCGTCGGCGAGGCCGACGACCAGCGCGGCGACATTTTCCGCCGTCTGGCCGGCGAGCTGCGGCGCGTCGGCGTGCAGCACTTTTGTCACGCCGGCGATCTGCGCCGCCGCCTTGGCCGCCGCCTGGGCATTGTGCCCGGCGACGAGGACATGGATTTCTCCACCGATCTTCTGCGCGGCGGCAACGGTGTTGAATGTCGCGCCTTTCAGCGCGGCGTGATCGTGTTCGGCAACAACGAGAGTGGTCATGGTCTGATCCCGTCATTCCCGCGAAAGCGGGAATCCATTTGAAGTGTTGAGTGTCTGGCGCGATATTTCTTAATACCTGGGTCCCGCATTCGCGGAGATCACTGGAAGGCCTGACGCCCTATTGTTGAACTTGGATCCCCGCTTTCGCGGGGATGATTTGAGTGGCTCACGCTCTATCTTGAACACTTGGATCCCCGCATTCGCGGGGATGATTTGAGTGGCTCACGCCACTCAAATCACCTTGGCCTCGTTGCGCAGCTTGGCAACCAGCTCCGCGACATCAGCCACCTTGCCGCCACCCTTGCGCTTGGGTGGCTCGACCACCTTCAGTGTTGTCAGCCGCGGCGCCACATCGACACCCAGAGCATCGGGCTTGATCACGTCGAGCGGCTTCTTTTTCGCTTTCATGATGTTGGGCAGGGTGGCATAGCGCGGTTCGTTGAGCCGCAGATCGGTGGTAATTACCAGCGGCAGCGGCATTTCAAGCGTTTCCAGCCCGCCGTCGATTTCGCGCTTGACTGTTGCTTTTCCGGGCGCGATATCGACCTTGGACGCAAACGTGGCCTGCGGCCAGCCAAGCAGTGCGGCGAGCATCTGTCCCACCTGGTTGGCGTCGTCGTCGATCGCCTGCTTGCCGAGGAGCACCAGTTGCGGCTGTTCCTTGTCTACCAGCGCCTTGAGTAGCTTCGCCACCGCCAGTGGCTGGAGTTCGCTGTCGGATTCCACGAGGATCGCGCGATCGGCGCCGATCGCCAGCGCCGTCCGTAGGGTTTCCTGGCACGCCGCGATGCCGCAGGAGACGGCGACGATCTCGGTCGCAATGCCCTTCTCTTTCAGGCGAATCGCTTCTTCCACCGCAATTTCGTCGAACGGGTTCATCGACATCTTGACATTGGCGGTGTCGACACCGCTGCCGTCCGGCTTGACTCGGATCTTGACGTTGTAATCGACGACGCGCTTGACGGCTACGAGGACTTTCATCGGGATACCTGAGCTGAAATTGATCGAATGCCATCGACGTGGGCTGGCCACGCCGAGTTTGCGATTATAGCGCGAAGCGTTGCCGCGCCGAGACTCAAGACGGAGGCCAATGGCGCGATGTAGCCCCCAGTCACGAGGGGCGGTCACGCGTGCGCGCGCGAGATCGGTCTATGCAAAAGGCTAGACAAACGAGCGCCGCACGACAGCGCTCGGGACAATCTGGCGATGGCCCGCGGGCGGCGAGCCGTGGCTTCTACGTACGCACCACGTCGCAGCTTGGCGCGTCGCCGTTCATCGTGCCCGTCCAAGTGAGAACGTTGTTCAGCCGCACGGGGTCGGGCACGACGCGGTCGGGATCGACCAGCACATCGATCCGTTGCACGTCTTTGGCGAAGTATCGGGTCTTCGCCAGGTCCATCGCGAGCGTAGTGGATACGCCCAACGTCATCGGCAGGCTCGAACTGACTTCCTGCTGCGCGCCGCCGGCCCAGGTCACCAGGGCAACCACGCGAAACGCCGCCACGTCGCCGGTCAACTGCTCCTGCGCCGGGATGATGTCGGCACCCATGTTCTGCACCCTGACGCTGACCACCAGCGTCCCGTCGCTGGCCTTGCTGCAGCTCATTGCGCGCAGGCTCAGATCGGAGCGAGTCGGGCGCCCGTAGATCGGGAAGAAGAACATGGTTTCGTCGGGGTAGCTCAGGATGTAGGGCGGCCGATAGCTGTCCTGCATGTCCATCACGCCGCCGTAGCTGCTGAAGTCCGGCGTCGTCCAATATGACGATGAGGGATTGATCTGGCAGCCCGATAGCATTGCGGCCACCCACAACAGTCCCATCGCAGCGAGCAAGCGCATTTGCGTCTCCCTTTTACGGTGGTCGACCCTGCTGGGCCGCACCGGAAGTCCGGCCAGCCTTGCCCCCCGCCCGACGTCAATAATGGGGTGCCCGGACCCCAAGGTCAACTCAGGACCTGGCTTTTGGCCCCGATCGTCACTCGCACCGTGGCAAATTGGCACCGATCGTGGCGTCGAACTGTGCCAACACGCGGGTTTCGGACTCGATGTCGCGCGCCGCGATCTGCCGCGCCTGCACCTCCGGTAGCGCGGAACCGTTGGCGTCCCATGCGACGGCGCTGACAAGCTGGCCGTGGTCGAAGCGACATTCCGTCCGCGGCGCGCCGTTGGGGTAGTAAGAGCGAAGCACGCCGTGCAGCAGATCGTTGTCGTACGGCGCTTCGAACTTGCGCGACAACTCACGGCGCGCGGCTGTATACCACATTGCCACGGTGCCGGTCCGAGCGTCGTTGTCATAAGGGATCACGGCACTGCGGGCGCCCCCTTCTGTCCAGAAAATGAAGGTGCCGGTCTTGCGCCCCATCGCAAAGGCCCCGACGGCACGCAGCCGTCCGTCTTTGCCGCGCAGTTCGTAGGCCCCGTTCGGAACCCCGCCACGGCACGCACCGGCGGCATTGAGGACTTCGGCACCCTGCGCCGCGCCGGTCGCGAATACCGCGGCCATCGCCACGACGAGCAGTGCTACTTCGCGCGTCGCGCCCACCACGCCGCGATCTCGCCGACGATGCCACGCCGGAACGCGAGCACGCAAAAAACGAAAATGACGCCGGTGATGACGGTGACCCATTGCCCGAATGCGGCGAGATAGTTCTCGAGACCGATGATCACGAACGCGCCGACGACCGGGCCGAAAATGGTGCCCATGCCGCCCAGCAGGGTCATCAGCACGACTTCGCCGGACATCGACCAGTGCACGTCGGTCAGCGAGGCAAGCTGGAAGACGATGGCCTTCGTCGCCCCCGCCAGGCCCGCCAGGCCCGCCGAGAGCACGAACGCCAGCAGCTTGTAGCGGTCGACATCGTACCCCAGCGAGATGGCGCGCGGCTCGTTCTCCCGGATCGCCTTGAGCACGTTGCCGAATGGCGAGTTCACGGTGCGGTAGATGAGCAGGAAAGCGCCGCAAGGAATATCGCCAGCACCACGTAATACATCACGAGCGTGTTGCTCAGGTCGAGCAATCCCAGGAACTTGCCGCGCGGCACCGATTGAATGCCGTCTTCACCGTGGGTGAAGGGCGCTTGCAGACAGAAGAAGTAGACCATCTGCGCCAGCGCCAGCGTAATCATCGCGAAGTAGATCCCCTGGCGGCGGATGGCGAGGAGTCCGGCGACGATGCCGAGCCCGACGGCAGCGGCGGTACCGGCGAGTATCGCGGCTTCGGGCGGCCAGCCCCATTCCTTGGCCGCATGCGCGCAGACATATCCGGCGCTACCGAGGAACATGGCGTGGCCGAAGGACAGCAGTCCACCGAAGCCGATGAGCAGATTGAATGCACAGGCGAACAGCGCGAAACACAGCGCCTTCATGAGAAACACCGGATAGATGCCCACCAGCGGCGCGACAGCGAACACGACCGCCATCGCGCCGATCGTGAGGAGCGCGGATCTCAGTCGCGTCGTCACATTCACTGCCGGCGTCGCGTCAGCCACGTTCAACGCTCCTTACCGAAGAGACCCGCGGGCCGAATGATGAGTACGATCACCATGATCACGAATATGACGGTGTTCGATGCTTCCGGGTAGAAGACCTTGGTCAGCCCCTCGACGATCACCGAGCCCGAAACCGGTGATGACAGCACCGAGTATCGAGCCCATGCCACCGATGACGACCACGGCAAACACGACGATGATCAGGTTCGCGCCCATCAACGGACTGACCTGATAGATCGGCGCCGCCATCACCCCCGCGAACGCCGCCAGCGCGACGCCAAAGCCGTACGTCAGCGTGATCATCCTCGGCACGTTGATCCCGAAAGCCTGCACCATGGTCGGATTCTCGGTCGCTGCACGCAGATACGACGCCGAGCTTGGTGCGCTCGATGACGAACCAGGTCGAGCAGGCACACGATGACCGACGCAACGATCACCCACGCACGATACTTCGGCAGAAACATGAAGCCGAGATTGAAGGCGCCCGCGAATTCGTCGGGCAACCGATAGGGCTGGCCCGGAGCTGCCGTAGTAGTTGGTGAAGACGCCCTGGAAAATCAGCGCGAGACCGAAGGTGAGCAGCAACCGTACAGGTGGTCGAGCTTGTACAGGCGCGATAGCATCGTGCGCTCGATGACTGACGCCGGTGATACCGACGACGAGCGGCGCGATCAGCAGCGACCACCAGTAGCCGACGCCCGCGATTTCTCGAGCAGGACAGTAGGCGCAGAACGCCCCGAGCATGTACTGCGCGCCATGGGTGAAATTGATGATGTTGAGCAGGCCGAAGATGACGGCCAGCCCGAGCGACAACATCGCGTAGAACGAGCCGTTGATCAGACCGATCAGCAACTGCCCGAACAGGGCCTGCGTCGGTATGCCGAAGATCTCGGTCATGGCATGACGGCGTCTGTTTCCGATCGCCGCCACGTTACGCTTCTCGCTCTCGGACATCTGCGTCACTTGACCAGCGGACAGCCACCGTCGGCGAGCGGACGGAATGCCTGGTCGGCCGGTATCGTCGCGCGTATCTTGTAGTAGTCCCACGGGCCCTTCGATTCCGACGGTTTCTTCACTTCGACGAGATAGGCCGGATGAATCTTGCGGCCGTCGATGCGAATCGTGCCCTTGCCGAACAACGGGTCGTCGGTCGGCATTTCCTTCATCTTGGCCACCACCTTCGCACCATCGGCATCGCTCTTCAGCGCTTCCACTGCCTTCAGGTAGTGCAGCACCGTCGGCGTACACGCCCGCATGCACCATGGTTGGATGGATGCCCTTGTCGACCGCCTCGAAACGCTTCGCAGAACGCACGCGTCTGGTCGTTCAGGTCCCAATAGAAGGTGTTGGTGACGACCAGGCCTTGCGCCGTGGCCAGGCCCAGCGCATGGATATCGGTGAGAAAGACCAGCAGTCCCGCGAGGTTCTGGCCGCCCTTGACGATGCCGAACTCGGCCGCCTGCTTGATCGAGTTCGTGGTGTCGCCGCCAGCATTGGCCAGCCCGACGATCTTGGCCTTCGACGCCTGCGCCTGCAGCAGGAACGACGAGAAGTCCTGCGTGTTCATCGGCACGCGTCACCTCGCCCAGACCTTGCCGCCGTTGCTTCAACACCACGGCCTCGGTGTCGCGCTCGAGCGCCTGCCCGAACGCGTAATCGGCGGTGATGAAGAACCACGTGTCGCCGCCCGACTTCGTGACTCGCGCTGCCCGTGCCGTTGGCCAGCATCCAGGTATCGTAGGTCCAGTGCACGGTATTGGGCGAGCATGCCTTTCCGGTCAGGTCCGACGAAGCCGGTCCCGACGCCAGGAACACCTTGTTCTTGTCCTTGGTGATCTGGGCTGACCGCCAAGGCGACGCCCGAGTTCGGCACGTCGACGATCACGTCGACCTTGTCGACGTCATACCACTTGCTCGGGCGATCGTCGGATCCGACGTCCGCCTTGTTCTGATGGTCGGCCGAGACGACCAGTTCGATCTTGTACCCACGCTTTTCGATGCCGGAGTCCTCGATGGCCATCTTCGCGGCCGTGACCGAGCCCGCTCCAGCGAGGTCCGTGTACAGGCTGGACATGTCGGTGAGGACACCGATCTTGATGACGCCGTCCGAGACCTGCGCCTGCGCCACGCCCGCGATCCCGGCAAGGGCGAGAGCGAGCAAACTACGTTTGAATCCTTCATGCTTTCTCCATCAGTTGGTCGTTACACTTGCCGTGGCGTCATCACACACCCAGATACTCGTGCAGCTTGTTCATGTTCGCGTCGAGCTCGGCGTTCGGGATCATGTCGATGATCTTCCCGCGCTCCATGACATAGTGCCGGTCGGCTACGGTCGCTGCAAACCGGAAATTCTGCTCGACCAGCAGGATCGTGAAGCCCTTTTCCTTGAGCGCCGCGATCGTGCGGCCGATCTGCTGCACGATCACCGGGGCCAATCCCTCGGTGGGCTCGTCGAGCATCAGAAGGTGGGCGCCGGTGCGCAGGATACGCCCGATCGCCAGCATCTGCTGCTCGCCGCCCGGACAATTTTGTTCCCTGGCTGTGCAGCCGCTCCTTGAGGTTGGGAAACAACTCGAAGACCTGCTGCGAGGGAGAGGCCACCCTCCTTGACCTGGGGCGGCAGCAGCAGGTTCTCCTCGACGTCCAGGCTGGAGAATATGCCGCGCTCCTCGGGGCAGATCGCGATGCCGAGCTTGGCAATCCGGTTCGAGGCCAGTCCGATCGTTTCGGTGCCGTCGAATTGCACGGACCCCTTGCGCTGCGTCACCATGCCCATGATCGACTTGAGCGTCGTGGTCTTTCCCGCTCCGTTGCGTCCGAGCAGGGTCACCACCTCGCCGCGTGCGACGTCGAACGACGCGCCATGCAGAATGTGCGACTCCCCGTACCAGGAATGCAGGTCGCGAATGCCGAGCATTGCGCCGTCAGGCATGGGCGGTTCCCAGGTAGGCTTGCACCACGTCGGGGTTCTTCGACACCGAGGCGTAGTCACCCTGCGCGAGCACCTGACCCCGCGCCAGAACGGTGATGTGGTGCGAAAGCGTCGAAACCACCGAAAGGTTGTGCTCGACCATGAGTACGGTGCGGTTGACCGCCACCTTCCGGATCAGCGTGGTGATCCGCTCCACATCCTCGTGCGTCATGCCGGCAGTCGGCTCATCGAGCAGCATCATCTCCGGGTCGAGTGCAAGCGTCGTCGCCATCTCGAGCGCGCGCTTGCGGCCATAAGGCAGTTCCACCGCCAGCGTTTGCCCGTAGGTGGACAGCCCGACCGCATCGAGCAGCTCTTGCGCCTGTGCGTCGAGGGCGTTCAGCGATCGCGTCGAGCGCCAGAAATCGAACGAATGTCCGCGCTTGCGCTGTAGTGCGATGCGCACGTTCTCCAGCACCGTCAGGTGCGGGAACGTCGCCGAAATCTGGAACGAGCGCACCATGCCCAGGCGTGCGATAGCGGACGGGCGGACACCCGTGATCTCCCTGCCGTTGTAGAAGATCTTGCCGCGTGTCGGGGTCAGAAAGGCCGTGAGCAGATTGAAGCACGTCGTCTTGCCGGCACCGTTGGGCCCGATCAACGCATGGATCGCGCCGCGCTTGACCTGAAGATCGACGCCATTGACGGCGACGAATCCCTTGAACTCCTTGGTCAGCCCGCGCGTTTCGAGAATGATGTCGTCGGCCATGCCTGCCACGAACTACGCGGCGCCTCGTAAGATGTCGGCGCGATTATCCCCATTGACCCCCGCCTTGGCAATGGCGACGGAATCAATCATCCCAGCGCGGGGCCCGTTTTTCGATGAACGCGTCGATGCCTTCATGCGCGTCCGGATCGAGAAGGCTGCAGGCCATCGTCTCGCCGACCGCGTCATAGGCCGATGCGAGACCGAGGTCGACCTGACGATAGAACGCCTGCTTGCCCTGACCGATGACGCGAGCGCTCCGGGAGCCGATCCGCGACGTGAGCTCGGCGATCGCGGCGTCGAGTTCGGCCAGCGGCACCACGCGGTTCACCAGTCCCCAGGCCAGCGCAGTCGCCGCGTCCACGGGATCGCCCGTGAGCAGCAGCTGCATGACCCGCTTGCGCGCGATGTTGCGGGCGACGCCGACGGCAGGTGTCGTGCAGAACACGCCGACGTTCACCCCCGGCAGGCCGAACGCGGCAGTATCGGCGGCGACGGCGAGATCGCACATCGACACGAGCTGGCAGCCCGCCGCGGTCGCGAGGCCATGCACGCGGGCAATCACCGGTTGCGGGATCCGCGTCAAGGTCAGCATCAGCGTCTCGCAACTCGAGAAAAGGGCCTGCTGCCACGCCAGATCCGGATGTGCACGCAGTTCCTTGAGATCGTGCCCGGCGCAAAACCCCCGGCCGTTGGCAGCGATCACCACGACGCGCACGCTGGCGTCGACGGCAATGCGATCGAGTTCGGCCTGCAACGCAGCGATCATCGCGTGCGAGAGCGGATTGAAGCGTTCACCGCGATTGAGCGTGAGTGTGACGACGCCCTCGTGCATGTCGTGCACGACATAAGGAAGCAGGTTGGCCTCAAGGGGAGCGTTCATGGCGTACCCTTTGGTGCGCCGCGCGTCCACAAAACGAGACGGCGCGGCAGGTTGCAACAAATTTTCGAATCAATGCGGCCGTCGTGTCTCGCTTGTGAGATGCGAAGGTCTCTACTCGATTGCGCTGGTGGAGCGTGCCTGTTCGCGCAGGACGAATTTCTGGATCTTTCCCGTCGACGTTTTCGGGAGTTCGCAGAAGATCACCTTCTTCGGTACCTTGAAGCGCGCGAGGTGCTTGCGGCAATGCTCGATCAGCTCCGCCTCGGTCACTACCGCGTCAGGCCTGACCTCGACGAATGCGCACGGCGTCTCGCCCCATTTCGCATCGGGCTGTGCGACCACCGCAGCCGCCAGCACGGCCGGATGGCGATACAGCGCGTCCTCGACCTCCAGCGAACTGATGTTCTCGCCGCCGGAGATGATGATGTCCTTCGAGCGGTCCTTGATCTTGATATAGCCATCGGGTTGCATCACCGCGAGGTCGCCGGTGTGGAACCACCCGCCGCGGAATGCTTCGGCGGTCGCGTCGGGGTTTTTCAGGTAGCCCTTCATGACGATGTTGCCGCGAAACATGATCTCGCCCATGGTCTCGCCATCCCACGGCACTTCGACCATCGTCTCCGAGTCCATGACGGTCATGCCCTCTTCGCACGTGTAGCGCACTCCCTGCCGTCCGTTGCGCTCGGTACGCGCGGCGATGTCGAGCGCATTCCATTCGTCGTGCTTGGCACACACCGCCGCGGGCCCGTACGTTTCCGTAAGCCCGTACACATGCGTGATGTCGAACCCCATGCGCTCCATCCCCTCGATGACCGACGCCGGCGGTGCGGCCGCCGCAACCAGCGCGTTGACCTTATGGGAGATACCCTCGCGCAGCGTCGCGGGCGCGTTGATCAGCATCGCGTGCACGATCGGCGCGCCGCAATAGTGGGTGACCTTGTGCTCGCGGATCGCGTCGAATATCGCCTTGGCTTCGACCCGGCGCAGGCAAACGTTGACGCCGGCGTTGGCGGCCATCGTCCACGCGAAGCACCAGCCGTTGCAATGGAACATCGGCAGCGTCCACAGATAGACCGCGTGGCGCGGCATGCCCCAGTCGATGATGTTGGACAAGGCGTTCAGGTACGCACCCCGGTGGTGGTACACGACCCCTTTCGGGTTGCCGGTGGTACCGGATGTGTAGTTGAGCGAGATCGCGGTCCACTCGTCGGCGGGATGTTGCCATTGGAAGGCAGGATCGCCGTCGGCGATGAAACGCTCGTAGTCGACCGTACCCAGTTTCCGGCCGCCGGGTCCGAGGGGGTCGTCGATGTCGATCACCATTGGTTGGGTCGCGCGTTGCGCCAACGCAGGTCCGATGGTCGGTGCGAATTCCGTGTCGGTGATCAGCAGCTTCGCGCCCCCGTGCTCCAGCATGAAGGCGATGGCTTCCGCGTCGAGCCGCGTGTTCAACGTGTTGAGTACGCCGCCGCTCATCAGTACGCCGAAATGGGCCTCGACCATTTCCGGTGTGTTCGACGCCATCAGCGCGACCGTGTCACCAGCGCCGATGCCTGCCCGAACGAGCGCGGAAGCGAGCCGCCGCGAACGCGCGTACGTCTCGGCCCAGGTATAGCGACGGTCGCCGTGCACCACGGCGAGGTGACCCGGATACGTATAGGCCGTGCGCGCGATCAGCGAAAGCGGGGACAGCGGCGTGTAGTTCGCCGGATTCCTCCCCAGATCCTGTTCGAATGGATTGCGCGTTGCCATGGGATCCCCGCCACATGGTACCCAATCCCTCTCAAAAGACAATGGAGACCGCATCCGGAGAGCGCCGTCACGCGTATAGCTGACTCAATAGCGAGACGCGGCGTGATTCGGCGTGGCGATCGTGATGTCGTCGGCACCGCCGGGTCGTCAGCGGGACGCGGCTTGCCCCCGGCGGGCGTATTCTCTATCCTCGCTTCCCCCACCACCTCATTCCGCGCATCGACTCTGCGTATCCCAATGGGCCACCGCCTCTCCAAAATCGTAACCCGCACCGGGGATGTCGGGACCACCGGCCTCGGCGACGGTTCGCGCGTACCGAAGGACTCGGCGCGCATCGAAGCCATCGGCGCCGTCGACGAGTTGAACTCGGTGCTCGGCGTACTGCTCGCGGAGCCGCTGCCCGCGGACGTCGCTGGGTGCCTGGTCGAAGTCCAGCACGACCTGTTCGACTTCGGCGGCGAACTTTCGATTCCCGGTTACAACGCCGTCGGCGATGCACACGTCCTGCGCCTCGAAGACGCGGTCGATCGATTCAACGCCAACCTGCCGCCGCTGAAGGAATTCATCCTGCCCGGCGGAACGCGCGCGGCGAGTCTCGCGCACGTCGCGCGGACGGTCTGCCGCCGTGCCGAGCGCTCGCTCGTGCACCTCGGTGCCGAGGCCGAGGTGCGCGAACCGCTGCGCAAATATCTCAACCGCCTGTCCGATCTGCTGTTCGTCGCAGCACGGGTGCTCAATCGCGAATCGGGCTGTCCGGATGTGCTGTGGCGCAAGGATCGCGGCAGGACCGCGCCCTGAGCCGAATGCCCGCCGATCCGGTCAAGCAGATCGAACGCAGTGCCCGCCTCATGGAGCTCCTGGCGCGCACGGCGCTCGCCGACCAGCAGGCGTTTGCGGAGCTCTATCGCCTGACGTCATCGCATCTGTACGGGGTCGCGCTGCGTATATTGAGGGAATCAGGGGCTGCCGAAGAGGTGCTACAGGAATCGTTTATCAGCATCTGGAACCATGCCGGCTCGTACGTTGCTGCCAGGAGCCAGCCTTTCACGTGGCTGACCAGCATCGTCCGCAACCGTTGCCTGGATCAACTGCGGCGTCGGGAACTGGACACGGTCACGATCGACGACGAGGACGAAGGCATGACGCTGCCGGACGATGGTCCCACCCCGCTGGAGCTGCTCGTGGCCGGCGCCGACGCCCGTGCGGTCAAGGGCTGCGTCGAGGCGTTGGAAGCGGGCCAGAAGCAGGCAGTCGCGTTGGCGTTCTATCGCGGCCTGTCGCACGCCGAACTGGCGGCCCACCTCCACGTGCCGCTCGGTACCGTTAAATCCTGGGTGCGGCGCGGCCTGGAGCGTCTCAAAGCGTGCCTCGACGCTGCCGGCGTTGCTCGTTGACCGCATGCAGCGATGAAATACAACACACCCGAACGCGCCGACGCGCTGGCCGCCCAGTACGTTCTCGGCACGTTATCACCGCGTGCCCGTGCTCGTTTTGTCCGGCTCATCGCCGTCGACCGCGCGATCGCCGACGCCGTCGCCGCCTGGGAAGCCCGCCTGCTGCCCTTCGCCGAGAGCATCGCGCCGGTATCGCCGCCCGCTCATGCCTGGCCCCGGATCCTGGCGCGGATAGAGGGCGGGCGCAGGCCAGAGGCCAAGGCGCCTTCGCTATGGGGCAACCTCGGCGTGTGGCGCGGACTGACGTTGGCGGGATTCGCCACCGCGATCGCCCTCGCGATCGTGCTGCTGTCGCCGCCGGCCGTGCGTCCCGATCAAACCATGGTCGCCATCCTTGCCGGGGCGGACGCCAGGCCGGTACTGGTCGCCACCGCGGACCGTGCTGGCCGTACCTTGCGGATCAAGGCGATCGCTCCGGTCGACATCGCCGCCGATCGCGCGCTCGAGCTTTGGGCACTGCCGCCGGGCGGCAATCCGCGTTCGCTGGGGTTGATCGAACCCTCGGGCGTCGTGCAGATCGCGCTCAGCGCACCCGCCGAGACCGCCCTTGCACAGATCCCTGCCCTGGCTGTCAGCCTCGAGCCCAAGGGTGGGTCCCCGACCGGCTTGCCGACCGGACCCGTGCTCTACAGCGGGCCGATCCAGCGCCTCTACTAGGACCTGCTTCTGTAGGGCAAGCTGCTCAGGTTGTGCGGCGCACGAGCTGATCGATCGCGCCGAAAATCGAGTGCCCGCTCGCGTCGAGCATCTCGATGCGCACGCGATCGCCGAAGCGCAGGAATGGGGTCGACGGCTTGCCGGCAAGGATCGTCTCAACCGTCCGCTGCTCGGCGATGCACGAATAACCGACGCCGCCGGCCGCCGCAGGTCGCCCAGGGCCGTCGTTTTCCTTGTTCGATACCGTACCGGAGCCGACAATCGTCCCGGCCTCGAGGTCACGCGTCTTCGCCGCGTGGGCGATCAATCGCGCGAAATCGAACGTCATGTCGACGCCGGCGTTCGGCTTCCCGAACAACGCGCCATTGAGATGTGTGACGAGCGGCAAGTGCACCTTGCCGTCGTGCCATGCGTCGCCGAGTTCGTCGGGCGTGACGGCAACCGGCGCAAAACTCGACGAGGGCTTGCTCTGCAGAAAACCGAAGCCTTTGCCGAGTTCGGCGGGGATCAGGTTGCGCAAACTCACGTCGTTGACAAGCATCAGCAGGCGAATGTGGGCCGCCGCGGCCGCCACGGTCACGCCGGCGGGTACATCGCCAATGACAACGGCGACCTCGGCCTCGAAATCGATACCCCAGGATTCGTCCGGGAACTCGATGTCATCCTGTGGACCGAGCAGCGTGTCGGAGCCACCCTGATACATCAGCGGGTCGGTCCAGAATTCGGGCGGCATGGCGGCTCCGCGTGCCTTGCGTACCAGCTCGACATGGTTGACGTACGCGGACCCGTCGACCCATTGGTAGGCGCGCGGCAGCGGCGCGTGCGCCTGGCGTGGATCGAAAGGAATGGCGTGCCGCATGCCAGCACCGCCCGCATCGAGCGCGACGGCCAGCTCGGAAAGCTGCGGCGCGACACGTTGCCACTCGTCCAGTGCGGCCTGCATCGTCGGTACCCCATTGCCGACGACGATCGCGCGAGTTAGATCGCGGGATACGACAGCCAGCTGGCCGTCGCGGGTGCCGTTCTTCAGCGTGGCGAGTTTCATGACGGGCCCAAGCTACCGCCGCTTGAGCGCATAGCCGTCAGCGCTGTCTTCCATTTCCCACCCCGTCTCGTGCAGCGCCAGGCGCAACCGATCGGCCTCTGCCCATTGCTTCGCTGCGCGAGCGGCAGCGCGCGCTGCGGCGAGTTCCTGGACTGCGTTGCGGAATCGCCTCTGCCTTGGGCTGCCATGAGGCCAGCCCCAATCCAAATACGCGATCGAACGCGAGCAGTGTTGCTTTCCTCGCCGCCGCAGGCAATGCGCCGCGCAGCACTTCCCACGCGATCGCCATGGCTCGCGGCGTGTTGAGGTCGGCATTGAGTTCAGCGCCAAAGCGCTCGAGGTAGCCTGCGTCGGGTTCGCCGGGCGCGCCCGACCCGTGGACGCCATTGCGCAGCCGATCGAGCGCGGTCGTCGCCGCATCGAGCGCGTCCCACGTGAAATTCATCTGGGTCCGATAGTGCGCGGTCAGGCACAGGTAGCGATACGCAAGCGGATCGTACCCGCGATCGGTGAGGACCTTCAGCCGGAGGAACTCGCCGGCGGACTTGGCCATCTTGGCATCGTTCGACAGCAGGAAATAGCCGTGCATCCAGAAATTCGCAAGCCGCGTGCCGACGCGCGCCTCGGTCTGCGCGATCTCGTTGGTGTGGTGCACGGGAATGTGATCCTCACCTCCGCAATGAATGTCGAAGTAGTCACCGAGATATTTCTGCGCCATCGCCGAGCACTCGATGTGCCAACCCGGAAAACCGACGCCCCAGGGACTCGGCCATTCCATCTGGCGCTTCTCGCCCGGCCCCGAGAATTTCCACAGCGCGAAATCGGTTGCGCTTTTCTTCTCTCCCAGGTCGACGCGCTTGCCCGCTTCGAGGCCGGCCCGGTCCAGGCGCGCGAGGTAGCCGTAGTCCGGCTGCTTGCTGGTGTCGAAATAGATGCCATCCGAGGTGCTTGTACGTGAACCCGTTCTTCTCGATATCGGCAATGAAATCGATCTGTTCGCGGATGTGATCGGTCGCACGGCACAGGATGGACGGCGGCTCGATGTTGAGCGCCGCCATGTCGGCGAGAAAATCCTCGGTGTAGAGCGCGGCAATCTCCCACGCGGTCTTGCCGGTGCGCCGCGACCCGGCTTCCATCTTGTCTTCGCCCGTGTCGGCATCCGACGTGAGGTGCCCGACGTCGGTGATGTTCATGACGTGTCTGACCGTGTAGCCATTCCATTCGAGGACGCGTTTCAGTACGTCCTCGAACAGGAAGGTGCGGAAGTTGCCGATGTGCTGGTAGTCGTACACCGTCGGCCCGCATGTATACAGTCCGACGACCCCCCTCTTCAGCGGCTCGAACGGGCGCAGCGCGCGGGTGTAGTTGTCGTAAAGTGTCAGCGATGAAGGCATGGTCAACTAACGGGCAGATCCAACAAAAAAGCCGCCTGGGCAGTCCCGGCGGCTTCCTGGTGACAAAGCAATCGGTCAGGCCGGCGTGCGCGAACACGGCACGGCACAACACCATCCCGTGACACTTTCCTGGGTGCGAGTGGGCGACATGCCTGCATGGTAGCCAATCACCGCACCGCGGGCAAGCTTGTCGACAGAGTAGGCAACGGCAAACGCGGTAAAATCGCGCGCCCCCGACACACCCTCGATGCCTCCTTCAAGCCCTGCTCAACGGCCGCACGCCGAGGCCTCGCCGCTTTCCCGGCGCGGCGCGATCGCGTTGCTTCTGGCGTTCGTGCTGATCTGGTTCATGAATATCGAGTTCCGCAGCCTCGTGCACCCCGACGAAGGTCGCTATGCGGAGATCGCACGCGAAATGGCGGCGACGGGAGATTGGGTCACGCCGCGGCTGAACGGCATCAAGTACTTCGAAAAGCCCGCGCTCCAGTACTGGATCACGGCCGCAGCCTACGACGTGTTCGGCGTACGCCACTGGACCGCCCGGGCATGGCCCGCGCTGGCGGGATGTCTTGGCGTCCTGTTCATCGGCTACGTCGGCTTTCGCATCGGGGGTCCCACGTTGGGCGTGTACAGTGCGGCTGCGCTCGGCGGCTGTGTCTGGTGGATCCTGAACGCGCACGTGCTCACGCTCGACACGGGGCTCAGCTTCTGGATGAGCGTCGGCATGGGCAGCCTGCTCATCGCACAACGCGCGGACGCAACAGTCCGCGAGCAACGCAACTGGATGCTTGCGGCCTGGGCAGCATTGGCGCTCGCCGTGTTGTCCAAGGGTCTCATCGGGATCGTACTGCCCGGCGCCGTGGTGGTGCTCTATAGCCTGCTCACGCACGACTGGAATTTGTGGCGGCGCCTGTACCTCGGCAAAGGTGCCCTACTGTTCCTTGCGATCGCTGTGCCGTGGTTCGTCGTCGTGTCGATCCGTAACGCCGAGTTCTTCGATTTCTTCTTCATTCACGAGCATTTCACCCGTTTCCTCACCAACGAAGCCAAGCGCACAGCTCCATGGTGGTATTTCGTGCCGATCCTCGCGGTCGGCATCCTGCCCTGGCTGACGCTGTTCGCATGGACGGCCAAGCGATCGTGGACCGACGCACCGGCGGACCGCAATGGCTTTTGCTGGCAGCGCTTCGTGCTGGTCTGGGCGGCCTTCATATTCGTGTTTTTCAGCCTGTCGGGGTCGAAGCTGTCGTCGTACATCCTGCCGATCTTCCCGGCGTTGGCGCTGGTGATCGCCAGGCAACTTGTCACTATCGACGACACCCTCTTCCGACGATTGTCGATCCCTTTGATCGCGCTGACGGGTTTCGCCTGGCTCGCTGCGGTGCTGGGGTACGATACCCTGGCTGCGCGAATCGCGAGCGATGCACAGCCGGTGAAGCCGTTGCTTGCATACGGACCGTGGATCAAATGGGCCCTCGGCGTGGGCTTTGCCGGCGGCGTTGCCGGGATGTGGTCACTTTCCCGGGGGCGCCGAGTCGTCGCCGTCATGACGATCGCGTTTTCGACGCTGGTCGCGTCGCAGCTCGTGCTGGGCGGGCACGACACGCTGGCGGAATCCCGCTCGAGCGCGCCGCTGGTCGCGAAGATCGTGGCCAAGGAAGGCCCCTTTCGCGCCGACGTACCGTTTTACACGGTCAACATGTACGACCAGACCTTGCCGTATTATCTCGGTCGCACCGTGATCCAGGTCGAACATCCCGACGAGTTGGCGATGGGCATCGCCAGCGAGCCGGGCAAGGCGATCGACACCATCGCGCATTGGCGCCCGATCTGGGACGCGGTCCAGGACGCCTATGCCATCATGCAGCCCGATGAATACGACAATCTCCGCCGCCATGGTGTACCGATGCGTGAGCTCGGTCGCGATGCACGTCGCGTGATCGTCGCCCGCAGGTGAGATATCGAGCATGACCTGGACCGCATTCTCGTTCCTGTTCACCGGCGTCCTGCTCAACGCAGTCGCGCAATTGCTGCTCAAGGCCGGGACCAACGTGCTCGGCGTGATCACCCTCACTCGCGATGACTGGGCGAATCAGCTGGGCCGGATGGCGGTCGAGCCGCATTTCATCGGCGGTCTCGCGTGTTACGGCATAAGCGTGCTCGTATGGATCATCGGCCTGTCGCGCGTCCCCGTATCGATCGCCTACCCCATGCTGTCGCTGGGGTACGTCATCAACGCCATCGCCGCCCACTACCTGCTCGGCGAATCCGTCAGCCTGACGCGATGGATGGGCATCGGCTTCATCGTGCTCGGCGTCTGGCTCGTCGCGCGAGGGTAGCCGTGGATGCCAGCATGCCGCCGCCCTTGAAGTTCGCCGGTCCGGAGATCGACGAGCAGACCATCGCCGGCGTCGCGGAAGTACTGCGTTCGGGGCACATTACCAGCGGCCCCTGGGTACGCGAATTCGAAACGCGGTTGAGCGCAATGTGCGGCGGCCGCCCCGTGCGAGCCCTGACGTCGGCGACGGCGGCGGTCGAGGTCGCACTGCAGCTCGCAGGCATCGGCCCCGGTGCTGAAGTGATCACGTCCGCGCAGAGTTTTTTTACCGTGCTCAATATGATCGCCAAGGTTGGCGCCAGACCCGTATTCGTCGACTGCGATCTCGTGACGCGCAACATCGACCTGGTGCAAATCGAGGCGGCCATCACTCCCGCCACGCGAGCGATCATTCCGACGCATTACCCGGGCGCGCTGGTCGACATGGACGCTTTGTACGCGCTCGCCCGCCGGCACGGTCTGCGCGTCATCGAGGATGCGGCGCTGGTGCTCGGTTCGCGCTGGAAGGGCAAACTGGTCGGAGCCTTCGGCGATCTGGTGACGTTCAGCTTCCACCCCAACAAGAACATCACCACGATCGAAGGCGGCGCGCTCGTCGTCAACAGCGAAGCTGAAGCGATACGGGTCGAGACGCTGCGCTTCCATGGCATCACTTACAAGGCTGATCGAACGCGGGATGTCGCGTTCCCCGGCGGCAAGTTCAACCTGCCCGACGTGAATGCGCGCATCGGCTGCGCACAGCTCGAACGCCTTCCGGGCTTTCTCGCCCACCGGCGACGTCTCGTCGACCGTTACTTCCAGCGCCTGCGCACCGATCCGGCCTGCGTGCTGCCGCCGCGCCCCAGCGCGCCGCACGAGAACGACTACAGCTGGAACATGTTCTGCGTCCTGCTTCCACTCGATCAGCTCACGCTGACGCGAAGACAGGTTCGCGATGCACTGGATGCGCGCGGCATCGCGACGGGCGTGTCGTACGAGGCACTGCATCTGTGCACCCTCGGCAGGCACTACGGCGGGCGTCCGGGACAATTTCCAAACGCGGAGCGCATCGCCGAGGAGACGCTCACGCTGCCCCTGCATACCGGGATGACCGAGGCCGACGTCGATCGCGTGTGCGCAGCGATCGGTGCGATCATTGCCGCAGCGAGGAAATGACGATGCAAACTCCGCACGTCTCGGTGGTCATTCCCGTCTACAACGAGGAAGCCGGCCTGCAGGCTCTGTTCGACCGGCTCTATCCCGCCCTGGATCGTCTTGGCGTCGCCTACGAAGTCATCTTCGTCAACGACGGCAGCCGCGACCGCTCCGCCGCGATGCTTAAGGAACAATTCGCCCGGCGCCCGGACGTGACGCGGGTGATCCTGTTCAACAGCAACTACGGCCAGCACATGGCGATCGTCGCCGGCTTCGAGCGTTGCGTCGGCGAGCGCGTCGTCACGCTGGACGCCGACCTGCAGAATCCGCCCGAGGAAATCGGCAAGCTGCTCGTCGCGATGGACGAAGGCCACGATTACGTGGGCGGTGTCCGTCGCACCCGCGAGGATTCCTGGTGGCGCAATCTCGCCTCGAAGCTCATGAATCGCATGCGCGAGCGCATCACCCACATCAAGATGACCGACCAGGGTTGCATGCTGCGCGCCTACAATCGCGACATCGTGAACGCCATCGTGGCGTCGCGGGAAGTCAGCACGTACATCCCGGCCCTTGCCTACACCTTTGCCTTCAATCCCGCAGAGGTCGACGTCGCGCACGAAGAGCGTTCAGCCGGCGTGTCGAAGTATTCCCTCTATCGATTGATTCGTCTGAATTTCGACCTGATCACGGGGTTCTCGCTGGTGCCGCTGCAGTTGTTTTCGATGTTCGGGATGATCGTGTCTGCCGGTGCACTCGTGACCTACCTCATCGTGATTGCGAACCGGCTGGTGCTCTCGGGCTGGCGCGAAGGATTGGCCACGTTGTGGGATCGCGACATCCTGGCCTTTTTCCTGATCGGGATGCTCCTCTTCGGTCTCGGCCTGATCGGCGAATATGTCGGACGCATCTACCAGCAGGTGCGCCATCGGCCACGATTCATGATCGAGGCGGTGCTGGAAGGAAAGGCAGCCGAGCCCCCGGGCTCGTCATGACGCGTGCGGTCGTATTCGCGTATCACAACGTCGGCGTTCGCTGCCTCGAGGTGCTGATTCGCCACGGCGTCGAGGTAAAGCTGGTTGTCACGCATGACGACAGTCCCGGCGAAACGATCTGGTTCGACAGCGTGGCGCGCACGGCGACGCAGCACGCGATCCCCGTGATCACACCGCCGGACCCCAATGCGCAGGAGATCGTCGAACGCATCGCTGAATGCAGACCCGATTTCCTGTTCTCTTTCTACTACCGTCAAATGCTCAACGCGACGCTCCTCGCGTTGGCGCCGCGCGGCGCGTTGAACATGCATGGTTCGCTGTTGCCGAAGTATCGTGGCCGCGTGCCGATCAACTGGGCCATCATCCACGGCGAAACGGAGACCGGGGCGACCCTGCACTACATGACCGAAAAGCCGGACCGCGGCGATATCGTGGCTCAAGCCGCCGTACCGATCCTTCCCGACGATACAGCCAAGGATGTCTTCGAGAAGGTGACGCTCGCCGCCGCCGCCTGCCTCGATCGCATTTTGCCGGCGCTCATCGCGGGCACGGCACCGCGGGTACCGCAGGACCTCCGCCATGGCAGTTATTTCAGCGGACGCAGGGCCGAGGATGGCATCATCGACTGGTCGAGGGACGCGCAGACGATCCACAATCTCGTTCGGGCAGTTGCGCCGCCCTACCCCGGAGCACGCACCACCATCGAAGGGCGGCAGGCGCGAATCCTGCGCACGCATGTGCTGGACGCGACCGCTCATCACGCGTCGGCACTCACCGTCGAGAACGGGACGATCGTCGCCCATTGTGGCGGCGGCGGGTCGCTGACCGTGCTGGAACTGGAAATCGATGGTGCACCGGTCACCGCCGATGGGCTGGTCCGCGAATTCGGAAGGCCTGCGCTACACCTGGGTACCTAGCCGGGAATTGCCGCTTTCCCGACTTTTCCCGTAACCTGACGGCTCTTCCGGGCCCCCGCCCGGCTGCGTCCGGCGACGGCGATCGACCATTCAATGAAAAAAATCCTCATCCTCGGCGTCAACGGCTTCATCGGGCACCACCTCTCCAAGCGGATCATCGACGCCACGGATTGGGACATCTACGGGATGGACATGCAGACGGACCGTATCTCGGACCTGCTGCTCGAGAAGCGCTTTCACTTTTTCGAAGGCGACATCACCATCAATCGCGAGTGGATCGAATACCACATCAAGAAGTGCGACACGGTGCTGCCGCTGGTAGCCATCGCAACACCGGCAACTTACGTCCGCGAGCCCTTGCGCGTGTTCGAACTCGACTTCGAAGCGAACCTGCCGATCGTTCGCGCGTGCGTCCGGTACAAGAAGCGTGTCGTATTTCCCTCGACGTCGGAGGTTTACGGCATGTCGCAGGACGAGGCGTTCGACCCGGAAACGTCCGACCTCGTGCTGGGACCGATCAACAAGCCGCGCTGGATCTACTCCTGCGCAAAGCAGTTGATGGACCGTGTCATCCACGCCTACGGCATGCAGGAAGGACTCGACTACACGCTGTTTCGCCCGTTCAACTGGATCGGCGCCGGATTGGACTCGATCAACACGGCCAAGGAAGGCAGTTCGCGCGTCATCACCCAGTTTCTCGGCCACATCGTCCGTGGCGAGCCGATCAAGCTCGTCGACGGCGGCACCCAGAGACGGACATTCACGTACATCGACGACGGCATCGCAGCACTGCTCAAGATCATCGCCAACGACGACGGGATCGCCAGCGGCAAGATCTACAACATCGGCAATCCGGCCAACAACTTCTCGGTCAAGGAACTCGCGCGCATGATGCTCGATCTGGCGCTCACGTACCCCGAGTACCGCGACACGGCGAAAGATGTCGAGCTGATCGAAACCACAGCCGACGCCTACTACGGCAAAGGGTATCAGGACGTCCAGAACCGCGTGCCCAAGATCACCAACACCCGCGCCGACCTCGGCTGGGAACCGCGAGTCGACATGACGGACTCGCTCAAGCGCATCTTCGATGCGTATCGCGGCCAGGTCGGCGAAGCGCGGCGGCTCGTCGAGTGACGCCCGCCATGATTCTCGCGCTCAAGATCGACGTCGATACGCTGCGCGGCACGCGCGAGGGCGTGCCGAAGCTCGTCGAACTCCTTCGGCGCCACAAGGTCGGCGCGACGTTCCTGTTCAGCGTCGGCCCCGACCACACCGGCCGCGCGATCAAGCGCGTGTTTCGCCCCGGGTTTATCAGCAAAGTCCAACGCACGTCCGTGGTTCAGCACTACGGCGTCAAGACACTGCTCTACGGCACGCTGCTGCCGGGACCGGACATCGGTGAGCGCGGCGGCGACGTGATGCGTCACGTCCGCGACGAAGGCTTCGAAGTCGGCATCCACTGCTGGGACCACACCAAGTGGCAGGACGGTGTCGCCACGGCGGGGCCGCAGTGGACCGAGCGGCAGATGCGGCTCGCGTGCGAGCGCTTCACCGACATTTTCAAGGAACCGCCGCGGGCGCACGGCGCTGCCGGATGGCAGATGAATCTGCATGCGCTTCGCCTGACGCAGTCGCTGGGCTTCGACTACTGCTCGGACGGTCGTGGCACGCAACCCCATCTGCCGGTGTGGAACGCGGAATTGGTCCGCTGCCCCCAGTTTCCGACGACGCTACCCACGCTCGATGAAATGATCGGAACCGACGGCTGCACGCCGGACAATGTCGCGGAACGGCTGCTCGCGCGGACGACGCGACCGCCCGCGCACGGCTATGGTCACGTGTTCACGCTTCACGCCGAACTTGAAGGCATGCTGCTGTCTCCCGTCCTCGAAGCCCTGATCTCGGGCTGGAAAGCACAAGGCTACGAGGTCACGTCGATGCGCCGCCTCGGCGAGACGATGCAAGCGCTCGCGTTGCCGCGGCACGAGGTGGCGCCAGGAACAGTGCCAGGCCGCAGCGGCACGTTGCTCGTGCAGGGGCGAGAATTTCTTGGCGACGTGGATCTCGCGGCTGCGGCGTGATCGGAGCGCGCGGTTACCTGACATGACGCGATAAGGCGACAAGGAGGCTCACTATGCTTGGCAAGAAAGTGACTGACTTCACGGCGGCCGCGACCGGTGGCGATTTCAAGCTGTCCGCGCACAAGGGGCATGCGGTCGTTCTCTATTTCTATCCGAAGGACAACACGCCCGGTTGCACGACCGAGGGAATGCAATTTCGGGATCTGCACCGCCAATTCGTCAAGGCGGGCGCGGTGGTCGCGGGTGTCTCACGCGATAGCCTGAAATCGCACGAGAATTTCAAGGCGAAGATGGAATTTCCATTCGAGCTGATCTCCGACCCGGACGAGAAGCTGTGTGCGCAGTTCGGCGTCATCAAGATGAAGAACATGTACGGGAAGAAGGTGCGCGGGATCGAGCGCAGCACCTTCGTGATCGACAGTGCGGGCAAGCTCGCCCGGGAATGGCGGGGCGTCAAAGTCCCCGGTCACGCGCAGGAAGTATTGGACTTCACCAAGACGCTGTAGGCTTCACCACGCGCCGCACCTCGTCGGCCGGCGAGGTCGGCAGTTGCGCCGGGAGCCGATCTGCCGGCGAAAGGGGTTGGCCCACTGTCCCCTTTCCACCACAAAGTGTGTGGTGCCGGCTCTCGACGAACCACAACCCCTTGTATTCGGCGCGCTGGCTGGCTAGCATGGAGTTGCCCTGCCCACATGCCCCAAGGAGGCCCATGGTCGAGCGCACTCTACGTCCCGCGCTGCACATTACCAAATCCGCCAAGACATCCGTTCCCAAGCTTTTCGTGCTGGACACCAACGTCCTCATGCACGATCCCACCAGCCTGCTCCGCTTCGAAGAGCACGACATCTACCTGCCGATCCTCACACTCGAGGAACTCGACAACAACAAGAAAGGCACCAGCGAAGTTGCGCGCAACGCCCGTCAGGCGACGCGTTACCTCGACGAACTGGTGACCGCCGCCACCGCGATCAATCCGGACGGCATCGCCGACGGAATTCCGCTCAAGGCCCAGAGCGGCGGCGCCGCGACCGGACGCCTGTTCCTGCAAACCGAAGCGATCTCGACCGTCCTGCCGGCATCGCTTGCCGGCGGCAAGGCCGACAATCAGATCATCGCCGTCGTGATGCATCTGCGCAATGCCCATCCGAAGCGCAACGTCATCCTGGTGTCGAAGGACATCAACATGCGCATCAAGGCGCGCGCGCTGGGCATCGCGGCCGAAGACTATTCCAACGACAAGGTCCTCGAGGACACCGACCTCCTCTACAGCGGCATGCGCGAATTGCCGCAGGACTTCTGGGATCGTCACGGCAAGGGCATGGAGTCGTGGCAGCAGGGCGGCCACACCTACTACCGCGTCACCGGCCCCCTTTGCGCAAGTCTCCTCGTCAACGAATTCGTGTACCAGGAAGCGAAGGGCCCCGGGGAAACCGCGCTGTACGCCAAGGTCAAGGAAGTCTCCGGGCGTACTGCACTCTTGCAGACGCTCAAGGACTACACGCATCAGAAGAACAACGTGTGGGGCATCGTAGCCCGCAACCGCGAACAGAATTTCGCGCTCAACCTCCTGATGAACCCGGAGATCGACTTTGTCACGCTGCTCGGACAGGCCGGAACCGGCAAGACGCTGCTGACGCTTGCAGCCGGCCTGATGCTGACGCTCGAGTTCAAGGTCTACACCGAGATCATCATGACGCGCGTCACTGTCCCGGTAGGAGAAGACATCGGCTTCCTGCCTGGAACCGAAGAGGAAAAGATGAATCCGTGGATGGGCGCGCTCGAGGACAACCTCGACGTGCTCAACAAGACCGACGACGAAGCCGGTGAATGGGGGCGCGCAGCGACGCGCGACCTGATTCGCTCCCGCATCAAGGTCAAGTCGCTCAATTTCATGCGCGGCCGCACCTTCATCAACAAATTCCTGATCATCGACGAAGCGCAGAACCTCACCCCCAAACAGATGAAGACGCTGATCACGCGCGCCGGACCGGGTACCAAGGTCGTGTGCCTGGGCAACATCGCGCAGATCGACACGCCGTATCTGACCGAGGGCAGTTCGGGGCTTACCTATGTCGTCGATCGGTTCAAGGGCTGGTCGCATTCAGGCCACATCACGCTGATGCGCGGCGAGCGCTCGCGGCTGGCGGATCACGCGGCGGAGATTTTGTAGCCGCCGCTCGCCCTCATGTCGATCGCAAGGATGTCATCGTCGCCGCGTTCAACGCTGAGTTGCGCTGGGGATTTCTGACGTCACCGTGTCGCCGCGTCGACTCGCGCGGTGGTCGACGTCGCAAGATAGCCGCCTAAGCCGAGGCCTTGCGCATGAGCAATGAACCGTGCGCGGGCATCATCGTCGGGAAAGGGATAGCAGCCGATACCGTTGAAAAATCGCTGCAGCAATATCTCGCTCTCCAGAACCCCTGTGAGCGTGAGCCCGGCGAACGTGTTGCCCGCGTGCAAACGGTACGCGTAAAGTCTTTCCGGCACGAATCGTATGCGCGTTGCCAATGCCGCCCGCAACACGAAGTCCCAGTCGTGACACACCTTGAGCGGGGCAAAACCACCGATCCTTTGCAGCAATTCCCGTCGCATGACGAGATTACCGGTCGACGTTGCGATGTTGTGCTCGATCAGCGGATAGATCAGATCGACCGATGACGATGCCGCGTCGATCATTCGCCGAATCCGCTGCGCGATCGGACCGTCGGCAGGCTGGTCTTCGTCATCGAGAAGCGTGACGTCCGAGAAAGCCAGTTCCGTCCCGCCACCGAGTGCGGTCAGCATCCTCTCCAGTCGTGCCGACGCGTACATATCATCGGAATTTAGCAGCGCGACGATGTCGCATCGGGCCAGCACGATCCCGCGATTGAGCGCCAGGTCGGCGCCGCTGTTCCTCTGGCGAAGCAGCGTCACCGGAAACGGTGCGCTTCGCGCGAAGGCTTCAACGATCGCGGCGCTGTCATCATCCGATCCGTCGTCGATCGCGACGAGTTCTGCGGGCAGGCGCGTTTGGCCGGCAAGGGATGCCAATGTCCGGCTGAGAAACCGGGCGTGATTGTACACCGGCATGACGATCGACGGCCGGTCGGGCGCGAGGTCACGATGCTCGCCGACGCGAATTACGCTGACGTCGCCTGATGCGATGAGTGCATCGAGGTCGACCGCAACCTCCGCAAGCGACGGGGGATCCGCGCCCGGCTCAGTTTCGATCTCCCGTGCATCGCGCACCGCCTGGAGATACGCGCGTCCCGATCGTGCATCCGGCTCGAGGTAGCTGCCTTCGGCCCACTCGTTCCATGCATTGACGAAGACCAACCGCTCGTCGCCCCTGTGGCGCATCCGCGTCTGGCGAAGGGTCTGTTCGAGCCAGTAGCGGAAAATCGCCGGTGTCGAGTTTATGAATGCAGTGCCATCGTCTTGCCGGCGCGGCGTGTTGTCCCACGCCGGCGTGACTCCGCGAAACTGCCGGTGGACAGGTCGGGGCCGCATCAGATAGTCGGCTGCGAGATTGCGGTAGTCGAAGATCATCCCGCGGAAATCAGGATTGACACTTGTGGCCTGCGCGGTGATGTTCTCCGCGGCATGTCCAATCGGCGGAAACTCGATCGCCGCATCGAAACCCAGCACGGTCGGATCGTCGAGCGCATTGCGTGCGACCGCAGCGAGATACAGTTCGCCTTCGCCGTCGGCACGGCAGGTATCGCGCCATAGTCTCAACGTCGCTGCGCTATCCGGGATATCGGAGGCCTTGTACACGACGACCAGCGGCCGGCCGTTTACCCTGATGTAGCGCCGGTCGCGAAACAATGGGTAAAGGCTGCGCACGAACGCCTGCGCGTCACCCGACGCATAGGATTGCGCCATCAGGATCTCGCGATCGAGCCCGTCCCAACGGCGCGTCCAGTTCTCGTTGGCCCAGCAGATACAGAAGGGAAAATCCGGCTCTCCCGACTCGATCACCGACGCCAGCGGTCGCTCGAGCAGGCGACGCCCGCCAAACCAGTAGTAGTAGTAGCAGAAGCCGTCGATCCCGTACTCGCGCGCAAGCGCCGCCTGTGCTGCGCGCACGGCCGGATCGCACAAGTCATAGTAGCCAAGTTCACCGGGTACTCGCGGCTGCTCGTGCCCCACGAAGTTCGGTCGCGCCTTGCGGACGTTGGTCCACTCCGTAAAACCTTCGCCCCACCATGCGTCGTTCTCAGGGATGCGATGAAACTGGGGAAGGTAGAACGCGATGACGCGAACTCCTGCGACGTCGGCAGTACGAGCTGCGGGGACGGGATTGCCGGCAGCTCCGGCACGTCGACGGCGAGCCGGGCGCTGTTGCGTCAACCGATCGAGTTCCGACTGGACACCGCGGCGAGCGATCGCCGCACGCACCAGTTCACGATTGAAGAGCGCGGCCGGTTGTCCCGGCCGGAGCGCCAGCGCAGCGTCGATATGCTCGGCGGCGCGTTCGAAGTCGCCTCGCTGGAACCGCGCGACGCCGAGCATGTGCAGCGCATCGAAGTCCGGAGGCGATGCGGCGACCACGGACTCGTAGATGGCGATCGCCTCGTCGAGCCGTCCTGCCTGCTGCAAGGAGAGCGCCTGCTCGAGCTTATCGCGCGAGCCACGATCGGGACGTGGCCCCGCCGCAATCAGCGTCAAGGCACCATGACAATCCTTGTACCGCTTGCCACTGCCACAAGGGCAGAGAGCATTGCGAGCGACGACCTTCATCGACTTATAGGATCCAGTCCACGCAAGATTCTCGAATCGCGTGTACTCGCCGAGCCACGCCAGCGACACCGTGCCGATGAGTCCATTGCGCTGCTTGCCGATGATGATTTCCGCCACGCCCTTGAGCTCGTTGGCGAGCGCAGCAGTCCGCCTCCATCGAGTGCAGTGGCACTTTCAGTGCTTCGAGCTGGGGGTAGTTGGCCATGCCGAGTCGCTTGCGAAGAGCGACTTCATTCTAGCAAATCGGGCTCGCGACCTCCGCTTGGATGGTCGTCACCCGTGCGGCGCTGCGGGCCGCTTCCGGAAGGGACGAGCTGGCGGATCACGCGGCGGGAATTTGTAGACCTCGTCGCCCCGGCGCGGGCCCAATCGCGCCGGTCGATGCGCTATCGACCTAATTAGTCCGGTACGGCGTTAGAGTCCGCGGGTAAGATATGAGGGACTGATCATCCGACGTCGCCGGTCAAGTGCGGACGTCGTGGTCGCCGCAAGAGAACGCTTTGATTGAGCACTCGTTCGACGAAAGTGTGCGCCGTTACAGCAGCTCGATCCATACGGGCGTGATCGCTCGCCTTCGCTTTGCCGCGAAACGCGGTGCCGACGCCCGTCGCTTCAGCCGGGCGCGCAACTCGGAGATCAAATACAGGAAGTCCACTCGAAATCCGGCATTGCGCTCGAACGCGGTCCGGTTGATCATGTGAATAATTCGACGGCTGAAAGCTGCCATGCCCTCGGCAAAACGCCTCTTGTGACAATGTCTATCATGCCGAGTGGTGGTGCATGAGCCGCGAAGCAAGTGTACGCGACGCGCACGCGACCGGCGTCACGCGCCGGGTACTGCTCGAAGGCAATATGATCGCCTGGGTCGTCTTTTGCGCGGCGCTCGTGCAGTTCTTGTTCTTCACATGGTGGACGCTAGACCAGCCGATCGTCGATGGATGGGGCTTTAGACCCGCCCAGACCGCCATCACTGTGCATTATATGCTGGACCAAGGAGCTTGGCTGGCAAACATAGTTCCGATCTTTGGCGAACCTTGGACCCTGCCTCAGGAGTTTCCGGTCTACCAGTGGTGTGTAGCGCTGCTGACCTGGGTTACCGGCGCGCCGGTCGGCACTTGTGGACGGTTAGTCAGCGCATTTTTCGCAGTGGCGGCTCTGTGGCCGGCTTTTCTGCTGGCAGAGGAATTGCCGATCTCGAACGGTCGGCGGCTGGTCCTCTTCGCCGGTGCGCTTTGGCTCCTTGCCCCCGTCACTGTCTTCTGGGGGCGGGCCGTCCTGATCGAGACAACGGTGGTGTTTCTGAGCCTCGCATGGCTGGCTTTTTTCGTCCGCTTCCTCACCAGGCGAAACAGGACTAATTATCTTGCCTGTCTCGGCTTCGGCGTATTGGCGGCAATCGCGAAAGTAACTGTGCTCGCGGGCTTCATTGTCGCTGGGTTTCTTTACACCTGTTTCTACAGCTGGCAGAAAAGGTCGGCCATCGTACGATATTCTCCGATACTGATGCTCGCCGCCGGGACGGTGGCCCTATCCGCGCGGCCGCGTTGCTCGTGTGGAACAATTACACCGATAAGCAGTTCATGCAAAATCCGCTCACTGCTCTCTTGCGCGTACAGAACATGCCTTCGTGGTATTTTGGCGTTTGGCGCGACCGCTGGAAGTTCGACTTGTGGGGTTGGGCCATCCGTCTTCGCGATCTTCCCGAGGCTCTCGGCAGCTTCTGGCTTATCCCGGTCCTCGGCTTGGCTTTACTGTGCTTCCTGCGAGGTATGTTTTGGGTCTTACTTGCAATCGCTTTAGTAGCTTCATATCTGAGCGTCTACCTATTCTTTCCGGTACTGCATATCAACAACCCGTACTATCAGGTGGAGAACGTCTTTCTGCTCTGCGCGGCCGTGGCTGTCGTTGCCGAGGGGCTGCTACAGCGCGGCGAGGCCACTGCGGGATATGCGGTGCTAGTAGCAACCATGCTCAGCCAAGTTTGGAGCCTTTATACGGGCGTATATGGGCAGCTTCTATTTGTTGATTTCCACAAGCATCCGTTTTACCAGGCCGGCCGCGCCGTGCAGGAGACAACGTCGCCGGACAGCGTCGTCGTCGTCTTTGGCACCGGCTGGGGCGCAGATCTACCCTATTTCGCGCAGCGGCGCGGATTTGTTATTGCCAATTGGTTCCCCGTCCCGCTCATCCACCAGATGCTTTTCGAGGAGCGTGAGAGATGGTTTGACGGCCGAAAATTGGGCGCGATGGTCGATTGCGCGGTGTACGACAGCGAACGGATCGCGCCGGTGCTTCAACCAATCCGAGATGCGCTCAAGCAGGAACTGAACGGAAGAACGATTAATGTCGTCGGTCTGCCCTACACTCTCACGACAAGCCAGCCGCAATGTCAGATCTATCTACTGGCGAATCCCAGCGTCTCCAAAGTTGAGCGTAAGGGGGGAGCTGCGCTGACAAATGTTTTCAGTAAGGAGGTCGGTGAAGTTGGCAGCGCTCTGGCGCATTGGAAGCCTGTGCCTTGCTATGGAGATGGCAACATGGATAACCTGAATGGACATCCCTCCACGCCGACAAATATCGAGACAGGGGACATCCTGGAGGTCAATGGTTGGCTGACCGTCTCGGCGAAGGATGGCGTAGCGGCTGATGCTGCCTTTATCGCCGTGAAAGATGCCAAAGGGGACGTGCATGCTTATGCGACCGAGATAAAGCCGCGTCCTGATGTGGGCGCGTATTTCGGAAAGCAAAGCCTAAACAACAGCGGATATTTTGCAAGGGTCGATGTTGGGGAAATGGGAAATGCTGTCGAACTCGGCGTAGCCCGGATGAAGAATGGGCGAGTTGAACTTTGTGCGCCGGTGCGATCGGTAAAGATCACGCACTGAACTTTTTTGCCGACCTGTCGGTGCGCAGGATTCGTCGGTGGTTCACGCGCGGCGGTTGAACCCCATGAGGCCCTTTGGCATCTTTGGGAGTAAGCGTGCATCCTGCGTGAGCCGCGATCGGGCGCCGCCGTTGCGGGCCCCTGAGCTTTTGACTCGATCATCCCCCGTGCGCCCACCTGAGAGCTTGGTCATTCGCGTCTCACCAGCGTGAGAACATCATGGTTGCCAGCCCAGCCGCCTTCGACGATGCCAGCAATACGCGTCCCCTTGATATTGGCCGCAACGTCCGCGAGTCGGGGCAGGCTCGTCATGGAGAAGCCCCATTCGGGATCCGTCGCCGGATCATAGGCATCATAGCCCCACCCGTGCTCCAGGCATCCCCTCTCGACGCGGTCGACCTGCGCCGCGGGAGCGCTTTGCGTCCGTCGGTACAGTTCGATGGACGTTCTTCCATGAAACGTGGCAACCAATATCCCTTCGGGGCGGAGACAAGCCGCCGCCCGCGCCAACCACTGCCGCGCCATCGCCTCGGTCAAATGCGTGAACAGCGATCCAATCCAGACGACGTCAACCATCGGCAGGTTCAAGGAGAGCGGATCGCGGCTCGACTTGATTGCCTGGCCGCCGAAGCGTTCGGCGCAGAAATCAGCCCCTATCAAATCGCACCAGTAAAATTGGGTACCCGAGAACGCGGCGCGCAGATGTCTGCCGACGCGCCCGTGCCCGCAGGCTAGATCGAGCATCGATTGCGGCTCGTCCTGCTGCCAACTCCCAAGAAGCCCTGCCAGAACACATTCAAGGCCGGAGCGACCTACCGACCAATACCACTTCTCTCCACCGAGCCACATCCCGTCTTCTGGATGGATGGTCTGATCCAAGTCTGCAGCTTCATATCTGCCGAGGATTTCCGCTATCTGCCGAACGCGCATAGAACCGTGCACCTCACGTCTTGGGCTTGGCCAGCAACGTCAGGCAGTCCAAGCCGGATTCGCCGCCCCAATCAAAGACCGTCTGCTGCAGTACCTCCAGCCCGAGGCGCTCCGCATAGCGTGCAAACAGGCCCTTCGACATGAAAGCCCTGGCTAGGGGGTTCGTCCCGAAATGGGAGTCCGGATCGAAGCTGTAATTGGAATGATGGAACAGCGCCTTTCCGCCGGGTACGAGAACACGAACCGCATCGCCGAGATAGGATCGAACCACTTGGCGATCGAAGTGGACCATGGCGTCATAACAGAAGATCGACGTGAGCGAGGAGGCCGGCATCGGCTGAAAATCGACGCCGTTGTTGACCAGCACGCGCAGATTCTCGCGTTGGCCCAGGCGCGCATTGCAGTAATCCACATTGGATTGCAGGATGTCCATCATCACCAGGCTGCCCAAGCGCGATCCATAGTGCGCCAGGAGATACTCGCTGTGCCTTCCGTGCCCACAGGCCAATTCAAGCACGCGTGATAGATCCAACTGCTCGAACAGGGGGCGAAACGGGTGGGCTTCACTCCAGAAGAGCCATGTCCAACGCTCGGCATCATCGTAATAGCTGCTGGCTTCCCAAACCTTGGCTTCGGTGCGGGCTAGCGTTGCGACGCTTGGCGGCGGAGGTTTGGGCTCCGTCGCATCTTCTGCCGGGCCATTCCGGCGCACGTGCACGTCTGTGACGTTACGGTCGGGCGTCAGGAAGACAACGATCTGATACGGGTCTTGGAGGGAGCGGTCGACTGAGGCGACGCGCCATCCAGGGTGCTCGGTCACGAGAAACTCCACCGTCATCGACGTGTCGCCGTAAGTCGGCTCGGCAGCCCCCGTTGCATGCGGGCGAAAGGCAAAACCTGTGCGGCGATGAGCGCTTTCGAGCTCAGGTTTCTCGGAGTCCGGAATATCGCGAGCAAACGACCAATATTCGACCGGCCGGAGCGTGATCGCCAGAACGCCGTCGGGCCGGATCACCTTGCGAAGCGCACTCAGCGCAGTGCGGGTCGCCTTGCGCGGAAGTGTGCGTGAACACCGAGAAGGCGTAAGCAAAGTCGAAGGAACCGTCCGGATACGGAAGGGATTCGGGCAAATAGTCGGTCTGATCGAGGCGGCAGGTCAGTCCCGCCTCGCGGCAAAGGGCTAGCGAGCGATCCCAGGGATCGCACCCGAGCGATCCGGGCCGGGTCCGAGTAGAAATACATCAGGCGGATCAGTCGCCCGTAGCCGCAGCCGAAGTCCAGAATAGACGCATTGCGTAGCGGACCGACCCGCGACCCGGCCGAACGTCGCCTCGCGATGCGAACAAAGGCCACGCTTTGCCGCAAGAGCTCGACGCCGTGGGTGCCGGTCCAGTGCCGCTGTACTTCCGCGGATGCCATCGCCGGCAGCACGCGAGACAGCGCCGGGTATTGCGCCGTTCGGCATCGAGATCATCAGGAGTCCGAAGTCGCTCGAGACCGAGCTGCCGCAATGCAGCGAGAGCCGGCTCGAGTCCATTTGCGGCCGCCTCTTCGGCTCGGTGAAGTATATCTCTTGAGAATTCCAGCATTGGAGAGCCAACCTGCACCGTGTCTGGACCTGCCCGCTTGAAGAGTGAACGCTTGGACGAAGCTACCGGTCGCAGCTGGGACAGATGCCGCAGTGCGAATACACGAATCCTTAGACAACGGTTGTAAAGCTTCTAAGAAACGACTCTCAGCCTATTGGCGAACACGAATTCGTAGCAGGCTCCCTCGGTTTCGTGAACGACGCCCAGACGGTATTCGCCGGGCTGAAGATGTTGAAGATCGGCAACAAAGTCAAACCCACTGAACCGCGTGACCCAATTCGGCAACTCGGGAGCAGCGTCGGCCACGTCGTCCCTTTGGATGCGCGAAGGCACGTGCACATAGTAGCGTAATTGCCCGTCTCCGCGCTCGAGGAAGAAGTAACGACTATCCGCGCTTCCATGAGCCTCTTCCGTTCGACAACACCAACCACCGAAGGAAGCTGGGGCGCCGCTCCAAAGACTCAAATCCGCAGGAGCTGCGACGCCGTTCACGCTTTCCAGGTTGCCTCTGGCCGCGAGCGATTTGGGTAGTGTCCCGAGAAACCCAGGCTCCGTCGGCACGAAAATATGCATGCGCGCTGCAGCGGCCGGCACTTGCAGCGCCCTGGGACCAAGGCGAGCAACACCCGAACCTGGCGCGGAATCGCCGCCGGGCTGTACCAGCTTCCCATCGACTGGATGCGCCGGGAGGGGATTCCGACACACGTATACCTCAGTGAATTCGCCGATGATGCCCTTGCTGTGATCGTGGAACCGGCGCACTTCGACGTCCATGCCGCACCACTGGTTGATCAGCTCGGGGAAGTCATAACCGTAGTGATAGGTCACTAGGCTGCGGCCCGAGCCAACAGGCGAGCCGTGATACTCCGGCTCCGCAAGGTGACGAACGCTTCCGTCCGTGCTCAGCTCCGCCTGGCGCTCGCTCTGCAGCAAGTCCTTGTAGGTCGGCGCCGTAAACACATAGTAGCCGCCCGCCTTCAGCGTCCTGCTTACCTCGCGAAATACCGCCGCAGGATCGAAGACGTGCTCCATGACGTCCTGTGTGACGACAAGATCGAAGGCCTGGTCCGAAAAGGTCTGCCGTTCGAGGTTTTCGTTGCGCCATCCCTGAACCATGGCGCCCGGCGCCTCGTCGGGAAAAAACTGAGTCGCAACGTAAGCGCCGGAGTTGTTCTGCAGGAAGAGCGATGCGCCGCGGCCGCAGGGCGAGCTTTCGTGCACCGACAACTCGGCGAGGGTCGGGTAGAGGCTTCGAACCACCATCCCCAATGCCCGTTCCCGGGGAACGCACCCGTTGTAGGCGCATCGCCCACCCGCCATGAGATGGTCCCTGTACCAGAGCTTCCCGGACTGGAAGGTGACCGACCGGTCGCAGATGGGACAGGTGCCGCGGTGCGAATACACGAATCTTTAGACAACGGTTGTAAAGCTTCTAAGAAACGACTCTCAGCTTGTTGGCGAACACGAATTCGTAGCAGGCTCCCTCGGTTTCGTGAACGACGCCCAGACGGTATTCGCTGGGCTGAAGATGTTGAAGATCGGCAACAAAGTCAAACCCACTGAACCGGGTGACCCAATTTGGCAACTCGGGAACAGCGTCGGCCACGTCGTCTCTTTGGATGCGCGAAGGCACGTGCACATAGTAGCGTAATTGCCCGTCTCCGCGCTCGAGAAAGAAGTAACGACTATCCGCGCTTCCATGAGCCTCTTCCATTCGACAACACCAACCACCGAAGGAAGCCGGGGCGCCGCTCCAAAGACTCAAATCCGCAGGAGCTGCGACGCCGTTCACACTTTCCAGGTTGCCTGAGGCCGCGAGCGATTTGGGTAGTGTCCCGAGAAACCCAGGCTCGCGTCGGCATGAAAATATGCATGCGCGCTGCAGCGGCCGGCACTTGCATCGGAAGCAAGCCGTTGTTTACCGCGCTCAAAATCGCTTCGTCGAGCGACTCCCAGGGACACCGAAAGGCGAACCTCCCTCGATGCGCATCCCGCTGGCGCGCTTTTGAGGGGACTGGGGTTCATCCAACGAGAGCCCATTGAACATAGGGCCCGCGCGCAGACAAAGTTCCTTATATAGCTCGATGACTTTACAGGGCACGTTCATTTGACAAAAATCACTGACTGTTGCGCGGTGATGCCTCAAGTCAGTTAAAGTTGCCTGACTGGCAGTCTGAATTCTCTCCTCTGAGACATCCAGTTCAAGGAAATCAGCCAAACGCCGAAGTTCAGCTCGAGGATCGCAGAAAAAACTGTCGTAATGCGTAATGATGCATTCTTCCGGTTTGGTCGACGCGATTAATTGTTGGTAATAAGTCAGCCAAAGGTTATAGGAAAAAAACCTCGATGCGTATCCGCGGTGCGAAAGGGAGCGATGGACATCGACCGGGTTGCGCAGGCAGATGACAATTTTTAAATCCGGAATAAGCCTTCTCCAAAAAGGCAATGTAAGAGAGTTCCGTGGGTCTTTCCATCCCCAAACAGGCTCCTGCGAAATTTCTTCGATTACCTCGCTTGCATGACGGTTGAGCGCTGCCAGGTGAGCAGAGTTTTCCCAACCGGGTTCGAGCACGGGAGGAATGTCCCATCCGCCGCCGAATGAAGCGAGGATTTCGTCGTTTGTGTTACAGAACTTGGCATTTTCCCAAAAACCCTCGGGATTATCCTTGCGAGAGAAAACGACATCTTCTTCCTCCCCAAGGTAAAGTCCGCATAAATTGAGTAGCCTGGTGACCATCGAGGTGCCAGAACGGTGCATTCCTGCAATCGCAACGGGCATTGGTTACTCCTCTTTGGGCTGGTCGAGCGCGCTGCCATCGGTCGATTGGGGTCTGACGTATTCCGCAAAGATCTTGAAGCCAATAGCACCGTAGCCAGCATTGCTGTCTGTCCAGACCCATCCTTTCGGGAAATCGATTGGATCGGCGGATTCAGCGTCGAAAACCAGTGCGGCGCCGTCTCGCCGAATGGCATGCGTCCTGGATCGCTCGCCGATTGCGGGGTGGGACAGCTCACCGTAGGCCAAGATGGCAGGATGCTGCTGGATCGTAGTCAGGAGAAAAGTCGATCCCGTGCTCGGCATACCGACAATGATGAAGGGCTTGTAGGTCATCACGGGACAGAATCGCGAGCTTCCATCTGCTTACCCCTCACGCCAGGAGGAGTCCTTCGACATGGGCCGGCAGCGGCCCGTCGTCATCATGGCCTTCGGGGCTGTGGGCGAGCAAGTCGCGAGGTGTTATTCATGTGTCGATGCTTCATCATGCGGCATCTGATTGGACGTGCGCACGCCGCCGTCGCCGTGTAGCACTTGCTGCTCGAGTCAGAATCATTTGTCGATCGTTGGTCGTTCCAGTGAACCGGAAAATTTATTCAGCGGCGTTGCACAACGATTGCCGCCTGCCAGAAACGGCTTAAGTCGTCCACATACTCCCGCGGTTGCCCAGCCCGCCCCACTCAAGTTCAATCCAACGCTGCGGTATGACGGCTTCTCCGTACGTCGACTGGTCTGTAACTACCGCCGCGGGTTGGAATGTAAACGAACTCACCACGATCGAAGCGAAGCATTAGTTCGTTCATTTGATCTGAAAATCGCGCGAGATTGCGATGCCACGGCGACGTATTGCGAGGTGCCTCGTCGCGAACGAAATCAAGAAACCTGCGCGGTTCCAAAGTCAAGGCGAACACCGCACCCGGTCGACACGCGCGCGCGATCTCTCGCATCCAATGGAGATTCACTGGCTGTGGCAGGTGAGTGAAAACCGAATACGCCATTACGACGTCGAAGTGTGCGTCTGGGAACGGCAGTCGTCCGAACGGTTGAATGCAGGCCAGGCTGCCGGGAACACCGAGCGCCCGGCACTCCGTGAGGATGTCCGGGTCGACATCGACGCCGTACAGGTGGGAGCCGTCCACGTCCTTGGCCAAGAACCGCAGAAATCGTCCCCAGCCGCAACCAAAGTCGAGCACATTTGCCGTAGCGGTGATGCGTTTGCCTAGATCCTCCGAGGCCTTCTTCAGGTATCGCCAGAACACGCTGGCTTCGGACAGCGCACTCTTTCCAGACGAACCGACGAAGTTCGCTGGATCACTGTTCCGGAAACCCTGGAAACGTGACTCCGTCGACGGTCCGTGTCTCCAGGCTTCTTTCGAGCAGCCGCAAATACTCGTCGTCAGAGAGTTGTCGGATCCGGTCGGGAAAAGCCTCGAACGTTGTCATGCGTCGACGGGGAGTCCATCGCACACGACGCGCTGAATCTCCTCGAGAAAATGCCACCCATTTCGTTGATCGGGCTCCAAATGGTTCCGTTCAAAGCATAGCAGATCCACCCCACGACGCGTCATCGCGGGGTAGCACGTCTTGACTTGCCCGGTGCGACGGGAAGCCCGACTCATGCGGGGCTTCCCCACACTTTGGAACGAGGCAGGACGTTAGACAGGGTCAGCCCGGAATTCGCCCCGCAGCTCCGCATCGCTGGTGAAGACCGGGGGTGCCGGAACCGAGCCCGGTTCGGGCAGCCCTGCCGCCCGGCTTGTTAGGTCGGCGAACGCGGGGCCTAATTGCGGGTGCACCTCGATATTCTCGCTGCCCAGCAAGTCTCGGTATTCATTGAAGATCGAGCGGAGTCGCGCGAGCATGGCCTGCGCCGCCTGCGCTTCGATGATGCCGACGCTGCGCGCCAGGACCCGCCCATAGTATGCGATCGTCTCTGCGAGCAGCTTTTCCGGATCTTGCAGCACGACCCCCATCACGCTTCGGTCATGCCGCCGATGGTAGTTGAGCGGCTCGTCGATATACGCGACTCTGCCTTTCTGGGCGACGTTGATCCAGAACCACCAGTCCCCGGAGTACTGGTACCGCGCAAGCTGCGACAGGTTGTCGAGCATCGCCTCCCGGCGAAATACGGCGGCACTGGCGTTGGGTATCACGTTGTTGACGAACAGACACTGATTCAGCAGCTCGGTTCCTGGAATTGTGAATGACGCGTCAAAGCGTTCGCCGTGCATGGTGCGGTGGTAGTCGCGATAGCGGTAGCCGGCGCTGCCGCCACCCGCATCGACCATCACCGAGTCGCTGAAGGCGAGCGCGACCTGTACGTCGTCGAACAGCGGGACCACGCGCTCGAGGAACGTCGGCTCGCAATAGTCGTCGGACTCCGCGATCCATACGAGATCGCCCCGGGCTTCCGCAAGTCCCTTGGCCCATTGGGCGAAGGCGTTGCCGGAATTGCGCTCGTTGCGCACGATGCGGCACGGCACGGGCGAAGCGGCGACCATCGCCTCGATGATCTCAAGGCTGGAATCGCTGGACGCGTCGTCGAGGATGATGATCTCCTGCGGACGCAGCGTCTGGTCGAATACGGTGCGCAAGCCGCAGCTCGAGGTAGCGAGCATAGTTGTAGTTGGGAACGACGACGCTGACCGAGAGATCGCTGCGCGGCACACGCGTGAGCTGACCGCGCGCGACTGCGGAGGCGGGCACGCGGTCCAGGAGCGCCAGCAGCTTCCGCAGATACGGTTCGTAGCCGAAATGCTCCCGGCTGTACTCGTGGTTGCGTTCGCCGATCGCGGCGCGCCGTGTCGTCGTCCGCGAGCAGTTCCGCGACCGCCCCGGCAAAGGAAGAGATGTCCAGGTACGGCACGAGGGCGCCGGATTCCTCACAAACGATGTCCACGTGGCCGCCCTGCGCCGTCGAAGGCCACGACCGGCATGCCGGCGTCGAACGCCTCCATGACCACGCTGGCGAACGGATCCTCCCGCGAGGTCAGGGCGAAGATGTCGCAGCCGATGAAATAATGCGCCGGGTCGCTGACCTTGCCGGTGATCCGCAGCTTGTCCGACAGGCCGAGATGCGCAGCGTCCGACGTCGATGTAGTGGGCGAGACCCTGATCGACGATCGCCGACCCACAGGAAGGCGACGTTGGCAGGAGCGACCCGCCGCGCGACTTCAGCAGCCATCTGCACGAACAGGTCGATGCCCTTGCGCGCATCGCCGTAGCCGCACCCCACGACGATGAGAGTATCGAGCGGCCAGCCGAGCTCCTGCCGCAGGCTCGCCCGCAGAGTCGCCCTCTTGCCCCAGTATGGATTGAAGGCCACGCCTTGGCTCGCGACGAGGAGCTTGGACGGGTCGGGGTCGTAGCGGCTGGCGAAAGCCGACTTCACCACGTTGGATGCGAACACGAGAGCGTCGCTTCGCTCCGCCATGGCACGACTTTGCGCTTCCCAGCCACGGGATTCGATCAGCACGGGAAGCTCGTGGACCAGGCCGCACACGCGATAGCCGCATTCCTTGAGAACCTGGACCGCTGCGCCTGTCACGACCGTGTTGCAGATGGCCTTCGTCGCCCCCATCGCCGCGTAGTGACCACAGATGGCCGACGAAGCTCCGCGCGCCACGTCTTCGCCGCCCCCGAGCACGACGGTCCTGCCCACTTTCTCGTACTCGCGCTGCAGCTCGCCACCCGCCAGAAGAATGATCGCGCACCTCCATGCCCAAGTCGCGGCGCAGCGACCGCGCCATGTTCAGCAGATTGATCTGGGCGCCATGGAAGACCGCATCGTGTCCCACGAGCACAATGCGTTGCGCCTGCTCGATGCGCTCGGCGGGCAGCGTGGGCTCGCCCGCGGTCCAGTGCGTGGCGAACGAGGCGTATAGTCCTCGCGCGCGAGCGCGCCGCGTGCTCTCGAGCAACTCGTAGCCGAAAGCCCGGTCGGGCTCGAGGGCGGAGCCTTCCGCCCATTCGTTCCAGGCGTTGACGAAGACGATCGCCTCGTCGGAATGCTCCACGACCGACTTGGCGACGCTCGGCGGCGACCCATTCTTCGTACTTGGCGACCGTGAAACCGTCGTACACGTGGGCGTCCTTGCCCGCGACGGGCCGTATTGTCCCAAGCCAGCATGCAGGTACGGTGCAGACGATAGTCCTCCTCGGGCCGACGCATGAAGCAGTCGGCGAAATGCTGGTAGTCAAAAATCTTGCCCTGGAATTGCGGATGCGCATCCGGAGGCGGAGTCGATTCCCGGTGGAACTCCAGATCGGGAAGGTCGAGGCTCGGCGCATGCGGAGGAAACTCCACGGCGGCGTCGAAGCCTACCGTCGTCGGGTCTCCGAAAGCCGAAAGTCTGCATCGCGCAAAGGTGGATGTCGTCGATGCCGTTGTCCCTGCAATAGGCTTTCCATTTCGCGGCAGTCTCCGCGGGCTGCGCCAGGCCGGCTGCGCGATATACCAGCAGCAGCGGCTTGCCGTCGACGCGCACGTAGTCGGGGTGCTTGAGCAGCGGCATCACGTCCTTGATGAACGCCAGGTCCGATTCGGGCGTGTGCTCAAGGGGCATCAGCACTTCGCCGGACAGTCCGTCCCAGCTCCGCCGCCATTCCTCGTTCACCCAGCAGATGCAGAACGGGAACGGGCCGCTGCGTCCCTCCACGAGATCGTTCAGCGGCCTGTCGAGCAACGCGGCGGCCGTTGAACCAGTAGTAGTAATAGCAAAAGGCATCCACGCCGTATCGTCGGGCCAGCTCGAACTGCTGATTCACGGTCTCGGGCAGTCGCAAATCGTAGTAACCGAGAGCCGTCGGCTGTCTCGGCTGCAGGTGCCCTCCCCAGAGCGGCTGCGCCGCCGCAACGTTGCTCCATTCGGTGAAACCTCTGCCCCACCAGCGATCGTTCTCGGGGATGGGATGGTATTGCGGCAGGTAAAAGGCGATGATGCGCGCTCGTCGGGCGCGGCTTCCCGCGAGCAGCCGGTCGAGCATCCTCTTCAGGCGCCCGTCCGTGCCGTTGTTTCGCATCGCCTCGCGCAGGTGGTCCACGGCCTCCGCATCGCGCCCTAGCCCGTGCAGGCTCTCGGCGAGGCCGATCCGTGCAGCGGAATGCTCGGCATCGTGCGCGACGGCTTGCGAGAAGGCCTCGACCGCCCGCGAATGGTCCTTGATGAGGGCGCAAAGCCTGCCGATCCGGCATAGAGCGGCGTACTGCTCGGACTTTTCGGGCAGTGACCCGACCGCCGGCCAATAACGCTGCAGCAGCAGCCCGACACCCCGTATCAGCGGCTTCTCGCTCGCGCTCTGCGCCGCGCCGCCCAGGACCTTCTCGAAACATTCCGCCATCTCGGCGAGAATGCGCTCGGGCATTTCCTTCGCGTGCTCGAGCACGACGCAATGGTGCCGCGCCGCTTCGGCAAAGGCTTTGTTGCGCAAGTGCAGCCACGCCAGCCGGTCGTGGGCGATCAGCAGCCAAGGGTCGATCGCGACACTCTGCTGATACGCGGTGATTGCCTCAGGGTAGGCTTTGGACAACCGCAGCGCGTCGCCGCGAAGAAGCCACGCCTGTGAGCTCAGGGGGAACCTGCGCGTGGCCTTCCTGGCCTCAAGCTTCGCTTGAGGGAACTCTCCCTGCCGCAACAGGTCCCGAACGGACTGTAGAAGGGCGTCGAGAGTCTCGTCTTGCTGTGGAATAGCGCCCATTTTCCTTCCTGGGGAGCCGCGCGCCGGGCGGCGTATTCGACGTTCTCCGACAGGCTATCAGTCTACTCCCATTCGATCGTCGCCGGAGGCTTGCCGGAGATATCGTAGACCACCCGGCAGAAGCACGGCTGCAGCGCGGCGCACTTATAGGTGCGTCCGTCGCCATCACGCCGACCGAGCGACCCAAGCATGTGCAGCGCCTACCGACTGATATAGAGCAGCGGCTTCGGCGAGTCAAGTTGATTTTTGCGCCTCCAGCGCCGATAGCATTGGCGATCTGCGGAAGCGGGCGACATTGGCAAGTCGCGCGTGCCATCCCGTGTTCGCAATGCCCCGTGACACTCCTTGACCGCTTTCCACTGCGACAAAAAGGGGCGCCGAACTTGCCGCGAATAGAAGACAGTCAGCATGATGGTCGATCGCAGATGAGGCCGGTGCTGCGATCGACCGGATGCGAATAGCGGCGCTGCGCTTTGAGATTCGACTTGGCCCGGGTGACGAAGAACTGCGGCTCGTGGAAGCGGTGCAGGCGAGCAAAATCGAGATGCCGCGATCAGATGGAGAACGCGCCAGGCTCGGGAAGCAAATGGTCGAGGATGTTGACGTCGTGCGACTTGCCGTCGGTAATATGGATGAACGACGGATATTGCCGTGCAAATCCAACAGCGTATGCAGCTTAATATCGGCTTGGTCGAGCGAAAGGTGCCCACGCAAACACCGAAGGCACAAGTCGATGGTCTGCTGTCGAGCGCATAGACCGTTTTTGAGTCGACGGCAAAGGGCTCGTCCAGATAGAGCCCGCGCGCGATACCGATCAGGCGCTGGGGAATTCGGCGTAGATGCGCCAGTCGCGCACTTCGTTGGCGTCGGCCAGCGTACTGCGGGAGAGCGCCACCGAATGCGCCATGCGATAAAGCTTGGCGATCTCGCCGCAAGCAGGCGTCGATGTCGCGCAGGCTCTCGCGGAACGTGAGCTGTGCGAAGGCCATGAAAGTACTGGTCGAGACAGAGCAGCTCTTGACCTTGTGCTCGCAGTCGTCTCGCCGCGGGAGCACGGATCGAGCAATGCCCCGTGACACTCCTTGTAGCGCTTTCCACTGCCACAAGAGCACGGAGAATTGCGAGCGACGACCTTCATCGGCTATAGGATCCAGTCTGCGCAAGATTCTCGAATCGAGTGTACTCGCCGAGCCACGCCAGCGAGACCGTGCCGATGGGCCCGTTGCGCTGCTTGCCGATGATGATTTCCGCCACGCCCTTTTCCGGCGTTTCCGGGTTGTACACTTCGTCGCGATAGATGAACAAGATCACGTCGGCGTCCTGCTCGATCGCGCCGGATTCCCTGAGATCCGACATCACCGGACGCTTGTTCGGACGCTGCTCGAGGCTGCGGTTCAACTGTGAAAGAGCCATGACCGGCACCTTGAGCTCCTTGGCGAGCGCCTTGAGGGAGCGCGAGATTTCCGAGATCTCCGTCGCCCGATTCTCGCCCTCGCCGACTGCCTGCATGAGTTGCAGGTAGTCGACGATGATCGCACCAAGCTTGCCGCCATACTGCCGCGACAGACGGCGCGCACGCGCACGCAACTCCAGCGCATTCAGCGCAGGCGTTTCGTCGATGTGCATCGGCGCATCGTTGAGTCGGCCGAGGGCGCCCGACAACCGTTCCCAGTCGTCGTTGCTGAGCCGCCCCGTGCGCACCTTCTGCTGGTCGAGGCGTCCAACCGACCCCATCAGGCGCATGGCGAGCTGGGTCGCGCCCATTTCCATGCTGAACACGGCCACGGGCATCTTCAATGCAAGCGCGATGTGCTCGCCGATATTCAGCGCCAGCGACGTCTTGCCCATGCTGGGCCGACCCGCGATCACGATCAGGTCGCCTTCCTGAAAGCCGGACGTCATCCGGTCGAGATCGGTAAAACCGGTTGCGATGCCGGTCACATCCGAAGGGTTGTCGCGGTTGTAGAGGAATTCGATGCGCTCGACCACCTGGGTCAGCAAGGGCCGGATTTCCTGAAATCCCTGCTGGCCACGCGCGCCGTGCTCCGCGATCTCGAACACCTTCGTCTCGGCGTGATCGAGAATCTCGCGTACGCTGCGGCCCAGCGGGTTATACGCACTGTCGGCGATTTCGCCGCCCGCCGCGGCGAGTCGCCGCAGAATCGCGCGCTCGCGGACGATTTCCGCATACCGGCGGATGTTGGCCGCGGTAGGCACGTTCTCCACCAGCGCGCCGAGATACGCCATCCCGCCGATGTAGTCGAGCTTCTTCAGGGAGCCGAGCACTTCGCCCACGGTGACGACGTCCGCCGGCTTGTTGTCGGCGATGAGTTCCATGATCGCCCTGTACAGCAACCGGTGGGCATCGCTGTAGAAGTCCTCGCCCCCGACGATATCGGCGACGCGATCCGAGGCACCGTTTTCCAGCAGCAGCCCGCCCAGGACTGACTGTTCCGCTTCCATCGAATGCGGAGGTACTTTCAGTGCTTCGACTTGGGGATCGTTGGGCATGCCGGGCAACTTGCGGAGAGCAAGGTCATTTTAGCAAATCGACGGGCGCCGACTGTACCGATTGTCTGGTCGTCGACTTCGAGAGACCAATTAAAAAGGGCCGTCGCCGGCCCTTTGCAGTGCATTCGTAACGAAGCGGATCAGCCTGCAGCTGGCGTCGTCGTATCGCCGAGCACCGCAACCACAATATTAGCGGGCACATCGGTATGCAGCGCGACGACCAGCGGAAATTCACCGACATGCTTGAGCGGACCGTCCGGCATCCGCACCATCGCCTTCTCGACCGTGTGACCGAGCGCCTGGAGGGCCTCGACGATATCGACATTGGTCACCGAACCGAACAGCCGCCCATCGACACCGGCCTTTTGCGTGACCTGTATCTTCAGCCCCTCGATCTTCGCGGCCTGTTCCTGCGCGTGCGCCAGCTTCGCGCCGGCAGCCTTTTCCAGCTCGGCACGCTTGGCTTCGAGCAGCTTGATGTTCTCCGGCGTCGCACGTTTGGCCTTCCCCTGCGGGATCAGGAAATTGCGCGCAAAACCCTGCTTGACCTTCACGACATCGCCAAGGTCGCCGACGTTCTGCAGTTTTTCCAGAAGTATCACTTGCATGGTCGTTGGCTCCGGTCAGTGCAGGTCGGTATAGGGCAGCAGCGCGAGAAAGCGCGCGCGCTTGATCGCCGTGCCGAGCTGGCGCTGGTATCTCGCCTTGGTGCCGGTGATGCGCGCCGGCATGATCTTGCCGTTTTCCTGCACGAAATCCTTCAGGATATCGACGTCCTTGTAGTCGATCTCCTTGACGCCCTCGGCGGTAAAGCGGCAGAACTTGCGGCGCTTGAACAGGTTGTTCCCGCGTTCGCGGCGTTTGCCATCCTTGCCCTTGCCTTTGCCTTTGGCGTTTCTTCCCATGGGACGAGGCATATCAGTTTCCTTTGATTGAATGCTTGTGCGCGCCAATTGTGCCATGGGTTATCGGTCAGGTCGAATGCCGTTCACGTGCAGCGCGACGCTGACGCCGGTGCGATACCGGCGGGCGAGAAATCCGCGACAGCGCAGGTTCGCACCCGGCGCGACTGTCGCAAGCTCGCGCGCGATCGGGCCCAGCGCCACGGCGGCGAGCTCGCAGGCGACGCGACGCTCGGCGCCGGCTTCGACCTGCGTCGACTCGTGGGCGAGCGCAAAATCGAGCACCGGGACGCCGGCAGGCGTGAACCGCAGGTTGTCCCGCGATTGCAGACGCGCGTCGAGAGTCACTTGATTCACCTGCACCGAAACGGTTTCAGACCTGCGGCGCAGTCGCTTCAGCGGCGGCGGGCGCAGCCACGGGGGCAGCGCCCGGCGCGGCGGCGACCGCCGGCGTTCCCGCAGGCGACAGCGACCGGGACTTCTCTTCCTTCATCATCGGCGAAGGCGTGACGACGGCCTCGCGCATCGCGACGATCAGGTGACGCAGCACCGCATCGTTGAACTTGAAGGCGTGCTCGAGTTCAGCCAGCGCCGCGGCATCGCACTCGATGTTCATCAGGACGTAGTGCGCCTTGTGCACCTTGGCGATCGGGTACGTCATCTGACGCCGACCCCAGTCCTCGAGCCGATGAATGCGGCCGCCGCCGGCCGTAGCCATGGCGCGGTAGCGTTCGATCATCGCGGGCACCTGCTCGCTCTGATCAGGATGGACGATAAATACGATTTCGTAGTGACGCATGCAGACTTGCTCCTTGTGGACGTTGGTTGGGCGATGATGAGATCCGCATGGATCCCTGTGTGCAGCTGTCGCCGGCGGCCTCCCCGTCTGCTGCGGGTGAGGCAAGGAACCTGAAAGTATAGCGGGATTCGCCCGCCAAGACAAGGGGTTACGGAGGGGTCGGAGGGGCCATCCGAGCGGCCTTGCCGGGTTGGGTCGACGCCCCGGCGGCAGCCAATATGCGTTCGCGCTCCTCCTTGGGCATGCGCGCGAGCTCCTTTACCCGGGCGTAGAAGCGCGGCAGGTTGCCGCCTTCCTCCATGAGCAAGGCACGGAACTCCGGCACCTTCCGCGAGTAGAGAGCCACGGCCGCCAGACTGGCATTGGTGGGGCCTTGCGCGAACCAGCCGTCGTACCCCGCGGAGCCGCCCCACTGCTCCTTGAGGGCGGCATACTCGGTGCGCATCTGCGCGAAGGCGGCCGCCTTGCCTGCGCGCTTGGCTTCGTCGCTCGCATCGCTGGCATACAACGCTGCGAGGCGGCTGCGCGTCCGCCCCACCAGATCGCGGAAGCCTTCGCGGTAGCGCTGGCTCGATGCGAATTGCGCGGCGAGCGCCTGATCGTTTTGCGCAGCAAGCCAGCGCTCGACGCCAACCTCCTCGACCAGCACCGCAAAGGACTCGTTGAATACGCTGTCGTCTTTCGCGTAAGCGACCTGGTGCGCGAGTTCATGAAACACTAGCCGGGCGAGCTCCGGGTCCGGATAGCGTATGAACGTCGACAGGATCGGATCGTTGAAGTAGCCCAGCGTTGAAAAAGCCGGCACGCCACTGACGTGGACATCGTCGCCGGCGGCAGTGAACTTCGCCGCCTCTCCTTTGGCGGCCGCTTCCTCGAAATAGCCGCGGTAGTTCACGCAGCCCGCAATGGGGAAGCACCACTGGCGCGGCTCCAGCGACAGTTCCGGTGTCGCGATCACGTTCCACAGCACGAAGCGGCGGCCGATTTCCGCGTAGCTGCGATAGCTGCCGTTGTCCGGAAGCGCAAGTTCGCGGCTGGCGTAGTCGCGGATAGCCGCCGAGCGTTCGAGCTTGCGCTTCAGCGTGGCGTCGGACGTGGTTTCGATGACGGCCGGAACGGGCTGTGCACGCTCGAGAATGTCGAGTTCACCGCGAATACCCTGCCAGTAGTACTCCGCGGTGGCACATCCGGAGAGTGCCGGCAGCAGCAGCAACACGAGGGCGGTGCGCATCAGCGTTCCCTCACTCCCGCCCCTCTACCCGAGGGAGAGGGGCGTTTCAAGCGTTGCTTCGCAACGATCATTTCAGGCTGGGCAACCACGCGGCGAGGCGACGAACGCCCTCGCGCAGCTTGTCCTGCGCGATGGTATACGCGAAGCGGACATGCTCCCCGGCGCGGTGGCGGCCGAAATCGACGCCGGGTGTGAACGCGACCCCCGTCGCGGCAAGCGCTTCCACGCAAAAACGTTCGCTGTCCATACCGAAGGGTGAACAGTCTGCATAAACGAAGAAACCGCCGCCGGGTGTGACCGGAATGTTGAAGCCAAGTTCGCGCAACGCGGGCACCAGGAAGTCGCGTCGCGCCTGAAACTCGGCACGCCGTCCTTCAAGCAGATCGAGCGTCTCGGGTTGGAAGCAGGCCAGCGCGGCGTACTGCGATAGCGTCGGCGGCGAGATGTAGAGGTTTTGCGCGAGCTTCTCCAGATCGCGAATGTGGCGCTCCGGCGCGACCAGCCAACCCAGGCGCCAACCCGTCATGTTGAAGTACTTGGAGAAGCTGTTGATCACGAACAAACGATCCGAGAGACTCAACGCACTTCGAGGAACGACGCCGTAAGAAAGCCCGAGATAGATTTCGTCGACGATCAGCGTTCCGCCCCGCGCATCGACTGCCGCGGCGATCCGCGCCATTTCGTCGTGCGGGACCGTGGTACCTGTCGGATTCGACGGCGAGGCGATCAACGCGCCACGCGTGTGTGGCGTCCACGCCGCTTCCAAAAGGGCGGCAGTCAGCTGATAGTTCGATTCGGGTCCGACCGGGATACCGACGGCTTCGCCCTCCAGCGTGCGCACGAAATGCCGGTTGCAGGGGTAGCCGGGATCGCCCAGCAGGATCGCGTCGTCGCGATTGACGAGGAGCGCGACTGTCAGCAACAGCGCTGCCGACGACCCTGCGGTGACGACGATCCGCTCCGGCGAAATACTCACATCGAAGTGATCGCGATAGTGTCGTGCGATAGCTTCGCGCAGCGCCGGGATGCCGAGCGCAGATGTGTAATAAATGGCGCCGCCCGCCAGGGCGGCCCGGGCTGCGGCAATGACGGGTTCCGGCGTCGGAAAATCGGGTTCGCCGATTTCCATATGGATGACCGTGCGTCCTGCAGCCTCCAGTGCCCTGGCTGCCGTCTGCACCTCCATGACGTGGAAAGGCGCGATCTCGTGCACGCGGGCGGCGATGCGGCTGCGTGTATCCATCAAAAGGATGATTTGCGCGGTCGACGAAAGGTGTATGGTAAACGCTTTCCCAAACAGGGGTGCCCGTCATGGCCATCCTGTTGCTTTCCGCGCTCCTGTCTTCCGCGATCGCCGCGACCGCGGGCGGCGCCGCCACGAGTCCGGTCTACAAATGTGCCGGCGCCGCCGGCAGCGTGATGTATCAGGATGAACCGTGTGCGCCGGGCAAGGAGTTGCGCAACTTCGCCACCGATCCGCCGGCGCTCAGCGTGATTCCCGGAACGCCGGTCCCTAGCGCACCCGCAGCGCCGCGCGCCGCCGCGAAGCCGGAGCGCACGACGACGAGCAGCCGAGCGCGCACCGTGGCGGGCAATGCGACAAAGGCGAGCGAGCGCCGCTACATCAAGGTCGGGATGACCACCGCCGAGGTTGTCCAGCGTATTGGCAAGCCTGACGTCGACGCACGCAACCAGAAAGGCAAGGGCTACCGCTGGTCCTACCTGCCGCGGGATGACGATCCCAACACGATCACCACGGTGACACTCGTCGATGGCCGGGTCGCCGACGTGGAGCGCAAGCTCGTCCACTGATGCGGGTGTTGCTCCAGCGAGTCACCGAAGCGTCGGTGAGCGTCGGCGGCCGCCGCATCGCGGCGATCGGCCCTGGCCTTCTGGTGCTGTGCGCCGTGGCCCCGAGCGACGGCGATGACGATCGCGATTGGCTTGCGCGCAAGATCGTCGCGCTGCGCGTATTCGACGACGATGCCGGCGTGATGAACCGATCGGTCACCGAGATCGACGGACAGATACTCGCCGTCAGTCAGTTCACGCTATATGCCTCGACGAGGAAAGGCGCGCGGCCATCCTACAGTGCGGCGGCGCCCCCGGAGATTGCCCGACCGCGATTCGACGCATTTGTTGCCGCGCTGGAGCGCGAGCGCGGCGCGCCCGTGGCAAAGGGAGCATTCGGTGCGCACATGCAGATCGCGCTGGTCAACGACGGGCCCGTCAGCCTCTGGCTCGACTCGCGCGTGCGCGAATAGAACCTTCCCGAGCTACTCCGTCAGGCGCGATGTGATCTCGAAGCGTCCCGACAGCGTCCGATGCACAGGACAACGATTGGCAATTTCCAGGAGGCGCGCCCGCTCGTCACCCGACAGTTCGCCGACTAGCCGCACCTCGCGTCGCATGCGATAGACGCCGTCGCTCTCCTCGTGGTCAACTGCGACCTCGATGTTGGCGAGCTTCATGCCTTTGCGGCGGGCGTAGAGCTGCAACGTAAGCGCGGTGCACGATGCCAGCGCCGCATCGAGCAATTCGTGTGGATCGGCCCCGAGATCGTCGCCGCCACTTTCGGACGACGTATCCGCTATCAGCGAATGCGATCCGATCGCCAGCTGCACGGCGACGGCACCCGCGGTCGCCTTGGTCGTGTGCACGGTACGCAACGTGGTCATGCGCCCTCCTTGCTTTGCCGTTCGAGTCAGCCCCGGTCGGCGCTCACCCTGCCCGGCCCGAAAGCGGCGATCATGAGCATCCCGCCGAGGATGGCGACGTTTTTCATGAAATTGATTTGCTGCATCCGCACCTGTGCGTCAGGCACGTCCCAGAAGTTGTGGAAGATCGGGGTGATGATGATCAGGAAACCCACGAATGCCAGGGCGACCCAGCGCGCCTTCAGACCGATGAGCAGGAGGATGCCGCCACCCAACTCCATGGCAATGGCAAGGGCGGCAAGGACCTGCGGCATGGGAATACCCTTGCTGGCGATGTACCCCGCGGTGCCCGAGAATCCGTTCAGCTTGCCCCATCCCGACCAGATGAAAAGGGACGCAAGCAGCGCGCGCCCAACAAGTGCCGTGATGTCTTTCATAGCCGTTCCTTTCATCGTCGATGTTGCCGAGGAAGCCTCGCAGCGAACGCCCGCAAAATGTCATCCTGACATGCGCCGACCTCTAGCGAGCTGGCGCGAAGGCGAAGGCGATCGCGTGTTCTCGACTACTCACCCGAGGGTACCTCCGATGTTGCGAATCGACGCGACCTCGCGACGTCGGTGGCCCCCCTGCCGACGCCCGCCGTTCGGGCGTCGCCGGAAGGCCCGGGCGACCACTGCGCGCCGCGCTCCGGCGACGCCGGGAAGACGACCTCGACTCGCGCTCCGCGGGCGCGGGGTGGATCGACGATGGTGAGCAACGCACCGTGCCGCGCGGCAATCTCGCGGGCGATCGTGAGACCGAGGCCGCAACCTCCGGCAACGCTGTCTCGCGTGCGATAAAACGCCTCGAATACGCGTTCGCGCTCCGACGGCGAAATGCCGGGGCCTTCGTCTTCGACGAACAGCATCGCCGGTTCTCTCGTGATGCCAACGGTGATCTTGCCACCGGCGCCGCCGTACTGGATTGCGTTGTCGACGAGGTTGCCGAGCAGTTCCGCCATCAGGCGGTGTTCGCCGCTGACGATGACACCGCTTTCCGGGCCGTCGTAGCCGAGGTCGATATCGCGCTCGATGGCCAGGTCCGCCCACCGCTCGAGCTCGGCGCGCACGAGTTGCGCCAAGTCGACGTTTTCCATCCGCAGCATCGCTGCCGACGACGGGTCGGAACGACTCAGCGTAAGCAACTGCTTCGTCAGGTGCCGCATCCGCGACACGGCCTTGACCACATCGGCAAGCGCCTCGCCGTGCCGTTTGGGATTTGTCTCGCGCAGCGCGCGCTCGGTCTGGACTTGCAGCGTCGCCAACGGTGTCCGCAACTGATGCGCCGCATTCGCGACGAATCGCTGCTGCGCCTCGCGTGCCTCGGCGAGCTTGCCGATCAATTGATTGATCGCGACGATCAGCGGCTTGACCTCCGACGGAACGCTGCCGACGTCGTGCACGGGGACGAGTCCACCCGGCGTGTACCGGCGCAGGCGCGACGCCGTCTCATCCAGTGTGGCGAGACTTGACGTCACCGCGAACCAGAGGAAGCCGCCCGCCAGCAGGAGGATGATCGCCTGGAGCGGCACGATCATCAGGAGCATCTCGCGCACCAGCTGTTCACGCTTCTTAATCGTCTCGGCGACCTGGACGGTCACCGCCTTCGATTCAGGTGGTGGACCGGCGACCGAAATCGCAACGATGCGAACAGGGTGCCCGGCGATCGTCCCGTCGAAATAGCGCGGCCCCCTCGTCATCGACCCGTCGGGGAGCGGCGGGAACACGGCGTTGCCGAACAGGCGTGCGCCATCGGCGTCGACGACGTCCTCGTAAATTTGGTCGACGCTGTCCCATTCGAACATTTCGACGGCCGACGGAGGCAGCGTGAGTCGCGGTCCCGCGCCACCGGAACGCACCTGGGTCGCCAACGCCATCGCCGAGTCGAGGAGCCCGCGATCGTGGATCACGTTGCCGAAATGCAGGACGAGCCCGGCCGACACGAACGAGCCGAGCATCAGCACCCCCAGCAGCGGCAACCACAACCGAATCAGCAGGCGCCGCCGAAGGCTGTGTTCAGGCCCCGGCATGTTCGGACTTCTCGAGCCGATAGCCCAGGCCCCGGAAGACCCTGATCCCGACATCGGCGTAGGCAAGGCTCAGCTTGCGTCGCAGGCGGCTGATGAATACCTCGACCGCGGACATATTGGCGCTTTCCTGCCAGCTATAGAGCGAATTGAAAATCTGCACTTTGCTGACGATACGACCCGGACGCCGCAGCAGAAGTTCGAGTACCGCCAGCTCGCTCGGCGTGAGTTCGATCTCGTGGCCGTGAACCGTTAAATGGCGCGATGCCGTCTCGAAGGCGAGCGCCCCGAAAGTCAGGGTCGCCCCAAGGGGCTCGCCGCGCCGCAGCAGCGCGCGGATGCGCGCTTCCAGTTCCGCAATGTCGAAAGGTTTGGACAGATAGTCATCGCCACCCCCATCCAGGCCGGCCACGCGCTGCTGTGGCTGGTCACGTGCCGTCAATATCAGGACCGGGGCCTTGAGCGATTCGAGCCGCAACCGCCGCAACAGTTCGAGACCATCCAGGTCGGGCAAACCAAGATCGAGAATGACCAGCGAGTAGTTGGCCGCCGCGCAGGCGGTCATCGCGTCGCGTGCAGTGTGGGCCGTGTCCGCGGTGTAACCGGATTGGGCAAGCGATGAGGCCAGTCCGCTTGCCAGTTCGACATCATCTTCAACGACGAGGAGGCGCATTGGAGTGCTCGTCAGCAAAATGTAAGGTTGGCGAAACGCGTTGCCCAAATGAGTGTGATCGAAAGCGCACCGCAAGGCAACTGGACCACTTATCCGCCATTCCCTACAACTTGTACGCCCGCTTCGCCAGCTTGTAGGCGAGTTCCGGTGCGAGTTCGAATGCCTCGTCCTCGTCGATCTTGTGCTCGGTGACAAGTTGCGCGAGAAACCGGCAGTCCATTCTGCGGGCGACGTCGTGGCGTGCCGGAATCGACAAAAACGCACGCGTGTCGTCGTTGAAGCCGACGGTATTGTAGAAGCCCGCCGTTTCGGTCACCTGTTCGCGAAACCGCTGCATGCCCTCGGGACTGTCATAGAACCACCACGACGGGCCAAGGCGCAGGATGGGATAGTGGCCCGCCAGCGGCGCGAGTTCGCGCGAGTAGCTCGTCTCGTCCAGCGTGAACAGGATGACGGTCAGATCGCGCTCGTTGCCGAAGCGGTCCAGCAGCGGTTTGAGTGCGCGCACGTAGTCCGTGCGGGTGGGAATATCGGCGCCCCTGTCGCGGCCGAAGCGCGCGAACAGATACGGATTGTGGTTGCGGAATGAACCGGGATGGATCTGCATCACCAGGCCGTCGTCGAGACTCATCCGCGCCATTTCGGTGAGCATCTGGCCCCGAAAAGCCTCGGCCTCGGCCGGGGTGATCGTTCCGGCGAGCGACTTGGCGAACAACGCCTCACAGTCACCGGTATCGAGGTCGGAGGTCGTCGCGGTCGGATGGCCGTGATCCGTGGACGTCGCCCCCATGGTCTTGAAGAATGCGCGGCGATTCCGGTGTGCGGCCAGATACCCGCGCCAAGTGCCCGTATCCTCACGCGACATTTCACCCAGTTTCGCCACGTTCGCGGCAAACCCTTCGAATTCCGGATCGACGACCGGATCGGGGCGGTACGCGGTGACGACGCGCCCCTTCCAGCCGCTCGCGCGAATCTTGGCGTGATGCACGAGAGAATCCAGCGGCGACTCGGTCGTTGCGATCACTTCGATGTTGAACCGCTCGAACAGTGCGCGCGGACGGAACTCCGGCTTGGCCAGGCAGCCATTGATCTGGTCGAAGACTCGGTCCGCGGAATCCGGCGAAACACGCTCGCGAATGCCGAAGGTCTCGTGGAAAGCGTGATCGAGCCAGATGCGGGTCGGCGTTCCGCGAAACAGGTGATAGTGCGCGGCGAAGGCGCGCCAGATCTTGCGCGCATCCTGCTCCACCGGGCCGCCATCTCTGCGGGGTATCGCGAGGTCCTCGAGCGGGACGCCCTGGCTGTACAGCATGCGAAAGACGTAGTGATCCGGCACGATGAACAATGCCGACGCGTTGCTGAACGGTTCGTTGTCGGCGTACCACTGCGGATCGGTATGTCCGTGCGGGCTGACGATCGGCAGATCCTTGACCGTCGCATAAAGCGCTCGCGCGAGATTGCGCTGCGCGGGATCGGAGGAGAAGAGTCGATCGGGATGGAGGTTGAGCGGAGTCATGTCGGGTCTTTCAATGCGACGTCGAGGCGGCGCGCGCGACAGTGCGCGCGGCACCGTCGCGGTGGAGCGCGGTGAGCCAGTCGGTGACCTTGTCCGCGAATGGCGCCACGTTGGACAGGTCGTCGCCAAACACGGATCGCAGTCGCATCAGCGCGCGTGCCGACGCGGCGGGGTCGCCTCGATGCGCGGCCGCGATGCGGGCGAATTCCTCCGCCAGCGGATCGGACACCTTGATGGCTCGTCCCGCTTCGTCGACACCGTCCACGTAGCGCATCCACGCCGCGACGGCCAGCGCGAGACGATCGATCGGTCGCCCGGCCGCGAGGTTGTCGCGCACGGTGCCGAGCAGACGTTGCGGCAGTTTCTGCGAACCGTCCATGGCAATTTGCTGAGTACGGTGCGGCAGCGCGGGGTTGCGGAACCTTTCCAGGAGTGTGGTCTGATAGGCGGCGACATCCACGCCGGCGGGCAACGCGAGGGTCGGCGCCACTTCGTCGCGCATCAGCGCCTGCATGTAGGTCGCGAAGGTTGGCTGCGCCGCGACCTGATAGATGAATTCGTGCCCGGCCAGGAAACCAAGATACGCCAACGCCGAGTGGCTAGCGTTTAGCAGCCGCAATTTCATCGCCTCGAACGGTGCCACGTCGGCGACGAGCTGCGCGCCGACCTTTTCCCAGGCCGGTCGGCCCGCGGCAAAATCATCCTCGATGACCCACTGCTTGAACGGTTCGTGCATCACCGGCGCGGCGTCGTGCACGCCAAGGTCGGCATCGTTCTCGACGATGTCGGCGTCGGTGGTGGCGGGTACGATGCGATCGACCATCGTCGACGGAAAGCGCACCCGCTGTTCGATCCACGCCGCGAGCGACGGTGCGGTCACCGCAGCAAAGGTAAGCACCAGCCCGCGCACCAACGCGCCGTTGTGCGGCAAGTTGTCGCAGGACATGACGGTAAACGGGTTGCCATGCGAACGCCGGCGCGCATCCAGCGCGGCGACGAGCAGACCGACGGCACTTCTGGGACGCTCGGGATGCGCGATATCGTGGACGATATCCGGATGGCCAAGGTTGAGCTGCCCGGTGGCGGGATCGTGGCAATAGCCCTTCTCGGTGATCGTCAGGGAGACGATCCGCGTTGCCGCGGCGGCGAGCCGCGACTGCACCTGCTCGCGTTCGTCGCCCATGAACAACACTTCGCGGAGGCTGCCGATGACCCGGCGCCGGATGCCCGCCGGGCTCTTTTCGACGGCTGTGTACAGTCCGTCCTGCGGTGCCAGCCGATCCCGCACGTCGGGCGAGCGCAGACTCACGCCGCAGATGCCCCATGCACCTGTTTCCCGCCCCAAGACGTCATCCGTGTACACGGCGCCTTGCGCCCGATAGAACGCGCCGATGCCGAGGTGAACGATGCCGACGCCCACCTTACCGACGTCGTAGGCGGGACGCGCGATAACAGTGGGCAGCGCAGACAGCGTTGCCGACGACAACCTGATCATGCCTCGGCCTCCTCATGCCCGCAGCGCGGGGTCGATGCATCTGCGTGTCGGCCTCCTGCGCAATCGCGCGGCGACGCGCGCTTCGCGCCTTGGTTTCACCCGCCGCGCTCATGAGCCCACGCTTGCGGCTGTCGCGCTGCGCTGCCTCCGAGGGTGCAATTCGCGCTCGGGACGGCCCTTCGCGCTCATGCGGGCTGCGGATGTTCCTTGACGCGCGACACCAACTGCGTCGGATTGACGAAGCGCAGCGCGATCAGGAGCCACGTCAGCGTGACCAGCATGTACACCATCGCCATCGCGTCGACCGACTGCGGCGCGCGCACGCCTGCGGCGAACACCGCGTAGTACAGCGCGACGACCAGCGTCTGCGAATCCGGACCCGCCGTCAGGAAGGTGAGTTCGAACAGTGCGATCGTGCGTACCAGGACCAGCAGCGACGCCGCAAGAATGCCCGGCGCGAGGAGCGGGACCAGGATGTGCCAGAACATGCGCCCGGTTCCCGCGCCGAACACGCGGGCGGCGGATTCGAGATTAGGATCGATCTGCTCGATGAACGGCGTCATCACCAGGATCACGAAGGGCGCCGCGGGGATCAGGTTGGCGAGGATGACGCCGTAGATCGTTCCCGCAAGCTGCGCCTTGTACAGCACGGTCGCCAGCGGAATGCCGTAGGTGATCGGCGGGACCATCAGCGGCAGCAGGAACAGCAGCATCAGGAAACGCTTGCCGATGAAGTCGCGTCGCGCCAGCGTGTAAGCCGCGGGGACGCCGATGATGAGCGCCAGCGCGACGACCGCGAACACGACCTGCACGGTGACGATCAGGACGGAGCCGAGCTGGAATTCCTTCCACGCCGCGGTGTACCACGTGGTGGTCCAGCCTTCGGGCAACCAGGTGCCGAGCCAGCGCTTGGCGAACGAACTGGTGGCGACGGCGGCGATCATCAACCCGATGTTGACGACGAACAGCGTCATCGTGCCGATCAGCAGGCCTCTCCAGGCGCGATCGAACCAGTTCACCCTTTGCCTCCCGAGACCGGACCACGATAGAACACGTTACGCAGGCCAAGCACCGCCGCGACGATGACCAATTGCACGAAGCCCATGATCATCGCGATCGCCGAGGCGAGCGAATAGTCATACTGCTCGAAGGCCGCTTCGTACGCCGCGATGGAGATCACCCGCGTCGGTCCGGCCGGGGAACCCAGCAACACGGCAGACGGGAACACCGAGTACGCCTGCACGAACGCAAGGCAGAAGCACATCGCCAGTCCCGGCGCGAGCAGCGGCAGATAGATATGACGGAACTGCGCCTTGGGGCCCGCACCCAACGTCGACGCGGCACGCGCAAGCACGGGATCGATGCCGGTGATGTAGGACAGTATCAACAGAAACGCGAAGGGAAAACCCGAGATCACCAGCGAGATCAACACGCCCCAGTAGTTGTGCGTAAGACGGATGGGCCCTTCGTACAGATGGAAGAACTGCAGGAACTGCGACAGCCATCCCTTCGGGCCGAAATAGGTCAGCATGCCTTCCGCGATGAGCACGGTGCCGAGCGTGATCGGAATCACGAGGATCGTCGTCACCCAGCGCTGATAACGCGACTTGACGCGCATCTTGTAGGCGATGGGCAGCGCGAAGCCGACGTTTATCAACGTCGCCGGTAACGCGAGCTTGAGCGTCGTCCAGATCGTCGGCCAAAGGTTGTCGGTCGTGAAAAAATGCTTGTAGTTGCCAAGCCATCCGCCCTCCTTCGGCTCGAACGACAGGCCGAGACCGTACAGGAACGGATAGACGAACAGCAGGAGCATGAACGCAGCGGCGGGCAACACGAGGAACAGCGCGCGATCGAAAGGCGCGCGCGCTGCGTTTGCGGTGGTGGACGACATCGCCGTCTATTCGCCGGGGTAGACGAGCGCGCGCTCGACCGGAACATGCACGCGCACGGTGTCGCCGACGCGAATTGCGCCGCCGGCGCGCACGTGCAGGACGGTTCCCGACGCAGTGACAACGTCGAGCAGCGAATCGCGGCCGTTGTATTCGACGTTTTCCACGCGCGCGTTGATCGTGTTCACGCCGCCGGGGCCATCTCCCATGACGATCTCTTCGGGCCGGATCGCGACGGCGGCGCGCCTATTCTTGAGCGGCTGCTTGCGCACACCGGTCAACCCGAGGTCGGTGCCTTTGAGCATCACGCGATCGCCCTCCTCGCCAACGACGTCGAGCTCGAGCACGTTGCGATAGCCCATGAACCGTGCGACATGAAGATTTGCGGGCTGCAGGTAGACATCCGGTGGCGGGGCGATCTGCTGCACCACGCCGTCCTTCATGACGACAATGCGATCCGCCAACGACAACGCCTCGTCCTGGTCGTGGGTGACGTAAATCGTGGCACGTCCCAGCTCGCGGTGAATGCGGCGGATTTCCGCGCGCGTTTCGATGCGCAGCTTTGCATCCAGATTTGAGAGCGGCTCATCCATCAGGATCAGCGGCGGCTCGATCACGATGGCGCGCGCGATAGCCACGCGCTGCTGTTGGCCGCCGGAGAGCTGGCCGGGGAGCTTGTGTTCCTGACCGGTGAGCTGTACCAGTTTGAGCGCACGCTCGAGCCGCGGCGCGATCTCGGCCGCAGAGACGCCACGCATGCGAAGGCCGAAGTCGATGTTCTTGCTCACGGTCATATGCGGGAACAGCGCGTAGTTCTGGAACACCATGCCGAAGCCGCGTTTTTCCGGCGGCAGCGTATCGATGCGCATCTCGTCCAGCCAGATGCTGCCGCCCGAGAGTTGCATGAGCCCGGCAATGCAGTTGAGTGCGGTCGACTTGCCGCAGCCGGACGGCCCGAGCAGGCAAATGAATTCGCCGCGCTTGACCGTCAGCGAAAGCTCGTCGAGCGCGTTGAACGCCTTGCCGCCCGCGCCGGCAAAGCGGCGCGTCACCCGGTCGAGCTTGAGTTCGCTGAAGTCGTGTTTCATGAAAGCTGCCGATCTAGTTGCATTCCGTCATTCCCGCGCAAGCGGGAATCCATTTTTTGCTCGTGCTACCGACTTGGATCCCCGCTTTCGCGGGGATGACGCAACTACCGTCGCCCCGGCGCAGGCCGGGGCCCAATTTCAACCGTCTCTTCGCCCACTCACAACTTGGATCCCCGCTTTCGCGGGGATGACGCATCCGTTTCCAATCGCGCCTCGTCCTGCGGCGAGGTGCTCTTGGACGGATGCGTCACTTGGTCTTCTGCGCGCCGACTTCGGCATCCCAGCGCCGGTAGGCCTCGACCACGGCCTTCGCGTCCAGCGTCGGCACGTGCGGATATTGCGTCAGCCACGTGTCGTATTCGGGACGACCAAATTCCTTGATGGCATCCTGGCTCTCTTTCGGCGCCATCGACAGCGGCACGTTCTTGACCGAGGGACCGGGATAGAAATAGCCCTTGTCGTAGGTCAGCGCCTGAGCTTCAGGCGTCAGCATGTACGCCATCAGATCCAGAACGACCGCGAGTTTCTCCGCGGTCAGCCCCTTCGGAATGGCCATGTAGTGTGCATCATTGACCCAGGTCATGTTCTTGAAGGGCGTGACCTTGTAGTCCTTGGGTACGATGCCAAGGACGCGCGGGTTGATGTCCCAACCGGTCATGGTCACGGTCATATCGCGCGACCCCTCGCCAAGCTCCTTCATGATTGCTGCCGTGCCCGTGGTGTAGTACTCGATGCACGAATCGAGTTCCTTGAGGTAGGCCCAGGTCTTGTCCCAGCCCTTGGCCGGATCGCGCGGGTCCTTATCGCCGAGGATATAAGGCAGGCCCATGATGAACGTGAATCCCGGACCGGAGTTCGCCGGCCGCGCATAGCCGAAGCGATTCGGATTCGCCTTGCACCATGCGAGCAGCTCCTGCGGTGTGGTCGGCACCTGCTTTACTTTGGCCGGGTTGTATTCGAGCAGCGGACCCGCCGGCATGAACGTGACCACCAACGCCTGGTTCTGCGCGAGATCGTTCATTTTTCGCGCTGCGGGAAGATAGTTTTCGAGCACGTTGGGAAACTTGGCGGCGTAGTCAGGGCAGCACCTTGACCCACAATCCCTGATCGACGCCTGCCGACAGCGCGCCCACGCCCGTCAGCACCAAATCGATATCCGTGCGTCCGGCGGCCTGCATCGCCTTGAGCTTCGCCGGGAGTTCCGGGGCGGGTGCCTTGCTGAACGTCACCTTTGAAACGAGCTCCGGATGCTTCGCCTGGTAGGCCTCGATCGCGCCTTGCGTCAACGCGAGATCGCCCGCCACGTCGACGACGTTGATCGTCACGGGACTCTTTGGCAGAGCAGGCACTTGGGCACTCACGCTGCCCGCGATACTTACCGCCAGAAACGCGCCGACGCAAACCCGCGTCAGTTGCCGCGCGACCGCGCCGCACGAAGATTCCCTGGCGCCGGTTTGCACAAGCGCGTTATTAGTTTTCAAGACTCCTCCTTCATCGAACGTCATTCCCGCGCACGCGGGAATCCATTTTCACGTCACTGCGAAACCTGGATCCCCGCTTTCGCGGGGATGACGCAACTGCGGTCGCCCCGGCGCAAGCCGGGGCCCAATGTCAACCGTCTCTTCGCACCTGCCGTAACTTGGATCCCGGATCTCGCTACGCTCGTCCGGGATGACGCATTTGTTTCCAATCGCGGGCACGTTCGTGCCCGCTCTCGGACAAATGCGTCACTTCGTCTTCGATGCACCGACCTGCTGGTCCCAGATCTTGAACGCTTCCACCTGCGCGGACGGCGGCAGCGATTGCGTATGCGGGAAGTCCTTGAGCCAGCCTTCGTACTCGGGCCGACCGAATTCCTTGATCGCTTCCTGACTTGCCGTCGGCGCCATCGACAGCGGCACGTTCTTCACCGCCGGTCCGGGGTAGAAGTAGCCCTTGTCCCACGTGTAGGCCTGGGCTTCCGGTGTCAGCATGAACGCCATCAGATCGAGCACCACCGCGACTTTTTCCGGCGGCACACCCTTCGGGATCGTCATGTAGTGCGCGTCGTTGACCCAGGTCATGCCTTTGAATGGCTGCACTTTGAAGTTCTTCGGCACGATGCCAAGCACACGTGGATTGATATCCCACCCGGTCATGGTGATGGTCATGTCGCGTGAGCCTTCGCCCAGTTCCTTCATGACCGCGCCGGTGCCCGTCGGATAGTATTCGATACACGTGTTGAGCTCTTTGAGATAAGCCCAGGTCTTGTCCCAACCCTTGACCGGATCCTTTGGATTCGAATCACCGAGGATGTACGGCAGGCCCATGATGAAGGTCCGCCCTGGGCCGGAGTTGGCAGGCCGCGCGTAGATCAGCTTGTTGGGGTTGGCCTTGCACCACGCAAGCAATTCAGCGGGGGTGGTGGGTACTTGCTTGACTTTGTCCGGGTTGAACTCCATCAGTGGTCCGGCAGGCATGAACGTTACCGCAACGCCGTAATCCTGGGCGAGCTCCTGCATCTTGGCCGCCGCAGGAAGGTAATTTGCGTTCAGGTTCGGGAACTTGGCGGCATTGTCCGGCAGCACCTTCATCAGCACGCCCTGCTCGATACCCGCAGCGAGAAAATCGGTCCCTGTCATGATCAGGTCGATATCGCTGCGACCGGCCCCCTGCATCGCCTTGAGCTTGCCGGGCAGTTCAGGTGCGGGCGCCTTGGTGAAGTTGATCTTGGCGATCAGCTCCGGATGCTTTTTCTGGAACAGCTCGATGGCATCTTGGGTGAGCGCGAGATTCCCGGCGACGTCGACAATGTTCAAGGTCACCGGGCCGCCCTTCGGCGCCTGCGCCTGCGCACCAAGCGGCATGGCACCAACCGCGATCAGCGCCGACGCGTACATGCCGAACAGGGCGCCACGCAGCACCGTGCGGCGCATCCCCGGCAATTTCAACTCGTGCAGTTTCATCGTGTACCTCCTAGTAGTGGGTAAAACGCAAACATTCAACCCCTGGCTTTGACGTCACCTGAGCGCCATCGCGGGCGCCGAGTGCTTCTTGCGAAAAACGTGTTTCACGCCATGCGCGCTTTATTCCTTCGGGTCGCGCCACGCGTCGGCTTCGCGCCTTCATCCTCGCGCGCAGCGTCGTTCAGTCCGCTCTGGAATTCCTTGATCACCCGCGACAGATGCCGACGCATGGCAAGCCGCGCTCCCGCGGCGTCGTGCGCGGCGACGGCGCGAACGATCGCCACGTGGTCGCGAATCGTCTGCTCGGCCAGGTCCGTCGTATGAAAATGCTTTTGCATCCTTCCCCATAATTCAGCACGCTGGTTCCACAATCCCTCGACGACGAGCTCCAGCGAGCCGTTGCCGGTCGCCTTGGCCAAGCGCAAATGAAATTCGCGGTCGCTGTCCTCGCGAATGACAAAATCGTCGACATGCTCGGTCATCCGATCGACGCTTTGCTGCAATGCGTCGACGTCGTCTCCATTGGCATTTGCAGCCGCCAGCGCCGCGATCTCGCCCTCGACCAGCTTGCGAGCGTTGAGCAATTCGAAGGGCCCGGGCCCCGCATCGCGCTCGGATTCCGGCCGCTGCCTCGCGGTCACGAAGATGCCGGTGCCGACCCGTACCTCGACCAAGCCTCCGATCTCCAGCGAAATAATGGCTTCGCGCACCGACGCGCGACTGACACCGAGTTTGGCAGCGAGTTCACGCTCCGCGGGCAAGCGCGATCCCGGCAGAAATTCGCCGGCGGCGATCAACCCGGCAATCTGATCGGCGATCTGCCGATACAAGCGTCGCGGCTCGACAAACTGCAGTGGCACGCGCTGATTTCCTCCAAGGAGCCTCCGAAATCTCGGTTCGGAGGATTTGTGGCGAGCCTGCGTCACGCAGGGCATGATCGCATGCATGCCGCGACTCGACCGCATCTTAGCCCTCGTGATATCCTGTGGTCAAGTGGTCTAACCACCGAACCACGAACGGCGCCGTCGCCGTCAACCACCCTTCCCGCCCCACCCGAGCCCAAAATGAAGATCACTGCCTGCCACGTCATCGTCTGCAGCCCAGGCCGCAATTTCGTCACCCTGAAAATCCAGACCGACGAAGGCGTGTACGGCATCGGCGATGCGACCCTCAACGGCCGCGAACTCGCTGTGGCGAGTTACTTGAGCGATCACCTCGTACCGGCCCTGATCGGCCGCGATCCTGCACGTATCGAGGACATCTGGCAATACTTCTATCGCGGCGCGTACTGGCGGCGCGGACCGGTCACGATGAGCGCGATCGCCGCCGTCGATACCGCGCTGTGGGACATCAAGGGCAAGGTAGCGGGACTGCCGATCTATGAACTCCTTGGCGGCGCCAGTCGCGACGGCGTGATGGTTTATGGACACGCCAACGGCAGGGACATCGCGGAAACGCTCGACGAAGTCGGGCGCTACCGCGATCTCGGCTACAAGGCGATCCGCGCGCAATCCGGGATCCCGGGGCTCGCCTCGACGTACGGCGTATCCAAGGATCGGATGTACTACGAACCGGCGGACGCCGCGATCGCAACGGAGAACGTATGGTCGACTGCCAAGTATCTCGATCACGCGCCCAAGCTGTTCGAAGCGATCCGCGACCGCTATGGTTTCGAACATCATCTGCTGCACGACGTCCACCATCGCCTTACGCCGATCGAGGCCGGCCGGCTCGGCAAATCGCTCGAACCGTATCGGCTGTTCTGGATGGAAGATCCAACGCCAGCGGAGAATCAGGAAGGCTTCCGCCTGATCCGCCAGCACACCGTGACACCGATCGCGGTCGGCGAGATTTTCAACACCATCTACGACTGCCAGACGCTGATCACGGAGCAGTTGATCGACTTCATCCGCACGACGGTCGTGCACGCCGGCGGTATCACGCATCTACGCCGCATCGCACACCTGGCCGAGCTCTATCACGTCCGCACGGGCTCGCACGGTGCGACCGACCTCTCGCCGGTATGCATGGGCGCGGCGCTCAACTTCGATCTGTGGGTCCACAACTTCGGAATCCAGGAGTACATGCGGCATACGCCCGAGACCGATGCCGTTTTTCCCCATGCCTACACGTTCAAGGACGGGTACCTGCATCCCGGCGTCGCGCCCGGACACGGCGTCGACATCGACGAAAAGATCGCCGCGAAATATCCCTACAAGCCGAGCGCGCTGCCGGTGAACCGTCTGGAAGACGGCTCGATGTGGAACTGGTAGCGGCGCGAGGCGCGGCGAGGGGCCCGCGCGCGAAGCGCGTGGGGATCGACGGGGAATTGCGAGTCACGGCTGCGGCCGACACGCTGGACGCGATCCGACACAAACGGTACAAGGAGGCCGCCGCGCGAGCAGCGAGAGGGGACCCGCGCGCGAAGCGCGTGGGGGTCGAGCGTCCGCGAGTCGCCGCAGCGGCCCACGCGTCGAAGTCAAACCTCGACGCTCGGTTGAGGAGCCCTCGGCGCCGGCAGTTGTCCATCACAATCGGCTCAATGTGGCCGCGGCCGGCGGCGGGGTTACGCAGCCTTGAAGTGCCCCGATTTGCCGCCCGACTTTTCCAGCAGGCGAACATCCTCGATGTGCATCCCGCGATCAGCCGACTTGCACATGTCGTAGATCGTCAAGAGACCTACCGCAACCGCGGTCAGCGCCTCCATTTCGACGCCCGTCCGATCCAGCGTCTCGGCTGTCACTTCGATGGTCACGGCCGTGGCGTCCACCGCGAAGTCGACGCTTACGTGCGTCAGGGGCAGCGGGTGGGCGAGTGGAATGAGTTCCGCGGTGCGCTTCGCCGCCTGGATCGCAGCAATGCGGGCGATGCCGAGCACGTCGCCCTTCTTGGCCGTTCCGGCGCGAATCGTTGCGAGCGTTCCCGGCAGCATCGTGATTCTTCCCGCCGCGCGCGCGACACGCTTGGTAACCGCCTTGTCGGCGACGTCGACCATGTGTGCCTGACCGGTGGCATCAAAATGGGTAAAATGCGAGGCTTGCACCGGCATTGCGCCGCTCCCGAAACTTTGCACCGATTGCGGCAATCATAGCACCATGCCCGCAGCCCCCTTCTCCCGCACCCGCCGGCTGATCTCCCTGTTTGTCGCCGCGGCGTTGGCCATCGCGCCAGCCGTGGTTTTGCCGCAGACGCTGCCCGAACTCGGCGACCCTTCCGGCGCCGACATGTCGCTCGCGCAGGAACGCCGCCTCGGCGAGTCCGTCGTGCGCGACATCCGCTCGTCGGGCGCGTACCTCGAGGATCCCGAGGTCAATGGCTACCTCAATGATCTTGGCAATCGCCTGGTGACGGCCATTGCCGGCGCGCCGTTCGAATTCCTGTTTTTCGCGGTCAACGATCCCACGATCAACGCTTTTGCGCTTCCCGGCGGGTATGTGGGCGTCAATACCGGGCTGATACTGCTCACGCAGAATGAGTCCGAACTTGCGGCCGTGCTGGCGCACGAAATCTCGCACGTTACGCAGCATCACATCGCGCGAAGCATATCGAAGCAAAAGGATGCGATGCTGACGACGCTGGCGGCGCTGGCCGCGGCGCTCGTCGCGGCGCGCGTGGGCGGCAACAACAGCGGCCAGATGGCGTCGGCAGCGATTGCATCCGCCCAGGGGCTCGGCATACAGATGCAGATCGACTACACGCGGCAGATCGAGCAGGAAGCCGACAGGCTCGGATTTCAGCGCCTCGATGCGGCGGGCTTCGACGTCACCGCCATGGCGACGTTCATGGAGCGGCTGCAACGCGCGTCGCGCTTCGCCGAAGGCAGCACGCCATCCTACCTGCGCGACCATCCGGTCACCTATGAGCGCATTGCCGAAGCGCAGGCACGCGCGCAAGGCAAGCCGTTCAAGCAGGTCAAGGACTCGCTCGACTTCAACATGGTGCGCGCGCTGATCCGGAGCTACCAGGGCACGACCAAGGATGCCATCGCCTTTTTCGAGGATGCATTGGCAGAAAAACGCTATAACGATCCCATCGCCGCGCGCTACGGTCTTATCGCATCGTTGCTGCGCGCAGGGGATTTCAAGCGCGCGCAGGCCGAGCTGTTGATCCTCGAGAAATCCGCACCGCCGCATCCGATGATCGACGCGATGGCGGGCCAGGTACTGATGCAGTCAGGCCAACTCGCTGCCGCGATCGCGCGCTACCAGACCGCGCTCGCCCGTTACCCGAACAAGCAGCAACTCATCTACGACTATCCCGAGGCGTTGCTAAAGGACAACCAGGCGACGAAGGCGGCCGCGTTCCTGACAGAGCAGTTGCTGCGCTATCCGAACGACGGACCGCTGCAACTGCTGGCGGCCAGGGCCTACGGCGCTCTCGGCAAGCAGACCCTCGCGCACCGTTATCAAGGGGAGTACTACGCGTGGCTCGGCAACCTGACCGCCGCAGTCCTGCAATTCGAGCTTGCGGTGAAGGCGGGCGACGGCGATTTCTACCAGACGTCGGTAGCGGAGAGCCGCTTGCGCGACATGCGACAGGAAGTCACAGATCAGAAAAAGCGCGTTGCGGATGGCCGATCGGGCTGAGCCGGTGTGCGTCAGGGCGTCATCGTTCGTCCGCGAAGCACCTCAAGCCTTCCCGGTCGCCGGTATGAAACGAAGCGACACGCCGTTGTTGCACCAGCGCTGCCGCGTGGGTGGGGGTCCGTCGTCGAAGACATGACCCTGGTGCCCGCCGCAGCGCACGCAGTGATACTCCGTGCGCGGGACAATCAGGAGGAAGTCCTGCTTGGTCACCAGTCGGCCGGGGATGCTGGTGAAGAAGCTCGGCCATCCCGTGCCACTGTCGTATTTCATCTGCGAGCTGAACAGCGGCAGCGTGCACCCCGCACAGACGAAGATACCGGCGCGCTTTTCGTCGTTGAGCGGGCTCGTGAATGGACGCTCGGTGCCTTCCTTGCGGAGCACGTAGAAGCGCTCCTCAGGCAAAACCTGCTTCCACTCGGCCTCGGTTTTCGTGATCGGTTCGACCGAGCGCGCCACATCGGCGTCCTTGGCCAGCAGCAATGGCCAATCCTGCTGGATCTCGGCAATCGACTTGCCGGACGCGGCGCCGGTCGCAGCCGCGACAGGCAAGGAAGGCCACGCGCCGAACGCCGTGCCCGCCGCCATTGCCGTCAGAAAGTCGCGTCTCTTCATGGTGTCTCCTCGGAGCTCGAAAGTGGTGGCTGACCACCGCAAACAGTAGAACAATCGCACATCTTCCGTTTAGTCGCCATAGCGGTCCGACCCTTACGGCGCGCAACGCGAGGAACACCGGTTTTCCGCTACACTTACGCCAGCCAAATTGACGCGCCCGCAAATACACGCACGCCATGACCCTGTTGACGCGTCACCTGGTGTTCCTCGTCAGCGGTTGGTTCGCCACCACGACGGCCGTCGCCGGTGAAATCACGCTGTTCGAATACGCCGATTTCGGCGGGAGACGCGTGACGCTTCGCGGCACGATCTCGAACTTCGATCCATCCGGCTTCAATGACCGTGCCGCGTCGATGGTCATACGTGACGGCTTCTGGGAGCTTTGCACCGACGCTTTCTTTCGCGGACGCTGCGCGACATTCGGGCCGGGCGAGTACCGCAGTCTGCAGCCCTCGCTGACCGACACGATTTCGTCGGCGCGCGAGGTCAGCGGCCCGCCGCCGGGGTCATCGCCGGGACCGCCGATCGTGGTCGGTGGTGGCGCGCCACGGATCGAATTGTGGGAGCGCCGCGAATTCGGCGGTCGCTCGATCACGCTGACGACGGGTGCGCCGGATTTCGAGCGCATCGGATTCAACGATCGCGCGGATGCCGCCGTGGTGTATGCCGGCGTCTGGCGCCTGTGCGAGCATGCCGGTCTGGGCGGTCAATGTCAGGAGTACGGTCCCGGCCGCTACAACGACCTCGGCTCTCTCGGCGGCAGAGTCAGTTCCGTGGCCATCGTGGGAGACGGGGGCGGAGGTGGCGGTTGGGTGCCTCCCGGTAGACCGCGTGCGATTCTGTACGAGTACGGCAACTTTGGTGGACGCACGTTCGTCGTCGAAGGCAACGTCGTCCCCGATCTGGACCGAACCGGATTCAACGATCGCGCATCGTCGATCCGCATCGAAGGCGGCTACTGGATGTTCTGCACCGATGCCGGATTCCAGGGCACGTGCCGCACCTTCGGACCCGGCGAGTACGCTTCGCTGCCGTGGGACGTCGACAACAGGATCTCGTCCGGGCGTCGTATCTCGGAGCATTATCCATACAACTCTGCGCCTGCATGGGGTTCGCCGCACTGAGACCATCCATGCCGACGGTCGACGACATCGCGGGGCTGCGCCGCATTCTCCGCGACTGCCGGACGATTGCCGTCGTGGGACTGTCCGCCAATTGGTATCGCCCCAGCTATTTCGCGGCCAAGTATATGCAGGACAAAGGCTATCGCATCATTCCGGTCAATCCGAATTACCGCGAAGTACTCGGCCAGAAGTGCTACGCCGACTTGCGCTCGGTTCCCGACCCCGTCGATATCGTCGATTGCTTTCGCAAGCCGGATGAGATGGTTCCCATTGCGCGCGACGCCGTGGCGATTCATGCGCGCGTGCTCTGGATGCAACTCGGCATCCGCAACCTCGAGGCCGCGAAGATCGCGGACGAAGCCGGACTCGAGGTGGTGATGGATCGGTGCGTCAAAATCGAGCACGCACGGATTCTCGGCGGCCTCAACTGGGCGGGCGTGAACACCGGCATCATTTCGGCCCGAAGGTCCGCGTAGCCTCAAGGACTCCTGCATGGCGGATCGAAAATTCGGCTTCGACACGCGTTGCCTGCACGCGGGACAGATTCCCGACGGCGCGACCGGTGCGCGCGCCCTGCCGATCTACCAGACGACGTCTTTCGTGTTCGACAGCGCGGATCACGCCGCAAGCCTGTTCAATCTGCAGACTTTCGGCAACGTCTACTCGCGCATTTCCAATCCGACGGTTGCCGCGCTCGAGGAACGCGTCGCTTCGCTGGAGGGTGGACGCGCCGCCATCGCCGCGGCCACCGGCATGGCCGCACAGATGGTCGCGCTGCTCACGCTCGCCCAGAACGGCGACCACATCGTCGCGGCGCGCACGCTGTACGGTGGAACTTATTCGCAATTCGCCGTCACGTTTGCCCAGTTCGGTATCGAAACCACCTTCGTTGACTCTGCGGATCCCGATAATTTCCGGCGCGCTGTCAAGCCCAACACCAAGGTCATCTATGCCGAGACGATCGGCAACCCGCAGCTCAACGTCCTCGACATCGCGGCCGTCGCCGCGATCGCGCGCGACGCCGGCGTACCGCTGGTTATCGATAACACGCTCGCATCACCTTTCCTCTGCCGGCCGATCGAGCACGGCGCCGATATCGTCATCCACTCGGTAACCAAGTACCTTGGCGGCCACGGCACGACGATGGGTGGCGTCGTCGTGGAGTCGGGCAAGTTCGACTGGGGCAACGGCAAGTTTCCGCAGATGACGACACCGTCGCGCGGATATCACGGCGTGATCTTCCACGAATCGTTCGGCGATTTCGGCTTCACCATGAAGGCGCGCATGGAGACGATGCGCACGCTCGGACCGACGCTATCGCCGTTTTCGGCATTCTTGTTGCTGCAAGGGATCGAGACCCTGCACCTGCGCATGCCGCGCCATTGCGAGTCGGCGCTTGCGGTCGCAACGCATCTCGCGCAGCATCCGCGCGTGGAATGGGTTAACTATCCGCTGCTCCGCGGCAATGGCGAAGAAAGCCGCGCGCGCCGATACCTGCCGCACGGCGCGGGGGGCATCCTGACCTTCGGTGTCAGGGGCGGCGCCAAAGCGGGGGAACGTTTCATCGAATCGGTGCAGTTCCTGTCGCACCTGGCCAATGTCGGCGACGCCAAGACTCTGGTCATCCACCCGGCATCGACCACGCATCGCCAACTCGACGAAGATGAACAGCGCGCTGCAGGCGTGCTGCCGGAGATGATCCGGCTCTCGATCGGGTTGGAGAGCCTCGATGATATTCTCTGGGACATCGATCAAGCATTGAGTCGCACCGAAGCATGATGACTGACACTCGTTATCCATCCCTGGCATGGCCGTGGGTAGGGCTGCTGCTCTGCATTGCGTTGCTCGCCCAGGAGTACATGCTGCACACGGCGGGCGCAAATGCGCCGCTCACGATCTACCGCCACGTGCTGATGGCGGTCGGCGTGACTTCGCTGGCCCTGGTCCTGCTCCCGCCCCGGCGCATCGCCTACTTCCTGGCCTTCGCCGTGTGTGCCGCGCTGATGGCGTTTGCCTTCTACCTGCAATACGTCGAAGGCCTGGAGCCGTGCCCCCTGTGCCAGCTCCAGCGCGCATGCGTGATCGGCATGGGACTGGTTTTTCTCGTTGCGGGATATCACAACCCAGGTCGCACCGGCGCGACCTTCTATGCGCTGCTGCAACTCGTCATCGGCGGCGCGGGCGTTGCCTTGGCAACGCGTCACGTATGGCTGCAGTCGCTGCCGAAAGACCAGGTCCCTTCCTGCGGCATGGGACTGAACTACATGCTCGAGAATCTGCCGTTCATCGACGTGCTGAAGAAGGTGTTCGAGGGCAGTGGCGAATGCGCGGAGAAAGCCTGGGAATTCCTCAATCTCTCGATCGCCGGTTGGACGCTGGTGTTTTTTATCGCCATGATCGTCACCGCGTTTGCGGTCATCCGGCGCGACTAGGCGGAAATCGGGGGACATCAGTTGAAAATCACGCTCGTCGGTTCGCGCTATTTCGGCGCCGCGGCATTTGAGGGATTGCGGAAGCTCGGCATCGACATCTTGCGCGTCGTCGTACCGCAGGCCGACGATCGCCTGGCGACGGCAGCGCAGGCTGCCGGTGTCGACGTCGTGGTGCCGGCGGACCCGATGCTCGTGCCGGCCGACGCGATCGCCGATGGCACTGAACTGATCGTTACTGCGCATAGCCATGCGCGGGTCAGTAGCGAGGCGTTGGCGCGGGCTCGACTCGGTGGCATTGGCTTCCATCCATCACTGCTGCCGCGCCATCGCGGCATGGCCGCCATCGAATGGACGATCAAGGCCGGCGACCCGATCGCAGGCGGCTCGATCTACCACCTCGCCGACAAGATGGATGCCGGCGCGATCGCCGCGCAGGACTGGTGCTTCGTCAGGAAGGGTGAAACCGCCCGTGAGTTGTGGGAGCGTGCGCTCGCGCCCATGGGCCTGCGCCTGCTCGGCGAAGTCGTCGCGCAGGCCGCGAAGACCGGCACATTGCCGGCGAAGCCGCAGGACGAGCAATTCGCGACGCGCGCACCGATGATCAAGGAATAACGACAACGATGCGCACGACGATTCGTCATCCCGGCGAAGGCCGGGATCCAAGTTGCGATGTGCGAAGTTCAAAAGCGATACTTGGGCCCCGGCCTGCGCCGGGGCGACAGACTACTTCGGCGCGAGCCGTATCGCACCATCCAGACGGATCGTCTCGCCGTTGAGCATTTCGTTGCGGATGATCTCACCGACCAGTGACGCGTACTCCGGCGGCCGTCCCAGTCGCGGTGGGAACGGCACCATCTTGCCAAGCGATTCCTGAACCTCGGCCGACATCCCGGCCATCATCGGCGTTTCGAACAGTCCTGGCGCAATGGTCATCACGCGGATCCCATGGCGCGCGAGCTCGCGCGCGATCGGCAGGGTCATGCCGACGACACCGGCCTTCGATGCGCTATACGCGGCCTGCCCGATTTGCCCGTCATATGCGGCAACGGATGCGGTGTAGACGATCACGCCGCGCTCGCCTGCGGCGTTCGGAGCATTGTGCGACATCAGGTCCGCCGCGAGCCGCGTCATGTTGAAGGAGCCGATCAGGTTGATGTTGATCGTGCGCACGAAACTGGCCAACGCGTGCGGCCCTTCCTTGCCCACGACGCGCTCGCCGATCGCGATGCCGGCACAGTTGACGAGGCCGTGCAGCGTACCGAACGAGCTCTGCGCCACGGCCACCGCCGCCTTGGCGCTGGCTTCGTCGGTGACGTCAGTACGCACGAAACGCGCCTTCGCCCCAAGCTCCGCGGCGAGGGCATTGCCCTGTGCCTCGTTCACGTCGGCGAGAACGACCTTGCCGCCTTCGCTCACGAGCAGCCGCGCGGTCGCTGCGCCGAGTCCCGACGCACCACCGGTGACGAGAAAGACACTGTTCGAGATTTGCATGGGTCTATTTTTCCTGTGCTTTGAAAACGTTGGTCGCCGTCGCCACCAGACCGGCGAGGTCCGACAGATTCGACGGTACGATGAGCGTGTTGTTGGTGCGGGCGAGATTCGCGAACGCAGCCACGTATTGTTCGGCCACCTTCAGGTTGACCGCGTTCAGTCCGCCGGGTGAGTTGATCGCCTCGGCGACCTGCTTGATCGCCTTCGCATTGGCTTCCGCGATCGACAGAATCGCCGATGCCTGGCCCTGTGCGGTATTGATTTCCGCCTGCTTCACGCCTTCGGACTGGGCGATCGCCGCAGCGCGGGCGCCCGCGGCGAGGTTGATCTGTTCCTGCTGACGACCCTCGGACGTCGCGATGACTGCTCGCTTTTCCCGTTCCGCCGTGATCTGCGCCTGCATCGCGTGGAGGATTTCCTTGGGCGGCGTCAGGTCCTTGATCTCGTAGCGCAGCACCTTGACGCCCCAGTTACCGGCCGCCTGGTCGAGCGCCGCGACGACCAGCCCGTTGATGTGATCACGCTCCTCGAAGGTGCGATCGAGTTCCATCCGGCCAATGACACTGCGCAACGTCGTCTGCGCGAGCTGGGTGATGGCCACCATGAAGTTGCTCGATCCGTATGAGGCGAGCCTGGGATCCATCACCTGAAAATACAAGATGCCGTCGACCTGGAGCTGCGTGTTGTCCTTGGTGATGCAGATCTGGCTCGGCACGTCGAACGGGATCTCCCGCAAATCGTGTCGATACGCAATGCGATCGATGAACGGGATCACGACGTTGAGGCCCGGCAGCAGCACCGCGTGAAAGCGCCCGAGCCGCTCGACGATCATCGCATGCTGTTGCGGCACCACGCAGATCGCCTTGATGATGACGATGACCGCGACCACGAACAGCGCCAGGGTGACGATCGAATATCCCATCATCGAGTACTCCTCCAGTAACATCGGGTCATGATGTTACCGGACGGCGGTCCGCCAGGATGAGTACCGACCCGCGCGTCGCGGTGATGTACATCGTCTCGGCCTGCGGGGTATCGGGCGCGGCAAGTTCGGCGTCCCAACTGCTGCCCCGATACGAGACGCGCGCGGTTCGATCGGGCCCCCAGGTCATGACCTGCACCTGTGCGCCGATGTCGAGCCCCGGCTGCTGGGGCGTCTTTGCCATGAGGCGCTGCTTCCAGCGCCGCAACGCCATCGTTCCGACCACGCCGAGCACGCCGGCGATCAGCCACTGCACCGGCGCCGGGGCGCCGAGCCATGCCGCGATCCCGCCACACGCGACGGCAAGGCCGACGACGAGCAGATAGAACGTCCCGACCAGCAACTCCGCCGCGACCAGCGCCGCGGCGGCGATCCACCACATCCAGTAAGCAACCATTGTTCGCCTCCAGGCTTCGGGGCAAGAACGACAAGTATCCCATGCGGAGATCTTTCTTGGGATCGACGACAGATGAGTTGAGCTTCGGACCAGCGTTGGCAGCGACGTACACATCTGCCCGCTCGGTTGAGCTTTTACGACCCTAGTGCGACCAGTAACTGACGCGACGCCAACCTGCTTACGCAGTTTCTAGTGTGTTGCATCCACCGGTTGAAACCACAACCCAAGCGGCCGTCGCGCCGTAGGATAACCAGCTCTTCGTCACTTGCTCGGCGAAAGGCGAAAGTCGTCTCCAATAAATAGTTCTCAACATCGCAAATCGGCAAGGTCTAAGCAAGGTACCCTGAACGTCTCCCAACGAAAGGAAATCACCGTGCTGAAGCGTCTCGTCTTGACCGTGTTTCTTCTGTTTGCTTCGTTGAATGCCGCCGCTTTGGAGTACACCGATGTTTACTACAACCCGGCAGAGCCTGGTTGGGGCGTGTTTCTCGTGCAGAGCGACACCACACAGTTCATGGCATTCTTCATCTACGGGGCGGACGGAAAGCCGACCTGGTACACGGCGCAGCTCACGCAGGACGCGAACGGTAACTACAACGGTCCGCTCTACGCAATCACCGGCACGTACTTCGCGAATCCATGGCAAGGCTACAATATCTCGTCGGTCGGCACCGCATCCTTCTCGCCCTCCGACATTTATCACGCGACGCTGAGATATTCGCTCACTGGCGGCCCAACGATCGTCAAGCCGGTTGAGCGTCAGTCGCTCGCCCCTTATCAGCTTGCCGGAAACTACTCGGGATCAATGTCGGGGACCGTTTCGGGCTGTGCCGATCCCGCCGACAACGATGCCCATTTCCGCGGCAGATTTGGCCTCACCGTCACGCAGACCGCCGACACGGCGTCGACGCTCGTGTTCACCTTCACCGACACCGCGCATACCGGCCTCGTTGCCACGGTGGCGGGCTCGCTTACTCATCTGGGCCGGCTGTACAAGCTCACCGGACAGTACAGCAGCACTTCACCCGGAGAAACTATTCCGCCGAGCGCCGCCACAATTGATTCCTACCATCCAACCGGGCAGGGCATCGAAGGCCGATTGACGGCCACTTTGGGCGACGGCTGCAAAATCGTCGATTTCCATTCTCGGCCGTGCTCAACAACTGACGCGGCCGTCGGGGCGACGAGGCGTGGCTAGACGCGTGCGGATTCTCCGAGTAGCGTGCGAGATTCGCTGGCCTTCACCAACTACGCGCTTTGTCGCTTGCCAGCGCCGCTAGCGGTTCGGCAGCTTCGTGTCCCGTTGTCGAAGTGAACTCTGGATCAGCAGCATGTCACTAGCCTCCAGCGGCCGATCTGACGCGTTGGGAGTCACGCAGTTGAAGTTTGCGGCGTCGTTGACGTCACCCGCCCCCTTATATCGGGCTTCCGCAGGATAGGCGCACACCGGACGCTGCCGCACGACCTTCCCGTCCGTGCCAACCCGAGACGCGACGATCTTCTCCGGAGCGACCCCCTGCTCGACCCACTTGATCACCGCGCTCACGGCGTGATGATCGGCGTCCCGGTATTCACGCGGCGGCTCGTTCGCGCCGCCGCCGATGGCCGTGGGTCCTGTCCCGCTGAGCGTGCAGTGTCCCATCGCAGGCAGCATGAACAGGCGATGGTACTCCCGCACTTTGGCAAGGTAGGCTTCGCCGGTTGCAGCGACCTCCTGCGCGGTCAGCTTGTCGATCTCACGATCGAAGTCTCCCTTTGGAAGATTGCGCAGCCGCTCGAATTGCGTGAGAGCGTAGAGATACGCAATCGACCCGTCTGGCGGCACTACAGGGTCGTTCCAGCCGTGGTAATGAACCAGCTTCCCGCCGCGCGCGACGAATGCCGAGATATCCGGGCTGGGCGCCGCGGTAACGGGCGTCAGCGCCGCTTTCGCCTCGTCGTAGCTCTTCGCGAAGTCAAGTGCGCGCCGCCAATCGAAGTTTGGCGTATTGCGGGAGTAGACGAAGTGCTCGATGAATGCGCCGTAGCCGCCATTGTCGGCAAACAGCGGAATCCAGTCGGCCTCTGAGCCAACCTTCGCGCCAGGTGAACGACGTACTCCGGTTTCGGTGGTCGTGCCCGCGTACATCCCCTTCACAACTGCGAGTTCCTCGGCCGTCAAAGTCTTATCGCCAGCGGGGCCGATGGTTTCGATGTCGAACCTGCAGGCTCGCGGATTGGTGATCTGCCCGTCGACAAGCCCGTCGAGCCCATCGCACGCGGCGAGCACGCGTTGGGTGATCTGTGCGCGCTTGGCATCGGTCAGTACGGGAGCTTGGCCGGCCACCGGAATCTGCTGCTTCCCGGTCCAGAGCAGCCAGAAAAGAAGATCCGGGTAGAACATCGACGGCGCGCCTGCGACAATGCCGTCGAAAAGCTCCGGGTAGTTCTGCGCCATCATCATCGCCTGCCGGCCGCCATTCGAGCAGCCTTCGAAATACGAGTATCTGACGGGCTTATCGTACAGAGCGGCACTGAGCGCTTTGGCTGCGGTTGCGACCGAGTAGTGTGCGCGCAACCCCCAATCCTTGACTTTCTCCGGATGGCCCACCGTCCAATTCGGCGATTCGCCGCCGTCATGACCCATGTTGCTACCCGCCGTCACGAAGCCGTCACCAATGTCTTGCGCGAGCCGCGGGTACGGGATGCCGCCAGTGAAGCCGCCCGTGCCATTGACCTTGAGGCGTCCGCTCCAGTTGTCAATTGCAGGCGGCAGCCACACTTCGAACTTGATCTCGGAGTCCGGCGACGGACGCGCGACACCTTCCACCCGACAGAACGGAACGGTTGCCCTGGCGCCACCGACAGATGCCGGCGCGGAGACGACCGTCGCTGCTGTGATCGTCGTCGCCTCGGGCTTGACCGCTGTGAGGCCCGCGCAGTCCGACACTGCGTGAGCTGTCGAAGAATAGGCAGCAACCCCGAGGAGGACCAATAACGGCGGGACAACCATGATCCCCGCGACATTCCAAGGCTTCGCTCTTTGCACTGGTTGCACGACAGCTCTCCTCCGAAGTGTCTTGAGCTACCCTCGCAAGGCCTCTCACGGGCAGCGAATAAACGTAACACTATCAGTCAGCGATGCCAATTGGCACCCAGATGCCTGGCTGCTTGCTTCGAAACGCCTTCCTTCGCCAAGCGAGCACCGCAAGCATTCGCTGGACTACGCCCACGCCGAGTCCCGCGAACCAGAGGTGCAGACGCCCAACGTTTCTCGGGCACAAGAGGGCGGACGACCGGGGTGTACTTAGGCGGTTGACGGGTCAGCGTCATCACGCCTTTGGCAAGAAAGAAAATGTAGAAGCTTCTACATGGAATGCTCATGCAAGGTATTGATTCAGAATGAGCCGACCTTCCGGTATAATTACCTGTTTTGGATCAATCCCTTCGCGAACAATCGCTGAGACAGGCATGCCCATTTACGAATATCGCTGCTCGGACTGTGGCCACAAGCTCGAATCCCTGCAGAAGTTGGCTGACGCACCACTGGTAACGTGTCCGGCGTGCGGCAGAGACACGCTGACCAAGCTCCTCTCCGCGGCCGGTTTCCAGCTGAAGGGTAGCGGCTGGTACGCGACCGACTTCAAGGGCTCCGGCAGCAAACCTGCAGCCAAGGATTCGGAGTCGTCCGGCGACGCCAAAGGTGGCGACGGCAAGTCGGCCGATGCGAAAACCGAAGCCAAGACGGAAGCCAAGGCCGAGTCCAAATCCGAAGCCAAGGTCGAGACGAAGTCGGACTCGACCCCAGCCGCGCCGGCGACCGGCGCGGGCACGCCCTCTGCGTAGGGCCACCGCGCCCCACCGCGGCAACCATGACATTGCGACGCTACCTGATTGCCGGGCTACTGGTCTGGGTACCGCTGGGCATCACCCTCTACGTGTTCTATTTCCTGGTCTCGACACTCGACCAGACATTGTTGCTCGTGCCCGAGAGCCTGCGGCCGGAAGCCCTGTTCGGATTTCGCATCCCGGGCCTGGGGGTCGTGCTCAGCTTCGCCATATTGCTGCTCACCGGCGCGGTCGCCGCCAACTTTTTCGGCGCACGCCTCATCCTGATGTGGGAGGCGCTGCTCGGCCGCATCCCGTTCGTCAAATCCATCTATTCCAGCGTCAAGCAGGTCAGCGACACGTTGTTGTCCGACAGCGGCAACGCCTTTCGCAAGGCGCTGCTGGTCGAGTTTCCGTATCCCGGAAGCTGGACGATCGCGTTTCAGACCGGATCGCCCGCCGTGGCCGTGACCGCGCATTTGCAGAGCGAGCATGTCAGCGTCTACGTGCCCACCACGCCGAACCCCACCAGCGGGTACTTCGTGATGGTTCCGGTGTCGCGCGTGCACGAACTGGATATGACGGTCGACGAAGCGCTCAAGTACATCATCTCCATGGGTGTCGTTTCGCCCAAGCCCCATTCGCCCGCCACCACGCCCGGTTCCCGCGTGGCGGCACCCGCACTCGACCACCGAAATTGATCGGGCAGGCGTGCGCGAAGGCCCGCTTGCGCCGGGTCGCGATCGCAACGTCCTGCCCGCGCCCTTCCCTCGATCCCATGGCGACAGATCGCCGCAACCGTTTTGCCGGAGACTGACTTGAAACGCACCGATTACTGCGGCCTCATCGACCGCACACGACTTGGCCAGACGGTCACCGTCTGCGGCTGGGTGCACCGCCGCCGCGACCACGGCGGCGTCATCTTCATCGACCTGCGCGACCGCGAGGGCCTGGTGCAAGTAGTCTGCGATCCGGACCGCGCGGCGACCTTCGCGTCTGCGGAAAAGCTGCGCAACGAATTTGTCATCGCGGTGACCGGACGCGTCCGCCCACGCCCCGACGGCACGATCAACACCGGCCTGGTCAGCGGCGAGATCGAGATCCTCGCCCACGACATCGAGATCCTGAATACCTCGTTGACGCCGCCGTTCCAGCTCGACGACGAGAACATCTCGGAAAGCGTGCGGCTCGAGCATCGCGTGCTCGACTTGCGCCGTCCGACGATGCAGAGGAATCTCCGGCTGCGGCACAAGGCCGCGATGGCCGCGCGGCGCTATCTCGACGAGCATGGCTTCGTCGACATCGAAACGCCGATCCTGTATAAATCCACGCCCGAAGGCGCGCGCGAGTTTCTCGTCCCGTCGCGCATCCACCACGGCCAGTTCTACGCGCTGCCGCAATCTCCGCAACTCTTCAAGCAGATGCTGATGATGGCGGGCTTCGACCGCTATTACCAGATCGTCAAGTGTTTCCGCGACGAAGACCTGCGCGCGGACCGGCAGCCCGAGTTCACGCAGATCGACGTCGAGACGTCGTTTCTCGACGAGCTCTCGATACGCGAAATCATGGAAGGCCTGGTCCGCACGATCTTCCGCGAAGCGATCGGGGTCGAGTTTCCGAATCCGTTTCCGATCATGACCTATGCGGAAGCGATGCGCGACTATGGCTCGGACAAGCCCGATCTGCGCGTACCGCTCAAGCTCACCGAACTCACCGATCTGATGAAGCAGGTCGACTTCAAGGTGTTTCGTGCCGCCGCCGACCTGCCGGACGGGCGAGTGGCCGCATTGTGCCTTCCCGGCGGTGGCACGCTTTCCCGCAAGGAGATCGACGACTACACCGCATTCGTCGCCGTCTACGGCGCACGCGGACTCGCTTATATCAAGGTGAACGACATCGCGTTGCCCGGTGAGCAAGGGCTGCAGTCGCCGATCGTCAAGTTCCTGTCGGCCGACGTGCTCCAGGAGATTGTGGCGCGCACCGGCGCAAAGAACGGCGATCTGATTTTCTTCTGTGCCGACCGCGAAAAAGTCGTCAACGATTCGCTCGGCGCACTGCGCAGCCGTGTGGGCCACGATCGTGGCCTGGCGCAGCCCGGGTGGCAGCCGCTGTGGGTCGTCGACTTCCCCATGTTCGAGTACAGCGACGAGAGCAAGTCGTGGGCCGCACGCCACCACCCGTTCACGGCACCCAAGGACGGTCACGAAGACCTGTTCGAGACCGATCCGGGTCACGCCATCGCCAAGGCCTACGACGTCGTGCTCAACGGCTGGGAGCTCGGCGGCGGGTCAGTGCGCATCCACCGCCAGGAGGTGCAGGCCAAAGTGTTCCGCGCGCTCAATATCAGCACGGAGGACCAGCAGCGCAAATTCGGCTTCCTGCTCAATGCCCTTTCCTACGGCGCGCCACCCCATGGCGGCATCGCCTTCGGGCTCGACCGCATGGTGGCGTTGATGGCCGGCGTCGACCAGATTCGCGACGTGATTGCCTTTCCCAAGACGCAACGCGGACAGGATCTGCTGGTCGGGGCGCCGTCGCTCGTCACCGAACAGCAATTGCGCGATCTGCACATCCGCGTGCGGCCGTCCGACCAGATCAAGGCGGTGTGACCATGATCGCTCCCATGTTCCCGCGCACCGTGGTTGCCGTCGCACTGGTCCTATTCGCGGTGGGCGGTTGGGTCCACGCGCGGTCGACGCCCGACGCCCTGCCCGACGTCGCATTGACGACGTTGCCGAAAGAGGCGCAGACGACGCTGACGCTCATCGCCGGCGGGGGGCCGTTTCCCTATCAGCGGGATGGTGTCGTCTTCGGTAACCGCGAGAAGCGCCTGCCGGCACGGGCGCGCGGCTACTATCACGAGTACACCGTTCCCACGCCCGGCTCCAAGACGCGGGGGGCCCGGCGCATCATCTGCGGTGGCGATGTTCAAAGCATCGGCGAGTGCTACTATACAAACGATCACTACCAGACTTTTCGTCGTATCCGGCCATGAACGTCCCAGACCTCTCGCAAGCGGCCGACGCCGGTGTGCACGACTGGCACGGTTCCCCTGACGCACTGAAATCCGCAGCCGGCGCTGCCAAACTCCGCTTTTGTTCGATCGACCTGCATGGCGTCGTCAGCAAGATCGACTTGATGGCCGCGCTCGCCAAGGGCCTCAAGCTCCCCGAGCATTTCGGCAGCAACTGGGACGCGCTGGCCGATTCGCTCGAGGACAGCGACTGGCTGGGTCCGCATGGAATCGTTGCCGTCAGTGAGGCACAGCGCGGCATACCGCAAGGCGCATGCGGCGGACTGGGAAACGCTGATGGACATCTTCAGCGAAGCGGCGGAGTACTGGCACGACGTGCACAAACCGTTCTGGGTCTTCGTCGCCTGATCGTGCGTTCTCGGGGGTCCTGCGCGAGCGCACCGGATTGAGGTCGCGTATTGGGTTACAAGATTCCCGTTTCCACCCTCGTCCTCGTCCATACGCAAGACCTGCGCGTCCTCTTGCTCGAACGCGCGGATTTCCCCGGCTACTGGCAATCGGTCACGGGCAGCCAGGAAGCCGGTGAACCACTGCGCGGCACGGCCACGCGCGAATTGCTCGAAGAGACCGGCATCGACGCGAGCGCCTACGGCGGCGTAAACGACTGGGGGCTGTCGAACGTTTACGAGATCTACCCGCGCTGGCGCCAGCGCTATCCCCCGGGAACGACCCACAACACCGAGCATGTATTCTCGCTGGAAGTACCGGATGACACACGCGTGACGCTCAATCCGCGCGAGCATCTTGCGTATTTGTGGGTGCCGTGGCGGGAGGCTGCACCCAAGTGTTTTTCCTGGTCGAACCGGGCCGCCATCGAAGCGCTGCCGCAGCGGATCGCCGTCATTGGAAGGAGCATCGAATGAACATGCAGCACTGCATTCCGAATCACCTTGTCGGCAAGCTCGTGGCGGCGATCGCCCTGGTCGCGATTTCGGTCTCGCCCGCGGTCGCGCAGGCGCCGCAAGTGCCCGCCCCCCCAAGCGTCAACGTCAGCGCCTCGTCGACGGCTACCGTAACCAACGACCGCCTCCAGGCGTGGTTGCGCACCGAAGCCGAGAATGTGAGCCCTGCCACCGCTGCGGCGCAGGTGAACACGGCATCCGCCAAAGCCCTCGCGGACGCGAAGGCGTTTCCCGGGATCAAGGTCGCAACGATGGGCTATTCGACGCAGCAGATCAGCGAGAAAGGCAAGCCGACGCGCTGGCGCGTATCGCAAACCATCACCCTCGATGCGAGCGACTTCACCGCGGCAGCGACGCTGCTGTCCAAGCTGCAAGACGAGAATGGCTTGTTGCTTTCCGCCATGAGTTTCTCGATCACCGACAAGACCCGCCGCGACGCGGAGGACAGCGTGACGCAGCAGGCGATCAAGGCGTGGCAAGTGCGCGCGGAGCAGGCGGCGAAGGGCCTCGGTTTTGCGGCCTGGCACGTCGGTCACGTGAGCGTGCAGACCAGCGGCGGGCAGCCATTTCCCGTGATGCGCGCGCAGCCAATGGCCATGGCCGCAGCGGCACCGGTGGCCGTCGAAGGCGGAACGACCGACGTGACAGTAACGGTCTCCGGTGACGCCCTGCTCGACAAGAACCGCTAGGCTGTTAACGGGCCCTAGAGTCCCGGGCCGATCATCTTTTCGGGTTGCACCCAGGCGTCGAACTCGGCCTCGGTGACATGGCCCAGCGCCAGGGCGGCGTGCTTGAGTGTCGTGCCCTCGCGGTGTGCTTTCTTGGCGATTGCGGCCGCCTTGTCGTAACCGATGTGCGGATTCAGTGCGGTAACCAGCATCAGCGAGCGTTCGAGCAGTTCGTCGATACGAGCCCGATTCGGCTCGATGCCGCGCGCGCAGTGCTCCTCGAAACTGGTCATCCCGTCGGCCAGCAAGCGAATGCTCTGCAACACGTTGTGGGCGATGAGCGGGCGGAAGACGTTGAGCTCGAAGTTGCCCAGTGCACCGCCGACGTTGACCGCGACATCGTTGCCGAACACCTGCGCGCAGAGCATGGTCAGCGCTTCGCACTGCGTCGGGTTGACCTTGCCCGGCATGATCGAACTCCCCGGCTCGTTCTCGGGTATGGTGATTTCACCCAGACCGGACCGCGGACCGCTGGCGAGCCAGCGCACGTCGTTGGCGATCTTGAACAGTGCTGCCGCCAATGTCTTGAGCGCTCCGTGCAGATGGACCTGCGCGTCGGCTGCCGCCATTGCCTCGAACTTGTTCGGCGCCGTGACGAACGGCAGTTTGGTAGGAGAGGCGATTTCAGCGGCCATCCGGGCGCCAAATTCAGGATGCGCATTGAGTCCCGTGCCGACCGCTGTGCCGCCCTGCGCCAGCTCGAACACGTGCGGCAGCGCCGCCTCGATATGCTGTCGCGCATGAGTGAGCTGTGCGGCGTAGCCGGAGAACTCCTGGCCGAGCGTCAACGGCGTCGCATCCTGCAGATGCGTGCGGCCGATCTTGACGATGCCGGCGAAGTCCTTCGCTTTTTGCGCTAACGTCGCGCGGAGCGTCTCCAGCGCCGGCAGCAGCGCCTTCACGGTCGCCTCGGCCGCAGCGACGTTCATCGCTGTCGGGAAAACATCGTTCGACGATTGTCCGCGATTGACTTCGTCGTTCGGATGCACGAGCCGTGCTTCGCCGCGCGAACCGCCGAGAATCTCCGACGCGCGGTTGGCGAGCACCTCGTTGACGTTCATGTTCGTCTGCGTGCCCGACCCCGTCTGCCACACGGCCAGCGGAAATTCGGCGTCGTGTCGCCCATCGAGCGCCTCGTCCGCGGCCGCCACAATGGCCTTGGCGGTCTTTTCGGGCAACGCACCCAGTTCGGTGTTGACGCGCGCCGCGGCGCGCTTCACGAGCAGCATGGCGCGAATGAGTTCGCGCGGCATCTTCTCGCCGGAGATACGGAAGTTCTCGAGCGAGCGCTGCGTCTGCGCGCCCCACAGTCTGTCCGCCGGGACTTCGATGGGACCGAAGGTGTCGCGCTCGGTGCGGTGGCTTGATCGGGTCATGGATGGGGCCCAGCATCTTGGGGTATTCATTGTAGCGTGAGCCGTCTCGAGCTCGTTCTTGGTCGCGCCGATCTTCAGTCCTTGAAGACAGTCTTCCAATCACGCTTCATGCTCACTACGGTGATCCCGTAGTCGTCGGCACGGTCGAGAGCCTCGGCGAGCGGACTCAATCGAAAATCGCGGTCGTAGGGAATTGCGTTCCGCGTCATCGTGGTGCAAGAGCTGGCGAGCCGCGCGCCTTCGCCGCCGCTGGTGTAGCGAAACATCGGGAGATCGCCATCCGAGTTTCCGAGACGAGGATCGGCCGTCGGCCAATGTGCAACCCGATGTTCTGCCGACTTCACGTCGCGGTCGTCAAAGCTCCCCAGTTCGGCGAGCTTGACCAGTACGCCATGCCCGTTCTATTCCCATCGCAGAAAACGAGCGACCAGGCGGCAGGACGCTGCCTGCCTCCGGCCGCCCGTGCATACCTCAACCGCCTGCGGCCACGCTGTGCATCGCCTTGATCGCGTCGTCGATCGTGAAGCTGTTCGGCTTCTGGATCGGCGGGAAGTCCTTGAACGTGGCGGCGAACTGCCCCAGCGATCGCCTGCGCGGCGTAGGCGAGATAAGCATGACGCAAAATGTACTCCCAGTACGTGTTCGAGGTGGTGTCCGCGAACTCATACGGATCGGTGCGGAGGTTGTACATCTTCGGCAGCCGCAGCCGGGTGAACGGCTCCGCCCACACCTGCAGCGTGCCGTGGCAGCGCTGCTCCATGAATACCAGCTTCCAGTTGTCGTAGCGCAGCCCGATGATGTCGCCGTCGTCGCTGATGTAGATGAACCCCTGTCGCGGACTCTTGGCCTGCTTGCCGGTCAGATAAGGCACCAAGTTGTACCCGTCGATATGGTTCTTGTACGTTCGTCCGATCGCCTGATAGCCCTTCTTGGCCTTTTCCACGATGTCGGGCTCGCCCGCCATGGCGAGGAAGGTCGGGAACCAGTCGTGGTGCTGGATGATCTCGTTCGAGACACTGCCAGCCTTGATCTTGCCGGGCCAGCGGACGACCAGCGGAATACGAAACGCGCCTTCCCAGTTGGTGTTCTTCTCGCTGCGAAACGGCGTCATCGCACCGTCGGGCCACGAGTTGCGGTGCGGCCCGTTGTCGGTCGAGTACATCACGAACGTGTTGTCTGCCACGCCGAGCTTGTCCAGCAGGTCGAGCATCTGGCCCACGTTCTTGTCGTGATCGATCATCGTGTCGTGGTAGGGCGACTGCCAACGCCCGGCCTGACCGAGGCTCTCCTTCTTCGTGTGCGTGTACAGGTGCATGTGCGTCGTGTTGAGCCACACGAACCAGGGCTTGCCCGCCTTCTCCTGGCGCTTGATGAAATCGGTCGCCGCGGCGACGAAATCGTCGTCGCAGGTCTCCATCCGCTTGGCCGTCAGCGGCCCGGTATCCTCGATCTTCTGCTTGCCGACCTTGCCCCAACGCGGCATCTCGGTCGGGTCGTCCTTGTCGGTGGCCCACGTGTGGAGTACGCCGCGCGGACCGAAGCGCTCGCGGAACTTCGGGAAATCCTTCTCCGGCGGGTAGTCGTACTGCTCGGGCTCCTCTTCGGCGTTCAGGTGGTACAGGTTGCCGAAGAACTCGTCGAAGCCGTGGTTGGTGGGCAGCATCGAGTTCAAGTCGCCCAGGTGGTTCTTGCCGAATTGTCCCGTCGCGTAGCCCTGGTTCTTGAGCGCTGCCGCGATCGTGATGATCTTTTCGTTCATGCCGGTCGGCGCCGCGGGAATGCCGACCTTTGACAGGCCCGTGCGCAGCACGCTCTGCCCGGTGATGAAGGAGGAGCGTCCCGCCGTGCACGACTGTTCGCCGTAGGAGTCGGTGAACATCATCCCTTCCTTGGCGATGCGGTCGATGTTCGGGCGTCTTGTAGCCCATCACGCCGTGCGAGTAGCACTCAGGTTCGAGATGCCGATGTCGTCGCCCCAGATGACGAGGATGTTGGGTTGCTTATCCGACTTCGATTTGCCTGATTTTGGTGTTTCTTTTTTTGCCATGGCTTTCTCCTATCCGGTTGGCGGTCTGTGCGACCGCGATTTGACGACTCCGCAACCTGACTCCGTCCGCTACGCCGCGTGTACTAGCCGAACGGCCCGATCCCGTACAACATGCTGGCGATCGCAGCGAAGCCGAGCGCCAGCAGCAGCAGCGCAACCATGAGTGTCAATGAAGGTGGAAAGGAACTTTCCGCATGGACGAGCCCGTCCGCCCTGAGTTGCCCGCGCTCTCTGCGCAACCCGTACATGAAGCTGAGGTGATAACCGATACCCACCACCAGCATCGCGATCCCGAGCACCACCAGCGCAACGCCGAAATGGCGTGCCGCCATGCCACCCTTTACCGCGCCGCTTTCGCGCAGCTTCTCGAACACCTGGAAAATCGTGAAGCCGAAGCTGATCAAGGACAGCGACGTACGCATGACCGACATCAACGTCCGGTCCGCGCTCATGCGGGTGCGTTGAAACGACATCCCCGTGCGTCGGGACGACAGCTCGACGGAAATTCGGTCCGGATCCGATTGCGAGGTGATCCGCGTACTCGGTTTGCTTTCCACGTCGAGGTACTCGCTGCCCGTGTCAGGCGTGCATCAGGCCTGCGCCCTGCAGTCCGCGCTTGATCATCTCTACCGCGAGGGCAACTTGCAACACCCCCAGCACGGCACCGAGGATCTGCAAGGCCATCACCGTGATACCGCCCATGATCCGTCGTCCGTAAAGCATCGCGGCGAGATTCAGAACCATCACGCCGACGAGAATCGCGAGGATCTGCATCGTCCGCACGACGCTAGGACTGTTGACCAGCAGCACGATCAGCGCGGCGATGCCATAGGGTGTGACGATCATGGGGAACGTCATGCGCATCGCCGCAGCCAGCGGCTCCTCTGGAAGCGGCGGCGGTGTCGCGTGCGCGGGCTTGTATTGTTCGAGAACGAGGTTCAAGCCGACCAGGAGGAAAATGACGCCACCCGCGAGCTCCATCGCCGAGGCCGGAACGTCCCAATTTTCAAGCAACACCTGGCCCAAGAAACCTCCTGCCACGACGGCGATGAGCGCGAGCACGAACGCCCGAACCGCGATCTTCTTCATCACCTGTTCGGGCATCTCGCGCGTTTGCTGCACGAACGGCCCCAGGATCTTGAGCGGTCCGAGCGTCACGAACAGTACCGTGAACACCAGGCCGAGTCCGAGCAGCGGTGGGGCATCAGGTGCGTTGGGCATCATCTTGTCCGGCTGACGGTCTACGCTGGAACGCGCGCATGGCGTCGATGTCGCGATCGAGAAAGAAAGTGAGAAAGGTGCGGATCGCCGCGATCGCTGCGACTCGACCTATCTCATCCCACGTGGGTGCGACCGTCGTTTGGACGATGTCGGCAGCAAGCTGAAACGTGAGTCCCGCGACCAGCCAGCGCGCGAATTCGAGCCAGACCGCGCGCTTGTCGGCGTTGCTCGCGTGCCCTCGAAACATGGCACCGAAGATGCCGATCACCGCCTCGACCGCCCCCACGACGATAACGACGATCGCCACAGCCTCCAAGGCGAGCGCCACGTACATCGCGATGGTCTTGAGGACTTCTTCCATGTCGCACGCTGAGCTATTGTGCTGCCCGCGACACGCAGCGAAATCCCAGATGACAGATGGCAGTATCGATGGGCTGCGCCATCCGCGCCGCGGGCCGATAACGACGGCAGTAATTTGGTGCGCAAAGAAACGACCCGCCCTTCATGACCTTCCGCGGAATTCGAATATCAGGCAGACGCGGGTCATAGCTTTGCTCGCGCGCTCCGCCCCGAGGATCGACCAAGGTGCAGCATGCATGCTCGATCTTCGCGTGGTCCTGGAACCAGTCGGTCGTCCATTCCCAGACATTGCCTGTCATCTCGTACAGGCCGTAGCCATTCGGCGGGAACGACCCTACCGGCGCTGTCCATTCGTACCCGTCGGTGACCAGATTCTGCCAGGGAAACTCGCCTTGCCAGTTGTTGCACATGGGTTGACCGTTCGGCGCGAACTCCGTTCCCCATACATATTCGGCTCCATCGAGCCCGCCGCGTGCGGCGAATTCCCACTCGGCTTCGGTGGGGAGCGACTTGCCGGCCCATGTTGTGTAAGCCTCGACGTCCTCATACGCCACGTGCACGACGGGATGCCGCCACAGGCCCTGGAGCGAACTGCCCGGCCCGCGGGGGTGTCGCCAATCGGCGCCCGGCACGTAGGTCCACCAGTTGTGGGGATTGCGCAGGTCGACCGGACCGTCGGACTTGCGGAATACCACGGCGGCGGGTTGAAGCATCTCCGGCTTCGCACCTGGATAGTCCGCCGGATTCACGGGACGTTCGGCAAGGGTGACGTAACCTGTCGCTTTGACGAAGCTGCGAAATGCAGCGTTGGTCACCACGTAGCGGTCCATCCAGAAGCCGTCGACCGCCACCGGGTGTGCCGGCGCTTCCTCTGGGTAATGATCGTTCGATCCCATGAGGAACGTGCCGCCCGGGATCCAGACCATGTCCTCGAATGGGGCCGGTCCCGCCAAGGGCGCGCTAGCAGTGCGACGGTGTGGGCCGCTGTCGCCGTTCATCGCGTCAATGCGGATCCAACATGAAGGAGCACACGGGCGGACCTCGGGGAGCGATTGATGTCGACCGCGCGGAACTTCGGGCGGCCTGTTGCGCGACGTGGAGTGATTCTAGAAGATCGTGCTGTCTTCTACAACCATGACGAATACGTGGGATCTCAGCGACCTTCCTCTGCGACCTTGATGCGCTTGCTCTTCGCCGCCTTGCGCAGCGCTTTGAAATCGCGCTCTGTCTGATCGGCATACGACGTGGCGAACGAGGCGAACGCGGTGTCGAGCGCATCGCTGTTGCCGATGTAGCCCGCGATCATCGCCGGATCACCGGACTTCGCGTGCGCAAGCGCAAGCGCCCAGCCGCAGAGGCCGCAATACTCGATGAAATCGCGAACCTTGGTCTTCCCCGGTTCGAGTGCGACGCCACCCTTCACGTCGCGCAATTGTCGCGCGTAGAACTGAATCCGGTCCTGGTTGGCCCAACCGAGAAAGATGTCGGGTGCGCCCTGGATCATGCGCTGGCCGACAACCACACGCTCGCCTTCTTCCGCGAACGCGACTCTGACCGGCGAGTACGGTGCGAGGACCGACGGCTGCGCTTCCTTCACCTGCAGGAAGAGCGGATCGCCATCGTCGACACCACGAAACAGGATGACCCAGCAACGCGTGCCGACACTGCCGACGCCGGCGACCTTCCGCGCCACGTCCACGAGTTGATAGCGTGCGACCAGCAGGCGTCTGTCCCATGGAAGCGATCTGAGATAGGAATGAAGAAACACGATCGAGCGCCTCATGGATCGGCCTGTCGCCGGCGACCGCTCGCGATTCACGCACGAGCAGCGGGCGATCCTCGATCAGGCGAAAACGATCGTCGACCATGTCGACCATTTTCTCGAGCATCTGCAGGTTCGTGCGTTGTCGGGCCTTGGCAAGGATCTGTCGGGCACGGGCGCGCGCCTGCGGCGACAGGGAGCGCAGCACCGCGGCTTCTTCGATCCGCGCGTACCACACCGCAAGCGCGCCCATCTCGGCATAGCGCCGTATCTGCGCGCGGTAGATCGCCACCGCGGAACGCGCGGCGGCTTCGGCGCTGCGTTTGCCGGCGCCGAGAAAGCGTGCGCAGACGACCGCGCTCGCCGCGAGTCGTTTCAGGTCCCACTCCCACGGTGCCGGATACGTCTCGTCGAAATCGTTGATCCCGAAAACAAGATTGCGCTCGGCGGTCGCGAACACGCCAAAGTTCGCCACATGTGCGTCGCCGCACGCCTGGACGCGCAGGCCGGTGGTCGGCGTTGCGGCCAGATCGGCCGCCATCACCGCCGCCGATCCGCGCAGGAATGCGAACGGTGACGCGAGCATGCGCGCGTATCGGATTGGCACGAGCTGCGGCAATCGGGTTTTCGCTTGCGCCTGCAGGATCGCCACCGGATCGGCACGGTTGGCAGCGGGTTTGTATTCGGCGTGGCTCGCACGCGGGACCCGCAGGCGCAATTCCTTGCCCGCTGCGAGGCGAGATTCGACGGACGCACGCGGCGCCAGAAATGACTGCAACAGCGCCGATTCGTGCCACGCGCGGTCTGGCGCGGCGCGCCGCGATGAGCGGGATCGAGTCTTGGCCATGGGCTGTGCTGCAATTATAGGATTGGGCAAGCACCGCGTCACGCAGCGCCCTCACAGACCTCCGAACCGGCAAGTACGCGGGCCGGCGTTAGCGAAATGCTGTCGTCGATCGGTGTCGCGGCGCGGGGTTGCGCAAGGCAAGGAAGCAATGTTGTACCATCGCAAGCGAGGCCACTGGGAGGGGTCATGTCCATCTTCGCCAGCAAAAGGGTCAGGGCGATTGCCGCCATGGCCGTTGTGCTCTGGGCGTACGCGGGTCTCGCCGCCGCGCAGCAGATCGAGGTTCTGTGGCTCGGCCATTCCACGTTCCGCATCACGAGCACCACGGGCAAGGTGATCGTCATCGATCCCTTCCTGAAGAAGAATCCGCGGACGCCTGCGAAGTACAAGGATCTCGCGGCGCTCGGCAAGGTGGACCTGATCCTGGTCACGCACGGTCATCCCGATCACGTCAGCGACCTTCCGGAGCTGGCGAGCCTGACCGGCGCGACGGTCGTCACCCCATACGAGCTTGGCAACAACCTGGTGGCGCTCGGACTGGTCGACGCGCCGAAGCTCATCGCGATGAACAAGGGAGGCACCGTCACGCCAATCGGCCCGGCCATCAAGATTCACATGGTGCCCGCCGAGCACAGTTCGTCGGTGGACGTCGCGGTGATGAAACCGGAATCGACGGGCCCAAGGCACGTCGAAGGAGGGAACTCCGGTCGGCTACGTGATCGAGTTCGAGAACGGTTTCCGGATTTATCACACGGGCGACACCGACGTCTTCGGCGACATGGCGCTGATCAACCGCTTCTTCAAGCCCGATCTCGCGCTGGTTTGCATCGGTGGCCATTTCACGATGGATCCGGAGCACGCCGCCTTCGCGCTGCGCGAATACATCAAGCCCAAGCAGGTGATCCCCATGCACTACGGGACGTTTCCAGCCATCAACCGTACGCCCGCCGAGCTCAAGGCCGCCCTCGGTAACAGCCCGATCAAGGTGCTCGACATGAAACCGGGAGACGCGCTGCGCTTTTGACTCGCACGGCGACGCGGTTCACGGTAGCACCGTCGCGGCCGTGGCAAACAGGGCACAAACCATGATCATTGCTGGCAGAACCCTTATCGTCGTCCTGACCGTGGTGGTCATCGGTTCGCTATCGCATGGCGCGTCCGCGCAGCAGATCGAGGTCCTATGGCTCGGTCATTCGGCATTCCGCATCACGAGCGTCACCGGCAAGGTCATCGTCATCGATCCATTCCTCAAGAAGAATCCCCAGACGCCCGCGAAGTACAAGGATCTCGCGGCGCTGGGCAAGGTCGACCTGATCCTCGTCACGCACGGCCACGGCGATCACGTCGACGACCTTTCCGAGCTGGCGCGAATGACCGGCGCGCTCGTCGTAGCCCAGCATGGACTCGCTTTGCAACTTATCGGACTCGGGCTCCTCGACAACGCGAAGACCATCACCATGAACAAAGGGGGAACTGTCGCGCCGATCGGACTGGGCATCAAGGTGCACATGGTGCCTGCGGAGCACAGTTCGCTGGTGGATGTGGCGAGGATGAAGCTTGAACCGACGGGTGCAAAGTACATCGAGGGTGGCGTAGCGGTCGGCTACGTGATCGAGTTCGAGAACGGCTTCCGGATCTACGACACCGGCGACACCGACGTCTTCGGCGACATGGCACTGATCAACCGCTTCTACAAGCCGGATCTCGCGCTCGTATGCATCGGCGGCTATTTCACGATGGACCCCGAGCATGCGGCCTTCGCGCTGCGCGAATACATCAAGCCCAAGCAGGTGATCCCCACGCACTTCGGCACGTTTCCGGTCCTCAACCGCACGCCGGCCGAGCTCAAGGCGGCGCTCGGCAACTCCCCGATCAAGGTGCTCGACGCGAAGGCGGGCGAACCGCTACGGTTCTAGCGTTTCGGGTTATTCGGGCACACCTGCCTTACGAAGGCCCGTGGCGAAGCGCGCGGCGGCATCCGCATTGGCGAACGGATACCAGTACGTGACGGCCCGGATCGACAGCGGATCGCGATAGTCCTTGAGCTTCGTGGTCATTGCTTCGGCCAGTCGCGATGCGTCGTCGCGACGGCCGAGCAATCCATAGGTCGCCAGCAGCAGGCGCTGGGACCAGTAGTCGTCGGGATTGAGCGCGACAGCGCGTTCCAGCGACGCAGCCGACTCCTTGAGGCGGTTGAGGCCGAATTGCGCCAGCCCGCGTTGATACTCGTACCCTGACGGGTAGTGCGGGTTGAGACGCATCGCGCGCTCGACGGCTTCGAGCGCGTCTGCCGGCCGGCCGGCAAAGCTCAATGCGCGCGCCAGCGCGATGTACCCGTCGGCGTCGTTGGGGTCCGCCGCGATCGCGAGCTTTGCCTCGGCGATCGCTTCCTCGTGCTGCTGCGCGTGCACGAGCATCGCGCTTGCGACCTGGTGCGCCAGCGGTGTCGGCGCCCGCATCGCCTTGGCAAGGGACTGCTCGGCTTCGTACTGCGAGTCGTGGATATGCCGGCCGATGCCCATGGCCAGCCCCCAGTAGCGGGTGTAGCTTTCCCAGTACGTTGCCGCAAGGGCCGCGTACGCACGCCCGTAGTTCGGGTCCAGCTCCGCGGCCTTCTTGAAGTCGGCGATCGCGGCCTTGAATTCCTCCGGCGTCTGTCGCAGGTAGTGCTCCCAGCCTTTCAGGAAGACGTCGTATGCTTGCGCGTTGCCGGTACCGCGGCTCGCCACGCGCGCCTTGTCGTCGCTGGTCAGCGTCACCGAAAGCGCCGCGACGACGTTGCGCGCGACTTTGTCCTGCAGACCGAAGATGTTCTTCATGTCGCCGTCGTAGCGATCCGCCCACAGATGGGCGCCGGTCGTGCCGTCGATGAGCTGCGCGTTGACGCGGATGTCGTCGCCGCTGCGACGGACGCTGCCTTCCAGCACGTAGCGCACGCCGAGCGCTTTCGCGATCGCGCGCACGTCGTGCGCCTTGCCCTTGTAGGCGAAGGTCGAGTTGCGCGCGATGACCAACAAGCCGTCCACCTTGGACAGGTCGGTGATCAGATCTTCGGTGATCCCGTCGGCGAAGTATCCCTGCTGCGGGTCGCCGCTCATGTTGTCGAACGGAAGGACCGCGATCGACGGTTTGCCGGGCGTCGAGAGCGCGGGCGACGGCGCGGTGGTCACCGCCGTCGGCGTCGTGCTCGTGTCCGCGGTGGCCCAAGGTCGCAGCCAGGCGGCTGTGGCGATGCCGATCACCAAAACGACGCCGGCCGCAGCAATCCAGGCAAGACGGTACGGCGCGCGGCGGGACACCAGCGGTTTTGCAGCCACCGTCGACTTCGGCGACCCCTCGGGCCGGACCGAAAACGCGCGTACCGGATCGGCGATGTTCTTCACGAGTTGCGGACCGCGATCATCGAACTCCGCGGCGACCCGATTCTTGACGGCGCCGCGCACGGCCTCGGACACGATGATTCCGCCGGGCTCGGCCAGCGCCTGGAGACGGGCGGCGATATTGACGCCATCGCCGTAAAGATCGCCGTCGGCCTTTTCGCTGACGTCGCCGAGATGCACTCCGATCCGGAAGCGCATGCGGCGGTCGTCCGGAGTGTCGGAGAATGCCGCGTCGAGCGCGCGTTGCACGCCCAACGCCGCGGTCACCGCCCCGGCCGCGGTATCGAACACGGCGAGGACCGAGTCGCCGGCCATGTTGATGACATGACCGTGATTGGACGCGATCTGTGCCCTGAATACATCGCGAGCCGCATCGAGCGAGGCCATCGTCGTGCGCTCGTCCGCCTCCATGAGGCGGGAATAGCCGACCGCGTCAGCGGCCAATATGGCCGCAAGGCGCTGTCGAACGTCTTCCCCGCTCATCGGCACCGGCCTGGTTCCCTCGCGTTACCCCGGCAAATGGTACGCCGAACTCGATCGGCTGGCACCGTTCCCCCGGCGTCTGGCGATGCGGCGTTTCGCCAAGCGTAGAATGCGTCGAATGATCGCACGTCGACCCCTTCCGGTCGACCCGGCCCATCCTCTTCAATTTTTGGAAACGCAATCATGATCGCCGTGAAAGACAACCCGTTGCTTCAGCCGTGGACTACTCCCTACGGCTTGCCGCCGTTCGACGCCATTCTTCCCGAGCATTTTGGTCCCGCCTTCGATCAGGCACTGTCGTCTCATCTCGTCGAGATCGACACGATCGCCGCCGGGGCCGCGCCGCCCACGTTTGAGAACACGCTGGTGGCATTCGACAAGAGCGGGTCGGATCTGGCCCGCATCGAGAAAGTCTTCTACAACCTCACGGCATCCGAGACCTCACCTGCATTGCAAGCCGCCGAGCTCCAGATGTCGCCCCGCCTTGCGGCTCACTACAGCGCGATCTACCTCCACGCAGCCCTCTTCGCACGCATCGATGACCTCCATCGTCGTCACGGAGAGCTTGGGTTGACCGCCGAGCAGTTGGCCCTGCTCGAGCGAGTGCATCTGGATTTCGAACGCGCCGGCGTGCGGCTGCCGGCCGTGGCCAAGGCACGCATCGCCGCAATCGCCGAGCGCCTGGCCACCTTGTCGGCGCAATTCGGGCAGAACGTGCTCGCCGACGAATCGAACTACCGTCTGCTGCTCGAAAATGAACGGGATCTCGCGGGCCTGCCTGAGGACCTGCGCGCCGCCGCGCGCGAGGCGGCGCAGCAACGCGGCGAGAACGGAGTCCATCTGATCACGCTATCGCGCTCGCTGATCGTGCCATTCCTTACGTTCTCGGAGCGCCGCGATCTGCGCGAACAGGCGTTCAAGGCGTGGACTCGCCGCGGCGAGAACGATGGCGAGCACGACAACCGCCCGGTCGCGCGCGAGATGCTGGCGCTGCGCAACGAGTTCGCACGGTTGCATGGCTATCGCAACTATGCCGACTACGCACTGGTCGATCGAATGGCCGGCACGCCGGATGCGGTGGCGCAACTGCTCGCGCAGGTATGGGAGCCTGCAAAAGCACGCGCGGCGACGGAATGCGACGCCTTGCGGGCGACGGCACTGGCCCACGGCGAAACGCACCCGATCGAACCGTGGGACTGGCGCTACTACGCGGAGAAAGTACGCAAGGCACACTACGGATTTGACGCCACTGCGCTCAAGCCATACTTTACGCTCGAGCGAATGCTGGGAGCGGCATTCGACACCGCCAACCGCCTGTTCGGCATCCGCTTTGTCGAGCGGCCCGATCTCCACGCCTATCACGCGGATGTTCGCGTCTTCGAAGTGCGCGGCCATGACGACCAGATGATCGGCGTCTTCCTGTCCGACAACTTCGCGCGCCAGACGAAGCGCGGCGGTGCATGGATGAGCGCCTACCGCAATCAGTCGCGCGTAAATGGCGACACGATGCCGATCATCGCCAACAACAACAACTTCGCAAAGGGATTGCCGGGTGAGCCGACGCTCCTGTCGCCCGACGATGTGCGCACCCTGTTTCACGAATTCGGCCACGGGTTGCATGGCCTGCTCTCGCAAGTCACGTACGAGCGTTTGTCCGGTACGCAGGTCCTGCGCGACTTCGTCGAATTGCCGTCGCAGATCTTCGAGCATTGGGCGTTCGAGCCCGAGGTCCTCAAGCGCCACGCACTGCACCACGCGACCAGCGAGCCCATTCCCGACGAAATGATTGCAAAGCTGAAGCAGGCGCAGCGCTGGAACCAAGGTTTCGAGACCGTCGAATACACTGCCTGTGCTCTCGTCGACATGGCGCTCCATGCCCGGACCGATGCTGCCGATATGGATATCAGCGAGTTCGAGCGCGCGGAGCTCGAGCGCATCGGCATGCCACGCGAGATCGTGCTGCGTCACCGGCTCCCGCACTTCGGCCATCTTTTCCATGGCGATGCGTACGCGGCGGGCTACTACGTGTACATGTGGGCTGAAGTCCTCGACTGCGACGGCTACGATGCCTTCGTCGAAGCCGGCGATCCGTTTGATCCCGAGGTCGCCGAACGCCTTCGCCGGTACGTCTATTCATCCGGAGGCACCCTGGAGCCGGGCGCGGCATTTCGCGCCTTCCGCGGGCGCGACCCGGTCGTCGGACCGATGCTCGCCAAGCGCGGCCTGATCGACGACCATCGGCCAGCGCACGTCGATACCGCCTCGCCTGCGGACAGTCACACCGGGTAGCAGTTCTTCGAGCCGGACCGTCATTGCATGAAAAAAGGGCGCCGTGAGGCGCCCTTTGCGTTCCACAACTGTTGCGGTGAGATCAGGCTGCAGGCGTCGCCGGCATCTCCGCGGGTGCCGCTTGCGCAGGTGCATTGGCCGCCGCCGCGTCTTCCGCCGCGGCTTTCATCGACAGGCGCACGCGGCCCTTTTCGTCGGCTTCGAGCACCTTGACCTTGACCACCTGGCCTTCCTTGACGTGATCCGAGACCTGATTGACACGTTCCTTGGCAATCTGCGAGATGTGCAACAGGCCATCGCGGCCGGGCAGGATCTGGACGATCGCGCCGAAGTCCAGAAGGCGGAGTACCGTACCTTCGTAGATCCTGCCGACTTCGACATCCGCGGTGATCTCCTCGATGCGCTTGCGGGCGGCATCGCACGCATCCGCATTGACGGACGCGATGGTGACGGTGCCGTCGTCCTGGATGTCGATCGTCGTTCCCGTTTCCTCGGTCAACGCGCGAATCACCGCACCGCCCTTGCCGATGACGTCGCGGATCTTTTCCGGATTGATCTTGAAGCTGAACATGCGTGGGGCATGCTGCGATAGCTCGGTGCGCGCATGCGGCATCGCGTTCTGCATCAGCTGCAGGATATGCATGCGACCTTCACGCGCCTGGGACAGCGCGACCGCCATGATTTCCTTGGTGATGCCCTGGATCTTGATGTCCATCTGCAGCGCCGTGACGCCGCGATCGGTGCCCGCGACCTTGAAGTCCATGTCGCCCAGATGATCCTCGTCGCCGAGGATGTCGGTGAGTACCGCGAAACGGTTGCCGTCCTTGATCAGTCCCATCGCGATGCCGGCCACATGGGCCTTGGTCGGTACGCCCGCGTCCATGAGCGCAATCGAACCGCCGCAGACCGACGCCATCGACGAACTGCCGTTCGACTCGGTGATTTCCGAGACGACGCGAATCGAGTACGCGAATTCCTCGGCACTCGGCAGCACCGCCATGAGTGCGCGCTTGGCCAAGCGTCCGTGGCCGACTTCGCGGCGCTTCGGGGTGCCGACGCGGCCGGCTTCGCCGGTGGCGTACGGAGGCATGTTGTAGTGGAGCATGAACCGGTCGCGGTACTCGCCCTGCAGCGCGTCGATGATCTGCTCGTCGCGCGCGGTGCCGAGCGTCGCCACGACCAGTGCCTGCGTCTCGCCCCGCGTGAACAGTGCCGAACCGTGCGTGCGGGGCAGGACGCTGTTGCGGATCGAGATCGGGCGCACGGTGCGCGTGTCGCGCCCATCGATACGCGGCTCGCCGGACAGGATCTGATTGCGGACGATCTTCGACTCGATCTCGAACAGGAGATTGCCGACGTCGTTCTTCTGCGTCGGTGTCGCGTCGGGTGCAAGACACGTCGCCTCGACTTCGGCACTGATTTCCTTCAGCCGCTGCTGCCGCGCCTGCTTTTGTCGCAACGAATAGGCCTCGCGCAGCTTGGCTTCGGCTGCGGCCGTCACGCTGGCGACCAGGGCTTCGTCCTTGGCCGGCGCCTTCCAGTCCCACAGCGGCTTGCCGCCCTCCTCGACCAATTGATGAATCAGGTCGATGACCGCCTGCTGCTGCTGGTGCCCGTACACCACGGCACCGAGCATCACTTCCTCGGACAACTCCTTGGCTTCCGATTCGACCATCAGCACCGCGGCTTCGGTGCCCGCAACCACGAGATCGAGCTTCGACGTCGTCGTGAGTTCGGTCTTGGTCGGATTCAGGACATACTGGCCGTCGACATAGCCGACACGCGCCGCACCGATCGGACCGCTGAACGGGATGCCCGACAGCGCGATCGCCGCCGACGCACCGATCATCGCCGGAATGTCCGGATCGATCTCGGGATCGACCGACATCACCGTCGCGATCACCTGCACCTCGTTGTAGAACCCGTCCGGGAACAAGGGCCGGATGGGACGATCGATCAGCCTGCAGGTCAGTATTTCCTTCTCCGACGGCCGGCCCTCACGCTTGAAAAAGCCGCCGGGGATGCGGCCGGCGGCGTAGGTCTTTTCCTGATAGTCGACGGTCAACGGGAAGAAGTCCTGACCGGGCTTCGCGGATTTAGCGGCAACGACGGTGACGAGCACGACGCTATCGTTGAGGCTGGCCAATACGGCGCCGCCTGCCTGGCGGGCGATTTCGCCGGTTTCGAGTGTCAGCGTGTGGCGGCCGTAGGGTATCGATTTCTTGATGAGAGGCACGTTTGTCCTTGGAGTCAGAGATGACAATGGCCCGCTCAACTTGCCAACCGAGTTGCCTGCTGAGGGACCGACCGAGCGGCCCACAGAGGCGCGACCATCATCGGGTTGTTCAGGCGTCGCGCAGCGAGGTGGCATCCATGGAGGTGTTGCTCGATTGCCGCGTGCGCTGCAGCGACGGTTATTTGCGCAGTCCCAGCTTGTCGATCAAGTCGCGATAGCTATCCACGTTGCGCGTCTTGAGATAGTCGAGCAACTTGCGTCGGCGCGAAACCATGCGCAACAGGCCCCGGCGCGAGTGGTGATCCTTGACGTTGGCCTTGAAGTGGTCGTTGAGGCCGTTGATGCGCGCGGTCAGCAGCGCGATCTGGACCTCGGGCGAACCTGTGTCGCCCTGCGCGCGCTGATGCGCGGCAATGACCTTGGCCTTTTCTTGAACCGTAACAGACATTCTATGTTGCTCCAGCGAAAGGGTGGAATTCTAACTCGAAAAGTGCTTAGGATTCAAGCCATTCGACCAACGGTCTTCCCTGCGCTCGCCGCCACCAGCCGGCGCGGCCGCAGCAGTCCCTGGGACGCGTCGGCAACCCCTGCGAATACGCCGCCGGCATAGGTCCGATACGTCGCATCGGGCAGTTCCGCACGCCGCACCGCGCGTCCTTCGCGAAACCCCGAGGCCTCCGTACCGTCAAGGTCGCACCGGGGCAGCGCAGCGCAGGCCGCATCGGACGGCAACAGCAACCGGTCGCGATCGGCGTCCGGTATCTCGGCCAACGCGTCAAGCGTCACCGCCTCGGCAATGCGAAAACCACCCGTCATCGTTCGGCGCAGGACGGTTACGTGCGCGCCGCAACCGAGCACCTCGCCCAGATCCTCAGCCAGCACCCGGATATACGTGCCCTTGCCGCAGCGGACGCTGAGTTCGACCAGAGGCGACGACCACGCTTGGATGGCAAGTTCGCTGATGACGATATCGCGCGAAGTGCGCGGAATCTCGACGCCTTCGCGGGCATATTCGTAGTAGTTGCGCCCCTGATACTTGAGCGCCGCATGCCGCGGCGGGCGTTGCGAAACGGTGCCTATGAAGCGCGGGAGCGCGGCTTCGAATTCAGCTCGCGACACGTTGACGGGCCGTTCGCGCGTCACTTCGCCTTCCGCATCGCCGGTCGTCGTCGTAGTTCCAAGACGGATGGTGACCGCGTAAGCCTTGTCGGCCTCGAGCAGCAACTGGGCGAATTTGGTCGCCTCGCCAAAGCAGATCGGCAGCAGCCCCGTCGCCAGCGGGTCGAGCGTTCCCGTGTGACCCGCCTTGGCCGCATTGAACAGGCGCTTGGCATGCTGGAGCGCGGCGTTGGACGACAGCCCTGCCGGCTTGTCGAGGAGCAGTACGCCATCGACCTGCCGTCGTGGCGGAGCCCGGCGCTGTGGCGCCTTCATCGCGATGCCATCCGGTGCGGTTCGCGGCAGCGCGCTACGACGGGTGCTTGCGGTCGTCGGCGATCGCGTCGTCGATCAGCTTGGACATCTTGAGCCCCGACTCGATCGAATCGTCGTACGCGAAATGCAGCTGCGGCACAGTGTAGAGCTTGAGTCTGTGCGCGAGCTCCGTGCGCAGGTAGCCGGCCGTGTGCTGCAGCGCTTCGACGGCAGCGTCCTTTTGATCGGCGCCGGCCAGGTGCGAGAAAAAGATCTTCGCATGCGACAAGTCCGGCGACACTTCGACGGCCGTGATCGTGACCATCCCGATGCGCGGGTCCTTGACGTGCAGCCGCAACAGGTCGGCGAGTTCGCGCTGGATCTGGTCGCCGACGCGATGCGCACGCTGGGTGTTTTTTTTCATGGTGCAACTCCTGTCGGACGTCATTCCCGCTTATTTTGGTAACTGAGCGGGAATCCATTTGAATAGTGAAAAGAAAAATGGGTCCCCGCGGCCTCCTTGCACCATTGGCGTGAAGCCGTTACGCCCGCGTGTCGGCCGCCCTGCGTCGGTTCACCTCGCGCGATCCCCGCGTCGCTTCACTCGCGGGGCCCCTCGCTGCGGGCTCACGCCGCTCACGCGGGGACGACGAACCTGTAGCCGGATTACAACGTACGGCTGACTTCGACGATTTCGTAGACTTCGAGCTGATCGCCCTTGTCGACGTCGTTGTAGTTCTTCAGCGACAGGCCGCACTCGAACCCGGCCTTCACCTCGCGCACATCGTCCTTGAAGCGCTTGAGCGAATCGAGTTCGCCGTCGAAAGTGACGACGTTGTCACGCAACAGGCGCACCTTCGCGCCGCGGCGTACGACGCCCTCGAGTACGTAACACCCCGCGACGGTGCCGACCTTGGAGATCTTGTAGACCTCGCGCACCTCGACCAGGCCGAGGCGATTTTCCTTTTTCTCGGGTGCAAGCATGCCGGACAGAGCCGCTTTCACCTCATCGACCGCTTCGTAGATGATGTTGTAGTAGCGGATGTCGACACCCGCGTGTTCCGCCAGCTTGCGTGCGGCCACGTCTGCACGCGTGTTGAACCCGATGATGACGGCCTTCGAGGCCAGCGCCAGGTTCACATCGGACTCGGTGATGCCACCCACCGCGGAATGCACGATGTTGACCTTCACTTCGTCGGTCGACAACTTGGTCAGCGCGTTGGCCAGCGCTTCGTAGCTACCCTGCACGTCGGCCTTGACGATCAGCGCCAGCGATTTGATTTCGCTCTCGGCCAGTTGCTCGAACATGTCCTCGAGCTTCGCCGCCTGCTGCTTCGCGAGTTTGACGTCGCGGAACTTGCCCTGGCGGAACAGCGCGATCTCGCGCGCCTTGCGCTCGTCGCCGAGCGCCATCACGTCTTCGCCGGCGAGCGGAACGTCGGACAACCCCTGGATCTCCACAGGGATCGCGGGCCCCGCGGAGGCGACCGCCTTGCCCGTCTCGTCGGTCATCGCGCGAACGCGACCGAACACCGCGCCGGCGAGCACCACATCGCCGCGCTTGAGCGTTCCCGAATGCACGAGAATCGTCGCGACGGGACCCTTGCCCTTGTCCAGGCGCGACTCGATCACGATGCCCTTCGCGGGTGCGTCGCGCGGTGCCTTGAGTTCGAGCACCTCTGCCTGCAGCAGAATGGCGTCGAGCAGCTTGTCGATGCCCAGTCCCGTCTTGGCCGACACTTGCACGAACTGCACGTCGCCGCCGTATTCCTCGGGCAACACGCTCTCTGAGACCAGCTCCTGCTTGACGCGATCCGGATTGGCTTCCGGCTTGTCGATCTTGTTGATGGCGACGACGATCGGCACATTGCCGGCCTTCGCGTGCGCGATCGCTTCCTTCGTCTGCGGCATGACGCCGTCGTCGGCAGCCACGACCAGCACGACGATGTCGGTTACTTTGGCGCCGCGCGCGCGCATGGCGGTGAAGGCTTCGTGACCCGGCGTGTCGAGAAAGGTGATCACACCCTTGGATGTCTCGACGTGATATGCGCCGATGTGCTGGGTGATACCGCCGGCCTCGCCGCTGGCAACGCGCGTGCGGCGAATGGTGTCTAGCAGCGACGTCTTGCCGTGGTCGACGTGGCCCATCACCGTAACGACGGGCGGCCGCGGCAACGACTCGGCGGACGATGCCTGTGCGCTCTCGGCCAGCAACGCATCGGGATCGTCCAGCTTGGCCGCGATGGCCTTGTGGCCCATCTCCTCGACCACGATCATCGCCGTTTCCTGATCGAGCATCTGGTTGATCGTGACCATCGTCCCGAGTTTCATCATCGCCTTGATGATTTCCGCGGCTTTCACCGACATCTTGTGCGCCAGCTCGGCGACGGTGATCGTCTCGGGCACGGCGATCTCGCGTGTCGTCGGTTCCGCCGCCGCATCTCCCGCGGCGTCACCAACTTCTTCGCCCTCTTCGTGACGATGCTTGCCGGTCTTGGGCTGCTTCCAGCCCGTCGTGGTGGTACCGCTCGTGACGTCACCGCGCAGCTTGAGCGCGCGGCGGCGTGCGGCTTCTTCCTGGAACGCCGTGGCCGACGGCTTGCGCGAGGGTTTGTCCTTCTTGGTGCCGGGCTTGGCCAGCGGCTTGTGCAGCGTGCCTTCGGTCTTCGCCGGTGCCTTCGCGTCGGCAACGACAGGTGGTGGGACCGCAGCGGCTTCCTTCGCGGCCGCAGCAACAGCCTCCGCGGCTTTCGCGGCGGCTTCCTCGGCTTCCTTTTCCTTCTTGGTCTGTCGCTTCTTGGCTTGATCCTGCTTCTGGGCGACGTCTTCCTGCTGCTTGGCGATCAGTGCGGCACCCTTGCGCGCCTCTTCCTCGCGCGCCGCGAGTTCCGCTGCGGTCACGACCGGTTGCGCCGGTGCGGTTTCTTCCGGCGCAGGCGCCGATTCTGCACCATCGCGCTTGACGAAAACGCGCTTCTTCCGCACCTCGACCTGGATCGTGCGCGCACGCCCGGTGCTGTCCGCCGACTTGATTTCGGTGGTCTGCTTGCGCGTGAGGGTGATCTTCTTTTTCAGCTCGAGCCCGCCGTGTTGCTTGCGGAGGTAGTCGAGCAGGCGTGTCTTGTCCTGCTCGGAAAGCTTGTCGCCTTCCTTCTTGCCGCCGACGCCGGCTGCCGTGAGCTGCTCCAGCAGGATGCCGGGCGGCATCTTCAGTTCGGTCGCAAATTTCTCGATCGTGGTCAGGGCCATATTTTTCTCCGGGCGCTCGCTATGCTTGGTGGCCTTGTTCCGCGCTGGCGACGCTTTCACTGCCTTCGAACCAGTGCGCGCGTGCCTTCATGATCAGTTCCTGTGCGCGCTCGCTGGACAACCCGGTCAGTTCGACCAGTTCGTCACCCGCAAGATCGGCGAGGGCGTCGCGATTCGTGATGCCCTTTTCAGCGAGCAATCCGGCGGTCTCGGTATCCATTCCTTCGAGATTGAGCAGATCCTCCGAGACGTGCTCGACGGATTCCTCGCGCACGATCGCCTCGGTGAGCAGGGCATTGCGGGCGCGGCTACGCAATTCGTTGACGGTGTCTTCGTCGAACGACTCGATCTCGAGCATTTCGTTGAGCGGCACGTACGCGATTTCCTCGAGCGTGGAAAAGCCTTCCTGAATCAGGATGTCGGCGACTTCCTGGTCGACGTCGAGCTTTTCCATGAACAGTGCACGAATCTTCTCGCTTTCCTGCTGCGTCTTCTGCTGCGACTCCTCGACGCCCATCAGGTTGATTTCCCAGCCCGTCAGCTCCGACGCCAGGCGGACGTTCTGTCCGCTGCGACCGATCGCCATCGCGAGGTTGTCTTCGTCGACCACCACGTCCATCGCGTGCTTTTCCTCGTCGACGACGATGCTCGAGATTTCCGCCGGGCGCCAGCGCATTGATCACGAACTTGGCCGGGTCTTCCGAGAACAGGACGATGTCGACGCGTTCGCCCGCCAGCTCGTTGGTCACCGCGGTGACGCGCGAGCCGCGCATGCCGATGCACGTACCCTGCGGATCGAGCCGCGGATCGTTCGACTTGACGGCGATCTTGGCGCGAATGCCGGGATCACGGGCGGCAGCCTTGATTTCGATGAGACCTTCCTCGATCTCCGGTACTTCAAGTTCGAACAGGCGCACGACCAGATCCGGCGTGACCCGGGAAAGGACGAGTTGCGGCCCGCGGGCCTGCGGCTCGATCTTCACCACGTACGCGCGCACGCGGTCGCCCACGCGCAGATTCTCCTTCGGGATCAGTTGATCGCGCGGAATCACGCCTTCGATGCGCCCGGATTCGACGATTGTCGCCCCGCGCTCGATGCGCTTGACGGTGCCGGTGAGCAGGTTGTCGTCGCGCTCGAGAAAGTCGTTCAGGATCTGCTCACGCTCGGCGTCGCGGATTTTCTGCAGGATCACCTGCTTCGCCGCCTGCGCGCCGATGCGGCCGAATTCGACGGGTTCGAGCGGCTCCTCGACGACGTCACCGAGCTTGAGTTCGGGGTCACGGTCAGCGGCGTCCGTAATCGCGATCTGATGCGCGGGCTCTTCGTGCTCTTCATCGGGCACGACAGTCCAGCGCCGGAACGACTCGTAGTCGCCGGTTTCGCGGTCGATTTCGACGCGCGCGTCGATGTCCTGCGCAAAGCGCTTCTTGGTTGCCGAGGCGAGCGCCGACTCCAACGCCGTGAAGACGATGTCTTTCGGCACGTTCTTTTCACGTGCAAGGGCGTCGACGAGAAGCAGTAGTTCGCGATTCATTTGGTTGGTCTCCACTCAATCTTCGGCACGAGACGCGCCTTGTCTATGTTCGCGAGTGCGATGGTGCGGCGGCCGGCCTCGGTATCGACGAGGACGCAATCGTCCTCCACACCGCGCAGCACCCCTTTGAGCCGCTTCGCGTTGTCGACACTCTCGCGCAGCGTCAATTTCACTTCCTCGCCCGCAAAACGCACGAAGTCGGCCGATTTCTTCAATGGGCGGTCGAGTCCCGGCGACGAAACCTCGAGCCGCTCGTAGGCAACCTGTTCCACGGCGAACAGATGGGTCAGGTGATTGGACACCCGCGCACAATCCTCGACGTCGATGCCCGCAGGCTTGTCGATGAACACGCGCACCAATCCGCCCCGTGCCGCCGACTCCCAGTCGACCAGCTCGTATCCCATCGCAGGCAGCGTACGCTCCAGAATGTCACCCAGATTCAAAGGTCTATCGCAGCTAATCCGAAAAAACGGAAAAAAAAATGGGCCGTCGAGCCCATTTCTGCACCAGCCTCATCACGCAGGCCGGATTTCAAACTTACCACCCGCAATCATAGCAAATTTCGGCTCGGATTTGAAGGGGCGCTGCCTACGCAGCCGCAGAGCCCTCGTCGCCGGCCTTGCCGAAGCGGTGTTGAGCTATATTTTGGGTCGATCACCCGAAATGCCAGTGCCCGAATGCCCTCGATGAAACCCGGAATCAAATGGATAGGCTTCGCACTCGCCGTTGCGGTCGCGCTCGGCGCCTGTCGCGGTCGCGACGGCGACCAACCCGCTCCCGGCGTCGCTGCACCCGCGAGCAATCCGACATCGCCATCACCCGTCACGCAGTTGACCGCAGTTGCAGCGACGGTACCACCGCCGATAGCGCTCACCGGAATCGCACCAGGCACGCTGTATGTTTGTGTCACGAACGTTGGCGGTGAGACGCGTCAGACCGCCATCGAATTGCCCGCGCAAGTGGCGGACGTGTGTCGCAAAGCACCGGAGATGAGCCCCTGCCAATACGAACGCGAGACGTGCCGACGTCATGGCGGCCGCGTCTTTGCGGCCGACGGCGCTGAAATCACCCGCGCGACGGAAGCCGATTACGACAAGCGCGTCCTGCGCATCCGGATGAAATCCAACTAGGCATCCGCAGCACCGCCTTGACCGAATCCCTCACGCACATTGCGGTAGAGGCCCATCGGTGTTATGCTGTTGTCATAGTGGCGGCGGCGCGCCTGGGGTAACGAACGGCACAGACGCCGAAAATGAAGCCGGTGTCCTGGAGCACGGCCCAATGGCTAGATCGCGTCGCCCGCACTTGTTGCAGGTTCTTGCGGCGGCCGCGTGCTTCCTGCCGATCCTCGCTACGCCGGCCCTGGCGTACGACTGGTTGCAGTTCGGCTGGAACCAGCAGCATAGCGGCAACAACACCGCGGAATCGATCCTCACTCAAGCCAACGTCAGCACCCTCGTCCAGCAGTATCAGGTCACTCTACCCTCCATCGCAGACGGCGCCCCGGTGTATCTGGCAGGTGTGACGACACCTGGCGGCGTGAAGAATCTCCTGTTCGTGACGACGCGTAACGCGCTCATCATCGCGCTTGACGCGAAGACCGGGTCGACGGTCTGGAGCCATCAATACAATCCAGCGGGATGCCAGATCAACGGATCGGGTGGTGCCTGCTACACCACGTCGTCGCCGGCCATCGACCCGAACCGCCAATACGTCTACAGCTATGGGCTCGACGGCATGGTCCACAAACTTCAGGTGGGCGACGGAACGGAAATCACGACGGGTGGCTGGCCGCAACGCGCGACCTTCAAGGGCTATGACGAAAAGGGTTCTTCGGCGCTCGCGATCGCGACGTCGGGTGGCACGAGCTTCCTGTACGCCGTGCACTCCGGCTATCCGGGCGATCAAGGCGACTATCAAGGACACGTGACCGCGATCAATCTTGCGACCGGCACGCAGAAAGTCTTCAACGCCGCGTGCAGCGACCAGACCCAGCACCTGCAGCCTCTCGGCGGTGGCGTCGCACCGACGTGCGCCACCCGCCAGAACGGCATATGGTCGCGCCCGGGTGTGATCTACGACGCTGGGACGAACCGCATTTTCCTGTCGACCGGCAATGCGTTCAGCAATACCCCGGGGCAATTCGACGGGCTTCACAACTGGAGCGAATCGGTCATTGCACTCAATCCCGACGGCAGCGGCGGCGCGGGTGCGAACGCGGGCAAACCACTCGACAGCTACACGCCGGCGAATCACGTCTCGCTCGACAACGCGGACGCCGACATCGGTAGCACCGCTCCCGCAATTCTTCCGGTGCCGTCGAGCTCCGCGATTCAACATCTGGCCGTGCAAGGCGGCAAGGACGGACTCCTGCGTCTCCTCAATCTGCAGGACCTCAGCGGTCATGGGGGACCCGGCAACGTTAGCGGCGAGATCGGTTCGATCATCAGTTTGCCGCAGGGTGGCGGCCTGTTCAGCCAACCCGCGGTGTGGGTGAACCCCGCTGACGGGAGCACCTGGATCTTCATCGCCAACGGCAACGGAGCTTCGGGACTGCGACTCAACTTCGATGGTGGCGGCAATCCGTCCCTGTCGACACAGTGGCAAAACGGGCAAAGCGGAACGTCGCCGATCCTCGCCCACAACATCGTGTTTCTGATCGCAGGCAGCAACGTCCGCGCGCTCGACCCTGTCTCGGGCAATCAACTGTGGAGCGCGCCGGCCGGCGGCAACGCGCACTGGCAGAGCGTCATCGTCGCGGATGGCAATGTATATGCGACGGACCAGGCGAATCACGTTGCCGCATTCGGTCTTGCGCAAGGGCCGTCCCCGAGCAGCACTGCGTTGTCGAGTTCTGTCAATCCGTCGACCGTGGGTGCGAATGTCACCTTCACCGCCACCGTGAATGGCGCCGCACCGACGGGCACCGTTGCGTTCACCGACAGCGGCAATGCGATCTCCGGCTGCAGCGCGGTGGCATTGCCCGCCGGCTCGGCCAATGCGAAGGTCGCGACCTGCAGCACCAGCAGCTTGAGCGCGGCCACGCACAGCATCGTCGCCACGTATGCCGGCGATGCCGGCAACAACGGCTCGACCAGCGCAACCTTGTCGCAGGTGGTCAATAACGTCGGCGCCAGCGTCAACGTCGCCCTCGCCGCCAATGGTGGCGTGGCGTCGGCCTCGAGCACCTATGCCGCCGCCGGTTACTCCTTTGCCGCCAGCAGCGTCAACGACGGCGAACGCGCCGGCCTCAACTGGGGCCATGGCGGTGGCTGGAACGACAGTACCGCCAACACCTATCCGGACTGGGTCCAGATCATCTTCAACGGCGCCAAGACCATCGATCACGTCGTCGTCTATACCCTCCAGGACAACTACGCCAGTCCGGTCCAGCCCACCGACACCATGACCTTCTCCCAGTATGGCGTCACCGCCTTCACCGTCCAGGGTTCCAATGGCGGTGGTACCTGGGTCACCCTCGGCACCATCACCGGCAACAACCTGGTCAAGCGCACCGTCAACTTCACCGCCGCCAGCTACGACCGCATCCGCATCAACGTCACCGCCGCCCTCGCCTCCTACGCCCGCATCACCGAAATCGAAGCCTGGGGCACCAGCGCCGGACCGCCGCCGCAAAGCAACGTCGCCCTCGCTGCCAATGGTGGCGTGGCGTCGGCCTCGAGCACCTACTCCGCCGCCGGCTACTCCTTTGCCGCCAGCAGCGTCAACGACGGCGAACGCGCCGGCCTCAACTGGGGCCATGGCGGTGGCTGGAACGACAGTACCGCCAACACCTATCCGGACTGGGTCCAGATCATCTTCAACGGCGCCAAGACCATCGATCACGTCGTCGTCTATACCCTCCAGGACAACTACGCCAATCCGGTCCAGCCCACCGACACCATGACCTTCTCCCAGTACGGCGTCACCGCCTTCACCGTCCAGGGTTCCAATGGCGGTGGTACCTGGGTCACCCTCGGCACCATCACCGGCAACAACCTGGTCAAGCGCACCGTCAACTTCACCGCCGCCAGCTACGACCGCATCCGCATCAACGTCACCGCCGCCCTCGCCTCCTACGCCCGCATCACCGAAATCGAAGCCTGGGGGAACTAGGTGGACAACAGCCTCGCGGTGCGATCGCCTAACTGCCTCGCCGGACCAGTCGCGTCACGGACGGTCGCGAAATTGGTTCATGTTTGTATATGACAAATGGAACAACTCCCGATCACTTTTTTGCCCCGTCCGTCACGCGTTTGCCCACTTCTTGCTTTTGACAGCGGCAGCAGTATCAGTTGGATTGTCATAGTGAATATATGCCACAAGGCATAGCCGCAAGGCGTCAGTAGTCGACGTTTTTTGGCAATGCCTCGCGTAACAAATTACGAAGGCAGGGTGCCATGTTTGTTCATGACAATATCCGGATGCTTCGCTACTTAGGCGCTGCGCTCGTTTGCGCATTGACCAGTCTTCCGACGCTGGCGCATCAACCCCAGTCGACGGAACCGGTAGCAATCAACGCGGCGGCAGTCACGGCCACCGGCACGGTGACTGAACTGACCGTCAGGAACCAACTGACAGGTGAAACCCTGCGCTATTTCGGTCTCAAGCTGGACAGCGGCGCGTCGTACGCGCTGACCGGCACGGGCTTGGACATGCTCGCGAGCGGCACGCGGATCAACGCTACGGGCACCCTCAGCGGAAACGTTTTCAACATCACCCTCTTCAGTGTGGTCGCCACGCCGCAGACGACCGGACGTGCAACCGCGCAGACCGAATCCAAGAAAGCCGTTCTGGGTACGGTCGCGCTCTTTCACAAGGACTTTTTCGAGCAAGGCAAGGGTGAATATGGCCTCGCGCTTCGTGACGCCGCCGACAAGACTACGCAGTTGAACGTCGCGGCGATCCCGGACTCGCTGTCAATAGGCATGCGGGTCAGCGCCGACGGACAACTCGCCGCAGACGGAACCTCCCTCGACGTGAGCACAATCACCATCCTCGGGCTGCCACCGGTCCAGCAGAATGGCGTGGCCGCCGCTCCCGTCACGAACAACGTCCTGGTGCTACCGATCAAGTTCACCGACACCGCGAGCGAGCCCTTCTCCGTCGCGCAAATCACCACCGAGTTTCAAACCAAGGTGATGCCGTATTACCAGGAAGTCTCCTACGGGCAGCAACTGTTGAGCGTCACCGTCGCGAACAAGAACGGCAGTTGGCTCAATGCAGGCGTGGTCACTCCATCTTGCGATTACACGACCATCGGCAATCTGGCCGACGCAGCAGCCACCGCCGCCGGTTACAACATCAACAGCTACCAGAACCGCTACTACGTCATGCCGTCCATCGGGTGCGGTTGGGCGGGCCTCGCCTACGTCGGATGGGGCAGAGCATGGAGCAACGGCGTCAATGCCCTGTGGGTGTACGGTCACGAGCTCGGCCACAATTTCGGGCTGTACCACGCAGGATCCGTGAACTGTGGAAGCCAGGTGCTCGGCGGAAGCTGTGGCGTCGTCCGAATATGGCGATCCTTTCGACGTCATGGGCAACATTCGGCAGATGCATTTCAACGCAATGCAAAAGTCATTGTTGAACTGGATCCCGGCGACGTCCGTCAAGACCCACGTCTCCGGTACTCTGACATATCAATTGTCGCCCCTGGAATCCGGCGGCCAGTCGACCTACGCGATCAAGATCCCAACCAGCAACGCAAACCGGACCTATTGGGTGGAATTTCGACAGCCCATCGGCTTCGACAGCCCCCTTTCGGGCCTCCCCAACCTGGGCGCGCAGATCCGCGTCAGCGGTCCGCAATTCGATTATTCGAGTGGCAGCGACGACACGCAAATTCTCGACATGACGCCCGACGGCGGCAACTTCGACAACGCGGCGCTCATGCAGGGCCAGCAGTACGTCGACAGCACCACCGGCGTGACGATCAGCGTCATCAGCGCGACACCCGGTGCATCCGGTCTTCTGACGGTTTCGGTCGCGACGGGCGGCAAGCCGGCGACGACGACCACGCTGTCGAGTTCGCCGAACCCATCGCTTTTCGGCGCGATGGTGGCGTTCACGGCGACGGTCACGGGCGCCGCACCGACGGGCACCGTCGCGTTCACCTCGGATGGCGCGGCCGTGTGCAGCGGACTGACGTTACCCGCCGGCAGTGCAAGCGCCAAGACCGTCACCTGCAGCACGACCACCCTCACGACGGGCACGCATACCATTGTCGCCACCTACACCGGCGATACAGGTAACAGTGGCTCGACCAGCAACGCGCTGTCGCAAGTAGTCAACAGCAACAAGGTTTCGAGCAGTACGTCGCTCTCGAGTTCGACCAATCCGTCGACTGGTTGGCTCGAATGTGACGTTTACGGCAACTGTGAATGGCGCGGCACCGACGGGCAGCGTCGCGTTCAAGGATGGCGGCAATGCGATCTCCGGCTGCAGCGCAGTGGCATTGCCCGCCGGCTCGGCCAATGCGAAGGTAGCGACCTGCAGCACCAGCAGTCTGAGCGCGGCCACGCACAGCATCGTCGCCACCTATGCGGGTGATGCCGGCAACAACGGCTCGACCAGCGCCATGCTGTCGCAGGTGGTCAACAACGTAGGCTCCAACATCAACGTCGCCCTGGCCAGCAATGGCGGCGTGGCCACCGCTTCTTCCCAGTACGGCGCCAGCTTCCCCGTCACCGCCGTAAACAACAACGAGCGCGCCGGGACCAATTGGGGTAATGGCGGCGGTTGGAACGACGCGACCGCCGCCAGTTTTCCGGACTGGGTGCAGATCAACTTCAACGGCAACAAGACCATCGATCACGTCGTCGTCTATACCGTGCAGGACAACTATGGCAACCCAATCGAGCCCACCGACACGCTGACCTTCACCCAATACGGCGTGACCGGCTTCACGGTCCAGGGCTGGACCGGCAGCACCTGGATCACCCTGGCCACCATCAGCGGCAACAACCTGGTCAAGCGCACCGTCAACTTCAACGCCTACACCACCAGCCGCATTCGCATCAACGTCACCGCCGCCCTCGCCTCCTATTCCCGGATCACCGAAATCGAGGCCTGGGGCACCAGCGCCGGACCGACGCCGCAGAGCAACGTCGCCCTGGCCAGCAATGGCGGCGTGGCCACCGCTTCTTCCCAGTACGGCGCCAGCTTCCCCGTCACCGCCGTAAACAACAACGAGCGCGCCGGGACCAATTGGGGTAATGGCGGCGGTTGGAACGACGCGACCGCCGCCAGTTTTCCGGACTGGGTGCAGATCAACTTCAACGGCAACAAGACCATCGATCACGTCGTCGTCTATACCGTGCAGGACAACTATGGCAACCCAATCGAGCCCACCGACACGCTGACCTTCACCCAATACGGCGTGACCGGCTTCACGGTCCAGGGCTGGACCGGCAGCACCTGGATCACCCTGGCCACCATCAGCGGCAACAACCTGGTCAAGCGCACCGTCAACTTCAACGCCTACACCACCAGCCGCATTCGCATCAACGTCACCGCCGCCCTCGCCTCCTATTCCCGGATCACCGAAATCGAGGCCTGGGGAAATTAGGATGGCTTAGGTCCTTGCCCGCAGCGCCGTTGTCCTCCGTCAGGGGGCTGCGCGCTGCCGGTCCGCGCTGACATGACACCGATGCCCCGGCGCGATGTCGCGTGACAATTTCGGTTCCGGCCGCCATGATCCGTACCGCGATCGTCGCTCTCGTCGGGAACGTTCGCTGCGTTTCGCTCGCTGTCGGCCGCATCCCGGGCTGCCTTCGCTCAGAGCTACCACCATTGCCACCATCGCAAAGGCATTTGCCCCTTGACCCCTGTCTCCATCGCAATTCCGTTGCTGCGGGAACAAATTTCCGGCGTCCGCGCACTGCCCGCGCCCGACCCCGCGATCGCCCTGTGGATGTGTCAGCTCGATCGCACCGCCGCAGGGATCGCAGCGATCGAGCATTGGCTGTCACCGATGGAACATGCACGTGCGGCGCGCTTCGGAACCGATGCGCTGCGTCTCCGGTGGGTTGCCGGCCGCGCCACGCTGCGTCTGCTGCTCGCCAGCGCATTGGGCATCGATCCTGCCGCGGTTCCCCTGCAACGCGGCATTCGGGGCCGCCCCGAGCTCGCCGATCCACATACGCTCGATTTCAACGTGTCGCATACGGGAAATACAGCCCTGATCGCCATCGCTCACGGCCTGCCGGCCGCCACGCGGATCGGGGTCGACATCGAACGCGCAGATCGCACGCTCAACGCCGATGGGCTCGCACGCAAATTCCTGACCGCACGCGAGCGTGCCGTCCTGGCGCCGCTGGACGCCGACTCGCGGCGGCGCGGATTCCTTCGTCTGTGGACCTGCAAGGAAGCGATGAGCAAGGCCACCGGCGACGCCTTAATGGCCCCGTTTGGCAAGATCGACGTGAGCACCGATGCTGGCTTGCGCCTCACCACCGGGCCGCCACCGTACACGCCGGAGCTTTGGCGCTTGTTCGCTGCCGAGGTCCCGGCGGAGCTGTTGGCAACCGTCGCCGTGTGGCGTGCTGCGTAGTCTATCGGCGCCGTGAGCGCCTGGCTCCGGCTTCTTCCGGCGGCTTCTTGACCTTCCACTTGTTCTGCAGCCAAAGCCAGTCCGCCGGGCTCTCGCGGATGTCATGCTCCAGGCTGCGTGCGTAACGCTCGACGATCATCTCGTTCGCGTCCGCTTCATACGGTGGATCTGCGAGCACCGACAAGCGCACCGAATAGCGGCCACGACGCACTCGACGCATCGTCACATAAAGCACGCGGGCGTCGAGAAACTGGGCGATCTTCCCCGCGCCGCGAAAAAACGCGGTGTCCTGACCGAGAAAACGCGTCCAGTGTCGCGGGTCGTTCTTGTGCTTGGGGGTCTGGTCCGCGATCAATGCATACGCTCGCGGCTGGCCCGCGCGGCTCATCAGATCGAAAATGAATTCCTCCCGCGGGACGAAGCGGCTTCCAAATCGTGCTCTCGCCTCGCGCAGGAACGAGTCGATCGCCTCGACCCGCTGGCGCTGATAGACGACGTCGATCGTGATGCCGAAGCGCACGCCCGCCGCCAGCGACAACCATTCCCAGTTGCCGTAGTGTGCGGTCAGAAGAACCACAGACTGATTAGTGGCGATGCATTGTTCGACGAGTTCCGGATTCTCGAAGGTAACGCGCCGCGTCAGCGCGTCGGCGCTCGCGCCGAAGCCCCAGCAGGCCTCCACGACGGTGTCGGCCAGATTGCGATAGGCACGACGCAGAATGCGCGCGCGTTCCGCGTCGCTCTTGTCAGGAAAGGCATTGCGCAGATCGAGCTCTGCCCGATCGCGTCGCCAGCGCAGCAGCCGAAAAGCAACGAAATAGATCAGCCACGCGAACCCATACATCACGGGCAAAGGTACACGCGTCAAAGACTTGAGCAGGAATCGCATCGGCGCGGCGACTATCGACAAGGGCTAGCGCAGGGCAATCCGCACCCGACGCTTAGCAACGCACTCAGGCGACGGCGACCAGCCGGTCGAGCAGCGCAGGATCGTGCATCAACGACTCGCTGGTCGAGCTGTGCACGATCCGTCCACGATCGAGCACGATCGCCTGCTGGGTGAGCTGCAGGGCAAGCCGCGCGTGCTGCTCGACCACGATCACGGCGAATTCGCCCGCGCGAACGATGTCGCCGATCACCTTCATCAGTTCCTGGACGATGATCGGCGCCAGGCCTTCCATCGGCTCGTCGAGCAGCAGGAGCTTGGGATTGGTCATCAGCGCCCGCGCGATCGCAAGCATTTGCTGCTCCCCGCCAGATAGCTGGTTGCCCAGGTTGCGCCGCCGTTCGTGCAGGCGTGGAAAAATCTTGTACACGCGCTCGAGATTCCACGGCCCACCCGCACGCGCAACCACGGTCAGGTGCTCCTCCACCGTCAACGATGGAAACATGAAGCGTTCCTGCGGCACCCACCCCAGTCCCGCGTGCGCACGCCGGAACGTCGGAATGTTCGTGAGGTCGTCGCCGTTGAATACGACGCGACCACGCTTCAGGCGGGTCAGCCCCATCAGCGTGAGCAATAGCGTAGTTTTACCGACGCCGTTGCGCCCGAGCAACGCGAGGCTCTCGCCCGGCGCAAGCTTGACGCCGACGTCCTCGAGCACGATCGAATCGCCGTAACCCGCAGTCAAACCCTCTGCGAGGAGCAACTCAGGCATGCTCCGCCTCGCCGAGATAGACCTCGCGTACGCGCCGGTCGCCCGCGATCTCGTCGGGCGTGCCTTCGACGAGGACCGTACCCCCGACCATCACCGTGATGCGCTCGGCGAACTTGAACACCAGGTTCATGTCGTGTTCGATGAACACGATCGTCACGTCGCGCGGCAAGCCCGCGATCACCGCAAACAACTCGGCGCTTTCCGCCGATGGGATGCCCGCGGCGGGTTCGTCGAGCAACAGCACCTTCGGCTGCGTCGCCAATGCCAGTGCGATCTCGAGCAGGCGCTGCTTACCGTAAGGCAGCTCGCGCGTCAATGTAGCGGCGTCGCGGTCGAGCTGCAGGCGCGCCAGGATCGCGTTCGCTTCGTCGATGGCTTGGCGCTCGGCGGATGCCGTCCGCCACCAGACCGCACCGCGGCCGCCGTGTTCGCAGCAGGCGAGCACCACCGATTCGAGCGCGGTGAGTCCCGGGAACAACGTGTTGATCTGGAACGTGCGCGTCATGCCGCGCTTGACTCGTGCATGCTGCGACAGCGTGGTGATCTTCTCGTCGCCAAGGTAGACGTCGCCGGATGTCGGCGGCAAGGCCCCGGTCAGCAGATTGATGAACGTCGTCTTGCCGGCGCCGTTGGGGCCGATCAGTGCGTGTCGCGCCCCCGGAGCGAACGACAAGCTCACATCCGAGTTGGCCTTGAATCCGCCGAAGGTCTTGCCCAAGCCGACGGTGCGCAATGCGGCGCTTGTATGATCCCCCCGAACGGCGCCGCGCGCCGCTCCCCCAGGGGGCGATCGCCTTGGGGCGGCCCTGCGGCTCTCATTCCGCGGCGCTCATTCGCGCTTCCTCGAGAGTCGCTGCCGCAGCGCGATGAGTCCGCCCATCAATCCACCGCGCGCGAACAGTACGATGACGACCAGCAGCAGCCCCAGCCAGAACTGCCAGTACACGGGGTTCAGGTTCGAGAGATAGTCCTGCAGCAGCATGAATACGGCCGCACCGATCAATGCCCCATAGAGATAGCCGGTACCGCCGAGCACCAGCATGATCATCAATTCCGCCGAACGCGGGAAACCGAGCGTGTCGATGCCGACGAATTGCGTGGTCTGCGCCAGCAGTGCACCGGCGACGCCCGCGATGCCCGCGCCGACCGTGTAGATCGCCACCAGCTTTCGCGGCACCGATGCGCCGATCGCGGGCATGCGCTTCTCGCCCTCGCGAATGCCACGTAGCGACAGTCCGAATGGCGAGCGCATCAGCGTCCGAGCGAAGCAGAACACAACGAACAGGACAACCAGGCTGTAGACGTAGGCGGTCTTGCCGTCCATGCCGAACGAGAACACGCCGAACAGCTTGCCCATCTCGACGCCGGACAACCCATCGACACCGCCGGTGATCGACGTCGCCTGATTCGCGGCTTCGTGAAACATCAGCCCGATGCCGAGCGTCACCATCAGCCGGGTCAGATCCTGGCCGCGCACAACGAGGAAGCTGGTCACGAATCCGGCCAGCGCCGCGACGAGCGCTGCGATCACGAGACCGCTCAAGGGCTCGCCCCAGCCGTGCTTGGCCAGAAGGCCGGCGGTGTACGCACCGAGCCCGAAAAATGCGGCCTGGCCCAGCGATATGATTCGCGCATAGCCGAGGATCAGGTCCAGCGACAGCGCGAACAGACCGGTGATCAGGATCTGGCTACCGAGTGTCAGATACTTGGGAAATGCGAAAAACGCGACGATCGGTATCACCCAAAAGGCGATCTCGAACTTGTTCCAGCGCTGGGTCGGCAGGCCAGTGTTCATGCGTGCCGACCGACTAGACCACGTGGGAAAAGGATCAGCATCACCACCATGACGACATAGATGATGAACGACCCGACCTGCGGCGCGTAATATTTGCCGGCGACGTCGAAGACACCGAGTATCAGCGCCGCGAACAATGGACCTTTGACCGTCCCTGCCCCGCCGACCGCAACGACGAGCAGGAAGTACACCATGTACTTCAGCGGGAATGTCGGGTCGAGGCCGAGCACGTCGATGCCCAGACCGCCGCCTAGTCCGGCGAGGCCGGATCCGAGCGCGAAGGTGAGGCTGAAGACGCGGTAGACGTTGATGCCCAACCCTGCCGACGCCTGTTGATTGTCGACCGACGCACGGATCTCGGCGCCAAACCGCGTGCGCTCGATGAGCCACGTGAGCGCAATCGTGATCGCGACGACGATCCCGATCAGGAACAAGCGATACGCGCCGAGGTCGAGCCCGAACACGCGGACCTGACCGCGCAGGAAGGACGGCAGCTGCACCGGCTGCTGCTGCGGACCGAAGAAGTACGTCGTCGCGGCGATCGACATGAATACGAGACCGATGCTGAACAGCACCTGGTCGAGGTGCGTCGCCTGATACAGCCGCCGATAGAGCGTACGCTCCAGCACCATACCGACAGCGGCGGAAACCAGGAACGCGATCGGCAGCGTGGCGAGAAATGGAACGCCGAGTCTCGTCATGGCGAGCACGCAGGCGTAGCCGCCGACCATGGCGAACGCGCCGTGCGCGAGGTTGACGAAGTTCATCAGGCCCATCGTCACCGACAGGCCGATGCTGATCACGAACAGCAGGCTGCCGTAGGCGATGCCGTCGAAGAGCACCCCGATGAAGTTGCCGATCATCGCCTTCCGCCCGATTCCAGTCGTTGGCGCGAATCCATTCGCGCCCGCACGCCTAGACGCCTGGATCCTTCACGTTGTCCACCTTGTCGAACTCGACGCTCCAGTAGTGACCGTCTTTCATTTCCACCTTGCGGATGTAGACCGTCTGCACGGCATCGCGCGTTGTCGGATCGATGGTCATCGGACCCCGCGGGCTCATCCAGGTCATGCCCTTCATCGCATCGACGAGCTTCGTGCCGTCGCTGCTGCCACCGGTCTTCTTCACTGCTTCGTAGATGAGGTGCATGCCGTCGTAGCCGCCGACCGAATGGAAATTGGGGCGCATGCCGTTGTTGGCCTTCATGAAGGCATCGACGTAGGCCTTGTTCTCCGCCGACGGATGCGCAGCGGAATAATGGAAGGAGGTGACCACGCCCAGCGCCGGCGCGCCGATCGCGTCGAGAATATCGTCGTCGACGACGTCGCCCGTCCCGATCAGCGCAATGCCTGCGGCGGCCAAGCCGCGGTCCTGGAATTGCTTCATTACCGCAGTGCCCTGTCCCGAAGGAACGAAAACGAACAGCGCATCCGGCTTCGCATCCTTGACGCGCTGCAGGAACGGCGCGAAATCCGGATTCTGCAGCGGCGTGCGGATCGATTCGACCACCGTACCACCGGCTTCGGTGAAACGCTTGACGAAAGTCTTTTCGGCGTCGATGCCGGGGCCGTAGTCGGTCACCAGAGTGACGACGCGCTTGATCTTGTTCTTCGCCGCCCAATCGGCCATGGGCGCGGTGATTTGCGGCAGCGCGAAGCCCGAGCGCACGATGTACGGCGAGCGCGTGGGAATGACCGACGTTGCAGCCGCCATCACGATCATCGGCACCTTCGCTTCAGTGGCCACCGGAGCGGCTGCCAGCGCCAGCGGCGTGAGGCCGAAGCCCGCCAGGACGTTCACGTGGTCCTGCAAGATCAGGTCCTGGGCGATGCGCTTGGTCGCTTCGGGCGCACCGGCGTCGTCCTTCACGATCAGTTCCACCTTGCGTCCGGCCACGGTGTCACCGTTGCGCGCGATGTAGAGCCGGGCCGCGGCTTCGATCTGCTTGCCCGTCGACGCGAACGGACCCGTCAGCGGCAGAATCAGGCCTATCTTGAGCGGATCGGCAGCGAACGCGATCTTCGATGCCGACATCGCGGCGACGCTGGTCGCCAAAGTGGCCAGAAAGCGACGACGTGTGCCGCGGGTATTTTGAATCATGGTTGTCCTCCTTGAGAGTCGTACGAATATCCGTCGCGCGGAAGTCGTCATGTCTACCTGCATGTTTCCGCGGCGATGCAATGGCGCACGCATTCCCAAAGGGCGCGTTCCGCGGCATGATAACCGCTTTAATGCGCGCTTTGGCAGCCCGCCATCCTGGACGGGCCCTCGTGCGCGCCGGGAGACACAAGAATGTCCGTTCGTACCCGACCGCCCTTTCGCGCCGATCATGTCGGCAGCTTCCTGCGTCCGCCGGCGTTGCTCGATGCGCGCGAGCGGCGGAAAAAGGGCGAGATCACGGCTGCCGCGCTGCGCGCGGTCGAGGATGAGGCGATCCGCGACGTCGTTCGCTTTCAGGAGGATCTTGGTCTCCAGGGCATCACGGACGGCGAATTCCGGCGCACCTATTTCCATATCGACTTCCTCGAGCAACTCGAGGGCGTCGAGACGAAAGGCGGCATTTCGGTCGCTTTCCACAGCGCTGCCGGCAACGTCGACTTCGCGCCGCCGGTGATGCACGTAACCACCAAGGTACGGCACGTCAAGCCGATCCAGCTGGCGGACTTCCAGTTCCTCAAGTCGGCGACGAAGCGCACGCCCAAGGTCACCATTCCATCGCCGACGATGCTGCACTTTCGCGGCGGCCGCGAAGCGATCAGCCGCGACGCGTATCCCGACATGGAGATGTTCTTCGCCGACGTCGCCGCGGCCTATCGCGCCGAAATCCGCGAACTCGCCGACGCCGGTTGTCGATACCTGCAGCTCGACGACACCAATCTCGCCTATCTTTGCGACGAGAAGATGCGGGAAGGCGCGCGCAAGCGCGGCGACGATCCCGACGAACTCCCGCGACGCTATGCACGGCTGATCAACGCGGCAATCGCGGATCGGCCGGCCGACATGGCCGTGTGCGTGCATCTTTGTCGCGGCAATTTCAAGAGCGCGTGGGTGGCCGAAGGCGGCTACGAACCGGTCGCCGAGGTGCTGTTCAACGAACTCGCCGTCGACGGCTACTTTCTCGAATATGACGACGCGCGATCGGGCGACTTCGCGCCGCTGCGCTTCGTGCCGAAGGGCAAGACGGTGGTGCTGGGCCTGGTGACGACCAAGCTCGACAAGCTCGAATCGAGCGACGCGCTCAAGCGCAAGATCGACGAAGCCGCACAACGCATTCCGCTCGACCAGCTGTGCCTGTCGCCGCAGTGCGGATTTTCGAGCACGGTGCACGGCAATGCGATTGCACGCGAGGCACAGGCGGCCAAGATGCGCGTGGTCATCGATACTGCGCGGGAGGTTTGGGGTGCGTCCTAGTCTTGTATGTTCCCCCCGAACGGCGCTGCGTGCCGCTCCCCCCATGGGGCGAGCGCCTGCGGCTCTCATGCGAAGGGCAGTCCGACGTAGTTCTCGGCCAGCGATGCAGCGGCCGGTTGCGAGCTGGTGACGTACTCGAGTTGCGAACGCTGCAGGCGATGTTCAAACACGTCGTCGCCGGGAAAGCGATGCAGCATCGACGTCATCCACCACGAAAAGTGCTCGGCGCGCCACACGCGTTTGAGACAGGTAGCGGAATAGGTGTCGAGCTGATCGGTGCGCTTCGCCTTGAAGAAAGGCCCAAGCACACGCGCTAGCGTGCGTACGTCGGCAACCGCGAGGTTCATGCCCTTCGCCCCCGTCGGGGGCACGATATGGGCGGCGTCGCCGGCAAGAAAGAGTCGGCCATAGCGCATCGGTTCCGCAACAAAACTGCGCATGCCCGTCACGCCTTTTTCGAGCACGGGTCCCTCGCGCAATTTCCAACCGTCGTTGCTCTCTAACCGTGCGTGCAGTTCATGCCAAACGCGGTCGTCGGGCCAGTTCGCGATGTCCTCGTCCGGGGCGACCTGCAGATACAGCCGCGTGATTTCCGGCGAGCGCATGCTGTACAGAGCGAACCCGTGCTCGTGGTAGGCGTAGATCAACTCCTCATGCGTCGGTGGCGCCTTGGCCAGAATTCCCAACCATGCGAACGGATACGCGCGCTCGAAGACGGACAGGACCGGCGCGGGAATCGCCTGTCGGCAGATCCCGTGGAAGCCGTCGCAGCCGGCAAGGATGTCGCAGGTGAGGTCGACGTCCTCGCCGCCGTGTCGACACGTGATCCGCGGCGCGTTCGACTCGAGGTCGTGAACCGCCACGTCCGTCGATTCGAACAGGATTTGACCAGCGGCGGCCAGCCGCGCCGCGATCAGGTCCTTGACGACCTCCTGCTGACCATAGACCGTGATCGATCGACCGCCGGTCAGTGCGGGAAAATCGATGCGGTGCCCCGCCCCGCCAAAGCGCAATTCGATGCCGTGGTGAACGAGGCCCTCGCGTCGCATGCGCTCGCCAACGCCCGCCTCGTTGAGCAGGTCCACGCTGCCTTGTTCCAGAACGCCGGCGCGCACCCGGTGTTCGACATAGTCGCGACTGCGATTCTCGACGATCACCGAGTCGATGCCGTCGAGATGCAGCAGGTGCGATAGCAGCAGGCCAGCGGGACCGGCGCCGACGATGCCGACCTGCGTTCGAATTTTCCGCACGGAAGACGATGCCGGCGACTACGCGCCGGACTGTTCCATTTGTGCGAACACTTCCTCGGCCAGGTGGAACGCGGTATTGGCCGCCGGAACGCCGCAATAGATCGCCGCCTGCATGATGACTTCCTTGATCTGATCGCGGGTGACGCCGTTGTTGAACGCTGCGCGTATGTGCAGCCTGAATTCATCGGCGCGATTGAGGGCGATCATCATGGCGATCGTCAGCAGGCTGCGCGTATGTCGCGGCAAGCCGGGGCGGGTCCAGATCTCGCCCCAGGCGTAACGCGTGATCAGCTCCTGGAACTCGCTGTTGAAATCGTTCCGACGGGTGAGTGTACGGTCGACGTGCGCGTCGCCGAGCACTGCGCGGCGAACTGTCATTCCGGCATCCAGGCGTTCACGTTCATCCATCGCTGCGGCTCCTCATCGGTCAAGAAAATCGAGCACGGCTGCCGTGAATGCGGCGCTCGCCTCGACGTTGGATATGTGCGCCGCATCGAGCTCGACGCAGCTCGCGTTGCTTATCACTTGAGCCATCTTGCGCCCATCGGCAGGTGGCGTTGATGCGTCGTGGGCCCCCGTAATCACGAGCGTGGGTCGACTGATGGCACCGATGGCATCCCACTGGTCCATGTCGCGTACCGCCGCACATGACGCGCAATAGCCTTCAGCCGGTATGGCGACCATGATTGACCGCAAACGCGCAAGCGTCTGCGGCTCGCGCTGGCGAAACGCCGCCGTGAACCAGCGTTCCAGCACCGCATCAGCAATACTCTCGACGCCGCCGGCACGAACCTTGTCGATGCGCGCGTTCCACATTTCAGCCGTACCGATTTTGGGCGAGGTATTGCACAACGCGAGGCGATCGAGGCGCTCCGACGCGTGCGTGCCAAGCCACATGCCGACCATGCCGCCCATCGACAGACCGCAGAAGTGCGCGCGCGGAATGGCGAGCTTGTCGAGCAGGTCGATGACGTCCCGTGCAACCTGCGCGATGGAATAGGGACCCGGCGTCGCTGATGTTGCGCCATGACCGCGGCTGTCGTAGCGCAGCACGCGGAACCGCTTGGTGAAGGCGCCCATCTGCGGGTCCCACATGGTCAGATCGGCGCCGAGTGAGTTAGACAGGACAAGGACGGGTGCGTCCGCACGACCGTCCAGACGATAGTGGAAGCGGGCATCCTGCAATTCGATCATTGGTGGCACCGATCTATCCCTTGTTTGCGCGTGCTCAGAAATCGAAGAATACCGTCTCGTCCGGGCCCTGCATGAAGATATTCCACTCAAGCGTCGCTGGCGCCGTGACGCGAGCGACCAGCGTCGCGCGACGATCCGCCGGTACCAGCTTCAAGACCGGATCATCCGCGTTCGCAGGTTCGTCCGGAAAATAAAGGCGCGTCAGGAGGTGCCGCAAGCTGCCACGCATGAATATGACCACGACGAGGTGCGGAGCCTGCAGCACACCGCCAGGTCCGTGAACACGACCCGGCTTGATCGTCGAGAAGCGGAACTCGCCGTCGGCGCCCGTCAGGATACGGCCGAAGCCACGGAAGCCCGGCTCGACGGGAGCACCCTCCGTATCGGCGGGGCTCGCGTAGGCGCCCTTGGCGTTTGCCTGCCAGATTTCGATGGCGCCATCGTTCACCGGCTTGCGATCGCCATCGAAGAGCCGTCCCTGGATGGTAAATCGTTCTCCCGCGATCGACCCGGGCGCGATGGTGTCCGATGCCAACGCGGCGAAGCCGATCTTCAGATACGGGCCTACGGTCTGCGAGGCCGTGGTCAGCAGGCTCATGGCGTGGTCCTAGCTCCGTCGAGTTTCCATCGGCGTTTCGGCGCGGCCGCGCAAGACGATATCGAAGCGATACGCCAGAGCGATATCGGGAATCGTGCGCTCCCAATCGAAGTGCGAGATCAGTCGCTCGCGGGCTTTCGGGTCGGCCACGCTGTTGTACATCGGGTCGTACGGGAGCAGCGGATCGCCCGGGAAATACATCTGGGTGACCAGCCGCTGCACCAGGCCGATACCGAAGATGGAGAAGTGCAGATGCGCCGGCCGCCAGGCGTTGTAGTGATTGCGCCACGGGTATGCGCCCGGCTTGATGGTGAGAAAGCGGTAGTTGCCCTGCGCGTCGGTAAGGATCCTGCCGCAGCCGGTGAAGTTGGGGTCCAGTGGCGCATCGTGGTCGTCGACCGCGTGACGGTAGCGGCCGGCCGCATTGCATTGCCAGAGCTCGATCAGCGCGTTGGCGATCGGTTTGCTGTTCTCGTCCAGCAGCCGCCCCGACACGACGATGCGCTCGCCCAGCGGTTCGCCATCGTGCTGGCTCGTCAAGTCGCTGTCCCCAGGCTTGACATCGTCCGCGCCGAACACGGGCCCGCTCACCTCGGACAGCGTATGGGGGAGCAATACCAGCGGCTTGGTCGGCGATCGCTTGATCGTCGACCGGTACGGCGGGTACAGATGGTCCGGCTGCGTGTTGAAATACGGCCGGCGATAGCCGACGACGTCGCTCACGTCCCCCTCCCCTGCAGAAAGCAGCTAGACGCGCTCGATGATCATGGCGATCCCCTGCCCGACGCCGATGCACATCGTGCACAGCGCGTAGCGACCGCCGGTGCGGTGCAACTGATACATGGCCGTCGTGACCAGCCGTGCGCCGCTCGCCCCCAACGGATGACCGAGCGCGATCGCCCCGCCATTGGGATTGACGAAGGCTGCGTCGTCGGCAACGCCATGGTCGCGCAATACCGCCAGCGCCTGCGATGCGAACGCCTCATTGAGTTCGATCACGTCGATGTCGGACAACTTGAGCTGCGCCTTGGCCAGTACCTTGCGCATTGCCGGCGCGGGGCCGAAGCCCATGATGCGCGGCGCCACGCCGGCGACGGCGGTCGCGACGACGCGCGCCTTCGGCGTGAGTCCGAATTTCTTCGCGGCATCCGCCGACGCGAGCAGCGTTGCACAAGCGCCGTCATTGACGCCGGACGCGTTGCCCGCCGTTACAGAACCCTCCGGTTTGACGACCCCCTTGAGCTTGCCGAGCGCTTCGAGCGTCGTCGCGCGCGGATGCTCGTCGCGCGAGACGAGGACGGGATCGCCTTTTTTCTGCGCGATCGAAACGGAGACGATTTCCTGTGCCAGCCGTCCCGCGGCGATGGCATCGGCGGCGCGCTGCTGGCTGCGCAACGCGAAAGCATCCTGGTCGGCGCGGGAAATCTTGAAATCCACCGCGACGTTTTCGGCCGTCTCGGGCATGGAATCGACGCCGTGCTTCGTCTTCATGAGCGGATTGACGAAACGCCAGCCGATGGTCGTGTCCTCGATCTTCGCCGCACGCGAATAGGCAGCATCGGCCTTGCCCATCACGAACGGCGCGCGGGACATGCTCTCCACGCCACCGGCGATCATCAGCGCCGTTTCGCCACTCTTGATCGCGCGCGCCGCAATGCCGATCGCGTCCATGCTCGAGCCGCATAGCCGATTGACAGTCGTTCCCGGCACGTCGACCGGAAATCCGGCCAGCAGCAGCGCCATCCGGGCGACATTGCGATTGTCTTCGCCCGCCTGATTCGCGCAGCCGTAGATGACGTCGTCCACCGCCGCCCAATCGACGCCCGGATTGCGTTCGACGAGCGCCCGCAGAGGAATTGCGCCCAGGTCGTCGGGGCGCACGCTCGCGAGCGCGCCGCCGTAGCGCCCGATGGGCGTGCGCAATGCGTCGCAGATGAAGGCTTCTTGCATCGATCGCTCTCCCGTCAGGCCGTCACGGGCGCTGCGGCCCGAAGCAATGGAACGCCAGTCAGCTTTTCAAGCTCTTCGAACGACAGGCCGTCGATGATTTCGACAACCGCCAGCCCCTTGGGCGTGACGTCGATCACTGCGAGGTCGGTGTAGATGCGATGCACGCAGCCGACACCGGTCAACGGATACGTGCAGCGCGGTACGATCTTCGACTCGCCGCTCTTGGTCTGGTGTTCCATCATGACGCACACGCGCTTGGCACCGATCGCGAGATCCATCGCCCCGCCGACCGCGGGGATCGCGTCCTTTGCGCCGGTGTGCCAGTTGGCGAGATCACCGGTCACCGACACCTGGAACGCGCCGAGCACGCAGATGTCCAGGTGCCCGCCGCGCATCATCGCGAACGAATCGCCGTGATGAAAATACGCTCCGCCCGTCAGCAGCGTCACGGGTTGCTTGCCGGCGTTGATGAGGTCCGGGTCTTCGTGTCCGGGCGCGGGTGCCGGCCCCATGCCGAGCAAGCCGTTTTCACTCTGCAGAAAGATCTCACGGTCCTTGGGCAGCTGATTGGCCACCATCGTCGGCAAACCGATACCGAGATTGACGTAGGCGCCCTCAGGAATATCGCGTGCGACACGCTGTGCCATTTGATCGCGGGTAAGTCGTTTCATGATGGATCCTCGGGTCAGGCGACAGCGGCCTTGGCGGCGGACAGCGCCACCACTCGCTTGACGAATATGCCCGGCGTGACGATCACTTCGGGATCGAGCGCGCCGAGCGGCACGATCTCGCGGACCTGGGCGATCGTCGCGTTCGCGGCGGTCGCCATGATGGGGCCGAAGTTGCGCGCGGTCTTGCGATAGACCAGGTTTCCCCAGCGATCGCCGCGATCGGCCTTGATCAACGCGAAGTCGGCGTGAATCGGCATTTCGAGGACGTAGTTACGGCCGTTGATCGTGCGCGTTTCCTTGCCCTCCGCAAGCAGGGTGCCGTATCCCGTCGGCGTGAAAATCGCCCCAAGCCCGGCGCCGGCGGCCTGGATGCGCACGGCGAGGTTGCCTTGCGGCACCAACTCGAGTTCGATCTTCCCGGCGTGATAGAGCGCATCGAAGACGTACGAGTCCGCCTGGCGCGGGAACGAGCAGATGATCTTGCGCACACGTCCGGCCTTGAGCAGCGCCGCCAGGCCGATGTCGCCATTTCCCGCATTATTGTTGACGATGGTCAGGTCCCGCGCACCGCGCGCAATCAGCGCGTCGATGAGCTCGGAGGGCATTCCCGCGGTGCCGAAACCCCCGATCATGACCGTCGCGCCGTCGAAAACGTCGGCGACCGCGGCCTCTGCCGATGCAACTGTCTTGTCGATCACCGCTGCTCCTCCTGCTTTTCATTCCGTCCTGTGGCGACTCCTTTGCGGAGCGCGTCGTCACCACGCCAGTTGTGCGATAATCGCACCATTGTTCGTTTATTGGACGAATCTTGGTCTCGCTGCATCGACCTTGTCAAGGGCGATCAACGTTTTTTTGTGCGTTAATCGCCCAATCGCTATACTTGGCGGCAAAAGCTGCCGAACCCGGGGACACGCATGGCCAGCAGGTCACAGATTACACCCGCGAAATCAACCGCGCGCGCAAAAAATATCGCCGCGCCTGCGCCGGTGGTCGACGCCGCCGATGGTGATCCGAATTTCATGACTTCGCTCGCCCGCGGACTCGCGGTGATCCGGGCATTTTCCCAGCACCGTAAGAAACTGTCGATCGCCCAGATCAGTCACCAGACCGGCATTCCGCGCGCCGCCGTCCGCCGTTGCCTGCATACGCTGGCGCGACTGGGATACGTCAACGTCGACGCCCGCGATTTCCAGTTGAGCCCTAAGATTCTCACGCTCGGTCACGCCTACCTGTCGTCGACGCCGCTGTCGGCCTCGGCGCAGCCGACGCTCGATCGCGTCGCCGCTGCCGTGCACGAGTCGTGTTCGATCACCATTCTCGAGGAAGACGAGATTCTCTATGTCGCGCGCTCGGCGGCCACCACTCGCATCATGTCGGTGGATCTGTCGATCGGCAGCCGCCTGCCGGCATACTGCACCTCGATGGGTCGCGTCCTGCTGGCCGGCCTGTCGTCGGCCGAGCTCGCCGCCTACCTCGGACGCGTCAAGCTCGCCGCGTTCACGCAGTACACCATCACGTCACGCGACAAGCTGCACAAGGCTCTCGATGCCGTGCGCCATGACGGCTTTTCGATCGTCGACCAGGAACTGGAAGTCGGTTTGCGGTCGATTGCCGTGCCGGTGCATGACGGCACGGGCAAGGCAGTCGCAGCGGTCAATATCGGCGCGCAGGCGTCGCGGGCGAGTGCGAAGCAGATGGAGCAGCAATTTCTGCCGCACTTGCAGGCCGCAGCGCGCGAGCTGGGAATGTTACTCAGCTAGTTCGTCGGCTAGATCGGCATTTCCAACAGCGCATAGCTCAGACTCTTGCCGTGGGCATCGAGCCCGAGCGACGTCGTGACGCCGCCGCCGAGCGCACGATCGCAGACGAATTGCAGTGCCCACAGGTGCGGCAACTCGAAGCGCCTGATCTCGCCGAGAACGATCCCGCGCAAATGCAGCGCCACCGCGTCGACCGTCGCCCGCTCGACGAGCAGCGGATAGTCGTCGGCGCGATAGGCAATCAGGGACAATATCGACGTGTTGCCCTTGTCGCCCGCGCGACAATGCGCAATGTCATACAGTCGCCGCTTCACCGACCCACTCCATGTACTCGACCTGCGCGGCGGCCTGTTCGCGATCGATCAGCGTGGAAGCGATGCCGACCTGCTCGCTGACATACTTGCGCGCCCCGCCGCCACCCGCCGGACCATTCAGGTAGAGGGCTTCCACTTCTTCACCAACCCGCGCGGCGGCCTCCGCGGTATCCGCGCGCGCGGCGACGCGCAGGCGGATCTCGTAGGGCTTTTCATGCGCATCAAACGACTTGCCGTGCAAGGACGTGCTCCCGATCAGATCGATGCGCAGTTCGTCGAACGCTCCACCGATGCGCTCGCGGATGATCTCTCCGGCGAGTCGGGCCCGGGCCAGTGCGTTGGGCCCGCCGTAACCGATCTCGCCTTCCCCGAGATATCCCGCGCGATACCCGACACTCACTTTCAGCGTGGGCGTTTTCCCGCGCGCCGTGGCGCCGCTGACGTGGATCGCCCCGGATGCAGTTGCGCGCAGCCTGACCGCGCTGAAATCCGCCGTGACGTCCGGCGTGATGTACGCGCCCGGGTCGGTCACCTCGTACAGAAGCTGTTCCTTGATCGTCGCCAGGCTGATGACGCCGCCAGTGCCCGCCACCTTGCCCAGCGTCGCGTTGCCATCGGCATCGACATCCGCGAACGGGAATCCCACATTCGCGAGATCCGGCACGTCCTTCACACCCGGGTCGGCGAAGTAACCCCCGGACACCTGCGCGGCACATTCCAGCAGATGACCGACGACAGTCGCGCGCGCCATGCGATCCAGATCGTCCGGCGCCCAGCCGAAATGATGCGCGATGGGCGCCGCAAACAGCGACGGATCGGCGACGCGGCCGGTCACGATGACGTCCGCGTCCGAGCGCAGCGCCGGCATCAGCGCATCGGCACCGAGGTAGGCATTGGCGGAAATCAACGGGCCAAAGGCGGCGAGCGGCCCGCCCGTCTCCATCGCGAGGAACTGCGGATCGATGCGATCGAAGACATCATCGCCGGTGACCACCGCGACCTTCACCGCGAGCCCGAGTCGTCTCGCGATCTCGACGATGCGGCGCCCTGCCGCCGCGGGATTGGCCGAACCGAAATTGCTGATCAGCCGCACGCGCTTGCGCTTGAGCACAGGCAACAGCAATTCCATGCGGCGTTCGAGCAATGGATCGTAGCCGCTGCCCGGATCCCGCAGCCGCCGCAGCTGTCCGAGCGCTATCGTCCGCTCGGCAAGGCATTCGAGCCCGAGATACGCGAGCTTGCCGTATTCCGCGAGGACAACCGCGGGCTCCAGACGGTCGCCGGAGAAGCCTGCACCGCTGCCGATGCGCACGGTCTCCACTGCCGCTTGTCCCCTAGTCACCCTGAAGGCCGTGCACCTCGGGAAAGAACAGGTCCTTCCACGACGCCGGCTTGGTCTTGATCGTGCCGATCTTGTACATGAAGTCGGCCGTCTTGCCGACTTTCTGCGGCATGAGCGTGTAGGCGTAGTCGGGCGCGTTGATCATCGCGTAGATGTCATCGACGCTGTTCTTGGTGTCCTTCGCCTGCTCGAGGTAGACCTTCGCGGCAGCGCGTTTGTCGCGGTTGATACCGTTGATCGCCTCGTTGAGCGCATCGTAGAACGCCTTGTAGAGCTTTGGGTTCGCGTCGCGAAACTTGGTCGACGCGGCAATCACCAGCGCTGTCGCCGGTCCGCCCAGGATTTCGTAGTTGGTGGTCAGGGTGCGGACACCGGGAAGCTTGATTTCCTGTTCATGAAACGGCGACGTCGCGAAATGCGCATCGACGCCGCCGACGTTGTTGGTGAACGCGAGCAGCGCGTCAGGATGCGACAGCCCGACCGTCAACGCATCGAGCTTGGTGTAGTTCGCGTCGCCGTAGAGCCGGGCGGCCTCCATCTGCAGCATGATCGCCTGCGTCGATACCTTGACCGACGGCACCGCGATCTTGTCCTTGTCGGTAAAGTCCTTGATGGATTTCAGGTCGGGGTTGCGGACGTTGAGGTAGAGGGGATACGTGGTCATCGCCGACATGCCCTTGACCTGCACGTTGCCCTTGGTCTTGTCCCACAGTGTGATCAGCGAGGGCGCACCGACGGCGATGAACTGGAGCGCACCACTGATCACGCCGTCGTTCATCACACTGGGGCCGGCCACGCTCACCCAGTTCACCTTGATGTCGCCAAGACCCTCCGCGCGGGCATGTTTCTCGACGAGCTTGTCGCGCTCCATCAACATCAACGGCAGGAAACTGACACCGTACTGCTGCGCGATGCTGATCTCATTGAGTTCCGCCGCTGCCGGCCCCGCCAGTGCGGCAAGCAGGAACAGGACGATCGCGCGATTGAAAATGGCCATGCTGCCTCCCGATCAAACGGTCCAGATGCCCGTCGGCCGCACCTTATCATCCCGGCGCCCGGGATAGTGCCCGCACGGAAGGCCGGCCCGGCTTCGCCGTACCACCCATGCGGCCGCGCAAAGTGACCGCGAGTGACAATTTTTGTCCTCCTGAGGAGATGCCCGCTCTGGCGCCATGGCTACACCGGCTGGCACGAACCTTGCACGACAAAGCCTACGCAGAACACCCGGCGGCACGCAGCGCGTCCCCATGCGGCCAGGGTTGGCACGCCAATAGACAGCGAGGGTGGAGTGGGCCAGGCATTCAGTCCGGAAAGCAAGGAGTCCGCGGCGTCGGCCAAAACGCCGCCCCGCGCGCGCGGCGGCTTCGCTTTCAGTTTCACCGTCCAGGCGGTGCTCGCGGTGGTCCTGGCGCACGCGCTTGCCCTGCCATTGCTGTATTCCACTTGGTGGGGTGGACGCGGATTCGCGCCGGTCGCACTGGCGCTGTCCTGCATCGCGCTGGCGCTGCTCGGCCGGCGCTGGTCGCGGTTGATCGTCGCGATGCGGGCGACCCTGCAGCTCTTCGGCGCGTTTCGCGACGAACCCTCGGCGCGCACCGAGGCGCATTCGCCCGGATTGGAAGGTCTGCAGCGAAGCCTCGAGAGCGTGCATCGCCGGGTGGCGCGCCGCGTCGCCAAACTCAAGGCCGCACGTGACGCCGCCGAACTCGATGCCAGCAGCCTGCGCACGCTCGCGCAGCAGCTCACGCGCGCGCAGCGCATTGCCCGCGTTGGCGGCTGGGAGTGGGAGCGCGGGACCGATGACATCGTCTGTTCGTCCGAGGTCTATCGCATACTCGGTGTCGACGAAGCAGTCTTTCGCCCGCGCCCCGCGTCGATCCAGACGTTCATTCACCCGGAGGACCGGCGCGCGTTTCGCCGCTGGCTGATCAAGCTTGCACGTGGCACGGACGCGGAAGGCATGGACCTGCGTATCGTCGCGCAGGGCAACGAGCTTCGCCACGTCCATCTTTTGGGCGAAGGCTTGAGCACTGACGGCGGACGCATCATTGGCGTGGCGGGAACGATTCAGGACGCCACCGAGCGCACCCGGGCGATCCAGCAGATTCACCGGCTGGCCTATTTCGACGTGCTCACCGAGCTGCCCAACCGCTCCCGGTTTCACGAAAAGCTCGCCGAGACGCTGGAAGCCGCCAAGCGCGACGGCAAGCCGTTTGCGATCATGTTTCTGGATCTCGATCACTTCAAGCGCATCAACGATACGCTGGGCCACGCGGTCGGTGATGATCTGCTGCGCATCATCGCGCAACGCCTCACACGCAGCCTCCGCCAGGACGACATGGCCGGCATGACCCACGTGAAAGGCCTTGAGCGCGATGTGTGCCGCCAGGGCGGCGACGAATTCATCGTGCTCCTCAACGGCGTCACGACGGAGCAGGAGGCCTCGCACGCGGCGAGCCGGTTGCTGTCGACGCTGGCGCAGCCGATCGTCCTCGGCGCGCAGGAGCTGTTCATCTCCGCGTCGGTCGGGATCGTGCTCTATCCCCGCGACGGCGAGGATCTCGACATGCTGCTCAAGAACGCCGACGTGGCGATGTATCACGCCAAGGGCGAGGGCCGGAACCGGTTCTTCTTCTATCGCGAGTCGATGCGCGCCGCTTCGGCGGAGCGTTTGTCGCTCGAACACGATTTGCGCCGGGCGCTCGAAGGCGGTCAGTTCGAATTGCACTATCAACCGCAGATCGAGGTGCGTACCGGCAAGATCGTCGGCATCGAAGCACTCATCCGGTGGAATCACCCGACGCTCGGCTTGCTCACGCCCGGGCATTTCATCGGCGTTGCCGAGGAAGCCGGGCTGATCATGGACATCTGGGAATGGGTGATGGTGACGGCGCTCATCCAGCACAATGCCTGGCTCGAGCAGGGCCTGCCCGCGGTCACGATCGCGGTGAACCTGTCGAGCGTGCAGTTCGACGATCCGGGACTTGCCGAGCGCGTCCGCGAAAGCGCACGCGTCGTCGGCGTGCCGCTCGACTACCTCGAACTCGAAGTCACCGAATCGATGCTGATGCGCGACTTCGATGCGACGTTGAAGACCCTCACCTCCCTGCGCGCCATGGGCGTGAAGATCGCGATCGACGATTTCGGCACCGGCTATTCATCGCTCGCCTACCTGCGCCGCTTGCCCGTGGACAAGCTCAAGCTGGATCAATCGTTCACTCGCGACGTCGGGCAGAAGGAAGGCGACGGTGCCATCATCAAGGCAGTGCTGGCGATGGCGCAAAGCCTTCATCTCGCCGTGGTCGCGGAAGGCGTGGAAACGCAGGCGCAGATCGACTTCCTGCTCGGTTTGGGCTGCACGACCGTGCAGGGCTACATGCTCGGGCGTCCACTTCCCGCGGCGGCGACGGGGGACCTGCTGCGCGAGCGGGTACAGGATGCCGAGGACGTCACGACCCACGCGAGCGACCACAGCTGGGACTCGATCGTTCAGTCCGGCTCGGGCTCACCGAGCGACACGCGGACGGGACACGCGGTCGGCGCGCGATAGTTGCTAAGCGCTATCTCGGCCGACCTTCCTGACGCCGGCTATGCCGAGACGTGCCGTCGCACAGGCAAGCTGCGCCGGGACACGTGATCGGTGATCCATTCCACGGAGCGCTTCGCGCGCTGCGCGACCATCGCCAGCGGCATCTGAACGTAGTCGTCGTTGAAGACTTCGAAACTGTAATCGCCGTCATACCCCAGTTCGTCGATCGCGCGAATCAGGTCGCCCAGGGTTTCGCTGTGCGCACCCTCGCCCGGAAAAACCCGGGCGTGCCGCGCCGTTTCGCGCCGCTCCTCCGGCGTCGATGGTGCGCTCCACATGAAGTCGGAAAGCTGCACGAAGAAGAGCTTTTCCGGACGCACGTCCTGGAGCGCATCCAGTGGCGTCTCCCGGGCGAGCATGTGAAACGAATCGACGGCGACGCCAAGATTCGCGCGATCGGCCGCATCGACCAACGCCCATGCCTGGGCCAGATCGTCGACGGACCGGCCCCACGACAGCGCCTCGAACGCGACGCGCAGTCCCATGGGTACCGCGAGCATGGCCAGCTTGCGCAGATCGGTCACCTGCGCGTCGAAGTCATCGGTTGCGTGCGCGGAGGTGCTCGAGCACGCGAGGACCAGCGGCGCGCCCACGTCGTGGGCGAGTTCCAGCATCGCCTTGGCCACGTCGACCTTGTATTCGTGCAGAGGTCCCGATAAGCCTTCGAAGTCGCGCAGGACCTGCAGGCCGGTCACGCGCAAGCCGCTGTTGCGTACGGCATCGACCGCGGCGCCCTCGCCATCCGGGTGCCCGACGAGGTCGCGTGCCGACAGCATGATCTGCGTGAAGCCAGCGTCCTTGACCGCACGCAGCTTGGACTCGATCGGCCCCGCCAGCGTGATCGTGTCCATGCCGAAATCCTCGAGCTTCATGCCACCAGCCTGACGGGGCTCGCGCTTACCACGAGCTCGATGCAGAACCCGCCGAGATAGATCTGCGAGAGGGCGCCTTTCTCCGACGGCCGCACGGGCTCGCGGTCGACGAAGACAATGCCGCGTTCCTGCAATGCACGCACCGCAGCCAGTACGTCGGGCGCGCCCAGCCCGACACGCAGCAGCGTTTCGTTCCATTCGACGAAGTCCGCATTCGGCGGGGGCTCGACCAGCTGGATATAGAAGCCGCCCGCGGGGCTCTTCAGCAGCGTGCCTTTGGGCAGCACGCCGAAGTATTGCCCGCGCTGCAAGGTTTCAAAACCGAACAATGTGCGATAGAAGTCGACCCAGTCGGCGCTGCGGTCGGACTGGACCGCCTGCACGATGCCGAACCAATGCAATCCGGCCAACGCGGGAGGCGCTCGATCGGCACCCGGAATCGGCACGAAGTCGACATCGTAGATCGACAGATCGTGATGACGCTCGACGAAATAGATCAGGCTGTCGCCGACGCCGTGAATGCCGGGAATGTTCAATTCCATCGCCGCCGCACGCGTCGGCATGTCCCATGCGCCCAGCTGCAGTGAGCGTCGATGCGCGAAAGCAGCGTCGCGCACGCGAAACGCGACCGCGCCGATGGCAGGGGCGCTGCTGCGCGATGTCTCGCGCACGCTCGCCGGGTTGGCATCGACGATGACGTTCATGCCCCCCTGCCGGTAGAGCAGAACTTCTTTCGAGCGATGACGCGCTACCGGGTGGAAGCCGAACTGCTGCAGCAATGCGCCCAGCGCAAGCGGCTCGCGGGTGGTGTATTCGATGAATTCGACACCCTCGATCCCGAGTGGATTCGAAGGGGCAGGCAGGTGCTCTTGATCCATGGTTTTCTCGCGAAGCCCGCAATGGAACGACGCGGCCATTCTACCAGCCTGCGAATTGCTGCAAGAGGCTCAGCGACCGCGCAATCGCACCGTTTCCCGCATGTCGACCACCGGCGGGGTACCCGCGATCACTACGCCGTAAGCCTGCCGCGCGTGCTCGACCGACATCTTGTCCTCGAGCACATCGCCGAGGACCGCCGCAGGATCACGGTGATACGGCTCGCCGTGCCCCCCGCCGCCGGCGAGGCGGACCTTCAGCACGTCGCCATCGTGCACGGTCGTCAGAAACTTGGCGCGGCACGCTTCCTCCCGCCCGTCCGCTCTCCGGATGCTGACGTTCGAGGGTGCCCCAGGCAGTCCTCCTTGCAGGCCGTACGGGGGATGATCGCGGCGGTCGGAGCGAATCTGCAACGTGGCGTTGTTCGCCTTGAAGCGCAGATGGCGTTCGAGCGCGAGCCCGCCGCGATACCGCCCAGGGCCCCCGCTATCCCGCACCAGCGCGTAGCGTTCGACCGCGATGGGCTGGTCGGCCTCGATCATTTCGACGGGCGCGTTGGAGTAGTTCACCAAGGTGCCAGTGCAAGCGTCCATCCCGTCGCGATCCGGTCCGCCGCCCCACGACGCGAGAAGAAATTCCAGATATACGTGGGCTTCGCCCGCCGCATCGATGCCACCGAACGAAATGCCGACGTCGGGAGCATTGGATCCGCATGCCGGCAGAATGTCGGGGACGGCCTGCGCGAGCGCACCGAAGATGGTGTCCGCGATGCGAATGCCGGTGATGCCGCGCGCCGCGACCGCGGCCGGCGGACGCGGGTTCACGACCGTCCCTTCGGGTGCGATCACTTCGATAGCCCGGAAATAGCCTGCGTTGTTGGGGATGGAAAGATCGACGATCGAGCGAACGCACGCAAGCGCCGTCGACAGCGTGAACGGGTACACGCAATTGATCGCGCCGCGCACCTGCGGTGCCGATCCGGTAAGGTCGATGGTCATGTCGTCGGCGCGGATGGTCACCGTCGCTTCGATGCGAATGGCCCCCGGGTCGAGTCCATCGCCGTCGAGGTGATCGACAAAATGCCATGTGCCCTTGGGTAGCTTCGCGATCTCGGAGCGCGTGAAGCGTTCGGTGTAGTCGAGCAGGTCGCGACAATACTGCTCGAACGGGACGCGACCGTAGCGCTCGTTGAGCTTGATGAGTTCGCGTTCGCCGACGATGCATGCCGCGACGAGCGAGCGGATGTCGCCCAGGACCATGTCCGGCACGCGCACGTTGCGCTCGATCAGCCGGAACATGGTTTCGTCGGGTTCGCCTTCTCGCCAAAGACGCGACGGCGGGATGCGCAGTCCTTCCTGGTAGATCTCGGTCGAATCGCTGGCGTTGCCGCCCGGGATGCGCCCGCCGATGTCCGTCATGTGCGCAAGCGCTGCGGAAAAGCCGATGAGCGTCTGTTCGTGGAAGATCGGTTTCACCAGCACGATATCGGGCAGGTGCGTGCTGCCATCGTAAGGATCGTTGGTGATGTAGAGGTCCCCCGGCAGGATGCGATTTTCGTAAGCCCGGGTCACGGCTCTCACGGCGAAGGGCATGGCACCGAGGTGGAACGGGAGGCACGTTCCCTGCGCGATCAACTGGCCGTCCGCCATGAACAATGCCGTCGAAAAGTCGAGCGCCTCCTTGACCACGAACGAGCGCGCGGTGCGGTAGACGGTCAGCGCCATTTCGTCGGCGAGCGCCACCAGGGCATTCTTGATCAGTTCCAGCGCGAACGGATCCCGCGTCGTGGCGCTTTCCAGCCGGAGGCGCGGATCGTCCAGTTGATCGATATTGGTCATGCTGCGAGCTCGATTTCGATCGTGTCCCACGCCACGCAACGTGCGCGCCCGTCCGGCGGCACGACCGTCGTGCTGTCGAACTCCTCGACCAGCAGCGGGCCGCTCCGCCAGTTGCCATTGAGATCGCTGCGCGCACAGATCGGTGTCGCCAGCGAGCCGACTTCGGGACCGAAGTACACGAAGCGCGCGCCGCCGGTGCCCGCCATTTCGTCATCGAAAGAAACGCGATGGGGAACTCGGGCCGCGCCCGTGGAAGCGCGCGCGATGACACGCAGGTTCATCGTCTCGATCGTCTCCTCGGCGGAACTGTAGCCGTATTGTCTTTCGTGCGCGGTTGAGAACGCCTCGTGCAGAGCCGCCTCCGCAGGGTGATGCGCAGGAAACGGCAGGGTCAACTCGGAATTAGCGCCCGCGTAGCGCAAGTCCACCAGCCGCTCGAAGCGATGCTCGCCGCGACCGAAGCCCTTCGCTCAGCAGCGCCATGGCGCCTTCGGCTTCCAATCCCTGGTAGACGCTTCTCCAGTTCGGTCTTGTCCAGCGCACTCAGGCGGCGTTTGTAAGTGCGCACGTAGTGATGCTCGATCTCGGGGAACAGCATGCCCAGCGCGCTGAACAGCCCCGGCACGGGCGGCACCAGGATTCTGCGGATGTCGAGCAGTCGCGCCAGTGTCGCAGCATGTACCGGACCATTGCCGCCAAAGGCGAGCATGGCGAGTTCACGCGGGTCGCGTCCGCGTTCGGTGGAGACCGCACGCAGAGCACGCGCCATCATCGCGTTGGCGACGCGATGCACGCCCCACGCCGCATCGTCCAGGCGCAGGTTGAGCGGCGCTGCAATTTCGGACCGCAGCGACTCTACCGCGAGCTCGCGCTGAATCGGCAGACCGCCCCCGGCGAGCGACACAGGATTGATGAAGCCGAGGATGACGTTGGCGTCGGTGACGGTCGGCACCGTTCCGCCGCGCCCATAGCACACCGGACCCGGCGCGGCACCGGCGCTCTCCGGTCCGACGCGTAACGCGCCACCCGCGTCGATCCGCGCCATGCTCCCACCCCCAGCACCAACCTCGGCAATGTCGATGGCCGGGGCGCGAACGTGATAACCGCCACCGCTGAGCAATCGGCCTGCGATGTTGATGCCACCGCCGACCTCGAGCGAGTTCACGCGCAGATACTGGCCCGCGTCGATCAGCGCCGCCTTTGCGGTGGTGCCACCCATGTCGAAGCTGAGCAGGCTGAGATTGCCGAGACGGCGGGCGATTTCCGCCGCGCCGACCACACCCGCCGCCGGCCCCGATTCGATGATGTGAATCGGCCGCTCGGCGGCGGCGGCGGCACTCATGGCGCCTCCGCTCGATTGCATGATCGTCAGCGGCTTGGCGATCTTGCGCTCGCGCAGCTTGGCACCGAGGCTGCCGAGATAGTGTTTCACCAGCGGCAGCACGTAGCAATTGACGACGGTCGTGCTCGTGCGCTCGTATTCGCGTATTTCGGGGAGCAACTCGCTCGAAATCGACACGGGAATGCTCGCGTTGCGCTGTCGGATCAGGTCGCGGATGCGAGCTTCGTGCGCACCGTTCGCGTAGGCGTTGATGAGGCAGACGGCGATCGCATCGACCTCCGTCGCCAGCACGTCCCCGATGACCCGGATCGCGGCGGCTTCGTCCAGGGCGCGATCGACCCGACCGTGATTGTCGATCCGCTCCTCGACCTCGAAGCGCATACGGCGCGGTACCAGCGGAACCGGCTTGCGCCAGCGAATATCGTAGAGCACGGGCATGCGCAGCCGTCGAATTTCGAGCACATCGCGAAAGCCCGCGGTCGTAATCAGCGCGACGCGCGCGCCCTTGCCTTCGAGCAGTGCATTGGTGGCGACCGTCGTCCCATGCATGATCTGGGCGATGTCGGCGATGCGCAGCCCGCCGTGCGCCGTCGCTTCTTCGAGGCCTTGCGCAATACCCTGGCTGTAATCGTCGGGGGTGGACAGCACTTTGGACCGCAGCACCCGGCCGTCGGGATCCATGAACACGAGGTCCGTGAAGGTGCCACCGATGTCGATGCCGATGCGGGTGGTCATGTCAGTCGGGAAGGGCCGCCCCGACCGACTGACCCGCCCCCTGGGGGGCAGCGAGCGGCGCGAGCGTGGGGGGATGTTTCATGTCGGGAAGGGCCGCCCCGACCGACTGACCCGCCCCCTGGGGGGCAGCGAGCAGAGCGAGCGTGGGGGGATGTTTCATGTCGGGAAGGGCCGCCCCGACCGACTGACCCGCCCCCTGGGGGGCAGCGAGCGGCGCGAGCGTGGGGGGACGTTTCATCTCAGTGCAACCCGATCAGGTCCGCGACGTTGGCCCCGAGGATGCGCTCCTTTTCAGCGCCGCTCAGGAAAGGGCAGTATTTCCTGACGTAGTCCACGCATTGCTTGTAAGTGCAGAAGCGCTCGACATTGGGCATGTCCGAGCCCCACACGAGCTTCGACGCACCGAACAGATCGCGCATGCCGCGAATGAGCTGCTGCGCCTCCGGGTACGGATAATCCCAGACGCCGCCCCACGAGATCGGGAACATGACTTCCAGCATCAGGTTGTCACGCTTGTAAGTGGTGGCGACCTCGTCCGGAAATTCCCACTTCCCGGACGTCGCGAAATAGCCCACGGGCGGCCCCATCACCAACAGGAACCGATGCGCGGGATAGCGCATCAGCAATGTATCGAGCGCGGCCAGGTTCTGCAGATAGCCGGCGCGGTCGTAGGTGGGCGTCGACGATAGTTCGATGAACACGGGCAATCGCGCAGCGGTGATCTTGTCCCAGAAGGGCCGAAAATCCGCGTGGTCGACGTTGCGGCTGTAGCCGTGTCGGGAGAAATCCTGCGCGTAGTACAGCCCGCGCAGCCCGAGCGAGGCGACCGCCCGGTCGACTTCCGCAAGCGTGGCGACGCGGTCCGCCGTCGCCTCGTCGACGTGCAGCAGGCCCGTGAATTTGCCGGGGTGCTGCTGCTGCGCGAACGCGTTGTAGTCGTTCATCGCACCGTAGCCACCGCCCGCCTGCAGCACGCAATGGTCGACGCCGGCAACATTCATCTGCGCCAGCATCAGTTCCGGCGGACACACCAGTTCCTGCATGCCGACCGGCAGGTATTGCACGTAGTAGTCCTCGCCTTCGAGCGTGAACGCCAGCTGGCCGAAGCGACCAACACGGAACCCGACGTCGGTCAGACCCGCCCACGTGTTGTCGTCGGGTCGAAACAGCATCGTGGGTTTGATCTCTCGTCCGTCGCGCGCGCGGAAGGTGCGCGCCGCCGGACGCGTGACGACTTTCTGGAGATACTTGAGGTGTACGGCGCTCGACGGATGACCGCACGCGCCCTGCCAGTGCTGAAACACATGGGCATGGCTATCGACGATCATCTGATGGAGTTATGCGAGCGGGCCATTGAAAAACGTCGCGAGGAGGGCGAGATGCGAGGCGCGCTCATTTGCCAACTGAGTGCGAGCAACCGGAGCGTACTTAGACGTACGTGAGGATTGCGAGCAGCCAAGCAACAAAGCAGATCGCCCCCGCAGTAGTTTTTCAAGCGGCGCCGAGTTTTTCCATGTGGAGCTTGAACAACCGCTCCATTTCGCCGTTCACGGTCAGGAAGACCGCCCAGAAGTCGAGAAAGTGCTTCCACTCGGTATCGCCGTAGCGTACTGCCCACGTGTTCGGACGCTTGTCGATGGGACTGGCGGGATCGAACACGTACGCCCAGTTGTTGCGCTTGGCGAACAGGATCACATCGCTGTCGCCGCTCATCCACACATCGGCTTTTTTCGCACGCACCGGTTCCGCCGCCAGCACGACCTGCCCGGCGGTGGTGATCAGCTTGGCGTTGGGAAACAGGACCGGAATGCGCGGCTCTTCGCTGCCGCCGGCGACCACGGAAAACGTAACCTTAGGATCGTTGAAGTCAGCGAGCTTCTTGTATTTGGCTGCATTGTCCTTGTGCACCATCAGCAGACTGCCCTTCGACCACAACGGCCCGACGTAATCGACCACGAGCGCCCGCGGCAACGTGTAAGTCAGCGACGAACCGTAGAGATCGTAGTCGCCCTTGCGCAGACCGACAGTCGAGTTCTGGAAAGTGACTTCCTTGTAGTCGACCTTGACTTCCATCTCCTTCGCCAGCCGATCGACCGCGTCCTTGTAGATGCCTCCGAGGTCACCCGTCTTCGCGTCCTTGTAGAACCAGGGGCCCGTCTGCGAATAACCGACGCGCATCACGCCTTCCTTGCGAATCTTGGACAGGCTCGAATCCTCGCGAATGCCGGTCTCCAGCATCTGCGCCATCGCTTCGCGCGGGGTGGTCGCCGCGGCCAGCACCCCCGAGGCGACACCCAGCACTGCGGCACTGCGCAGAAAGTCCCGCTTTCCGTCGTTGATCTCGTCGTTCATCTCTCGCTCCCTCGTTAGGCTGCAGGCACGGACACCCCCGCCGTCGTCAATTATGGCGGTGCGTCAGAATAAGACCAAATTAGTTAATATTGGCGACATGATATGAATTTCTTATCATCTAGCGGCGTGGCGTCTGCATGCTCGCGCGCACGCGCTCGATGAAGGTCTTGAGATGGCGCTGCGGCGTGTCGCGCCGATAGCTTACGTAGAGCGGATTCGAGGGGATTTTGGGACGGGCCGGGAGGGCGCGCAGGATGCCGGCGCGAACTTCGGCAGTGATGATCTCGGACGGAAGCAGGCTGATCCCAATGCCCTCGCAGGCCAGTGACTTGGTGATGAACAGGCTGGAGCACGTGTTGACCCGCTGTGGGATCAGATTGGCGGTCGCGAACCATGCGTGGATGGTCTCGAACAGCAACGAGGGCGCAGGGTGGGTGAGGATCGGCATGCGCACGAGCCCGGCCGGTGTCGCCAGCTTCAGCTTCCCAAGGCGCTTGGGCGTGCCGACCCAATAGTGCGGGATGTCCATCAGCTGCACGAACTCCAGCAGCGGCGATAGCCCAGGCGGCGTGAGCACCGCGACATCCAGGTCACCGCGAAGCAGCTTGGCGTTGAGGCTCACGCTGAATTCGACGACGACGTCGATCTGCGCCTCCGGATAGTTCTGTTCGATATCGATCAGCAGCGCGGGAAGATAGCGCGCGGCGAAGGTATCGGTCGAACCCATCCGGATCAACCCGCGCATTTCCTGGGTGGGCGCGGCGCGGTCGCCAATGCGCTCGGCGATGTCGAGCATGCGCTCCGCCTGCTGGGCGACGTCGAGGCCCAATGCGGTCAGCGTAGCGCGATAGGAACCGCGGTTGAGCAGCGTGCCGCCAAGCGTGGCCTCGAGATCCTTGATGCGCAGCGACAGTGCCGGCTGCGTGATGTTCAGCCGCGCGGCCGCGGCCCGCACGCTGCCTAGACGCGAGATCCAAAACAGTGCCTCGAGTTGCGACAGCGTGAGTTTCACGGCCGACGTCGAACGAGCGCATCTCGGACGGCGCGGGCGACGGACCGCTTCAACGGCTCGCGCCGCGCGCGGTGATCGGCCACAACGACTCCACGCGGCCTCCGCGCACCGCCACGTACCAGTCGTGCAGATTGATGGTCGGATCGCAGTGTCCCGGAATGAGCATCACCCGGTCGCCGATGCGCAGACGCTGCGCCTTGGGTCCGAGCTGGAGCTTGCCGTGCTCGTCGGAAACGCCCGTGACCAGAATATCGTCGCGGCCATGCACCCAGGGCGGACCTTTTTCACCGCTGTACGACTTGAGCCCGGCGTCGACGATCGCGCGGTCGGTGGTAGGCACGCTGATCACCGTCGACAGCACGAACAGGCTGTGCCTGAAATCGGTGTAGCGGCCGCCGTCCTTGTCGCCTATCCTGGCGTAGTCGGTATCCATGAACAGATACGACCCCGCCTGCAACTCGTTCCACAGGCCGCTGGTGCCTTCGATGCGGTAGGTGCCGGTGCCGGCACCGCTGATGAACTCGCAGGCGAGCCCCACCTCCTGCAGTGCCGCGATCGTCGCGCGTACCGCCTCGGCCGCCGCGGCGATGGCACGCTCGCGGTCGGCAACGGTAGGCAAGTGCTGGGCGGTGCCGTGATACGCCTGCAAGCCGCGAAAGCGCAGTCCCGGTGCATCGGCGATCCGGCGCCCGAGCGCTGCGGCCGGTTGGCCGGGCATCACACCACAACGCTGCATCCCGACCTCGATTTCAACGAGCCCGCCGATTTCGACGCCAAACTCGGTCGCCGCACGTGACGCGAGCTCGACTTGCTCGGCCGCGTCAAAGCACAACGCTACCGTCGCCTCGGTCGCAAGGGCGGCGAGGCGACGCAACTTCTGCGCATCGACCACCTCGTTGCTGACGAGCACATCGCGGACGCCGCCGCGCACGAGCGCCTCGGCCTCACCGACCTTCTGGCAGCATTGGCCCACGGCGCCCGCGGCGATCTGTTTGAGTGCAACCGTCGGGCATTTATGCGTTTTTGCATGCGGTCGCAGCCGCACGCCCGCAGATTTCGCGAACGCCGCCATGCGATGCAGGTTGTGTTCGAAGGCGTCGAGATCGACGATCAATGCCGGTGTGTCGATCTCGTCGACCGGCGCGCCGATGCGCGCGGGAATGTCGTTCATGCTGGATTGTCCACAGTTCGTAAAACCTTCGCAGTTCGCGCGCGTCGCTTGCCAAGGCCGATTGGCCTGGGCGATCATATAGCAGCGATATATCGATGTCGATCGCGCGCAACATCCAGCCGACATTTCGTCCCGATTCTTCCAACAACCGTGGAACGATGAGCGAGATACCGACGATTCGAGTGGTCGACGTGCACAAGAAATTCGGATCGCTCGAAGTGCTCAAGGGCGTCTCTTTCGAGGTGCGGCGCGGCAACGTCGTGAGCATGCTCGGCGCCAGCGGCTCCGGAAAGAGCACCCTCCTTCGCTGCATCAATCATCTGGAAGTCCCGACGTCGGGCGATATTTTCATCGCCGGTGACTCGATGTGCTATCGCGGCGACGCCCATGGCCAACTCAAGCCGAGGCCGTTGTCCGAGATCAATCGCATGCGGCAAGACCTGGGGTTCGTGTTCCAGCAGTTCAATCTGTGGCCGCACATGACTGTCCTGGGCAACGTCATCGAGGCGCCGCGGCGCGTCCGCGGTCTCACACGCAACGAAGCGGAGGAGCTCGGCCAGCAGTGTCTGCGCCGGGTACACCTGGAAGACAAGGCCGACGTCTATCCCGCGCGACTTTCCGGCGGACAACAGCAACGCGTGGCCATCGCACGGGCACTCGCAATGCAGCCGAAGGTGCTGCTGTTCGACGAGCCCACGTCTTCGCTGGATCCCGAGCTGACCGACGAAGTCCTCTCCGTGATGCGCGAACTGGCCGAGGATGGCACGACCATGATCGTCGTCACGCACGAGATGGGTTTTGCCCGGGACGTCTCCGACCGCGTGCTGTTCCTGCACAACGGACTCATCGAGGAGGAAGGTTCGCCCGCCCAGATGTTCGCTGCACCGAAATCGGAGCGCTTTCGCCAGTTCATCTCCAAGCACCTGCAGTAGCATGTCCGACACGCTGCAGCAGGTGCTCGACGTTTCCGTCTTCTGGGAATATCGCACCGTTCTCCTGCGCGGCCTCGCGGTCAACTTCTATGTTTTTGCCGGCGCCGCGGTCGTCGCCTTGTCGGTTGGCCTGGGTGCCGCGTTGCTACGAGTCAGCCGCATCCGCATCCTGCGCTGGATCGGCACCCTGCACGTCGAGATCTTTCGCAACGCACCCGACTACGTGACCGTGGTGTGGGTGCACTTCGTGCTGCCGCTGCTGATCGGATCGCTGCTCCATATGCGCTTCGAGCTCAATCCGTTCGTTTCGGCGATCATCGCGCTGGGCTGGGTGTACAGCGGCTACTTCGCCGAAACCTTCCGCGCCGGCATCGAGGCCATTCCGGCGGGGCATCTGGAAGCCGCGCGGTCCTGCGGCATGCCGGAGGGACTCATCCTCCGCCGCATCGTTCTGCCACAGGTGGTACGACGCATGCTGCCCGAATCGATCAACCAGTTCATCTCATTGTTCAAGGCGACCACCATCGTGTCGCTCATCGCCGTACCCGACTTGATGTACCAGGTGTCGATGATCACGCAACAGGAAATGCGTCCGCTGCCGTTGTACACCGGCGCCGCACTGACCTACTTCGTCATCATCCTGGTCGCCGGGAATGTCTTGCGCGCGCTGTCCGAGCGCTGGCGCACCAAGATCTTCGAATGACCAACATGGGCAACTGGGAACGCCTGGTCTGGAATCAACGCGACGCGCTGCTGAGCGGACTGGCGGTCACGGTCGAGGTTTGCGTAATCTCGTTCGTGTGCGCCATCCTCGGCGGCCTGCTGCTGTGCCTGCTGCGCATGTACGTGCGCCCGCTCCGACCGGTTGCGATCCTGCTGATCGAATTCTTCCGCGCCACGCCGATACTGGTGCAGTTGCTGTGGGTGAACTATGTGTGGCCCGAACTTTTCGGCTGGCCCAATACATTTTTCGAGGCCGCCTGCGTTGCGCTGGCGGTGCAGTCGAGCGGCTACCTTGCGGAAACATTCCGCGGCGGGATCGAAGCGATCCCACGCGGCCAGCGCGAGGCCGCCTACGCAGTGGGCATGTCGCCGGCGCTCGTGTTCGGGCGCGTCGTGCTGCCGCAGGTGTTGCTGAGCGCGGCGCCGTCGATCGTCAATCAGTTCACCGTCATCGTGAAGTCATCGACGCTGGTCTCCGTCATCACCGTGCAGGACCTCATGTTCCAATCGCAGAAGATCGTGAATATCTGGTATGAGCCCATCGAGATCCTGACTGCGACGGCGGCGATGTACATCGTCATCATTTTTCTCGTCTCCGCCAGCGGCAAGGCACTTGCCGACCTGCTGCGCCGACGTTATGGCATTGCCGCGACCTAGCAGCCTGATTTGCGGCGCACTACGAGTGAAGGCATAGTGCGTGTTTGATCGACCTGTCGTGACGATGACTGCCAAGAAGGCGAATCTGCACCCTGAGACGCTTGCCGCACAGGGCATGGGACGGGTTGCGGCCCCCTATCGCGACGTCGTCCCGCCACTCTATCCTTCCACGACGTACGAGCGTGGCGGCGACGGCACGTATCCGGGCGGGCGCGTCTACTCGCGCGCGGACAACCCGACCTACGACCAGCCCGAAGCCCTGCTCGCCTCGCTCGAAGGCGCGGCCGCGGCGATGCTGTTCGGGTCAGGTCAGGCCGCGGCTGCCGCCGTGTTCCAGGCGCTCGCCCCTGGCGACTGTGTGCTCGTGCCGCGCAACATGTACTGGGCGCTGCGCAAGTGGCTGCTGGCATTCGCCGCGCCCTGGGGCCTGGCGGTGGAGTTCTACGACAACGCGTCGATCGACGATCTCGCCGCCAAGGTGCGCGCGCGGCGCCCGCGCCTGATCTGGATCGAGACGCCGGCCAATCCGACGTGGGAACTCACCGACATCGCCGCTGCGTGCGCCATTGCGCGGGAGGTAAGTGCCATCGTCGCGGTCGACTCGACTTCCGCGACACCGTTGCTGACGCGGCCGATCGAACTCGGTGCACACATCGTCATGCACTCCGCGACAAAATACCTGAACGGCCATTCCGATGTGATCGCGGGTGCGCTCGCCACCGCGCAGGACGACGAGACATGGCAACGCATCAAGTACGTTCGCGGGAGCGGCGGCGCGGTGCTCGGTCCGTTCGAGGCGTGGCTATTGCTGCGCGGCATGCGTACGCTGCATCTGCGCGTCGCTGCCGCCTGCGCCAACGCCATCGCCATTGCGCAGCGCTTTTACGGGCACCCGAAGGTGTCGCATGTTCTCTATCCGGGATTGCCCTCGCATCCCGGGTACGACGTCGCCGTGCGCCAAATGCACGGCGGATTCGGCGGGATGATGTCGCTACGCCTGCGTGACGGTGAGGCCGCCGCGAAGGCCTTCACGTCGAAGCTTCGCGTGTTCAAGCAGGCGACCTCGCTCGGCTCGGTCGAGAGCCTCGCGGAACATCGCGCCAGCGTCGAAGGCCCGGACACGCTCTGTCCCGCGGACCTGGTACGCCTGTCCATCGGGATCGAACACGTCGATGACCTTATCGCGGACATCGGCCAGGCGCTGGCATAAGCGCGCCTTGCGCATGCGCCGTGGCTTCACCGCGATCGAGGTGCTGGTCGTCATCGGCATCCTCGCGATCCTCGCGACCATGGCCATACCCGGTCTGCAGGAGAAGATTGTGCGTGATCAGGTCGTCGCTGCCGTGCCGTTGGCCGATATCGCCAAACCGCCCATCGCCGCCGGCTGGGCGGCCACGCAGTCGTTCCCGGCCGACAACGCCGCCGCGGGGCTGCCCGTTCCCGACAAGATCGTCAGCAACTACATCAGTGCCGTCGCCGTCGAGAACGGTGCGATCCACCTGACCTTCGGCAACAGCGCGAACGGATTGCTGAAGGGCAAGATACTCACCATTCGACCCGCGGTCGTCGACGATGCGCCGATCGTCCCGCCGGCGTGGATCTGCGGCAACGCCAAGTGGCCGGACAAGATGTCCGTCAGGGGCGAAAACAAGACCAACCTCCCGCCCGAATTGCTGCCGGTCAATTGCCGCGCCGGCTAGGCGCGCTCACATCCGCGTCCTGGTTCATCCAGCGCCAGCCAAAGCGCTTCTTGGTCAGGCGCTCCACCAGAATCCGCTCGCAGACCCTGAACAGCAGCCAGAAGAGCATGCTGAGGTAGGCCGATCCGAGTAGCTCTGCCAGTTGCTCCAGCGCGCCGTCGTCGATGACCATCAACCCGTATTCGAGGAACAGGTTGAGATTGGCCTTGAGCAGGAAAAACAAGTTGATCGACGTCAGGCCGAACAACAGGAAGAAGACGCCGAGAAGCACAAACGTCAGGAGCGGACGCTTGAACAGGAAAGTACACCCAATCGGCCCGAATCAGTTTCATCAGTCGCTTCGTTGCGGCCAGCCGCGCTCAATTTGTCATGAGAGTTGAGTATAGTATACGGGCGTGCCTCGACGGGCAGCGCGACTGGCAGTACCAGCGGTGGGGAAGCCATGGCCGTATCGCGACGTGCGTTGGGGTGCATTATGTTGCTTGCCTGCGTCGAGGCCGCGTTCGGCAGCGCACCCGTTTATCACCGACGACCCCAAGACCCAAGGCAAAGGCAACTTCGAACTGCAACTCGGAACGCAATTCATCCGCACCGGCGATGATGGCGCGACTCTCTCGGCATTCCAGTTTTCACCCCAATTGAGCTACGGAGTCGTCGACAGCGTCGACCTCCAGATTCGCCCCAACTACAACGTCGCCTTTTCCACGGGTGTCGACCCGCAGCGCGCCTCCGGATTCGGTGATGTATTCGTTGGCGTCAAATGGCGTTTCTTCGAGGAAGGCGACTGGTCTGGCGCCGTTGGCGCCGGCTCCGGCTTCCCTGTGGGCAACGCGGGGCGCGGACTTGACGCGGGCCAGTCGACGCCATTCGCCTACCTGATCGGCATGTACGCCACGGAAAAGATACAGATCCAGTCGGCGGTCGGCGCGATCAGGAATGCCGCCATTCCGGATGGCCGTGGGTGGCTCGGGCACGTATCGGCGGCCGCACTCTGGAAACCGCAACCCCACCTGCAGGTCGGTATCGAAGTGGTCGCCGATCAGAATCCGATCAAATCGACAGCGCAGTGGCCCGCAGGAACGCTGGTCGGGCTCATCTACACGGTGGCGACATTCCTGGACCTCGATCTCGGCTATCAGCGCGGCCTCAATCGCAGCGCGCCCGACAATCAATACCTGTTCGGCGCGACGTTTCGCTGGTAGCTAAAGCGTCCGACGTTGGTCCCGGGGCTCCGGACGGACGCAAATGACTAGCAGCGGCAAACGGGGCATGCCCCGACGCAGCGGACACATTTGACGCCGATCAACAAGTACACGTGGGGGCAGGATTAGGATGAATAACGGCTGATCGACGAGGCTCCTGCTACGCGAGCGTATCGATCCTCCCCACGCACCCTTGACGAGGCAAACAATGCAAATCCCGCTGCAAATCACGCTTCGCGACATCGCTCATTCTCCTACCCTGGAAGCCCGCATCCGGGAAAAAGTTGCCGGCCTCGAACGGTCCCATCCGCGTATTACGAGTTGCCGCGTCACGGTCACCGATTCCGGCAAGCACCATCAGCAGGGCCACCAATTTGAGGTTCGCATCGACGTCCGCGAGTCGGCACACGCCGAGATCGTCGTTAACCGGAAGCATGACGAGGACGTCTACGTCGCGCTCCGCGACGCCTTCGATTCGGCCAAACGTCAGCTCGAGGAAGTTCACAGCGAGAAACGCTCGTACGTCAAAGCTGCCGGCACGCCGTAACACGCAACCTGAAGCGCATCGACCTGGCGAGAGGTTTGCGGTCGACATCCACACGCCGGCGTCCCTCCGGCGGCGACGTCGCGCATGCGACTCCGCAGTCTTGACACAGATCAATTCCGGCGTTGACGGTGAACGTATGATGAATGCTGATTGCAACACTGCGGGTGCATGTTGGCCAGGAGCACGATCGATTGATCATGGCGCCCGATTCAACTGAGCCTGCATAGCGAACAGGCGCGACTCATTGCATCTTTGCGCGCCCCGGCCATCTTCGGCCGCGAGTGCGTGCGCGTCACCGTCCTGGAAACGCACATCTCCTACGTTCTACTGACGGGGAAGCACGCGTACAAGATAAAGAAGAACGTAAATCTGGGGTTTCTGGACTTCACGACACTTGCGGCCCGGCGTTTCTACTGCGAACAGGAGCTAAAGCTTAACCGCCGCCTTGCGCCGGCACTCTATCTCGACGTCGTTGCGATCACCGGCACGATCGATGCCCCTGTCCTTGGCGGCGATGGCCCGGCGCTCGAGTATGCCGTCAAGATGCACGAGTTTCTCCCAGGAGGCGCTCGCGAGCCAGTTGCTTTCGCGCAATGAGCTGGCGGCGGCCGATATCGACGTGCTGGCCGCCAAGGTCGCGGCCTTTCACGCCACGATTGAAGTCGCCGCGCCGGACAGCGCATTCGGCCGGCCCGACGATATCCTGCGCATCGCGCTGCAAAACTTCGCCCGGATCCGCCCGCTCCTGGCGACGCCTACCGACCGGGCGGAGCTCGATGCGCTCGCGCTGTGGGCCGAGCGCGAGCACCAAGCCCGTCAACCTGCGTTCTGCGAGCGGCAACGAGCGCGGGTTCATCCGCGAATGCCACGGCGACTTGCACCTTGGCAACATCGCCCGTATCGAGGGCGAGATCACCATCTTCGACTGCATCGAATTCAACGATGCGATGCGCTGGATCGACGTCATGAGCGAGGTCGCCTTCACGGTGATGGATCTGCAGGATCGTGGTCGCGGCGACCTGGGGCAGCGCTTTCTCAACGCTTATCTCGAGATCACGGGGGACTATGCGGGCCTGTCGGTCCTGCGCTTCTATCTCGCGTATCGCGCGATGGTCCGGGCAATGGTCGCGCGGCTGCGTGCCGCGCAGCTTGGCTCCGGCGACGCGAGAGCGAGCCGTGCTCGCCGAGTACGATGGCTATGTCGATCTCGCCCGGTCCTACGCACAACCGCCGCGGCCGGCGATCATCCTCACGCACGGCTTTGCCGGGTCCGGCAAGACGACCCTGTCGCAGGCACTGCTTGAGGTTTTGGGCGCGGTACGCATCCGCACCGATGTCGAGCGCAAGCGCTCGCACGGGTACGGGGCGCGCGAGCGATCGCAAGGCGCCATCGACCGCGGCCTGTATACGCCCGAAGCGACCGAGGCTACCTATCGTCGCGTGTGCACCTTGGCGGGCGGCGTTGTCGCCGCCGGCCATGTTGCCATCGTCGATGCGACGTTCCTCAAACGCTGGCAGCGCGATCTGTTTCGCCAGCTCGCGTCCCAGCTGCATGTTCCGTTCGTGATCGGTGACCTTCGCCGCCAGCGAGGTGACGCTGCGCAACCGCATCGCCTGCCGTGCGGCCGAGGGCCACGATGCGTCGGACGCGGACCTGGCCGTGCTCGACCATCAGCTGCGGGTGCAGGAGCCGCTCGCGCCGGACGAACTTGCGGACGCGGTCACCTACGATAGCGAAGCTCCGCTCGAACGCGCGCATGCGGCAGCATCCTGGAGTGCTGTGATCGAGCGGGTCGGAACCGCAATGCGCAGCAGCGCAGGCGCCAATGCGCTTGCCGCCGATACCGGCTTGGGCACCTGAGTCGCGTTCCTGTCAGGTACGCTGCCCGGAGCCGATCGACGTTGCGGGGGTTGCACGTTGAATGCAACGCCCGTTCCGCTACGCGCCAGCCTGCTAGTCTCTACCCAGCATCTCTTCCGAAGATCGCACTTCGCGCTTGGGTGCCTCGACGATTACGCAGTCTGTCGTAAGAATGAGACTCGCAATCGATGCCGCGTTCTGCAAACCCAGACGAGTGACTTTTGTCGGATCGATCACACCCATGGCGAATAGGTCGCCGTATTCGTCGGTCGCGACGTTGTAACCAAAGTTTTGCGTTCCGGCGAGGACGCGTTCCAGCACGACGGACGGTTCCTGCCCGGCATTGGCGACGATCTGCCGCAGCGGCTCTTCGAGAGCGCGGCGCACGATCTTGATTCCAGCCGCTGCCCCAAGGGTCTTGCCGGGTAGTTGATCGAGAGCGTGACGTGCCCGCAACAGTGCAACGCCACCGCCAACACCAATGCCTTCGGCCACTGCGGCGCGCGTCGCGTGCATTGCATCCTCGACGCGAGACTTCTTTTCCTTCATCTCGCTCTCGGTGGAAGCACCGACCTTGATGAGCGCGACACCACCTGCAAGTCTTGCGGCGCGCTCCTCGAGCTGCGCTCGATCGTAATCGCTGGTCGCTTCTTCGATCGCCTGGTTGATCTGGGCGACGCGCGCTTTGATCTGCTCCGACGCTCCCGCGCTGCCGATCAATGTCGTGGTGTCCTTGTCGATTTCGATACGGTGCGCCCGGCCAAGATCACTGAGCGATACGTTTTCCAATTTCAGCCCCGTCTCCTCCGAAATCACGGTGGCTCCGGTCAGGATGGCGATGTCCTGAAGCATTGCCTTGCGGCGATCGCCGAAGCCAGGGGCTTTGACGGCGCATGTTTTCAGGATCCCTCGGATCGCATTGATCACCAAGGTTGCCAACGCTTCCCCAGTCACGTCCTCGGCAATCAGCAGCAGCGGCTTGGCTTCCTTCGATATCTGTTCGAGTACCGGCAGGAGATCGCGGATCGACGAAATTGACTTGTCATGCACGAGCACATAAGCGTCGTCCAGCACAATGCGCTGCTTTTCGGCCTCGGTGATGAAGTAGGGCGAAAGGAAGCCCCGGTCGAACTGCATGCCTTCGACAACTTCCAGCTCGTTGGTCATCCCGCGACCGTCCTCGGCCTTGATGACGCCGTTGTCGCCGACCTTTGCCATCGCCTTCGCGATCATGTCACCGATCGAGACGTCGCCGTTGGCTGAAATGGTACCCACCTGGGCGATCTCCTGCCGTGAACTGCACGGACGCGAGTTCTTCTTCAACTCGGCGACCACTGCCTCTACGGCGGTATCGATACCGCGCTTGAGATCCATCGGATCCAACCCCGCGGCAACATACTTCATCCCTTCGTTCACGATCGACTGCGCCAGCACGGTCGCCGTGGTCGTTCCGTCTCCCGCGGTTTCCGACGTCTTTGCCGCGACCTCCCGAGCCATCTGCGCGCCCAGATTCTCGAACCTGTCCTCCAGTTCGATCTCCTTGGCCACGATCACTCCGGAATTGATCACCGTGGGCGGCCCGAAACTGCGCTCCAGCATGACCAGGCGGCCCTTGGGGCCCAGCGTTACTTTGACGGCACTGGCCAGCAGGTTGAGTCCAGCGCAAACTTTCTCGCGAGCCTCTCTATGGAACTTCAGCAATTTCGCGGACATGGTTTCATCTCCTCTAGCACCGGCCCTGTTCCCGAGTGATAAGGGTGACGCGCCACGTCGCGCCGCGGCTTGCGCTGGATCAACATAGCCTCCTTTGCGTCCATCATGCCGAGCACGTCAGGTCCAACAAGGCGAGTAGCATCTGAGTCGCTCACTCGGATCCAGGCCTGGAAGAGGGCAAGGCAATTCGCAATCGCGATGCGAAAGCCAAGGAGTCTGGGCAAACGATGCACTTGGCGATCTCGATCGCCTTTTCACGCACGAGGTGTTATCGCGAACCGCTGAAGCGACGCCTTCAGGGTTGGTGTGGTCGTTTCCGCTCGTCGTGCTCGAGCGCGATGCCAATTACCTCCAGCAAGAGGCCGAGCGCAAGCGGGATTAACCCAACCCAAACCGATGGCGCAAGCAACATGAGCACCCCGCCGACGCCGATGAGGCCAAGCGCAGCGAACCGTCGGGTCGACTTGTTTCTGATCATGGCTCTGCCTTCGCTCCCATTGCGCCGGAAGGTAAGACCCCCGCGAACACTGATCGGCATGTCAATTGCGACACTTGGTCAGCGGCTATCTCCAGATCCTTTGTACACCGGCCCGGTCGAGGCATATTGATCGAGGTCAATTCATACTTACGCCCAGACCTACTACGCGGACCCGTCGCAGCATGGCTCTTTACCGTTTGCACGGCATTCAACGATCGGTGTGATTGGGAATGCGGCCGTGCCCGGTGGCAGTGCGTGGCTCACCACCCGAACATGAACGGAGTCGACCTCCGCGCCTATGGTTTTGACGCCAGCCGGGCTTCCGCTTCCGCGACCAGCGCGACGTAGCGCGGGTCACTGCGGATCGGGTCGAGGGTTGTGTCAGACGCGAACCAGAGGAGATTCTGCCGCTGCGCGCGGGTAATGACAGGCGCGAGAAGTTTGATGGCCATGTCCGTCTCGCCGAGCGACACCATGTTGCAGGCGAGGTTGAAGTTCAGGTTCATGTTGTCGGGGTCGAGCAACATCGCACGTGCCGTCCATTCCTTGGCGCGGTCGACCTCCTTCAAGGCAACCAGCGCACTCACGCCCCATCCGATTGCGAGGCCATGATCGGGTTCGGCGACGATGGCTTTCTCCACGCGCTCGAGACAGCGCCGGGCCGCCGACTTCGCGCCGTCGACGTCGCCGACCGCCTCGTAGCATTGAATAGCCATGCCGAGCGCCCAGAAATCCGTTTCGATCGCAGCCGCCGCCTTTTCCAGGCAACCGATGGCATCCTTGTTCCGCCGCATCCCGATATAGCAGCGTGCCGCCGCGGCATTGACCTCGTAGCCATCCGGATCGAGCCGCAGCGCGGTCGCGTGCTCCGACGCCGCCTCTTCGTAGCGCCCCGCGTCGCCGAGTATCCGCCCTTTGGCTGCGTGCGCCTCGGCGAGGTCGGGTTGAAGCGCAAGCGCGCGCTCCGCGGCGGGCCACCCCAAATCCCCCTCTTCGAGGTTGACCAAGCGCTTGTTCGCCTGGGAGATCGCAAGCAGCGCCCACGCGCGGGCGTACTCGGGATCGATCTCGACGGCACGCTGGCACAACCGGACGGTGATGTCGCGGTGCCGCGAATTGCCGGTCGCGTTGTATTGCCGCGCCATCAGGTACAGCTTGTACGCTTCCGGATTGGTGGTCGAGCGCTGCTCGATCGCCTGCTTTTCGGCAGGCAGCAATTGCAGCTTCAACGCCTTGACGATGGCTTCGGCGATCTCGTCCTGCAGCGCGAAGATGTCGTCCAGATTGCGATCGAACCGCTCGGCCCACAGATGGCTGTCGGTCGCGCCGTCGATGAGCTGCGCGGTAATGCGGACGCGGTTGCCCGATTTGCGCACGCTTCCCTCGAGCACGTGGCTTACATTCATCTGGCGGGCGACCTGTGCGACGTCGATGTGCTTCGCCTTGAACGTGAAGGCGGTGTTGCGCGAAACGACCGCAAGGGCAGATACCTTGGATAGATCGGTAATGATGTCCTCGGTGATCCCGTCGCTGAAATACTCCTGCTCGGGATCGCCGCTCATATTGGCAAACGGCAGGACGCAGACCGACAACCGCTGGCGCTCGCGCGACACTGAGGCCGTTGAGGGCTTCGTGACAGCCGCGCGCAATGCGAACACGTGAACGGGTCGCGCGATATTCTTTACGGTGTGCTGGCCAAGGTCGCGGAACTCGCCGGAGACCTTACCGGCAACCTGATCGCGCACGGTGACTGAGAGCGCGACACCGCCGGGTTCGGCGAGTGCCTGCAGCCGCGCCGCCACGTTCACGCCGTCACCGTAGATGTCGTCACCCTCGACGATGACTTCGCCAAGATTGATGCCGATCCGGTAGCTGATGCGTTTGGCCTCGGCGACATCTTGCGCGGCCTGCGCAGTGGCTGTCTGGATTGCAAGCGCACAATTGACGGCAGCGACCACGCTCGGGAACTCCACCAGCGCCCCGTCGCCCATGAGCTTGAATACGCGCCCACCGTGAGCAGCGACGTGCGGATCGAATATGCTGCTACGATTGGCCTTGAGGCGCTCCAGCGTTCCCGTCTCGTCCGATTCCATGAGACCGCCGTAGCCGACCACGTCCGCGCAAAGTATCGCGGTCAGTTTGTGGTGCATCGGCGTCGCTGCCATGGAAGTGGTCGGGAGGTGTCCAACCGGTATTTGTGATGGGTAGATTATCACGCACCGACGCGACTGAATGAAGCCCCACAGTTCCCGGCAACTCGGAGACGACCGGGATGAATAAAGGAAACGTCATGAGACGCGAATTGATGAGTGCAACGTTGGCCATATTGGCCGTAGCTCTATCTGCATTGGCCCAGCCGGCGTGTTCAGGCGAAGTCAAGGTGATATCTTCCGCCGCGGTCAAGGAAACCTATCTCGAACTTGTCCCTCAATTCGAGAAGGCGAGTGGACACAAAGTGGTGACGATCTGGTCTGGCACGGCCGACATGATGAAGCGATTGAAGGAGGGGGAAAGCGCTGATCTCGTCATTATTGGATCGAACTCGCTCGACGAGTTGATCAAGCTTGGCAAGATCGAACCCGGCAGCCGTATCGATTTCGTGAAATCAGGCGTGGGAGTTGCCGTGCGCGCGGGCGTGCCGAAGCCCGACATCAGCTCCGGCGATGCGGTGAAACGGGCACTGCTTGCCGCGAACTCGATCGGCTACTCCAGCGGCCCAAGCGGCGTCTATCTCGACGGGCTCTTTCAGCGCATGGGCATTGCAGACCAGCTCAAGCCGAAGCTGAAGGTGCCCCCATCCGGCGCGTCAGTCGGTGAAATGGTTGCGCGAGGTGAGGTGGAAATCGGATTCCAACAGGTCAGTGAGCTTATACATGTTTCGGGCATTGATTTTCTTGGGCCGCTTCCAACCGATATTCAGCAAATCACGATTTTCTCGACTGGCATCCATACAAACGCGACGAACCCGGATGCAGCGAGGGCACTGGCCAAATTCCTGACCGCACCGGCCGCCGCCGTGGTCATCAGGAAGAACGGCATGGAACCGGGCTGACGCCACAGCGCGTTCCTACCCAAAGCGCTCGCTCGGGTCTGGATTATGGTCATTTGGAATCAGGCCGTGTTCGGGCCAACTATTCCATTGCCGCAGCCGCAGTGGCAACCGGCGCAAAGAGTTCACAGGCATTCGCAACGCCACGGAATTGGTGGATCCCCAACGATCTTAACGGCCCACTGTATGCCTGTGCGAATTCGTCGGTGACCACTATCGGTTCGTCGAGCGTCTTTGCGACGGTCTCGACGCGGCTGACCAAGTTGACGGCCGGCCCAATCACAGTGAAGTCGAGTCGATCGTAAGCGCCGACATTTCCGTAAATTACGGTCCCGCGGTGCAGTGCCACGACAACCCGTAGCGCGGGCTCGCCGACCATCGACGGGTCATCACCGAGACGATGTACTGCCTCGAGTCCTTGCAGCGCGGCCGACATAGCGTTATGCGCGGCATCCCTGACCAGCGCCGGGCTGTCGATAGGAAAAATAGCGAGCAAGCCATCACCAATGAACTTCAATATCTCCCCACCATGCGCATGGATCGCGTTCGCCTGCGCATCGAACAGCGCGTTGAGTATCGCTACCATCTGCTGGCCCGGGAGGCGGTCCGAGCGTGTAGTGAAGCCGCGAAGATCCGATGACCACAGGACTGCAGTCAGCTCTTCACCCGTACCACGGCGAATTTGACCGGCCAATACCTTGGGACCGGCGCTTGGCCCCAGATAGACATTGAGCAGATGGCGCATCAGCGCGCGCTGCATGAAGGAGTCGCAGATGACAGACATGCGCTGAGAGATGTGCGTCAGTTCAGCGACTTGTCGAGTGGAAAGGCCGTCGACACAATCGGTTGTGTAGGTGACTGCGTAGCGACGGCCATGCGCGCCGGCAATCGGAAGCGCAAGGTAATCGGTGCAACCCTTGGCCTTCAGGTCATGGAGGATCGGGAGATCCAGCTCGCTGTCGGCGACATCGATTCTGCGTCGCAGCGTTTCACCGCCTCGTATGACCCGCAGCACCGGGTTATCGTGATAAGCCACCACGTTGAGGACTTCGTGCTCGACGAAGGTTTGCACTGTTTGCCCGGTGTCGCGCCACCATGTCAGAGAGGTCCCGAGAAACTGAGGGTGCAGCGTGCCGCTATGCACGGTCAGTCGTGCAAGCGGAAAGCCTGCCGCGAGCATCCGCCAAGCGAATTCGTCGACTGCTTGCGCAACCGTCGCGACTTGTAGCGCTGGCCCGAGGAGCCAATCAGCAATTGCGTCGACAGTGTCCCGCAACGGACGGTCAGCCGCCGGGCGTTCAACGATCTCGGTCGTATGCATATAAGACTGTACGATCCCGCCCGCGGCGGATTGCTGCGTCGTATCTGTCATTTGCACATCTCCAAGACCAGGTAGCGCATTCTGCTCAATGACTGACCCACCGAGGATGCACGGTGAATCTCGTGGACGTCCAGTTTTCTCAAGGCGAACAGACCGCCTTGGCTCGAACTGCGACCGTCGACGATCACGCTGCTGGCGGCCAGACTCGACGGTCGCTGACCGGCCCACAAGCGGCCGACCTCGTTTGCTCCACAGTCCGCTCTAGTGGAAGTTCCACACGCCCAAGTCGTAGAGGTGAACGCCCATGCTGATGTTGCTGTCCGGCGCCCGGGCCACTTCGTGCAGGACGCCAAATAGTGTGAGGTCGTAACTCGTGACGTCCTCGGTGAATGCATTCGCACTCGAAGGCGCGGGCTCGCAGAACGGCGCATCCCGGTGACCAAGACAATACGCGTTGACGTCACGGAGCATGCTTCGAAAGTTCTCCTGGCTGATGTGGCCGCGGAAGAATCGAAGCCCCGTCCAAGGGATTCCGGTGGCCGACGACGAGGCCGGCGAAAGCGTGGCATATCCCGCGCGCGAGTTGAGCGGCATGCTTACAAAAGGCGTGCGTAGATCGTCGGAGACAAAAGGCACATAGGTTCCATCGACCCCCAATCGATTGTCGAATAGAAGCATGAGGACTGCGAATAGCTTGCCTGTGGTTCGATCACTAAAATACGCAAATAGGCTGACCTCTCCAATGGCTTGTTCTCCCGTAGTCGGACTGGGCCATAGCGCAACCCATGGCACTTCCAGTTTTACCTGGAGCACTAGATCTGTTGCCGGGTTGCCGTCGAATGCTGCTGGCGGAGAATCGTGAAAACCATAGCCGTATATGGAGTGGGCTCCGCTTCCCGGAACGCTAGTGTAAGGAAAGGTCCAGGTATTGATGAAGGAGCCTGCGTCATAGCAGTGCATCTGAAATGCTGACGAATTGTCGGCTGTACCGTTGACGCCGGTAGAGCGCTGCCAACTGGATCGTGGCTCCGGGACAGTGAGTCCCGTGAGAGCAGCATTGCGGAGGCTCGGTTCTTCATAATCCGTCGGCAACCGCCCGAAATCATCGGCGGGCGCCGCGGACACGGCGTCCAGCCCCAAGTTTCGGACAACAAGGTAGAAGTGCGGCAGCGCTGGCAATGCCGTCGCCGGATCGGGAGCTATCTCGTCCTCCGCATAGAAATATCCCGCTGTGTCGGTCACACACTCCGGCGCCTTTATTGCCGTGGCTTGAAATGCGCGGAGGTCTGCCGCGGAGGCAACTCGTGCGCCACCAAAAGCCACTAGGACCGACCACGCAATGGCGCAGGTGGTGTAGATCGGGGATGGTGGGCGTGAACTCATGCCACGGTGCAACAAGCGAAAATGCCGGACTGCCGTAAAGCGGCAATCCAATCCTGTGCAATATAGTCTTCGGACACCAATTCGGGGAAGGTGTGAAGTAGAGCGCGTACGGGAATGGGACGCTACACCGCGTCGTTCGGAGGTCAAGCCATAGTCTTTCCATGCCGAGGCGACTGCTATCCGTCAGCGCGAAGGACCGAAACGGGACCGATTGCGGCAATCGCCCCGTGTGACCGCTTCGGCCACGAGCAGGCGATTACCGAGTCCTAGTTTTCGGGATTGCGCCCGCAGGGCAGGCCTGGCGGGGAAACGAGTGACCCCAAGGGGGGCGTGTTCGTGATGGCCGTCGTCGTGCCCGCGGTAGCAACGGTCACGTTCTCCCCCACCATGTAAGGCAGCTGCCCGTCAGCGGGTGCGCTGGTCACGTTGGTAAACGTACCGGTCATGTTTCGCAGTTGGATGCCCGCGCCACTGGTCGCGATGCTCACGTTGTCGAGGGTCACGTTCCGAATGCAGGATTCCGGTAGGCCGACAATGAAGCTTTGCGCCGTCGCACCGGTCGCCGTCAGGCCCGAGATGGTGATGTCGTGGATATTCGGCGTGAGCGCCGTGATCGCCTGCGGCGGATCATGCGGGGATCCGACGGGACCACCAACCGTCGGGTCGTAGGCGCTTATTGCCAGTGGCTGCCGGACGCCCGTCAGGGTCAGGTTCTGGGCCATGATGTTGTAAATGCCTGTACCGTGGCTGCCGCGGGCCCGGTTCGACTTGATCAGCAGGCCATAGCCGGTGTTGTTTTCGACGATGTTGCGCGCGACCACGTTGAAGACGCCGTTCACCGCTTCACTGCCGATCACGATCCCGTTGCCGTTTGTGAACGTGGAATTGATGATCTGCACGTCATGGGTGGGCAGTTGCGGCAGACCGGCCTTGTTCGAATCGTCGGCAATCGGAACATTCAGCGGCAGGCCGGACTTGAGCGTGACAGCGTCACCTCCGGTGGCGACATTCAGAAACATAAGGGTTGCGTGGTGCGAGCCGATAAGGTCGATGCCGTCGGTATGCGCGATCAAGGGATCGGGCGTGACCGTGGCCGTGTACTCGGACACTGTGATGTGGCTGCTGTAGCGAAACACCAGATTCCACATCGGCGCATTGGTCAGCGTGATGTGATTCACCGCTACGTTGTCGCATTTATAGAATTCCACCAGCCACGGCCGCGGCACGCCGTTCGAGGTCGGGATGTCGGCATAGGGGGCGGCGTACCACGTGGTCCCGTCGATGGTGGCGCCCGATGGTTGCGTCAACTCCCACCAACTCGCGCCGCCACCAAGCGCCGGCGCGCCGCCCTGGCCGTCGATGGTGCCGGGGCCGATGATGCCGGTGTCGACGGCCTGAAAAGCGGAGACCAATGCTTCATTCGCGTGGTACGGATAGTTGAGGAACGCAACATGATATTTTGTGTGATCGGTGGTGCCCAACAGTGTCGCGCCCTTGTCGATGTGCAGGTGGACATGGCTGGCCAGTGAGATGGGGCTCGTCAGGTAAGTGCCCTTCCCCTCCTCGACGTAGAGGCGCACGACACCGCCGCCCGCCATGGCGCAGGCGTTGATCGCGGATTGGATCGCTGCGGTGTTATCGGTGACGCCGTCCCCCACCGCGCCATAGCTCAGCGGACTGCAAGGATCGCCGCGGACTTGGGCGGCCGCCGCGCTGATCGTCAGCGCCAGTGCCAGCGCCGTCAGGCCAGTCACGCGGACAAGACGGGACCTATGCAAGAGATAGTCCTTGTCGCATCCTAATTTTGTTGATCCGACCCCGGCCTGGCACCAGCGCGTCCGTCACGGGCCGCTAATTCACATCGGCCGATGCGCGGCTGTCAGACACGAAAAACCCGAGGCGAACCCCGGGTTCTTCGCTTCAAGCACTGGCGCTACGAGGATGGCGGGAATGATCCAATCGGATACACGTTGCCTGGCGGATAGGGGGCGCACGGCGCGCCTAGCGGCGTGGTGGTCAGCGGCGGCGTATTGACCGGCGAGATCAGACCAGGCGTGCCGGTGGCAGTCACCTGCACATTCTCCTGCACGACCCAAGCGGGGATCGGCGGCACACGCGTGGAGGTCATATTCACGTTGCTGAAGGTGCCGGTCATGTTTCGCAGTTGGAAGGTGCCGTTCGCGCCAGCGGGCGGGGTTCCACTGGACGAGATGCTCACGTTGTTGAGGTTCACGTTCAGAATGCAGGATTCGGGCACCCCGGCGATGATGCTCGACTGCGTTGCTCCGGTCGCCGTCAGGTCCGAGATGAAGATATTGTAGACATTTGGCGTGTATGGCTGGATCGCCTGCGGCGGATCGATGCAGGGGGGTGTCGTGTTGGTCAAAGTACATTGTGTCGTGGCGTTGGTTTCGTTGGGCGGACCGCTGGCCGGGTAGTATCCGTATATCAGGATCGGCTGCACGACGTCGGTCGCGATCATGTTGTTTATGGTGATATCGTGGATGCCGGTGGCGTAGTTGCCCCGGGTCCGGCCGGTCTTGATCCGCAAGCCCTCCGTCAGAGAGGAACCATTCGCGTTTATGTTCTGGATGTTCACATTGTAGACGCCGTTCGACGCTTCGCTGCCGATCGAGATGCCGTGGCCGCCCGTCATGTTGACATTGGTGATCGTGATGTCATGGGACGGCATCTCCGGCAGGCCGATCTGGTTCGGGTCTTGTGTGCCCGGGGGTAGCGGGACACCGGATACGACATCTTTTGGCAAGCCGGATTTAATCGCAATGTCGTCGTCGCCGACCTGGACAAAGATGTTGGAGATGGTCAGGAAGCTCGAGCCGACCGGGTCCATCGCGTCCGTATTTGGTCCGATCGTGGGGGCGGGTATGGTGGCCAGGGTGTCGCTGTAGTTTTGAACGTGATAGTTGGTTACCGTGATGTAGCTGCTGTAGCGGAAAACCAAATTCCACATCGGCGAGTTGACCAGCGTGATGCCGTTCACCGTGACGTGGCCGCACTCGTAGAATTCAACCAACCATGGGCGCGTCACACCGTTGGAGGTCGGAATGTCGGTTTGCGGCGTCTTGTACCACGTGGTCCCGTTCAGGGCGACCCCGTTCCCCGGTGATGGCAGCGTCCACCAACTGTATTTCGTTGTAGGAGGTCCCACAATATCTATATAGGAAGGGCCATCGAAGCGGGTTGCCCCGGTTCCGGTACCGGCGGGGCGGTTCGTCGAATCGGAAGGAACGTTACCTTGGCCGTTGATGGTGCCAGACCCGATGATCCCGGTATCTACCGCTTGGTAGGCGAAGACCAGCGCCTCGTAGGGCGCGGTTGGCACAAACGGGAACACATTGGTCCCCGGCATTGGATAGTTGATGTAAGCGATGCTGTATTGGCCCTGGTCGGTGGTGGCCAGCAGGGTCACGCCCGCGTTGATCGCCAGGTAGACATGGCTCTTCAACTGGATCGGGCCGGTCAGGTAGATGTTCTTGCCGCTCGGCACGGGATTGAGCGCGACGATGCCGCCACCCCGCGCCGCACACGCGTCGATCGCGGACTGGATCGGAACCGTGTTGAGGGTTCCAGTGTTGAAGCCGACGGTCCCGTCACCGACCGCGCCGTACGTCAGCGGACTGCACGGATTGCCGGCGGCCATCGCCGCTCCGGCGCTCATGATCAGGCCAAGCAACGCCAAGCCGAGGATGCCATCCAAATGTGAGCGGCGCATAAGATATCCCTTTGGAATGAGATTCACTCCCGAACGTCTGCGACCGGCACCTGGGCGGCCGGACTCAGCCGTGGCGGCGTCGGATCGGCATACCCAGCCCGAATAGCCCGGTTGCCAGCAGTAGCCAGGAAGCTGGCTCGGGAACGACAGCGAAAACGAGGGTTTTCTCCGTTCCCGTGAAGTTGGCAGTCTGGGTGCCGGCAGCGGGGAAGCCGGCGCCGTCGAAGGTATAGGTGTCCATACCGAAGTCGAACACGGGTAACAGGGTATAGCTGAACGGTGTCATCAAGTCTGGATTCGGTACACAAGGGACGCTGCAACTGAGGGTCTGCGAGACGTCGACGAAGGCGCCGGTGGACGCGCCGTTAAAGCCGGTGTTCGAGGCAAAGAAGCTGAACAAGTCCTCAACCAGGTTTGACGCCAGGGAATTCGTCAGCGGGGTTGTAAGGGGTTGGCCATTGACGATTGCGGTCACGAAGCCAGTCAGGCCGGGATTCTCGGAGTCAAACGCGCAGCTTCCGTCGGGACAGGTCATGTAACCCGGGCCCAGATTGTCGAATTCGACGCGCAAGGTGTAGCTCTGGCCCACCAGGCTCGTGGTGCTGATGGGCAAGCCGAACAGACCACCGGTTTCGCTTCCCGCTGTGATCATGCCGGCGGTCGTGATCAGCAGCCCGGCGTCTGCCGGTTGGAAAGCCAAGCCGCCGCCTAGCAGCGTACTCGCCAGCAGCAACGCCTTGAAGAAGGTGAGACCGGCGCCGTCACGCGGCTTGGTTATCGACGCCAATGGGTCGACTGATGGTGAGTTCATGCTGGCTCCCCGTATCCCCGTGTACCCAGGCCGCGTTCTGTCCGGCAACCCACGCCTCTCATTGAGAGGCGAAAAGACGTCCTCTCGATTGAGATTGCGACCGCAACTTACGGTTGTCAACCACAATTTGTTACTGTTTATTTCATTGTAAAAATTACATTTCGAGATGAACGCTGACGACAGCGTTCCGCGATGTCTCTTGCGAGTTGAATGCGGGCAAGCTCATTCATGATATGAGGACGACAGGCCCAAGAGCCGTCCGGTTTTCCTTAGTTGAACGCCAGCGTCGAAAAAGCTTGGTTGGCTCACAAGGGTCGAATATCCCTCGGAATCCCTCCCCATCTCAGCGCATACGGACAGCTACAATAGCCCAATCCGGAGGGACACATGTCGACATCGCGTCGCGAGTTCCTGATCACGTCATCCGCAGCAATGCTGGGCGCAGCCACGCCAGCCAACGCACAAACGCCGAGCGCCGCGGACAAGCAAGACCCAGCCGGGCCGACGCCGGGAGCCCCGCCGGCGTTTGGCACGGCCCCTCCCGTCGGGCCCGAAGTTTCGCCGGCAACATTCGCCGAAGCCGAGAAACTTGTGCAAGCCCCGATGACAGAGAAGGACCGCACGCAGGCCGCACAGAATTGGCGTAACAGCATGGCGGCGCTGTATGAACGCCGCACGGGACCGCTCAAAGTCGAACTCGGACCCGCGCTCGTACCGTACTCGCAGTGGAATCCGGTCCTGCCCGGGCACAAGAGAATTCCCAAGCGCAATCGCTTCGTGCGTAGCAACGCCGAACCGGGGCTCCTGCCGTCGAATGACGCCGACATCGCTTTCGCACCCGTATGGAAGCTCTCCAAGTGGATGCAGTCGGGGAAGCTTTCTGCGGAGCGTTTAACCGACATCTATCTGAATCGCATCGAGCGCTTCGATCCCAAGCTGCGTTCGGTCATCACCCTTACTCGCGATCTTGCACTGTCGCAGGCGAAAAAGGCCGATCACGAAATCGGAGCGGGCAAGTATCGCGGTCCGCTACACGGGATTCCGTGGGGGTGTAAGGATCTCCTTGATACCGCTGGCATTCCGACGACGTATGGCGCGGAGCCCTTCAAGGACCGCGTGCCAAGAGAAGATGCTGCGGTCGTGCGCCGCCTCCATGCCGCTGGCGCCGTGCTCATCGCCAAGCTGAGCCTTGGCGCCCTTGCGGCGAACGACATTTGGTACGGCGGCCAGACGATGAATCCGTGGCTGCTTGAAGAGGGTTCGTCGGGCTCGAGTGCGGGACCTGGTGCCGCAACGGCCGCAGGGCTGGTTGCATTCTCGATCGGCAGCGAGACCGAGGGCAGCATCGTCAGCCCGTCGATGCGCTGTGGACTGACGGGATTGCGCCCGACATTCGGTCGCGTGGCCCGCACTGGCGCCATGACGCTGTGCTGGTCGATGGACAAGCTCGGGCCGATGACGCGCAGCGTGGAAGACACGATGCTCGTGCTGGCGGCGATCTACGGATCGGATCCGGGGGATGTGGGTAGCGTGCCAAGCCATCTGGACTTCGATGCGACAGCGCCCGTAAAAGGGCTGCGCGTCGGCTACTTCCCGGCGTGGATGGACGAGGCAACCGATGTCGATCGAAACGCGCTGCAACAGCTCGGCCGGCTTGGCATGGTGCCGGTAAAGGTCTCGCTGCCCGACTGGCCCTATGGAAGTCTGAATACAATCCTGTTCGCGGAAGCTGCAGCAGCGTTTGAGGAGTTGACGCTTAGCCACAGAGTCGATGAGTTAGCGATGCAGACGCCCGACGCGTGGCCGAATACATTTCGGCAAGCTCGCTTCATCTCGGCGGTCGACATGGTGCAAGCCGATCGCATGCGTCGCGCCGTGGCGCAAGAAATGGAACGCTTGCTGTTGCAGGTGGACCTGCTACTTGTGCCTTCGCTGCGCAACGAGATGCTCACCATCAGCAATTTCACCGGACAACCGTCGCTCACGCTTCGCGCGGGCTTCGTGCAAGTTTCCGAAGCACGGAGCGATTGGGCTCCGGATCCAAGCAGGCCGCTGCCGAAGTTCAATCCGCCACGCCGCGTGCCGCACGGTGTCACGCTCATAGGCCGCCTGTTCGACGAGGGGACGATCGCTCGTGCGGGATTGGCACTCGAGCGCGCGTTGGATGTCGTCGGCGAACGGCCGACGGGGTTTTAGGGACCAATCTGAAAGTCCGCTCGCTCCAGATCGAGCCTCGTCGAGCGCGAGGTCGCGCACTTACCAGCCGAGATCGGCCCAGGTAGCGGTGTTGGTCCAATAGTAGGGATCCGACAAGTCGCGGGCGGTCGACTTTTTCATCGCGGCATCCTGTTTGGCGCGGTACTCACTCGCCTGTTTCGCCCCATCCTGTCCGGCTAGCTTGCTGTCCGGATGGAGTTGCTGATACGCCTCATATTCCTTCGGGCCGCCGACGTAGATCTGATTCCTGGCCGCATCCGGGTAGATGAAATACTTCTTGCCGGTCCGCTGCATCGCTCTGATCTGGCCGGGCGCCATGCGCTTTACCCAGTCCTGCTGGGCCGTGGTCGTCGCGACGAGCACCTTGAAGCCCAGACCCAACAGTTCACGTTCGTCCACGGGCGGCGTAGCCGCGGCAGCGCCGCCCGCAACGAACACCGATACTGCCAATGCCACCACTATGTTGCGGAAGTTCGCCCAGCGAAAATTCGAGAGACGCTTCATGGGACTCAATTCTGTCGTAATTGGATTAATGTGGGTCGGGTTAGCGACGGTATCGGTGAAAGGCGCTTCACCACCGAATTGATCAGATGGGTTGATCGGTTCGGCTTTAGCGCGACATGATAGGCGATCCTTGCCGATTACGCAGCGGCACGCCACAGACCCGATCGACTGTCACGAACTCAGCGCGCTCATTTCGCGGTACAGGTCGGCCTTGCCCTCGAAGCCGATGCCCGGAAGATCGGGCATCGTGATGTGGCCGTTCTGCACGCGCACACCGTCCGGGAATCCGCCATACGGCTGGAACAGGTCGGGGTAACTTTCATTGCCGCCGAGTCCGAGTCCCGCGGCGATGTTGAGCGACATCTGGTGGCCGCCGTGCGGAACGCAACGACTGGGCGACCATCCGTGTTCCTTCAACATGGCGAGCGTGCGCTGATACTCGCACAGACCGTACGACAGCGCGCAGTCGAACTGCAACCAGTCGCGGTCCGGGCGCATGCCGCCATAGCGGATGAGATTGCGCGCGTCCTGGTGGCTGAACAGGTTCTCGCCCGTCGCCATCGGGCCGGGATAGAACTCGGCCAGCGCAGCCTGCAGCTGGAAGTCCAGCGGATCGCCGACCTCCTCGTACCAGAACAACGGGTATTCGCGCAGCATCTTCGCGTAGGCGATGCCGGTCTCGAGGTCGAAGCGTCCGTTGGCGTCGACGGCAAGGCGCGCGGCGGACCCTATTTCGGTCAGCACAGCCTCGATGCGCTGGCGGTCCTCCTCGATGGAGGCGCCGCCTATTTTCATCTTGACGACGTTGTATCCGCGATCGAGGTAGCCGCGCATTTCCGATCGCAGCGCGCCGAGATCCTTGCCGGGGTAATAGTAGCCGCCGGCGGCATAGACGAAGACGAGGGGATTCGCCTGCATGTTGTGCCGTTCGGCCAAGAGGCGAAATAGCGGTTTGCCGGCGATCTTCGCGACCGCATCCCACACCGCCATGTCGATCGTACCGACGGCAACCGAACGCTCGCCGTGACCGCCCGGCTTTTCGTTCATCATGAGCGTCGACCAGACCCGATCCGGATCGAGGTTTTCACCGGTGTTGTCGAGCAAGGTTGCCGGATCGGCTTCCATCAGGCGCGGCGCAAACCGTTCACGGATCAGGCCGCCCTGGCCATAGCGACCATTGGAGTTGAAGCCGTATCCCACCACCGGCTTCCCGCCCCGCACGACATTGGTCATGACGGCGACCAGACTCGTCGTCATTTTCGAGAAATCGATGTAGGCGTTGCGAATGGGTGAAGCGATCGGTTTGGTGACTTCGCGAACGTCGACGATGCGTACCGACATGGCAACTATGCTCCTATACACGTACCCCGATTAACCGGGATTACCGTTTCGCGAAATGCAGGTTACATGGCCGGATATCCGTACGCCGGCCCGTACCACTAGAACCCTCGAACCGTGCCGGAACGGAATAGGCATACTGGGAGCCTTTGGCCGCGCTTTTCACGCTGTACTTCGCATCCCCCGGACAGCACACGGACGGTACCTTCCTCGTCGCGCGCCATCTGGCTGCTGTATCCCACGGCATCTGCAGCGAGGATGCACGTCAGCCGACGCTTGACGCTCAATGGGTCCATCCCGTCCCTTGATTGCAAGTGGGAAACGCACCGGTCGGTGGAGCGCCAATCATGCACGCATCGACGCGAACCGGCAACGACAACCGTCCTTTGCAAGCTTCGTGCTGGCAACCACGACGCCACCGTGGAACAATACGCAGCGCCGTGTGCCGGCGGCAACGCGGGGATCCTGCAAATGGTAGCGAAGACGGTGAAGGTATTGAAATGGGCGGCGGTGCTGGTCGGCGTGAGCCTTCTCAGCGTTCTCGCGCTGCGCGCCTACGACTCGCAACGCGGTCCCCCGCTGGAGTTGTGGCACACCCATGTGCCGCACGAATTGAAGGCCGCGGAAATCGACAAGGCGGATTGGAAGTCCTACCTGGCGTCCGAACAATCGCTGTTCGACGACGTGCGCAAGGAGGTCACGGAGAAGCTCGATCCGGAAGTCCGTGTCTCCTCCAATCGCTATTTCGACGGCAGTCCGATCTATCCCCCGAAGTTCCAGCACGACTGGAATCATTCCTACATCATGGAACCGGACGGTCCTCCGGTCGGCGCAGTCGTGCTCTTGCACGGACTTACGGATTCACCCTACAGCCTGCGTCACATCGCGCGGCGCTATCGCGACGACGGCTTCGTGGCGATTGCGATCAGGCTGCCTGGTCACGGAACTGTCCCGGCCGGCCTTTCCGCCGTCGCTTGGGAAGACTGGTCGGCGGCAACGCGGCTGGCGGTCCGGGAAGCCCGCCGGCGTATCGGGCCGACGCTACCGCTGCACATGATCGGCTTTTCCAACGGCGGGGCGCTGGCGATGAAATACGCGCTCGATGGCCTCGGCGACAAAACATTGTCGCGCCCTGACCGCATCGTCCTCATCTCGCCGATGATCGGCATCACCAGTCTGGCCCGGTTCGCCGGCGTGTTCGGTTGGCCAGCGGTGTTTCCGGCCTTTGCGAAGGCCGCGTGGCTCGGCATCGTGCCGGAGTTCAATCCCTTCAAATACAATTCGTTTCCGGTGAACGCGGCGCGGCAATCGTCGTTGGCCGCGCGGGCACTGCAACAACAGATCGCACAGTATGCAACCGCAGGTCGGTTGGTCGAGCTTCCGCCCATACTCACCTTTCAATCGGTGGTCGACTTCACCGTCAGCACGCGAGCGATCATCAACGCGTTGTACGCGAACCTTCCCGCGAACGGCAGCGAGCTGGTGCTGTTCGACTTGAACCGCAATGCCAAATTCGGACCACTGCTGCGGTCCAGCACCGACACTATTCTGAATCGGCTGCTGCCGCCGCCCCCGCGCACCTTCAAGACCACGATCATCACCAATGTCGATGCCAACAGCAACGAAGTCGTCGAGCGCGTTACCGCCGCCGGCGCAACGTCGGAACAAACGCGAACGCTGGGTCTCGACTATCCCCCCGAGGTCTTTTCGCTCTCGCATCTCGCGTTGCCGTTTCCCCTGAGCGATTCGCTGTACGGTATGAAACCCGACGCGACCGACGAGGATTTCGGCGTGCATCTCGGCGCCATCGCCACACGCGGCGAGCGCGGTACACTGATCGTCAGCATCGATTCGCTGAGTCGCATGTCGTCCAACCCGTTCTTTCCATACTTGATGGGACGCATCGAGGAAGGCATCGGCGGACGCAGCGCAAATCCCGGCACCAGCGCGGCAGGTATTGCGCCGGCCACCGCTCCCGCCAGATAGTGCTGCAATTTGCAGAGGCCTCGTTGACTTCGTCGAAGCTCAGCTACCGGATGGTTCCCATCGCTTGCGCGCTAAGCGCGGCGTTGGCCATGCAGGGCATCGCTCGGGCCGACGAAGGTGTCTGGACATTCGACAACCCGCCCGCCACAGAACTCCGGTCCAAGTATGGATTCACGCCAAGCGTCGATTGGCTGGATGCGTTGCGTCTGGCCCATGGATGACGATCGAAGTCGCGACGCAGAAGCGAGCCCGTGACACCAAATCCCGCTGGGTCGTCGGCTATGGTTATGACACCTTGTTCCATGCCGCCGGAGAAATTGTCGAGCTCGCCAACGAAACCATGCTCGCCGAAGCTGATCGTCTGTCAGAGTACCGAGCGTCGAAAGTGCCCCGGATCGTGCACCGGCTTCTGGCCGACACCCCGTACTACAAGGATCTTGAAATTGCGCGGCTTGCCGGATATTGGCAGGAGGCAATCGATGTCCTCGGCAAAGACGATCGATTTGTCGTTCGGGTGCTCGGCAGCAGGACGCCGCTCGCCGCCGCGACTGCAGTGATCGAGGGTTCGCAACTCGATCAGCTCGCGGAGCGCAGGAAGCTGCTCGATGGCGGCAAGGCAGCGGTCCTGGCGTCGACCGACCCACTGATCGTGCTCGCACGCGACGTCTACCCGATGCGCAGACGGCTGGAGAAAAGCTATGAAGTCGAGGTCGACACGCCGACCCTGCGAGCCGGCGACGAACTGGCGACGATCCGTTTCAAGTTGTACGGCAAGGATGCTTATCCCGACGCCACCTTTTCGCTGCGGTTGAGCTACGGCAAGGTTGCCGGCTACGACGCGGACGGCGTTCTGATGCCGTTCCAGACCAACTTTGCCGGTTTGTACGCCCGCAGTTTCGCCTTCGACGGGAAGCCGCCGTTCAACTTGCCAACGCGCTGGCTGGAGAAGCAACGCGATCTCAATCTGGCCACGCCGCTCAATTTTCTCTCTACGCTCGACATCATCGGGGGCATTTCGGGTTCACCTGTAGTCGATCGCAACGGCGAGCTGGTGGGAGTGATTTTCGACGGCAATCTCGAGGGGCTGGGTGGCCGTTACGTCTACACAGATCGGAAGGCACGGGCCATCGCGGTCGACGCGCGTGCGATTGTCGAGTCCCTGACGAAGGTCTACGGAGCGAACGCCCTCGTGACGGAACTCACGGGACGATAAACCATGTTTTGCGGATCGCGCAGACTCCGGCGCGACCGTCGTGTCGTTTATGTCTGGCGTGCGCCTGACGGTTCATTGCTGCATACTCGGCATCGGGGCTCACTTCGGTGGGCGCACGGAATCGTCGCGGCGTCTTACCGACAATTGCTCTGACGAAGGAAACATTCACGTCATCGACACCCACCGACGCGCCGATCACTGGCGTGAACGAGGGTCGGCCCTCCGCCGCCCGACCGGTCGCGGACGCACGTCAAGAGCATCGCCGTGTGCGTACAATAGAGCCTAAGGTTTCGCACTCCACCATGGGGTCCGCTATGAATCCACAGCAGTACGAAAAGGTCAAATCCGCCAAGGGCTTCATCGCTGCGCTTGACCAGAGCGGCGGCAGCACGCCGAAGGCGCTGAGCCTGTACGGCATCAAGCCGGACGCCTATTCGGGCGATCAGCAGATGTTCGACCTGATCCACGCGATGCGCACGCGGATCATCACCAGCCCGGCGTTCAACGGCGATCGAATCCTGGGCGCGATCCTGTTCGAACAGACGATGGACCGCGAGATCGAGGGACGCGGCAGCGCGGACTACCTCTGGTCCGTGAAGCAGGTGGTTCCTTTCCTGAAGGTCGACAAAGGCCTGGCCGACGAGGCGAACGGCGCGCAGATGATGAAGGCGATGCCCAACCTAGACGCTTTGCTTGCGCGTGCCAAGGGCAAGGGAATATTCGGGACCAAGATGCGCTCGGTCGTGAAGCACGCCGACCCCAAAGGCATCGACGACGTCGTCGCCCAGCAGTTCACGATCGGCAAACAGATCTTGGCGACGGGCCTCATGCCCATCCTCGAGCCCGAGGTCGACATCCACGCCACGGATAAGCAAGCCGCCGAACGGCTCCTGAAGGCGGCCATCCTTGAGCACCTGGATACCCTGGGACCCCAGCAACAGGTGATGCTGAAGCTCACAATTCCATCCGTCGACGATTTCTACGCGGATCTCGTCAAGCATCCGAAGTTGGTGCGCGTGGTTGCGCTCTCGGGAGGCTACTCGCGCGACGAGGCGAACACGCTGCTTGCGCGCAACCATGGCGTGATCGCGAGCTTTTCGCGGGCGTTGACCGAAGGCCTCACCGCGCAGCAGAGCGCCCAGGAATTCAACAGGGCGCTGGACGCGTCGATCGCCAGCATCTACCAGGCGACGGTGACCTGACCTCATAAGGCACCGACCCGTTGCTGTCGAAATTGCGGCCCCGAACCGGCCATAGGAACTGATTGGACCTGCCGTTTGGATCACCTAAGCGGCCCGACTCATTGCAAAACCAGGGCTGGCGAGCTTAGGATGTTGGTCTTTGTGCGCCACAATTCTCCACGACCGAAGCGGCCGTCCTGGAGTCATATTAAGTGGTTGCACAATGTACTGCAAAGAATGAGGGCCAGTCCCTTGGCTACGGTTGAGGATTTCATCCCGGGTGGACAAAATAATCAGAAGCAATTGGTGGTTTGTGCCCTTCATGTGCGAAAAATCGGGATCTGGATGGAAGAGCCGCGAAAATACGACGCGTCGATTCATCTATTTAGCAGGAGTTCTGGCCTTGTGCGGGGCTGTCCCCGCGCCGGCGAATATCTTGTACGAGAGCGCGACAAATGGCGGTGGCCCGACCACCGGAGGTATCACGATCTTCAGCACGCAGTTCATCGCTTCAGAATTCACCTTGCATTCGGCAGCCACCATTACCAATATCAGTGGTGAGGTAACGTCGATCACGGGCTTTCCCAACATATTTTTCGTGACCTTGCTCCATCTATCCAGCCCCGGCCTTCCCAATGATCTCGTCGGCGACCCGTTCGGCGGTATCCCTCAACTCTATACAACGACATTCAGTGGGGCACCACAATTCACGTCCGACGAAGTTTCATTCCCTGTATCCCTGTCGGTTTCCGCCGGGACGTATGCGGTTGTATTCGGCAGTGGACTGTTTGGTTCGCCTGCCGCAGAGGGTTATATGCCCGGTACCGGGGCGGGAAATATAGTGCTGCCTGGGGCCAATTTGTTCACATGGTACGACTCAACAGGCAGCAGCGATTATTCAAGCGCTCAATGGACTGAGAGTGCTAATGGAGGCCAACGCTTTGTCGTAGAGGGTATCCCTATTCCGGAGCCGTCTTCGGCGATCCTGATCGTCATCGGGTTGGTCGCGCTAGCATTTCGCCGTTACACAACTTCAACTCGAGTACGGCTGGAAAGGAACATCAAGGTCTGATCACAGCGGATCACGCAATTACCCCAACGGCGCTGCGCGCCGCAGAGAAACAGGTGCGGTGCGAGCGGCGCCAGACTCGATGACCGCTCGACCTTCAGTAGCGGGCATTCCCAGGCGTACGCGGGAACGGAATCACGTCGCGCACGTTGTTCAGACCGGTCACGTACGCTACCGTGCGCTCGAATCCGAGGCCGAATCCCGCGTGCGGCACCGTGCCGTAGCGGCGCAGATCGCGGTACCAACCGTAGTGGTCCTTGTCCATCCCGGCTTCGGTCATGCGCGCATCGAGCACGTCGAGCCGCTCTTCGCGCTGGCTGCCGCCGATGATTTCGCCGATTCCCGGTGCGAGCACGTCCATCGCCGCCACCGTCTTGTCGTCGTCGTTCCGGCGCATGTAGAACGCCTTGATCTCCTTGGGGTAGTTCATCAGGATCACCGGCCTGCCCGCATGCTTCTCCGCGAGATAGCGCTCGTGTTCGGATTGCAGGTCGATGCCCCACTTCACGGGGAACTCGAATTTCTGCTTCGACTGTTCGAGGACGCGGATCGCCTCGGTGTAGTCCATGCGCACGAATTCCGAATCGACGATGCCCTGCAGCTTGGCGATCACGCCTTTCTCGATGCGCTCTTCGAAGAACGCCATGTCGTCCGGGCGCTCCGCAAGCACCGTCTTGAAGATGTGCTTCACCAGCGCTTCTGCCAGCGTGGCGTTGTCGGCGAGATTCGCGAAGGCGATTTCCGGCTCGATCATCCAGAACTCCGCCAGATGCCGGCTGGTGTTCGAATTCTCGGCGCGGAACGTCGGGCCGAAGGTATAGACCTTGGACAGCGCCAGGCAATAAGTCTCGACGTTGAGCTGCCCCGACACGGTCAGGAACGCCTCGCGGCCAAAGAAATCCTGCGTGAAGTCGACCGCGCCATCCGGCGTACGCGGAAGATTCATCAGGTCCAGCGTCGAGACGCGAAAGAGCTCGCCCGCCCCTTCGGCGTCAGAAGCGGTGATGATCGGCGTGTTCACCCAGAAGAAACCGTGATCGTCGAAGAAACGATGAATCGACTTCGCGATGGTGTGGCGCACGCGGGTCACGGCCCCGATGACGTTGGTCCGCGGACGCAGATGCGCGACCTCCCGCAGAAATTCGAGCGAGTGCGGTTTCGGTTGAATCGGATACGAGTCCGGATCTTCGACCCAACCCACGACATCGAGCGAATTCGCCTGCATTTCGAACGGCTGGCCCTTGGCCGGCGAAGGCACGATCACGCCGGTGGCCTCCACCGCACAGCCGGCGGTCAGGTGTTGCACTTCGTCGGCGTAGTTGGCAAGCGTGCTCGGGACCACCACCTGCACGGGATGGAAGCACGAGCCGTCCGCGACATGCACGAAGGAAATGCCGGCTTTCGAATCGCGGCGTGTCCGCACCCAGCCCTTGACCGTGACGGGTGCATCCGTAGGCGCCCTCCCCGCAAGAATGTCTGCGCAACTCAATACAATCATCCGTAGCCTCGGTTCAATCGCAAATCGATCTGCGTCGCGACAATGCGACGGTTCACTCGGCGGTCGCACCCGATTCGCGCACGACCACCTTCCACTTCTCGTACTCGCGCTGCACGAACTGGCCGAATTCCACTGGCGTGCCGCCCACCGGATCGGCGCCCTGGCCGATCATCTGCTTCTCGATCGACGGCATGGCGATGATCTCGTTCACGGTCCGGTTGAGTTGGGCAACGACGGTGTCGGGCGTGCCCTTGGGCGCGAACACGCCGAACCATGAACCGGCTTCGAAACCGGGCAGGCCGCTCTCGATGAGCGTCGGCACGTCGGGCAACGAGCGCGACCGCTTCGCGCTGCTTATGGCGATCGGGCACCACCTTCCCGGCCTGAATGTACTGGATGACCGATGGAATCGTCGCGAACATGAATTGCAGCCGTCCCGCCAGCAGATCATTGAGGGCGTCGGCGCCCTTGTAAGGGATATGCGTCAGGTCGATCCCCACGCGCTTGCCCAGCATGTAGCCGGACAGGTGCGACGAGGTGCCGACGCCCGTGGAGCCGTAGTTCAACTTGCCTGGATTGGCCTTCGCGTAGGCGATGAACTCCTCGAAGTTCTTCACGCCGAGCGACGGGTGCACAACGAGGACGTTCGGAACGTCGGCGATCTGTACGATCGGCACCAGGTCCGTGAGCGGGTTGTAGCTCAAATTCTTGTAGAGCGTCGGATTGACCGCAATCGGGCCGACTGAATCGATGATCAGCGTATAGCCATCGGGCGGGGATCGCACCACGATTTCGGTGCCGATGTTTCCTCCCGCGCCCGGCTTGTTGTCGATCACGAACGGCTGTTTCAATCGCTCGGTCAATTGCTGGCCAACGCTGCGAGCAAGGATATCTGTCGTCCCGCCAGCGGTGAACGCCACCACGATGCGGACCGGCTTCGACGGGTAGGCCTGCGCGTGGAGGATAGCGGGAACACTGACCAGCCACGCCATCGCGAGACCACGGAAGATTACGCTACGCGCCGTCATGGCTCGAAGATCCCGGCGTCACGGAGAGCAACACGCATGGCTTGTCGTCGATACCGCGTTCACTGCCTGTAACTCGGATCGATGCGGTCGAGTTTGCGCAGCAGCGCCGGCCATTCCATGACCCCGTAGGGGCGGCGCGTCTGCGGTTGATAGTTGCTCCAGGTCTCCTCGAGCACCGCTTGCGGCACCGGGACGAGCTTGCCGCCGCACGCCATCGCCGCAAGCTGCGATCGGCACGCCAGTTCCAGGCGGTGCATCCAGTTGAATGCTTCGCCGATCGTGCGGCCGACGACGAGCGCGCCATGATTGCGCAGAATCAGCGCTTCGCCGCGGCCCAGGTCGCGAACCAGCGACGCCTGCTCGTCGAGTTTCAGCACGACCCCGCAGTAGTCATGGTAGCCGATCTTCAGGAAACGCATCGCGGTCTGCGTCATCGGCAGCAAGCCGCATTCGAGCGCCGACACCGCCATGGTCGCCACGGTGTGCGTATGGATCACGCAGGCCACTTCGGGCCTCGCCGCATGCACGGCACTATGCACGACATAGCCGGCCTTGTTGACGCCGTACTTGAGCAGTCCGAAGTCCGGCGTACTCAGGATCCTGCCGTCGTGGTCGACCTTGATCAGACTCGATGCGGTGATTTCCTCGTACAACATGCCGTAGGCGTTGATGAGAAAGGCGTCGTCCTCGCCGGGCACGCGCGCCGAGATGTGATTGGCGATCATGTCCGACATGCCGTAGTGCTCGACGAGCCGATAACATGCCGCGAGATCGACGCGCGCCTGCCACTCGGCATCGGAACACTGGCCGCGCATGGACCTCAATTCAAGGTCGAATGATCCGGACATATCTCGCTCCCCATCGCGCTCGAAGCCGGGGAAGTCCATTCAAGCACCACGGTGCGCCGGCACCGAAATTGACTTCATTCCGGCAGGTTTGGGTGACGCACGGCGGCCGCCTTCGGGCCAGAAAATCAACGACTTGCGGTACCGACTTCGAAAGCACCTGCCATTGTGGCACACCCGCGACCAGTGGCACATGAGTGGACCTTCACCAAGCCTCATCGCTCTGTTGCCTGGTCACATTCAGTTACCCCGTCAGTTCGATGGCAAATCCGCAACGCAAGCGACGTCTTGCGCGCACCCACACGCAGGCATACCATGAATTCAGGAATCGAAAGAACTGCTGCATGTCGCTACAGACCCTGGTCAACAGGGCGTACTTCAAGCGTTGCGCTTTGCCTGCTGGGATGCTCTTTCCAGTTTTCGTGACCGAGCGAGGAGAAATCGTAATGAATAAGACCTTGTCCGTGCTGCTGTGGCCCGCTGTTGCCATCATTGGGGCGTTTTCCTTTGCGGCGCTCGCGCTGAATCGTGGGGAAAGCGTAGGCGCAGTCTGGCTGGTGACTGCTGCGGTAAGTGTGTATCTCATCGCCTACCGCTTCTACAGCAAGTTTATCGCCGACAAGGTCCTGCGACTCGACGACACGCGTGTGACACCGGCCGAACGACACAACGACGGCATGGACTACGTGCCGACGAACAAGTGGGTGCTGTTCGGGCACCATTTCGCGGCGATCGCGGGCGCGGGGCCGCTGGTCGGCCCGGTGCTCGCGGCGCAGATGGGATTTCTGCCCGGCACGCTATGGATCCTCGTCGGCGTGGTGTTTGCCGGTGCGGTCCAGGATTTCATCGTCCTGTTTGCGTCGGTGCGCCGCGACGGGAAATCGCTCGGCGAAATGATCAAGATGGAGCTGGGTCCGATTCCCGGTTCGCTTGCGCTCGTCGGCGTGCTCGCGATCATGATCATCATCCTGGCGGTCCTGAGTCTGGTCGTGGTCAAGGCCCTCACGGGAAGCCCCTGGGGACTGTTCACGATCGCCGCGACGATTCCGATCGCGCTGATCATGGGCGTCTACATGCGGCTGTTCCGCCCCGGTCGCGTCGGTGAAGCGTCGATCATCGGCGTGGCGTTGTTGATGGCGGCGCTCATCTACGGGCAATCCGTAGCGAATCACCCAGTCCTGGGGCCGATGTTCACGCTGAGCGGCACGCAGCTCGCCTGGGCAATCATTGTGTATGGTGCGGTCGCATCCAGCCTGCCGGTCTGGCTGATGCTGGCGCCGCGCGACTATCTGAGCACGTTCCTCAAGATTGGCACGATCGTGGCGTTGGCAATCGGCATCTATTACGTCGCGCCCCAACTGGCCATGCCCGCGACGACTCGCTTCATTGACGGCTCGGGCCCGGTGTTCTCCGGAGCGTTGTTCCCGTTCCTGTTCATCACGATTGCATGCGGAGCGGTGTCGGGTTTTCATGCGTTGATTTCGTCGGGCACGACACCCAAGATGGTCGAAAAAGAATCGCACATGCGCCTGATCGGATTCGGCGGCATGCTGATGGAGTCGTTCGTGGCGATCATGGCGCTGACCGCTGCCTGTGTCCTCGACCCGGGCATCTACTTCGCGATGAATTCGCCGTCCGCAGTCATCGGCACAACCGCAGCGAATGCGTCGCAGGTCATTTCCAGCTGGGGCTTCAAGATCACACCGGAAATGATCGACCAGACGGCGGTCGATATCGGCGAGAGCACGATCCTGTCGCGCGCCGGCGGCGCGCCCACGCTGGCCGTCGGCATGGCGCAGATCCTCGCGAAAGCCCTTGGCGGGAAGGCCATGGAGGCGTTCTGGTACCACTTCGCCATCCTGTTCGAGGCGCTGTTCATCCTGACGGCGGTCGATGCGGGCACTCGTGTCGGCCGATTCATGATTCAGGACATGTTCGGCCACGTGTACAAGCCGATGGGCGACACCGAGTACCTGCCCGCGAACCTGGTCGGCACCGGCCTTTGCGTCGCGCTATGGGGTTACTTCCTCTACCAGGGCGTGATCGATCCTTTAGGTGGCATCAACACGTTGTGGCAACTGTTCGGCGTCGGCAACCAGATGCTCGCGGGCATTGCGCTGTTGCTGTGCACGAGCATGCTGGTGAAGATGAAACGCGAGCGCTATGTCTGGGTCACCTTGTTGCCGACGTCGTGGTTGTTGATCACGACACTGACCGCCGGGGTGCAGAAGATCTTCAGCAGCGATCCGCGCATCGGCTTCGTCTCGCTCGCCCGGAAGTTCAGCGAAGCCGCCGCCGAAGGCAAGGTGCTCGCCCCGGCCAAGTCGATCGAGGAAATGCAGCGCGTCGCGTTCAACAACTATCTCGACGCGGTTGTGTGCGGCTTCTTTGTCCTGTTGGTGCTGGCGATGTGCGTCTTCACGGTCAAGATCTGCTTGCAGGCGCTGAAGCAGGCGAAGCCGACCGCGCAGGAAATTCCGCCGATGGCCGGCGGCACGGCGGCGATGGCATGAAAGACATTGCTCGGGATCTACCCACGGTCGTGCCGGCGGCAGATGCCGCCGCCGGCGTGACGCGGCCCGGGCTGCGCGATTACGCGCGCACGTTGCGTCAGGGCTGTCGACAGGTGTTCGGCATCCCTGACTACGAGCGTTACACCGCGCACATGGCGGTCCACCATCCGGGGGAGCCGCTGATGTCGCAACGGGATTTCTTCGCGCAGTCGATCGATCGCAAGTACGGCAAGAGTGGCCCGCGCTGCTGCTAGCGGTGCGGCACCGCAGGCGATCCCGGCCAACTCCGGTCTGCACATTCTGCAGCTGAGCGGTGGCGAGAAACGTCGCGGGCTTCCATCGATAGCCGTCCGACTCTGAGTGGCACGAGACCGAGCACGCGCCTCTAACATCGCATCGCCTTCTTGACACAGATCAAGCGCCGCGCCACGTAAAGGCATACCCTGAACGCATGAGGCGTTTGGTGCGATATATCTGTGTTACCGCGGTCGCTTTGGTGACGATCGCATTCGCATTTACGCCCGCAATCGCGCAGCAGAGCAGGACAGTGGGGGGGCTGATTGTCAATTTCGGCATCGTGCCCGCCGCCGTTGCCTTGCGCGCTGACGGTCACCGCGATGCACATCCGGAGCACCCGCCTTCCGGCTCGCAGCATCTGCTCATCACGCTTGACGAGGAGAAGAGTGGCAAGCGGATCGGCGACGCGGAAGTGCTAATCGAAGTAACCGATCCTCACGGCCACGTTGAGAAGAAGGCACTGCTGCATACGCAGGGAGGCGGCTTTCCGGACTACAGCGAGCTTTTCGTCTTCGGCTGGTCAGGAGAGTACTCGGTCCGCGTGATCATCACCCAGCGCCTGGCACGAAGCCGATCCAAACACGGTTCGTTGTCAACCATGTAATCTGAGGCCACGATGCAGATCGGTTGCATCACTCGGCAACAATCTTGTGGTCCGTTGCGACGACGAG
>CAVSEH010000004.1:0-82568 GCA_963726935.1 uncultured beta proteobacterium
GAACTACGCAGGTCAAGCGCGCGCAGCGGTGAATCGCAGCGCGTCCGGATTGACGACGTTGATCGGCGCGCCGGAAGCGTAAGCGAGGATCTGCTCGAAGATGTCGGAGAACTGAATTTCGTATTCGTCGCGCGTCACGTAGCCGATGTGCGGCGTGCACACGACGTTCTCCCGCGCGAGCAGCGGATGACGGGTGTCGAGCACGGGTTCATCCTCGTAGACATCGACCGCCGCGAAGCCCGGACGTCCCGCTTCGAGGGCGCTCACCAATGCGCCCGGTTCGATGAGCGGCGCGCGGCTCGTGTTGACGATGAGCGCGGTCGGCTTCATCCGCGCGAGATCGCCGGCGGTGACGATGCCACGCGTGGCATCGACCAGCCGCATGTGCAGTGAAATGACATCGCACTCCTGGAAGAACGTGCGCTTGTCGGTGGCGACGGCGTAGCCATCGCCCCGTGCGCGCGCAAGCGAAGCTTCCCGCGCCCAAACGAGCACGTTCATGCCGAACGCCTTGCCGTAGCCCGCGACGACGGCGCCGATCCTGCCGTAGCCGAAGATTCCCAGCGTCTTGCCGCGCAGGGTGTTGCCGACGCCGATCTGCCACTTGCCTGATTGCAGGGCGCGCATCTGCTGGGGAATCTGGCGCGCCGCCGCCAGCACCAGGGCCCAGGTGAGTTCGGCGGCGGCGTAGGAGGGCGTGTCCGCGTGCTGGCTCGACGAGACGATGACGCCGCGCCGGGTGCACGCGTCGACGTCGATGTGCGGATAGACGCTGCGCTGGCTGATGAGCCTGAGCCGGTCGAGGCGATCGATGAGGGGCGCGCGGATCCGGGTCCGCTCGCGGATCAGCACCAGCGCCTCGGTATCCCTCAGCCGCGCGGCGAGCGCGTCGACGTCCTGGACGTGATCGTTCCAGATGGTGACATCATGACCGTCGAGCTTGCGGAAACACGCGAGCGTGCGCAGCGTGTCGTGGTAGTCATCGAGTATCGAGATGTTCATGCACTGGCGCTTGCTCATGGAACGAACCCCTCGCCCCGTGGGAGAGGGGCAGGGGTGAGGGCTCAGCTTTGCCGATCGTCGCCTTTTGTGTCGCGCCCAGCAGCGCTTGCCCTTTCGCGCTGACCGAGACGAGCTGGCTTCCCGCATCGCAGTCGATCAGGCCGTCGATGCACGCGTCCTCCCAGATCGACAGGCGCGGGCAACTGGTGCGCCACGCGTCGAGGGCTTCCGCATAAGTGCGCGGATGGTTCGAGATCCACTCCAGCAGCTGGAGGGTCAGCGCGTTCGCAGGTTGCGTCATGGTTCAGCCTCGGGCACGGTGGATGCAGGGCCGATATTGCGAGAAATCAGCCGTATTGTAAAATGCATATATGTCATTAATTCATGTATTGATTGCATGAAAATCGACACGCTCGGGGTCCAGGCGTTCATCGCGATCGCCGATCACGGCGGGTTCCAGAAAGCCGCCGACGCGCTCCACATTTCACAGACGGCGCTGACACGGCGCCTGCAGCATCTGGAAGGATTCGCTGGGGGTGAAACTGGTCGAACGCACGACGCGTTCCGTCGCGCTGACGACGATCGGGCGTGCATTCCTGCCGCAGGCCCAGCGCTTGCTGACGGATCTGCAGACCGCGCTGGTCGAGATCCTCGAAACCGGCAAGGCGCAGCGCGGCGACGTGTCGATCGCCTGCGTGCCGACCGCGGGCGTGCACTACCTGCCGCGCATCATCCAGGAGTACTCGGCGCGCTATCCCGACAATCGGATCAAGATCCTCGATCACGCATCGTCAGGCGTGGCCGACGCGGTGCTGCGCCGCGAGGCGGAGTTCGGCATCAATATCGCGGAATCGCATCATCCCGAACTGAACAGCATCACGTTGCTGCGTGATCAGTTCGCCCTGGTTTGCCGCGACGATCATCCGCTCGTGCGAAAGACCCGCCTCCGGTGGAAGCAACTGGAATCATATCCTCTGATATTCGCCGGCTACGCCAGCGTCAATCGCGCGTTGCTCGATCAGGCGTTGAGGCGGGCGGGGCCTCAAGCTGCAGGCGTTTTACGAAGTGCAGCGCAGTTCGACGGCGCTCGGCCTGGTGGCCGAAGGCGTGGCCGCCGCGGTGGTGCCCCGGCTCGCGATGCAGAAAGGGACCTATCCCCGCCTGCGCATGATTGCCCTCGGCGATCCGGTCGTTTCCCGCACCCTGGTGCTCGTCTCGCGCAAGACGGCGTATCTGTCGCCGGCCGCGCAAGCGCTCTACGACATGATCAGGGGTCCGGCGCAGTGATTGCGTCGAGTTCGACAAGCTCGTCGGGCTGGAGCTTCCAGCTCGCCGCCTTGATGTTGGCGTCGATCTGCTCCGGCCGCGTGGCGCCGGCGATGATGGAAGACACCGGCGTGCGTGAAGCGAGCCAGCTGAACGCGAGTTCCAGCAGGCCCCGACCGCGCGTTGCGCAAAATGCATCGAGTCGTTCGACTTGCATCCAGTTGCGCTCGGTAAGAAAGCGATCGGCGGACGCCTTGACGTAGGTCAGCCGCGACTTCTCGGGTAGTGGCTGGCCGCGCTTGTACTTGCCGGTCAGCAGGCCGCCCGCGAGCGGAAAGAACGGCAGCAGGCCGAGCCCATGCGCATTCAGGGAGGGCAGCAACTCGCGTTCAGCGTCCCTTGCGAGAAGACTGTATTCGTCCTGGGCCGAAGCGAACGCGTTGAGGCTGTGCAGCCGCGATGTCCATACCGCCTCGGTAACCTGCCAGGCGGGCAGGTTCGAACACCCGATGTAGCGGACCTTGCCCTGGCGCACCAGGTCGTCGAGTGTGCGCAGTGTCTCCTCGATCGGAGTGAGCGGGTCCGGCACATGCTGCTGGTACAGGTCGATCCAGTCCGTCTTCAGGCGCCGCAGGCTGGCCTCAACGGCCGCCATGATATAGCCGCGCGACGCGCCCTTGAGCGTCTTTGCCTCGTCCATCGGCTGCGCAAATTTGGTCGCGAGCACGATGTCCTTGCGCCGTGAACCGAGGACTTCACCGAGCATCGTTTCCGAGCCGCCGCGATTGCCATAGCTGTCGGCGGTGTCGAACAGCGTGATGCCGACGTCGAGCGCGCGGTGGACGACCTTGTGTGTCGCATCGAGATCGATGCGACCGCCAAAATTGTTGCAGCCCAGTCCGACCAACGAAACGCGCAGGCCCGAACGTCCAAGGTTGCGAAATTCCATCAACGACTCCTTGCTCTTGGGCCAGGCCGCCGCGGGCAGCGCGCGTTGGCAACCTGACGAGTTCCTGCCCCTTGACCGGTGCGCCCATGCGCCGGATCTTATTCGTCTGCTCCTCCTGCATTCCTTGCCTCGGATCGTGCCCCACGTCGAGCATGCCGGTCACGTATCGCGCAGCGCATCGTACGACGAACCAGCGCACAACGCCTAACCGACCTTGACGACCCGTCCCTCATCCGACGATCGTTGGATGGCGTCGATCAGGCGGTGGCGATCGACGGCGACATCGAAATCCGGTTCGACCGGCGAAGCGCTGCGAATCGCCTTGGCCATGCGCAGGTAGAGATGGCCGACATTGTTCGGCGGGCCTACCGGTGTTTCCGGCGGCACCTCGGTGTAATGCGCCGGGACGGCGAGCGCAGCCATCGGCGCGCGACCCTGTGACCCCAGCAGGCTGTTCGCGTCGCGTTGGAGCGACCCCTTGGTCGACACGCGCAGCGTCCCGCCGCGGCCATAGATCTCCATGCGCCAGCCGGTCGTGTGGTAAGGCAGCGTTGCGACGTGAACCGAGGCGAGCGCGCCGCCCTCGAGCACGCCGTTGACGAGCACATTGTCCGCAGCGTCGACGTCGACCATCGCGCCGGTTTCCGTGACTTTCCACTGTTTCACCTGTGTCGCGACCTTGGCCGAGACTTCGACGAAGTCGCCGAGGCAATGGCAGAGCGTATCCATCGAGTGGATGCCGCGAACCGTCAGCGCCGACACACCCTTGGTCTTGTCGCGGTCCCACAGGCGGCTTACGGACCGCTCGAGCACGCCCGCCGTGAACAGTGTCATGTTCACCGCGACGACTTCACCGACGTACCCTTCGGCGATGAGGTCGCGCAAATAGCGCAGTGTGGGATCGCCGCGCGCCTGCAACCCGACCATCGCCCGTACACCTTGCTTGCGCGCAAGCGCCGCCATCGCCTCGGCTTCGGCGAGATTCGCCCCCAGGGGCCATTCGCAGTAGACGTGCTTGCCGGCCTGCAGCGCCGCGGTGACGACCTCGTGGTGATTCGGTACCTTGACGACGACCGAGACGAGGTCGATATCGGGCTCCCGCATCATGGCGTGGTAGTCGTGGAACGCGCGCGTGACGCCATAGGTTTTGGCGGCCGCCGCCGCAGTGTCGGCATGGGCGGTGCATATCGCGGCGAGTTCGAAGTCGGGGAGCGTGCGCAGTGCCGGAATATGCGAAATCGGCGCCCAGCCCTGTCCGTCCGCGCTCGCGCCGACAAGGCCGACGCGCAGGGGCTCGGTCATTGCGTTCTCCGGTAGTGATGCATGCTGGTCAGTTGGGCTTGAGACCGAGGGACTTGATCATTGGTTCGTACTTGGCGCGGTCCATTTTGTTCATCGCCTCGAGATCGGCCGGGGTTCCGCCGATCGGCTCGGAAGCGACTGTGCCGAAGCGGCGCTTGAGCTCGGCGTCCTTGAGTGCTTCGTTGGCGGCGCGATTGAGCGCTGCGACGATCTCCGGCGGCGTTCCTCGCGGAACGTAGAACGCGTTCCAGCCGAGCAGCGACAGGTCCAGTCCGCCTTCCTTGAACGTCGGGACGTCGGGCAGGAAAGCAGTGCGTGTCGGATTGGTGACCGCGATCGCCGTGACTTGTCCATTGGTGATGGGGGCCATCGCCGACGGCATGGCCTCGATGACGAGGTCGAGGTCGCCGCGCATGAGATCGGTATACATGTTCCGGTTGCCGGCGCCGTAAGGGACGCGCACGAGATCGACCTTGGTGGCATCGGCGAGCATCCCGTAGACGACGTGCGCGGTCGTACTGGCGACGCCGAGCGTCCATGGTTTGGGCGAAGCCTTGGCCATCGCCAGGATCTCGGCAACCGACTTGCCTTTCAGCTTGTTGCCGCCGAGAAGCACGTAGCCCGTTCCCGCGACGGCGTTGACGGGTGCGATGTCCTTCATCGGATCGAAGCCCATGCTCTCGTACAGGAACGGATTGCTGACGGTCGTCGCGTTGCCCGTGCACAGGACGGTGTAGCCGTCGGGCGTCGACTTTGCTGCTTCCGCGCCACCGATGTTTCCGCCGGCACCCGGACGGTTCTCCACGACGACGGGCTGGTTGAGCACGACGCGCATCTGCTCGAGAAATACGCGGCACATCACGTCGGTTGCCTGGCCGGCCCCGTAGGGCACGATCGCCTTGATCGGTTTGTTCGGATACGGCTGTGCCTGCGCCGCGCCTGCGAGCATCACCAAAGCCGTAACGGCGATGTACGACATCCTGCTGGTCATCGTTCCCCTCCAGTTTGCGGCGATGTTGTTATTGTCGAAGCAACGATTGCGTTATGCCGGCAAGGGACGCGGCACGCTGGTGCCGAAATCGTCGGTCTGGTACTGGGTCAACGGAAGGAAGTCCGGGCGCAGCGGCGTGAAGATATCGAGATTGAGCGCGACGCCGTCTTCCGGACGCGGCGGGTCGGAGTAGTGCACCGCATTCGGCGGAATGCGCACGACACTGCCCGCCTCCATCTGGAACACCTGATCGTCGACGTGCAGGGTCACCCGTCCTTTGAGGAGGATGAATATCTGCTCCCAGGGATGACTGTGCGGACCCGCTTTCATGGTCGGGTGCAACTCGGCGTAGCTCACCCCGACCCCGGTGCCACGAAAGACCTTCTGCACGATGCCGGTTCGTGGATTGAGTTCCGGCAGATCCTTGAGGTTGTATTGGGGAATTTCGCCGACGTAGGATTTGCTCATGATGGAATCCTTGCTGGGTTGACTAGACGATCTTGACGAGCTTTTGCAGGGTGCGCATGCGCTCGGGCTTGGGCCGATCGGGAAATACGGCGCTCCACGCGGTGTACGAAACTTCGCCGACATAGATGTCGCCATGGGAGTCCACGGCCAGTCCGTGCGGCGCGACGAATTGTCCAGGTGCCAACCCGGCGCCAGACGGCGCGATGCGGCCGAGAACCTTGCCTTTGTTGTCGGTGATGGACACCCGCGGACCGAGGTTGGGAAAGCCCCGATTGGAGTCCAGCATCGGCCCGAGTTCGCCGATGTAGTACAGCGGCGAGGCTTCGTTGCCCATGCACAACCCGCACGGCCGGTGCAGGTTGTTCCACTGCGCCTCGTACTTGCCGTTGCCGTCGAATACCTGCACGCGATGGTTTTCGCGATCGGCGACATAGACCCAGCCTTCGGCGTCGGCGACGAGATTGTGGACGAGGTTGAACTGGCCGTGGTCCGTTCCGGGCTCGCCCCACGACATCAGGTGGCGTCCGTTCGCGTCGTACTTGTGGACCCGCGCGTTGCCATAGCCGTCGGACACGTAGATGTCGCCCGTCGGCGATAGCGCGGTATGGGTGCAGCGGTGGAAGGGCTCGCCGCTGAAGTACGGTGCCGGCTTGCCGGGAATGCCGATGGTCAGCAACACCTTGCCTTCGGGCGTGCATTTGCGCACGGTGTGGTCGCCGTCGTCGGTGCAGTAGAAGTTGCCGTCGGGTGCGATGTGCAGACCGTGCGGTCGGGCGAACGTGCCTTCGCCCCACGACCGCAGGAAATTCCCCGCCCGATCGAACACGATCATCGGGTGGGCGCCGCGATTGAAAACATACACGCGGTCATCGCGGTCAACGCCGACGGCCGCGACATCCTTGAAATCCCACCCGTCGGGCAGGCGACCCCAGCCTTCCGCGACGCGATAGGAAAACGCGCCCGAGCCGACCACAACACCGGTTGTGCCATCGGCCGCCCGTGCCGCCGCGACTGCATCGCCTGCCATTGGCTGTCCTTTCGAGTGCATTCGAGAAATTGCGATGTTGTCGCGACCGCGACACGCTACGCGCGACAGAGGTCGCGTCGCCAAGTGCAATCGCCATGCTTGCAAGTTCATGCTGGCGCGTCAAGCACAGCCGCGACAAGCGTGCTTTGCGTTTGGTGCAATGTCCGCCGAACGCACCCGGCAGCCCGTGCGTGGCGTCCGTGGTGCGCCGCCGACTCCGCGTGCCGGGTGCTTGACAACGCCGTCATGCGCCCGATCATGTCGGCTTGCACCGACGCTTCCGTCGGGCGCTACTGCGAGGAAGGCAACATGAGCGAGCAGGCTGCTGCGACCGTACCCGACTACAACTGGAAAACGATTCCCGTGCGCGAGTCCCGCAAGGGCATCATGCAGCGCGTCTTCCGTGGCAACGACGTGTTGATCGGCTATTCCGAACTGCACCCGCACATGGACCCCAGCCCGCACAGCCATCCCTACGAACAGATCTTCATGATCGTGCAGGGTCGCGTGAAGCTGCACGTGGGCGAGCAGGTCATCCAATGCACCCCCGGGAGCGTGGTGCGCATCCCACCGAACGTCGTGCACTGGGCCGAGCCACCATCGCCCGAAGACGGCGTGGCGATCAATATGGACATCTGGACGCCATACCGGCCTGACTTCGGACAGTTCACGTCCTACCAGACCGACGACTTCGACCGCGCAGGCTAGGAATGCAGCCGTTGTCCGCGAACATGGCGCGCGCCGGCACAGCACGCGCGCCGTGGCCGGTTCCTGCCGGCTTGCTGGTGGCCGACGTGAATGGCTATCCGCTCGTCTATCAGGACGAGGGGAAGGGACCGGCCGTCGTGCTGCTGCACGGATCGCTCACCGACTATCGCTCGTTTGCCGCTCAGGTTCCGGTCTTGAGCAAGCAGTACCGCGTGCTGGTGCCCAGCCTGCGTCACTACTATCCGGAGCGGTGGGATGGTCGCGGCGACGATTTCTCGGTGGCGCAGCACGCCGAGGATATCGCCGCATTCATCCAGCGGCTCGATGTCGGCAAGGTGCATCTCGTCGGTCACTCACGGGGCGGGGCGGTCGCACTCACCGTGGCCCGACGGCATCAAGGCATGCTTGCTACGCTGACGCTCGCGGATCCACGCGGACTCGAATCGCTGCTTCCCGATACGCCCGGGAATCGCGAGATGGAATTCCAGTTGCGCAACAATTTCGCCGCCTTGCAGCGCAATCTCGCCACGGGCGACGTGGATCGCGCCGCGCGTGAATTCGTCGACGCGCTTGGCGGGCCCGGTGCATGGGTACGGCGACCACCCGACCAGAAGCAGATTTTCCTCGACAACCTGGCGACGGCCGTCGATACCGGCGAATTTCCTGCGATCTCCTGCGCAGATGTCGCGGCGTTTTGCTTTCCGATATTGCTGATCAACGGCGAGAAGAGCCCCGCACGCTACCCGGCAATGTTCGCAGCCATGCGTGCGTGCGGTGGCGCGATCCCAACGCCCGTCACGATTCCGGGCGCCGCACACGCGATGCACCGCGAGAATCCGGAGCGGTTCAACGCCACGCTGATGGACTTCTTCGGCCGCTCCGCCTGACGCGCCGCTCGCGTTCCGTCGTACGCTCAGCTCATCGCCGCGCGCGTCGTCGCGGCCTCGGCCGCGGCCCACTCGCTGAACAGCCGCAGCTTGCGCGACTGCGTGTGTTCCCGCGGGAACACGAGAAAATACGCGAGCTCGCTCTTCAATCTCACGTCGACCGGGGCGACCAGTCGACCGCGCTCGATTTCGTCGATGACGAACGCAACCTGTGCGATCGCCACGCCGAGCCCGTCGACCGCGCCCTGGTAGGTCAGGGTCGAGTTCTCGAACGCCATGCTCTTGTCGAGTGGCGGATCGTCGACGCCGGCACCCGCGAACCAGTCGGGCCAGTCGTTGGGCCGCCGAATGGAGTGCAGCAACACGTGACGCGCGACATCGCGCGGTTGACGCAGGGCCGGCTTCTGGGCCGCGACCGCAGCGCTGCAGACCGGCAGCAGCACTTCGTCGAACAACCGCTGCGAAGCGAATGCGGGGCCGACTTCGCGGCCGTACTGAACGGCGGCGTCCACCTCGTCGCGCCCGAAGTCGACGGCGTCGTGCGAGGTCGTGAGCTGGATCGAAATCTCCGGATGCTCGGCGTGAAAGTGGGCGAGCCGTGGTACCAGCCAGCGCGCAGCACAGGTCGGCGGCACCTTGATCCGCAGCAGGCGCTCGTCGAGTCCCTTCGTGCGCGTCGTTGTTGTCGCCTGCGAGATGCGAACGAAGGCGTCTCGGATCTCCAGCAGGTACGCATTGCCCGCCGGCGTCAGCTCGACCTGTGCATGACCGCGCTTGAACAGCTTCGTGCCCAGGTAGGCCTCGAGCTTGAGGATGTGCCGGCTGACGGCGCCGGGCGTCACGCACAGTTCGTCGGCGGCGCGCGCAAAGCTCGAATGGCGCGCCGCGGCCTCGAACGCGCGCAGGGCGTTCAGCGGCGGCAGCCGCAGCATCGCGGAGTGAGTCGGTGAGTTTTTGTCGCCCAAGGTTGAAAAAATTTGGCTAGCCAAGCACCGCAACGTCGATTTACAAGATGGCACGACGCGTTCGTGCCCATGCGGCACGGGCAGAGAACGTGGTCAGCATAGCGCAGGCAATTGGAGGATCGCAAATTGGACACCCGGACCGATGCGGCGGCGCCTGTTGCTGCGCAGCAAGAACTCTCGCCTGCCGTGCGAGCGGCGATCGAGCATATCGGGCACCACCACGCGCTGCGCATCCGGCTGATCGACCTGGCGGTCGTCGCCGCGAAGACGCCGTTCCAGCTGATCCGCGCCTTTCGCCGCGAGATCGGGACGACACCGCATGCCTACCTCGTGCGTGTCCGGGTATCGGCAGGAACGTTGCGCCTGGCCGGGGGCGAACCGATCGCGAGCATCGCGACTGCCGTCGGCTTCGTCGACCAGGCGCATTTCACTCGGCATTTCAAACGGATCCACGGGACCACGCCGCGCGTATACCGGAGCGGGGTCGAGCGCGGCGCGCCTAGACCTTGCCGGTGCAGGCGGTGGTCGATGTACAGCAGCAGCGTGCTGACGCCTGCCGCGAAGACGATGATCAGTAGCGTGACGGACATGATGAGCTCGACGTTGTGCAACCCGATGCCGGTCATCAGCAGATAGCCGAGCCCGCGCTGCGACGCGAACATCTCGGCGAGCAGCGAGCCGATCAGCGTCAGCGAGAAGCCGACGCGCAACCCGGTGAATATTTCCGGAACCGCCGCCGGAAACAGGATCCAGCGGACCATTTGCCCGGGTGAAAGCTTGTGCACCTTGCCGGTCTTGATGAGGATCGGCTTGGTGTTGCGCACGGCGGTGAGCGTGAACAGGATGATCGGTATGACGCCATGGAGCACGCCGAACGCCACCTTGGCGGACAAGCCCAGTCCGAACACGAGCAGCAGGATCGGATACAGGGTGAGCTTCGGGATGGCATAGAGTGCGACCACCATCGGCTCCAGGACGTCGCCGGCGAGCTTGGCAAAGCCAAGCCAGAACCCGACTGCAAGGCCGATGAGGACCGATAGCGCGAACGCAATGCCGAATGCGCGCAACGTGTCGAACGCGTGCATGCCGAAGGACTCACCGGTCACCAGTCTCTCGGTATAGCGCAGCGTCGCCCACGGTGACGCGAGCGCCACGTCCCCCACCCACCAGTACAGCAACTGCCAGATGACGATCAACGCGGCGATCAGCACGCCCGCATTGCGCAATCCGCTCCAGCGCGACGGGTTCATCGCAAGCCCCGTCGCGCCAGCAATCGCTCTTCCCAGCGCGACAGCCCCGCGTTTATCACGATCGACGCCAAGAGGATGAGCACGATCAGCGGGTACATCGTCGCATTGTCGAAGTTCGTGTACGCGAAGCTGATTTCGTAGCCGATGCCGCCCCGCGACATGATGAACTCCGAGCCGATCACGCCGATGAACGCATAAGCGACGGCGAGCTTGATGCCGGTGAGGATGTAGGGCGCGGCTGCCGGCAGGGTCATGCGCATCGCGGTGTCCACGGGTGACATCCGCAGGATCCGCGCGGTCTTCATGAGTACGGTGGGCACGCGGTCCAGTCCGTTGAGCGTGTTCACGATCACCGCGACCACGCCGAGCATGAATGCGATCAGGATCTGCGGTACGTCGCCCAACCCGAACACCACCAGAAAGAACGGGTAGAACGCGAAGATCGGCACCGCGTAGTACGTGGCGAACAGTGGATCGAGCGTATCCCGCAGCGCACGGTGACGATGCAGGAGCGCACCGAAGACGATCCCCACCGCGAGCGAGAGGCCGAGTGCCAGCAAGGTGTTGGTCAGCGTCTTGACGATCGCGCCGTTCATCCGCCCAGACACCAGCATGCGGTACAGGTCGCGCACGATCAGGTGCGGAGCCTGCATCGTGATCTTGTCGATGACACCGGTGAGGCAGAGCACTTCGAGCATCGCGATGGCCGCGGCAACCACCAGCAACCGATACCAGGTGGCGCGTCTCATGCGTCCGAGGGTGACAAAGCGGACGGGCGGCCGATGGTCTTCAGCGATTCCTCGCGCAGACTCTTCCACAGCCGGGCGGTGATGACGCCGAAATCGGCGTGCTCGATGATCCGGCTGTCGCGCTCGCGTGGCCAACCGGTCTCGACGATGTCGATGAGACGGCCCGGTCGGGCCGACATCACGGCGATGCGATCGGCGAGCATCGTCGCTTCATCGAGCGCATGGGTGATGAGGAAGACGGTGGCGCCGGTCTCACGCCACATGCGCAGCAGTTCATCACCCATGAGCAGGCGTGTCTGCTGGTCGAGCGCGCCGAACGGTTCGTCGAGCAGGATCAGACTCGGCTGGATGACCAGCGTGCGGGCGATGCAGACTCGCTGCCGCATGCCGCCCGAGAGTTGCGCCGGATAGCTGGTTGCGAAATCGGACAGGCCGACGAGTTGCAGCGCGTTGCGCACGCGCTCGGCCTTCTCCGGTTCAGGCAGGCTCGATCGGCGCAGGCCGAAGGCGACGTTGTCGCGGACGTTGAGCCAGGGCAGCGACGCGTCTTCCTGGAAGACGACGCCGATGCCGTCGGGCGCTTCGCCGGCGATGGGCCGCCCCTCGAATGCCACGGTCCCTTCGCTCGCGGGTGTGAGTCCGGCGATGATCTCCAGCAAGGTCGACTTGCCGCAGCCGGATGGGCCGACAACGGCGAAGAACTCGCCGCGCTTCAGCTCGAGGTCGATCGGCCCGAGCGCGTGCAGCGGCGCCGGCGGGCGACCCGACATGAAGGTCTTGCCGACGTTGCGCAGGCTGACCTGCTCAGCCGTCACGGTTCGCTCTCGGCCGCCTGACGTCTATTTGATCGCTTTCAGGTCGTCCGGGAGAAAGCGTGTGTCGATAATCTTGCTGTAGTCGACGTCGCCGGTGATCGCGCCGACGGAGCGCTGCGCGTCGATCATGCGCTTGAGACCTTCGAGGTGGATCTCGCCTTCGCCCCAATACGGCACGCCCTTGGTGATGCTCGTCGTCAGGTTGCGCACCGCGCTGCGAGCAACCTCCGGCTCCAGGTTGTACGCCTTGGCGATGATGTCGCCGGCTTCATCGGGATGCTCCTTCATGAACTTGACCGCTTTGCGCCGGGCGCGGATCACTGCGCGGATGAAGTCGCCTTTCTTCTCCATCATCTCGACGGTCGCGACGCCGACGACGTTGTCGAGCGGCGGCAACGTTTCGCTCGCGACGATCACCGCACGGTACTTGCCCTTGTACTTGGACCACAGCGGCTCGGGAATCGGTGCGATGTCGATCAGTCCGGCGTCGAGTGCGGCGACGCCTTCACCGAAGCCACCCGTCTTCACCAGTTCCGCGTCCTCCGGTTTGTAGCCGGCGATGCCGAGCAGCATGTTGGCGAGCGCCTGGCTGGTCGAGCGCGGGTTCGTGTAGCCGATCTTCTTGCCCTTGAGGTCCTTGATCGTCTTGATCGGCGAGTCCGGCTTCACCGCCCACGTGAACTCGGCAACTGTAAGCACGTTGTCGCTGATGATCTTGAGGTCGGCGCCCTGGAGGATGGCCGAGATGATGACGCCGGGATTGACCTCGCCGTACGGCACGCCGCCGCCCGCCAGCATGTTGCGCAACGAAGTCCCGCCACCGGCCGACGAAATCAGTCCGGTGACGTTGATGCCTTCGTCCTTGAAATAGCCTTTGGCGAGGGCGACGCCGAACGGCATGCCGTTGGCCGAGACACCGTAGTTGCCGATCGCGAGCTCTTCCGCCCCGACAGTGCCGGCGAGCAGCGCGCCGATGAACAGCGAAACCAAGCGATGCATGATGCTTTCCTCCTTCGTGGTTGCCGGCGTCGCAATGCGCGCCGGCTGGCTCCGGTTGCGATTATCCCTGCTTCTTCATGCCTTCCTGAGCGTTACGCTGACGTTCTTGATTTGCGTGCAGGCCAGCAGCTCGTCGATCGATTCCTCGCGCCCCATGCCGGATTGCTTGTAGCCGCCAAAGGGAACACCGACCCAATGCTGGCTGGCGTTGTTGATCCAGATGTAACCTGCTTCCACGCGGGAGGCAAGGCGGTGGGCGCGGTCGAGGTCGTGCGTCCAGATCGACGCGGTGAGCCCGTAGTCGAGCGCATTGACGCGCTGCACGAGATCGTTTTCGTCCGACCAGCGCAGGATGCTCACGACGGGTCCGAAGATCTCTTCACGCGCGAGACGCATGTCGTCGCGCACGTCGGCGAACACGGTGGGTTCGACGAAATGACCGAGTGCCAGCTTTGGGTTCGCCGGGCGCTTGCCGCCATAGAGGAGCCGTGCGCCTTCTTCCTGACCAAGCTTGATGTAGCTCATCGTCTTGTCGAACTGCGGCTGGCTCGACAGGCAGCCCATCTCGGTTTCCGGGTCGATGGGCAAGCCGACCTTGATCTTCGCGACGCCGGCGACGATTTCCGGCAGCGTTGCATCGTAGATCGCATCGTGGAGATAGACGCGGCTGGTGGAGTTGCAGGATTGTCCGGTGACGTAGCGGAAGTTCATGCCGCGCACCACCCCGTCCGCGACTTCCGCCGGTTTGGCGTCCGCGCACGCGATCAGCGCATTCTTGCCGCCGAGTTCGAGCGTGAGCGCCTTGACGCTCGCGCCGGCTGCGGTCATCACGGCTCGACCGCCGTTGACGCTGCCGATGAAGCCGATCTTGGCCACGCGCGGATGCGCGACCAGCGCGGCGCCGGCATCGCGGCCACCGGTGATGACGTTGACGACGCCCGGCGGAAACACGTCCTGCCACAGTTCCGCGAGGCGCAGCGACGACAGCGGTGTCTGATCCGCAGGCTTGATGATCAGCGTATTGCCGGCGGCCAGCGGCGCGCCGCATTTGCCGGCAAAGAAGAGCAACGGATGATTGAATGCCCCGATGCGCGCGATGACGCCGAGCGGTTCGCGCACCGTGTAGTTGAGGACGCCGGCCGCGATCGGGATCGTGCTGCCCTTGATCTCGGTCACCAGACCCGCGAAGTAATCCATGTAGTCGGCGCTGATGGCGACGTCGTACAGCATTGCCTGCAGCGGATTGCCGCCGTCCGTAGCTTCCAGGAGCGCAAGTTCCTGCGCATGCTCGCGCAGAATCGCGGCCGCTTTGCGCACCGCTCGCGCGCGATCCTGCGCCGGTGCGTCGCGCCACGCGGGAAAGGCATCGCGGGCGGCGGTGACGGCGCTCGCGACGTCCTGGGCATCGGCGTCGACAACCTTGCCGAGCGATGCGCCCGTTGCGGGGTTGCTGACGTCGAGAAAACGTCCGGACTTCCCGGCGTGCCACCGACCACCGTAGAACAGATCGCGGTGCGTCGGAAACGTCACCGCGGTGCTGGAAGGCGCGGTACGTGCCATGCCATTCACCTCACGATGTAGTGGAAATGTGCCGCATCAGCGACGACGACATCGCCCGCGCGTATTCGGGAGCCACGTGAACATCGATGACGCACAACGCGCCGTCCCGCACGCGCGCCACGCCGGTCTCGATGGCCTCCTGCAGGTCGGCGACCGTGCGCACGGGGCCGAGCCCGATGGCACCCTGACCCTGTGCCAGCGTGGCGAGGTTCATGCGCGGACCGTCCATGCGCAATCCGATCCAGCGGTTTTCGATGGGCCGTCCGCGGGTGCGCGCGACGCGTTCCTGATGGAGTTCATCGTTGAAAAAGGACTGGTTGTTGGAGACGATCACCAGCAGCGGGACCCGATTATGCACGCCCGTCCACAATGCCGTGAGGCCCATCAGGTAGTCGCCGTCGCCCACAATTGCGACCGGCAGGCGGTCGCTGCCCCGAAGTGCCAGCGCCGCGCCGACGGCCATTCCCGGTCCCGATCCGATGCCGCCGCCACCGTCGAAGCCGATGTAGTCCTGCGGATGCTCGAAGCGGCAGTACTCCCCCGGCCAGCCGAGCGGCAGCCGGATGTACGAGGGGCGATGCGCAGCAAGCGCGTCGACGGTGGTCCGCGCCAGCGCGTCGATGGACAGGTGTTCCGTCGCCGTGGCATCGTCCGCCGTCGCCGCAAGTGAGGGCGATGCCGCGGGAGCAGGGGGCGCGATGCTCGGGCGCGGCGCTCGCTCTTCGATCGTTGCGAGCAGGCAGCTCACGAGCCGATCCGGTGAACTCAGGATCGTGACGTCCGTCTGCGGCAAGGATTGATAGTCCATGTTCCAGCCGTGGTGCGAATACTGGTCGACCGAACACTGCACGATCTTAGCCGTCGGCGTCTCGCCGCCGCAGGCCTGGCGGAGCGAACCGGCGAGGTCGACCCAGTCGAGACTGACGATCACGTCGGCCTCGCGGATCAGGATGCCGGCCTCGCTGCTGACATACAGACCCGGTGCATGCGGATGCAGCCGATGCCTGGTCGGAAAACTCGCGCCGGTTTTCAGGTCGGTCAGCACGCGCGCGTCGAGGCGTTCGGCCAGTTGCACGCGGCGGTGGAAGTCGCCGGGGTCGCTCGACACACGGCCGATCATGAGCAACGGTCGCCGGGCCTTGGCCAGCATCGCGGCCACGTTGGCCACCACGTCTGCCGGCGGGTCGCCGGTCACTGCCGGTGGAAAGCGATCGAGCGGCGGCATCGGCACGCCGTGCGATGGCTCTTCCTGGATCGTGGCGTCGAGGTTGACGAACACCGGCCCGCACGGTGCCGTGGTCGAGATGCGATAGGCGCGGACCATCGCTTCGAGCGCGGCGGCCACCGACCCCGGCTGGTCGTCCCACTTGACGTAGCCGCGGATCAACGCGCCCAGATCGCGCGACGTGTGGATCCAGTCGACCCACGGACGGCGCTTGACCGCATCCATCGGACCGACACCGCCGAGCATGAAGATCGGAATGCGATCGCACCATGCGTTGAAGATCGCCATGGTGGCGTGCATGAGGCCGACATTGGCGTGCAGCGCAACCGCCATCGGCCGTCCCGTGACGCGCGCGTAGCCGTGGGCGATCGCCACGGCGTGCTCTTCGTGCACGCACAGGAGAATTTTGGGCTTCGTGTTGCCGAGATGATTGACCAGGCTGTCGTGCAGGCCGCGGAAGCTCGCTCCCGGCGTGAGGGCGATATAGTCGAAGTCGAGCCCGCGCAGCATGTCGGCGATCGCGTCGCTGCCGAAGGTAGCGCGGGCGGCGGGCGCGGGTTCGATGCGCGGCGTGGCGTTGCTCACGATGTTCCCCCCGCCGGCACGGTGTTGGAACCGGTCGTGGCAAACTCGCGTTCGATGCGCTGCCAATCGGCAAGATTGAGCGCTTGGTCGAGCAGCTGACGCGCATCGCCGGCACGAGGATCGGGGATCATCACCGCACTGCCTTCGGCGTGTGCACGCAGTTGCGCGAGCGCAGCGCTCATGGTTTGCGTGATCCGGAAGATGAGCGATGCCGGGTAGGACACATGGCTGAATCCGAGTCCGCCGAGCTCTTTCGGCGTTGGCCAGGGCATCCCGGGCGTCTCGAAGATCGCGGCCGACAGCACTGCGCCGCGCAACGCATTGCCGACCCGCTCGTAGTCCGCCATCGTCTTGATGCCGGCGACGAACACCGCGTCGACGCCGAGTTCGACGAAGCGAGTCGCGCGACGCAACGCTTCGTCCATCCCGAAGACTCCCAACGAATCGGTGCGGCCGATGATCATCGTCGCCGGGCTGCTGCGCGCTGCCATCGCAGCGCGGAGTTTCTGTTCGATCACGGCAACGTCCGCGACACCGCGCGCCTGGTCGGCGCGCTGCTGCTTGTGCTCGCGTTGCTGGTCCTCGATGAGAATGCCGCCGACGCCGAGGCGCTCGTAGAGTTCGACCGTCCGCACGACGCTCTTCACGTCGCCATAGCCGTCGTCACCGTCGGCGAAAAACGGCAGAGGGGTTGCCGCGGCGATGTCGCGGATGCCGTCGACCATGTCGGACACACCGATGAGGCCGATATCCGGCAGTCCGTAGCGCGCGGCGAGCATAGCGGAGCCGCCGATCGCGAACGCACGGAAGCCGGCGCTCGCGATCAGGCGGGCGGATAGAGCATCGTGCGCCAGTGGCGTCACCAGGGGGCGCTCCGCAGCGAACGCGTCGCGCAACGTGATTCGAGCCAATCGACCTCCTCGCGCGCTCGGCGCGGCCAATTATTCTTCGATGCCGGAGCTTACGCGCCCGGGAACGCCGGGAGATAGGACAAAATTGCAATCCCGGCTGCTTTACGGCCAGTAGCCTGTTCGCGATTCGCTCTCGGATATGAGCGTGGCGGAGATCGCGCCAAAGGTCGCGCGACGCGCAGCGCCTTGGCGAATCACGGTCACGCGATCACGCGATTCGCGCGCGCCACCAGCGAGGCAGGGAAGGCGATCCCAAGCGCGCGCGCCGTGCCGGTGTTGATGACGAGCTCGAAGGTCGTCGGCTGCCCGATGGGCAGATCGCCAGGATTGGCGCCCTTCAGGATCTTGTCCACGTAGAGGGCCGCCCGCCGGAACAGGTCCGCATAGGATGCCGCGTAGGACATGAGTCCGCCGGCCTCCACGTATTCGGACGCGCCATACATGCAGGGCAGCTCGTGCTTCTGGGCCAGTCTCACAATACGCTCCGCATAGACAACCGGGCTTCCAACCACGACGACACCCTCGATGCGCTCCAGCGTCATGGCCGCGAACGCATCGGGGAGGTCCGCCCGGCCCGTGAAACTGAAGCTTTGAAAGGCGACGTTCGATCGTGTGGCGGCGCTTTCGAGGTCACTCAACTCGGGCATCGACACCACGTTGTCCGCGTGCCAGAGCGCGGCCAGCCGAGAGACCTTGGGAACGACCTCGCGCAGTAGATCGAAGCGTTTCACCGTGAGCTCCGAATTGAGGGAAGACATCCCGGTAACATTGCCGCCGGGACGCGCGAGGTTCGGGCCCGGGCTCACTTGGTCGGCGCCAGTCGCCATGACGATGGGAATCCGGTTGGTTGCGTGCTTGGCGAACCTCGCGGCGGCGGCACCGGCGGTGACGATCACCGCGACCTGGAGCTCGACCAGTTCCTTCGCCATCGCGGCGAGCTTGTAAACATTTTCCCGCGCAAAGCGCTCCACGAAGGTCACGTTGCGGCCCTCGACGTAACCCAGCACGCGCATCTGCTGCTTGAACGGGTCCCACCGCTCCGGCCGCTCGACGAGGTCGAGAAGTCCGATGACGGTCTTCTTCGCGCTGGACTGTGCGCGGGTGCCGGGCGCGAGAACGATCCCGGCGGCCGATGCAGCGGCTGCGCAAAGCACGCGTCTTCGGTTCATCGCATCTCCTGGGATGGATAGTAAATCCAACGCCTCGACGCGCCGTCGAAAGAATAGCGTAGCACGGCTTGACTCGGCAGCCTCCTCAAAGGTCCGCTTTCGCTCACAGCGCAGGACCGCCTAGATAAACAACTTGTGCTGCGCCACGAGCTCGCGAGTGAGGTCGACGAGCACGGCGAGCCCGGGACCGAATTCGCTGATCTGGTAGCAGATCGATACGCGATGCGCCGGAACCTCGGGCGACACGGGTATGAGCTTGACGCGGCCCCGTTCGAGTTCGTCCTGCATGACGCGGACGGGGACGAGGCCGATCGCGGTGCCGTGCAGGATCGTCAGCATCGTGACGGACAGGCTGTTGCAGGTGCTCACCCGCTGCGGCAGCGCCGCCGATTCGGCGAACCATTTCGTGACGGTCGTGTACAGCCGCGCCGTCGGCGGGCTCACGATGAGGTGAAACTGGCACAGGTCCAGCGGCGACAGGATGTCGCGCGCGAGCTCGAAGTCCGCGCGCGCGAACCAACCCAGCTTGTTCCTGCCGATCGGCTCCTGTCGTACGTGCGCACCGACCGTGGGTTCGGAGACGACGGCAATATCGAGTTCCTGCTGATCCAGCATGCGGCTGACGACGCCTGTATCGCCGACGAACACCGACGTCTTGATCCCGGGATAGCGCAGCTCCAACCGGCGCAGGAGGTCGGGCAGGCAGATGAGCGCGAAGCTCTCGTTCAAGCCGAGCCGCAGCATGCCCTTCAGCGGATCGCGGGTCTGGAAGCGCTCGACCATCTCGCCGGCGGCCCCGAGAAGGCGGTCCGCGTACTCGATCAGCGCGTGACCCTCCGCCGTAAGGCTGACGCGTGGTCCGCGGCGGATGAACAGAGGGGTCTTTAGCACCGCCTCGAGTTCGCGGATGCGTTGCGAAACACTGGGTTGCGTCAGGCGTAGCTCCTGGGCGGCCGCCCGGAAACTACCGAGGCGCACGATGCGCTCGAACGCCCGAAGCTGGCTGAGCGTGACATTCATGATAGGTAATTACTATCAGTTCGACGCATAAAAATCAATTTTTCATTATCGTCGCCTACTGTTAGAGTTTTTGCCTTATTCCGGACAGCGCGTCGATAACAGCGACGTCACGAGCGAGTCGCACTGCCGGATGGTTAGGAGGAGCCGCGTGCACGCGGACGTCGTACCCACAGGTCTCAAGCCGCTCGGCGCGACTGCGCCCGCCTATCCGAAGGGTGTACCGGGTTGGCTCAAAGCCGTCGACAGCGCGGTGCTGGCGCTGCTCAACGTTGCGCTGGTGATCGAGGTGATCCTCGTCTTCGTCAGCACGATGGTGCGCACGTTTTTCCATTCGTCGGCAATGATGGGTGTCGACGAGGCGTCGCCGCTGTTTCTGATCACGCTCGCGTTCCTCGGGGGTGCCGTCGCCTACAGCCGCGGGCAGTTCATCGCGATCACGGTGCTTGCCGACAGGGCCCCACCCGCGTTGAACGAATTCTTCAAGGCGTTCTCGGAGTGGGTCGTCATCATCGTATCGCTGCTGATCGGTGGCTACTCGATCCCGCTGCTGATCGCCAATGCGGAGGAAAAGACGATCCTCCTCGGCATCGGCTACATCTGGATGACGTTGCCCATCACGATCGGCTCCGGCCTGTTCGTGATCCGCGCCGGCTTTTCGCTGCTCGGACGATCGTGGCGCACGATCGCGACGGCAACTGCCGTCGTCGCCATCTGCCTGCTGCTGTTCCACTTCTTCAAGACCGATATCGGCGCGCAAAACCATACGCTCTACGTCACGCTCGCGGTGCTCTTCTTTGCGATGGTCGCGATGGGCGTCCCCGTTGGCTTCGTTCTCGCCACGATCGGCATCACCTGCGTGCAGGCGATGGGATCGGGGGACATGATCGCGGTGGTGACCAATGCGCAACGCGGCTCAGGGGGCTTCATCTTTCTGGCGCTGCCGTTCTTCATTCTCGCCGGCTTCATCATGGATCGCGCCGACGTCGGCGGCAGGATCGTCGAATTCGTCGGCTCGCTGATCGGACACGTGCGCGGCGGTTTGCTGCAGGTGATGATCGTCGGCGTCTACATCTCCTCGTGCATCTCGGGCTCCAAGGCCGCGGACATGGCGACGGTCGGCCTGCCCATGAATCGCAAGCTCGAGGAGCACGGCTACGCCCCCGAAGAGCGCGCCGCGATCCTGGCCGCGTCCGCCGCGATGGCCGAGTCGGTGCCGCCCAGCATTGCACTGATCCTGCTCGGTTCGGCAACGGCGATTTCGACGGGCGCGCTGTTCATCGCCGGCGTACTCCCTGCGGCGGTGATCGGTTTGATGCTGATGGTGACGGTGCGCGTGCGCGCAACCTTTGCGGACTGGAAGCCGACCCCCAAGGCGAGCCGCAGCGAAATCATCCGCACCGGCCGTCTCGCGTTCATGCCTCTGATGATCCCCGTCATCCTGATCGGCGGCATCGTCGGCGGGGTCGGCACGCCGACGGAGGTGTCGACCTTTGCCGTTCTGTACAGCCTCGCGCTGGGCCTCGCGTATCGAAAGATCACGTTGCGCAATTTCTGGTCGAGCCTGACAGGTGCTTCGCTGCTCAACGGCATGATCTTCTACACGGTCAGCGCCGCGACGATTTTCTCCTGGGCACTCACGCTCGAAGGTGTCACCACGGCGATCGCCGCGACGGTAGCCGGACTCGGGGCCACGGCATTCCTCCCGGCCGTCATCGTCATCACCATTCTCATGGGCACGATGCTGGAGAGCTTCGTCACCATCATCATCCTGGCGCCGCTGCTGCTGCCGGTGGCGCAGCAGTTCGGCATCGACCAGCTGCAATACGGAATCATCATGACCGAGGCCTTCGGCATCGGCATCATTCTTCCCCCGATCGGCATTGCGCTGTACGTCGCGTGCGCCATCAGCGGGGCGCAGATCGAGAAGGCGAGCAAGCCGTTGCTCTGGTACCTGCCGGTGCTGATGGCGGGGCTGTTGCTGGTGACCTACGTGCCGACGATCACGACCATCCTGCCCACGTTGCTGAAATTCAAGTACTAGTCAGTCTCGTGCGTCGACCCCGGATACACGCGCAATGCCGAACCTGCAGCAAGCGTCGCATAAGGCTCCGAGTCGCTGGCCGTCCCATCGGCAGCAGTGGGTCAAGACGCCGGATGGGGTCGATATCTCGGTCCGCGAGTGGGGCAACCCCGAAGGCTGTCCGATCCTTTTTGTGCACGGGCTCGCCCAGTCGCATCTGTCTTTCCTTCCGCAATTCGCGAGCCAGCTTGGCCGAAGCCATCGCCTCCTTGCCTACGATCTGCGCGGTCACGGCGAGTCGGAGAAGCCGTTCGATCCCTCGTTCTACAACGAAGGCCGGCGCTGGGCGGACGAACTTCAGGCCGTCATCGACGGCGCGAACGTGAGCAAGCCGATCCTGGTCGGCTGGTCGCTCGGCGGACGGGTGCTCCGCCAATATCTGATCCATTATGGCGATCGCCGCGTCGGCGGACTCCACTTTGTCTCGACGCGTCCCTTCGAAGATCCGACGGTGCTGGCCCCGGCATCGCGCGCCAACATAGCGGGACGCCCGGACACCCTCGCCAAGCGCATCGACGCCCATATCGCATTCCTGCGTGCATGCTTTCTGCACCAGCCGCCCGAAGATGATTTCGCCGTCGCTCTCGCCTACAACGTCATCGTGCCGCAGGAGATTCGCGAGGCGATCTCGGGTTGGTCGACCGGCGTCGAGGAAACAAGAGCCGCGCTGGCCAAGGTGACGGTGCCCACGCTCATTACGCATGGCCGCGACGACGCGCTGATCCTGCCGATCGCCGCGGAAATGACCGCGGCCGCAATCAAGGGGTCCCGGATTTCCTGGTACGACGACTGCGGTCACTCTCCGTTCTTCGAACATGCTGACCGCTTCAACCGCGAGCTCGACGAGTTCGCCGCGGCGATAAAGGCACAGCATGTCCGTGCACATCGAGCGTAACGGCAGCGCCTATGCATCCCGCAGTGCAACGCTGGTCGAGGTCATCGGTCGCGGCACCGGACGTGCGCTCGAACTGTTGTGTGCGACGCTGGTGGTCGTCGAGACGATGATCCTCTTCATCGGCGTGATCGCACGCTATGTCGTGCACCGGCCGCTGGTCTGGTCCGATGAGCTGGCCTCGACCATTTTCCTTTGGCTCGGCATGCTCGGCGCCGCGCTTGCGATCCGGCGCAGCGAACACTTGCGCATGAATACGGTCGTCAACCTGCTGCCCGCCGCGCTTCGCGCGTTCGCCGAGCCGTTCACGCTCGCGGTGACGCTCGCGTTCATCGCCATGCTGCTGCCGGCCGCGATCGAGCATGTCAAGCTCGAGGCAATCGTTACTACACCGACGCTGGAGATATCGTCGAGCTGGAGATCGGCAGCGATGCCGGCCGGGCTCGTGCTTATGGCGCTGTTTGTCGTGGTGAGGATGGCGAGCCAGCCTTTCCGCTCGATGCTCGCCATGCTCGCCGCTGTTTTTGTGACGTGCTGCGTCTTCTATCTTGCGCGCCCGTATCTGCTGGGGCTGGGCCGGATGAATCTCGTTGTCTTTTTTCTTGGCGTCGTGCCGCTCACGGTCTTTGCCGGTCTGCCGATCGCGTTCTCGTTCGGCGTGGCGACCTTCGGGTATCTCGCGCTTGCGACCCATCTGCCGACATCGGTGGTCGTCGCGCGCCTCGAGACAGGGATGTCCAATTTGATCCTGCTGTCGATTCCGCTGTTCGTTTTTCTCGGTTATCTGCTCGAAATCACCGGCATGGCCGCCTACATGATTCGCTTCCTGGCGACCCTGCTCGGGCATGTGCGCAACGGCCTGCACTACGTGCTTGTTGCCGCGATGTATCTCGTGTCCGGAATTTCCGGCTCGAAGGCCGCCGACATGGCGGCGGTGGCGCCGGCGCTGTTTCCAGAAATGGAAAAGCGTGGTGCCGACCGGGCCGAACTCGCCGCCTTGCTGGCGGCGACGGGCGCGCAGACCGAGACCGTTCCACCAAGCCTCATTCTCATTGCCATCGGCTCGGTGACCGGTATTTCGATCGCGGCCCTGTTCCAGGGCGGGCTGCTACCCGCCCTGGTCATCGGGCTGATGCTGTGTGCGCTCGTCTGGTATCGCTCGCGGAGCGCCGACGTTTCGCCGTCCCGGCGCGCAACCGGCCGCGAGATCTGGCGCGCGTTCCTGATCGCGCTGCCCGCGCTGTTGCTGCCCTTTGTCATCCGCGGCGCGGTAATCGAGGGCGTCGCCACCGCGACCGAGGTCTCGACCATCGGCATTGCCTACTCTTTCCTTATCGGTGTCCTGGTCTATCGCGAATTCCAGTGGTCACGGCTGGGCGGCGTCCTGATTCAGTCGGCGTCGCTCTCCGGCGCCATCCTGATCGTCGTCGGCGCGGCCACCGCGATGGCTTGGGCGATCACGCAGTCCGGCTTTTCGCAAGCGCTGGCCGCGACAATCGGCGGCATGCCGGGCGGACGATTCACCTTCATCGCGCTGTCGATTCTTCTGTTTGCGGTTCTGGGCTGCGTGCTCGAGGGGCTGCCAGCGGTCGTGCTGTTCGCACCGTTGATGTTCCCCATCGCCAAGCAGTTCGGTGTGCACGAGGTGCACTATTCGGTGATCGCCATTCTGGCGATGGGTGTGGGGCTGTTCACGCCGCCTTTCGGCATCGGCTTCTACATTACGTGCGCGATCGGCGGTGCCGATCCCGACAAGGCGTTCCGTCACATCTGGAGTTATCTCGCGGTGCTGCTGGCCGGCGTCGTCCTGGTGGCCGCAGTGCCATGGCTATCGGTGGGGTCGCTTTAAGTGCTTGTTCCAAAGGCGGAGGAGGGCAAATGAGTCCAAGAACCAAAGTGACGCGCCGTAGCTTCATGGCGGCATCGACGGCGATCACGGCAGCGGCGATGCTGCCGAGCCGATCCGCGCACGCGGCGGAATTCGAATACAAGATGGGGCATTCGAGTCCGGCGGGACACCCGTTCCACAAGCGCCTGCTCGAAGTTTCGGACCGCATCGCGAAGGAAACCGCGGGGCGCATGACGCTGACGATCTTTCCCGCAAGCCAGCTCGGTGGCGACAACGATTTGTTGTCGCAGGCGCGCAGCGGCGCCGTTGATTTCGTCCAGCCCGCGGGCCTCATCCTCGCCTCGATCCTGCCGGTCGCCGCCGTCAACGGCATGGGCTTCGCATTCAAGGACTACACCCAGGTCTGGGCGGCGATCGATGGCGACCTCGGCGACTACATACGCGCGCAGATCGCCGCCAAGGCGGGGCTCGTGCCGATGGAGAAGCGCTGGGATCTCGGCTTCCGCCAAATCACGACTTCCACGAAACCGATCGAGAAAGCCGCCGATCTGACCGGCCTTAAACTGCGCGTGCCGGGTGCGCCCGCGCTGGTGTCGCTGTTCACCGCACTGGGTGCGTCTCCGGTCAGCATGCAGTTTGGCGAGGTCTATACAGCGCTGCAGACCCGGCTCGTCGACGGGCAGGAAAATCCGCTGTCGGTGATCGATGCCGGAAAATTCTACGAAGTACAGAAATACTGCGCGATCACCAATCATGTCTGGGATGGCTACTGGATCTGCGCCAACCCCGCTTCATGGAACCGGCTGCCGAACGACATCAAGGCGATCGTGGCCAAGGCGTTCAACGACGTCGCGCTACTGGAGCGCGACGACCTCAACAAGCTTGACCGCTCGCTGCAGGCCGAACTCGAGAAAAAGGGCCTGACTTTCACCAAGCCCGACCTCGGCTCGTTTCGCGACAAGTTGCGTTCGGCCGGATTCTACGAGGAATGGCGCGGCAAGGTCGGCAACGAGGCCTGGACGCTGCTCGAGAAGCAGGTCGGCAAGCTGGCATGAGACCTTGCCTCAATCAACCCATAAAGGAATGACAGCATGAAATCATCGCAAGGAACGAAATTCAACGCCCGTGCGGCGATGCAGGCGACCGGAACGATTTCGCGCCGAGGCGTCCTCCGCGCCGCAGGCGCCTCGGTCGCGCTCGCGGCATTCTCGCCGCACCTCGTCGGTCCGGCCAACGCGCAGGCGGCCGTCAAGCGCATCCGCTTCGCGCATCCGGCGCCGACCGCGCACGGCTGGCATATCTGGGCCGAACAGTTCAAGAAAACGATCGAAGAAAAGAGCGGCGGCAAGATCCAGGTGCAGATCTTCCCGAACGCGCAAATGGGCAACGAACGCGACACTGCGCAAGCGGTGCGCCTCGGCTCGATCGAAATGGGCGCCATCGGCGTCGGGCTGATGAACTGGGTGCCCGAGATGTCGATCACGGATGCGCCCTACCTGTGGAAGAGCCGCGCGCAGGCCTGGAATGCCATTTCCGGCGCGTTCGGCGACGATCTGCGCAAGCGTTCACTCGACAAAGGCTTCGTCCTGAGTGGCTGGACGGATCTCGGCTTTCGCTCGATGACCAACAACAAGCTGCCGATCAACTCGGTCAAGGACATGCAGAACCTGAAGATGCGCGTGCCGAACTCCAAGGCTTACATCGCGATGATGCAAGCGACGGGTGCGACCACGGTGGCGATCGATCTCTCCGAACTCTACCTGGCCCTGCGTCAGGGTGTGGCCGACGGGCAGGACACGCCGCCGTCAGTGGTCAAGTCCAACAAATACTACGAAGTGCAGAAGTACATATCGAAGACCGACCACAATCTCACCATGGCGTACACGGTGACGAATCCGAAGTTCTACGATGGTTTGTCCCCGGACGAGCAGAAGCTGTTCTGGGCATCCTGCAAGGATGCCGACAGCTACCTGCGGCAATACACGACCAAGGATGAAGCGGACGCCTACGAGTTTCTCAAGGCGCAGGGCATGCAGGTCAACCTGACCCCGGACGTGGAATCGTTTCGAGCGGTGTGCTCGCCGGTCATCGAGAAATTTCCCGAGCTGTTCCTCCCGGAGCTCGTGAAGATCGCCCGGGCGACGCCAGCGTGACGACGCCCGCGATGAAAATTGCCAATGCGGTCAAGGATGCCGCGGCCACGGGCCGGCGCGTACGGGGCATCCACATGACCTTCGCCGCACCCGCAGTCATCGAAGTTCTCGCTTCGGTGGAATTGGACTTCGTCTACATCGACGGCGAGCACGGATGCTTCGACTGGCGCGACGTCGAGGCTGCTTGCCTGGCGGCTGAACGACACCAGTTGACGCCGATCGCGCGCATTCCGGACGCGAGCGCGGCCACCATCACCCGCTTTCTCGACCGAGGTGTCCGCGGCATCGTGGCGCCGCACATCGAATCGCTCGAGAGTGCACACAACGTCATCGGGAGCATGTACTTTGCCCCGATGGGTCAGCGATCGTTCGGGGCCGGACGCCCCGAATATGGCCAGCGCATCGAGAGCAAGCCGGCCTACATGCAGGCCTGCAATTCGGCACTTTCGCTCTGTCTCATGATCGAGAGTCGCGCGGGCGTCGAGATTGCGGGAGAACTCGCGGCTTTGCCGGGGGTGGACTACCTCAGTTTCGGCATGATGGATCTGGCGCAATCGTTGGGCCATGCGGGCGATCCGAAGCATGCCGACGTTGCTGCGGCGGTCACCGACGCGAGTCGGCGCATTCATGCTGCCGGCAAGCGTGTCCGCGAAGATTTTATGAACTACGTCTGGGTCAACGACGTGCTGGTCGCGGGGGCTCGCAAGCTCCTCGCCGCGCCTTGAATCCGGAATCCGATGACATCCGCCGGCGTGTTTGCCGTGCGCCATTCATGAGGTCGATGCGATGATTGAAAAAGATGTTCTCGTGGTCACCAAGTACGGGCGCCAACCGGGCTTCGCGGTTTGTCCGGACGAACCCGGCCGATTCCCGGGGATCATTCTCTACATGGACGCACCCGGGTTTCGCGAAGAGCTGCGCGATCAGGCACGGCGCATCGCGAAGCACGGCTATTTCTGCCTGCTGCCTGACCTGTACTACCGACTGGGTACGATCCGCTTCGACATCCCGCGCCGCAACGACGCGATGTCGGTCGTCATCCGCGGCGCCATGCAGAGCCTCAGCAATGCGGCAATCTACGACGATACCGCGGGGATGCTCGCGTTTCTCGACGCGCAGGACAAGGTTGCGGCCGGTCCGGTCGGCTGTGTCGGTCATTGCATGAGCGGTCCGTTCGCGCTGACCGTTGCCGCCCGCTTCCCGCGCATCAAGGCGGCCGCCTCGCTGTACGGCGTGAACATGGTCACGGATCAGCCGGACTCGCCGCATCTGCAATTGGGTCAGGTCAATGGTGAGTTGTATCTCGCCTTCGCGGAAGTCGATCCATCCGTTCCCGCGAACGTCATTCCCGATCTGAAGGCGGCGCTCGCCAAGACCAAGGTCAAGCACGTGCTCGAAACGATTCCGGGCACGCACCACGGCTATTGCTTTGCGGCGCGCGCCGACTACAACCCGGTCGCGGCAGAGGGCACGTGGACCAAGTTGTTCGATCTGTGGGACCGCAACCTGAAGTGACGCCATGCCCGATCTGAACATTCCCGGCGGTTACATCCACTACGAGGTCCACGGCCGCGGCTATCCGGTGTTGCTGTTCGCACCTGGCTTCCTGAGTTCGCGCATCGAGCGATGGAGCACGAATCCGGCACGTCCGGGCGTCGCGCAGGACTGGCTCGATCCGGTCACCGCATTGTCCGACGAGTTCCAGCTGATCGCGCTCGACGTGCGCAACGCCGGTCAATCGCGGGCCACGATTGGCCTGCAAGATGACTGGACCGCCTATACCGGCGATCACTTGGCGCTGCTCGATCATCTGGGCGTAAAGCAGTGCCATGTCATGGGCGCGTGCATCGGCGTTTCATTCGCCCTGGACATCGTCCGGGCGCGGCCGGGATTGGTCTCGGCGCTCGTATTGCAGAATCCAATCGGTCTATCGGGCACGAACCGTTCGGCGCTGGACCACGAATTCGACCTCTGGGCCGACGCGGTCAAGGGTTGGCCAAACATCGACGCGCAGCGATTGCCCGGATTCCGGCAGCGGATGTTCGGCGGTGACTTCATTTTCAGCGTGACGCGCGAGTTCGTGCGCAACTGCGCGGTGCCGGCGCTGCTCATGCCCGGTGACGATGTCGTGCATCCGACCGAGGTATCGGCCGATCTCGCGCGCATGCCCAACGTGGAAGTGCTCGCGCCGTGGAAGGGTGCGCAATATCGTGATGCAGCGATGCGCAAGGTCCGCGAGTTCTTCGTTGCCAACCTGCCTCGAGCCGAACCCGCGTGACAAGGATCTGCCCATGACGAAAATAGCCCTGCTGGACGATTGGCAACGCGTTGCGCGCTCGAGCGCCGACTGGTCGCCGTTGATCGCGCGTGCCGACGTCCAGTTCTTCGAGGAGCCCTTCGCAGGCGAAGACGATGCCGCTCGCCGTCTTGCCGACTTCGACATCCTCCTCGTGACGCGGGAACGAACGCCGTTTCCGGCGTCACTCGTGGCGCGTCTGCCCAAGCTGCGCATGTTCGGCCTGACCGGCGCCCGGGCCGGGCTGATCGACATTGCCGGCATGATTTCGCGCGGCATCACCGTGTGCCACACGGGTGGCGGGCCGTCCGTGAGTTCCACGGCAGAACTGGCACTCGGCCTCATGCTGGCCGCCGCACGCGGCGTTCCCGCGGGTGACGTCGCGGTGCGCGACGGTCGCTTCCAGCTCGGGACGCACGCCGGGCCGGTGCTCGACGGAAAGACACTCGGGTTGGTGGGGTTGGGCAGGATCGGCGCACGCATGGCAGCGTATGGCCGTGCTTTGGGGATGAACGTCCTCGCTTGGAGCCAGAATCTGACAGCGGAAGCCGCGACAGCGTCGGGTGCGGCGCGCGTGACCAAGGACGAACTGTTTGCCGCGGCGGATGTCGTGAGCTTGCACCTGGTGCTGTCGGACCGGACGCGCGGCATCGTCGGCGCAGCAGATCTCGGACGCATGAAACAGGGGGCGATCCTCGTCAACACGGCGCGTGCCCCGCTGGTCGACGAGAGTGCGCTCGTCGCAGCCGTCCAGTCGAAGCGGATTATCGCCGCGCTCGACGTGTTCTACCGGGAGCCGTTGTCGCCTGACCATCCGTTGGCCCGAGCGTCGAACGTCGTGCTGACGCCGCACCTCGGGTACAGCGTCGTCGAGGTCTACCGCGAGTACTACCAACATAGCGTCGAAAACGCCTTGGCGTTCCTCGACGGCAAGCCGATCCGCGTCTTGCAATCGGCTGGGCACTAGTGTGACGAGCGGGAGGATCAATTCATGGCAGCAGCGTCGATGGCAGACTGGTTCGACATCAACAACTTGTTCATCCGCTACGCGACATCGCTCGATCACGGCGACGTTGACGCGGTCGTGGATTGCTTTACCGAGAACGCAACTATCGTCAGTCCCGTCCTGGGTGAATTTTCCGGCCACGCCGGTGTGCGCGATTTCGCGGACCGCACGGCGCGGCTCAAGCGCGAGGCGGACGTGCAGTTTCGTCACGTGGTATCGAATCTCGTTGCCGACGTCGAGGGCGATCGGGCACGCGCGACGTGCTACCTGCTCGATTTCCGTACCCGAGACGGCCAGACCGACTTGCTTTCGCCGGGCGAGTACGAGTGTGTTCTGCGGAAGACGGACGGACGATGGCGGTTCGAGCAGCGATCGGTGCTGATGGACCGGCCGTTTCGTGCCGGCGACATCTGATCGACCGATGCCACAACAGCTTGATGACAGGGAGTGGGCAACATGCTGAAAATCTACGGCACCAGGACGTCCAGCAACGTACAGAAGGTGCTCTGGTGCTGCGGCGAACTTGACCTCGCATTCGAGCGCATCGAGATCGGCCCGGCATTCGGCGGGAACCGCGCCCCTGGGTACCTCGCACTCAATCCCAATGGCCTGATGCCGACGATCGACGACGACGGCTTCCTCCTGTGGGAGTCGAACGTCATCGTGCGCTTTCTTGCGGCAAAACATGCCACCGGCACGCTTTGTCCCACCGATGTCGCGCGGCGTGCCGATTGCGAGCGGTGGATGGATTGGCAGCAGACGTCGATCGTGCCGCACATGGGTGTCGCGTTCCGCGCGCTGTTGAAACGACCTCCGGACGCGACACCGGAAGAGCAGCTCCGGGTGGCGCTACAGAAGGCGGCCGACATGTGGCGAATCCTGGATGCACACCTTGCGGCGCGTTCCTTTGTCGGTGGCGAGATGTTGACGATGGGTGACATCGCGCTGGGTAACGCGATTCACCGCTGGTTCAAGCTGCCGGTCGAGCGCCCGGACCTGTCGCACCTCAAGGCATGGTACGGCCGCCTTTGCGAACGTCCGGCATACCAACAGCACATCGCTACCATTTGAGGCGCGCATGACCAGCCAGCAATCCGCAGCGCAACTTCCCGCGTCTTCGACGGAATTGCCCGATGCCGACGGCGCCAGCAAGTTGCGCGTGGCGGCACAGATGGCCTCGCTGCCGGTGCCGTGGCGGCAGGTCGACCGGGTCATCTTGAAGGGTACTGAAGTTATCTTGTTCGCCACCGGTGTGCTGTTCACGGGAATGGTGACGCTGGAGGTGATCTCCCGCTATCTCTTCAGCTTTTCGATCTTTTCCGTCAACGCGGCGGCGCGCCTCCTGCTGGTTTGGTTCTTCATGCTCGGCGCGGGGATTGCCCTGCGGCATGGAGCCCACGTCGGCTTCGAACTGCTGCTGTCTGCGTTGCCGCCACGGCCACGTCGATCCGTTGTGCTGTTCGGACTGTTGCTGGTGGGAATCTTCTGTCTGGAGATGATGTGGGGCGGGCTCAATGCACTGGGACCCGCCTGGAATCAGAGGGAGCCCGGGCTCGATATCAGCCTGGTCTGGCCCGTGTTGGCGATTCCCGTGGGGTTCGCGCTGCTGCTCTATCACGTGCTGGTCATTCTTTGGTCTGAGACTCATCACAGGTCGACAGGAGACCCGGCATGATGCTGCTCGTCATCGGCGGCATCTTCTTCGCGACGATACTCATCGGCGTCCCGATCGCGTTCGGCATGGGGCTCGCGGGTTCGACCTGGGTGCTGTTCTTCCAGGGCATGGAATCGACGATCCTGGCGCGACGCTTCTACTACGCGCTGAATTCGTTCCCGCTGCTGGCGATTCCGCTGTTCATCATGCTGGGCATGCTGGCGGATCGCGCGCGGATGCTGCCGCACCTCGTGATCTGGCTGCAGATGATCCTCGGTCGCCTGCGGGGCGGCATGGCCTACATCAACGTCGTCGCGGCGATGCTGTTCGCCGGCATCAGCGGCACGGCGGTGTCGGATATCGCGAGCCTCGGCCGAACGCTGATCCAGCTGATGACGCGCGCGGGCTATCCGGTGACCTACAGCGCCGCGCTGACGTCGGCGACGTCGATCATCGGCCCCATCATTCCTCCCAGCGTGGCCATGATCATCTATGCGCTTGCAGTCGGCAACGTGTCGGTCGGCGCCATGTTCGCGGGGGGCGCCGTTCCCGGCTTCCTGTTCGGCGGCGGCTTTCTCGTCATGGCGTGGTACAAGACCCGCCGCGGCAACTATGGCGTCGTACAGGATTGGCCGACCGCCGGCGATTTTTTCCGGCAGACGCTGCGCGTCCTGCCGCTGCTCGTCCTGCCGCTGATCATCGTGGGCGGCATCTTCAGCGGTGTGTTCACGGTCACCGAGTCGGCCGCCATCGGTGTCGCGTACGCGATGCTCATCGGGTTTCTGTCCAAGCCGCGGCTCAAGATCAAGGACATTTACGACGCCACGCTTTACAGCGCGCTGATCAGCTCGGTCGCCGGCATGCTGCTAGGCGCCGGCGCGATCGTCTCCTATATCCTGACTTACAACCGCGTGACGCAAAGCCTGGCCGACGTACTCGTTTCGCTGTCGGTCAGTCCGACGGTATTCATGCTCATCGTGGTCGCCATCCTCCTCGTGCTGGGCATGCTGATGGATGCCGTGCCGATCATGATCGCCCTCGCACCGCTGCTCGCGCCGATCGCGAAGCAATTCGGCATCAGCGACATCCAGTTCGGCCTCGTGTTCGTCGTGACCTGCCTGATCGGCCTCGTGACGCCGCCGGTCGGCATCATCCTGTTCATGACTTCGAGCATTGCGGGCGTGAAGCTCGAGCCATTGTCGGTTGCGGTATTTCCATTCGTCGTGTGGATGACGATCGTGGTCATCCTCATGGTCTTTTTCCCACCGTTGACGCTATGGCTGCCCAAGCTGATCGGGCTCTAGCCATGGGCCAGCGTTGCCCGTCCGGGGGAACAACATGCGCGCAGATCGCCCCCGGGACGATCGTCGATCTGCCGCAGTGAGTACTCCAGGAGGATAGCGATGAAACAGGCTAAGCAGCAGGCAACCAACCGCCGCAAATTTCTGAAGATGTCCCTTGCCACGGGTGGCGCCGCGGTGCTGGGCGCGGGATTCGCCGCCCCAGCCATCGGCCAGCAGACGCGCACGATCCGTTTCGGGCACATGCTGCCCACCGACCAGATCCATCACAAGGCCATCGTGATGTTCGGCGACGAACTCGCCAAGCTTTCCTCCGGCAAGATGAAGGTCGAGATCTTTCCGAGCTCACAACTCGGCAGCATTCCCGAGATGCTGCAATCGGTGCAGGCGGGGTCGTTGACGATGACCATGGCCGTGCCGGCGTGGTACTCCAGTTTCATGAAGCCCGTCGACGCGTTCACGCTGCCGTACATGGTCGCCTCGCAGGAGCGGTTGCACGCAGCGCTCGACGGCCAGATCGGGAAGGACATCTCGCGCATGGGCGATGGCGCCGGGTTCAAGGTGCTCGGCTATTTCCTGCTGGGCGGCCGCCACATCGTCAACAAGGTCCGACCGGTCCAGAAGCCGTCGGACTGCCAGGGATTGAAGCTGCGCGTCATCAACAATCCGGTGTACCTGCAGACGTTCCGCCTGCTCGGTGCCAACCCGGTCGCGATGGACCCTTCCGAACTTTATCTCGCCGTTCAGCAAGGCGTTGTCGACGGCTTCGAATATCCGCTGCCCGATCTCGTCGCGCAGAAAATGTACGAAGTGATCAAGTTCGTCTCCCTCGACCAGCACACGACGGACTTCTTCATCATCTCCACCAACAAGAAGCTGTGGGAAGGCATGTCGACGGAGGAGCAGGGCATGATCAACGCGGCATGGAAGACGTCCACCGACTGGCAATGGCGGGAGCAACCTGCCGCGATCGACAGCGCACTGGCGCGGCTGAAGACGCTGGTGGCGGTCAACGACATCACACCCGAGAACAAAAAGCTGTTCGTCGAGGTGACACGGCCGCTCTACAAGCAGTTCGAGCCGACGATCGGCAAGGAATTTCTCGATCAGGCGATCCGCGATCTCGGCTGACGGGTGTGCGCATCGATGCCGCGGTGCGTGACTTTCACAACGTTGATCGACGAGGAGTGTGCCCGTGCCCGAAGACGCTACCGTACAGCAAATTCTGGAAGCCGAGCGCGACCTGTACCGCGCGATGATCGCGCAGGATTTCGCTGCAATGGAGCGAATCCTTTCGCCAGATCTCGTGTACGTGCATTCCACGGCGGTCGCGGAGACGAAGCAGGAATATCTGCAAGGGGTGGCCAAGGGCCTCTACGAATACGAAGACATCGCGACGCGAGGTACTCATGTCCGGGTGCACGGTGACGTGGCGCTCGTCGACGGCATTTGCGACATGAAGGTGGGGAAGGGCAAGCAGCCCAAGGACCTCATTCATCTCCTGTTCGTCCTGGTCTGGGTGCGCGACGGTGCTGCGTGGCGCTTGGAGCATCGCCACGCGACGCGAATCCTCGCTGCATGAACATGGACGATTGCCTGCTGATCCCGAGGCCCCGATGACCCCCGATGCGATTGCCGGTGCTGCAAAGATACTGAGCGAATCGCGGCGAAGCCGGCGGCTGCTCGATGGGTTGCCCGACGCGCTGCGGCCGGCGACGCTCGATGACGCGCACGCGATCCAGGAGGCGACCGCGTTGCAGTTGACCGAGTCGATCGACGGCTGGAAGGTCAGTGCGATGCCGGACGGACGCGTCGCGCGCGGCGCGCTGCTGCGCTCGCGGCTGTACGACAGCGGCAGTCGAATCGTCGCGGCCGCGGTGCCGCTGCTCGGTGTCGAGGCGGAAATAGCGTTTCGCTTCGATCGGGATCTGCTCCCGCGCGACCGCCAGTACGACTACGACGAGGTTGCGGCTGCGGTCACAGCGCTCCCCGCGATCGAGGTCGTCGATTCGCGCTTGCGGGGGTACCCGGATGCGCCGCTGCTGGACCGGATCGCCGATTGCATGTCCAACGGGGCCTTTGTCGCCGGTGCGGCGCGCGCCGACTGGCGCGACTTCGATCTGGAAACGATCGACGTGGAATTGATCGTCGGCGAGCGCAGCGTGGTGCATCGGGCAGGCGGCCATCCCACCAAGGATCCACTGCTGCCGGCGGTGGCGCTCGTCAACGATCTTCGCGGCGGCATGGGCGTCCGGGCGGGTCAGATCGTGACGACCGGCACCTACACGGGCCTCAATTTCGCCAAGCCCGGCCAAACGGTCGCGGTGACGTTTCGGGGCTTCGGCTCGGTGGTGGTCCATTTCGAGGGAACACCGTGATGGCAATCATTGTTCAGAGGCGAACGGACGGAGCGTGATGTGAGGGCAGATTGAATACGATCTTCGGCACCGGCGAGTACCGCTATCGGATCGTCGACGACTGGGCGAAGCTTCCGCCCGGATGGCGCTTGGGTGACGTCGCCGGCGTCGGCGTCGACGCCAGCGATCGCGTCTATCTCTTTCATCGCGGCGAGCACCCACTCATCGTGCTCGATCGCGACGGGAATTATCTGCGCTCATGGGGCGACGGCGTGTTCAACCGCGCGCATGGCGTCCACATGGGACCGGACGAAAGCATCTACCTGACCGACGAAGGCGACCATACGGTGCGCAAGTGCTCGCTCGACGGCCGGGTGCTGCTGACGATCGGCATTCCCGGCACGCCGGCGCCCTTCATGAGCGGGGAACCCTTTCGCCGATGCACGCACACCGCGCTGTCGCCGGACAACGAAATCTACGTCTCGGATGGGTATGGCAACGCGCGGGTCCACAAGTACTCGCAGGACGGAACGCGCATGATGTCGTGGGGTGAGCCCGGCGCCGGGCCCGGACAATTCAATCTGCCGCACAACATTTCCTGCGACGCGGATGGCTGGGTCTATGTCGCGGACCGCGAAAACCATCGCATCCAGGTATTCGACGGCAACGGGCGCTTCGAAACCCAATGGCACGACATGCACCGGCCAAGCGGGATGTACATGCCGCCGGGCAAGTGTCCGATCTGCTATGTCGGCGAAATCGGTCCCTACTATGAGTTCAATCGCGGCGCGCCCAATCTCGGCCCGCGATTGAGCATTCTTTCGAATCAGGGCAAGCTGCTCGCGCGCATTTCGACAGAGCCCGCCGGCGGTACCGGGCCCGGACAGTTCATTTCACCGCATGGCATCGCGGTGGATTCGCGCGGCGACATCTATGTGGGAGAAGTCTCGTACACGGCGTGGCCGAACCTCTTTCCGGATCGTCCTTTGCCGCCCGTGCTGCGCAGTCTGCAGAAGTTCGAGAAGGTGTCTTAGCGAAACCGGAACGGATCCCGGGTGATCGAACCGCCTCAAGTTGCGCCCAGCGTGGCCCAGCGCCCCAGCGTGGCGGTTGTTTCGGGATGCGTCGAATCCTCGAGGTATTGCGGGGTGACGGCCGGCGCGTGCGCACGACCCAGGACAGGCGCGGCGATGGCCGTCAGGCCGGCGCGCGTATCGGCGTCGATGACGGCCTGTTGCAACGCGTCGCCGTCGACCCACGTCGGAACCCCCGCCGCGATGCGCAGGTAAACGCGGCCCGTCACCTGGTCCGCGAAGGTGACCTCGTGGAACAAGGCTACGCATTGCTCGAGGAATCCGGTGTTCTTCTCGGGTGCGAGCACGGATCGATCGGGATAGAGCATCGCGGGTGACGTCGCGTCGATGTCGACCTTGCGGAAACGCTCGACATCGAGCATGCACTTGACGTCCAGCACATTGAGCATCTCGTTGGTGCCGAATGCGACGGTGCGCGGACGCTGGCCTTGCGGCACGCTGTTATCGAGAAATTCGAAATGCAGGCGTTTGTCACCGCGCCTTATCCAGGTGAAGAACAACTGCGGAATGCCGGCATACGCATCGACGCTGTGGGCGAGCGTATCGTCGACGGCCTTGTAACGCCCCACGTCGAGGCCGCGGTACCACGCCCGCTCCACCAGCGATTCCGGCGGCGTGATCATGAAAAACAGATAGACGACGTGTCCGAAGCGCGTCAGCAGGTTGCTGCCCGCTTCATCCGAATCGGGCGCGAAGCTGTCGAAGCGAAACCGGTCGATGAGCAGGTGCGACATGTTGCCGCTTGCCGCCTTGCGCGCCATGTATCGGTCGAGCTTCTGGTCGATGATCCGCACTTCGTCGCCGGTGAACGCTCCTCCGTATTTGTACACGGAGCCCAGTCCGGCGTAGTCGAGCAACTGCTTGCGCCAGATGTCGGGACTGATGAGTGCGAACTCGTCCCAGCGCACACCGATCTGACCCGCCAGCGCTTTTTGCAGCGGACGCAGCGTGCTCTTGCCCGAGGCCGACGCGCCCTTGGTGTTCATGACCACGGGCCGCTCCTGGCGAGGCAGCAGTCGATAGCCTTCGGTGCGGGCCGCTTCGATGAGCAGAGGGTCCAGCAGGCGCCCGATCGCTTCGCTGCCGACATCGTTGCAGGCGAGATTGGTCGCCAGCGTCGCGACGAGCTCGCGTCCACCCCAGGCGTTGCCATGGCGCACGAGCAATGCGGAGACGACGCGCGTCAGTGCCCGGTAGCCTGCCTTCTCGATCGGGTCGCCGCTCGCTTCGGCCTTTCGCGTCCACTCGGCAAGCATGCGAGTCTCGCGGCTCTCATCCGGATCAGTTTCTTCGCGTCGGGCTTCGGACCGGCTGAACAGTCCGAACAGTCCTCGCCTTTCACGACGAGCCTGTGCCGCCGGTGTCGTCGTAAGCAGCGCCGCGAGTTCGCGATCGACCAGCACGACCAGGCGCTGCCTGAGCGCGTCGTACGCAGCGGTAATCTCGTTCATTCGCGGCTCGACGTAGCTGCCGAGAATCGTGCGCGTGATCTGCCGAAAATTGATGCCCAGATCCTCGATCTTCGAACCATCGGGGACCGAGAGGTCGGCCGTTACGCGCACCAGCAATTCGTGCAACGCCAGCCGCTGCGGCCTGAACGTGGCGAGATCGCTCAACTCGATCCCGGTGAGATCGCGCAGCTCCGTGGCATCCGCTACACTGGTGAACACATGCTCGGGGCGAAATATGGTCGCCAGGTGCAGCAGGTTGCGTGGGATCTGTGATCGGATGCCGGGATTCCACGGCCCGAATGCGACTGGTGTGTTGCCGGTGCCGGAAAGCATGGCCAGTGATCGATATGAGCAAGAGTGTGTGTGGAAACCGCAGGCATCATTGTATAGTCCGGGCCTTGATGCCCGATATGCCTGACGGTCGATTCGACCGCCCTCCGATCCAACAATAGTTTGCCGTGACCGCCAAAACCGTGTTGCATGAGGACGGCTCAGCCTATGCGTGGGCGCGTCTTGGCGTCGCCCTGCTGATCGGCACGATCGGTGGTGCCAGCCTGTACATCGTGACTGTCATCCTGCCGACGATACAGGCGGAATTCGGCATTTCGCGCGGGGACGCATCACTGCCGTATATGTTCACTCTGGTCGGCTTCGGCGCGGGCGGCCTGCTCATGGGCCGTCTCGCGGATCGCTTCGGCATCAGGGTGCCGTTGCTGATCGGCGCGGCGAGCCTCGGGCTGGGATTCCCGTTGGCAGCGATGGCGTCGAACATCTGGACCTTGGCGCTGGCGCACGGCGTGCTGATCGGCCTGCTGGGCAGTTCGGCGATGTTCGGGCCGCTGATCGCCGATACATCGTTGTGGTTCACGCGCCGCCGCGGTACCGCGGTCGCCATTTGCGCGAGCGGCAACTACCTTGCCGGCACGGTGTGGCCACCGGTCGTGCAGCATTTCGTGGCGGGCTATGGTTGGCGCGCGACGTACACGGGCATCGGGCTGTTTGCAGCAGTGTCGATCGCGGCGCTTGCGCTGCTGATGGGCCGGCGACCGCCCGCGGTCATCGCCGCTGCGGACACGTCACTTGCATCGACGGTTTCGTTACGTCCCTTCGGTCTGTCGACCGGGGCAGCCCAGTCCCTGCTATGCGTGGCAGGGGTTGCCTGCTGCGTCGCCATGTCGATGCCTCAGGTGCACATCGTTGCCTACTGCAGCGACCTCGGGTTCGGCGTTGCGCGCGGCGCACAGATGCTGTCGCTCATGCTCGGGTTCGGCATCGTGAGCAGGCTGCTGTCGGGCGTGATCTGCGATCGGATCGGCGGACTGCGTACGCTGCTGCTCGGCTCGGCCCTGCAGGGCGTGGCGCTGCTGCTCTTCCTGCCGTTCGATGGCATGGTTTCGCTGTTCGTCATTTCGGCCCTGTTCGGCCTGTTCCAGGGTGGCATCGTGCCATCCTACGCCATCATCATTCGCGAGTATTTTCCGGCGAGCGAGGCGGGTGGCCGGGTCGGTACAGTGCTCATGTTCACCCTTTTCGGCATGGCGCTGGGCGGTTGGATGTCGGGCAAGGTCTTCGACCTCACCGGTTCCTATCACGCGGCATTCATCAACGGCATTGCCTGGAACCTGCTGAACATGACGATCGCAATGACGCTGTTGCGCCGGGCCACGCGGGCCGGCGCCAGCGCTGCCGGACGTGTCGTGAACGCCGCGTCATGAGTGGTGCTCGCTCGGCATGTTGAGCGCCATGACGACAAACGATGCGCGTCTCGACGATGAGCAGGCCGCCGCGCTGACGGCTGCGCTACGCCGCATGCACTTGGTTGCGCCCGGCGAAGTGCCCTCGTTGCTCGCACTTACCGGCGGCGTGTCGTCGATCATCGCACTCGCGCACACCGCGCGCGGACCGATGTGCGTCAAGCGTGCGCTGTCGAAACTCAAAGTCAGCGCGGAGTGGTTTGCGCCGGTCGAGCGCAACCGTGCCGAGGTCGCGTGGATGAGAATTGCCGGAAAGGTGGTGCCGCAGGCCGTGCCCAGCATTCTCGGCGAAGACGAGCAGTCGATGGCGTTCGCGATGGAATGGCTGGACCCGGAACGGTATCCGGTGTGGAAGGTCCAATTACGCGACGGTGTGGCCGATGTGGGGACGGCGCGTGCCGTGGGAGCAATTCTCGGTGCGGTGCATCGCGCCACCGCGGGCGACAGCAACGTGGCGCGGAACTTCGCCAACGACGAAGGGTTCTACGCCATCCGTCTCGAGCCCTACCTCGAAGCCAGCGCACGTGCGCACCCGAATCATGCGGAGGCGCTGCGCAAGCTCATTGCCGTGACCGCTGCCACCAAGCATGCCCTGGTCCACGGCGATGTCAGTCCGAAGAATATTCTGGTTGGTCGGGCGGGACCGGTGCTGCTGGACGCGGAATGCGCATGGTACGGCGACCCGGCGTTCGATCTCGCGTTCTGCCTGAATCATCTGCTGCTGAAATGCCGCTGGCGGCCGGTATCGACAGACGCGTTCCTTGCGTGTTTCGACACGCTTGCGGCGTCATACCTGATCCAGGTTGATTGGGAACCGCGCGAAGCCCTCGAGCAACGCACGGCGCACCTGCTTGCCGGGCTGATGCTCGGCCGGATCGATGGCAAGTCGCCCGTAGAGTATCTGACGCAGGCTGCCGATCGCGAACGCGTTCGCCGGTTCGCGCTACGCCATGTCGCCGACCCCGTGTCGGAACTCGCGACGTTGCGCGCACGCTGGGCGCAGGATCTGGCGGCGTGAAGTCCGACATCGCCGCGCTCTCGGCGCACCGCATCTGGGATTCGCGCGGGCGCCCGACTGTAGAAGTCGACGTCCGGCTCGTCGACGGGACGGTAGGACGCGGCATCGCACCGGCCGGCGCGTCGCGCGGGAGCTTCGAGGCGATCGACTTGCGCGATGGGGGATCCGCGCTCGGCGGTTTCGGCGTCGAGCGCGCGGTGGCCAGTGTGAACACCTCGATCGCCGGCGCGCTGATCGGCCGCGACGCGATCGACCAGGCTGCGATCGACGCTGCGCTCATCGCTCTCGACGGTACCCCGAACAAATCGCGCCTCGGTGGCAACGCGACCATTGCCACATCACTGGCGGTGCTCGATGCGGCGGCGAAGCACGCGCGCGCGCCGCTGTGGCGCTACGTTGCCGGCGGCCGCAAGGTGCGGCTGCCGCTGCCGGAGATCCAGATCTTCGGCGGCGGCGCGCATGCGGGTCGGCGCATCGACCTGCAGGACCTGATGGTGATGCCCGTCGGCGCGCAGTCGTTCGATGAAGCGCTGGTGATGGTCGCCGAGGTCTATCGGACGGCAGGTGAGCTGATGGCGCAGGCGGGTCACCGGTCCGGGGTCGCCGACGAAGGTGGCTGGTGGCCCGACTTCGACGACAACGAAGCGGCGATCGCGATGCTTGCGCGCGCCATCGACGTCGCCGGATTCCGGAACGGTGAAGTCATGATTTCGCTCGATATCGCCGCGTCGGAGTTTCGTGTCGACGGTCGCTACGCGCCCGGCCCGAACCGCCGCGTCTATGAAACGATGGAGTGGATCGACGTCCTGCGCGGGTGGGTTGCGCGCTATCCCATCGTGTCGATCGAGGATCCGCTCGCTGAAGACGACGACGCCGGCATGGTCGCCATCACCCAGGCGCTCGGCGACCGCGTGCAGATCATCGGCGACGACTACCTGGTGACCAACGCCGGACGCGTCGCCGCGGCGGCGGCGCGTAACGCTTGCAATGCCGTCCTGCTCAAGCCGAACCAGGCCGGCACGATCACCGAGACCATCGACGCCATGAAAGCGGCACGCGACATGCGATGGGGGACGATCGTGTCCGCACGTTCAGGCGAAACCGAGGACGCGACGATCGCGCACCTCGCCGTTGGATGGGATACCGGCCAGCTGAAGGTCGGCTCCTTCGCGCGCTCGGAACGCATGGCAAAGTGGAACGAATGCTTGCGCATCGAGCGCGAGCTCGGCGCCGACGCGGTTTTTGCGGGCGCCGGTGCGCTGCCGCTGAACGGCTTGCGCTCCTAGCCGCCGATCAGCCGCAGGTTGAACAGCCGCTGGACCAGCCACACGAACGCGACCAGCGCGATCGCCGCGGAGCCATAGACGAACAGCACGCGCCGGTAAAGCAGCGTGCTGCGAAGCGCATAGGCGAGCGGCAGAAACAGGGCGACGATGGCGAGCTGGCCGACCTCGACACCCAGGTTGAAGGCAACCAGGGCGATCAGGAGCGAACCTTGCGGGAGTCCGAGATCGGCCAGCACCGACGCGAAGCCGAAGCCGTGGATCAACCCGAAGCAGAACGCGATGACCCAGCGTCGCTCGAACACGATCGGCCAGATGTTGTTGAGCGCGGCCATGACGACGGACAGCGCGATTGCCGATTCGACCCAGCGCGATGGGAGGCTAACGACGCCGAGCGCAGCGAGCGACAGAGTAATCGAATGCGCGACGGTGAACGCCGTGACGACCTTGACGACATCCAGCAACACCGCCCGGAAGTCGTGCGCGGCTTCCCATCGCCGGCCAGGCGTCCGGGAGCGCACCAGCACCGCCGGCAGCAACAGCGACAACAGGAACAGGATGTGATCGAAGCCCGTCCAGATGTGCCACACGCCTTCTTTGCCGTAGTCGAGGAACTGTTGCCACGGCGAAAGCTCTGCCAGGGTGAATTTCTGCTCGGCCTGGTCGACGCTGAAAATGCCGGCGCGCGTCGCGCCCTGTGCTTCCAGACGGATCAGACCGCGATGCTGCGGATCGAGATCGAAGAAGAGCTGGTAGCCGACCGCGAGCGTCTTTGGTGGCGCGGCGCAGACGGCAGTGAACCGCAGGACGTCGTACGCACCGTCGCTGTGGTTATCGATCAATTGTTCGTCGACCTGCATCGGGCACGGCGCGCCGACAGGTCCCACCCGCAGCCGCGACATCGCGTAGGCAGCGATATCCGCCTGCTTCGCCTTGACCTCGCCCCAGGTGATCGCGTCGTCCTGATTCGCGTCGAGGCCGACCGCGAAGTCCAGGTCGCGCAGCGCGATGTCCCACTGCCCGCTGATGCGCTCGCCGTCGACCTTGAGCGACAAGTAGCTGTCGGACGGCTTGTGCGCATGTGCCAGCGGCGCCAATGCCGTGGCGAGGAGTGCTGCGCAGAGTGCGAACCACCGCTTCATTTCGGCGATTCCTTGCCGCTTGCAAGCGCCGCGACGGCCGGGTATTCGATGCCGGTCTCTGCCAGCCAACGTCGCACTGTTCCGAGCGCGGCAACGTCGTTGGCTGCGGCCGCGGCCTCCGCAAGAATCCGCAGGTCGGCCGGCTCGCGCTGCACCTTCCAGCTGTCGAGGGCATACGGGAGGGCGCTTCGGGCGTCGTTGCGCAGCGCGAGCTCGAAGCGCGCATTCTCCCGCGCATGCACGGTGTCGCCACGCGCGTGGCTCGCGTCGAAGCGCGCACGCAATGTCTCGATCGACTTGGCGGCTTCGGGCCGCGCGAGCGCGCGCTGCGCCAATGCCAGGCGCAGCAGCAGCGTGTCGTTGCGGCTCTCGCCCTGGAGCAAGGCGAGCACGTCGGCCGGTCGATCCTGCTCGAGCAGCCAATCGGCATACGCACCCAACAGATACGCGTCCTTGTCGCCGACACCAAGCGCAGCGCGGAAGTGACCCTCCGCGGCGGGATCGCGCCGACGGTGCGCAATTTCGGCGAGCAGCGTTTCGGCCCAGACGCGGCCGGCGTCATCCACGCGGGGCGCAGATTGCAGCGCACCTTGCAGCGCGTCGTACGCGGTGCCCGCCTTGCCGGTCACGCTGTCGATCGCGGCGAGACAGATCACGCGATAGATGGGTGGTGCGAGTCCATCCAGACGCTGGCAGTCGGGCCGCGCGGCGGCAAAATTGCCTTGCACCGTGAGAATGGTCGCGCGCGTCAATATCGCCTGGACGTTTCTCGGTTCACGCTGCAGGACGCGATCGAGATCCGCCTGCGCGGCCGCGAATTGATGGCTGCTCTGCAGGATGGTCGCGCGAAGGACCAGCACTCGGGTCGGGGCCTCGGGATCCTTCCACCACGGAGCGAGCGCCGCTTGCGCGTAGCCCAGGAAGCGCGGGTCGCCTTCGACGCGGGACGCGCGGATGTACGCGGTGGCCAGCGGCAATGCGCGTGTCAGATCGCCGGGCGCTGACGCGGCGGCCGCTTGCAACGCCTTCAGGTCGCGGAACTGCGGCGTGCTGCGGCTGGGAAGGCGCTCCAGTACCTGGGCATCGTCAGTCGGCAGGAACGGCGCCGCTACGACCGCGGCGGCGATGCCGAACCCGGCGACAGCGACTGTTCCGCGAAACAATTGCGATAGCCGTACGTGCATGCGAGCTGGATTCGTCTGCCCGGGATGCGTTCCGGGCAGACGAGGCTCTCTTGATCGTCCTCAGGGAACCAGCGGCCCGCACGGATTGCCGCCGGGCCCGGTTTCGTTGCAGTCGACGTGACGGCGATTCTTGCCGTCGTACGGCGTCGGCAGGAAGGGGAAATCCTTGGCGATGCCATTCGCCGTGATGTCCACACCGATCGTGCCGGGCGCACCCGCCAGGAAGTTCACGCCGTCGCCCGCCTTGGCGGCGATGTAGTTCTTGCCGCCGACCACGCGGATCGCGATGTCGGTGACATCGTCGTTGGGACGACGTCCGTTCGGCCATCCAGCAGGATCGCTGCTCAAGGCCGCGCCCAATCGGCTCTGGTTTTCCGGCGCGGTCGGTGGCACGCGGAGGTCGACGCGCAACAGGTCCGAGCAGGGTTGATTGCAGTTGTTGCCGTTCAGGGATTGCCCCGGGTACTTCAGGAGAATCTTCATCAGGTCGGTGCGGCTCGAGGCCGGAGAGCCGTCGATCGGCACGATCGGCACGCCGTACACCAGATTGAGTGCGGTGGCGATCACGGGATTCTGATAGTACTGCTGGAATGTCGCTTCGCCCTCCGGGGAGGACGCGTTCCAGCGATCCTTGAACGGTGTGTCGATCAGGAGCTCGTTGATCAGCGGATTGCCCATGCGCGAGACTTGCACCCAGGGTCCCGTGCTGACCGTATCGTTGCCCGGTCCCTGCAGTACACGCAGTTTCGGGCGAGACGTGCTCGCGTACATGCCGATGATCGGTACCGCCGACGCGTCGGCGGGCTTGCCGTCGGTCGTGACACGCGTGATGGGCACTTCGATGGCGATAGTGCTGACATTGAACCCACTGAAGCGGTTGATGCCGTAGGGGTTGACGTTGTCGGCGTCTTCGCCGGGGCCATTCAGCAAGGGCAGGTAGCGGCGGAGGTTCAGCGTGTCGAAGACGGCGCCGAGATCGATGTAGAACGTCTCGGCCCGCTGGCCGACGAATACGCGTACGCCGTTGGTCGGGTCCGTGTACACACCCTGCGCCGCCAACGCGGGATAGTTGGGCATGGTCGCGGGGCCGACATTCGATGGCACCGCGACGAGCGTCTTGCCCGCGAACAACGGCGTGCGTCTGCCATTGCGGACTTCGGTCACGGTGTAGGTCTGGCGCCGGGTCAATCCTTCCGACCCGGGTCCGTCGAGCGCAGTGATGCCTTGCAGCAAGCCGCTGAGCGCGGTGATATGCGAGTTGCCGAGAATGGGCACCGGGGAGGTCAGGCCATTGTTGCCGCCGATCGGCCGGTTTTCGGTCTTGAAGCGAAATTCATAGACGACGTCCCGCGCGCGGCCGCTCTGGTTATTGTCGATGCTGATCGCGTAGAGCACGTCGTCGTCGAAGTTGAAATAGTTGGGACCGTCGGAAGGATCCTGGCCCGGATTTACATTCATGATGAACGTCACCCGCCGATCGGATGGCGGACGCGCCAGGTTGGCGGCGTCGTAGCTGACGAAGGCGTAGACGTCGGTATTGTCGGCGGCGGGCTCGAGCGCGATGAGTGGTGCTTCGCGATGGCTCGCTGCCTGCGCCGCGGATCCGCATGAAAATGCGATGGCCGCGAGCAGAGAAGCGATCGTTCGTGGGAACCGGATCATGGCAAGACTCCTCATTGATTTGCGCTGTACAACCTCGATCTGCGCGCCGACCAACGGCGCGGCGCAGCAGCGTCTGCAAACAGACCACAAAGCGGGCGCCAGGCTGAACCTGATCGCCGACGGCATCGCCCGCAGGAAGTAGTACGCGCGGGGCGCCCGGTTGGATGCAGGGGGGCGTCTGCGGGGTGCTAGGACGGGCTCCTACACGGCAATCAGCAGGCCGCCGATAGCGGCAATCCAAAAGCGCCCCGATACTCGGCGCAAGATCCCACTCTCAGGAAGCCCGATGGCGAGTTACCGGCAATTGGTATTGGCTGTTGCAGGCGTTGTGGCGGCTTGTTGCAGCCTCCTTCCTCTCGCTGCCAGCGCGCAACCGACACAGGTCGTGCAACCGCTGCCGCTGCCGGGTCCTTATGCCGTTGCCTGCAGCAACGTCACCCAGGACTTCACGCGCATGGCGCCAGGCGAGGACGTGCAGAACTACTGGGAGGGCGTACCGCGCTCCGATGGCTCATCGCGGTACATCACCGATTTGCTCTCCGACGCGGGCAATACGCTCGCGGTCACCGTGAACGCGCCCGACGACGGCAATGTGTTCGGTTCGTTCGCGGGACAGAGCATCCCGTTCGTCGTTGTCGTCTGCTACCCGACGGCAGCGGGCAACCCGCGTCCGGACTATCCGTTGCCCAATGGCAACGCAGTGCCGCACATGCAGCGGGGAGCCGAGGCGCCGCTCCTGGCCGATCCCGCGGCACGATTTCCGCTGCTCGTGTTTTCGCACGGCCTGCTCGGCAGCCCCCTGTCGAATGACTATCTGCTCGCGATGAGCGTGTTCGCGAGCAACGGCTACGTGGTGGCCGCGCCTTTTCACGGTGACGGACGGTTTTCACTGCTGCAGCCCGAAAGTCTCAGCGATTTCGCATACCTGCTTACGCATCTGCGCGACTTCAACGCCATGCAGGCCCTGCGACCGCTCACCTTGTCGGCCACGCTGGACTTGCTGCTTGCGCACCCGCAATGGCGCGATCATCTCGATGCGGCACGGATCGGCGGATTTGGCGCCAGCCTCGGTGGCGAATCGCTGCTCCTGATGGCAGGCGCCGGGCTGACCACGTCGGTCGGCATGTCGTGGAGCAATATCAGCAACGACACCAGGCTGAAGGCAGCGGTGGGTTATGTTCCCTATTTCGGGCAGGTCTTCTTTCCCGCCTTCGGCCGCGGTCAGCACGGTCTCGACAATGTGACGCTACCTTTCCTCGCGATCAGCGGAACCGCGGACACGACCGCACCGCTGGCCGCGACTGCGCAGGGTATCGACCAACTCGCGGGCCCGCGCGAGCTGGTTGCGCTGACCGGCGTCACGCACGGCTTCGACGTCGCGTCGACGAACGATATCTTCACGTGGGCGTTGACCTTTCTGGATGCCAACGTGCGTGGCGATAGTGCTGCCAGCAGCCGGTTGGCGCAGATGGGAAGTGTCGCCGGCGGCGGCGACGATCGCGTCCTCTTCTCCTCGCTCACGGCTCCGCCCAGCGTCACCACCAATTATGGCGGCCTGTGGTGGAACGCGCCCGGCAGGCTCGGAAGACGGCTGGGGAATCAGTTTTGCGCATCAGGGCGACATCATTTTCGCCAGCTGGTTCACGTACGATGCGGCACGTAACCCGCTATGGATGGTGATGACCGCGTACAAGACAGCGGAGGGCGTCTACAGCGGGACGCTGTACACGACCAGCGGTCCGGCGTTCAATGCAGTCCCGTTTGATCCCAACGCGGTGGTGCGCACGCCCGTCGGCACCGGCACGCTGACATTCGTCGATGCGAACAACGGCACGTTCACATACGCGGTCAATGGACTGTTACAGTCCAAGACAATCACGCGCCAGGTTTTCGGGCCTCTGCCAGCGTGCACGTTCGGCGCGCAAGCGGACCTTACGCTCGCGACGAACTACCAGGACATGTGGTGGAATCCGTCGGAGTCGGGGTGGGGCATCAGCCTGACGCAGGAAGGCTCGACGATCTTCGGTGCGTGGTTCACCTACAATCAGGATGGCACGCCCCTGTGGTTGACGGTGACGGCCACGCCGACGCAGCAAGCCGGCGTCTATGCGGGTTCGCTGTACCTGACTCGGGGCCCGGCCTTCTCTGCGGTTCCGTTCGATCCGGCGACCGTCACCAAGTCAATCGTCGGCGGCGCAACGCTGAGCTTTGCCGACGGCAATCATGCAACCTTCGCTTACACGGTTTTCGGCATTACTCAGGCAAAGCCGATCACGCGCCAGGTTTTCGTGACCCCCGGGACCGCGTGTCAGTAGCGCCGTTCGAATTACCGCGCGTCGCCTTGGGATTGGCGACGCGCGGCGGCGCGCTGATCCCCCCGCCTGATTGCCCGGTCGTGGGTGCGCTGCCGTGCGTAGTGATATCGCCCGCGAGCGTCGTCGGATCGTCGTAGGCGCGCATCTCTGCACGACTCGACATCGATCGCGGTACAGGTTTCGGCCGCTTGCGGCGCTGGCGTTCGCGCTCCTGCAACATCTTGCGTCGGCGTGTCTGGACAGCGTAAAACACTGCGACCAGCGCCCCCACGAGCAGCAACAACAACGACAGTGCGACCGAAAATTCCATGATCTCGAGATGTGGATGACGACGCCAGAAGCAACGCACAGCAAGGCTACTCCTGCGCCGGCCAGCCGCCAAGGCGCGTTCTGATCAACGGCATCGGCGCGCGCAAGTTGTGCTGTGCAGCGAATGCTGCCGGTCACTCAAGCTATCGGAGAGGCGCCTTTCCGGTGGCTTGTCATCCCCCACGCGGACCGGTAGCATCGCTCGTGGACCCGTCCGGGCCTGCACCATGAGCGGAGAACCTGGCGACGATGTCCAAGGAGGAATCATGCACAAGCATTCTCGTCGCCTGGCGTGGTTGGCTTTCGCCACCCTTTCGATCGCTCTGCCTGCCGCAGCCCAACTCAAGATCGCGTACATCGACCCACTATCCGGTGGTGCAGCCAGCGCCGGAATCAATGTCGCAGAAGCACATGACCTATCTCATCGACCGCGCCAACGCGGCGGGCGGGTTCAACGGCGAGAAGCTCGAACTGCTGTCGTTCGACAACAAGGTCGATCCCCAGGAGTCGCTGATCGCGCTGAAGAAAGGCGCTCGACGACGGCGCGCGCTACGTGTTCCAGGGCAACGGCAGCGGTGTCGCGCTGGCGATCACGGACGCCGTCCTGAAGTACAACGAGCGCAACCCGGGCAAGGAAGTGCTCTATTTCAACTATGCCGCGGTCGACCCCGCGCTCACGAACGAAAAGTGCAACTTCTGGCATTTTCGCTTCGATGCCGACGCCGACATGAAGATGGGCGCGCTCACCGACGCCATCGCCAAGCAGCCGCAGATCAAGAACATCTACCTGATCAACCAGGACTACTCGTTCGGCCGCGCCGTCGCGGCGGCGGCCAAGAAGATGCTGGCCGAGAAGCGCCCCGACATCAAGATCGTCGGCGACGAATTGCATCCGCTGCAGAAGGTCCAGGATTTCTCGCCGTACGTCGCCAAGATCAAGGCGTCCGGTGCGGACACGGTGATCACCGGCAACTGGAGCAACGACATGCTGCTGCTGATCAAGGCCGGCAAGGACGCCGGACTCAAGGTGAACTGGTACACCTACTACGGCGGCGCGCTCGGGGCGCCCAGCGCCATCGGCAAGGATGGCATCGGCATGGTCAAGCAGATCAGCGAATACCACAACAATGCACTGCCGGACCTCGACCCCGATGCGGCGGCGTTCAAGAAGCGCTTCACCGGCAAGGACGACGAGTTCGGCTACTACCGACTGAAGACCACGTTCGACCTGTTCGCGGCCGCCACGGCGAAGGCCAAGTCGAACGATCCGGTCAAGGTCGCGAAGGCGCTCGAAGGGATGAAGATCACGACGACCGTCGGCGACGTCGAGATGCGCGCCGACAATCACCAGATCCTGATGCCGATGTTCGTCTCGACCTTTTCCGACAACGTGAAGTTCGACGTCGAAAAGACGGGATTGGGCTTCAAGACGGACGTCAAGATCAACGGCAAGGACATGGCGCTGCCCACCGTTTGCAAGATGCAGCGTCCTTCCTGAGATCCGCCGCACGTGCAGTGACGCCTTGCCGCCCGCGACCGGTGGCAAGGCGCCGATCGACGCGCTGAACGCTCGACTCGCAACGCTCAATTCTCAGGAGCAAGCCGGCAGTGCTCGAGCTGATCACGTTTTCGCTTCTCAACGGCGTCGTGTACGGGCTGTTGCTGTTCATGCTCTCCAGCGGACTGACGCTGATCTGGAGCATGATGGGCGTGCTCAATTTCGCGCACGCGAGCATGTTCATGCTCGGCGCCTACTTTTCCTACCAGATCGGACGCTACATCGGGTTCTGGCCCGCGCTGGTGATCGCGCCGCTGCTGGTCGGCGCGCTCGGGGCGCTGATCGAGCGTTACGGCCTGCGGCACGTGCACAAGCACGGGGCCGTCGCCGAGATCCTGTTCACGTTCGGTCTCGCCTATCTGATCGCTGAGATCGTGGTCATGCTCTGGGGCCGCAACCCGATCGAAAACAAGGTTCCCGCGGTCATCGACTATCCCGCCTTCGTGCTGTTCGGGACCAGCTACCCGTTCTACAAGGCGTTGATGATGACGATCTCCGTCGGCATGTTCACCTTTCTCTATCTCGCGTTCAAACGCACGCGCGTCGGCCTCGTCATCCAGGCTTCGCTCACGCATCCGCACATGGTGAGCGCGCTGGGGCACGACGTGCCGCGGATTTTCGTGCTGGTATTCGCCGTCGGCAGCGCGCTGGCAGGGCTGGCCGGCGTCATCGGTGGCTTTGCACTGCTCACCGAGCCGAACATGGCGGCGGCGCTCGGCCCGATCGTGTTCGTCGTGGTCGTCGTGGGTGGGCTGGGGTCGATACCGGGCGCGCTGATCGCGTCGATGCTCATCGGCATCGTCCAGACCTTCGCCGTCGCGCTCGACTATTCGCTGCTCGATCTGTTCCGTGCGTTGCACGTCGAGGTCGCGCGCACGTCGCCGCTGTACGAGGTGTACCGGATCAAGATCGCCCAGGCGGCGCCGTTGATTCCGTATCTGCTGCTCGTGCTGATGCTCATTTTCCGCCCGCGCGGCATCCTGGGCACGCGCGAGACGTGAGCGACCAGGTTTCTGCCGCCGGCATTGCCGACGCATCGCGTGGCGCGTCGATTACGCGGTGGATGCGCCGCCACGTCATCTGGCTGGCCGCGCTCGCGCTGTTGCTGGTGCTGCCGCACGTTCCGGGATTGACGAGCAATTTCGGGCGTTCGCTGCTGAGTCAGATGGGCATCGCCATCGTCTTCGCCCTGTCGTACAACCTGCTGCTCGGCCAGACCGGTTTGCTGTCATTCGGCCATGCCGTGTATTTCGGGCTCGGCGGGTTCGCCGCGATCCATTTCATGCGCGCGATCAACGCCGGGCTGCCGGTACCGATGCCGCTGGTCCCGCTCGTCGGCGCAGCGACGGGCCTTGCCTTCGGCTTGCTCTTCGGCGCCGTGACCACGCGTCGTGCCGGCGTTGTCTTCGCGCTCATTTCACTCGGCATCGGAGAACTGGTGTTTGCGGCATCGCGCATGCTGCAGGGGTTCTCCGGCGGCGAGGAGGGAATCACCGCGAATCGTGCGCATGGGCCGTCGGTATTCGGTCTGAATTTCGCCTCGCAGCTGCAGGTCTACTACATCATCGCCTTCTGGGTGTTTGTCGCCGCGGCACTGATGTACGCCTTCACGCGTACGCCGGTGGGCCGGATGTGCAACGCCGTCCGGGACAACCCCGAACGCGCGGCTTTTATCGGCTACAGCACACAGGGCGTACGTTTCATCGTCTTTTCCGTCGCCGCGATGTTCGCGGGACTGGCCGGCGGCCTGCACGCGATCAACTACGAGATCGTCGCCGCGGATGCGGTCGGCGCCGCGCGCTCGGGCAGTGTGCTGCTCATGGTCTACATCGGCGGCGAAGCGCATTATCTTGGCGCGATCCTGGGCGCGATCACGATCACCTGGCTGCAGGTGAGCCTCAGCGATTACACGACGGCCTGGCAGCTTTATCTCGGGCTGTTCTTCATGGCAATCGTATTGTTTGCTCCCGGCGGCCTCGCAGGACTCATCATGATGCATGCCCCGATCCTGCGCACGCGGGCGTTCTACGGCGTGCTGCGCAGTTACGCGATCGCTTTGCTGCCGGCGCTGGCCATGCTGATCGGTGCGGTCACCTTGCTCGAGATCAACTACCGCCTGTCGACGCAGCCCGAGGCGGGTTCGCGCATGAAGCTTTTCGGTTTGGCCATCGACACCGCGTCCCCGTGGCCATGGCTCGTGGCAGCATTGCTGCTCATCGGGGGATTCCTGGTGTTTCGGCGAACCTGGTCGCTGGTCGCCGCGGCCTGGGAGCGGGCCGGGACGGACGCGATGCCGCATCACTCGGCTCAGCGCCGATGAGCGAGGCGATGACGGAAGCGACGAACGGCAGCGCGCTGCAGCTGCGCGACCTGCACAAGAGCTTCGGCGTGACGCCGATCATCCGCGGCGTCACACTCGACGTGCGCAAGGGCGAGCGGCACGCGATCATCGGACCCAACGGTGCCGGGAAGTCGACCCTCTTCAATCTGGTCAGCGGACGCTTCGCTCCAACCAGTGGCTCGATTCGACTCGACGGCACCGAGATCGCGGGCGACGTGCCATCGGCGATCTACCGGCGCGGGCTCGCACGCAGCTTCCAGGTCACCAACATCTTTCCGCGCCTCAGCGTCTACGAGAACATCCGTTGCAGCGTATTCTGGGCATTGGGCTACAAATACAATTTCTGGCGCAGCGCCTACCAGCTGCGCGATGCCAACGAGCGCACGGACCGGACCCTGGAATTGATCCGGCTGACCGCCCGGCGCGATACGCTGGCCGGTGTACTGACCTACGCCGAGCAGCGCGCGCTCGAGATCGGCATCACGATCGCAGGCGACGCCCAGGTGATCCTGCTCGACGAGCCCACCGCAGGCATGAGCCGCAGCGAAACCCATGGTGCGGTGGAACTGATCCGCTCGGTCACGCAGAACCGCACGCTGGTGATGGTCGAACACGACATGAGCGTGGTATTCGATCTCGCCGATCGGATTTCGGTGCTGGTTTACGGCGAGATCATTGCCACCGACGTTCCTGCACGCATCCGCGAAAACGTGGCAGTGCAGCAGTCCTATCTCGGTACGGACGCCCATGCTTGAGATCGAGAACCTGCACGCGTACTACGGCAAGAGCCATATCCTGCAGGGTATTTCGATGCGCGTGGGCGAGGGCGAAATCGTGAGCCTGCTGGGGCGCAACGGCGCGGGGCGTTCGACCACGATCAAGACGATCATGGGCGAGGTTGCACCGGTCGGCAGCATTCGCTTCAAGAACGAACGGATCGACGGTCTCAGGCCGCACCAGATCGCGCGCCGCGGGCTGGGTTACGTTCCCGAGGACCGGGCGATCTTCCCGTCGCTGACCGTCCGCGAGAATCTCGCATTGGGAACGAAGCCCGCACAATCGAACAGCCGCTGGACGATGGACGACATGTTTGGACTGTTTCCCGTGCTGCGCGCGCGCGCGGACGCACCCGGCGGCGTGCTGTCGGGCGGCGAGCAGCAGATGCTGACGATCTGTCGAACGCTCATGGGCGATCCCGACCTGATCATGGTCGATGAACCCACGGAGGGCCTCGCGCCAAAGCTCGTCGACCTGGTGCGCGAACTGCTCGAGACCATCGCCGGACGCGGCGTCGCCATATTGCTCATCGAGCAGAAACTGACGATTGCGCTGAACATTTCACGGCGCCTGTACGTCATGGGGCAGGGGCACATCGTGTTCGAAGGAACACCGCAGGACTTGCGTGCGAACCAGGCCGTGCGCAAGGACTGGCTTGAAGTATGATGCGGGCAATCGCCATGCCCTGACGGAGACCAATCATCGGCACCCCGTATCGATTGCACGACGCAGTCGCCGTGATCACGCTGGACAATCCACCCGTGAACGGTCTCGGGCACGAGATACGGTCGGAACTCGTGGCGGGCATCGATCGCGCGCTGGCCGATGCCGCGGTGAGTGCGATCGTCCTGATCGGCGCCGGCAAACTCTTCTCCGGCGGCGCCGACATTCGCGAATTCAACACGCCCAAGGCCATGGCCGAGCCGACCCTGCGCACGGCGATCCGGATCGTCGAGGCTGCCGACAAGCCGGTGATCGCCGCCATTACCGGGATCTGCATGGGCGGGGGCCTGGAGTTGTCGCTCGGCTGTCATTTCCGGATAGCTACGCCGGACGCCCAGATTGCCTTGCCCGAAGTGAAGCTCGGCATCCTGCCGGGCGCGGGCGGTACGCAGAGGCTGCCTCGCGCCGTCGGCGTCGAAACGGCGTTGAACATGATCGTCTCGGGCGCGCCCGTGCCATCCGGGAAGCTGCAAGGAACAGCGCTCTTCGATGCGATCGTCGAGGGCGACCTGCTGGAGGGCGCGCTCGCTTTCGCACGGCGTGTCGTCGTGGAAAAGCTGCCCCTCAGGCGCGTCCGCGACATCCGGATCACGCTGCCCGATGCCGAGGCATTCTTCCAGTTCGCCCGCAATTCGGTGGGTGCGCTGGCGAAGAACTTTCCCGCACCGCTCAAGTGCGTCGACGCCGTCGCAGCCGCGGTTTCCATGCCATTCGACGAAGGGTTGCGCTACGAGCGTGAACTGTTTACGCAGCTCGTGCTGACCCCGGAGTCGCGCGCACTGCGCCATGCGTTTTTTGCCGAGCGCGCGGCGACGAAGGTTCCCGGCATCGGCGTGGGTACCGTGCCGCGCAAGGTCGAACGCGTCGCCGTCATCGGCGCCGGTACGATGGGTGGCGGCATCGCGATGAATTTCCTGAACGCCGGCGTGCCGGTGACGATCCTGGAGACGAAGCAGGAGGCGCTGGACAAGGGGCTTGCGACCATCCGCCGGAACTATGAAGGCTCGCTGAAAAAGGGCAAGCTGACACCCGAAAAGCTGGAACAGACGATGGCGCTGCTCGCGTCGACCCTGTCGTACGGCGACGTCGCGCATGCCGACCTGGTGATCGAAGCGGTCTTCGAGGACATTGCAGTCAAGCAGGCGGTGTTCGAGCAACTGGACGCGTGCATGAAGCCCGGCGCGATCATGGCGACCAATACGTCGACGCTCGACGTCGATCGCATCGCCGGCTTCACCCGCCGTCCTCAGGATGTCGTCGGCCTGCATTTCTTCAGCCCGGCGAACGTGATGAAACTGCTCGAAGTCGTGCGCGGCGAGAAGACCGCGCCCGACGTGATGGCGACGGTGATGCAGGTGGCCAAGAAGATCCGCAAGACCGCGGTGGTATCCGGGGTGTGCGATGGCTTCATCGGCAACCGGATGGTCGAGCAGTACCTGCGGCAGGCTTTCTTCCTGCTGGAGGAAGGTGCGTCGCCGCAGCAAGTCGATCGCGCGCTGGAGAAATTCGGGATGGCGATGGGCCCGTTTCGCATGAGCGATCTCGCCGGCAACGACATCGGCTGGTACATCCGCAAGCGCCGCTACGTCGAGAAGCCGCAGGTCGTGTACTCGAAGATCGCCGACAGGCTGTGCGAACTCGGACGTTTCGGGCAGAAGACCGGAATGGGCTGGTACCAATATCCTCCGGGCCGACGCGATGCGCTGCCCGACCCGGTGGTCGATGCGATGATCGTCGACTATCGCAAGGAACGCGGAGTCGCGCCGCGCAAGATCGCCGACAGCGAAATCGTCGACCGCTGTATCTATGCGCTGGTCAACGAGGGCGCGCGCATCGTCGAGGAAGGCATCGCGTTGCGCGCATCCGACGTCGACGTCGTCTACCTGACCGGTTATGGATTCCCGTTGTATCGCGGCGGACCGATGCTCTACGCGGACATGGTCGGCCTCTACAACGTCGTGCGCGCCATCGAGCGCTTTGCGGCGCAGCCCGGCGGCGACCCTGCCTTTTGGCAACCGGCACCGCTGCTCGTGCGGCTCGCGGCGGAAGGCAAGACCTTCAACGCGGCAGTCGCCTAGCGAGACAAACCCCCACCGGGAGCGGGGTAGGGGTGAGGGCAATGGTTGTGAACAACGTATCGAACACTCGCATATTCGAAAGCTAGCCATCATGACTGATGCCGTCATCGTTTCCACCGCACGCACCGGCTTGGCGAAGTCCTGGCGCGGCGCCTTCAACATGACTCACGGTGCGACGATGGGCGGGCACGTCGTCAAGCACGCGATCGAGCGTGCCGGGCTCGACGCGGCAGAAGTCGAGGACGTGCTCATGGGCTGCGCTTTTCCCGAGGGGGCGACCGGGTCCAACATCGCGCGCCAGATCGCGCTGCGTGCGGGCTGCCCGGTGACGGTCGCGGGCATGACCGTCAACCGGTTCTGTTCGTCGGGCCTGCAGACGATCGCGCTGGCGGCGCAACGCATCATCGCGGGCGAAGGCGAGATCTACGTCGCGGGCGGCGTCGAATCGATCTCCTGCGTGCAGAACGAGGCGAACAAGCACATGCTGCGCGAAACGTGGCTCCTGGAGCACAAGCCCGAACTGTACTGGACGATGCTCCAGACGGCCGAGAACGTGTCCAAGCGTTACGGCATATCGCGCGAGTCGCAGGACGCGTACGGCGTGCAGAGCCAGCAACGCGCCGCGGCGGCGGCGGCCGCAGGAAGATTCGCCGCCGAAATCGTGCCCATGACCGCGACGATGGGTGTCGCGGATGCGGCGTCGTCGCGGCTGTTCACCAAAGAAGTCACGATCGCCGCCGACGAAGGTATTCGTGCCGACACGACACTCGAAGGCGTGGCGAAGATCCGCCCCGCGCTCCCCGGCGGCGTGATCACCGCAGGCAATGCGAGCCAGTTCTCGGATGGCGCCTCGGCCTGCGTGGTGATGGATGCCAAGGTCGCCTCGCGCAAAGGTTTGCAGCCGCTCGGGATCTTTCGCGGCTTCGCGGTCGCGGGTTGCGAACCCGACGAGATGGGCATCGGCCCGGCGTTCGCGGTGCCCAAGCTGCTGGCACGCGCCGGCAAGTCGATCGGGGACATCGACCTGTGGGAACTGAACGAGGCCTTCGCGGTGCAGGTGATCTATTGCCGCGACCAGCTTGGCATTCCCGACGATCGTCTCAACGTCGACGGCGGGGCGATCGCGGTGGGACACCCGTATGGCGTGTCGGGCTCGCGGCTGACGGGACACGCCCTGATCGAAGGCAAGCGCCGCGGCGCTAAGTACGTCGTCGTGACGATGTGCATCGGCGGCGGCATGGGCGCCGCGGGGTTGTTCGAGATCGCGTAGCTGAAGCGAGCGAGATGGCAGGACGTCGACGCGTCGCGTTCAGGCGGCAGCGAACGAACCTAGAGGCGGTCCCGAAACGATCGCAGCGCGTGCAGGAGGTGGACCATCAACCCCTCCTGGTAGCGGTAGGCCATCTCCTGTCCCATCGGCACCAGCATCGACAGCGATTGCCGGCGGCTGCGTTCGAACAGTGCGCCGAGGCGCTCCATTGTCGAATCGAGCGCCGCCCGCGCCTGCGGCGTGCGGTGCGCATCGGTAGGCTGCATGGTCGCGATCTCGTGGACGGTGGTGCCGGCGCCGAACATCCGGTGAATCTCGCTTTCGATGCGGACGCGCGCCACGTCGATGCGCCACAACCTGAACCGATGCATGAGCGCCATCGCGTTGAACAGCACCGAGATCGCGAAGAACAACTGGATCCAACTTGACGTCAGCATGATATCGACGGCCCACGGTGCGTAGACGCCGAGCAGGTCGGGGCCATCGTTGTCGTAGTAGCTGCGTGCTGCCGGCGCCATCGGCTGCCCCGTCAGGTTCGGCGTGTCGCGGTTGTGCCGGACGAAATTGGGGTAGACGCCCGCGATCGCGGTGATGAAGCCCTGCGTCACCGACCGCGACGCGCAGCCGTTGCCCACGATCAGGGTGTCGACGCGCAGCACGTCCTTGGTCGTGGGTGGCAGCTGGTGCACGAGGTCGTAGTGACCGGCCTCGATGTGGCCGACCCGCGTGAACGGAAAGCGGCGGGCGAGGCTCTCGGCCCCGGGCATGCTGAGGATCTGCAGTTTGCGCTGCCGCACCGCCTCGTCTATCTGGCGTGCGTCCTCGTCGATAACCATGGCGCCGAGGTCCAGCTCGCCGCGCTGAAGTTGCGCGAGTTGCTCGTCAGTCGTTGGCGTCGAGACCTTCAAGTCGAGCTCGGCGAACGGTTCGATCATGTGCCGCACGAGTTGCTCGGTGCCGCTACCCACTGGACCGATGCCGATCCGCGCGCCGCGCAGATCATCGGGGCTCGTGATTCTGTCAGCTGCGGGCCCCAGGAAGAGCAGCGTTTCGGGCCGTACCAGGCGCCCGACGACCTCCAACTTGCCGTCTTGCGGCCAGTCGATGCCGTCCTGGACGAGCGCGAACTGGATGTCGCACGTGGCCTTTGCGGCGGTAAGCCGGGCCAGATTCTCCACGGAGCCGGCCGACGGCAAATTCCGGATCTGCCCTTTTTGCCGCTGTGCTTCCGCGGCCAATTTGCTGACCACGGCGTAGTAGTTGCCACGCTCACTGCCCGAAAGTACGCCCGCGCGCACGTGGCGCAGGGTGGGCGTGGGCTCGATCAGCGCAACGAGCAGGCCGAGAAGTGCAAGCCCGCCCAGCAGCAACGCGAGTTTCAGTCCCGGCGAGATGCCGCCGCCGGCAGGCGAGGCGCCAAATACGCGTCGCAAGTAATTCGTGGTCACACCCCCGTTGCCCGCGGGCGGGTGTCACCTTCACCGACAGGCTGGGTGGGTACGGGTTTCTCCGCGCCGAGATCGTACTCGCGTCCGCCCCACTGCGTGGGACGGCGCAAACGCAGATCGTGCGCGGCCTGCTTGAGCAGACCTCCTGTCAGCCAGGCGCCGACGATCTGCAGCGGCGCCGTCCATGCCGGCGCTTGTGCCACCCCCACGATGCGCACGAGCGCTCCCAGCCAGACGAACGTCGCCACCAGCCAAAGGCCGAGCAACGGCCATCCTCCTCTTATGTTGTCGTAGGCGAGCAGCGCGCCAAAAATCCCGCAACCCAACGTCCACAGCGGCAGCACGGTACCGACAAAGCGTATCCTCGCTGCTGAAAACGACAGCCGCGAGGCCTTGCGATTCGCAGCTTCCGTGTAGATGCGCGTCCACCCACGACGGAATTGCGCCCAATCCGCGTACATGCGGCAGCGGAACAGTCCGTCCGCAAAGAAAACGCCAACCTTGCGGCGCAGGCGCACGACGAGTCGCGCCAGCGCAAGATCTTCCAGCAGCGCCCGGCGCACCGCGGCGTGCCCCCCCACCGCATCGTAGGCGTCCCGTCTAAACAGCATGAACTGGCCGTTGGCGAACGCGCGCTGTCCCTTGAGCCCGTTGGCGCGCGTCAACGGATACTGCCGCATCAGCTCGAACGCTGCGGCCGTTTGCACGATGCGCTCGAACCACGAGTCCTGTGTCAGCGTGCTGAGCAAGCTGAGAAGATCGAGCTTGCGTTCGCGCATAAGCGCCAGCGATGCCGCAATGCATCCCGATTCGAAGACCGTGTCGGCGTCCGCGAACAGCAGATACTCCGCGTCCCGCGCGCCGACCGAGCGCGTCACGCCGGCATAGACAGCGTGCACCTTGCCCGCCCAATCGTCCGGACAGGAATCGATTTCGACCAGTTCGAAGCGATCGTCGCCGGCGGTGCCGGCGCGCACAAGCGCCGCGGTCTTGTCTGTACAGCGATCGAGTGCGAGCACGACGCGCAATTGCGGGTATGTTTCGGCCCGCAGTGAGCGGACGAAGCCCGCAATCACGCGCTCTTCGTTGTGTGCGGGAACGACCACACACACGCGCCCGATCGGCGGGTCGGCTTCGGCGAGCCTCTGCCCCTCGCGCAGCGTGGGAACCCAGCGTATCGACTGCTCCACGCCTATCCACAGCACCACCCATATGACAGCTGTGGCACCCGCGCCGATGCCCAGTACCCACCCGAGAATCTCCAATACGAGCCCGGGATTCGTCATGCGGATTGCATCACTTGCCGGACCCGGCCACGAATTGGACTGCCAATTGGTTGTACATTACGCAGGGCAAGCGTTGGACGCGGGGCAGCAACGTTTGTTCGTTTCACGGGCGGGCACTCGGGTGCTTTACCAATTCTTGGAGATGGCGCAACCATGCGGGATCAAATTCAGAAGTGCGCGCTGGTGACGGGAGGCGCCGGCTTCCTGGGGTCGCATTTGTGCGAGCGGCTGGTGGCGCAAGGGCGCGATGTATTGTGCGTCGACAATTTTTTCACCGGTACAAGGGCAAACATCGTTCATCTGCTCGACTGCAAGAACTTCGAGGTACTGCGGCACGACATCACGTTCCCGCTATACGTCGAGACCGATGAGATCTACAACCTCGCCTGTCCGGCGTCGCCCGTACACTATCAATTCGATCCGGTACAGACAACCAAGACGAGCGTCCATGGGGCGATCAACGTGCTTGGCCTCGCCAAACGGACCCAGGCCACGATTCTACAGGCTTCCACGAGCGAGGTTTATGGGGACCCCAATGTCCACCCGCAGACCGAAGCCTATTGGGGCAATGTCAACCCCATCGGCTATCGCGCGTGCTACGACGAAGGCAAGCGGTGTGCCGAGACGCTCTTTTTCGATTACTACAGGCAGTACCACCTGAAGATCAAGGTGGCGCGCATATTCAATACCTACGGTCCGCGCATGCACCCCAACGACGGTCGCGTCGTGTCGAGCTTCGTCGTGAGCGCGCTGCGCAACGAACCGATCGCCGTCTACGGAAAGGGCGACCAGACGCGATCGTTCTGCTACGTCGACGACCTGATCGACGGCCTGCTGGCGCTCATGAATTCACCCCCAGCATTCACCGGCCCGGTCAATCTCGGCAATCCGGTCGAGACGCGCATCGTCGATCTTGCCGAAACTGTCATCAAGCTGACCAATTCGCGCTCGCAGATCGTGTTGAAGCCGCTGCCCAGTGACGACCCGAAGCAGCGCCAGCCGGATATTTCGCTGGCACGCAAGCAACTCGAATGGGCGCCGAAGACGGATCTGCATGCCGGACTCGGCAGGACCATCGCTTACTTCGACGAACTCCTGCGCGCTTCCGGATAAGTCCCCGCGGGTTATCGCGCAAAACCCTGGCCGCCGTTGACGCTGATGACTTGCGCGGTCACCCAGCTCGCGAGTGGCGACGCCAGGAACAGCACCACGTTGGCGACTTCCTCGGGCCGGCCGAGGCGCTTGGCGGGCATCGATGCCAGTATGCTGCCGTACAGCGCGGGATCGCTGGTCTTGGCGCGATCCCAGAGCCCTCCCGGGAACTCGATCGACCCCGGCGCCACGCAATTCACCCGGATGCCCTGCATCGCCAGCGTTGCGGCCTGAGTGCGCGTGTAATGGATCACGGCGGCTTTCGCGGCGCCGTACGCGGGCGCGCGCACCGACGGGTTCAGGCCGGATCCGGAAGCGATGTTGATGATCGCACCGTCGCGTCCTCTGGCGATGAACGGCAACGCCTCGCGCGACGCCCGCACGACGGCGAGTAGGTCGACGGACAGGCTCGCCTCCCAGCTCGCTTCGTCTTCGCCCAGGCCGTAACCGGTGGCGTTGTTCACCAGTACGTCGATGCCGGACAGCGCTGCGGCGGCCTCCGGGATGTAACGCGCGATCGCGCTTTCGCTCGCCAGATCGCAGGTCGCCGCGTGCGCAATGCCGCCGAAGGCCGCCATCTCGTTGCGCGTCGCTTCGAGTGCCGGCGCGCTGCGCGCGCAGATCGATACGTCCGCCCCAGCTGCGGCGAAGCCCAGCGCGATCGAACGCCCGATGCCACGGCTGGCGCCCGCGACGACGACGCGCTTTCCCCGGACGTCGATATTCATCGGCAATCCAGACTCGACAAAGTGTCAGCCCATGAAAAATACATTGAGCTTGTTCCCGTCGAGATCGCGGAAGTAGCCGGCATAGAATCCTTCGCCACGAGGACCGGCCGGGCCCTCGTCCTTGCCGCCGAGGTCGAGCGCCTTCTTGTGGACGCGGTCGACCTTTTCGCGCGAGTCGACGATGAGCGCCGCCATCACGCCGTTGCCGACGGTCGCAGGCTTGCCATCGTAGGGCTTCATGATGCCGAGACTAGGCTTGTCCTGCGCGACGCCCCACGCAATCCCGGTTTCGAATTCCCACAGGCGTTTGGCGCCGATTTCGGCCAGAAGCTTGTCATAGAAGGCCGCTGCACGCGGCAGATCGTTGGTGCCGAGCGTTACGTAGCCGATCATGGTGGTCGTCCTTGCGCTTGGGCCAGGACGCGATTTTAGGGCAAAAACCTGCGGCCCGACGCTCGTTCACGCAAGCCGGCGGCGTTTCGCGCCCGGCGGCGGTGTCGGAAACGCAGCGGCGGCCAGTCGCGCAAACGTTTCCGGTTGCGACGACACGCGGTTCTCAAGAGTGTTCTCTACGATCCCCTCAAGGACTTCCAGCCGATCACGCTGCTTTCCACCACACGCCTGCTCCTCATGGTCAACGCTGCGCTGCCGATCAAGAACATGAACGAGCTGGTCACGATCATGCGCACCCAGCCGGAGCGGTTGAACTACGCCTCCTCGGGCTATGGCACGATCAGCTCACATGACCATGGAGGCGTTCAAGCTATCCTCCGGCGGCGGCGCGACGCACGTGCCGTTCCCCGGCATCGCGGCGTCGACCACTGCCATGCTGGGCGGTCACATCGACATGATGATCGACGCGGTATTCACCGCGATGCCGTATATCAAGGAAGGCAGGATCCGTCCGATCGCGGTGCCGATGCCCACTCGCGACCCGCTGTTGCCCGACGTTCCAACCTTCGAGGAGCTCGGCTTCACCGGTTTCGGCCATACGTCGTGGACCGCCATGTTCGTTCCAGCCGGCACGCCGCAACCCATCGTCGAACGCCTGAATGCCGAGATCGTCAAGATCATGAAGAATCCGGAAGTGCAGCAGAAGATGGAGGGGCTCAACATCGTGACGTCGACGCCGGAACAGGCGCAGAAGGTAATCCGCGACGACTATTTCTACTGGGGCGACATCGTCAAGCGCGCCAACATCAAGATCGAATGACGTAGGCCGCGAGCCGCGACGACCCAAACAACCAGGAGATGCACATGCAGCAGGCAACGACGCGCAAGGTCACCGGTGTCCTCGACGCGGCGCTCGTGAAACCGCGCGCAGAGAGTATCCCGACGGCCATCATCGACCGCTTCAAGGCGCTCGAGGACCTGTCCGGGACGGTCTCCGACGTGCTCGACCAACTCGGCATACGCGGCGTCGTCGGTGCGTCGATTCTGTGTCCCACGATTCCGACCGCACGGATCGTCGGCACGGCCGTCACGGTACGTAACGTGCCGCAGGATCTCGTATCGACGCAGAGCCTTGGGGCGAATGAGAATCGCATGACCGAGGTCGAAGGCATCAACATGGCCGATCCCGGCGACGTGCTCGTCATCCAGGGGTTGCGCGACATCTCCAACATGGGTGGCATCATGGCCTCGCTCGCGCAGCGGCAGAAGATGGAAGGGGCCGTCGTCGACGGAGGCGTGCGCGACGTGGGTCAGTCGCGTCGGATCGGCTTTCCCATCTGGTCGCGCGATATCAGCCCGATTACCGGCAAATGGCGTTGCGTGACCGTCGAAGTGAACGGCGCGGTCAGCATCGCGGGCATTGCCGTGCGCCCGGGTGACCTCGTCATCGCGGACGAGACGGGCACATGCTTCGTGCCGCGCAAGGCTGGTGGAGCAGGTGCTTCCGCTCGCCGAAGCGATCACCCTCAAGGAGCGCAACGTGATGCGCGAAATGGGAACCGGTATCGACGTACCGACGCTGGCCGCAAAACTGTTCGGTCGCGGCGGTCAATAGCGACGGAGTTGCGACGCTGCAAAGCCGCCGCCCCGGACGTCTCCGCGTTTCTGGAAGCCCCTGGGTGCTGTGCTGATATGCACGGACTGCGCACGGCGATCGACCGAACGCCGCGACCCGGCGCGATACAATGAGAAAGGATGAAGATACCGGTACTGCTGATTTCCACGGCGACTCGATGGTATGGTACCGCGCGCATTCCGGGTGCGCTCGCCAAGGCGGGATTCGAAGTTTCGCTGCTCACCCCGCGCAATTCGCTAGCGGAAAAGAGTCGATTCGTTGCCAGGGTTGGCCACCTCCCGGACGAAACGACGACGATGCAATGGGTATTTGCCTTTGCGGGCATGGTCAAGGCCGTCGCGCCTCGGCTCGTCTTGCCGTGCGACGACATCGCCTTCCGGCTCCTCCAGCTGGTAGTCCTCTCCCCGCCAAAGGAACTGCAACCGCATTTGCAGCTGCAGCTTGCATCGTTGATTCGCGAGTCGCTCGGCGAGTCTGCGCACTACCGAACCAGCGTCGACAAGACACTCCTGCCGCGGGCGGCTGAAGCGCTGGGTGTGCGTGTGCCGCCCTGGGCGATTGTGACGACACCGGAGGAGGCCGAAGCGACGATCACCACGCTTGGCTTGCCCCTCGTCCTGAAGCGGGGCTATGGCTTTGCCGGGCACGGCGTGGCAATTTGTCCCGATCGGGTGGCAGTGCGCAACGCGTTTGCCGAACTCTCGCAACCGGATGCGCTCGATCTCGAAGGTGTCACGGGTACTCGCCTGCTGGCGCAGGCACATGTTCCGGGGTGCATCACGTACTACGGGATCGCCGCGTGGAAAGGGACTGTGCTGGCCGGTTACGCGACGGACAAGGTCGCTGGGGAGCCAACAGGCCCGGCGACCGTGATCCGGTATCACCGGGCCCCGGAGATTCGCGGGATTGCCGACAAACTCGCGGGCGGATTGGGCATGAGTGGCTTGTTCAGCCTCGAGTGCGTGGTGCATGAGCGCACGGGTGAGGCCTACTTGCTCGAGATCAACCGGCGCGTCTCGCCGGGGACGTTCCGTGGCGGTCTGCTCAACGTCGACATGTGCGCGGCGCTGCACGCAGCGCTCAACGGTCTACCGTCGCCATCGCGCAGCGACCTGGACGAAGGCGAGAGCGGCGTGAGACCGAATTTCCCGCAGGAGTGGCTGCGCGATCCCAACAGCCGGTATCTGCGCGACTATCCGGTCGACGTTCCCTGGGAAGACCCGGAGCTGATCGAGGCGATGCTCGCGCTTCGGCACGAAGCATGACCCGCTTTCTGCGAGGTCCGCAAGCGGCGCGGACGGCGATGGCTTTCGCTCTCGTGATGGCGTCGCTGTCGGCATTGTCGATTGCGGCGCGCGCTGAAACGACAGCGCCGTACCCAAGCCGACCCGTACGGTTGATCGTCTCCTATCAAACGGGGACAGCGATCGACACGGTCGCGCGCATCATCGGCGAAAAGCTGCAGACGTCCCTCGGGCAGCCGGTCATCATCGAGAACCGGCCGGGGATGTCAGGCAACATTGCCGAAGATTTCGTTGCGAGAGCGGCGGCCGACGGCTATACGCTGCTGGTTGCGGGCTTTTCGATGGTGACGGTGCCGGGAATCTATGGTGAGAAAGCCGTGGACCCGGTACAGGCTTTTGCACCCATCGCCATACTGGCGACGCAACCGTTGGCGCTGATGGTTCATGCGTCGCTGGGCTTCCATTCGCTGGGCGATCTGGTCGCCGAAGCGCGCCGACACCCCGGTAAGCTCACGTACTCAACGACGGGTGCCGGCTCGCCGGCAAGCCTGGTTGCGCAAATGCTTTGGCAACGCGCAGGCGTCGAGCTCCTGCACATCCCTTACGGCACGAGCGGCGCGTTCAAGGATCTGCTCTCCGGGGAAGTGCCGATCACCTTCAACTATCTGCAAGGGAAAGAAACCTACCTGGAAAGCGGACAACTCACGGCCCTGGCGGTCACCGGCAAGACCCGGGTGGCGGCATTCCCGAACATTCCCACCATCGCCGAACAAGGTTATCCGGGATTGGAATTCAACTCGTGGTTCGGGCTGTTGGCGCCAGCAGGGACGCCCGCGGCGGTTGTCCGCCAGCTGAACCGCGAGTCGGTGCGCATTCTTCAGTTGCCCGAGACGCGCGAACGGTTCGCCGCCTTGGGCATGGAGGCGGCGGGGGGCACACCCGAGCGCTTTGCGACGCAGATCAAGGAGGAGTTGGCGCGCTGGACGCCGATCGTCAAGGCGGCCAACATCAAGGGCGACTGACCCGCAGGTCCTGCTGCTCGAACTATGCGATCGTTCCGTCGGGAACGCCTACGGTTGCCCGAATCTCCCGGCGATGAGATCGCGCAGGAACTCGGCGACCCATGCGCGTCCCGGGCCGCCGTGGTACGTCATGCTGCCCAGGCGATGAATGTTTCTGACGGTGACGGTGAACCGCGGCGCCGGCGAAGCCGGTGAGTGCTTGCCCGGTACGCGCTCGATGTCGAGCGCGAAGTCCGACGGCGAGAAGCCGAATCGAACAACCTCCGCCGAAAACGCGAGCTGGTCGCCGCGCGCCATGAGGTAGTGGTGGGCATCGCCCTGAAGCAGCGGTTGGCGCTTTTCGCTGAAACTCAGATGGACCGGATTCGCTGCATCCTGCGCATTGCGGGCATTGATCGTGCTCACGGTTCCCTCGCAAATGGTCCAAACGCTGCCCTGCCGTCAGTCCCGTCATTGGTAGCAACCTTTGCGCCAGGAATATTTTCTCGTTATCTTCCACCGGGTTATCTGCTTGCCGTCCGCGGCATGACGCACGCATTGGAAAGAAGTCCGACAGTGACCAGGTTGTAGCGGGCAACCGGACGGCTGCAATCGAGTGATGCGGTCCTTAGCAGCCTGATGCAGAACCCATCATGGCCGCGCAGTGGCGTGGCGGGATGGGATGCGCGAAGCTGCGAGCGACGTGTGGTTGACCCCACACGAGCGAGTAGCGACAAAGCAGACCGCCCGCCAAGCCACTGCCCATGCGGGTTTCGACGATATGGCCCCGTCTACGTCGTTGCTCGCCTTGCGAATATGCATCGGCTATTCGACGCGGCTCGCGCCTAGTATCCAGGGCCATCTCGTCCGAAACGCGGCTCATGCGGGGTTCTGCATCAGGCTGCTAGGCGATCTTGACGAGCTGCTTGCCGAAATTCTCACCCTTGAGCAGCGCGATAAGCCCTTTGGGAGCGTTGGCCAGGCCCTCGACGACCGATTCGCGGTACTTCAGCTTCCCTTCAGCGAGATAACCGCCGAGCCCTTGGAGTGCTTCGCCGTAGCGGTCCTTCCAGTCGAAGACGATCATGCCCTGCATCTTGATACGGTTGACCAGCACCGACCGCAGCATCTTGTAGCCGTAGGGCTCGGCGGTGTTGTAGTCCGCGATCAGGCCGCAGACGGTGATGCGTGAGCGCAGGTTCATGATGCGCAGCACCGTATCGAGAATCACGCCACCGACGTTCTCGAAATACACGTCGACGCCGTTCGGGCAGTGCGCACGCAGATCGGCCAGCAGGTTGCCGGCCTTGTAGTCGACGCATGCATCGAAACCGAGGTCCTGCACCACGTAGTCGCACTTGGCCTTGCCGCCGGCGATGCCGACCGTGTGGCATCCCTTGATTTTTGCGAGCTGGCCAACGACGCTGCCGACCGCACCCGACGCCGCCGACACGACTACCGTTTCGCCCGCCTTAGGTTGGCCGATTTCGAACAACCCGAACCATGCGGTGACGCCGGGCATGCCGAGTACGCCCAGGTAGTACGACGCGGGCGCGCGTCTGACGTCGATCTTCGTGAGTGTGTTGGCTTTGGCCACGCCGTGACTCTGCCAGCCGAGCTGCGTGAGCACCTTGTCGCCGGGCGCAAACGCGGCATCCTTCGATGCCGTGACTTCGCCGACCGTCTGACCGACCATCACTTCGCCGATCTGCACCGGCGGCACGTAGGACTTGGCATCGCTCATGCGTCCGCGCATGTAGGGGTCGAGCGACAGCCATTCGTTGCGCACCTGTACCTCGCCCTCGGCAGGCGCGGCGAGAGGGACCTCCACGATCCTGAAATTGTCCTCCGCCATTGCGCCCTGCGGGCGACTGGCGAGCAGCACCTGTTGGTTCATCGTGCCCACGGGTAGTCTCCTGGCTCCGCTACAAGCGTGCAAATCGTTCGAGGTGATGATCGGCATCTCCGAATTGCTGCGCGATCATCGTCAGGCGGCGGAACACGTGGCTTACCTTCATCTCGTCGGTCATGCCCATGCCGCCGTGCAACTGGACCGATTCCTGCGCTACGTGCCGACACGCATCGGCAATCTTGATCTTGGCGGCGGAGATGACGCGCTGGCGCTCCGCAGGATCGCTTTCGGTGTCGACCTTCGCGCAAGCGAGACTCGCCATCGACCGCGCCTGCTCGCCGCTGATCACCATGTCGACCATGCGGTGCTGGAGCGCCTGGAACGCGCCGATCGGCACGCCGAACTGTTTTCTCGTCTTGAGGTACTCCAGGGTGGTGTCATTGGCGCTCTTGATGGCGCCAACCGCCTCTGCGCAGAGCAGCGCAATGGCGAAATCGGTGACCTCGAGGATGAGCGGGAACGCTCTCCCCTCGTCGCCGAGCAACGCATCGCCGCCCACGCGTACCTGGCGCAAGGCGAGGTCGGAAGCAACCATGCTGTCGATGGTGCGGTACGCCGTTCGTGTGACACCGGCGGCATCTGCGTCGACCACGAACAGGCTGATCCCAGCTTCGTCGGTATCCGCACCCGACGTGCGCGCCGAGACAAGCAACCGATCGGCACAGGGCCCGTGCAGTACGACACACTTCTCGCCGTCGAGGACATAGCCGTTGCCATCCTTGCGCGCACGCGTCGTGACGTGTGCGAGGTTGTAGCGCGCGTCCCGTTCGGCCTGCGCGAACGCCAGCTTGAGATTGCCGGCGACGACCGGAGGCAGCAGCGCCTCCTTTTGGGGCGCGCTGCCTGCACGCGCGATCAACCGCGCACACAGGATCGTGGACAGATACGGCTCGACGACCAGCGCGTCGCCAAACGCCTCCATGACGTTGAACAGGTCCACGGCACCGCCGCCGAAGCCGCCGGATTCCACCGGCAACGGCAGGCCGAGCAACCCGATGTCGGCGAGGCCCGACCAGACGCCGGCGCTGTAGCCTTCGCTCGACGCGATGATCTTCTTGCGCGTGTCGAAGTCATACTGCTCGTCGACGAAGCGCCTGACCGACGCGGCCAGAAGTTGCTGCTCTTCGCTGTAGTCGAAGTTCAAGCGTCGTCCCTACAGTCCGAGGGCCATCTTGGCGATGATGTTGCGCTGGATTTCGTTCGAGCCCGCGTAGATCGACGTCTTGCGGTAGTTGCAATAGCGGGGAGCGAGCGAGGCGGTGAACGTGTCGAAATCGGCGTCGGGCGTGCGCGGCGCGAAGGGTTGCGCGAGCGGGCCGGCGGCCTGCATCATGAGTTCGGTCAATGCCTGCTGGATTTCCGTGCCCTTGATCTTCAGCATCGACACTTCCGCGCCGGGCGCGTTGCCGCGTGCGCAGCTGGTCGAGGAAGCGCAAGTTGGTGATCGACAGGGCCATCAACTCGATCTCGACCCGCGACACCTTGTCCCGAAAGCGCGGATCGTCGAGCAGCGAGCGACCATCCTTGCGTTGCTTCGCCGCGAATGCCTTGAGGCTCTCCAGCTCGCGTTGCGAGGCGCCGATGCGCGCCGTGTTCATGCGCTCGTGGCCGAGCAGATATTTGGCGACGGTCCAGCCCTTGCCCTCGTCGTGCACCCGGTTCGCGACCGGGACGCGGACGTCGTCGAAAAAGACTTCGTTGACTTCGCTGCCGCCGTCCATCAGTTTCAACGGGCGCACCGTGATGCCGGGAGTCTTCATGTCGATGAGCAGGAACGAGATGCCGTCCTGCTTGCGTTCGAGACCGGGTCGGGCGCACAGGCAGAAGATCAGTCGAATAATGTTTTATCGAATAGGATGATATTCGCAAGGCGAGCACCGACGTAGACGGGCATACGTGAAACCCGATGGGCAGTGCTTGGCGGGAGCTGTCGCTACTGCTGTGTGAGTAACACACGTGCTCGCGTTGCGATATCCGCACGCACTGCGCGGATGTGGGTTCTGCATAGGCTGCAGGCGATCTTGACGAGCTGCTTGCCGAAATTCTCACCCTTGAGCAGCGCGATAAGCCCTTTGGGAGCGTTGGCCAGGCCCTGGACGACCGATTCGCGGTATTTCAGCTTCCCCTCCGCGAGATAGCCGCCGAGCCCTTGGAGCGCTTCGCCGTAGCGGTCCTTCCAGTCGAAGACGATCATGCCCTGCATCTTGATCCGGTTGACGAGCACCGAGCGCAGCATCTTGTAGCCGTAGGGCTCGGCGGTGTTGTAGTCCGCGATCAGGCCGCAGACGGTGATGCGCGAGCGCAGGTTCATGATGCGCAGCACCGTGTCGAGAATCACGCCGCCGACGTTCTCGAAGTAGACGTCGACGCCGTTCGGGCAGTGCGTGCGCAGATCCTGCAGCAGGTTGCCGGCCTTGTAGTCGACGCAAGCATCGAATCCGAGTTCCTGCACGACGTAGTCGCACTTGGCCTTGCCGCCGGCGATGCCGACCGTGCGGCATCCCCTGATTTTTGCGAGCTGGCCAACGACGCTGCCCACCGCACCGGACGCGGCCGACACGACCACCGTTTCGCCCGCCTTAGGTTGGCCGATTTCGAACAGGCCGAACCATGCGGTGACGCCGGGCATGCCGAGTACGCCCAGGTAGTACGACGCGGGCGCGCGTCTGACGTCGATCTTCGTGAGTGTGTTGGCTTTGGCCACGCCGTGACTCTGCCAGCCGAGCTGCGTGAGCACCTTGTCGCCGGGCGCAAACGCGGCATCCTTCGATGCCGTGACTTCGCCGACCGTCTGACCGACCATCACTTCGCCGATCTGCACCGGCGGCACGTAGGACTTGGCATCGCTCATGCGTCCGCGCATGTAGGGGTCGAGCGACAGCCATTCGTTGCGCACCTGTACCTCGCCCTCGGCAGGCGCGGCGAGAGGGACCTCCACGATCCTGAAATTGTCCTCCGCCATTGCGCCCTGCGGGCGACTGGCGAGCAGCACCTGCTGGTTCATCGTGCCCACGGGTAGTCTCCTGGCTCCGCTACAAGCGTGCAAATCGTTCGAGGTGATGATCGGCATCCCCGAATTGCTGCGCGATCATCGTCAGGCGGCGGAACACATGGCTCACCTTCATCTCGTCGGTCATGCCCATACCGCCGTGCAACTGAACCGATTCCTGCGCTACGTGCCGGCACGCGTCGGCAATCTTGATCTTGGCAGCGGAGATGACGCGCTGGCGCTCCGCCGGATCCCTTTCGGTGTCGACCTTCGCGCAAGCGAGACTCGCCATCGACCGCGCCTGCTCGCCGCTGATCACCATGTCGACCATGCGGTGCTGGAGCGCCTGGAACGCGCCGATCGGCACGCCGAACTGTTTTCTCGTCTTGAGGTACTCCAGGGTGGTGTCATTGGCGCTCTTGATGGCGCCAACCGCCTCTGCGCAGAGCAGCGCAATGGCGAAATCGGTGACCTCGAGCATGAGCGGCAACGCTCTCCCCTCGTCGCCGAGCAACGCATCGCCGCCCACGCGTACCTGGCGCAAGGCGACGTCGCAAGCAACCATGCTGTCGATGGTGTGGTACGCCGTTCGTGTGACGCCGGCGGCATCTGCGTCGACCACGAACAGGCTGATCCCAGCTTCGTCGGTATCCGTACCCGACGTACGCGCCGAGACAAGCAACCGATCGGCACAGGGCCCGTGCAGTACGACACACTTCTCGCCGTCGAGGAGATAGCCGTTGCCATCCTTGCGCGCACGCGTCGTGACGTGTGCGAGGTTGTAGCGCGCGTCCCGTTCGGCCTGCGCGAACGCCAGCTTGAGATGGCCGGCGACGACCGGAGGCAGCAGCGCCTCCTTTTGGGGCGTGCTGCCTGCACGCGCGATCAACCGCGCACACAGGATCGTGGACAGATACGGCTCGACGACCAGCGCGTCGCCAAACGCCTCCATGACGTTGAACAGGTCCACGGCACCGCCACCGAAGCCGCCGGATTCCACCGGCAACGGCAGGCCGAGCAACCCGATGTCGGCGAGGCCCGACCAGACGCCGGCGCTATAGCCTTCGCTCGACGCGATGATCTTCTTGCGCGTGTCGAAGTCATACTGCTCGTCGACGAAGCGCCTGACCGACGCGGCCAGAAGTTGCTGCTCTTCGCTGTAGTCGAAGTTCAAGCGTCGTCCCTACAGTCCGAGGGCCATCTTGGCGATGATGTTGCGCTGGATTTCGTTCGAGCCCGCGTAGATCGATGTCTTGCGGTAGTTGCAATAGCGGGGAGCGAGCGAGGCGGTGAACGTGTCGAAATCGGCGTCGGGCGTGCGCGGCGCGAAGGGTTGCGCGAGCGGGCCGGCGGCCTGCATCATGAGTTCGGTCAATGCCTGCTGGATTTCCGTGCCCTTGATCTTCAGCATCGACACTTCCGCGCCGGGCGCGTTGCCCGCGCGCAGCTGGTCAAGGAAGCGCAAGTTGGTGATCGACAGGGCCATCAACTCGATCTCGACCCGCGACACCTTGTCCCGAAAGCGCGGATCGTCGAGCAGCGAGCGACCGTCCTTGCGTTGTTTCGCCGCGAATGCCTTGAGGCTCTCCAGCTCGCGTTGCGAGGCGCCGATGCGCGCCGTGTTCATGCGCTCGTGGCCGAGCAGATACTTGGCGACGGTCCAGCCCTTGCCCTCGTCGTGCACCCGGTTCGCGACCGGGACCCGGACGTCGTCGAAAAAGACTTCGTTGACTTCGCTGCCGCCGTCCATCAGCTTCAACGGGCGCACCGTGATCCCGGGCGTCTTCATGTCGATGAGCAGGAACGAGATGCCGTCCTGCTTGCGTTCGAGGCCGGGGTCGGTGCGCACCAGGCAGAAGATCCAGTCGGCCATGTGGGCGAGGGTGGTCCACGTTTTCTGGCCATTCACGACATAATCCTCGCCGTCGCGCACCGCGCGGGTGCGCAGCGATGCGAGATCGGAACCGGAGCCCGGTTCCGAATAGCCCTGACACCAGAAATCCTCGCCATGGTAAATGCGCGGCAGGAATCGCTGCTTCTGTGCGTCGGTGCCGAATTTCAGCAGCACGGGCGCACACATCATCAGCCCGAACGGGATCAGCGGCGGCGCGCCGGCGTAGCCGCATGCTTCCTCGAAAATGTAACGCTTGACGACGTTCCAGTCCGTGCCGCCCCATTCCTCTGGCCAAGCGGGCGCGATCCAGCCTTTGGCGGCAAGTATCTTGTGCCAACGCAGCAAGTCGTCGCGCGACAGCGAGCGGTAGTGCGTCACCTTGTCGCGCAGGTCGACCGGCAGGTTGTCACGAAGCCAGGCATTGGCTTCGTCGCGAAACGCCCGTTCTTCGGCGGAGTAGTTGAGGTCCATGGCGGAGACGCGAACGAGAAAACATACCTACCCGCAACGGGTGGTTGGCGCTTCCCGCTGCCCATTGCGCGGAATGTTAACCTAGAATGCGGGCCAAGGGCACGATCGAGGTGGCTGCGCGACGCCGGAAAACTCGACACCTGTTGCAGCAAGCGAGAGGAATCCGATGAGTGTGCAAAAACTGTTCGACCTCGACGGCAGAAACGCACTGGTCACCGGCGGTTCGCGGGGACTGGGCCTGCAGATGGCCGAAGCGCTCGGCGAGTTGGGCGCGCGCGTCGTCCTGACGGCGCGCAAACGCGACGAACTCGACCAGGCAGTCGATCATCTGCGCAAGCGCGGCATTTACGCCGTCGCCGTGCCGTGCGACATGTCCGACGCCACGGCGATCGCGCCGGCGGTCGCGCAGGCAATCGGCGCGCTTGGCCCGATCGACATCCTCGTCAACAACGCGGGGACGACCTGGGGCGCGGCGACGGTCGAGCATCCGCTCGATGCATGGCAGAAGGTCATCAACCTCAACTTGACGGCGATGTTCGTCGTCAGCCAGGAAGTCGGCAAGCACTGCATGGTGCCGCGCCGAAAGGGCAAGATCATCAATGTTGCCTCCATTCTCGGGCTGGTCGGCGGCGGCGACCCGGGCCGACCCGCGACCATCGCGTACAACACGAGCAAGGGCGGCGTCGTCAATTTCACGCGCTCGCTCGCCGCGGAGTGGGCGCAGTACGACATCAACGTCAACGCCATTGCACCGGGATTCTTTCCGACGAAGATGACCAAGGGCATCATGGAGATGCTTGGTGACCAGGTCGCCACCAAGGCGCCGCTGAAACGTGTCGGCGGTCCCGAAGACCTCAAGGGGCTGGTGGCACTGTTCGCCTCGGACGCGTGCGCGTTCATCACTGGTCAGATCGTCGCCGTCGACGGCGGCGTCACGATCATCTGAGGACGGGGCGCATCATGGACATCGAAGCCGATCTCGGTCGCAAGCTCCCGTTCGCACGCCATCTCGGTATTCGGCTGGTCAGCAAAGGCGGCGGCAAGGCGCGCCTCGCGCTCGACGTGCGTCCGGAATTGATGAACAGCTGGGATGCGGTGCACGGTGGCGTGACCATGACGTTGCTCGACATCGCACTGGCGGTCGCGCTGCGCTCGCTCGACCCGCACGAGCAAGGCGCGATCACCGTGGAGCTGAAAGTCAATTTCGTCGGCCCCGGACTGGGTACGCTGGTGGCCGACGGCCGCTGTGTGCATCGCGGCAAGACGATCGCCTTCTGCGAAGGCGAGGTGCATGACAGCTCGGGCAAGCTCGTGGCCACAGCCAGCGGCACGTTCATGCTGCGACGGGTGCGCGCCGCTGCCGAGGCGTCTCGCAAAACGGAGTGAATTCGTGGGCGACTACGACGCCTTCATGGGGACGCGGCCGGTCGCGGCCGCGCACGCGTTCGATGTCGGCGCACTCGAGCGCTATCTGCGCGACCACGTCGATGGCTTCGCGGGCCCCATCGACGTCGCCCAGTTCAAGGGCGGCCAGTCGAATCCGACGTTCGTCCTCAAGACGCCGACGCGGCCCTACGTGCTGCGACGCAAGCCGCCGGGGCAATTGTTGCCGTCAGCGCACGCGGTCGACCGCGAGTACCGGGTGATCATCCGCTCTCGCGGCCAGCGACGTTCCGGTGCCTCGCACGTATGTACTCTGTACCGACGAGACGGTGATCGGCTCGATGTTCTACGTCATGGAGTTCGTCGACGGGCGCGTGTTGTGGGATCCGCTGCTGCCGGGAATGGAACCGCGCGAGCGCAGTGCGATCTTCGATGAGATGAATCGCGTCATTGCGGCGCTGCATGGCGTCGACTATGCGGCGATCGGTCTTGCCGACTACGGCAAGCCGGGCAACTACTTTGCGCGCCAGATCGATCGCTGGACACGACAGTACAAGGCTTCCGCGACGGAGCCGTGCGCCGCGATGGATCGCCTGATCGAATGGCTGCCGCTGCATATTCCGGAAGGCGAACAGACGTCGATCGTCCACGGCGACTATCGCCTCGACAACATGATCTTCCACCCTACCGAGCCGCGCGTTCTCGCGGTGCTCGATTGGGAATTGTCCACGCTCGGTCATCCGCTGGCGGATTTCTCGTATCACCTCATGACGTGGCGGCTCGCGCCAAAAGAGCTGCGCGGGCTGCGTGGCGCCGACTTCGCGGCGCTCGGCATTCCGACGGAGGAGGAGTACGTGGCACGCTACCTGCGCCGCGTCGGCGCGACGACGGCGCCCACCGCGGCCGAATGGGGCTTCTACATGGCCTACAACATGTTTCGCATTGCCGGCATCCTGCAAGGCGTGAAGGCACGCGCCCTGGCCGGCAATGCGTCGAGCGCGCGCGCACTGGAAGCGGGCAATCGAGCGCGGCCGATGGCGGAGCTCGGTTGGAAGCAGGTCGAGTCGTTGCGCACGGCGCAATGACGCCTTTCGCACAAGGACGCACATGAACTTCGATTATTCGCCGAAGGTCCGGGCATTGCAGTCGCGACTGCAGGAATTCATGGACGAGCACGTCTATCCGAACGAGAAGCGCTTCGACGCCGAGGTGGCGGAGGGCGATCGCTGGCAGCCGACGCGCGTCGTCGAGGAACTGAAGGTCAAGGCGCGAGCCGCGGATTTGTGGAACCTGTTCCTGCCCGAGTCCGGGCATGGTGCCGGGCTGACCAACACGGAATACGCGCCGCTGTGCGAAATCATGGGCCGTGTGCGCTGGGCGTCCGAGGTCTTCAATTGCTCGGCACCCGACACCGGCAACATGGAAGTGCTGGAGCGCTACGGGACGACGGAACAGAAGCGGCAATGGCTGGAACCGCTGCTCGACGGGAAGATCCGTTCCGCGTTCACGATGACCGAGCCCGCCGTGGCGTCCTCCGACGCCACCAACATCCAGAGCTCGATCGTGCGCGACGGCGGCGACTACGTCATCAACGGCCGCAAGTGGTGGTCCTCGGGTGCGGGCGACCCGCGCTGCAAGATTTTCATCTTCATGGGCAAGACCGATCCGACCGCGGCCAAGCACGCGCAGCAATCGATGGTCCTTGTGCCGCGCGATACGCCGGGCGTGAACATACTGCGTCACCTGCCGGTGTTCGGCTACGACGACGCACCGCACGGCCATATGGAAATCGAATTCAGCAACGTTCGGGTGCCGATCTCGAACATCCTGCTCGGCGAAGGGCGGGGATTCGAGATCGCTCAGGGCCGGCTCGGACCGGGACGGATCCATCACTGCATGCGTGCGATAGGACTGGCAGAGCGGGCGCTGGAGCGGATGTGCAAGCGCGTCAAGTCGCGGGTGACGTTTGGCCGGCCGATCGCCGAACAGACCGTGACGCTCGAGCGCATCGCCGAGTCGCGCATCATGATCGACCAGGCGCGACTGCTGACGCTCAATGCGGCGTACAAGATGGACACTGTCGGCAACAAGGCGGCGCGCGCGGAGATCGCGATGATCAAGGTCGCGGCGCCCGCGATGGTCTGCAAGGTCATCGACTGGGCGATTCAGGCGCATGGCGCGGGCGGCGTCTGCGACGATTACGGCCTGGCCCGCGACTATGCGCATGCGCGCACGCTGCGCCTGGTCGACGGACCCGACGAAGTCCACCGCAACCAGATCGGCCGGCTGGAATTGGCGAAGTACGCTTAGGCGCGCCGTGGATGCGACATCGCGATGCCCGTCGGTGACATCCTCAGCCGCGACTTCGGCGACCTGCCCGAACTGATACGGACGCGCGCAGCAGAAAGACCGTCGAGTACGGCGTTGCTCGACGACGAGCGGCGGCTCAGCTACGCGAAACTCGATATCCTGATGGATCGCGTTGCCGCGGCGCTGCAACGCGACGGTGTACGGCCGCGCGAGTCCATCGCCATCTGTGCCGCGAATTCGATCGAGTACGCCGTCGTATTCCTCGGCGCACTGCGTGCCGGGGTCGTCGTCGCGCCTCTGTCGCCGTCGAGCACCGCCGCCACGCTCTCGAAGATGGTTGCCGATGCGCAGGCGAGCCACCTCTTCGTCGATGCCGCCGCGGCGCACGCGCTCGAAGCGGTTAGCCACACGATCGACGCGCGACGCATCGCCCTGTCCGGCGGTGGAGCGACGCTGGAACACTGGCTCGCGCCGCCTGGCGAGCGACCCGAGCCCGTTGCCATCCAGCCGGATTGGCCGTTCAACATCATCTATTCATCCGGAACGACGGGGGTGCCGAAGGGCATCGTGCAACCGCACTCCATGCGCTGGGCGCATGTGCAGCGCGGTCCGGTGTACGCATACGCGCAGGATGCGATCACGCTGCTCTCGACACCACTCTACTCGAACACCACGCTTGTCTCGTTCTTTCCGACGCTGGCGATGGGTGGTGCGGTCCTCCTGATGGCGAAGTTCGATGCACAACGCTATCTGGCGCTGGCGGAAAAGCATCGGGTGACCCACACCATGCTCGTGCCGGTGCAGTATCAGCGAATCTTGGCGCAGGATGATTTCGATCGGTACGATCTGTCGGCGTTCCGGATGAAGCTGTCGACGAGCGCGCCGTTCGCCGCTGGACTCAAGGCGGAGATATTGCGTCGGTGGCCGGGGGCGTTGGTGGAGTTCTACGGGATGACGGAAGGCGGGGGCACCTGCGTCTTGTTCGCGCACGAACGTCCCGACAAGCTGCATACGGTGGGTCTGCCGAGTCCCGGACACGACATTCGGCTGATCGATGACCGGGACCGCGAATTGGCGGCGGGCGCGACCGGGGAGGTCGTCGGCCACTCCCGCGGCATGATGACGGGCTATCACAGGCAACCGGAGCAGACGGCGGCAGCGGTGTGGTTCGACGCCACTGGCAAACGCTTCATACGCACCGGCGATATCGGACGTTTCGATGAAGACGGTTTTCTCATTCTGCTCGACCGCAAGAAGGACATGATCATCTCCGGCGGTTTCAACGTCTACCCGAGTGATCTCGAAGCCGTCCTGCGCCGGCATCCGGATGTCGCCGATGCCGCGGTGGTCGGGGTAGCCTCCGAACGCTGGGGCGAAACGCCCGTGGCGTTCGTCGTACTACACCCTGAAGCGTCCACGACAGGCGACGAATTGCTGCGCTGGACGAATGCGCAGGTGGGCAAAATGGAGCGGCTGGCGACGGTGAAAGTGATCGACTCGTTGCCGCGAAGCCCGATCGGCAAAGTACTCAAGCGCGAACTCCGCGACCTCTATACGGTCGGGTAAGGGACACGATGAGCGCGTCGCGTGCGGGCGCTGTCGCCCCGCCGGCGATTCGCATATGATTGCCGCATGACAAACATACCCGCAGCCGATAGTGCACTGATCGACAAGCTCGTCGTCGCCAACCGCATCCTGTACGACCAGGGCGTCGTCGATGGCTTCGGTCACGTCAGCGTGCGCCACGACCAATCGCCCGCGCACTTCTTGCTGGCGCGCAACATGGCGCCTGCGTTGGTGCGGCGCGACGACATCGTCACGTTCGACCTTGATGGCACCGCCCTCGACGCCAACGGCCGGCGCGTATACCTCGAGCGGTTCATCCACGGTGAAGTCTATCGCGCGCGACCTGATGTGCACGCCGTCGTGCATAGCCACTCGCCGAGCGTGATTCCGTTCGGCGTGACGAGGCAGGCGCTGCGGCCGGTGTTTCACATGAGCGGCTTCCTGGGACAGGGCACCGCGCTGTTCGATATTCGCGATACGGCAGGCGACACCGACATGTTGGTCAGCAACGACACGCTGGGAAAGGCTCTTGCCGCGTCGCTGGGTGCGCGCTCCACCGTGCTGATGCGCGGACATGGGTCCACCGTCGTCGGTGCGTCCATCGAGCAGGCCATCTATCGCGCCATCTACGCCGAGGTCAATGCCAAATTGCAGATGCAGGCGATGGGACTGGGGGAGGTGACCTACCTGAGCGAGCAGGAGGCCGCCAAGGCGATGGCGACCAACGACACGCAGCTCGCTCGCGTGTGGGAATTGTGGAGCAAGCGTGTCGGGCCCATCTAGTTCAGGCGTCGGAACGCAAGTCCACGCGTTTCCATCGCCATCAAACCTGCCATGTCTCTGGCTCGTGGCGCTACTGAGGGTCTCGGATCGGCGGCGGGTGCCTCACGCCGTTTGGCGATCGTCCCCCGCGTAGACCATTGAGCCGGCGTGCCGTAACCAAACGGGCAGAAGGCTTGCTCTCGGGCACACTAGTGCCGCACCATTGCCGGTATCGGGCTATGCAAGGGGAGTGGGCGTGCGCATCCCGTTCCTATGTGCCGCACTCGTAGCGGCGATTTTCCTTTGCGACGTTGCGACGGCGCAGTCGCACGTTCCGCGCGTCGGATTGGTTGGATCGCGGCCCAAAGTGGAGGGGGTCGTCAATCCTGCCGTCCGAGGCTTTCTCGTCGGCATGCATGAGCACGGCTACGAAGAAGGGCGCGATTACGTCTTCGAGTACCGGGCAACCGCGGGTAATCCCGAGCGTTTTGCGGATCTCACCGCCGAGCTCGCACGTCTTCCGGTGGACGTGCTGCTGGTGGGGGTGTGTGGTGCGCCGTTGGATGCCGCGCGGCAAGCGTCGCAGACCATCCCCATCGTCGTTGCGACCTGTAATGACGACTTGGTCGAGACCGGCGCCATCAAAAGCATGGCGCATCCCGGCGGTAATGTGACCGGACTGTCGAAATTGACACCGGAGCTCGCACCCAAGCGGCTATCGCTGCTAAAGCAGACCTTGCCTTCAATCAGGCGCGTAGGGGTGCTGTGGAATCCGGGTTATTCCGCGTTCACCGCGGACTGGCGCGAGTTGCGCGAAGCTGCCGGGCGCATGGGCGTTACTCTCGTCCCGGTCGAGTTCCGCCGCGCCGACGAGCTCGAAGCTGCCTTCACAGCGATTGGTCGCGCTCACCTCGATGCGCTTATTACGTTTTCTGACGTCCTTGTCTATACCTATGCCGAACGGGTTGCCAAGCTCGCTGCCGAGGTGCAGATACCGGCGTTGTTTGCGTTTCGCGAGGTGCCCGATGCCGGGGGCCTGATGTCGTACGGGCCGAACATAGTAGACATGTGGCGCCGCTCGGCCGACTACGTCGTGAAGATTCTAAACGGTGCCAAGCCCGCCGACATGCCTATCGAGCAGCCGTCACGACTTGAACTTGTCATCAACCTGAAGCAAGCCAAGGCATTGGGCATCACGGTTCCGCGCGAGGTGCTGTTGCAGGCGGATGAGGTGATTCAGTAGCCGATCGCGGCTTGAGTTGATTGCGGCTGAGTGTCCGGTTCTTGTACAGGCGCAACGGCCGGTCAGGGTCGTTCACGCCCGTTGGACCGGAGGCGCCGGCCGGCGGCTCTGCCGCGTATGGCTGCCCTTCACGCTTCGCTGGCGGCTATGCGTTTCTCAGCGGCCGCTCGGTCGAATCGCGAGAACTTCCGAGACCGGCCATGAGCCGTCGCTCGCCGACGGTGCTCAATTCTTACTGTAGGCGTAGGATGGCTGGACTTCCTTTTCGTCGACGAGGCGGATACAGTGATGGACCGGCGCGCGTTCATCGGCGGCCTGGCCGTCGCAACCCTCGCGAGGCCGTGCGCTGCCCGCGCACAGCTCGCCCGGAAGGTCTATCGGATCGGAATACTCGGCAGTGGGACGACTTCCGACATGATCGGACCCGAGCCTCGCAATTCATCCACCATCGCGTTCCTGCGCGGAATGCGCGAGCTCGGCTACGTGTACGGCGAGCATTTCGTGACCGAGCCGCGAGGCGCCGACGGCAAGCCGGAGCGCTTCCCCGGCCTGGCCGCCGAGCTGGTCGGTCTGCAGGTGGACGTGATCGTCACCGCAGGGCCCGCGCTGCCCGCGCTCAAGCAGGCAACCTCGACGATCCCCATCGTCATGGCGGCTGTCGAGCGATCCCGTGGGCCTGGGGTACGTCCAGAGCCTCGGACGCCCGGCGGGAACATCACGGGGCTGAGCCTTGCAGTCTAGAGACCGGGGAAGCGGCTCGAGCTGCTCAAGGAGCTCGTCCCGCGCGGCGCCGTGGCGGTCCTCTGGGACTCGGACAGTCTGCGTATCGGCAGGCGGCCGAAGCTGCGGCCCGAGACGCGAGGGTGGAAGCTGCTGTCGCTCGAGGTTCGGGACGTTGGCGAGATCGAGGCGGCCTTCAGAGCGGCGACTGACGCCCGCGCGGGCGCTCTGCTCGTTGCGCGGGGCCGATCCTCTTCCCGCACCGCCGGCGAGTCGCGGAGCTGGCCGCCAAGGAGCCGGCTCCCGGCCATGTACGAGCTCCGGCAGTATGTCGAGGCCGGCGGGCTGATCTCCTACGGCGCCGACATCGACGACATCTGGCGGCGCGCGGCGGTCTACGTCGACAAGATCCTCAAGGGCGCCAAGCCCGGCGACCTGCCGGTCGAGCAGCCGACCAAGTTCGAGCTGGTGATCAATCTCAAGACCGCGAAGGCGCTCGGCCTCACGATCCCGCAGTCGCTGCTGCTGCGCGCGGACGAGGTGATCCAGTGATGGACCGCCGCGCTTTTGTCATCACCGGATTGTTAAGCGTACTTGGCACCCCACCGCTTCGCGCGCAATCGGCCCGGCTACCCGTGCAACTCGGATTCCTGCGCATCGTCGCGCCAACGCAAGACTACATCGAGGCGCTTGAGCAGGGACTGCGCGATCGTGGTTATGTGGCGGGGCGAAACGTTGTGCTCCTTTATCGGTTTGCGGAAGGCCGCGAGGAGCAGCTTGATCCGCTCGCCAAGGATTTGGTCGAGCGCAAGGTCGCCGTCATCATCGTCGCCGGCAACCAAGCCGCTCGCGCCGCCAGAAACGCATCGCGAACGATCCCGATCGTCATGGCCGTCGTGAACGATCCGGTAGCCAGCGGGCTCGTCGCCAGTCTGGCCCGGCCGGGCGGCAACATCACAGGCACCTCGCTCCTGAGCAGCACGCTTGCAGGCAAGCGGCTGGAACTGTTGAAGCAGGTCCTTCCGCAGGTGGGGC
>CAVSEH010000005.1:0-149434 GCA_963726935.1 uncultured beta proteobacterium
GAGGGTCTCGGATCGGCCAACAGCGGTCGTAGCCTCGCAGCGCAGGCGTAGTATGGTTGGATTTCCTTTGACCGGCGAAGTGAGTATATGAATCGTCGCAAAGCGCTCGCAGTGCTCGGCTGCACGTTATTTCTCGGCGGGGCGCCCGCCACGAAAGCCCAAACCACGACAGGCGTACACCGCATAGGCAGCTTGGGGCTCGGTGTGCTGCCAAGTCCCGCAGACCTTCAACGGGGGTGGGCGCCGGCCCGCGCGCTTGGCTGGGTCGAGGGCCAAAACCTGCTCGTCGAACGGCGCTACGCGGGCGATAATGCGGAGCAACTCCGCGCCGACGCTGAGGAACTCGTTCGGCTCAACGTGGAGATCATCCTGACGAACGGAACAACTGCGGCCATCGCGGCCAAGAATGCCACGACACGTATTCCTATCGTCATGATGTCCTCCGGCGACCCCGTCGGCACCGGCCTCGTCGCGAGTCTTGCCAAGCCCGGTGGCAATATCACCGGCTATTCCATCGTTTCTACGGAGCTCAACGCCAAGCGTCTGGCACTTCTGCACGAGCTACTGCCGACCGCGCGACGTGTCGGCGTGCTAGTCAATCCGGCCAATACGACCTTTGAGACCGCGCGCAAGGAAAACGAACGGGTGTATGGATTGCTTGGTATGCAACCGATCTTTGTTAACGTCGTTGAGGCGAGTGAACTCGAGAACGCGGTTGCCGAAGCGGCTCGACAAGGGGCGCAGGCGTTGGATATTGCGCGGGATAGGATGTTTGGGACGCATGGTCCCCTAATCATGCAGGCAGCGTTTAAGCACGGTCTACCGACTATCGTTGGTGCTAGCGACCTGCTGCGTGACGGCGCGTTGCTATCTCTTTCGATCGACGAGGAGGAGGTGTTTCACGCCATGGCGTACTTTCTGGATAAGATCTTGCGAGGGGCGAAGCCGGCCGACCTTCCCGTCCAACAGCCGACGAAGTTTCTGATCGGGATCAATCTCAAGACTGCGAAGGCGCTCGGGCTGACGATCCCGCAGTCGTTGCTGGTACGCGCCGATGAGGTCATCCAGTAGACGAATGTCCCGAGCGATCGCCGTTGAATGGCCGGTCTCCGTCAGGCGCAACGGCTGGAGTGGGTCCGATAACGGTCTAATCGTGGTCCCCATAGCCGACGTTCTTGCGAACAACGGCTTCCGGCGAATGAATTCGGCCGCAGTGGGCCAATTTGAGCCATTCGAGGGCTACGCGACAAAACTCCGGTAAGCAGTCACTCGCCGGCCGAGATGAAGCCTCCCTTGGAAGCGTAGTATCGTTGTAGTTGGGACTCTTTGGTCGACGTAGATTCAGTGATGGATCGGCGAACGTTCATCGGCGGTGTTGCAGGTGGTCTCCTCGTCGTGCCACTTGTTGCTCGCGCACAAGCCACGCGCGCTGACGACGTGCCGCGCGCCGCCTTGTTCGCGTACGTCGCGAATAACGGCGCAGGGACCGTCAGCGCATTTCGTATGGACGCCGCGACTGGCGCGCTCACACCGCTTGCTCCGACGGCCATCGCAAGCGACAAGAATCCCTACTCTGTCACGATAGACGCTGCCGGGCGCCGGCTCTACGTTGCACATGGCGACGCGAGCAGCATCGTAACGTTCAGCATAGATCCGACTAGTGGAGAGCTAAGGCCCGCGCCGATCTCACGTACCGCAACCGGCGCCTATCCGGTTTCGGCCGCGATCGACCCGTCAGGACGATTTCTCTACGTATCGACCATGGTGGCGGACGCAGTTGCGGCGTACGCGATCAATCCCACGACGGCCGCGCTCACGCCGGTGACAGGTTCACCGTTCGCTGCCGGAAAGCGTCCCTCCGGAAACGCGATCCATCCGAACGGCCGATTCCTCTACGTTACCAATCTTACCAGCAGCACCATCGTTGCGTTTGCGATCGATCGCGTCACGGGTGCACTAAAACCGCTTCGCGGATCTCCGTTTCCTGCCGGAACGAACCCGCGCGCGATCGCGATCGAGCCCGGCGGGCGGTTCGCCTACGTCGTCAATGCCGTCTCAAATGATGTTTCGAGCTACAGGATCGACCCCAACACCGGCACGCTAGTCCCGGTCCCGGGCGGGGCGGTGCCTACTGGCGAGAATCCTCGTGCTGTGGTTGTCGCGCCGAAGGGTGGTTACGTCTACGTCGCCAGCCACTTCAGCAACTCCATCTGGGCGTACGCCATCGACGGCGCGAGCGGTGGCTTGCGGCCGCTGCCTGGACAGCCGTTTGCGGCTGGCAAGAATCCACGCGGACTCGCCATCGACAAGCGCGGAACGGTGCTCTACTGCACAAACTACGGTGCGAACAGCGTCTCGGCGTACCGAATCAATCCGATGACAGGGGTACTTAACGAGATCCCCGGATCGCCCTACAGCACCGGCGATGGACCCTTCGGCATCGCGATCTTCTGACAACTACCCAGTCGTTGAAGCAGCGCGCGGACGAGGTGATTCAGTGATGGACCGGCGATGCTTTATCGGTGGCGTCATGGGCGCCCTGCTCGTGGCACATCGGCGCGGCCCGCCGGTTAGCTTGATACGTTCGGCATCTGGTGACGCATACCGCGGCCAAAAGCGCGTCTTCGACGGAGGCCAGTGATGGCGCGTGAACTCACGTTCGATCCAGCTTCCTTCAAAGGCTTGGAGTATGCCGGTTGGCAGAAGGGCGCCGCGTCGTACGATGACCTCTTTGGTTCAGTAACGCGGCACGCGATGGAGCCGTTGCTAGACGCAACGGATGTGCGCGCTGAGTCCAGCGTACTCGATGTGTGCTGTGGGCTCGGCTACGGTGCCGGAGCCGCGCTATCGCGAGGTGCTCGCCCTATCGGCATCGACTTTGCGCCCGCGATGGTGGCGGCGGCGAGAGAGCGTTATCCTGCGGCCGTCTTCCGACAAGACGACGCGGAAGCGTTGAATTTCGATAGCGGCGTCTTCGACGCCGTCATTTGCGCCTTCGGCGTCAATCATCTTCAACATCCCGAGAAGGCGATTGCCGAAGCCCTTCGGGTTCTTCGTCCTGGCGGAAAGTACGCGTTCACGATGTGGTGCGTGCCCGGGAGATCGAAGTTTCATCAGTTGGTGTTGGAGTCTATTCGTTCCCATGGCACGCTCGACGTGCCCTTGCCCGCCGCCCCTCCGCCGTTTCGCTTCAGTGATCCTGAAGCCTGCACGATAGCACTGCTCGGTGCGGGCTTCGTTAGTCCCCACGTTATCGAGGTCCCGCTTGCCTTTCGGCCACGAACGGCGGAGCAAGTCCTCGATCTAACGTACAGTGCCGTTCGGCTGGAGATGATTCTTTCACTTCAAACGGGCGAAGCCAGAGAGCGAATCCATCGAGCCATCGTCGAAGGAGTGGCGCGTTTCCGGGTCGGCGGCGAAATTGAGCTTCCTATGCCGGCGGTGCTGGCGTCGGCATCGAGGCCTTCGTAAGGCCGGCGAAACATGGCTGATCTACGCACAAAGCTGCCGAACAACCATTTCGAGCGGACGGCCGCAAGCGCGCTTCGTGCCGGGGACCGGCCAAGAGCCGCTCTGGGGCATCGCGCTTCATAGCCGTTGATTCGTGCTTGTCGTCCAAGTCGGCACAATCACACTCAGACTTGGCGGCGGCAAAGAGCAGATGGAGAATTTCCATCGCGCATCGTCGGAGAGCCGACCATGAACACCGGGAGCAAAGGCCCTGCATACGACCGCCAGCTACTGCTGGAGGGCGCAAAGCGGAATGCCTTACTCGACCTGACGGAGGTGCAGCGATACGGGGTCGAAAGCTGGGGTGATCCCGACTACATTTCCATTTACGGCCTGCGGCCCGCCGATTGGTACGGCAGAGGGATACGGATTCTTGGGCGAACCGCGGTGGAATGTACCCGCGATCAACTGGCCGACAATATTGGGAGAGACATCGCCACCGTTGCCAAGTCAGTTCCACTCACATCCGAGGCATTGGTAATCGACCCTTTTACCGGCTCGGGAAACACTCTCTACTGGATGCTCCGCCACCTACCTGGTGCGCACGGGTTGGGATTCGAGCAAGATCCGATGGTGTTCGAGCTTACGTCGCGGAATCTGGCGACTCTCAATCTGTCGATCGAGGTATCTAATCGCGACTATAGAGCGGGGCTTTCCGATCTAACCATCGCACCTGATCAATTGCTGATTGCGTTTATCGCGCCACCGTGGGGTGATGCGTTGAACAAGAGCACTGGTCTGGATCTACGCCGCACGACACCGCCCATTACTGAGATCGTCGACTTACTCGTCGGTCTCGTTGGAAAGAACCCGCTACTTTGCGCGATTCAGGTCTACGAGACTCTCGATCCGGCCTCGCTGGCTGAATTGACACCGCGCTTTTCCTGGTCGGAGCAACGAATGTACGGTCTAAATGAGCCCGGGCAGAATCACGGCCTATTGATAGGCGCCCATGGGTGGGTGCCCCGGGCCGACAGTCGCTGACCGGCCAACAGAGAGTCAATCGCGGTAGACTTCTGCCAGTCGTGGGTCAGCGAAGACTCATTCGCGGATCGCTCTGGCCTGGTCGAAGTAAATGTAGCTCGTGCCGCTTCGGGTAAGGAGCTTCGTCCTCAGCTCGATGGAGTACGTCGTCAGGTTGGGATCAATGGTGCGGCCGTCGAGGTCAGTGGATAGCTTCACCTTCAGGCCAGTCTTTTTTGAGGACCGGTAGGGCTTGTCCATCACCGTGTAATCCGTGACGCGCGGCCCGCCCTTCAACGCCTCCTCAAGCACTCGTCCCTGAATGCTCGACATGTTGAACGTGAGAATGCGCGCGACTGTAGGAGCGATGTCGACGTTCCCCGTGGGAAGTGTGTCGTAAAGGCCTGACTCGAAGTCCGGCCCATGGGCCATCATGGAAATGTGCGTATCGGTCGACGAGAAGCTGCCGTGGTCACCCCTGCGGTTGACCGAGCTCGCATAGCTGATTCCAGGACGGCCTGCCACAGACACGTTTTCGTCGAAATTGAAGCTGACGATGATGTCAGGCCCCCGACCGGTGACCGGGTTCTCCGTTTTGATGAGGCTCATGGGTAGCGTCCCCGCGACGTCCCCATACTTGTCACTCACGAAGATCGCTCCGAATTGCAAGCGGCCCTGTAGGCTCACCACCGCGGCCTTAACGGTGTTGAGGTCGCCATCCGGGACGAAGAGGTAATCGCTCCCCGCGTTCGCGGCCACGACGATGCCTCCGGCGGGAACCGGCTTCGGCACCAAGTACCTTGTCGAGGTGTACTCTTGCGCTTTACCACAAACGCTTCCATCCGCATCATTCTTGACGGGGTTAAGGTGGGTACCGTCGAACAGGATGCCTGACAAGGTTGGTATGTCGCGGCAGCCCACGCCATCGTAGGCCGTTAGCCCGTCCCGGGTTAGCAACTCGGCGGTCCGCACGAAGCCCGAGACCGAGTACCCATATGGGTCATGCGAGCCGATGCCGCCGTCGACAATTCCCCGCAACGGGTAGTGGGCGACATCACCGGAGACGGTGCTGTGATTGTGGTCCTGAGTGATGATGATGTCAGTGCTCTGCTCCCAGCCGAGCTGGCGGATCTTGTCCATGACTCGGCCCAAGATCTCGTCGTTCATCTTCGTCGCATCGATTGAGTTGTATGTCCCGGGTCCATACGCGTGACTCGTTGCGTCCGGCTCCTTCGACCAAAAGATGGTGAGATCCGGCTTCTTGTTCGGAAGGATGTAGTTGACGAATATGTCGGTAAGATACGTGAACCCACGCCGAGAAAGGGCGCCAGTGCGGTCGAGCGGATTCGCGGTCTGCCCATCCTTGAGTCTCTGAATCGCAATGGGGGCCGTCGGGTCACCGTTGTCATTGGCGAGCGCCAAGGTACCCGTCTCGTAGGCGTTGACAGTGTTCCTCGGAAGGGCGTAACCGGCCTTCTGGAGTTCCTGGGCGAGACCAAGCGGCATCGCCGCGTCTTCATCGAGGATGATGCCCCCTCGCTTGTAATCCTGGATGAAGGCGGCCCCGAACTTGCCGATGGCGGCCGTCGACAGCCCTTTGGCCTGTGCTGCTTGGAGCATCGTCGAAACGAGCGTCAGCTTACCCTGGTAGGACTCCCGCACGGCTTCGACGACCCCGAAGTCCTCGATGAACGCCGGGGCAGAAAAATCGATATCGACTCCTTTGCGTTCTTTCCCCGTCGCATTCGGCACGTACACCACGTTGCCGTAGAACCCATGCACCCCTGGATACGTTCCGGTCGCAATGGACGCGGAGTTCATCATGGTGAAGGTTGGATATACGGCGTGGTGATCCGCGAAGACGACCCCGGAGCGAGCGAGGGCGAAGTAATTCGGCATGTTTTCCGGCGTTACGTCGTCAGTTCGAAGTCCATCCCACACAAAGATGATGACTCTTCGCGCAGCTGACCCCGCTTCCTGTTGCTGTGCTCCTAGGCTACCTGTTGGTCCAAGCACAAAGAACGGCAGAGCGCTAAAGAAAGCAAGGTTTCTCATTTTCATGGTTGTCCTCGTTTCTCAATTGCGATAGCTGCCGAACGCTCGCGGTCACCTGTGGATCACCTTGTCCGCGCGGCAGCACGTTCGGCGAGCCGTGACGCCGAGAGCACGGGCTGCATTTGCAGCTGGCACCCCGACAGGGCATCTGAAACGGACAGGGCCGACGCTACGCCGCTACCCTCTGGGGGTCAAGAAACCCCGCGACCCCCCCTCTTCTGAGGAGTCCGCGCCAGTCGGCTTGAGCCGAACCTGTTCTGTGGCATGCATGACAGCGGCCGTTCACCGCAATGTCAGCGTTCAGGAAAATCGGACGACAGCTCAGGGTTGACTGCTGCCGACTTGGGCTCACTCTCCCGGGGCTGTGCGCGCTGGCGCCCTGGCTATCCGAGGTGTAATCTCACTCGGCCCTTGCATGGCGCGCGAGCATCCGTAATTTTCTCGTGATCCATATCCAGTACCAAGGAGCTGCCGCAAGGAGATTCATCGAGCAAGTCAGTGGGCGTGCATCATTCTGAAACGTCGCGAGTTCATGGCTCACCGTCCCGCAGACATTCCTGCTGCGCGCGGATGAGGTAGTCGGGCAATAGCGTCGCGCGCGGATCGATCAACCAGCCGACCTTGCGGTGGCCGACGAACGTGAAACGCTGATGAGTCAACTTGACAGGGAATCGGTCTTCGCCGCCGAGCATGACGTGCCGATCCCGTATCTGCGCCGGATCCGCGACTACTACATGGCTCTGGGCTACGGTACGCCGTATCAGTGGGCGCATTATGCTGAGGTGCCATTCCAGCCACTGAAAAAGCCGCTCTCCAAAACCCGGGTGTGACGAGTGAGCGTGAGCGCGAATCCGCGTTCGCCGCGGAGCACGATGTGCCGATTCCCTATCTCCGCCGAACGCGCGATTACTACGCGGCGCTGGGCTACGGTGCGCCATACCGGTGGGCATGCTATTCCGACGTTCCGTTCCAGCCCCTGCAAAAGCCGCTCTCGGAGACCCGGATCACGATCGTCACCACGGCGGCCCCGTTTCAGCCGGACAAGGGAGATCAGGGTCCCGGCGCTCCCTACAACGCGGCGGCCAAGTTCTACACCGTTTACTCGGGCGATACGGCGAAGAGCCACGATCTGCGCATTGCGCACGTCGCCATCGACCGGAAGCACACGACCGCCGAGGATCCGTCCACCTATTTTCCGCTGGCCGAATTGCGCCGCAGGGCGACGTCGGGCCGGATCGGCCCCATGCCGCCGCGCTTCCATGGCGCACCGACCAATCGGAGCCAGCGCATAACGCTCGAAGTCGATGGTCCGGAGATCGTCGGCCGCTGCAAGGCCGACGGCGTGGATGCCGTCATCCTCGTGCCCAATTGTCCCGTCTGCCACCAAACGGTCAGTCTCGTCGCCCGGATGCTGGAGGAGAGTGGTATCGCCACCGTCGTCATGGGCTGCGCCAAGGACATCGTGGAGCACGTGGGTGTGCCGCGCTTTCTGTTCAGCGACTTTCCGCTGGGCAACGCAGCGGGGCGCCCGAACGATCCGGCGTCGCACGCTTTCACGCTGGATCTCGCACTTAGCGTTCTCGAGCGAGCGCCGGGGCCGCGAACGACCGTGCAATCGCCGCTGCGATGGAGCGACGATCCCGACTGGAAACTCGACTACAGCAACGTCGAACGGCTCACGCCGGAAGAGATCGCGCGCCGGCGAGCCGAATTCGATCGCGGTAAGATGCAAGCGCGACAGCTGCGCGAGGAGGCCGGTATCACCAAGGTCGATCCACGCGATGAAATCGCCTAGCCGGTGCGCAATCGCGCCGGATCGGCGCTAATTCTTGCCGGCCTCCGGCTTGGTGTCGTCTGGCGATTGCGGCTCGCGGGTCGGCGGCTGGTTCAACTGGAACACGGGCCCACCGGCATACGTGAAGTACACCTTACGTTGACTGTGCGCGACCAGCAGCCGATGCGAGCGGAGGAAGTCGACGCCCAGTATCATGTCATACGATACCCGTGGTCTGACCGGGATGGAGCTGCCGGTGACGGTGTACCTTGACTCCTTGAGCGTGTCGCTGAAGCGGATCTGGGTATCCTCGATCGTCTCGTTGCCGATGGCGAAACTCTTGAACGGGCCGATCCACGCGTCGACAGCGTTCTTGCCCAGGCCCGTAATGCGGCCTCCAGCGACGACCCCGGGCGTCTCCGGCGTGACGCCAACGCGCGCGGCGCCGGTCTTTTCCAACAGCGATAGGTGGGCGCCTGAATCGAGCAGTGCGTTTAGCGCGCGGCCATTGACTTGGATAGGCACGATTATCTGCGGGCGATTGGCATCGATCTCGTCGAGCGCTACTTCGCTCGCCGCATTCGTCCAATAGGCCAGCGACTCGCCCCCACATTCATGCGCCTGGAACAAACGGACGGCATTGTGCGCCAGGTCGAATTCGACATCGAATGCCTGGAAGAAATCTTCGCCCAGGAGCACGCTGCCGTCGTCGCCGACGTCTTGCTCGCCGGCGACAAGCATCCACAACTGCTTGCGTTCTGCTTGCCCGATCTTGAATTCATCGACCAGGGCGACTTCAACAGCGGTCCTGCCGCCGATGCCAAACATCTGTGCGCCTGTCGCCTTGCGTGTCAATCCTAGACGGATCGCGAGCGAGCGAAAGACGATGGTTTTCATCGCGCCGGTGTCGAGCATGACGCCAATCTTCTGGCCGTTGATCTCCCCATCGACGAGCAAATGGTTGCGTACGAGCCTAAGGGGCCAGGTCGCGACCTGAGCCAGTTTGCAGCTGGCAGCTTCGGCGCTGTCGCCTGTCGCGGCCACGCCGACCATAGTCCATGCCACGAGAAACGTTCGCCACGTGATCATGTTGACGCTCCCAGTACGACGACCGTGCTAACTCATGAGCACATTCACGATGGCGTTGCCGATGCCCATGAGCGCGGACCCGGAAATCAATCCGGCGCAAATCGGCTCCATGCCTTCGACCCAGAACCGGTTGCCCTTGGAGCCTGGTGTCGCATAGCGCAGCCGCATCACCCAGAAGATCATCGCCCCGACCCACATCGCGAAAGTGGACTCGGGCGGCAGCACGACGCCCAGGCCGATCGATACGGACGAGAGCGGAAAGCGACCCTTGGTCATGATGCGCGCGATCTCGATCGCCGCCGCGGCGACCGCCGCCACGATCATGGATACGACGGCTGAATGTTGGAGCCCGCTGACACCCTTCGCGATCAGTTCGGCAACGCCCTTCCATTGCAACGCCGCCGGAAACGCGAAATTATCGGAGACCATCGTCGACACCGAGCGCACGCCGTTCGCGTCGGGTGGCAGAAACAGCAGGAAGAAAAGCGGCACGCAGGAGACTGCGCCCGCGAAAATGCCGATCACGTGGCCGATGGCCTGCTGCCGCGGCTTGCCGCCGAGCATGTAGCCGGGCTTGATGTCGGAGAGCAGGTTGGCGGCGTTGCTGGCGATTTCGCCCGTCATTCCCGCCGGGATCAGGTTGCTCGCCGGGTTGGTGCGGTCGATCGCGCCCATCGAGAACTGCGTGATCTTGGACAGCGCCCCGGTAGGCGTCCACGAGGTGAGCGCCATGGAGTTGGTGCAGATGACCGAGAGCACGAAGATGAGCGGCAGCGAGATGAACGCCAGCAGCCACGGTACGCCGAAGAACGCGTGCGTGGCCCAGGCCCCCAACACGCTGAAGGCCGGAACACCGACGGCGGAGATCCACAAGGGGAACTCGATGTGCGCGAGGACATCGGGACCATCGCCTTTCGCGCTGCGCTTGAAGAGGCCCTTGAAGATCTCGGGGCGGCCGAGCAGGCTCAGGAGCGAGCCCACGACCATCATGGTCACGCCCCACCACAACGACCACTGGTTCACGATCTCCGGGCGCGAAATGGGCACGATCGCGCCGCTGGGCCCGACGCGGGCGACGATGTCGCCCGCCTGGATCATGATCGGTGCAAGGATGACGAAATTGATGAACGCGCCCAGCAGGCAGCTGGTCGCGACCGCGATGCCCATAAGGCCGCCCACCCCGAGCATCGCCGCATCGAGCGTAAGGCGCAGGCCGAGCACCCGGATGTCGGTACCGAGAATGGTCGGGATGTACTGGGTCGCCTTGCCGACCGCGGCGTAGTAGTACGAATCGAGGCGCTCGTGGAATGTCCACGGCTCCTTCATCCCGGCCCACTGGTCCATACGCAGGATCTTGAACTGCAGCAGCTTCATCCAGCCATCGCTGATCACGGCCTGATAGATCCCGGTGAAGAGTGCGGTAAAGGCGAGCAGGCGCGCCTTGAACATGCCTTCGTGGGCGGCACCGGTATAGAGCGCGTCGAGCACCACGCCGCTCGCGCGGCCTTCAGGGAAGGGCAGCTGTTCCTCGTTGATGAAACGCCGCTTCATCGGGAAGGCGAGGAGCACGCCGAGGATCGACACCGCGCACATCCAGATGATCATGTGCCACCACGGGATGATCCTGTCGGTCACCATCATGTACGCGGCAAGGCTCGCGATCAGCGGGGAGACCATATAGCCGGCGGCGGTGGCGATCGACTGCGTGCAGTTGTTCTCGAGGATGGTGAAGTCCGTGGCGATACCCGCGCCATGCATGATGCGATACAGCGCGAAGGCAAGGATCACCGACGTGAGTCCCACGCCGATGCTGATGCCGGTCTTGGCGGCGATGTAGAGTGCGGTCGCTGCCAGCACGCCGCCGAGAAGAAAGCCGGTGATTCCCGAGCGGATTGTCAATTGCGGCATGTTGCCGCGAAAGACGTTCTTGAACCACCATTCGTCCTTCTGCGCGCGAGTCCACGTCCGGACCTGCTCCTCGTTCAGCTGTTGTAGTGCCATGGGACTCGCTCAGGACGTCGCGGTGGCTGCTGTGGGTCGATTCACTTCGCGCCGCGCGTGTAGTACTTGAACAGCTCGTCGGTTTGCGCCTTGGTCAGCGGCGCCGGCAGAAACTTCAGACTGACCGCGTCGGCCATCGCTTCGTCGAGCCCGGAGAGCCGGTCCAGGCGCAGATTCTCCTTCGGATAGAACTGATCGCGGACTTCCTTGGCCAGCGCCTCGGAAACGCCGACCCATTCCGCGTAGGCCTTCAACGCCGCCGGGTCGGAGTACATCCAGTCCAGCGTTTCCCGATACGCCTGCATGTAGCGGTCGATGGCGTCGCGACGCTGTTCCGCGGTCGCCGCGTTCGCGATCATGAGACGGACGGTCTGATTGCGAAACGACGGCACGTCGCTTTCGCGCACGATGATGCGGATGCGTCCCTGCTGCACGTCGGCCACCCCGAAGGGCGGCGCCGACCAGCCGATGTCGACCTGTCCGGTCATCGTCTGCGTAAACGTCGCGGAGGGGCTGCCGGTCGCCACGGGCTTGGCCTGGATGCCGAATTCGCGGTTGAACGCCAGCACCGCAAGGTTGGTCGACGAGCCATTGGTCGAGTACGCGATCGTCTTGCCGTTGGCGTCCTTGATGGTCTTGATGGGTGATGCCGCGGGCACATACCAGAACAGATCGTCGGCGCCGGTCATCGAATTGGCGATGGCGCGTACTGGCGCGCCTTTCGCAAACGCCCCCAGCACCCCGGCGGTTCCCACACCGACACCGATGTCGACGCTGCTCGAGATCACCGCCTGCAAGGTCTCGCCGGCGCCCTGGGTGTACAGCAACTCGAGGTTGAGGCCGCGCTTCTTGAAGAATCCCGCCTTCTGACCTAGCTCCGGTGCGGCATTCTCCCAGTTGCCACGCTGCCCGATGGCGAGCTTGAGCGTGTCGTCGGCCAGAGCGCTTTGCCAAGCACAAAGGGCAAACAACGCAAACAGCAGGCGCTTGAACGTCTTGCCGATCATGAACCCTCCTATTCAGAACGCCCCCAATGCCCCTTCGCGGGACGTGGGTGCGGGCATTATGCCGGTGCTACGGCTGCCTGTGGAGCCGATCGCGTGTGTTTAGGGGGCACATCCTGGCCTCATCGCGTAAAATGCGCCGCCTGTCCGTCCAATCCCAACAGGATTCATTGCATGCGAGTTTTCAATTTCAGCGCCGGTCCCGCGGTGCTTCCGGAGTCGGTGTTGCAGCAAGCCGCCGCCGAGATGCTCGATTGGCATGGCAGCGGCATGTCGGTCATGGAAATGAGCCACCGCGGCAAGGAGTTCATTGCCATCGCCGACAAGGTGGAGGCCGACCTGCGTACGCTTCTGGCGATTCCCCCGAACTACAAGGTGCTGTTCCTGCAGGGCGGGGCGATTGCAGAGAACGCGATCGTGCCGATGAATCTGCTGCGTGGTCGCGACGGTGGCCGACTACGTTCACACTGGCGAATGGTCGAAGAAGTCGATCAAAGAGGCGGGCAAGTACTGCACGGTGAATGTGGCGGCCTCTGCGGAGGACCAGCAGTTCACGTATGTTCCGGCACGCGACACGTGGAAACTTACCCGCGATGCCGCCTACGTGCACGTCTGCACGAACGAGACCATCGGCGGGGTCGAATACCAGTGGACACCCGATGTCGGCGACGTGCCGCTGGTGGCGGACATGTCGTCGCATATCCTCTCGCGCCCGATGGACGTCGCCAAGTACGGAGTGATCTACGGCGGCGCGCAGAAAAACATGGGTCCGGCGGGCCTGACACTGGTGATCGTGCGCGACGATCTGCTGGATCGTGCCTTGCCCATCACGCCTTCGGCGTTCCACTGGCAGGAGCAGGCGGCGAGCGATTCGATGCTGAACACGCCGCCAACGTACGCGATGTATATCGCCGGCCTGGTGTTCGAGTGGCTGCTCGCGCAAGGAGGGCTTGCCGCCATCGAGCGCAAGAACATCGCCAAGGCGAAGTTGCTCTACGACTGCCTCGATGCGACCGGTTTCTACGTGCATCGCGTGCGCAAGGAGGACCGGTCGCGCATGAACGTCGTGTTCCGGTGTCCGGACGAGGCGCTGGACAAGGCGTTCCTCCAGGGTGCAGAAGCCCGGGGCATGGTGCAATTGAAAGGCCATCGTGCCGTCGGCGGCATTCGCGCGTCGATCTACAACGCGATGCCGATCGAAGGCGTGCAGGCGCTCGCCGGTTACATGCGCGAATTCGAGAAGCAGCACGGATGACCGTCATGTCGAAGTACAACATCCTTACTCTGAACCAGATATCGAGCCAGGGCCTGCACCGGTTTCCCGGCGCGCGATATGCGGTCGGCAAGGCCGTCGAGCACCCGGACGCCATCCTCGTGCGCTCGCACGACATGCTCGAAATGGCGATACCGGGCAGCGTCAAGGCGATCGGGCGTGCCGGCGCCGGCACCAACAACATTCCGGTGGCGGAGATGTCGCGTCGCGGCGTACCGGTGTTCAACGCGCCGGGTGCGAACGCCAACGCGGTGAAGGAACTGGTGCTTGCCGCACTGCTGATGGCAGCGCGCAACGTCGTGCCGGCCGTCCGCTACGTCGGCGGCCTCAAGCCCGATGCACCCGGCCTCGAACGCGAAGTCGAAGACGGCAAGAAGCAATTTGCCGGCGTCGAGCTCCCGGGACGGACACTGGGGATCATCGGTCTGGGTGCCATCGGCGGTCTCGTTGCCGACACCGCGATCAAACTCGGCATGAAGGTGACGGGCTTCGATCCGGAGATCACTGTCGAGGGTGCCTGGCGCCTGCCGTCGAGCGTGCGCAAGGCCAACTCGGTCGATGAGTTGCTGAGGCACGCCGATTTCGTGACGTTGCACCTGCCGCTGATCGCGGCGACGCGGCACCTCATCGACGGCAAGCGACTCGCGCTGATGAAGCCGGGCGCGGTGCTGCTCAATTTCGCGCGCGATGCGATCGTCGACGACGAGGCGGTGGTGGCTGCGCTACGCGCGCATCGGCTCAAGTACTATCTCTGCGACTTTCCCAGCCCGGCGCTGCTCGGCGAGCCGGGCGTCGTGGCGCTGCCGCACCTCGGGGCATCGACGGAGGAAGCGGAGCAGAACTGCGCGATCATGGTCGTCGACCAGGTCCGCGAATTCCTGGAGCACGGGACCATCACCAACTCCGTCAATTTCCCGGACGTGGAAATGCAGCGCGAATCGCCGTACCGAGTCGCGATCGCGAATGCCAACGTGCCCAACATGCTCGGGCAGATTTCGACGGCGATGGCAGGCGCCGGGCTGAACATTCACACCATGGTCAACAAATCCCGCGGCGAACTGGCCTACACGCTGGTCGATATCGACAGCCCGATCAGCCCCGCTGCGGTCAGCGCCATCGCCGCCATCGGTGGTGTACTCTCGGTGCGGACGATTCCGGCGGAGACGCCGGCTTAGCCAGAGACCCGTCCTGCTAGTATACTTTTGTGCGAACACGGCCCGTGCGGCCGCCGCAGTGAGGTTGGAGGAGGGAGCTGCGATGAAGGTGTCGGCCAACGAAGCACCACGGCGCAATGGCGTGACTGCCGTGCACTCATTGAATCGTTTTGTGTTCAGCGTGCCGGACCTGGATGTGGCCGAACGCTTCTACACCGAGTTCGGACTGGACGTTCGCCGCGACCGCAAGCGCATCGACTTGCATACCTTCGGCAATGCGCACTGCTGGGGGTCCGTATTCGAGGTGCCGGGACAAAAGAAGCTCCAATACCTGAGCTTCGGTGTGTTCGACGAGGACATGGCACCGCTGCAGCAACATCTCGATCGTATCGGTGTCGCCCGGACGGCCGCGCATCCGCTCTCGGATGGCGCCGGGATTTGGGTACGCGATCCGGACGGCAATGCCGTGCAATTGCTCGCCGCCGGCAAGGTATCCCCCAACGAACCGGCGCTTCAGGCCGCGCCGGCGCAGCATCCCGCTGATCGCGGCGCGGCACCCGCGCGCTCCAAGGTGGGCAGGGTGCGCCCGCGACGGCTCTCCCACGTCCTGCTGTTCAGTTCCGATGTGCCAGGCTCCGTGAAGTTCTACCGCGACGCGCTCGGGCTGCGCCTGTCGGACCATTCCGGCGACATCATCGCGTTCATGCACGGCGCGCACTCGAGCGACCATCACATGCTGGCGTTCGCCAAGTCGGCGGGCCCCGGCTATCACCATTCGAGTTGGGACGTCGCGAGCATCGACGACATCGGCATCGGCATGCAGCACATGGTGGCGTGCGGTCACCAGCGTGGGTGGGGGCTCGGTCGCCACGTGATCGGCTCCAACTACTTCTACTACGTGCAGGATCCCTGGGGCAGCTTCGCCGAGTATTCCTACGACATCGATTTCATTCCCGCGAATGTCGACTGGCCGGCGGCCGATCATCCTCCCGAGGATTCGTTCTACGTTTGGGGACCGCCGCCGCCCGACTATTTCATCCAGAATCACGAAGTGCCCGGCTGACGCGTGCGGTGCCGGACAGCCAACACAGAAGGGGCTACGACGGCCCTCACCATGCGAATATCGAAGGAGGAGAACACCATGCGCCTGCACGATCGTGTTCCCCCGAGCGGCGCTCCGCGCCGTTCCCCCAGGGGGCTCGCGCCTTGGGGCGGCCCTGCGGCACTCATTCATCACCGCGCTTTGCGCTGTCGGTCTGCTGTTCGCCGGCGGCAATGCCGGCGCGGCGACCCTCCGGGCCGCCGGTGCGCATCGGCAGCACGCTTGCGCTGACGGGTCCTTTGGCCGCCACCGGGCTGGTACACAAACTGGTCGGCGAGATTTACGTCGAGCAGCTCAACCAGCGCAACGGACTGCTCGGCCGGCCCGTCGAGTGGATCGTCAGGGACGATCAGTCCAAGCCTGATCTCGCGCGCACGCTGTACGAGCAGCTGATCACGGTCGACAAGGTGGATCTCCTGCTGGGACCGTACGCGACGGGCAACATCCTGTCGGCGATGGGTGTCGCGCAGCGCTACAACAAGATGCTCATTCACCATACGTTCGGCATTCCCAGTCTCGCCAAGTACGACATGCAGTTTCCGACGTGGTCGCTGGGGCCTGATCCGGCGACCACGTTCCCGAACACGCTGTTCAACGCACTGGCTGCGTCGCCCAAGCCGCCGAAGACGATTGCGATCGTCACCAGCAAGTTTCCGTCGGTGCAGTTCATGTCGGTGGGCGCGCGCGAAGTGGCCAAGAAGCGCGGCCTCAACGAGGTGCTGTTCCTGGAATGGGAGTTCGGCAATCGCGAATTCGGTCCCATCGCCGCGCGCATCAAGGACGCCAATCCCGATTTCCTGTGGGTAGGCGCGATCGGCCTCGAGGGCAATCAGTTGCTCGAGGCGATGAAAAAGATCGACTACCTCCCGGTCGAGCAGTTCTACATGTATCCGGCACCCGGTCCGATGGTGAAGGCGCCCGAGGCGAAGAACGCGCTCGCGGCGACGATCTTCGAGGAACACCCGCCGTTTCTCAACAATCCCGGCGCCGCGGAATTCGTGAAGATCTTCAATGAGCGCGCCGCCAAGGCCGGGCTGCCCGACACGTCGGTCGAAACGCAGGCGGCAGCGTCGTACACCGCGTGGCAGATTCTCGAGGCGGCGGTGACGGCGACCAAGAGTCTCGACGACAAGGTGCTCGCCGAATGGCTGCGCACGCACAAGGTCGACACGATCCAGGGCAAGCTGCGCTTCGACGGCCCCAGCAACTATGGCGACGACCTGATGCGGGTCAAGCAGGTGCAGAACGGCCGCTGGGTGACGGTGTGGCCGCCGGAAGCCGCCGCGCCGGGCGCCAAGCTGCTCGTCCAATAGCAAAGGATGACGCTGCCGAGCCTGGCGCTACTCACACAGGCCGTTCTCTCGGGTATCTTCGTCGGTGCGCTGTACGGGCTTCTGGGTCTCGGCCTGAGCCTGTCGTGGGGGTTGCTGCGGCAGATCAATCTGTCGCATTTCGCGCTCGCCTTCCTCGGCGCGTACCTGACTTACCAGCTGGTCACGGTCGGCGGCATGGATCCGCTGCTGACGCTGCTCGTCATCGCACCGTGCTTTTTCGCGGCGGGCGCGGCGATTCACTGGCTGCTGGCCGGATTTGCGGTTACCCCCCTCAACTCGCTGCTGGTGACGTTCGGCATGACAGTCATCGTCGAAAGCATCATCCAATGGTGCTGGACCGCGGACTTCCGGCGCATGGCGTCGAGGTATTCCGAGGTCACGTTTCGTGTCGGTCCCGCCTACCTGCCGTTGCCGGAAGTGTTGACGTTCGTCCTGGCGCTGAGCCTTTGTCTGGCCGTGTGGGCGACACTGCGATTCACGGACATCGGCAAGGCGTTGCGCGCGGCGGCCGAGGACGGCGAAATCGCCGCGGCGTTCGGCGTGAACCAGCGCGCGCTCGCCGCGCTACTGTCCGGTGCGTGCGCTGCCCTGGCGGCGGTCGCCGGCCTGTGTCTCGCACTCAGCTACACGCTGACGCCGTCGCAGATCTACGCGTGGATCGGCGTCGTCTTTGCGGCCGTGATGATCGGCGGACTGGGGAGTGCGCTGGGTCCGCTCGTGGCCGGGATCGTCATCGGCGTCGCCGAAGCGTTGACGATGGCGATCACCGCACCATCGTGGGCGCCGCTGGTGTCGTTTTCGCTCCTGATCGTGGTGCTGCTTGTCCGCCGCGGGCACGCGTAGCTCGTATCGGTTGGCCGGCGCGCTGGTCGTCGCCGGCGTGGCGCTGCTGGCGATACCGTTTCTGCGTCTGCCCGCGTTCTACGAGTCGTTCCTTTATCTCGTCTTCCACTGGATCGTGCTCGCCACGTCGTGGAACATTCTCTCGGGCTATTCCGGCTATTTCTCCTTCGGACACGGCGCGTTCTTCGGCCTCGGCATCTATACGACGGCGGTGCTGACCACGCGCTTCCAGTGGCCCTTCCTCGCGACACTGCCGGTGGCCGGCGGCGTCGCGGCGCTGGTAGCCGTCGCTCTGGGCAGTGTCGTCTTCCGGGTGCAACGGGTGCGCGGCGAACTGTTCGCGCTGCTGACTCTTGCCGTCACCTTCGTGCTGGCGACGATCATCCTGAACACGCCGATCGACGGCGGGCCCGGCGTGTCGCTCGGCGGTGTTGCCGTCCCGCACATTGGTCCGACGGCGTCGTCATCGTTCTATTTGCTGGAACTCGCGATCGCGGCGGCGACGCTGGGTATTGCTTTCGCGATCTGGCGCTCCAAACTCGGCACGGGATTGTTCGCGATTCGCGACGACGAGGACGTCGCGGAGGTGCTTGGCGTGCCCACGTTTCGCTGCAAGCTCGTCGCCTTCGCGATTTCCTCCGCGCTGGCGGGCGTGGTGGGCGGCGTGCAGGCGCTATTCATCTCGTACGTGACGGCAGCCGAGACGTTTTCGATCATCGTTCCGCTCACAGTGGTGTTGATGAGCGTGCTCGGGGGTACGCGGCACTGGGGCGGGCCGGCCATTGGGGCAACGATCATCACGGTGATCAGCTACGCGTCGGCCGCAGGCAACTATCCGCTCGCTGGGAAGGCCGCCGTCGGCGCGATCCTGATCGTGGTGATCCTGTTCATGCCGGAAGGTGTGCTGGGCACCTTGGTCGATCGGCGCGCGCGCCGCGCCTTCGCCGCGCGGGAGCAACCCGACACGGTCGCCGTTGCAAGTACGATGGCCAGGGCGCGCCCGGCGATCGGTGCGGCGCTCCTGACGGTGCGAGGAGTGAGCCGCGCATTTTCCGGCGTACAGGCGTTGCGGCAGGTCACCCTGTCGGTTCGAACTGGCGAGATTCTCGGGCTGCTCGGTCCGAACGGATCGGGCAAGTCCACGCTCATCAACGTCGTCAGCGGACACTATCCTGCCGATGCCGGGAGCATCGATTTCAATCGCCACGAGGTGACGCATCTGCTCCCGCATCGCATTGCGCGTCTGGGCATTGCGCGGACGTACCAGATTCCGAGGCCCTTCGCCCATCTCACGGTTCTGGAGAATGTCGTGCTGACGGCGATGTTCGGCGGCGCTGCGCTCGACCGACGCGACGCACTGCTGGAGGCAACGCGCTGGCTGGCGTTCACCGGCCTTGCCGACAAGGCGCAGGCATTGCCCGACGATCTCAATCTGCACCAGAGGAAATTCCTGGAATTGGCGCGCTCACTCGCAGCGCGTCCCAAGCTCCTGCTGCTTGACGAGGTGCTCTCGGGTCTCACACCGACGGAGATCGACAGCGCGGTCGACCTCATCCGGCGCATTCGCGACCACGGCACCACGATCGTCCTGGTCGAGCACGTGATGCGCGCGGTCATGGCGCTGGCCGATCGCATCGTTGTGCTCGACCAGGGGCAGGTGATCGCCGAGGGAGGCCCGGAGGAAGTCATGGCGCAAGCGGCGGTCGTCAACGCGTATCTGGGTGCAAAAGCCGATGCTGCACGTTGAGCGTATCTGCGTGCACTACGGCAAGGCGCCTGCGCTGTGGGACGTGTCGCTGCGCGTGGACGCCGGCGAGCTGGTCTGCATCGTCGGCCCGAACGGAGCCGGCAAGAGCACGCTGATCAACACCATCGCCGGCCTTAACCGGGTCACTTCCGGTGCGCTGACGTTTGCGGACAGCGATCTGACGCGGTTGCCTGCCCACCGCTTCTGCAGTCAGGGCGTCGCCATCGTGCCGGAGGGACGGCGCCTGTTCACCGGCATGACCGTTCGCGAGAACCTCGAACTCGGCAGCCTGTTACCCGCGGCCAAGGCGGCGAGGCGCACTTCACTCGACCGGGTATGCGCACTGTTTCCGATGCTTGCCAGCAATCTGCAACGCACCGCCGGGATGCTCTCCGGCGGCCAGCAGCAGATGGTGGCAATTGCCCGGGCCCTGATGACGCAACCGCGCTTGCTCCTGCTCGACGAGCCTTCGCTTGGCCTCGCGCCGGTAATCGTCACCGAATTGTTTCACATCATCCGTCGTGTCAATGATGCGGGGACGGCTGTCCTGCTGGTGGAGCAGAACGTTGCGCTGGCACTCGACCTGGCGGTGCGGGCCTATGTGCTGGAGGAGGGACGGATCATCGCCGAAGGAACACCGGACGCGTTGTTTGCGCAACCGGAGCTGCGCCGGGCGTATCTCGGCGCCGGTGTGGCGGGAGACTACTGAATAGGCGCAGGGGCGGCGCCTGCGTTACAAGCCGAGCCAGGCGATCGCCTTGAGCTCGTCATCGTGGCTCGACGCGACGAAGCCCTTGTAGCCCAGGGTGCCCAGTGCCTGCTTGCCAGCGTCGCTCTGCGCCGCGCCCAGAAGAACGCCGCGAATCTTCTCGACTTCTTCGGCCGGCACCTTGTTCGATACGATCCACTGCTTGATCGGCACGGGGCGCGAGGTCAGCACGATCTTGCCACCCTTGTCGGTCCAGTCCTTGGCAACCGCCTTGGCCGCCGTGGCCCCGGCCTGCGCGAAACCGTTCTGAACGTAGAACGGCACCGCTTCCTGGTAGCGGGTCGTGATGATCTTCACGTCCTCGCCGGGCTTGAGTTTCTGGTCGCGCAGCATCGAGCGGAGCATCCATGCCGTGATCGAGTCCGGATCCGGGCTCACGATCGTGCGTCCGCGCAGGTCTTCGAGCTTCGTGAACGGCTGATCCTTGTTGGCGAGCAGCATGACCGAGTAATCGGTGTAACCCGTTGTCCACGCAAGCGACTTGTACTTGCCCGACTTGATCGCGCCGAGCGCGACCTGGGCAGGATGGATGAAGGCCAGGTCGAATTCCTGTTTTTCGAGGCCTTCCCGCGCTTCGGCGTATGCGCTGACGATCACCATGCGCACGGGCCGCTTGATCGCCTTGGAGATCTGGTCGGCCAACGGTGCGAATCGCGCCTGGATCTCCTTGTTGGTCTGGTAGTACGTGACGCCTTCTGTAATCGACAACACGAAGTCGGCGGCGACCGCGGTTGGCATCGCGACGGCGAACGCCAGCAGGGCTGGGAGAAGCAAACGACTCAATCGTGCCATCGTGGCGGGTGCAACCGGAAATAGAGGAAATAATTTTTGCTGGCGTGAGAATAGCACAGGCTTACGAAGGAAAAACGACTTGGCGCACGCATTGGTATCACGTGGCACCTCACCTGTTTCTTTTGCGCAAATCCCGCAGGGCATGTTCCGGCATCGCAGCTAGGGGACGGTGCGGCGGCAAACTTGCACTACCAACGAGCAAGGAGGCGTTGTGCAGTGCAGGATTTGAGGAAGTAGCCCGATGGTCGCATCCGCGTCATACTTCTTTGTTACCGTCACCTGCCCGTACCACGACCCCTGTGCCTGCCTATCTGTCGATCGAATCGATCAGCGTTTCCTACGGGGGCACGCGGGTACTCGACCGCGTGAGCCTCGGCGTGGAGCGTGGCGAGATGATCGCGCTGCTCGGCAGCAGTGGCTGCGGCAAGACGACGCTGCTGCGCTCGATCGCCGGGTTCGTGATCCCCGACTCGGGAACGATCAGCATCGACGGCAAGGACATCACACACTTGCCGCCGGAGGCCCGCGAGACGGCGATGATGTTCCAGTCCTACGCGCTTTGGCCCCACATGAGCGTCGCCGACAACATCGCCTACGGCTTGCGCATGCGTGGATGGAAAAAGGACGCGATGGCGACGCGCGTCGGGGACATGCTGAAACTGCTCCAGCTCGAAGGTTTCGGGCCGCGACCTGTCACGCAGCTGTCCGGCGGACAACGCCAGCGCGTCGCGCTCGGCCGGGCGCTGGCGGTCGATCCGCGCCTGTTGCTGCTCGACGAACCCATGTCGAATCTCGACTACAAGGTGCGACTCGAGTTGCGTCACGAGCTGCGCGCTCTGCAGAAGCGCATCGGCATCACTGCGGTGTACGTCACGCACGATCGCGAGGAGGCGCTCACGCTCGCCGATCGCATCGCGGTCATCGACGCGGGGCGCGTCGTGCAGATTGGCGCACCGGAGGACATATTTCACCATCCGTCGTCCGCGTTCGTCGCCGGGTTCATGGGGGCCGACAACGTGATCGATCTGGTGCAGAGCTCCACAGGTGCGCTTTCCGCCGTCGGCAAGAACGCCGGAAGCGCGCAGCGTGTGCGTGCCCATTTTCGCAGCGATGCGGCACGCATCTCGGAAGCGGGAGCGGATGGCGACCTCGTGCTCGATGGAACGGTCGAGCAGTCGGTTTACATCGGCGTCGGCTATCGCTACCGGGTGCGCGCGGGCGATGCCGACATCTGGGTTCACGCACCGGACCGCGTTCCCGAAGGCACGTCGACGCGGGTGGTGATTCCCCGCGATGCCCTGCTTTTGTTCCCTGCATTACAATGAGCAGATAACCAAGCCACACCGAGGAGGCAACCATGAAGTTTCGTCACGCATTCCCGATTGCGTTATTCGCGTTCGCCGGGACCGTATTCGCCCAGACGACGCTGAACGTCATCACTGCTGGCGACCAGAACATGGTCGACTACGTCAACAACTACCTTGCGCCCAAGTTCGAGGCCATGAACCCGGGCGTGAAAGTGCGCGCGGTCGGCACGGGTCCCGGCGACGCGGGCTCGCAAAAGATCTACGAAAAACTGTCGGCGCAACAGAAGGCCGGCAACAACGAATGGGATGTCGACGTTGCCGTGATTCACCAGCTGGCGTCGGCGACGATGGTGAACGAGAAGCTCCTGATGCCGTATCGCAGCGATGTGGCTGCGGGCAAGCTCGTGTCGCGCGATACCGCCAAGAACGCCCTGGGCGCCAACGTCGATGGCTACGTGCTGCCGATGTTTCACAGCCAGATTGCGTTCGCCTACAACCCGGACCTGGTCAAGGCGCCGCCGAAGTCGTTCGTCGAACTGAATGAATGGGTCAAGAAGAATCCCAAGCAATTCGGCTACAACGGCGTCAAGGGCGGGATGTCGGGCGTCGGGTTCGTCACGGGGTGGGTATCGGCGTACAGCGGTTTGGCCGACAAGCTCGAAAAGGGTCCGTACGATGCGTCTTCGCAAGCGGCGATCGACAAGGCGCTGGGCGGACTCAAGGAGTTCAATCAGTATGTCGTGATGACCCCGGGCAACGCCGGCACGCTCGACATGCTCAACCGCGGTGAAATCGCGATGGGGCCGGTGTGGGTGGACATGTTCTACACGTGGCAGGCGGATGGTCGCCTCAACCCGAAAGTGAAGTTGTCGCTGCCGTCGCCGGGCCTGCCGGGTCAGCCGATGTACTACGTGATTCCGGCGAAAGCGGCACATGCCGCCCTGGCCAAGAAGTTCATCGACCTCGCTGAAAGCCCGGACGTGCAGGCCGAAGGCATCGTCAAGCAATTCAACTGGTATCCCGGCATCGACCCGCAGTTCGTGCAATCGAAGATGGACCAGGCCTCGTGGAACAAGCTGTTCACCGACATCTCGCCTGCGGACCTGTCCAAGTACGGTCGTCCTTTCCCGCTGTCGCCGTACTTCAAGGACATTACCGAGGGCTACGAGCGCGTCGTGACCAAGTGACGCAACCGTCCGGGAGCGCAAGGCAAGGCCGCGGCGCGATCGGAAACGGTTGCGTCATCCCGGGCACGCAGCAGCGAGGCCCGGGATCCAAGTCAAGCGCAACTTGGACGCCGGCCTTCGCCGGGGCGACGATGCGGCATGAATAGCCGGCGCGGCGTCGCCCTGGCGCTGATTGCGCCGGCGTTGGCCGTGGTCGCGCTGTTCTTCGTCGCACCCCTCGCGATGTCGGTGGTCGTGGCGTTCCGGGGCAAGAACGGCGGCTTCACGCTCGAGCACTTCGCGAAGGCGTTCGACTTCTATTCGACGGACCTGCTGTTCACCCTGGCGATCGTCGTGCTGTCGACGGTGCTCATCGGCATCGTCGCGATCGCCATCGCCGGCTACCTGACGCTGGGAGGACATCCCCGTGCGGTCGCCGTGTTGCGTTGGCTGTATCGCTGGCCGCTCTTCATTCCGTTCGTGGTCGCCGGTCAGGTGATGCGCACGTTCCTGGCGAAGAATGGCATGCTCAACCACGTTTTGACGGGCATCGGCCTCATCGACCCGCTGTCGGCGCAGAGCCTGCTCGACTGGCGCGGGATCGTGATCGCCTTCGTCTGGAAGCAGGCGCCGTTCGTTACCCTGTTGCTGGCCGGGGCGATGGCGTCGCTGGAACCGCAACATATCGAGGCTGCGCGCAATCTCGGCGCGCGACGGTTGCGCGTGCTCATCGATATCGTGCTGCCGCAGGTGCGCGGTACGCTCCTGGTCGGGCTGGTGCTCTCGTTCGTGACCATGCTGTCGGTGTTGTCCGTACCGCTGATGATCAATCCGAACTCGCCGACGATGATCACCGTCGACGTCGCTTATCGGATCAGCACACACGGCGACTACCCGGTCGCGAATGCACTGTGCCTGCTCACGCTCGGTCTGTCGGCGATCGGGGCAGCGTTCTATCTGCGGCACGCATCGCGTTCGTCCAAGGTGGCGACCTCGTGACGCGCGGATTTACGCTTCCGGTTCCGCTCGCCGCGGTATTCCGCGCGGCGATGCTGACGCTGTTCGCTTTCGCGATCTTCGGCCCGTTGTTGAACCTGATGCTGTGGGCCTTTGCGGAACGGTGGTACTTTCCGAACAAGCTGCCGCTGGAATTCGGGCTGACGTACTGGTTTCGCGTGTTCCAGCCGCGCGGCAACGCGCTCGCGTCGCTCGGTACGAGCGTGTGGATCGCCCTGCTCACAGTCGCATTCAGCCTCGCCGTCGCAATCCCCGCCGGATACGCGCTGGCGCGGCTGAAACTGCCTTGGCGTGGCGGCATCTTGCTTCTGTTCCTGCTGCCGCAGGCCGTGCCGAATCTGCCCGTCTACGTGAACATCGCGCAGGTGTTCTACCAGATCGGATTGAACGGGACGATCCTCGGCGTCGTGCTCGTGCATGCGTCGCACGGTCTGGTGCTCGCGGTGTGGATTGCATCGGCCGCCTTCGCGTCGGTCGATGTTTCGCTCGAAGAAGCTGCGCGCAACCTCGGGGCGTCGCCGTGGACCTGTTTTCGCACCGTGACGTTGCCGCTGGCGGTACCGGGGCTGATCGCCAGCGCGATATTCGTGTTCCTGGAGTCGCTCGACGAATTCACCGGCACCTACTTCGTCGGCGTGCCGGATGTCACGACCCTGCCGCTGCTGATGTTCAACGCGACCATGGGCGGCAACTACCAGATCTCCTCGATCACCGCGCTCCTGCTGCTCATTCCCTCGATCGGCTTCATGCTGGTCGTCGAGCGCTTTCTCAAGGCCGACGTGCTGGCGATGGTCGGGCGGTAGTCGAAGGGACTATTTTGCGAGGTCGGCGGTGACGGCCTGCTCGATGCGCGCGGCGATCACCGGAAAGAACGGATTGCTGCGAATGCGCGCGAACATCCCGAGAGGAAACGTGGCGGCTCCGGCTTCACCACGGGGCACGCGCGCGCCAAGGTTGAACGTGTCCACGGGCGGCTCGAGACCGTAGAGCGGGTCGTCGATGGGCATCGGGATCGCGATGTGCCCCAGCGAGAAAACGCCAGGGGGCCATGCAAGCCCCAGCGGCAGCACGCGAATGTCCTGGCTGCCGGCGTCACGAATCCGCTCGGCCGCTTCGCGCGTATCGGCAGAGAGATTCCCGACGACCGTGAGGCGAAACGGCAGCGCCGGCACCGACGTCGCATCCTCGAACGCATGGCGCGGCCCCGAGGCGATCAGCGGCTCGATGTAGCTCGTGCGATTCACGTCGAATACAACGAGTTCGTCGCCGCGGTTCGCCGGAAGGCGCTCGAAGAGCCGCCTCTCGACATCGACCGCCAGCACGGTCGAGTCGACCAGCGACTGGAACGCGAGGATCGGTGGCAGCCGGGCGATCTTGCCCGAAGCCGATGCATCGGCCAGCGCGCGCTCGAGCGTTCGCGTCAGCGACCAGACCTGATTGCCTGCGTTGACCGGAAACGAGTTGTACTTGTAGGGGTCGAATTCGGGCAGCACGTCCAGCCAGCGCGCTTTCTGCAACCCGGGAACGAAGGCGAAGAGGGAGGCGACGTTCGTCATCACCGCGAACTTGGAGATGCCGATCGCCGGCGAGAACAGGAGTAACCGCGTCGGCGCGGGCAGTTCCGCGTCGTCGATCGCGCGCAGCGCATAGAGCAGGGCGACGGGCGCACCCGTCGAATAACCGGCGACGTACAGGGGCCGGCCCGGACCCGCCTTGGCCGCCGCGTGCCGGATGGCGAGCGTGGCCGCAGCCAGCCAATCCTCCCAGGCAATGTCGACCAGCGCGCCCGGAACGGTGCCGTGACCCGGCAGGCGCAGCGCAACTACGTGAAAGCCGCGTGCATGCAATGCGGCGCCCACGGCGTGCAGCGAATAGGGCGCATCCGTGAGGCCATGCAACAGCACCACGGCGCCGCGCACCGGTCCATCCGGCGGAAGGTCGGCCGACCGATTGCCCGGACCCTCGAGGGCAAGCTTGGCCGACAGCGATCCGGGCGCGTAGCGTTCGACGCTCAGTTCGCTGGTCACGGGCTTGCCCGCGTAGAACCGGTCGCGCAGTTCGGCGAAGACTTGCGCCTCGCGCGCGAGATAAGCGTCGAACGTCTTGGGCGCATCGGCGTCGCGTGCGTGAAATTCTTTCGCCAGGCTTTGGGTGTGCCAGGGCTGAAGATCGGGTAATCGCCAGAAGGCCTGCGCGGCGAACCCCGCGGCGACCGCAAGCGCGAGCGCGACGAGCGTCACGCCGACCCGCAATACGAGACGACCAAGCGTTGCGAAGTTCATCGAGTATGGAAAGACTCGGAGGATATCTATTGTAGGGTAGGGCACGATATCGCACCGATCGCATCGCTCGAGCCAGCGCGCAGCCGGCATCCGTCGGCACTGTTAGAATCTCAAGCATGCCCGAAACCGCACCCCGTATGGCGACGCGTACCGTTGTCGCATGATCGGGTGTTATCGAGACCGTCGCTTTCCGACTTGCATGACCCTGTCCAGACACTCCATACGGCCGGTACGATCGCTCACGCGCTGTCTGGGCTTCTTCGCCGTCGCGCTGGTGTCGACGTTGGTTGCGCCGCCCGCGAAAGCGTTCAGTTTCGCCGACGTCGCGCAACGTGCCCAGCAACTGGCCGCGAGCCCCTACAAGAAACGCGAGACCAATCTGCCGAAGGAGTTGCAGGGAATCACCTACGATCAGTACCGCGACATACGCTTCAAGCCGGACCAGATGTACTGGCGCAAGCTCAATCTTCCCTTCGAACTCGCCTTTTTCCATCAGGGTCTCTACTACGATCAACCCGTGGCGATCAACGAAATTGTCGGTTCCGTTGTTCGGGAGATCCGTTTCACTCCGGACCAGTTTGACTACGGGGCCAACAAGATCGACCGCAAGCGCCTCGGCGCCATCGGCTTCGCGGGCTTTCGCGTGCACTACGCGATCAATGCGCCGAAATACAAGGACGAAGTGCTGGTCTTCCTGGGGGCCAGCTATTTCCGTGCCTTGGGCAAGAATCAGCTCTACGGACTGTCCGCGAGAGGACTCGCGATCGACACGGCGCTCGCCTCCGGGGAGGAATTTCCCCGCTTCGTCGAATTCTGGATCGAGCGGCCGGCGCCAGGCGCGCGTGAGCTCACTCTTTACGCGTTGCTCGATTCGCGGCGTGCGACGGGTGCCTATCGCTTCGTGCTCAAGCCGGGTATCGATACGGTCATGGACGTGAAGGCCCAGGTGTACCTGCGCGAGAACGTCAGCAAGCTTGGCATCGCGCCGCTCACAAGCATGTTCCTCTTCGGAGAAAATCAACCCACGCGCGCGGACGACTACCGTCCCGAGGTGCACGACTCGGATGGCCTGTCGATCCAGTCCGGCACCGGAGAGTGGATCTGGCGCCCGCTGACGAATCCCAAGCGGCTGCTCATCACGTCGTTCGCGCTGACCAATCCGCTGGGGTATGGCCTGATGCAGCGCGACCGCGACTTCGCTCGGTACGAAGACCTCGAGGCGCGCTACGATCGGCGCCCGAGCGCGTGGGTCGAGCCCAAGGGGAAATGGGGCGCGGGGCACGTCGAACTCGTGCAGATACCGACACCCGACGAGACCAACGACAACATCGTCGCCTTCTGGGTGCCTGATACGCCACCGACGCCGCACAAGCCTTTCGACGTCGAATACCGCTTGCTCTGGGAGAAGGACAGCGAGATGCGGCCACCATTGTCGTGGGTGGCGCAGACGCGGCGAGGCCACGGTTATTCACGCGGCCCCGACCCGACCATCGGCTTCGTCATCGATTTCGACGGTCCGGCGTTACGGAAACTGACGGGGGATGCGCCGGTCGACGCCGTGGTCACCGCCGATGCGAACGGCGAAATCGTCGAGCGCATTGCCCATCGCAACGATGCCACCGGCGGCTGGCGCGTGAGCATTCGGGTCAAGCGCATCGATGACGCCAAACCGGTCGAGTTGCGGGGGTTTCTCAGAAGCGGGGAAAACACACTATCGGAAACGTGGAGCTACGTTCTGCCTCCGGAGTAGGCGCCGAGCCGGATGCCCTGGCGCTGGTCGAAAGCTATCTGGACGCTTTGCCTCTGCCACCCGGCGAACGCGACGATCTGTTGCATCGATTGCGCGCCTCGCCGTCGTCAGGTGACCCAACCGCTGTTTTCGTCGAGCTTCAGCGACGGTTGAGCGGCACCGACGATGTCGGCACGCCCGCGGCCTACGCCTCGATACGCCGGCGCGTCGAGCTCGCCCTGACGCGCGCCGGCATCGCGCCGGACGCGGTTCGCCTCAGCGATACCGATCGATGGGGCCGGGAGCACCTGCTGATGACGCCGCCGCTCCAGCGATCGTCGATGGTTCCCAACGCGTGGCCGCCGGGACTGGCTGCGCGTTTTCTGCGGTCGCTGCGGCGCCTGGTACCCGGCGCGCCGAGCGAGGACCCGGACGACGCTGCGGACGTCGACAACCGGCGCGCTGCGGTGCCCAAATGGCATCGCGCGGCCTCGCAGCGTCGCTTCGTGCTGCTCGGACTGGTGATCGCACAAACGGTCATCGCCACCAATTTCATGGGCGCAGTGTTGCCCTATCACGGCAACGAACCCCTGGAAATCGCTCTGCTGATCCTGTTCGCGATCCTCTTCGGCTGGGTCTCCGCCGGGTTCTGGACGGCCATGGCAGGCTTCGGCCTGCTGCTTGCCGGTCGCGACAACCATGCCATCTCGCGTACGGCGAACGCGCGCGCATCGATCGACCCGTCGGCGCGTACCGCGATTGTGATGCCCATATGCAACGAGGATGTGCCGCGAGTCTTCGCAGGACTGCGTGCGACCTACGAATCGCTCGCCGCCTCCGGCGAGCTCCAGCACTTCGATTTCTTCGTCCTTTCGGACAGCGGCAATCCGGACGTCTGCGTCAGCGAAATCGACGCGTGGCTCGAGCTGTGCCGCGCGGTGCAGGGATTCGGACGCGTCTTCTATCGCCGGCGCCAGCATCGGATCAAGCGCAAGAGCGGCAACATCGCCGATTTCTGCCGGCGCTGGGGCAGCAAATACCGGTACATGGTGGTGCTGGATGCCGACAGCGTGATGAGCGGCGACTGCCTGTCGGCGCTGGTGCGCATCGCCGAAGCGAATCCGACCTGCGGCATCGTGCAGACCGCCCCGCGCGCCGCGGGTCGCGAAACGATGTACGCGCGCATGCAGCAATTCGCCACCGACGTGTACGGACCGCTGTTCACCGCGGGCCTGCATTTCTGGCAACTGGGCGAATCGCACTACTGGGGACACAATGCCATCATCCGGGTGGCACCGTTCATGCGCTACTGCGCACTGGGCCGGTTGCCGGGAAAGGGCGCGCTGTCAGGCGAGATCCTGTCGCACGATTTCGTCGAAGCCGCGCTGATGCGTCGGGCAGGCTGGTCGGTATGGATTGCCTACGATCTGCCGGGCAGCTACGAAGAAATGCCGCCCAACCTGATCGACGAACTGAAGCGCGATCGCCGCTGGTGCCAGGGCAACCTGATGAACTTCCGGCTGTTTCTCATGAAAGGCTTGCATCCGGCGCACCGCGCCGTGTTCATGACCGGCGTGATGGCTTACCTGTCCGCACCCTTATGGTTCGCTTTCCTCGTTCTTTCCACCGCCGTGCTCGCCGTGCAGAAGCTCGTGCCGCCGACCTATTTCAACCAACCGAACCAGCTGTTCCCGCTGTGGCCCGAGTGGCATCCCCAATGGGCCATTGCGCTGGTCGGTGCGACGACGATCCTGCTGTTCCTGCCGAAAGTTCTGGGCACCGCCCTGTTGGCGTGGAAGCGTGCGCGTCTGTCGGGTGGTGTGCTGCGACTCGCCATGAGCACAGCGCTGGAAATGGTCATGTCCGCGCTGCTGGCACCCATACGCATGCTGTTCCATACGCGTTTCGTGGTGATGGCGCTGCTGGGTTGGTCGGTGTCCTGGAAATCACCGCCGCGCGGCGACAACGAAACGTCGTGGGGCGAAGCCTTGTCCCGCCACGGCCTGCATACCCTGCTCGGCATCGCGTGGGCCGCCGGGGTCTACTGGCTCGATCCATCCTACCTGTGGTGGCTGCTGCCGGTGGTCGGCGCGCTGATTGTCTCGATACCGCTGTCGGTTTATACCAGCCGCGTGACCCTCGGACGCCGTTTGCGCGAGCAACGCATTTTCCTGATTCCGGAAGAAGTCGACCCGCCGCCGGAAATACGTGCGACGCGCCACTACCTGGAGACCGCCCGCCGCGCGCCCGACTTTGTCGATGCGGTGATGGATCCAGTCATCAATGCTCTGCTGGGCGCGTCGGGTGTGGCGCGTTCGCGCTTGCCTGCGGGCGTGCGCGCGGACCGGGATGCCTTGGCACGACACGCGTTGCTGCACGGCCCGCAAGTGCTTTCACCGGCGCAGAAGTCGGAACTTCTCGGCGATCCGATTGCGCTGTCGATGCTCCACGGCGGAGTATGGTCGACGCCGCGCGCGCACGCGCTTTGGACCGGCGAAGGCAATGCGGTGCCGGATCCATCGCCCTGATTACCATCTGGGCAAAAACGCGTTAGCGAAAACGTATTGCGCGACGCGACGCCCCTGCAGAATGCCTTCGGTCTTGTCGAACGCCCAGTGAATGCCGAGGTAGATGCGGCTTTGCCCGTTCTCTTCCTCGGCCTCCGAGAAGGATGAGAAGTAACGCGGAATCAATGGCCGCACATTGCCGTCGTGATCGAGTGTCACGCCGTTGAATTCGTCCGACACGAAGGTAAACGCGATGCGATCCCGCTGGTAGAAGTTGCGCAGTATCTCGAACAACGCTCCGCCGAAGCCGGCGTGTCCGGACGGGTAGGATGGAAACGGCGGTGTGAAATTCGGGCCCGTAAGATTGCTGGCCGGCGCACCCAGCGGCGTGAACGCCGGATCGCCGATCGTCGCAGGATTGCCGTCACCGACGCCCGTCGAGCCGCTGTCCTGACCCGCTTCGCGGATACCCGTGACGGGGCGCCAGAATTCGTGATGGTATTTCGATTCCCAAATCGCGATCCCCGCGTCCGCCATCGCCGTATTGACGAGTGCCAGCAGTCGCGCCAGCGAGACGATGTCGGTGCCCATTTGCTGGGCAACCTGCATCGCGATCTGGTTGTACAGGCGCGGCGGCGCGCACAGGCTCGGTGTGCCGTCGTAGGCCCAGAAGACGCCGATGAGCGTTTGTTCGTTCGTGCGCCTCGTTGGTGTCACCACGCCGTCGCCACCGAGCGCCTTGACCTCGGCGAACGCGCGCGCGTACTCCACACTCCCGAGCGCAGGCGGATCGGCGACACGCATCTGGTCGCCGGATGCGAGCACGAACGGCTTGACCGCGCCCCAGTAGGCACCTAGCGCGAGCGGCGAGCGACCGATCGGATCCTGACGCCAATCACCGGGTTCGGTGCCGGTGATGAAATCGATGCCGACGCGAGGCTCGGCCCGCGCCGAACCGTCGTCTTTCCTGAGCGCAAGGATCGCTGCGGCCGCGCGCCGGCCGAGCGCAATGCCGGTCGCCCGGTAATGCGAAGGACGGATCGTGTCGAGGTCCTGCGCCAGCTGTTGGTCAAAGGTTGCCCGCTGTGACGGATACAGCGCGGAAAGCGTGTCGTGCGCCGCCTGTGCCACCGCGGCATCCATGGAAGTGTCCAAGCCGACAGCGCCCACGCCCGCATAGCTCTGGTAACGGCGTGCGATGGCGTTGACCGCTTCGAATATCGCGATGTGGACGATCGCCATGGCGCGGCTTGCGCGAGTCGGGCCGAGTTGCTCGCCGAATACCCGATCTTCGCCGGCGGCAACCGGTGTGTGATCGAGACCGCTTGCGTCGATCGCAATGCCGTTCCAATGGCTGACCGAAAAGCCAGGCCCGTGGCCGCCCTGTCGCGGCGCGCCACGACCGAACCCCGGCGCAACCTTGAATTGAGGCCCTAGGGTGTCGTCGATGCCGTTTCTGAATCCCTGGCTCGACGCTTCAGCGCTGATGCCTTGGGCACAAATGGCCAGGATGGCTAACAAAAAAACTTTCAAGCGCAAGGCGCTCATGGCTTGGGTCCTTTCGTCGAATTCCCCCCATGCCGGCGCGTGGCTGGCCACCGCGATACGGGGGCGTTATCGATATGCGCTTGCGACTGGGCCCACGTCTCGCGGAAATACAATAGCACAGACGCAATGGCGACCACAGATCGGCGCTCGCCCGGTGTGTCGACGGCGCAGCGCGCAGGCGTCTGGATGCTCGACGCAGTTCGTTGACACACGCGCTCGAAGCAGAAATACTCAGGTTGTGAGATGCATTGTCTGCAGATCTTGAAGCAGCGCTGGTCGCGGCGTAGTGCCGGCGCCGCCGGCCTGCTCGCATGGACACTGCTCGCGACAGGATCCGTCGCCGTGGCGGCAGATCCGTGGCCGACCCGTCCTGTGCGCATCGTCGTCGCGCAGGCGAGAGGCGGACCCCCGGATGGGATCGCGCGCTTCATCGCGGAACCGCTGAGCAATGCACTCGGCGTGCCGGTGATCGTCGACAATCGTCCCGGTGCAAGCGGCATCATCGGCATCGAAGGCGTGTCGAACGCTGCGCCCGACGGATACACGCTGGTGATCGGCACGCTGAGTACGCACGCTCTGGTGCCACAGACGAGCACGAATGTCTCTTACGACCCGGTGCGCGATTTCGCGCCGGTCGCCAATCTGTTCCGGTCGATCAAGGTGCTCTGGATCAACGCCGCGTTGCCAGTCCAGACAGCGGCGGATTGGATCGCCTACGCGCGTGCGCGCCCCGGCAAGCTCAACTTCGCGAGCGGCGGCATCGGCTCGTCCAACCACATCGACATGGAACTGTTCAACGCGACCGCCGGACTGGACGCCGTGCACGTTCCCTACAACGGCCCGAGCGCGGCGATTACCTCGGTCGCAGCAGGCGACACGCAGGCGATGATCGTGTCGATCGGCACCGGCCTACCGCTGGCGCAAAGCGGGCGCATCCGGCCGCTGCTGCTGTTCGGTGATCGTCGCTCGCCACTGCTTCCAGACGTGCCGATCGCGGCCGAACAGTCGCTCGCCGAGGTTGATCTCAGCGCGTGGATCGGACTTTTGGCGCCTGCCCAGACACCGGAGTCCATCGTTGCGCGCATCAACAGCGAGATCGCACGGATATTGCGAATGCCGGAGACCATCGCCTGGGCCAACCGCCAGGGACTGGAGATCATCGGCGGATCGCCGGGAACCTTCGCCGCGACGATCGAGGCGGACTATCGCCGCTGGGGCGAGATCGTGCGACGCCTGAAGGTGCAGGCGCAGTAACCAGCGCGGCGGTCGATGCACAGCGAAACGTTACGACCATCGGTCCTGCTCGTCACCATGGGCACCGATTACATCGCGCCCGCGCGGATGCCGTTCGAACTGCAGCGCGCGGGATTCCACGTCACCTTGCTCGCACCGCGCACATCGCTAGCTGCGCATACGGCAGGCGTCGATCGACTCGGGCTCTTTCCCGACGGCGTAACGCTCCAGCAATGGGTCCACATGCTGGCGAGCGCCATCGAGGCCTCCGAACCCGCGTTGATCCTCCCCGGAGACGACAATACGGTGCGGACGCTGATGATGCTGGTACTCGATCCGCCCACGGGTCTCAGTCCCGCGATCCAGGAAAAGCTGGGCATCGTGATCCGCCGTTCTCTTGGCGATCCGGCAGGCTGGCTCGACTCCATCGACAAGGCGCGCTTGTTCGAACTGGCTCGACGAGACGGAATCGCCGTTGCCGATGGTGCGATCGCGACCACCGAAGACGATGCCGTCGACATCGCGAAGGGGGTCGGCTATCCGGTCATTGTCCGCTCGACGTTCGGGTCCGGAGGGGCAGGCGCAGCGCGATGCGATTCCGCGGGTGCCGTTCGCGCGGCGTTGCGCGGCTTCGATCCGCCCGCGGCCTGGAGCCCCCGAGGTGTGCCGCGATTCGTCGTCCAGCAGTGGATCGAAGGTGACGTCGTCAATCGTGCCTCGCTGGCCTGGAACGGCCGCGAAGTTGCGGGATTCACGCGTGGGCGACTGCAGACGCATCCGGGGCCGCTCGGGCCCGGGTCGGTCGTCGAGTTCTCGGGCATTCCCGCGGTGACCGAGACCACGGGTGCGCTGTTTGCGCGCGTCGGCATGCATGGACTCGTCGGTACGCAGTACATCATCGCCAGCGACACCGGGGTGCCGTACCTTATCGAGGTGAATCGGCGAATGTTGCCGGCGACGCATTCGGGATCGTTGATCGGCATCGATTTGGCGTCCGCGCTCTTTGCCGCCGTCGGCGGCCGCGACTGGGACGGGCCGCGGGACTTGCCGCTTGGCCGCGGCAAGCGCCTCGCACTCTTTCCGCAGGAGTGGTACCGCGACGCGGCAAGCCCGTGGCTGCGCACGCTGCCGAACGATGCGCCGTGGCGGGATCCAGCGCTGTTTGTCGCGATGCTGAAGTTGCCGCTGGCGCAGCCATCGGGCGCGCACTAGGAATCTGGCGGATCGTGCCGCGGCTCAGGTAGCCGTCGGGATACGCCGCCGCCAGGCTGCCTCGAGGCAGGCAGCGATGCGGCCAGCGGTCGTCGCAATGTGGCGTGTGACGGATGCGTGGTGGTGGCCGCGAACGTCATAGGTTTCGACATTGTCGCTGACCCTCGACCAGCCGAGACACCGCCGAACGTCGCTCGCGCTGCCGGAGCGCAGAACAACGATTTGGCCCGCGTAGCGATGCGGCACGTAGCTATCCATGGCGCGACGGTAGCGCGCATTGAGGTCGCTCGGCGCGGCCGCCGGCGAGCTTGCGGACAGTGCAGTGTATGGCGGCGAGGACGTGATGCCGTCGACGGCCGCACTGGGCGGCGAGACTTGTTCGCTGCCGTCGGAAGCCGACGCGTCCATCACGACGACGAGAGGAATCTCCTCTCCGCATCGTGCAAGCTGCTGCGCCATCTCGACCGCGACCAGAGCACCATTGCAGTAGCCGCCGAGACAATAGGGCCCGCGCGCCCGCACCTGTCGCAACGCACGCACGCGATCTTCCGCCATGATTTCGATTGACTCCGGTACGTCGGCGCCATCGAGGCCGTGCGGGTGAATCGCGTAGACAGGCTGGTCGGGGCCAAGGGCGCGCGCCAGCTGGTGGGCGTAGAAGCCACCGCCGGTGTAATCGCCGTGGAGGAACACGAAGGGCCAGCGCGTACCTGCGGCGTTCAACGTCACGATAGGCGAGCCTTGCGCGACGGCGCCGCGCCGCAAAAGCTGCGCAAGGTCCTCGATGGTCGAGTTTTCGAATAGCATCGACAACGGCACGCGATGGCCACACGTGGCTTCGATGGCATTCACCAATTGCGCCGCCAGCAGCGAGTGACCGCCGACGTCGAAGAATGCGTCCTGGACGCCGAAGTCGGATGTTCCGAGCAGTTCTTGCCAAATCGATGCCAGCGTGTACTCGAGCGGGTGGCGCGGACCGACGCGCACATTGGTACGCGCGCCCGGCGCCTCGCCTGGATCGCGCAACGCGTCCCGGTCGATTTTTCCGTTGGGGGTCAGCGGAAGTGCCGCGAGAGCGTAGATTCGCGCGGGCACCATGTACCCGGGCACGCACCGGCGCAACTCGCGGCGAATATCCGCAAGCGACAATTGCGCGCCGTCCGCCAGCACCACGAAGGCCGCGAGCTGCCTTGTTTCCGAGCTGGTCCCGCGCACGACAACGACGGCTTCGCGAATCTCCGGGAGTTGCAGCAGCGTCGCCTTCCACTTCGCTCGGTTCGATCCGGTGGCCGCGAATCTTGACCTGTCGATCGAGCCGCCCGAGAAATTCGATCGCCCCGTCGTCGCGGTAGCGGCCACGATCTCCGGTGCGGTACAGGCGGGCATCCGCGGCGTCGGCGAATGGATGCGGGACGAAGCGTTCGGCCGTAAGGTCGGGTCGGCCGAAATAGCCGGCCGCGACTCCCGGGCCGCCGATATAGATCTCGCCCGGCGCGCCGACCGGCACGGGCTCGCGGTGCTGATCGAGAACGTACACCTCGGTGTTGGCGATGGCGCGCCCGATGGGTATCGTCGCCGCATCGGGTTCGACCTCGCGCACTTCGTGCCACGTGGCGAAAGTCGTCGCTTCGGTCGGTCCGTAGACGTTGAGCAGGCGCTGTGGTCCGCCGTTGTCCAGCACCTCCTTCACCCATCGTGGCTCGGCCGTCTCGCCGCCAAAGAGCACCTGCCGGCAACTGCGAAACGCGGTGGGCACGTCGCGCGCCATCTGGTTGAAAAGTGCCGTCGTCACGAACAGGGTTGTGACCTTGTGCCGCTCCAATGCCGCGGCGAACGCGCGCGGCGAGAGGACGGTTTCCCGCGGCAGCACGGCCAGCGTTGCTCCATTGAGTAGCGCGCCGAAGATCTCGAAGGTGGCGGCGTCGAACGCCGGATTCGAGACGTGTGCGACGACGTCATCGGCACCGAGGCGCACGTAGTCGGTGCCGCAGACGAGGCGCGCGATGGCGCGGTGCGTGATTGCGACACCCTTCGGCGAGCCGGTCGAGCCCGATGTGTAGATGATTTGGGCGAGGCGGGTGCCCCCCGGTGCGGCGGGTGGCTCCGGCGCGGAGGTGAACGTTTCGAAATTGCTTCGGTCGAGAGTGACGGTCGGTAGGGCATCGATCTCCGGCGACGCGGCGAGCGTGCGCGCCGCCGCACCTGCGGTGACCACCGCGGAGCTTCCGGCGTCGCGGAGCGTGGTTGCCAGTCGCTCGACGGGATGGGTCGGATCGAGCGGCACGCAGACACAGGCTGCCTTGAGGGCGCCGAGCAGCGCGACGATTTCCTCGATCGAGCGCTCGATGCAGATCCCGACGCGGGCGCCCGGCCGCAGCCCCAGCTCCCGGAGTCGATGCGCCACTTCGCGGCTGCGTCGATCGAGTTCGGCGTAGGTCACCGTACGCCCGGACTCTACGATGGCGATCGCATTGGGAGCCCGCTCTACCGCGTGCGCGAACAGTGCCGGCAACGACTCCAGCCACGGATAGGGTGCGCGCGTAGCATTCCAGTGCACGACGATGCGCTCGCGCTCGGCTGCATCCAGCAGCGCCAGCCGCGATACTGGTCGGTCGGGGTCCGCGATGATGCTCGCGAGCAGGGTCTGGAAGCTGCCGATCATTCGTCGGATCGTGGCCGCCTCGAAGAGGTCGGTCGCGTATTCGATCGAGCCGCGGAGCCCCGACTCTGTACGACCGAGGAAGAGCGCGAGGTCGACCTTGGCGGTTCCGGTCTCGACGTCGACCGGGGTCGATTCGACACCGTCGAGCTGCACGGGTCCGGCGAGCAGATTAAAGGCATCCTGCAACGTGAAGATGACTTGGAACAAAGGGTTTCGGCTGCGATCGCGTTGCGGGGCGATGGCTTCGACAAGCCGGCCCAAAGGCATGTCCTGGTGCGCGTAGGCGGCGAGGGCGCTGTCGCGGGTGCGTCGTAGCAACTCCCGGAAACTAGGATCGTTGCGAAGATCGCCTCGATGCACGACCATGTTGGAGAAGTAGCCGACCATACCTTCGAACTCGGGCCGCGGGCGCCCGGCGACGGGAGCGCCGACCAGAATGTCGTCCTGATCCGCATAGCGCGAGAGCAACAGCTGGAACGCGCTGAGCAGCGTCATGTGCAACGTCGCTTGCTCCTGGCGGCCGAGCGCACGGAGCGCGTCCACGAGTGCGGCATCGAGGGCAAAGCGCTCGCTTGCGCCGGCAAAACTCGGCGCTTCGCGGCGACGGTGGTCGGTGGGGAGATTCAGCGTCGCCGGTGCATCGTGCAGCCGGCCACGCCAGTAATTCAGGAGGACCTGCAGGCGCTCCCCGCCGAGCTGTTCGCGCTGCCACTCGACGTAGTCGGCGAACCTGATCGACAGCGGCGCAAGAGCGGGCTGATTGCCGCCTCGAAACGCGTTGTAAGCCGCGCTCAACTCGCTTCGCAGAATCGACATCGACCCGCCGTCGCGGACAATGTGGTGCACCACGATGACAAGCCAATGTCGGTCTGCATCCAGCCGCAGCAGGCACGCGCGGAGGAGCGGCCCTTCCGTCAGGTCGAACGGCCGGCGACCTTCAGCGACGGCCAGACGCATTGCCTCGGCCTCGCGTAACGGTGCGTCCACGCCGACATCGACGAGCGGCAATCCCACCCGCAGCACGTCGCGAATGCGCTGGTACGGACGTCCATCCGCCATACCCAATGTCGCCCTCAACGCGTCGTGGCGGTCGACAACGAGCTGCAGGCTCCGTGCAAGCGCAGCGACGTCCAGCGGCCCTGCGAGGGACCATACTTGGGGAACGTTATATACGGACCGTCCTGGATCGAGCTGATCGAGGAACCACAATCCTTCCTGGGCGAACGTCAGCGGTACGATGATTTCGCCAGCTTCGGCGATGCTGTCGGGCGGAGATGTCACGCTAGGCTCCGCGATCGAACCATGGCCGTCAGGAGTTCCGGATCGTCCCACGGAACATCGCAGGGCACCGTGGACAGATACGGGCTTGCAGGATCACGAAGCCATTCGCGCGGAAAGATCGCAACGCAGTCCCCTGCGCCGGCAGCCGCGTGCACTGACCGTCGAGGTGGCCTGCCGTCGAGCGCTTCGCCGAGCGCCTTCGGCAAGTCTGTCCCGACGCGTTCCCCCAAGTGCATGTGGGTGACGATCCGGCGGTTGATCTCGAGCAGATGCGCGGCGCCGGTAGCGGCGTCGATCAGGTACTGGACATTGAAAAATCCGCTGATGCCGAAGCCGCGGCAGAGTTTCTCCGAGAACATGCGCGTTTCCGGCGAATCGACAAAGCGCAGGACCGCCGTCTGCCCCTTGACCTCACGGGTCCATACATGACGTTCCCAGGCGAAGCTGCCGAGAGGTTCTCCGCGCAGTGCGACCAGGGCCTGCGAATGATGCGGACCGGAGATGAATCCCTGCACCAGCAACTGCGGCATCCGGTGTTCGCCGAGATCGAGCTGATCCGAGCGCAGCAGGCGTTGCGCGGCGTCGCGCACTTCGGCGGGTGTCGAGACCACGGCGACGCCTTCTCCGGCGAACCCGAACCGACGCTTCAGAACGACGGGATAGCCGAGCGTCGCGGCGCGCGAAACCGCATCATCGGCGTCGGCGACTATCGCGTAGGGCGGCACCCGGACACCGAGCGCCTCCGCCGCGGCGGGCAGTCTCGTCTTGTCGATGCTCGCCTCGTAGAAGCGGGGATCGCCGAGCGATTCGCCGATCAGCGCGGCGAACCTTGCTCTCGCCGCAGGCGCGAGTCCCACCGGCGGCGTCAGCACGACGGCGAACAGCAGGCGGACCGCCATCTCGTCGCAGGGCACGAGCAGGACCGGCGTGACGGCGTCGATCATCTTGGTCAGCTCAGCGAGGAATTCGAGCGGGCTGGCGCGGGCGGCGAGATAGCTGACTGTGGCAACGTAGCGCGACTTTGCCGCAAGCGAATCCGGCGGTGCGAGCAGGGCAACGTCGAACCCGGCGCGGGCCAGAACGCGTGGCATGCGCGCCGTGCCAAGCCACTGCGTGGCCGTCGACACGAGCAGCAGGGTTCGCTTCAATCCATCTCCGGGTGCGGTCATTCGGTCGAGACGCCGTTGGCGCGTATCACTTCGGTCCAGCGGCGCACGTCGGCGTCCAATTCAACGGCGAACTGCTCGGGTCCGCTGCCGAGCGGTTCCATGCCCATCGCGGCGAGCTGACCTCGCACGTCGGGACGGGCCACGATACGCGCCAGCGCTTCATGCAATCGGAGCACGACGGCGCGCGGGCTCCCCGCAGGGACCATTATGCCGTGCCACGTTGTCACGTCGAAGCCCGCGAAGCCTGCCTCGGCCACCGTCTCGACGGCCGGAAAATCGCTCATCCGATGATCGCCCGTGACGGCGAGGGCACGGAGCTGAGCGGCACCGATGAGTCCTGCCACGGTACCGAGATGCGTGAACATCACCGGCACCTCGCCAGACAGTACGTCCTTCACGGCCGCGGACGTTCCCGAGTAAGGCACGTGCACCAGGCGGACGCCGGCCCGCCGGAAGAGCAGCGTGGCCGCGATGTGCGAGGTTGATCCCGCACCACCGCTGGCGAACGAAAGTTTGCCGGGCGATCTGCGCGCGAGGGCGAGCAGCTCCCGCAGCGTACGCACGTCGAGCGTGACGGAGGCGACGATGACGATGGGCAGTCGCGCCAGGAGCGTTACCGGAGCGAGGTCCTTCGTGAGGTCGACCGTCGCCGTTCCTCGTCCCCCTGGCACGATGGCGTTCGTGCCGTTATTGGCGAGCAGAAGCGTATAGCCGTCCGGCGCGGCTCGCGCGACCATGTCCGCGGCGATGCGACCCGCCGCGCCGGGGCGCAGTTCGAGCACCACGGGTTGACCGATGGCTTCGCCGAGCTGCGCCGCAACCAGATGCCCGAGCAGGTCGCTCGTGCCGCCGGCCGTCGACGGCAGAATCAAGCGTATCGGCCGATTCGGATAGTCGACAGCATCGGGCGTCGCGGCGATCCCTGGGCGCGACAGCCATGCCCCCAAACCATAGATGAGTAATCGGCGGCGCGTGGCCAGGGGTGGGCGCATGACACGCTCGATGGGGTATTTCCGGTTCATGGTGCTTCGCGGGCAGGCCGCGTTCGACATCGCGAGGTCGGCGGCTAGCCGCCTCCCGCGCCAAGTTTACCGGACATGCTGTGCAGATTGTCCCCGTGCGGAGACTTTGCCTGGTCAGCGGGGCACTGCAGGCTTGAACTCCGGATCGACCGGAATCCGGTAGCCATTGGCGAGCCGGTTCGTTTCGTTGGCGAGCGCAGCGACCGCGAGCAACTCGTGGAATTGGGCGTCGGTCATGCCCTTCGCCTTGGCGCCCGCGGTATGCGAATGGATGCAGTACTCGCAGTTGTTGGTGACGCTGACCGCGATATAGATCAGCTCCTTGGTCAGCGGGTCGAGCGCACCAGGCGCCATCACCTGTTTCACGTTGTCCCACATGCGCCGAAGCGTCGGCGGGTTGGTGGCGAGCACCTTCCAGAAATTGTTGACCCAATCCGACTTGCGCACCGTCATGATCTCGTCGTAGACCGCCCGCACTTCGGGCGACGCATCGGCGTATTCCACCATTCCGACCATCGACATGATCATGCCTAAGGCAGCGTATAAGCCGTCTTCACGATGGTGAAGAACTCTTGTGCGTATCGGCCTTGCTCGCGCGGGCCGTAGCTCGAGCCTTTGCGTCCGCCGAACGGCACGTGATAGTCGACACCCGCGGTGGGCAGGTTGACCATGATCATTCCGGCCTGGCTCGCGCGCTTGAAGTGCGACGCGTACTTCAGCGACGTCGTGACGATGCCGGCAGAGAGCCCGAAGTCGGTATCGTTGGCGATCGCGAGTGCTTCGTCGTAATCCTTGACGCGGATCACGCTCGCGACCGGTCCGAAGATTTCCTCGCGCGAGCTGCGCATCGCGTTGGTGGCACCGGTGAGCAGCGCCGGCGAAAGGTAGTAACCCTTCTTCGGGCGCTCCAGCACTTCGCCGCCGTAGGCGAGTGTCGCGCCTTCACCCTTGCCGATGCCGATGTATTCGAGGTCCTGCTTCATCTGCGATTCATCGACGACAGGACCGATGTCGGTTCCCGGGGCCAGCGCATCGTCGACCTTGAGCTTGGCGAGGCGCTCGCCCAATGCGGTGACGAAGCGATCGTGGATGCCTGCACCGACGATGAGGCGCGACGATGCCGTGCAGCGCTGTCCCGTGGAAAAGAACGCGCCATTGACGGCGCAATTCACGGCCGTGGGCAAGTCCGCGTCGTCGAGGACGACCATCGGATTCTTGCCGCCCATTTCGAGCTGGATCTTGGCCATGCGCGCGACGGCTTTTGCGGCGATCGAACGCCCGGTCGACACCGACCCGGTGAAGCTGATCGCATCGATGCGTTTGTCGTTGATCATCGCCTCGCCGACGACGCTGCCGCGCCCCATGACCAGGTTGAAGACGCCGGGCGGGACGCCGGCCTTGACGATGATGTCGGCGAGCGCCCATGCCGATCCGGGCACCAGGTCCGCCGGCTTGAACACGACGCAGTTGCCGTAGCAGAGCGCCGGCGCAATCTTCCACGCGGGGATCGCGATCGGAAAATTCCACGGGGTGATGATGCCGATGACGCCCAACGGCTCGCGCGTGATCTCGACGTCCACACCCGGGCGCACGGATGCGATCTTCTCGCCGGCGAGACGCAGCGCTTCGCCGCCGAAGAACTTGAAGATCTGCCCGGCGCGCGCGACTTCGCCCACACCCTCGGGCAGCGTCTTGCCTTCCTCTCGCGCGAGCAGGCGACCGAGCTCGTCCTTGCGCGCGAGGATCGCGTTGCCGACGGCGTCGAGCATGTTGGCGCGATCCTGGATCGAAGACATCGACCACGCCGGAAACGCCGCACGTGCAGCCGCGATTGCCGAGTCTGCCTGCGCGCGGTCGGCGCGGGCGTACTCGCCGATCACGTCGCTCAAATCGGACGGATTGATATTGCGGGAGACGTCGGCGCCGGCAACCCATTCGCCGGCGATGAAATTGCGGTGCAGCTCGGTCATGATGTTTGTCCTAGTGCGCGGGCAGGAGGCCGCGCATTGCAAGATTGCGGAACAGTTCGCCGACGCCAAACGTCCACGGCGGCGCCTTGTCGCTGGTCGTGACGATGTTCTGGAGTGCGCCGAGACGGTCGGTGGCGATGACGACGCGGTCGCCGAGGTGATGCGTGAACCCTGCCCCCGGGGCATCGCGATCCTTGACCGGGGCGAACATGGTGCCCTGGAACAGCACGAAGCCATCGGGATACTGGTGATTTTCGTTGAGCGCCTGCGCGGCCAGGTCCGCCGGGTCGCGGCTGATCTTCTTCATCGAGCTGCGGCCCGCAAGGTGAAAACCGTCTTCGCCGAAGACGTCGAGGGCGAGCTCACACGCGCGGACGTCGTCAAGAGCGAAGCCCGCGTCGAACAGCCGGATGAACGGCCCGATCGAACACGATGCGTTGTTGTCCTTCGCTTTGGACAGCAGCAGCGCGCTGCGCCCTTCGAAGTCGCGCAGGTTGACGTCGTTACCCAGGGTCGCGCCCTGTATGCGGCCGCGCGAATTCACGGCGAGGACGATTTCCGGTTCGGGATTGTTCCAGGCCGATTTCGGATGGAGGCCGATCAATTCGCCGTGGCCCACACTGGCCATCGGCTGCGTCTTGGTGAATATTTCCGCGTCGGGGCCGATGCCGACTTCGAGGTACTGCGACCACGCGCCCTGTTCGACCAGCACCTGCTTGATGCGTGCGGCGTCGTCGGACCCCGGGCGAATCGAAGTCAGGCTGCCGCCGAGTATGCCGATGATGCGCTCCCTGATGGCGTCGGCCTTGCTCGCATCACCGCGCGCCTGCTCCTCGATGACGCGTTCGAGCATGCTCTCGACAAAGGTGACTCCTGCGGCCTTGATAGCCTGCAGATCGCAGGGGGCAAGCAGGCGGGGTCTGGTGGGATCGAAGTCCGGGCGGCTGTTCGCAATGAGCGAGTCGATCGTGCCGATCGATACACCGGAGGCGCCACGGACCGCCGTGGCGACATCGTCGCGCTCGAGCCACGCGCTTGTCGTCGGCACGGTGGCGGCGATATCGATGACATTGCCATCGGCCCGCACCGTGACCGGCGAGGGACCCGGGTGCTTGCCGGGGATCCACGCGCGCCCGAGCAGCGTGGCGGCGGTCCAGTCGGAAGGTAATGCGGACGACACGGCGGATGGGGTCATGGTGCGATGGCTGTCGACGGGGATTAGGCGGTGCCGGCGTGCCGATGGGCGCCGGTTCTTCTCAAGCGTAATGATACCTTTTCCGCGCACCATGCGAACGGTGTAGGCTACTCGGATGGGTGCTTTGCTCGACCGTCACGTTCGCACGCTGCTTGACGCCATCGCGTTCGCGTGGCCCGCAACGGCGTTCGGTTGGCGCATGCACACGCCGCAGCCGATTCCTCCCGTCGATGACGAAGACGACGACGAAGACGACGATCGCGGTGGTGGTTCGAGCGGTGGGAACATCGATCCCGATGACGATGATGGGGACGATGAGGACGACGACGAAGACGAAGATGACACGCTTTGGACGCAAGGCGTCGTCGCGCCCGCCCGCAACGGCGTAGACACGACGATATTCGCAGCGTCGTCGCTTGTCTGATTTGCGCCTGATGTTGCGCTAACACAGGCGCTGCTCGGCGGTTCGCGGACGCGCCGAACGGATGCCTGCTATCGGCAGCGAACGAGGACCGGCGAGCAACGTCGATGACCCGATCAAGAGGCTCGCTTGCGGCGCCACCACAGCGCGATCGTTCCGGCGCCGATCAAGCAGCAGCGTTCCCGGCTCGGGGACGGTTCCGGTAAGGGAAAATGCCGACTCGCGTTGAAGGTCGGTGCGCGGACCGACGATGTCAGTGCCGATGCGCAACCAGTCGGGGCTGAGCATCGGCGTTGCGAAGTCCAGCTCTGCAGGTGCGGTGAAGCCAGGCGGGAAGTGGGCGTGCCCAGGTGCGCGCACGATCGGCCTCGCGGGGCCGACGAGCGCAGTAGAATTCGCTGCGCTCGGCCGGATTGGTGAGCTCGACATTGAGGCACGAAGAAGTAGTGGTCGGCGCGCAAGATCGAACGGTAGTCGCTGAACGGTGACGTTGAACTCGACTTCTGCAGCCGGACACCGGACCATCTCCAGCCAGGTATCTGACACCGGAAATCAGGTAGTGCCGCTGATGACGCTCGATGTTCGCGGCAAAGCACCGCGAGTCTGGATGACGGTGTCCACGGCGTTGAACAGTCAGATCGCCATCGACGCTGTCGCGGTCGCGCGAGCTCCACGTCCGACCGGATGAATTCGCGCGCGTCAGCACTTGGGTTGTCGGGGCGCGGCGGAGCCGAGAACGCTGGTGCGAATGCGTCTTGGCGGCACGAAGACGCGGTAGATCTCGACCCTGATTTCAGCCGATGTCGGCAGCGTCGCGCACGTCAACAGTGCGCCGCTGAACGTCGCCGGTCAAGCGGGTGGTAGCCGGCACTCGCAGACACGGAAATCGTCCGCCGCTCTGCGAGTCTGCGATTGGCGGGCCGGAACGGCGATCGTGGACGTCGACGCTCGCTGCGATCAGCTGCGTTGTGCAGCCGCTGCCTGTGCTGAAGAAGAACGGATCTGCGCAAGCAGCTCCAGCGATGAAGCGTCGTTGCGAGCCGCCGATCGCGACGAGCAGGGCTAGTCGGCGATGAACGGGGTTGGTGCAGCGCCTGCTCATGGTCGGCCTCCACGGGGAAGGCGGAAAGATCTTGTCCGCCACAATGTGAACCACACAAGCAATGCCATGTGCCGTTCAGGTACTTGTGTGTACATATAAACAATGCATTCATGGACATACGGCGGAAATCTACGTAAGGCAATTGTAAGATTGGCCGACGTACCTCAAGCTTTCCGCTAGCTTTCATGGCGAATAGGCTGCGGCTAGGCCGCTACCAGTGGACGTGCTATAATTCCACTCTGCGGCGATCTGCGAGTACGTACAATGGTTGCCCGCCGCAAGTGATCCTCCCCGGCAACCGGATCATCGATTTCTAATCCTCCCGCGCAAGGCGCCGCCTTGCCCGCCTCACCGGTTAGCGACGATGGCACAGGGCACCCGTGCAGGGGTGCCCGCTGACCCGGTTGTGGCTGTTCAGCGCCTGGGTGCTCGAGTTCGGCGAATCAGGCCGAGCGCAAAGCGCCAAGCCGCCCCGTTTCCACAGGTCCGGAATTTTGGTCCAGCCCGTCCACGATGGATGGATGCCGGGCCCTGACACGCATGCGTCGCGTTTACGCGGCTGATGATTTATGGAACCGAACATGACTTTCGACTCACTTCAATTGGCGCCCGAATTGTTGCGCGCTTTGGCCACGTGCGGCTATGCGTCGCCGACCCCGATCCAGCAACAGACCATTCCCGCGCTGCTCGCCGGCCGCGACGTCATCGGTTCGGCGCAGACCGGGACGGGCAAGACCGCCGCGTTCGTGCTGCCCGCCCTGCAACGCCTCGCGGCCATGACACGCCCGACACGCTCCGGCCACCACGCCGTCAGTGCGCCGCGCGTGCTCGTACTCGCGCCGACGCGCGAGCTCGCGCAGCAGGTAGCGACGCAGGCGGTGCAATACGGTCAATACCTGAGGCTGCGGGTCGTCTGCATCTACGGGGGCGCGCCGTATCCGATCCAGAACCGCGAGCTTGCGCGCGGCGCCGACCTCCTGGTCGCGACGCCCGGCCGGCTGATCGACCATCTCGAGCGTGGGCGCATCGATTTGTCGCAACTTGAAATGCTCGTCCTCGACGAAGCCGACCGCATGCTGGACATGGGCTTCATCGACGACGTGGAACGGATCGCGGCGCGCGCGCCCAAGACGCGCCAGACGGTGCTGTTTTCGGCGACCTTCGAACCGGCGATCGCGCGTCTGGCGTCACGGCTGCTGCGGGATCCCGTCCGTATCGAAGTCGAGGCGGACAAGAAACCTCCCGTCAAGATCGACCAGCGCGTTCACTTCACCGACGACCACGCGCACAAGCACCGCATCCTCGATCATCTTCTGGCCGACATCGACATGACCCAGAGCATCGTATTCATCGCCACCAAGCGCGACGCCGAGTCGCTGGCGATCCGCCTGCGCGGCGAAGGCCATGCCGCGGCGGCGCTGCACGGCGACATGAATCAGCGCGAGCGCACGCGTACGCTGTCGGACATGCGTCGCGGGAGCCTGCGCACGCTGGTAGCCACCGACGTCGCCGCGCGCGGTCTCGACGTTGCCGGCATCAGCCACGTGATCAATTTCGACCTGCCGCGGCAGGTCGGCGACTACGTGCATCGAATCGGGCGCACAGGGCGTGCCGGCGCCAGCGGCATCGCGGTATCGCTGGCTGCGCACACCGAACGCGCGCAGGTGCGCCAGATCGAGCGCTATACCGGCGCGGCGATCGCCGCGCACGAGATTCCCGGACTGGAACCGCGCCGCCGTCCGAGCCACAGCGAGCGGCCCCATCCGGCCACTCGCCCGGCGTATCGTCGTCAGGGCGAAGCCAGGCCCGGGCAACGACGCGAGGGCCAGGCGGACGCGCGCAAGACCGGCTGGTCGGAGCGCAAGTACAGCAGCCGTTCGCGCTGAGGATATTCTTGCCCTCACCCCTGCCCCTCTCCCCGGGGGAGAGGGGATGGTCGTGCGGCACTCGACGAAAAAGTGTATCGTTTTCGAGAGTTTGCCGCGCCAGGCGGCGAGGAGGTTTGGCGATGTATGCGCAGATGGTGGACACCGGTGCGAAGCGCTTGCGCGCACTGGAAGAAATGTCGCCCGAGGAGCGTGCCTTCCAGGAGCGCATCGACGCCGACATCAAGATCGAGCCGAAGGACTGGATGCCCGAGGCATATCGCAAGACGCTGATCCGGCAGATTTCGCAGCATGCGCATTCCGAGATCGTCGGCATGCTGCCCGAGGGCAACTGGATCACTCGCGCCCCGTCCCTGCAACGCAAGGCGATCCTGATGGCCAAGGTGCAGGATGAAGCCGGCCACGGCCTCTACCTCTACGCCGCCGCGGAAACGCTCGGCGTGTCGCGCGATGAAATGATCGCCGACCTGCACAGCGGCAAGGCCAAGTACTCGAGCATCTTCAATTATCCGACGCTGACCTGGGCGGACATCGGCGCGATCGGCTGGCTCGTCGACGGTGCCGCGATCATGAACCAGATTCCGCTGTGCCGCTGCTCGTACGGTCCCTATGCGCGGGCGATGGTCCGCGTGTGCAAGGAGGAAAGCTTTCATCAGCGCCAGGGTTACGACATCCTGATCAAGCTTTGCCAGGGCACGCCGGAACAAAAGGCGATGGCGCAGGATGCGCTGAACCGCTGGTGGTGGCCCTCGCTCATGATGTTCGGACCACCGGACGCGGATTCCGTGCACAGCGCGCAATCCGCCGCATGGAAGATCAAGATCCTGTCCAACGACGAGCTGCGACAACGCTTCGTCGACCAGACGGTGCCGCAGGCCGACTATCTCGGTATCACCATGCCCGACCCGCTGCTCAAATGGAACGAAGAGCGCGGGCACTACGACTTCGGTCCGATCGACTTCGAGGAACTGTACCGCGTGGTCAAGGGCAATGGGCCGTGCAACCGCGATCGCCTGCGTACGCGCGTGAAGGCATGGGACGATGGCGCCTGGGTGCGCGATGCTGCGATGGCGCACGCGCAAAAAGAGGCAGTGAGGGCGCGGAAAGCCGCGTAAGTCATGGAGCCGTGCTCATGAATCGCGTTGAATGGCCTCTTTGGGAAATATTCATCCGCAGCCAGCACGGTCTCGCGCACAAGCACGTGGGTAGCTTGCACGCGGCCGATGCCGAGATGGCGATCAAGAACGCGCGCGATGTCTACACGCGGCGCAACGAAGGTGTGAGTATCTGGGTGGTGGCCTCTGCCGATGTCACGGCGAGCGCACCAGGCGAGAAGGAGCCGCTGTTCGAGCCCGCGAACAGCAAGGTGTATCGCCATCCGACCTTTTTTCCCATGCCGGATGAAGTAAAGCACATCTGAATTTGAATCCGGATCGATCCGTGCGCCGCTGCTGCCGGCGCGAATTCATTTGCGAACGGTTCGACCCCTCGTGGTTCGAACGGATTCCTGGGTGCGACGTACGATGAAGCACGACCCCTTGCTCTTCGACTACCTGCTTCGCCTCGCCGACAGCGATCTGATCCTGGCACAACAACTAGGAGAATGGATCGGCCACGGTCCCGTGCTCGAAGAGGACATCGCGCTCACCAATGTCGGGCTCGATCTGCTGGGCCAGGCACGGCTATGGTTCGCCTACGCGGGCGAAGTCGAGGCGCGCACAGGCGAGCGCGGCCGCAGCGAGGACGAGCTGGCGTTCCTGCGGAACAGCGGTGGCTATCGCAACCTTTTGCTCGTCGAGCAGCCGAACGGCGACTACGCGCAGACGATTGCCCGCCAGTTCTATTTCGACGTCTGGCACGACTTGCTTCTGGCCCAGTTGGCGCACTCCCGCGATGTGCGCGTCGCCGAGATTGCCGCGAAGGCATGGAAGGAAGTGCGCTATCACGTCGAGCGCAGCGCCGGGTGGGTGATCCGCCTCGGCGACGGAACGGACGAGAGTCACGCCAGGATGCAGGCGGCCATCGACGATCTGTGGATGTATACCGGAGAGATGTTCGAGGTCGACACGACCGAACAAACGCTGATCGCCGACGGTATCGCCTGCGATGCGCCTGCGGTGTTGCCAGCGTGGCGCGAGCAGATCGATGCGGTCCTCGAGCAGGCGACGTTGACCGTACCCACGTCAGGCTGGATGCAAAGCGGGGGCAGACGAGGTGTGCACAGCGAGCACCTCGGTCATCTGCTTGCGGAAATGCAGTCGCTGCAACGCTCGTATCCGGGTGCGCAGTGGTGACGCCCGTCCGCGAACCCGGGCTCCTCCCCGACGTCGATGCGATCTGGAAGATGCTCGCCACCATTCCCGATCCGGAGATTCCCGTCATCTCGATCGTCGAGCTGGGCATCGTGCGCGACGTCGCGTTCGTGGACGGCGCCGTCGTCGTCACCGTCACGCCGACGTACTCGGGCTGCCCCGCGACGAAAGTGATCGCGACCGACATTCGCCGGGCGCTCATGGACGCAGGCCTGCAGCATTGCCGTATCGAGACCCAGCTGTCGCCGGCGTGGACAACCGACTGGATCGTGCCTGCGGCCCGCGAGCGTCTGCGCGGCTATGGCATCGTGCCTCCGGCCGAGCGTGCCGCGACACGTTCGATCGACATCAGCGGCCTGCGCAGGCGCACCGTGGCCATCGCGTGTCCGCGCTGCGGGTCGACGCGAACGCAGGAGCTTTCGCGCTTCGGATCGACGCCGTGCAAGGCGCAGTATCGGTGCGAGGATTGCCGCGAACCGTTCGACTACTTCAAGCCGCACTGAGTCGTTGCGTCGATGAGCAAGTTCCATCCGCTGACGGTGGCTTCGGTGACCCGCGAAACGCGAGATGCGATCGCGCTGACGTTCGAGGTGCCGCCGCCGCTGCGCGAGTCCTTTCGCTTCGTGCAGGGGCAGCATCTGACCCTGCGCGCGGACATCGACGGCGAGGACGTGCGCCGCTCGTATTCGATCTGCTCGGCGGTGCAGGACAACGTGCTGCGTATCGCCGTCAAGAAGGCGCCGGGCGGCACGTTCTCGACCTGGGCCAACGAGGCGCTGAAGCAAGGCCACTCGATCGATGTCATGCCCCCGATGGGGCATTTCAACGTCCCGCTGGAAGCGACCAACCGTAAGCATTACGTCGGGTTCGCCGCTGGCAGCGGCATCACGCCCTTGCTGTCGATCATCAAGACGACGTTGCTGACCGAGCCGCGCAGCCGGTTTACGCTGTTCTACGGCAATCGGTCGTCGAGTGCCGTGATGTTCAAGGAGGAACTGGCGGATCTGAAGGACACTTATCTCGACCGCCTGAATCTCGTCTATGTCATGAGCAGGGAGCCACAGGACATCGACATCCTGAATGGCCGCATCGATCGTACGAAGGCCGACGCGCTGCTCGAGCACTGGGTCGACGTGGCTGATATCGATACCGCTTTCGTCTGCGGTCCCGACGGCATGATGCAGGCGGTGGCGGACTCGCTGCAGGCGCATGGCGTGCCGAAGACGAGCATCAAGGTGGAGCTGTTCGCGGCGAGCATTCCGAAGCACGAGCACAAGCCGCAGGCGGCGCCTGCGCCCGGTCACACGCAATGTGCAGTCACCGTGATCATGGACGGCGCCGCGCGGCAGTACACGCTCGAGAAAACGAAGGAGAACATTCTCGACGCTGCGCTGAAGCAGGGGATCGAGTTGCCGTATTCGTGCAAAGGCGGTGTGTGCTCGACCTGCCGCGCCAAGCTCATCGAGGGGGAGGTCGACATGGACGTCAACTTCGCGCTCGAGGACTACGAGATCGCTCGCGGATTCATCCTGTGTTGCCAGAGCTATCCCGTGACCGACAAGGTAACGGTGGATTTCGACCAGGTCGCGTAACGACCGGCCGCACAGCCTCTGTCTAACCTTTGCGGGGTCTCCGGGCTGTAGCGGCGTCGAGCAGCTTCGCTGCCATCGCTCGGGCAAGCGTAGCCGCGGTCGGATCGTGATCCATCTGCGCCGCGACCACGGCGCCGTCGTAAAGCATCACGAGTTGGTGGGCGAGCTGCTCGGCTTTCGGCGCGCCCGCGTCGCGCGCGAGTTCGACGAATAAATCGTAGGTCCAGCGGCGCGAGTCGTCGCACACCGCCCGCAGGCTGCTGCCCGGCCGGCTTTCCGCGCTGGCACGCAGGAACGCGCAGCCGCGGAAAGCGGGATCGGCGCAGATGTCCGCCAGCGCATCGAAGACGCCGAGCAACTTGTCCCGCGGTGTCTTGTAGTTGTCCAGCCTGCGCAGGATGCGCGCCTGCCGCGCGTCCTTGCGCCCGACCAGGTACGAGCGGATCAGCTCTTCCTTGCTGCCGAAGGTGTCGTACAGCGACGCTTTGGCGACACCGGCGCGCTCGATCACGCGGTCGATGCCCACGGTGTTGATGCCTTCCTCGTAGAAAAGCGTCTCCGCCGCCGCCAGCAGGCGTTCCCGAGCCGAGCGACGCTCCGCCTTCGCAGGCTTCGCGGGGGTTTTATCGAGCGCAGACATGACTTGACAATAACAGACCGGTCTGTACAATGCAAGTACCAGACAGACCGGTCTGTTAAAGATTCCCGGCCGAACCATCACGCAAGAAGGATTTGTCATGACCTGTGCAACCACCGCCGTCCCGATCGCCCCCCTGACGCGCACCGGCACCCTCTCCCGGACGTCCGCGTTCTACCTGCTGGCCTCGATCACGGTGTCGTTCCTTGCCGGCTCCGCGGCGCCGACGCCGCTCTATCCCCTCTATCAGGCGAAGTGGGGCTTCTCGCCGGTGACGGTGACGGTCGTCTTCGGCGTCTACGCGATCGCGGTGCTGGTCGCGTTGCTGGTGGCCGGCCGGTTGTCGGATCACGTCGGACGCAAGCCCGTCCTGATCGCGTCGACATTGATGCAGGCGGCGACGATGCTGCTGTTCGCCGCCGCCGCGGACGAAGTCGCGCTGATCGCGGCGCGCGTGCTCCAAGGCCTGGCCACCGGAGCGGCGGTCGCGGCCGTTGGCGCGGGGCTGCTCGATCTCGACAAGACGCGTGGAACCACGGCCAACGCGATCGCCCCAATGCTGGGAACGGCCACGGGCGCCATTGCCGCGGGCCTCGCCGTGCAGTATCTGCCGGCGCCGACGCACCTGATCTACCTGGTCCTCGGCGTCGTGTTCGGTTTGCAGACGATCGGCGTGACCATGATGGCCGAAACGACCGCCCTGCGCCCGGGAGCACTCGCCTCACTCAAGCCGCAATTCAATCTGAGCGCGGCCGTGCGCGTACCCTTTCTGATTGCCGTGCCGGTGCTGGTCGCGACCTGGGCGTTGGCGGGCTTCTACGCCTCGCTGGGTCCGGCGCTGGTGCGCACGATGACAGGTTCGCATTCGTACCTGATCGGCGGCCTGGTGCTGTTCGTCATCGCCGGTAGCGCCGTGCTTTCGGTGCTGTCGCTGCAGCAACGAGACGCGGGCAGCATGATGGTGATCGGCACCGCGCTGCTTCTCGCGGGCACGGCCGTCGTCATCGCGGCGCTGTCCTTCCGGTCGGTGAGCGCGTTCTTCATCGGTTCCGCCATCGCGGGTCTGGGATTCGGCGGCGGTTTTCAGGGCGCGGTGCGCAGCGTCGTGGCGCAAGCGGCGCCGCGCGATCGCGCCGGCGTGCTGTCGGTGATTTTCGTCGTCTCGTACCTGTCCATGGGCGCACCCGCAGTGGCGGCGGGATACTCCGTTGTGTTGCTCGGCGATATCTTCGCGACCGCGCGCGACTTTGGCGTCGTCGTGATGATCCTGTCGGCGCTCGCCATGGGCGGCGTTGCGGTGCGCCGGTTGACCGGTCGCGCCGCTGGCGATGACGCGTCCGCGGCCGCGCCCCGCGGCTGATGTTGAATCCTCAGGCGCGAGGCGCGGCTGGCGCCCGACCGCGGGATGGGAGGGCTGCGACCTGATAAGCTAATGCCCCCGCTGCGTGGAGGATCGTTCGTGCCCCATCCCTTGTTCGAGCGCCACCAGGCGCTGCTCGATCGCGCGCTCCAAGCTGTCGCCGAGCGCGGCTACTGGAGCGCATTTCCCGAATCACCGAGTCCGAAAGTCTATGGCGAAGGCGCGGCGGAGAAGGGCAAGGCCGCGTTCGATGCACTGCTGAACAAACCGTTCGCGATGGTGTTGCCCGGTGCGACTGGAACCGTCGGCGGTGAGATCTCGCCTTTTGGCATGCCGCTGGGTGTTCTCTATCCCAAGGTCGACATCGATGCGCTGTTCGGCGCGGTGGCCCAGGCCGAGGCCGCGTGGCGCAAGGCCGGGCCCGAGGCATGGGTCGGCGTCTCGCTTGAAATCCTCACGCGCATCAACAAGCGCAGCTTCGAGATCGCGCATGCCGTGATGCACACCACCGGTCAGGCGTTCGTCATGTCCTTCCAGGCCGGTTGCCCGCACGCCCAGGACCGCGCGCTCGAAGCGATCGCCTATGCGTGGGACGAGATGCGCCGCATTCCGTCCAAGGCCTACTGGGAGAAGCCGCAAGGCAAGAACGAGCCGCTGAAGATGGAGAAGCATTTCCGCATCGTGCCGCGCGGCGTCGGCCTGGTGATCGGTTGCAACACGTTCCCGACCTGGAACGGGTATCCCGGGATGTTCGCGAGCCTGGCCACGGGCAACGCGGTGATCGTCAAGCCGCATCCGAATGCAATTCTCCCGCTGGCGATCACGGTGCAGATCGCGCGCGAGGTCCTGACCGAGGCGGGCTTCGATCCGAACGTGGTGACCCTCGTCGCGCATACGGCGGGCGACGAGACCGCGCAGAAACTCGCCCTGCGCCCCGAGGTGAAGCTCATCGATTTCACCGGCAGCACGGCCAACGGCGACTGGCTCGAACAGCACGCGCGACAGGCGCAGGTGTACACCGAGAAGGCGGGCGTGAACCAGATCGTGCTCGATTCCACCGGCGACTTCAAGGCGGTCGCGCGCAATATCGCCTTCTCGTTCGCGCTGTATACCGGGCAGATGTGTACCGCCCCGCAGAACGTGTATATCCCCAGGGATGGCATCGACACCAGCGACGGTCACCTGTCCTTCGATCAGGTGGCGCAGGGCCTGGGCGAGGCGGTGCAGAAGCTCGTCGGCGACCCCGCCCGTGCCGTGGAGATTCTTGGTGCCGTCGTCAACGACGGCGTGGCCGCACGCATCGATGCCGCTCGCGCTCTGGGGCCGATCGTGATCGACAGCCAGGTGATCACGCATCCGCAATTCCCTGCGGCACGCATTCGTACGCCGCTCATCATAAAGCTGGACGCGCGCGATGAAGCCAAGTACCTCAAGGAATGGTTCGGTCCGATCGCGTTCGTCATCGCGACTGACAGCACAGCGCAAAGCCTCGACATCGCGCGCCGCGCGGTGAAGCAGCATGGCGCGCTGACGTTGTCGCTGTACTCGACGGCTGCGCACGTGATCGACGACGCCGTCGCCATTGCCGAAGATGCCGGCGTCGCGCTGTCGATCAATCTCAACGGCGGTGTATTCGTGAACCAGTCCGCAGCGTTCTCGGACTACCATGGCACCGGCGCCAATCCGGCGGCGAACGCGACGCTGACCGACTCCGCCTTCGTGGCGAGTCGCTTTCGCGTGGTTCAGCATCGGATGCACGTATGATCGGCGACACCACGACGACGGCAGTCCAGCGTGCCGTCATCCCGGCGAAGGCCGGGATCCAAGTCGGGGAGTACGTGACAACTGTTACAAAATTGGGCCCCGGCCTGCGCCGGGGCGACGAGTTGTGACCGACACGACCAGGGCCTACGAGTCCATTCTTTTCACCAGCGACGCGGGCATCGCGCGCCTGACCCTCAATCGCCCCGACCGCCTCAACAGCTTCACCGATGCGATGCACGCGGAAGTGCGCGACGCACTGTCCCGAGTGAGGGCGGACGCCACCGTTCGCGTGCTGCTGCTCACCGGTGCGGGCCGCGGGTTCTGCGCCGGGCAGGATCTCGCCGATCGCGCGGTCGCGCCCGGTGCAGAGCCGGTCGACATCGGCGCATCGATCGAACGCAACTACAAGCCGCTGGTGCTTGCGCTGCGCGCGCTGCCGTTACCGGTCGTGTGCGCGGTCAATGGCGTTGCCGCCGGCGCCGGCGCCAACATCGCACTCGCGTGCGACATCGTCATCGCCGCCAAGTCGGCGAGCTTCATTCAGGCATTTGCGAAGATCGGTCTGCTGCCGGATGCGGGAGGCACGTTTTTCCTGCCGCGGCTGGTCGGCAATGCCCGCGCGATGGGACTGGCGATGCTCGGTGACAAGCTTTCCGCGGAGCAGGCAGCCGACTGGGGGATGATCTGGAAGTGCGTCGATGACGCCGAATTGGCGTCCACCGTGGACGCGCTGCTGCAACACCTGGCGGCGGCACCTACGCGTGGCCTCGCCGCGACGAAGCGTGCGTTGCAGCTCGCCGCAGGCAATTCGCTCGAAGCGCAGCTCGACGTCGAGCGCGACGCTCAACGCGAGCTCGGTCGCAGCGACGACTATCGTGAAGGTGTGAGCGCGTTCGCCGCCAAGCGCGCGCCGAAGTTCACGGGCAAGTAGGCGTATGTCTCACGATCCGCCGACCCTATCCGCGGCTGACGCACAAGGCCTCGCCGAGCGCGTCGCCAAGCAGATGTACGCGCGCGACCGCGCGTCGCAGATGATGGGCATGAAAGTGGCGAAGGTCGGGCCGGGACACGCCGAGCTCGTGATGACGGTGCGCGCGGACATGCTCAATGGCCATGCCACGTGTCATGGCGGCTTCATCTTCACGCTGGCCGACAGCGCGTTCGCGTTCGCCTGCAACAGCAACAATCAGACGACGGTCGCCTCGGGCTGCAGCATCGACTTCATCGCGCCGGCGCGCGAAGGTGACGTGCTCACCGCCGTGGCACGGGAGCGCAGCGCGAGCGGGCGGACCGGCGTCTACGACATCGACGTCCACAACCAGCGCGGCGAGAAGATAGCGTTCTTTCGCGGCAAGTCGTACCGCGTCAAAGGTCACGTGATCGTCGACCCGCAGCCGCAGGAGGAATAGCGATGGCCCCCAGGAAGGCGGCACCGGCAGGACTCGATCCGATCGAGACCGCCAGCCGCGCCGAGCTCGCCGAGTTGCAACTCGCGCGGCTGCAATGGACGTTACGGCACGCGTACGACAACGTGGCGCACTATCGCAAGGCTTTCGATCGTCTCGGCATCCGTCCCGAAGATTGCCGTTCGCTCGACGATCTGGCCAAATTTCCATTTACCGTCAAGTCTGATCTGCGCGACAACTACCCCTTCGGCATGTTCGCGGTGCCGCGCGAGCAGGTCGTGCGCATTCACGCGTCGTCGGGTACGACGGGCAAACCGACGGTCGTCGGCTACACGAAAGGCGACATCGAGACCTGGGCAACGGTAATGGCGCGTTCGATTCGCGCCGCCGGCGCGCGCCCGGGCGATATGGTCCACGTCGCCTACGGTTATGGCCTCTTCACCGGGGGACTCGGCGCGCACTACGGCGCGGAAAAGCTCGGCTGCACCGTGATACCGATGTCGGGCGGGCAGACGGAAAGACAGGTCCAGCTGATCCAGGACTTCAAGCCGCGCGTGATCATGGTGACGCCGTCGTACATGCTGGCGATCGCCGAGGAAATGGAGAAGCAGGGCATCGACCCGCGAGAGACTTCGCTGGAAATCGGCATCTTCGGTGCCGAACCGTGGACACCGACGATGCGCGCGACGATCGAGACGCGACTCGACATCGACGCGATCGACATCTTCGGCTTGTCCGAGGTCATGGGTCCCGGCGTCGCACAGGAATGCATCGAGACCAAGGACGGGCTGACCATCTGGGAAGACCACTTCTACCCCGAGATCATCGATCCCGAAACGGGCAAGGTGCTGCCGGAAGGCGAGAAGGGCGAACTGGTATTCACGTCGCTGACCAAGGAGGCGCTGCCGATCATCCGCTATCGCACGCGCGATCTGACTCGACTGCTGCCGCCCACCGCGCGCACGATGCGCCGGATGGAGAAGATCACCGGCCGGTCCGACGACATGCTGATCATCCGCGGGGTGAACGTGTTCCCCACGCAGGTGGAAGAGCTGATACTCAAGCAACCGGCGCTGGCGCCGCACTACCAGCTCGAAGTCTCTCGGCCGAGGAACCTGGACGAATTGACGGTAGTCGTCGAACGCGCACCGTCCGCGGGCGGCAAGGATGGTGACGCAGCGGGCGAAAGGCTTGCGCACCAGATCAAGAGCCTGATCGGTGTGAGCGCGCTCGTGCGCGTCGTGCAGGCCGGGGGAATCGAACGGTCGTTGGGCAAGGCCAAGCGCGTGATCGACAAGCGGCCGAAGACATAGCATTGGCGATGCCCGCAGCGGATTTTCACGGTGTCTTTCCGTATCTGGTTTCCCCACTCGATGGGGTGGGTGAAGTCGACGCCGGCGTGCTTACGCGCCTCTGCGACGACCTGATCGCCGCCGGCGTGCACGGTCTCGCGCCGCTCGGCTCGACGGGGGAATTCGCGTACCTGTCCTCGGGGCAGCGTCGCCGCATCGTCGAAGTGGTGCTGGCAGCGACGAAGAAGCGCGTTCCAGTGGTCGCCGGCGTCGCGTCGACGACCATCGCCGATGCGGTGACCCAGGCGCGTGAATACGAGCGCATGGGGGTCGACGGCATCCTCGCGATCCTCGAAGCCTACTTTCCGATCGCGGACGACGGCGTGTATAGCTACTTCAAGGCCATCGCCGAATCCGTGTCGCTGCCGCTCGTTCTCTACACCAATCCGAATTTCCAACGCTCGGATCTGAGCCTGCCCGTCATCGACCGGCTGAGCCGCATTCCGAACATTCGCTACATCAAGGATGCATCGAACAACACCGGCCGCCTGCTGTCGATCATCAACCGGGTGGAAGGGCGCATGAAGGTGTTTGCGGCGTCGGCACACATTCCCGCGTGTGTCATGCTGATCGGCGGGGTCGGGTGGATGGCAGGACCCGCGTGCGTTGCGCCACGGCAGAGCGTGGCGCTCTACGAACTTTGCCGCCGCGGCGATTGGACGGGCGCGATGGCAAGCCAGCGCGCCCTGTGGGACTTGAATCAGGCGTTCGCCAAGCACAACCTGGCCGCGTGCATCAAGGGCGGGTTGCAACTGCAGGGCTACGCGGTCGGCAACCCCTTGCCGCCGCAGGCGCCACTCTCGCCCGAAGGCATCGACGAAGTCAGGCGGGCGCTGGTTGCGGTCGGCGCGTTGCCGGCGATCGCGTGAGCCTCCTCTTCGCCGGCATGATCGTCAGTACGATCGGTGTCGGCTATCTGATGTACGGTCGGCGGCAGGCCAGGTTCGTCCCCCTGCTCGCCGGTATCGGGTTATGCGTCTACCCCTATTTTGTCGACGACTGGTTGTGGCTGGCGGTGATCGGTGTTCCGCTGCTGGTCGCTCCCTTCCTGATCGATTTCTGAGGGACGGCGGTTGTCGCCGTTTGACAGCGCTGCAGCTAGGGTGACTATAGTTAACATATGAACTATTAGCGACGATCTGCGGTGGCGCAGGGGAGGAGTGTTTCGTGGCCGTAGGGTGGGCGAAAACACGCGGCATGTCGCGGCTGGAGCGTGTCGACGTCGATCTGGCGGCGGGAACGATCCGCTACCCGGGCCATATCGCGACGATCGCAGCGGTCGAATGGGACGTGCCGACGCACGGCACCGTCATCGGCACGTTGCTCAACCACCGCAGTGCACTCGCGGCGCTCGGCGAAGCCGTGAATGCCCCGCCGTACCAGGCGCCGCCACAGTCGGTGGTCCTCTACATCAAGCCGCAAAATACATGGGCCGCCTGCGGCGCGCCCGTTGTCTTGCCCGCGAGCGTGCAGGAAGTGGAGATCGGGGCGACACTCGGGATCGTCATCGGCACCGCTGCATGCCGCGTGCGTGAAGCGACGGCGCTCGATTTCGTCGCCGGGTATACCATCGTCAACGATCTGTGCGAGCCGCACGCGAGCGTCTTCCGCCCCGCCATCAGGCAGCGTTGCCGCGATGGCTTTTGCGCGATCGGACCCTGGGTCATCGCTGGTCAGGAAGTGCCGACGCCCGATGCGCTCGACACGCGCGTTTTCGTCAACGGCGAACTCCGTGCAACGCAGACGAGCACCGACCGCATTCGTTCGGTCGCCCGACTCATCGCCGATGTCAGCGAATTCATGACGCTTAGCCCGGGTGACGTCCTGTTGGCGGGCGTCGCCGGCGACGCCCCACGCGCACGCGCCAATGATCACGTGCGCATCGAGATCGAAGGCGTGGGCACGCTGGAGAACCTGCTCGTGGCGGAGGTTCGGCCGTGAAGCACGCCCGCGTCGCATGGATGGGGGCGATTCACGACGCGACCGAGGTCGACGGCCGGCTGCGACTCGCTGATGGGCGCATCGTCGATGAGACGGAGGTGGTCTGGTTGCCACCGCTGCAGCCGACCGAGCGACCGCGCACGATCTTTGCACTGGGCCTCAACTACGCCGATCATGCCAAGGAGCTCGCGTTCAAGGCGCCGGACGAGCCGCTGATTTTCCTCAAAGGTTCCAATTCGCTTTTGGGTCACCGCGGACAGACCCGCCGCCCTTCGGATGCAACGTACATGCACTACGAATGCGAGCTCGCGGTCGTGATCGGACGCACGGCACGCCGCGTCACCCGCGCTGACGCCTACGAGTACATCGCCGGCTATACGGTGGCCAACGACTATGCGATTCGCGACTATCTCGAAAACTATTACCGCCCGAACCTGCGCGTCAAAAGCCGGGACACGTGCACCCCGATCGGGCCGTGGCTGGTCGATGCCGCCGACGTGAAGAATCCGATGAATCTTCGCCTCACGACGACGGTCAACGGCGCGATAACCCAGCGCGGCAACACGGGCGACATGGTGTTCGACATCGCGTTCCTGATCGCGCATCTTTCGAGTTTCATGACGCTCTCGCCTGGGGATATCATCCTCACCGGTACCCCTGACGGACTCTCCGGCGTGCATCCCGGCGACGAAGTCGCGACGGAGATCGGCGGCATCGGCCGCTTGGTGAACACCATCGTCGATGATCCGTCAGCGCAGGCAACCCAAGGCATGACGCGATGATCACGCACCTCATCGACGGCAAGCCCGTCGCCAGCAAGGGCATATTCGAGGATCGCAATCCGGCGACCGGCGAAGTTCTCGCCGAGGTCGCGGCCGGCGGCGAGGCCGAAATCGACGCTGCGGTCACCGCAGCGAACGCGGCGTTTCCGAAGTGGGCGGCGCGGCCCGCGCGGGAACGTGCCCGGATCATGCGTCGACTCGGCGAACTCATCGAGCGCGACGTACCGGCGCTGGCGTCTCTCGAAACCGATGATACGGGACTGCCGATCCATCAAACCGCGCACCAGCTGATCCCGCGCGCCGCGGAGAATTTCTACTTCTTCTCCGAGGTGGCGACACGCACGGATGGCCGCTGCTATCCGGTCGACAAGACCATGCTCAATTACACGCTGATCCAGCCGGTCGGCGTGTGCGCACTGATCTCGCCGTGGAACGTACCGTTCATGACCGCGACGTGGAAGGTCGCGCCGTGCCTCGCGCTCGGCAATACGGCCGTCCTGAAGATGTCCGAACTCTCACCGCTGACGGCGGATCGCCTGGGTGCGTTGGCGCTCGAGGCCGGCGTGCCCGCGGGCGTGCTGAACGTCGTCCATGGCTACGGGCGCGATGCCGGCGAAGCGTTGGTGCGACATCCGGGTGTGCGCACGATCTCATTTACCGGCGGCACTGTGACCGGCAAGCGGATCATGGCGGCAGCCGGGCTCAAGAAGCTGTCGATGGAACTCGGCGGCAAGTCGCCCGTGCTGATCTTCGACGACGCCGATCTCGATCGCGCGCTCGATGCGGCGCTGTTCACGATCTTCTCGCTCAATGGCGAACGGTGCACTGCGGGGTCGCGCATTTTCGTGCAGCGCGGCATCTACGATGACTTCGCGCGGAAATTCGCCGAGCGCACCGATCGGCTGAAGGTCGGCGATCCGCGCGACGAAGATACGAAGCTGGGATCGATGATCACGCGCGCGCATTGGGAGAAGGTCACCGGCTACATCGACATCGGTCGGCGGGAGGGCGCGACCGTCGCGGCGGGCGGTGGAGCACCCGAGAATCTGCCGGCTCGTGTGCAGCAGGGAAACTTCGTGCGTCCGACGGTGCTGACCAATGTGGACAACCGGATGCGCGTCGCGCAGGAAGAGATATTCGGCCCGGTTGCGTGCCTGATTCCGTTTGCGGATGAGGACGAAGGCCTGCGCCTGGCCAACGACGTCAAGTATGGGCTCGCGTCGTATGTGTGGACGCAGGACATCGGCAAGGCCCATCGTCTCGCGGCCGGAATCGAAGCCGGTATGGTCTTCGTCAACAGCCAGAACGTGCGCGACTTGCGTCAACCTTTCGGCGGCATCAAGGAGTCCGGCATCGGCCGGGAAGGTGGCGATTCGAGCTTCGAAACTTTCTGTGAGATCAAGAACGTGTGTGTCTCGCTGGGATCGCACCCGATTCCGCGCTGGGGTGTATAGGCCCCAGGATGGGAACGCTCGCGCTCGCTGCCAAGATCACGCATGTGCCGTCGATGTACCTGTCGGAAATGCCCGGCAAGCATCACGGCTGCCGCGAGGCAGCGATCGAAGGTCATCGCGTCATCGGCCGCCGCTGCCGCGAACTGGATGTGGATACCTTGGTCGTGCTCGATGTGCACTGGCTGGTCAACGCGGGTTACCACGTCAACTGCAATCCGCTGTTCAAGGGCGTCTACACCAGCAACGAGCTGCCGCACTTCATCAAGAATCTGCCCTACGAATATCCAGGCAATCCTGCGCTCGGACACCTGATCGCCGATACCGCGACGAAGCAAGGCATCTTCACGCGCGCCCACGACGCGACCTCGCTCGACCTGGAATATGGCACGCTCGTCCCGATGCGCTACATGAACGCCGACCAGCATTTCAGGGTCGTTTCCGTCGCGGCATGGTGCAACTGGCACACGCTGGACGACAGCCGGCGCTTCGGCGCGGCACTGAAGCAGGCGATCGAGGCGAGCGATTGTACGAGTCGCCGTGCTGGCCAGCGGATCGCTGTCGCACCGCTTCAACGATAACGGGAGCCCGGAAGAGTCGATCCACGACATCAGCCGCGAGTTCTTCCGCCAGGTTGACCTGCGCGTGGTGGAGCTTTGGAAACAGGGCGACTGGAAGACCTTCGTCGCCATGCTTCCAGAGTACGCCCAGCTGTGCCAGGGCGAGGGCCACATGCACGACACCGCCATGCTGCTGGGCATGCTGGGCTGGGATCGCTACGACCGGCCGGTCGAGATCATCACCGACTATTTCGCGAGTTCCGGTACCGGGCAGATCAACGCCGTTTTCCCTCTCCCTCTGGGAGAGGCTTAGCGCGGTTCATTGACCGGCTGTCAGAGGAAACGATGCCGCACATCACGGTCGAATACACGGCCAACCTCAAGCGGGATGCCGACATCCCGGGACTGCTGGCCAAGATCAATGGCGTCATGATCGCGCAGGACGGCGTCTTCCCGGTGGGCGGCATACGTTCGCGCGCCGTCGAGCTGACCGACTATCGCGTCGCCGACGGCGGCGCGGACGACGCGTTCGTGCACGTTACGGTGAAGATCGGCGCCGGGCGCGAGGAAGCGGTCAAGAAGAAGGCGTTCGATGCGTTGTTCGAGACGATCAAGGCCCACTTCGCCGACCTGTACGCCACGCGTTACCTCGCGCTGTCGATGGAGATCGACGAGTTCAGCGAAGCGGGGACGTACAAGCACAACAACATTCACGCGCGTTTCCGCAAGAGCTGAGAGTCAAGAAATGCTCGACGCCGCCACGATCGTCGCCGCCGCGCGCAAGCTCGATGAGGCCGAGCAGCGTCGCGTGCAGCTGCGCCAATTCTCGCTCGACTATGCGGGAATGAGCATCGACGACGCCTATGCGATCCAGCAGGCCTGGGTGAAACTGAAGCTCGACCACGGGCGCAGGGCGCGCGGGCACAAGATCGGCCTCACGTCGCGCGCCATGCAGCAGTCGTCGCAGATCGACGAACCGGACTATGGCGTGCTGCTCGACGATATGTTCTTTCCGGATCGGGACGCCATTCCCTTCAAGCGCTTCATCGTGCCGCGGGTCGAAGTCGAGCTGGCGTTCGTCCTCTCGCAACGGCTCGAAGGTCCGGGTTGCACGCTGGAACAAGCGCTCGCGGCGACCGAATACGTCGTTCCGGCCGTCGAGATCATCGATGCGCGCATCCAGCAGATCGATCCGGAGACCAAGGTGCCGCGCAAGGTGGTCGACACGATTTCGGACAATGCCGCCAACGCGGGGATCGTCATGGGTGCGCATCGCGTCAGACCGGGGGACGTCGACTTGCGCTGGGTTGCGGCGCTGCTGTATCGCAACGGTGTCATCGAGGAGTCGGGCGTCGCCGCGGCGGTGCTCGATCACCCGGGCAACGGCGTGGCGTGGCTCGCGAACAAGCTCGCTCCCCACGGCGTCGCGCTCGAAGCGGGCGAAGTCGTGCTCGCTGGCTCGTTCACACGTCCGGTCGCGGCGCAACCCGGCGACGAATTTCGCGTCGACTACGGCCCGCTGGGCGCGATTGTTTTTTCGTTCGTGTAAAGGCGATCGTACGGGTGGCCCAATGTTGTGTCGGGACTCGCGCATCGCACCTTAGCTTAGGAACGCCATGGTTGCACTGAGCAGAAGCACCAAGCCAACCACGAAAGCCAAACGCGCCCCGGTTCGCCGCCGCGCCCGACCCGTGAAGGTCGCCGCGGAGGAGTGGCGCGCGCGCGTGGAGCTCGCTGCGTGTTACCGCATCTTCGCGCAGCTCGGCTGGACCGAGCTCATCTACAACCACATCACGCTGCGTCTGCCCGGGCCGGACAAGCATTTCCTCATCAATCCGTTCGGATTGCTCTACTCGGAAGTGCGCGCGTCGAACCTGGTCAAGATCGACCTGCACGGCAACATCATCGGCGAGTCGGCATGGCCGGTGAACCCGGCCGGCTTCACGATACACGCCGCGATCCACGATGGCATACCGGGCGCCCATTGCGTGATGCACACGCATACGACAGCGGGCATGGCAGTGGCTTGCGCGAGCGAAGGCTTGTCGATGAGCAATTTCTATTCGGCGCAGTTGCATGGCAAGCTCGCGTACCACGACTTCGAAGGCATCACTGTGCACGCCGACGAAGGGCCGCGGTTGATTCGTGCCATCGGCGACAAGCCTGCGGTGATTCTGCGCAATCACGGACTATTGGCGTGGGGTGATACGGTTGCGCGCACCTTTGCCGTCCTCTGGCTGCTCAACCGTGCGTGCGAGATCCAGCTCGCATCGACGTCGATGGGGCCGGTGATCGAATTGTCCGAGGATATCCAGCGCAAATGCACGCGCGACTCGCTGCAGTTTTCCGCGCGCTTTGGTGCGGGCCAGGACGTATTCGACGCATTGACCCGGATCATCGATCGTGCCGACCCCTCTTACAAGACCTGAGACCGTCTCATGAAGATCTGCATTTATGGCGCGGGGGCGATCGGTGGTTTTCTCGGCACGCGTCTCGCCGCCGCGGGCGGCGAGGTCGCCGCGATCGCGCGCGGCGCGACGGCACAGGCATTGCGCCAGCACGGCTGGCGGCTGGAATCCGGCGGCGCGTCGATCACCGCTCCCGCGCGAGTTGCCGAGTCTCCGGATGAGCTGGGTGTGCAGGATCTGGTCGTGATCGCGGTCAAGGGTCCGGCGCTCGCGAGCGTCGCGGCGTCGATCGCGCCGTTGCTCGGAGCCGACACTACGGTTGTCACGGCGATGAACGGGGTGCCGTGGTGGTTTTTCCAGGGCTTCGGTGGTCCGTGCGAAGGCATGCAACTCAAGTCCATCGATCCGGGCGGGCAGGTCGCTGCGGCGATTCCTGGGGGGCAGGTTGTCGGCTGCGTCGTCCATGCGAGTTGCACGACACCGGAACCGGGTCTTACGCGAAATGCTGCGGGAAAGCGGCTGATATTCGGCGAACCACGCGGCGGTACCTCGACTCGATTGACCGCATTAGGCGAACTGTTCCGTAGCGCCGGCTTCGACACCGAGCTGTCGGACTGCATCCAGCGTGACATCTGGTACAAGCTGTGGGGCAACATGACCATGAATCCGGTCACCGCCCTGACCGGAGCGACCGCAGACCGGGTTCTCGACGACCCGCAGGTGAACGGCTTCTGCCTGACGGTGATGCGCGAGGCGCAGGTGATCGGCGGGCGCATTGGCTGCGGCATTGCCGAAAGCGCGGAGCAGCGCCACGTTGTGACACGCAAGCTTGGAGCGTTCAAGACCTCGATGCTGCAGGACGTCGAGGCCGGCCGTCCCGTCGAAATCGATGTGTTGCTCTCTGCGCCCCGCGAAATCGGCGCGGCGCTGGGTGAACCTACGCCTTACATGGATGCACTGCTCGGGCTCGCACGCCTGCAGGCGCAGACGCGCGGACTGTACCCGCGTTGAACGACAAGGAAAGCGTTGAACCCGACCCATCGCAACCTTCCGCTGCTGCTGCTCCACGCGCGCGAAGCGGCGATAAGCCATTTCCGGCCGATCCTGAAGCACTTCGGATTGACCGATCAGCAGTGGCGCATCCTGCGCGCGCTCAGCGAATCCGGCGACGGCCTGGAGCCGGGACAGATCGCGGAGACATGCAAGATCCAGAAGCCCAGCCTGACCGGCATCATCGCGCGCATGGTCGAGATGAAGTGGATCGACCGCCATGGGTCGACGGTGGATCAGCGGCGAAGGATCATCTCCCTCGCACCAAAAGGCCGAGTGCTGGTCGACCGCATCGCGCCGCTTATCGACCGGCAGTATCGACTCATCGAAGAGAGCGTTGGCGTCGAAACGCTCAACGCGATCTATCGCTCGCTGGATGATGCGTTGGCCCTGCTGAGTCGCGAGATCGGCTCGGTGATGGCGAAAGCGGCGTCGCGGGGCGTTCGCATCGTTCGTGCTGTCCCAAGCAAGCGAACGCGCGCCGACGTGCGCAAAGCGGTCAGGTAATCTCAGCTTTCCCGGAACCGCGCGGCGCGCCTACTTCGGCGCCGATGAAGCTGGCGCGGGCGCGGTGGAAGCGGGCGCCTCGACGACTTCGACCTTCGCCTTGGCCTTGAGCGCATCCAGCTGCTTCATCACGTTTTGCTGCTGAATCTGTTGGCTCAACTGGGCCTTGACTTCCTCGATCGGAGGCGCCTCGATGGGCTTGGAGTCTTCCAGCAGAATGACGTGATAGCCGTATTGGGTCTTGACGGGCACCTGCGTGAACTTGCCCTTGTCGAGCTTGGTCACGGCCTCCCCGAATTCCGGCACCATTCGGCTCGGATCAAACCAGCCCAGATCACCACCGTTCGCCTTCGAGCCCTGGTCTTTCGATTTCTCCTTCGCCAGCCTTTCGAATGCTCCGGGATCCTTCTTGAGAGCAGCAATGATCTCCTTGGCTTCGCTCTCCTTCTCCACCAGGATGTGGCGTGCCTTGTATTCGTTACCGGTGATCGTCCCCTTGAGGCGGTCGTATTCGGCCTTCACCATGTCATCGGTGACTGCGCTGTTCTTGACGAGGTCCTGCACATAGGCGTTGGCCAGAACCGTTTGCTTGATCGTGTCGATTTGTCCGGCAACCTCCGGCGTCTTGTCCAAGCCCTTCGCGATCGCCTCCTGCGCAATTACCGCTTGCAGCGCCAGCCGGTCGATGATGGCCTTTCGGGCCTCCGGCGTGTCCGGTTGCCCGGCATGGACCGCTTGCTTGACCACCATGTCGACGGCTCTCTGCGTGATCGGCATTCCGTTCACGGTGGCTGCGATCGGTTCCTTCGAGGCGGTGCTAGCGGGCTTTCCGTCCTTGTCCGCACTGCAGGCGCTGATGAGAAGCAGCGACGCTGCGCTGGCGAGAAGCACTCCGGCTTTGATCGATTGCATTCGTTGGTCCTTGAAGGTGGCTCGAAACTGCAGGTCAGCGCTTCGCGCCGGATTTGTCGTGGTGATGATCTTCGATGCCGAGCTTCCCCGCACCGCCGCCGCGTTTGTTCAGGTCAGCGAGCAACCCCTTGTCGGAAAGGTCGATCTCGCGCGAGTGCTCCCAGTCGCGATGCGACGTCTGCACGAGACGTTTCACCACGTGGTGCGCATCGGTCTCGATGGCGAGTTCGCGGCGCGCGTCGAAACTGCCCGGCGAGAGATTGATCGAGCCCACGACGGCACGCCTTTCGTCCGCAAGGAGCATCTTGCCGTGAAGTTTCATCCCTTTCAGCCGGTGAATTTTTGCGCCGACGTCGTGCATGATGCGCAGCCCGCCGACGCCTTCGACCAGCTTGTCCTTCTTCAACGTGTGCGGCGGCCGCGCCATGATGTGGACGCGAACGCCGCGCTCGATGGCACGCACGAGCCGCTCGATGATCACCGTATCCTGGTAGCGTTCGTTCTGGAGCCAGAGGCTTTCCTTCGCCGAGTCGATGAACGCCGCGGTGCGCTCGCGGCCGTTGTTCGGGCACCAGATCAGGCGTGACGACGAGTCGGGCTCGAACTTCCTTTGTTGCCAGTCGGCGTCGAAACAGGCCACCATCTCCGCGACTTCGGTCTGGTGCGTGGTGACGACGGCGTAGTCGCGCGTTTCCGTGAGGTCGCGCGTCTCCCAATTGAGCGACTCGACGAATCCCGTCGCGTCGTCGATCACCATCGACTTCTGGTGCGTGAGCGCGAAGGCCGGGCTGCTGTCGCGGACCTCGATTCCAGCGGCGACCAGTGTCTTTCGTGATTCCTCGTTCTCGCTCTCGCCGCTGCGGCGGGCGGGGTTCAGCATCACGCGCACGAGGACGCCACGGCGCTTGGCGGCGATGACCGCGTCGAGCAGCGTCGGGTCGGTGAACAGGAACATCCGGATGTTCAGAGACTTTTCCGCGCTGGCAAGGGCATCGAGAATCGGCTTCGCGGTATCGTCGGGAAGGACGATCAAGGAATGTGACATTGGCCTCTATGTATAACTTGGTGAGTTGAACCCGTCGAACGCATCGCGATTTGCAGCAAGTGATGCTCTTCATGCGATGCCAGTCAACCAAGATCATACCCGCCTCGATCAGGATCGACAGCTTCGGCCGTCCATGCGCCGGCCCGCGACGCTATGCAAGCCCGCGAGACAGACGCGCCTTGCTTGGGGCCCATCCTTTCACCCGCGTCGTCGTGGGCGTAGAATTTGCCGCTCCACGATATAACACCCTTTCGCGATCGAGACCATGAACGAAAAGAAATTTGCCTCGCAGGCCGACCTCGAGGAAAAGAAGATCAGTTTCGACAGGCTGTCCGCGCATGCCTACGCGTACACGGCCGAGGGAGATCCGAATACCGGTATTGTCGTCGGCGATGACGCGGTGATGGTCATCGACACGCAGGCGACGCCCGTCATGGCCCAGGACGTGATCCGTCGGATCCGCGAAATCACTGACAAGCCGATCAAGTATGTCGTGCTGTCGCACTATCACGCCGTGCGCGTACTCGGTGCTTCCGGGTATAAACCGGACCACATCATCGCCAGCCGCGATACCTACGATCTGATCGTCGAGCGCGGCGAGGCCGACATGAAAAGCGAGATCGAGCGCTTCCCGCGCCTGTTCCGCGCGGTCGAGTCGGTGCCTGGATTGACGTGGCCGACGGTCGTTTTCGAGCAGCGCATGACGCTGTGGCTCGGCAAGCTGCAGGTCGATATCATGCAGCTCGGGCGCGGCCACACCAAGGGTGACACCGTCGTGTGGCTGCCACAGGAAAAGATAATGTTTTCGGGCGACCTCGTCGAGTACGGCGCCACGCCTTACACGGGCGACGCGTATCTCACCGACTGGCCAGCGACCCTCGACGCCGTCGCGGCGCTCAAGCCGGAAAAGCTCGTGCCCGGTCGCGGCGCGTCGCTGATGACTCCCCAGGATGTGCAAGCCGGGCTCGACGGCACGCGCGCATTCATCACGGAGATGTTCGGCGCCGTGAAGCGGGGCGCGGCGGCCGGCAAGGACCTGCGCACCGTCTACAAGGATACCTATGCGAGCCTGAAGCCGAAGTTCGGTGCGTGGGTGATCTTCGACCACTGCCTCCCCTTCGACGTGACGCGTGCGTACGACGAAGCGACCAAGTACCGCGACCCGCGCATCTGGACGGCGCAGCGGGACAAGGAGATGTGGGAGGCGCTGGAAGGCTAGATTCCCTCACCCGCGCTGACGCGCACCCCTCTCCCCTACGGAGAGCGGCTAAGGGTGAGGGCAACATCGATCTCAATTGAAGACATATACCAATCCGATCTACTCATACAACAAACCGGCTGACCTCGACGGTACAACACGGCATTGGCCGGTGATCGTCGCCGGCGCGGGTCCTGTCGGCCTGGCCGCGGCGATCGATTTGGCGCAACGCGGGATCGATGTGCTGGTGCTGGACGAGGACAATACGGTCAGTGTCGGTTCCCGTGCGATCTGCTGGTCCAAACGAACCCTGGAGATACTCGATCGCCTCGGTTGCGGCGAGCGGCTGGTGGAGAAGGGCGTGCGCTGGAGCGTCGGGCGCGTGTTTTTTCGGGACGAGCAGGTTTACGAGTTCAACCTGCTACCGGAATCCGGTCATCATCGCCCGGCGTTCATCAACCTGCAGCAGTACTGGGTCGAGCAGTTCCTGGTCGAGCGCACAGCCGAGTTGCCGGAGGCGGAGATTCGCTGGCAGAACAAGATCGTCGGGGTCGAGCAGCAGGCCGATCGCGTGACGGTGCGCGTCGCCACGCCGGACGGCGAATACCGTGTGCATGCCGATTGGCTGATTGCCGCCGACGGCGCGCGCAGCCCGATTCGCGGCATGCTCGGTCAGGAAAGCGAAGGCCAGGTCTTCCGCGATCGCTTCCTGATCGCCGATATCCACATGACCTCCGATTTTCCGGCTGAACGCTGGTTCTGGTTCGACCCCCCGTTTCATCGCAACCAGTCGGCGCTGCTGCACCGCCAGGCCGATCACGTGTGGCGCGTCGACTTCCAGTTGGGCTGGGAAGCCGACCCGGAGCAGGAAAAGAAACCGGAGAACATTCTGCCGCGACTGCGGTCGATGCTCGGCGAGAAGGCGCAGTTCGAGATCGAGTGGGCAAGTGTCTACACCTTTCAGTGCAGACGGATGCGCAAGTTTCGGCACGGTCGCGTGCTATTTGTCGGCGATGCGGCGCACCTGGTGTCGCCGTTCGGGGCGCGGGGCGCGAACAGCGGTATCCAGGACGTCGACAACCTCGTATGGAAACTCGAACTCGTGATGGAGGATCTCGCGCCGCAAGCTTTACTCGACACGTACGACAACGAGCGCATCGGCGCCGCCGACGAAAATATTCTCGCCACGACGCGCAGTACGGACTTCATCACGCCCAAGGGCAACGCCAGCCGTACTTTCCGCAACGCCGTGCTGGCTCTCGCGAAGGAGCACCCGTTCGCGCGGCGCCTGGTCAACAGCGGCAGACTGTCGGTGCCTGCAATCCTCGAACGCTCGATCCTGAACACGCCGGATCTCCCCGGCGACGTGTTTTCATGCACGATGGTTCCAGGCGCATGTGCTGCCGACGCCCCCGTTGCCGGACCGAATGGAGACTGGTTGCTCGCCCATCTGATGGGTGGCTTCGCACTGCTCGCTTTCGAGGCATCGGTACCGGCAGGCGCGATTGCGGCACTGGCCGCTGCCCCGATCCCCTGCGCGGTGGTCCAGGTGGGCGGATCGCCGACCCCGGGCGCCCTGCGGATCGAGGATAAGGATGGTCTGCTCGCACAACGCTACGATGCGCGGCCGGATACCTGCTTCCTGCTGCGGCCGGATCAGCATATCTGCGCACGGTGGCGGATGTTCGACCTGGCGCGTGTCCAAGCGGCGGTTGCGCGCGCGAGTGGTTCGTTCGATGCGGCGATGAACAGGGAGGCGGCGTGAGCGCGGAGCGCGAAGGGTATCCTATGAGCGCGGCCGCCTCGAACGTGAAGGTACTCCCATGATGCTCAATACGGATGCAAACATCACGGACCCTGACGGGTTCTACGAAAACCTGATCAACCTCCACCGCGACCTGAGCGACGAGCAAAGCGCGCTGGTGAATGCGAAACTGATCCTGCTGCTCGCCAACCACATCGGGGACGCCGACGTGTTGCGCGAAGCGATGGCCGCTGCGGCGAAAGATGTTCGCAGCGCGGCGTAACGATCCATTCGGGCGACATCGATGGCCATTTCGAACAAGACACGCACCGTAACCGCGCCGCCGGCCAAGCCTGCGACCGAGTCGCTCAACTATCAATCCGGGTTCGGCAACGAGTTCGCCACCGAGGCGCTCGCCGGCGCGCTGCCGGTCGGCCAGAACTCGCCGCAACGCGCCCCATACGGTCTCTACGCCGAGCAGCTCTCGGGCACCGCGTTCACCGCGCCGCGTGCGGCCAATCGGCGTTCGTGGCTATATCGCATCCGTCCGGCGGCGATGCATCAGCCGTTCCGGATGATCGCGAACGGACGCATCGAAAGCCGATTCGATGCCGCACCGACCCCGCCCAACCAGCTGCGCTGGGATCCGCTGCCGATTCCCGACGCGCCGACGGATTTCATCGATGGCCTGACCACGATGGCCGGCAACGGTGACCCGGCGAGCATGTCGGGATGCGCCATTCACATCTACGCCGCCAACAGGTCGATGCAGGAGCGGTTCTTCTACGACGCCGACGGCGAAATGCTGATCGTGCCGCAGGAGGGACGATTGCTACTGGTGACCGAGCTCGGACGCATCGCGGTGGAACCGCAGGAGGTAGCGGTGATCCCGCGGGGCGTCCGCTTCCGCGTCGAGCTCGTCGATGGGTCAGCGCGCGGCTACGCGTGCGAGAATTACGGGGCCTTCCTGCGCCTGCCCGATCTTGGTCCCATCGGCTCGAACGGGCTGGCCAATCCGCGCGATTTCCTCACGCCGCACGCGTGGTACGAGGATCGGGAAGGAAACTTCGAGCTCGTCGCGAAGTTCATGGGCAACCTGTGGTCGGCCGCGATCGATCATTCGCCGCTCGATGTCGTTGCCTGGCACGGCAACAACGCGCCGTACAAATACGATCTGCGGCGCTTCAACGCGATCGGCTCGATCAGTTTCGATCATCCGGATCCGTCGATCTTCCTGGTATTGCATGCGCCGACCGACACGCCCGGCGTCGACGCCATCGACTTCGTGATCTTTCCGCCCCGCATCCTGGCGATGGAACATACCTTCCGCCCGCCGTGGTTCCACCGCAACGTCGCCAGCGAGTTCATGGGCTTGATCCATGGTGCGTACGATGCGAAGGCCGAGGGATTCGTGCCGGGAGGTGCAAGCCTGCACAACTGCATGTCGGGGCACGGCCCCGACGCCGACACCTTCGCCAAGGCCAGTGCCGCCGACGTGTCCATACCGACGCGCATCACGGACACGATGGCCTTCATGTTCGAGACGCGCGCCGTGATCCGCCCGACGCGGTTCGCGCTCGAATCTGCGCAGTTGCAACACGAGTATTTTCGCTGCTGGCAGAATCTGCCGAAGCAATTCGATCCCCGGTAGCGCTGGCGAACAGCCCGCCGCGCTTACATCTGCTTGAACAGATGCGCGTAGGGTTCGCTGACGGGCAAGGTCTCCTCGCGTTCCTTCAGCAGGACCCGCATGCGCCCCTTGAAATCCCGATTCACGCCGGCGATCGCACCGACGTTGACGAGGGTCGAGCGATGGATCTGCCAGAAGACGCTTGGGTCAAGCTCGTCGGTCAGATCCTTGATAGGCCGGCGGATCAGCGATTCCTTGTCGGCGGTCACCACGAGCGTGTACTTGTTGTCGGCCTGGAAATAGCAGATTTCCTCGACGGTGATGAGGCGCACGTCGTTGCCTTGCGAGGCCGTGATCCAGCGCAGGTACTCTTTGCTGCTGTCACGCTTGGCCGCAAGCGCCTTCAGGATGCCATCCAGGTTGGCCGGCGCGCTGCCCAGCTTTGCCTTGAGCCGCGAGACGGTCGTCGCAAGCCTCGCCGGCGAGAATGGTTTCATCACGTAGTCGACCGCGCCCTGCTCGAAGGCCGCCACCGCATGCTTGTCGTAGGCGGTGACGAATACCACGTGGCACCTGCCATTGGCCTGTTGAGCGACTTCGAGGCCGTTCAGGCCGGGCATCTGGATGTCGAGGAACACGATGTCGGGCGCCAACCGCTCGACGGCATGCAAGGCTTCGATGCCATCACCGGTTTCGGCGGTGACGACCAGGTCCGGCCACAGCGCCGACAGTGTCTCCTTGAGCTCGGCGCGCAGCACCGGCTCGTCTTCAGCGATGACTGCGGTCGTCGACGTGTTCATAGGGAATTTCGACGACGGCCCACAATCTGGCGCTGCCGTCGTGATCGACTTTCAGGCTGGCCGCCGTGCCATAGAGTGCAGCCAGACGTTCCCGGATGCCCTGGAGCGTGGTGCTGCCGTCGTCGCCGCGACGGGATCGGTGTGCGGTATCCGTCACGGTGAGGCTGAGTTTCCCCGATCCGACGCGCATGGCAATGTCGATCGAACCCTCCGTCGGCGGTGCGGTTCCGCGATCGGCCAGCACATATTCGAGCAGCGGCAGCAATAGCATGGGGGGAACACGCACGTCGGCGCCCTGGTCGAGCAAGGCCCTGTCCAGCGACAGCCGATCACCGGCCCCGGCTTCGACGATATTCAGATACGCCTTGGCCAGCTCGATCTCCCTGTTCAAAGTTGACGTCGTCTCGCGCAGCTGGGGCAGCGCCGCGCGCAGGTATACGATGAGGTCGTCGAGCATCCGATCGGCGCGTTGTGTATCGATTTCGTAGAGGCGCTCGACCTGGGCCAGCGTGTTGAAGAGAAAACGTGGCTCGACACGGGCCTGCATTGCCTGCAGGCGCGCTTCGAACGCTCGCCGGGCGAGTTGCGTGCGCTCGACTTGCACGCTGCGCAGTGCGGCGGCACGGCGCATCTCGCGCTGGCGGTGGTAGTAGCCGAAGGTCGCCAGCGAACAGACAACGAGGTTCGAGCCGATCCCGGCACCCAGGAACACGGCGTCTGCCGGACGAGGCCCATCCCAGCAGCACTGGATGCCGACCATCGGCTCCGTGAACACGATCAGGATAGACCCCAGGACGTCGGCGACGACCGCGGCGGCGGCGTAGGGTAACCACGGCGGCGCTCGCGACGGCGGACAGGCATCCGCCACCACGATGCCGAGCAGCAGCACCGCTGTAACCAGGAACGTGTCGTACAGGCCGGTCGTGATCGGCACCCAGGCTTCGTACCGGGGAAAGAAGGCGAGCATCGACAATCCCACCGTCGATCCCCATACCAGCCAGAACAGGGTTGCGTAGCGGAGATGGGCGACCGTCATCCGCCGCCATGCGTTCCACGCGAAGGCGAACGGCTGCGCCAGCGGCGATCGCGCCAGGTTGTGGGTTGCTGCGAGCGCCATGATCAGGCGTCCGCGGTCTCTGGGCTGGACACCACGACCGGCAGTTCGAGCGTCGCAACCACGCCCGACGCCGGGCTTTGCGCGAGCAACAGTCGCGCGCCGGTCTCATAGAGCGTCTTGAGGCGAGCGCGAATATTCGCCAGACCGACACCTACCCCGGAACTCTCCTGCAAGCCACGCCCGGTGTCGGCGACCTGCAACCGCAGCGTGCCGTCGACCACGCGTGCGCTCACCTGAACGCTGCCGCCCTTGGGCAACGGCACCAAGCCATGCCGGATGGCATTTTCCGCCAGCGTGAGGAGCATCATCGGCGGAACTGCGCATCCTTTCAGCTCGTCGGGGACGTCGACATCGAAGCGCAGCCGCGGGCCCATGCGAATCTTCTGGACGTTGAGGTAGGCCACCGTGAGCGAGAGTTCTCGACCGAGTGTGGACTGCGCCTCGCGCATCTGGGGCAGCGCGGCGCTCAGGTAGCGTGACAGGTGCTGCAACATCGCGCGACCCATCGGCGCATCCGTCTGATAGAGGCGACGCACGTTGGCGAGCGTATTGAACAGGAAGTGCGGCTCGATTTGCGCCTGCATGACCTGCAGTTGCGCCTCGGTCATCTCGCGTTCGAGGCTGAGCCGGTCCATTTTCTCCCGGTGCAGGGCCGTGTGCGCCTCGTCTTCGCGGACGACGAGAAAATAGACGGTCGTCGCCAAGGCGGCGAGAAAGGACTTTTCCACCCACCCGCCAACCCGCTCGCGAAGGGTCATGGCGCCGCTGTATACCTCGGGGTCGAACAATTGCTTGGGATCGAGGAACAGGTGCGCGCCGTAGCTCAGCAGCGAGCCGACGATGCCGCCCAGCAGCACGGCGGCGATCAGCGCCGCGACTCTGTGGTAGGTGTCCTTGGGAGCCCAGTTATCGACGGCGATCACCGCAAGCAGCACGGGCAGGTAGATCGTCATGAACGCGCCGAGCTTTATCAGCACATGTTGCGCGACCACCGCCGCGCTCTTGCCCTGCACCAGATCGTGCGGCAGGGAAGAGGCAGACGCCATCACGACGACGAGGAGGCAGAAAATCCCGAATCTTCGCCAGGTAAGGCTCTTGAAGGTGCGCGCGAAGACGCCCTGGACGACCCGGATCGATTGTGGCGACGGCAACGACTCTCGCGGGGCGCTCATGACCCAACCGCCGCGAACGCGCTTGTCAATGTGCTCATAAGACTTCCCATAGCGCGGGAGTGCTGCCAAGTCTACCTCGACCGGCGGCAGCGTGGCGTCGACTCGATGAAACCGGGCTAGGGTGGCGCGAATCCGGTCAGGGCGGGGGTGAATGGGCGGTCTCCGGGGCCCGAGGTGCCTCGCGCCGCCGTTCTGGAAAACACCACGGCTTGGTCGAATCGAGGCGCCGGCCGGCCTTGCGCGACGGGTCACGCGTGACGCGAACGAGTGCAGCCCTTACTATCTTGCGTCGGAATCCCCCACAGCCACCTATCGAACGAAGCGCGGAGCTGCCATGACCTACCAGAATATTCTCGTCGAAACCCGCGACCGCGTCGGCATCGTCCGACTCAACCGGCCGCAACGCATGAATGCGCTCAACGAGGCGCTCGCCGTCGAACTCGGCAGCGCGCTGGCCGCATTTGACGCCGACATGGGGATCAGCGTCGTCATCATCACCGGGAGCGACAAGGCGTTCGCCGCCGGTGCCGACATCGGCGCGATGGCCGAATGGAGCTATCAGAAGGTCTACGCCGACAACTACATCATGAGCTGGGAGTCGGTGAAACACACGCGCAAGCCGGTGATCGCGGCGGTCGCCGGGTATGCGCTCGGTGGTGGCTGCGAACTCGCGATGATGTGCGACATGATCATCGCGGCCGATACCGCCAAGTTCGGTCAACCGGAAATCACGATTGGCACGATGCCCGGGCTGGGTGGCACGCAACGCCTGCCGCGAGCGGTAGGTAAGTCCAAGGCGATGGACTGGTGCCTGACCGGACGCATGATCGATGCCGCCGAAGCCGAGCGTTCGGGCTTGGTAGCGCGCGTGGTCCCCGCCGACAAGCTCTTCGAAGAGGCGCTTGCCGTGGCGACCAAGATCGCGAGCTATTCGCTGCCGACCGTACTGAAGATCAAGGAAGCGATCAATCGCGCGTACGAATCGTCGCTTGCCGAGGGGTTATTGTTCGAACGCCGTGAATTTCACGCCACCTTCGCGCTTGACGACCAAAAAGAGGGCATGCGCGCGTTCGTCGAGAAACGCAAACCGGAATTCAAGCACAAGTAGTGTCGGAGCAGTTCGGGCGAGACGTGCGATCTCACTTCGGTACGGAGCCGAACCTCGCCATCGGCTGGCGGTGCCTCGCCGGCCGCGTGCTATGATTTTTCCCGTTTCCAACATTCAGCGGCGCGCGCTCCGGCGCGGGGACCTGGGAATGCACGGCGTCATGCGCAGATTCGCTTTCGTTATCTTTGCCGGACTTTTCGTGGCCGGCTGCGCATCGACATCGCTGCAATCGGCGTGGTACGACAGCACCTTCACCGGCGGGCCGTTCAAGCGCATCCTGGTCGTCGGGGTCACGGGCACGTTCACCGATCGGCGGGTGTTCGACGACACCTTCGCCCAGTCGCTCAACAACGCGGGCGTCCAGGGCATTCCGGGATATCAGTTTGTCGAGAACGCACCATCGGCGAGTGCGGACGTCTTCAACGACGGCGTGACCCGGTCGGGCGCGGATGGCTTGCTGGTCGTGCGGTTGCTCGGCGTCGACAACCGGACCAACGTCTCGACGACCATGGTGCCGGCCATGTGGGCGGCGCCGATGGGCGGGCCGTTCGGCAATCCGATGGGTTCGCCCTTCGGCCCATGGAGTCCGAGCTGGTACATGGTTCCCGACGTGCAGCAGTATCAGGTGGCGAACGTCGAGGCAACGCTGTTCGATGTCAAGACGCGCAGACCGGTCTGGTCTGCGACGACGCAGACGTTCAATCCCACCTCGGTCGCCGCGGAATCCCCCGGCTATGCCAAGCTGATCATCGGGCAACTCAGCGCACGCGGATTGCTGGCAACCAAGTAACTAAAGCAGCGGACTCATCAGCCGCGCCAGATTCTCGGCAACCTTTCGGCGCAGTGGCCGCTGCCGCCATGCGGCCGGGTCGATGATCTCGCCCTCGCGCAGGTAACGCATCTGTTCTTCGATCAGGCGCGCGCAGACGCCCTGATCGTAGAGCAGTACGACGATTTCTGCATTCAGCGCGAACGAACGAATGTCCAGGTTGGACGAACCGATCCACGCGAGCCGGTCGTCGATCGTCACATGCTTCGCATGCAGGAAACGCTTGCCGTAGCAGCAAATGCGCATGCCGCCCTCCACCATCTCCTCGTAGTAGGACCGCTGCGCCAGGCACACCAGCAGCTGGTCCATCTGCAGTGGGACCACGAGTGTCACCTCGACGCCACGCAGCACTGCGGTTTGCAGCGCCTGCATCAACGCGGCGTCGGGAATGAGATACGGCATGGTGATAACGATCCGTGTGTTTGCCGCGTGGATCAGCGACACGATCAGGCGCTGGTTGTTTTCGCGCGGATAGCCCGGACCGCTCGGCAACGCCTGTGCGGGGATGCTGCCGGCCACGCGCGGCTCCGGAAAATAGCGGGAGTCGCCGAGATACTCGCCGGTCTCCAGGTACCAGTCTTCGGCGAAGACCGCCTGCAATTCGAGCGCGATCGGGCCCTCGAGGCGGACGTTGAGTTCCTCGTAGTCGAGTCCCGGCTTGAACGTCGAATCCACGAGATTCTGCGAACCGGTATAGGCGATGGCGCTGTCGATGACCGCGATCTTGCGATGGTTGCGCAGGTCGATGCGGCCAGTCTTGCGGCGGAACAGCCCGACGCGCATCGTCTCCTCGGCAAGGATGCCCCGCTTGTGCAATCGCGGCAGCAGTCGGGCGAAAGCAGGACGCGACCCCAGCGAGTCCGCTAGCACGCGGCACACAAGACCGCGGTCTACCGCGCGGGCGAGCGCATCGACCACGCGTTCCACCGTCTCGTCGTCTCCGATGATGTAGTAGAGCAGATGCACGTGATCGCGCGCGGCGTCGATGTCCGCGATGAGACGATCGATCGTGCCGTCGTAGTCGGCGATGACGTCGGCAGCATTCCCTCCAAGAATGGGGAGTTCGCCCAGGTTCTCCGCCAGGCGCACGCAATGAGCCATCCCGGCGCCCAGGTCCGGATGGAAGATGTTCGGGTGACGCAGGAGGCGCTCGCGGGTTGGCTCGGACAGACGATCGAACTCTGCACTGCGTTGCATTCGCCACGCAGGCAGCGAGGGCCTCCCGATGAGCAGATAGAGCAGCAAACCCGCAGTCGGCTCGAAGAAAATCAGCAGCAGCCAGCCTTTCGCAGCCTCTGGCGAGCGCCGGAACGGCACGATGACGATCATGACCAGGCGCACCGCCCATTCGGCAGCGATGAACACGTTCAGCCAGAACGCCGGATCCTTAAGAATCGGTGGCACCGCGGCATTCTACTCAATCCGGCAACCGGCGCGGTTCTATCGATCGGCGCGAATTCCGTTATCATTGCGCCTCCGATGACCACCACAGCACTCCCCTCCGGCGCGCGCATCCTCGAGCGCTGCGAAGCGCTGGCCCGATGTTCGGAGCAGCCCGACGCACTCACGCGCGTATACCTCTCGACCCAGCAGCGTGCGGCGAATGAGCTCGTCCTTGCATGGATGCGCGAGGCGGGCATGAGCGCACGTCTCGACGCGATCGGCAACGTCGTCGGCCGATACGACGGTGATCGGCCGGGTGCGCCGTGCCTGATGCTGGGCTCGCATCTCGACACGGTGCGCGATGCGGGCAAATACGATGGCATGCTCGGCGTGGTGGCCGGCATCGAGTGCGTGGCGAGTTTGCACGCGAGCGGTCGCAGGCTGCCGTTCGCCGTCGAGGTCGTGGGCTTCGCCGACGAGGAGGGCGTGCGCTTCAACGCGACGCTGCTCGGCAGCCGCGCCGTCGCCGGCACGTTCGACATCGCCAACCTGGATCGCGTCGATGTGACCGGCAAATCCATGCGCGATGCCATGCGCGATTTCGGCCTCGACCCCACCGCGATCGCGAGCGCCGCGCGCCACCGCGACGAAGTGCTCGCCTACGCCGAATTGCACATCGAGCAAGGTCCCGTGCTGGAAGACGAGGGTCTTGCGCTGGGCGTGGTCACGGCGATCAACGGCGGCAACCGCTTCGCCATCGAACTGGCCGGGATGGCCGGCCATGCGGGAACAGTGCCGATGCATCTGCGGCGCGACACGCTGGCCGCAGCGGCCGAGTGCGTGCTCGCCGTGGAACGGATCTGCGGCGCCGAGCCGGAACTCGTGGGGACGGTGGGCAAGATCGAAGCGCTGCCCGGCGCGATCAACGTCATTCCCGGGCGCGTCCGGTTTTCGCTCGACGTGCGTGCACCCACCGACGGTCAGCGCGAACGCGCGGTCGCGGTCATTCGCGGCGCATTTGCGGAGATTGCGCAGCGGCGCCGCGTCGATCTCGACATCAAGCAGGTATGGGACGCGAAAACCTCGGCGTGCGCACCGTGGTTGCAGGCCCAGTTCGCGGCCGCGATTCAAGCCGAGCACCTGCCGGTGCGGCACCTGCCGTCCGGTGCCGGACACGACGGCATGGCGATGATCGCAATCGCGGACATCGGCATGCTGTTCGTGCGGTGCAAAGGCGGCATCAGCCACAACCCTGCCGAGGCGATCACGCGTGAAGACGCCGAGATCGCTGCACGCGCGTTCCTGACCTTCATCCAGAACTTTCAACCCAGACACTAGCGATGGCCGACCCGCGTGCCACGATTCGCGACTTCCTCGTGGCGCGCCGCGCCGAGGAAACGCAGTTCCTCGCCGAGCTGGTCAAGGTCCCGTCCGACAATCCTCCCGGCGACTGCGCCGCGCATGCGGCGCGCGCGGCTGCACTGCTCGAAGCCTTGGGCTTCGCGGTGACGCGACACGCCGTGCCTGACGCGCTCGTTCGCGCGAACGGCATGATCAGCTGCGTCAATCTGGTGATCCGTGAGTCCTTCGGTCCGGGCCCCACGATCGCGTGCAACGCGCATGGCGATGTGGTGCCGCCCGGCACCGGCTGGACCACAGACCCGTATGGCGGGGAAGTGCGCGATGGCCGGATGTACGGTCGCGGCGTCGCGGTATCGAAGTCGGACTTCGCGACGTACGCCTACGCGCTGCTCGCGCTCAAGGCGGCGGTCGCCGGGGGCGCGAAACTTGGCGGAACGATCGAACTGCACTTCACCTACGACGAGGAAGCGGGTGGTGCGATCGGGCCGGCGTGGCTGCTCGAGCAGGGACTGAGCAAACCCGACTATGCGTTATCCGCGGGCTTCGCTTACGGCATCACCACGGCACACAACGGCTGCCTGCATCTCGAAGTCGAGGTGCTCGGCAAATCCGGTCACGCCGCCGAGCCGGACAAGGGTGTCGACGCGCTGGAGGCGGCGACCGGCATGCTCGCGGACCTGTACGCGTTGCGCAAGACCTACACCGCTATTCGCTCGCGCACTGCGGGCATTACTTCGCCAACGCTGGTGGTCGGGCTGATCGAGGGCGGGGTGAATACCAACGTCGTTCCGGACCGCGTCGTGTTCCGGCTGGATCGGCGCATCATTCCCGAAGAGAGCCCGGCCGAGGTCGAGGCGGCGTTGACGCGCGCATTGCAATCGTCGGCGGCGAAGTGGCCGGGCGTAAGCGTGCGCATCCGGCGCATCCTGCTGGCCCAGCCGTTCGTTCCGATTCCTGGACAGGAAACGCTGGTCGCCGCCATCCAGAAAAATGCGCGCATCGTGCTCGGCGAGGATATCCGCGCACATGGCGTGCCGCTGTATACCGATGCGCGCCACTACAGCGCCGCGGGCGTGCCGACCGCGCTCTATGGTGCGGGCCCGCGCACGCTGGCCGAAGCGAACGGCCATCGTGCCGACGAAAATCTCAAGCTCGACGATTTGTACAAGGCGACCGAAGTGGTTGCGTTGTCGCTTTACGACCTGCTTGCGGTGAAGCCGCGGTAGGTTGGATTCGTCACGGCGGCGAAGACTCGCCGCTCGCCGTGAGCACGCGGCGAATCGCTACTTGGTGAGGATCAGCTTGCCGAGGCGCGTCTGACGCAGGAAGTAAACCGTTTCGTTGTGCAGGATCGCCAACTGTGACCGGCCCTCGAGCAACGCCGCGCTGTTGACCACGCGCGGCGTTGCCGCGTCGTCGTGCGACCGCTCGCGCAGAACTGCCGTCGGGTCGCTGTCCTTCGTGCAATCTTGATCGCGCGCATCACCCATCGGTGTCGATATGCGACTGCTGGTAGTTGGCGATGCCGATCTTGCCGATCAGCTCGAGTTGGGTCTCCAGCCAATCGATGTGCTCTTCTTCCGATGCGAGGATGCCGCGAAACAGGTCACGGCTGACGTAGTCGCCCGTGGTCTCGCAATCCGCTATCGCCGACTTGAGATCCGGATGCGCGGCAAGTTCAAGCTTGAGATCGCAGGCCAGCGCTTCCCCGACGTTTTCGCCGATCAGGAGCTTGTGCAGGTCCTGCAGGTTCGGCAGGCCTTCGAGGAAAAGGATCCGCTCGATCAGACTCTCGGCGTGCTTCATTTCGTCGATCGAGGCTTTGCGCTCGTACGAGCCAAGCTTGGCCAGACCCCAGTGGTCGAACATCTTCGCGTGCAGGAAATACTGGTCGATCGCGGTCAATTCGTTGACGAGGACGGTGTTCAGGTGCGAGATGACCTTCGGATGGCCCTTCATGCCGGGTTCCCCTGCGCGGGTGCGGCACAACCGGCTGGCGCGCAGGTGAGGCGAGCGACGGTTTCCACGAGCAGGGTTTTCGCGCAGGAGGTGCAGCGACCGCAGCCAAGGCCGACACCCAGGCCCGCGGCAAGGTCCTCGGGCGAGCGCGCGCCGAGTTCCGCTGCCTGGATGATCTGGCGTTCGGTGATCGCGTTGCAGAGACAGATGTACATGGATTCGCGGTGCCGGTGAAGTTAATGCGCCGCTGATAGCTGCGCGTTCCGGTCCTTGAACCAGACGAAGGCGAGCCAGCCGGCGGGGATGAGCACCATGAGATAGGTGAGCCACTCACCATAGACGCCTTCCGGGCCGTACGGCTCGGTTGCGGCGTGCCAGAATTCATTGTCGAGCAGCGGTACGACACCGGCCTCGAAGAATTCGTGGAAGGTGTAGATCACGAGCTGCAAGGTGAAGACCAGCAGGAATATCGCGGTAACCTGGAAGAAGCGGGCGAGGTTGATGCGGCGCCCATATCGCATCCACGCCCACGCCAGCAACGCGGCGCCGGCGACACCGAGCAGACCACCGATAAGAAGATTGCGATCGCCTTCCTGCAGGAACAGCGTCGAAAGCAGCAACGCGGTCTCCATGCCCTCGCGAACGATCATCAGCATGACGAAGAAGAATACGGCCCACCACGCGGTGCGCGTCGGCTTGCCCTGCGTCGCCTGATCGATTTTCGCGCCGATGCTCGCGCGCATGGTGCGCGCGCGCTTCCACATGTAGATCGTCATCGTCGCGACCATGACGGTGGCGGCGGCGGCGAGGATGCCTTCCCAGAGCGGCTTGTTCTCGGCTTGCGCAAAGAACAGGCTCGCGATGAAGCTGACGAACACGGCGATGCCGGTTCCCCAGTACAGTGCCGGGAGCAGGGCGGCGCGTCCGGTCTGACGCAAAATGCCGGCGGTGATCGCGACGATCAGGAACGCCTCGATTCCTTCGCGCATCGTGATGATGAGGATCTGCAGCATCGCGGCCTCCATACGCCGCTGCGGATCGCGGCGCTAATATGAATGAGAATGGTTCGCATTATATGAGAACACTGATCAAGCCGCAAGCCCCTGTATTGATTAAGGTCAAAGAAGGGTGCAGGACCATCGCTGACGAGTCGCGCATGTCGTCGCGCGCCCTCCTTGGTGGCCGTGGAACAAATATCGCCTATTTTCATAATGTTACTGCGCCGATCGTGTGCGCCACCAACGCCAAATCAGCCAAGGTATGCCCACCACGCTCAACGCTGCCCAGACGGCGAGCGCACGCTCACCCCGGCGCCGCGGGGGCGGCAGGATATCCGGATCCCGCAAGCTCTGCGGGAAGGGTCTGGGTGGCACCGGAACGATTTTCTGTGCCGCCGGGTCGGCGGGCAGGCGCGCCGTGTATTCCCAGGCGGTGACGGTGGGGTAGTCTCCCCAGGCGCGCGACGACGGAATCTGTGGCACGCGCAGGAATACCAACGCCTCGAGATCCTCCGCGAGCAACCGTTCGAAAGCATGGCGATACCGTCCGCGCCCCTGCGCAATTTGCAGGAGGTCGGCGCCGATGTCCTCGAACGCCGCCGCCGGAAACAACCGCGTGCGGTCTTCGGTCAGGTAGTCGTAGGACTGGATGGCCTTCTCGATGCTGCGCTTCCGCGCGGCGAAATAGGGGAAGCTGATCGCGGCCAGCAGGCGGCTCGTCGGTCCACGTGCCGGCACCTTCCAGCCAAACGCACGCATCGTGTCGACGCTGATGCTCGCGCAGTTCATCGTCGCATGCTGATAGACGAGCTGGTGTCGGTAGAGTTGGTTGTAGACGCGTCCGAGCGCGGACTGCGCATAGTTCGAAACGCGGTCATCGGCCAGGATCGCGACCAGCAGGTATGACGGGCGGTACCACGCCTGCCCACTGTTGAGGTCGGCGAGATAGTTGTCCAGGGGTGTCGGCGCCGCGATGATCCCTTTCTCGCTGTAGGAATCGAGCGTGTAGAAGTTGTTGGTCAGCCAGTTGCCCATTGCCCCATTGCGGCCGACGCGTCCGGTGACGATCGCGAAGTGGCCGCCGTGGGCCTCGTCATCGTCGCCCTGCGCACCGTTGAGCATGATCGCGAGCACCGGCTTGTCGTGCCAATCGCGCGCAGGCGTGCGTGCCCACAGCGTGGTCGCGGCAAAGGCGCTCTGCGCGCCGCCCCGCGGTTCCTCGCGCACCAGCTGACGAATCCCGCGGGGTGTTGCCGCGACATGCCGCGTCGGCGCGGCGAGATCCACGCGGAAATCGTCCGGCCACAAGGTACGGCCGACGAACCCGCTGTCATTCGTCGTGCCGCGGACGGTCAGCGTGCGGGAACTGAGAAATGCGGCCGACGCTGCATTGAAATAGGACCGGTTGAGCGCAATCTTCGGTACGAGCTCGAAGGCCCACGACCTGCCTCCGGCGTCGAGGCGAGAGACATCCGCGCTCAGGCGCGCGCCGTGAATCACCTCGGGTGCTGCAACCCAGATCAGCGGTGGATAATCGATCGATCTCCCGGGCGTGTGCGTGGCCGCCCAGGCTGCGACATCGGCCTTCGCCGTCAAGCCCCGGGCGAATCCCGCGACGGGGCGTCCGGTTCGCGGGATCGCGATGACATCGTCTTCGAAATACCAGAGCGCTTGCGGAATTGCCGAACCTTTACCGGATCGCCCTGTAGAAATTACAAAATCGCCCGCCGGATAGGGGCCGAGCAAGTCGTCGGAAGAAGCGCTCGTGGGCGGCAGGGGCTGGGTCACGACGGGGCGAGCGTGCTGGCGATGGGACAGGCATCGAACTTGCGTGTGCCTGCGTTGTTCGTGGTAACCCGCCGGCGGCGCCAGCGTGCGATGATTGCACATTGTGCGTTAGGCCACACGGCTTGGCCAGCGTGATACGTGAGCAACGTCGGCGTAAGTTTTCGTGCGCCGAGCCGACAACAACAACCATCACCCTTCAGAAACCCCTATGCGAGCGCCCGCCAGCAACCTGCACTGGATCAACGAGCATTTGACGCGGCAGCGCGTGACGCTGCTCGACCGGCTGGATCTCGATCTCCCGGAAGAGCGACAGGCGCTCCTGGACGGCCTGTACGCGACGCCGGCGACCATCGCGCCGAAATACTTCTACGACGCGGAAGGGTCGGCCCTGTTCGAGGCGATCTGCGCGTTGCCCGAATACTATCCGACGCGCACCGAGCGCTCGATACTGATGACGCGGCGCGACGAAATCGCGCGAGTCGCCGGAAAACGCAAGCAACTGGTGGATCTCGGCGCGGGCGATTGCGCCAAGGCCGCGCTGCTGATGCCGGCGCTCGCGCCGCGGCGTTATGTCGCTGTCGACATCGCCGCGGCGGCAATCGGTCCCGCACTCGCGCGACTCACACCGAAGTTTCCCGACACCGAACTGATCGGACTCGTGACCGATTTTTCGCAGCGACTCGACCTGGACGAGGCCATCGACTCCGGCGCGGTGACGTTTTTCTACCCGGGCTCGAGCATCGGCAATTTCGCGCCCGAGGACGCGCTCGAATTCCTGCGACGCATACGCGCGCACTGCAGGTTCGGCAGCGGCTTGCTGATCGGTGCGGATACGAAGAAGGACGTCGCGCGCCTCGAGGCCGCGTACGACGACGCGCTCGGCGTGACCGCGGCGTTCAACCGCAACATCCTGCGCCACTTGAACGCGATCGCTGGATGCGACTTCGATCCGGCGGCATTCGAGCATATCGCTCTTTACAACGAAGGACTGGGGCGCATCGAGATGCATCTGGAGGCGCGCACCGCACAGCGGGTGCGCACGGAGCGCGGCTTGCGCGAGTTTGCCGCCGGCGAACGCATCCACACCGAGAGCTCGTACAAGTACGCACCCGCGGAATTCAAGGCACTGCTGTGCCGAGCAGGGTTTCTGGACGTCGTGCAGTGGCAGGACGACCGCGGCGATTTTGCGGTTTACTACGCGAAGTAGCTCCTGGGTTGCCGCCAGCTGCTACGCGGGGCGTCCCTCGATGACCGCAACCAGGATGTCTGCGGCGCGCGCGCATTGCTCATCCGTTACGTCGAGGTGCGTTACAGCACGGATGGTGCGCGGCCCGAACGCGAAGATCAGCACGCCGCGCTCGCGGGCCTGAGCGACTACAGTCGCCGCATCGGGCGCACTGGGCCGCAGCCTGAACACGAGGATGTTGGTTTGTACGGCCGCGACGTCGAGATCGACGTGCGGAGATTGCGCAACGCGCTGGGCGATGCGTCGCGCATTCGCGTGATCGTGCGCGAGACGGTCGACGTTGTGGTCCAACGCGTACAATCCCGCCGCCGCCAGGATGCCGGCCTGTCGCATGGCGCCGCCCAGCATGCGCCGATGCCGCATCGCCCGGGCAATGATGTCGCCTGACGCGGCGAGCACCGAACCCGCGGGCGCGCCCAGGCCTTTGGAGAGGGCGACCGAGACGAGATCAAAGGGAGACGACAGCGCTGCGAGAGAGCAATTCCTCGCGACGGCGACGTTCCACAATCGGGCTCCGTCCAGGAACGTCGCGATATCGCGTTCGCGCGCGGCGGCGCAAATGCGCTCGATTTCGTCCTGCGGGAAAATCGTGCCGCCGCTGCGGTTGTGGGTGTTCTCGATCTCGATCAGCGTCGTGGGCGGGTAGAGCACGTGGCCTCGCGGCTTGATTGCCGCGATCACGTCTTCGGCGGTGAAGATGCCGCCGACACCGATGTCCGAGAACTGCACGCCGGAATTCGCCGCGCCGGCACCCGTTTCGTGCCAGACCGCGTGCGACTCGCGACTGACGATGACGTCGTCGCCAGGACGCGTGAGCACGCGCAGCGCTATCTGGTTCGCCATGGTGCCGGTGGGTACGAACAGCGCCGCTTCCTTGCCTAACAACGTGGCGATCTTTTCCTGGAGGCGATTGACCGTAGGGTCCTCACCATACTGGTCGTCACCCACCGGCGCGGCGGCAATTGCGGCGCGCATTTCGGATGAGGGTCGTGTGACGGTATCCGAACGCAGATCGATCGGCGGGGTGGCTGCTTGCACGAGGTGACTCCTGTGTACGGGCTTGCTGCTTGGCGAGTGCCACGGATTGTAATGGGAACGATCCGGTGTCGGTACTGCAGGAAATTCACCAGGTCATGGTCAGCACCGCGGCACCGGTGAGCGAGCCGAGGCGCAGCGCCGCCAGTGCCGCGTTCGCGTCCTCCATGGGATAGGCAACCACGGTCGTGCGCACGGGAATACGTTGCGCGAGCGCGATGAATTCTTCCCCGTCTCGGCGCGTGAGATTGGCCACCGAGCAGAGACGGCGTTCGCCCCAGAGAAGGTCGTACGGAAAGCTCGGCACGTCGCTCATGTGGATGCCGCCGCATACGACGATCCCGCCCTTGACCACGTCGTGCAGGGCCTTCGGCACGAGGGCTCCGACCGGCGCCAGGATGATCGCCGCATCGAGTTCCGCCGGCGAGTTCTCATCGCTGCCACCCGACCAGGCGGCACCGAGTGTGCGCGCAAACGACTGCGCATCGACGTCGCCCGGACGGGTGAACGCGTAGATCTCCCGGCCTTCGTGATGCGCGATCTGCGCGATGATGTGGGCTGCCGCGCCGAAGCCATAGACACCCACTCGTCGCGCATCGCCGGTCTTGCGCAGCGCCCGATATCCGATGAGTCCCGCGCACAGCCACGGGGCGAGCTCCGTGTCGGAAAATCCGGCCGGCAACGCGAAGCAGTAGCGAGCATCGGCCACGACGTATTGAGCATACCCCCCGTCGCGCGTATATCCATTGAATTGCGGCGTGTCGCAGAGGTTCTCCTGGCCCGTCATGCAATACCGGCAATGTCCACAGGTGCGCGCGAGCCAGGGCACGCCGATCCGGTCGCCGGATTGAATGGAATCGACTCCCGCGCCGATCTCGGTCGCGACGCCGACGATTTCATGACCCGGAATGATCGGCGAGCGCGCGTTTGGAAGTTCGCCGTCGACGACGTGCAGATCGGTGCGGCACACGCCACAGGCGTGCACCTGCACGAGGACTTCACCGGGTCCGGGCCGCGGGTCGTCGAGGCGCATGCTTTGCAGGGGCGTGCGCGGCGAGCACAAGACCATCGCTTGCATGATGTCTGGGCTAAGACGCGCCGGGCAGTGTGTAGAGATACATATTATGGTCTCCGCAGGTAGCGCGCGTCATCGAATGTCGCGACCCAGCCGGGGCGATACACGACGAATAATGTCGTAAGCATGCCCGTGATCGTCGCCTCGGCGAAGGAGAGGTAGATCAAGTAGGGAAGATATTGGTCGAACACGACCGACGCGGGCTGGTCTCCCCCCAGCACGGCTGCAGCGCACGCAAGCAGCCCGGCGACGGACATGGCAAGGGCCGCTCCGAAGAACGCCGCGACGAAGAGATACACAAAGAGGTTTGGTGGCAACCAACGCTCGCTTACGCGAAGAATGGTCATGGTCGCAACCACCGGGACTACCGCCAATAGCAGGGCACAGAGGGCGTAGTTTGCCCACCACCCATCGCGCAGCGCGGTGACGACCACGATGACCAGAGCGGTGCCGATGAGCGCGAGCTGCGGCCCGGCCAGCAGCGTGAACAGGGATACGCCGAGCAGGTGAACAGTGAACCCGGGGGCGATGGAAGCCTTGATGCTCCACAGGAAAATCAGGCCCAGGATCGTCCCGTACCACACGTGCGTCGGTTCGCTCGCATCGAAGCGAAACCACGGCGCGGTCAGCACGGCCCAGACGAGCAAGGGCGCGAACAGGGCCGAGGCGGCGAGCTGCCAGCCGGGCGGAAACGGCAGATTGATGAGATCCATATGCGCAACCGCCGGGCATCTCCGAGCACCAGTATTGGTCTAGGTCAAAGAACGCTGTCGCGCCCCAAGCCAGAATGCCGCGTGGCACGTTCGCTACGGAACGGACCCATAACTTTCAAACGACAACGGAGAACCATCATGTACAGCAACATACTCGTGCCGACCGACGGTTCCAAGCTTTCTCAGAAGGCGGTGCAGCAAGCAATTCGACTCGCCAAGTTGACAGGGGCCAAGGTTCTCGCACTGCATGTCTATCCCGCGTTCACCGGCAGCCCATACGGCACCTTTGGTCCGTCGGAAGACGTCATTGCCGAAGCGCACACACGACAGCACAGGGCCGAGGCCGACACGCTGTTTGCTGCGATCAAGAAAATGGCCGCGGCGGTCGATGTGAAGGTCGACACGATAGCGATGGAAAGCAATGACGTCTACAGGGAGATCATCGCCGTTGCGAAGAAGAAGAAATGCGACCTCATCTGCATGGCTTCGCACGGCCGGCGCGGACTCTCGGGCGTCGTTCTCGGCAGCGAAACGCACAAGGTACTGACGCATAGCACGATTCCGGTGCTGGTGCTTCGCTGACGGGCAGCGGGACTGCTCGCGTTGCGCCGGTTGGGTCGGATCGATGCAAGGGGCCGGCCAAACCGGCGCCCGGTCACCGCAGGGTACGTCAGATGACCCGCGAATACCGGGCGCGCTCACGCTGCTCGCGCAAGTGTCGATCGAATACCATCGCAACGGTGCGCACCAGGAGGCGACCGCGCGCAGTCACTGTAATCGCCTCGGGTCGGACGTGGACCAGCCCATCGCCGGCCAGCGGCTTGAGGGCTTCGAGTTCTGCCGCGAAGTAATCGTCGAATCGTAGTTGGTGCTTCTGCTCGATGTCCCGAATCGAGAGCGCGAGTCGACACATGAGCGCCTGGATCACGTCGCGGCGCAGGAGGTCGTCCTGCGAAAGCTGCCAGCCGCGAAAACACGGCAGGACGCCACTGTCGAGCCTTGCATAGTAGTCATCCAGCGTGCGCACGTTCTGGCTGTACGCCGGTCCGACCTTGCCGATCGCCGAAATACCGAAGGCCAGCAGATCGCAGTCGGCATGCGTCGAATAGCCCTGGAAATTGCGGTGCAACGCGCCGTCGCGTTGCGCGACGGCGAGTTCGTCGTCAGGTTTGGCGAAATGATCCATCCCGATATGCACGTAACCGGCGTGCGACAAGGTCTCGATGGCGCCTTCGAGGAGGGCGAGCTTGGTGTCCGGCGACGGCAGCTCGGCTTCGCGGATGCGCGTCTGCGATTTGAACAGATGCGGCACGTGCGCGTAACTGTAGAGCGCCACCCGGTCCGGCGACGCGCGCAGTACCTTCTGCAGCGTGACGTCAAAGCCACGCAACGTCTGTCGAGGAAGCCCGTAGATCAGGTCGACGTTGAGCGAGCGGAATCCATGCGCGCGCGCCGCGTCCAGCACGGCAACGGTTTCGCCCTCGCTCTGGATGCGATTCACGGCGACTTGAACGTCGGGGTCGAAATCCTGGATACCGACACTCATCCGGTTGAAGCCGAGTTCCGCGAGCAAGGCCACGGTCTCCGCATGCGACTTTTCGGGGGTCGACTTCTATCGAGCACTCGGCATTCGGCGCAAATTCGAAGTGGTCGCGGAGGATGCGCATGAGCAGCGTCATTTCCGTCGTCGACAGAAAGGTTGGCGTGCCACCACCCCAATGCAACTGCGTCACCGGCGACACTGCCTCGGCCAACGCGGCCACCATTCCGATCTCCTTTGCGAGGTAATCGATGTACCTGGCGGAACGACCGTGATCCCGGGTCGTTATCTTGTTGCACGCGCAATAGAAGCAGACGGTATCGCAGAACGGGAGATGGACGTAGAGCGACAAGGGCTGTGCCGACGCATCGGCAACCCGAGTCCGCAATGCGCTGGCGAGGTTTTCGGGACCGAACGCTTCGGTGAACCGATCGGCGGTGGGGTACGACGTATACCGCGGCCCGAAGCCGTCGTACTTTCGCAGCATCGCGGGGTCGAAGGTGACGCGCGCGGCGGTATCGATCGTCGATCGGGTGGGACTTGCCATTCTTTCAGTGGACCAGGACAACCGGGATGTGGGCCAGATGCAGGACCTTTGTCGCCACCGATCCCAGGACCATGTTGGCGAGCGCGGTCCTGCCGCGGGTACCCATGTACATCATGTTGCTGGCGGAATGCTCGGCTTGCTCGACGATGGATTCGGCGATCGAACCCACGCGCCGATGCGCAGTGAAGTTGACGCCGGCTGCGGCGAGCGCCGCCTTGGTCGGCGCGAGCATGTCGGCGCATTCCTCGTCGTAGTAGCGCTCGATCATGTCATTGCTCACCACCAGGCCCATGTTTGCAAACCTGGGGACGGGAAGATGGACGGTCAGCACGTCGATCGCCGGTGGTTCCTTGTACCAGGCGATGGACTCGATCAGAGCTCGCGTCGCGCGGAGAGCGCTTTGGGAGCCGTCGACCGGCAGCAATAGTCTGAGCATGGTGCGCCCTGCGATGGGTTGAGTCCGATCGATGTTACGCGCGTGCGCGCGGTCCTACTTGACCTACATCAAGGGGACCGGCGTCTGTGCTACCGGTCAGGTTTTTCGCCCGAATAGGCGGTCGATCAACGCACCCAGCGCGGACCGCCGCTGCGGCAAGGGCCCCGGCATTGGGTCGAAGTAGCGGCGGTGGTGATAACACCATCCCCAGGTTTCGCCGCGCTCGTACGAACAGATCATGGGGTGACCCGTGGACTTGAAATGGGCAAGGGCATGAGCGTGCCGGGAGTCCTCGCAACACCCGACATGACCGCAGGAGAGACAGACGCGCAACTCGTTCCACGTCGCCCCGATGGCCATGCACCCTTCGCAGCCATTCGTGCGTGGCTGCACCTTTCGTATCTCGGCAAAATGCTCGCACTGCTTGGTCGCGTTCGTGGGCATTGTGCTGGCGTCGATTTATCGACCCGGGAGGGTGAATTGCTCGCGAAACACCTTCTCGCCCGCAGCGGAAAAGCTGACCACGCGCGAACCCTTGATGCGACGCGCCCAGCCCATGTCCAGACAGCGGTCCAGCACTGCCGCCCCCACAGCGCCGGCCAGGTGGCTGCGTCGCATGCTCCAGTCCAGACATGCGCGGCATAGCGACCGCCGTTGCCGGGCAAGCGCTTCGACATCGATGCCGATCGTCTCGCAGAATCGCTGGCCCTGCGGCGTCAGTTCCGGTCCGTGTTGTCCGGATCGCAGCAGGCGCCGTTGTTCGAGGCTGTCGTACACGAGCACGCCAAGCTCGCCGGCCAGATGGTCGTAACACACGCGGGCCTTGCGCAGCGCCGGCTCGCGAGGACTGGAACGGATCCGCACGGCGCCGGCGCGATACGCCACACCCATGAGACTTTCGAGCAGTTGCGCGACGTCGCGATCGGCGAGGCGGAAGTAGCGATGGCGACCCTGGCTAGCCACCGTCAGCAGATGCGCATCGACGAGTTTGGCAAGATGGGTGCTCACCGTTTGCTTGGTGACGCCCGCGACGTCTGCGAGTTCCGTCGCGGTGAGCGACTGCCCTGTCATCAAGGCGGTCAGGATCTCCGCCCTCGCGTGGTCCCCGATGAGGGCGGCGATGCCAACGATGCTCGGCCCGTCTTTCATGGTTCGATCTTAGTCGAACCATTGCGGTGGCGCAAGAGGGTATCGTCGCGTCATCCCAGTCAACCCGGAGCACCGATGACGATGACCTGCTTCATCCGCTATCAGATCGATCCCTTCCAGCGCGAAGCATTCAGGGAGTACGCCGTTCGCTGGGGACGCATCATTCCGCGATGCGGCGGGAATCTGGTCGGCTACTTCCTGCCGCATGAGGGCACGAACGACGTGGCCTGGGGGTTGATCGCCTTCGACAGCCTCGCTGCCTACGAAACGTATCGCACTCGACTCAAAGCCGACCCGGAGGGGCGCGCGAACTTCGCGTTCGCACAGGAGCGGAGATTCATTCTCCGCGAGGAGCGCACGTTCCTGGAAGCGGTGGAAGGGACGATTGGGGTCGCAGCAACGGCTTCCCGCGAGCCGTAATCGAGCCGCCTACGTGCGAAGGTAAGGCGCCTGCGCTGCGGGCGACCTATGCCGTTGCCTTCACGGCGGGCAATCCGCGCGGCCGGAGGACGGATAACGCAAAGTAGACGCAGCCACCGATCGCGACCCCGAAAAACCAGCCGTAAGTACCCCACCAGGGTGGCAGCAAATTGGTCAGGTTCGGCAACAGGCTGGAAAACACGGCACCGATGGCCGTCGCGATCAGCGCATTCACGTTCCATCCGCCCTCGTAGCGGTATTCCCCATGCTCGTGGTACAGAGCCTCGACATTGATGCTGCCCTTCGCGATCAGGTAGTAGTCGACGAGGATGATGCCCAGCAGCGGGCCCATCGTCGCGCCGATGGCGTTGACGAAACTCGCCGCATTGCCCTCCCAGGGCGCGAACGGGTAGAGCACCAGCGCGATGCCGGCGGCGATGTAACCGCCTTTCTTGAAGTCGATGACGCGCGGAAACACATTGGCGAAATCGAAGGCGGGCGAGACGAAATTGGCGACGACATTGATGCCGAGCGTAGCCACCGCAAAGGTAATCGCGGCGAGCAGCGCAAGCATCCAGCTGTCGAACTTCGCGGAGATTTGCTCAGGATGCAGCATCACCTCGCCATAAACCTTGAACGCGGCGATCGTCGTGATACCGGCGACGAGCGAGAACAGGAGCAGGTTGACAGGCAGTCCCCAGAGGTTGCCCTTGGTGATCGCGTTCTTGTTCTTCGCATAGCGCGAGAAGTCGCAGAAGTTGAGATACAGCGCGGCAAAGTAAGTGACCCACGTCGCGCCGACGGCCATGAGTGCCCAGAACGAACCGGGCTCTCCGCTGACGCCCGCGTCCTTGGTCTTTTCCAGCAGCACCTCCTGCGGAATGCCATGATCGAACGAGAAGCCGCCTGCCTTGATGCAGAGTCCGACCGCGAGGATAAGCATCGCCACCCACACCGCGGGTCCCGCCCAGTCCTGGAACTTGCGTACCGTCTCCATGCCGTTCTGGATGATCAGGAGCTGCAGGGCCCAGACCACCACGTAACAGATCACCTCGAGTCCGGAGTGACCGAGGAAGTGCGTGTTCCGGTGGAATTCCAGTATCGGATCCATGCGCGTGAGCAACGCGACGATGGCGCTCGATGCGGCCGCGGTCTGCGCCCCGTACCAGAAACAGGCGACGATCGCGCGCACCAGCGCCGGCAGGTTGGCGCCCCACACCCCAAAGGACGCGCGCGCCAGCACGGGGTAGGGCACGCCCGTCTTCTCGCCCGCATAACCCACCATGCTCATGAGAGCGAAAATGATCAGAGAGCCGAGTCCGATCGCGACGATGAAGTTGAAGAAGCTGCCGCACAGCAGGAAAAGGCTCGCCGCAAGGTAGTAGCCCCAGAGACTGTGCACGTCCGAGGTCCAGACGTTGAAAATGCTGAAGGCGCCCCAGTTGCGCTCCCTGGCCGGGGCCAGGTCCTCGTTGTAGAGATTGGGCGAAGGGTTTCGGACATCCATCGGATCGCCTCCCGTCGATTGAGCGCACACCGCCTCCGGCCGCGCGGTGTGTGCGACCCTTAGAAGCTCGACACTCGCAAGGCCTGCATCAAGCGTGCCAATTGAGGTGCGCTGCGGCAAGCGTTTGATTTCATTTCACTGCACAGCGACGCATGCGAGAGCGGCGGATGCTACCGGGGCCGGTGCCAGCACTTGTTCGGTGCGCACGCGCACTAGTTGGGCGCGCACCGCCTTTCGCACAAGCTTTCTATTCGAGCTTCGCGCCGCGCTCGACCATGTACCGTTTGACATCGTCGAAGCGCACGGTGCCGGACTTCTGCCGATCGATTTCATCGAAATGCCGCGCAACGAAGCCGAGGCCGCCGGCGTTAGCCTGCTGGCGCGTCAGCGATCCCGTGTGGTTCACATCGGCGGCATCGAAGGCTTGCCTCAGCTTGCGCTCGACCTGGGCGCGCAGCGCGGCGCCTTCGGTCGGTGGAGCGGTCGAGGGCTTGCGTGCGTCGGGCGGGACCCAGGGATCGCGCAGCGGTTGCTGGGAGGTGACGGACATCGGATCCGCCGCCAAGACATACGAAGGCGCCGTCGTCCACAGTATGCCTGCGGCGAGCGAGCAGGAAAGCAACACTCGCGACATGAGTGGTCCGGTGGCGCGCGCCATGGACGGGCTCGGATGTCGTCGACTCATGGTGCTGCGGTGGTGCGCTGGATGAGTTGCACGACATCGGCTTTTTCCAGAGGACGCGAGCGGTCGTCGAGGTAGATCATATGCCCACCGCGATAGAACGTCGTGCTGACATTGGGGCTGGCGCCCAGGCGGGCAAGATCGAGTTCGGTCTGGAAAAACGGCGTCGCGAGGTCGTGGTAGCCATTCGCCGCGAGGATCTGCAGCTTCGGGTTCTGCGCCATCGCCGCGGCGAGGTCCGGAATGACGTCCGGCAGCGGCAGTCCGTCGTGTGCGAAATTCCAGGTCTGGATCGCGTTGCTCGACGCGACATAGGTCGACGGATTCGTGTACTGCAAATCGTTGGTCAGATAGCTGCCGATCGTCATGACGAAGGAAGCATTGACGAACGTCAGGGATGGATCGCCGTCACGTGCCAGCGCGCTGCCCAAGGGCGCGGAGACCCGTGCATCGTAACGTCCGATCAGCGTCCCGGGGAGCAGTTGCGTCTGATAGAAATCGGGACCGAGGTTGAAGTTGCCCTGCCATTTCTGCACGGACACGCCGGTAGCATTGGACAACTGCGTCAGCAGCGTATTGTTCGGTGCCGTCCCCAGTGCGAAGAACTGGGCGAGGGCCGGTGCGTAACCGCTCGTCGTCAACGTACGCACCTGTGCCACGAAATCAGGCAGCAATGCATCCGCAGGATTGGGGACGTCGAGGTTGTAATACGCGCCGACCGCGCCGTACGACGGTACATAGCCGGCGCAGCTGACCTTGGCGTCGGCGACCACACCGCAGTTCGTGTTGTAGTTGAGCACCGATGATTGGAGGATGACGCCGTTGACGCGTACCCCGGCAGATTCCAGGAGGTAAACGAGCACCGCGCTGCGCGTCGTGCCGTAGGACTCGCCGAACAGAAACAGCGGCGACGCTTTGCGATTGTTCACGGTCTGATATCGGACGACGAAGTCCCGGAACACGGCAGCATCGGTGTCCACGCTCCAGAACGTTTGATTGACGTTCGGCGCGATCGCTTCGGAAAGGCCGGTGCCGACGGCGTCGACGAAGACGAGATCGGAGACGTCCAGCAGCGTCTCCGCATTGTCGACGAGCGGGAACGGAACAGTGGCCGTCGTCGCCGGATCCCCGGTGACGAGTCGCTTCGGACCGAAAGACCCGAGATGCAACCACATCGACGCCGAGCCCGGCCCGCCGTTGTAGAAGAAAGTGACGGGCCGCGCCGCCGCATCCCGGTTGTCGAGTGTGTAGGCGACGTAGAAAAGCGACGCTTCGGGCGCGCCGGTCGTTGGATGGCTGGCGGTAAGGTGACCCGTGGTGGCGGTATACGCGAGGGTTGTGCCACCGACGACGATCTGGTGCCGCGTGACTGCGGCGATTTCCTTCGCCTGGGGCAGCGACGCCGTCGCAGCGCTGGAGTAGACCGTCGGATCGACAAAGGTCGGTCCGGAACTGCCGGTGTCACCACCGCCACCACCCCCGCCGCAACCGGCCAGCACGAGGGTGACGACGATCGCGACCGCCAGTATCGAGGATCGCTCGCTCATCCGCATCGGGCCTTCCCGCAAACGGAAATCGCAAGCATCGGGCAGTGCCGGAGTCGTCCCATCAGTCGTTCTTGATGTTCGCGTCCTTCATCACCCGCGCGTATTTCGCCAGCTGCGCACGCGTCGCCGTTCCGAGTTCTTCGGGTGTCGAGCCGCGTATCGTCAACCCTTGCGCGTTGAGCCGCTCGCGCACATCCGGGTCGGCGAGCGCCTTCTGCACCTCTTCGTTCAGGCGCGCGATGATCGGCTTTGGCGTCCGCGCCGGCGCCATGAGGGCGAACCACGAGTTGAACTCGAAACCTGGCAAACCCGACTCCGATACCGTCGGCACGTCAGGGAACTGCGGCAGGCGAGAGCGGGTCGTTACCGCGAGCAATCGCAGCTTGCCGCTGCGCACCAGCGACGCTACCGTCGAGAGTCCCTGGAACGCGACCGTCACCTGTCCGGATGCAACGTCGAGCGCCGCCTGCGTTGCGCCTTTGTAAGGCACATGTGTCAGGGAAATGCCTGCCGTCGTCGCGAATACTTCCATCGCGATATGCTGCGGGCTGCCGTTACCGCCCGAGCCGTAATTGATCTTGCCTGGAGCCGCCTTGGCGGCCGCGATCAGATCGGCCGCGGTCTTGTAAGGTGCATCGTTGTTCACGACCAGTCCCCATTCGACCGTGGCCACCAGTGATATCGGCTCGAAGTCCTTCAGGATGTCCCACGGCATGGTCGCGTGAAGATTCGGCAGCATGGTCATGATGCTGTCGTTGAAGCCGCCGATGGTGTAGCCGTCCGGCGCAGCCTTGGCCACGCGTTCGGCGCCGATGAGGCCCGCCGCACCGGGCTGGTTCTCGATGACGATGGCCTGTCCCATGCTCTGCGACATGCGCTGCGCGACAATCCGTGCGGCATTGTCGACGGCACTTGCCGCGGCGAGCGGCACGATCATCTGGATCGTCCGGTTCGGGTAGGCTGACTGCGCTAAGGCTGGCGGCATGGCCGTGATCAACGCGATCGCGAGCGCGGCGCGAAAAATTGTCATGGCGTCTGTTGCCTCCGGAAGCGAAGAATCGATCGAGTGAATCGCGTCTCGACTACACAAGACGCTTGATGCCGATTTCGTCGGCGAACTGATCGAGATTCTGCCGCAAACTCGCCGCGAGCGGGATGCCATTGCGCATGTACTCGATGCGCCTGGCGTTGCTCTGCTCCCCCGGCAGCCAGATCCGGTCGACGTTCGGCATGCGCTGGCTGCCGTGCAGGTCATCGATCAGCGCGTCGACGCGCGCCTTGAACGCATTCACGTCGCCGAAGGCGGCGATGTCGATCGCGACGATCGCCTGGCCGGTATTCGTCGCGCTGCTGGCGTCGTCATTGAAATTGATCACGTCCTTGCCCATCGCGGCGTTGTTCAGCGTGCCCGCGAGCAGCCCGACGATGAGCGCGAGCCCGTAACCCTTGTAGCCGCCGATCGGCAGCAGGAACCCCTCCGCGGCGCGATGCGGATCGGTCAGCGGCTTGCCTTCACGATCGATCATCCAGCCTTCCGGCATCATCTCGCCGCGCTGCGCCTTGACCTTCACCTTCCCGTACGCCGCGACGGTGGTCGCCATGTCGAGCACGATCGACGCGTGGCGCCCGGCGGGAACCCCGACGGCAAGCGGGTTGGTGGAGAGCAACATGTCGAGACCGCCCCAGGGCGGCAGGTGGTTCGCATTGCCGACGGCGAAATACAGGCCGAGCATGTCGTGGGCAAGCGGCATGCGCGCGTACAGCGACGCGGGTCCTGCGTGGTTGCTCATGCGCGCCCCGACCCACGCGACGCCGGCAACGCGCGCCTTCGCGATGGCGAGCTCTGCGGCACGCGTCATCACCAGATGGCCCATGCCGTTGTCACCGTCGATGAGCGCCATACCCGGGCGTTCTTCCACCACCTTGATGACGGGATGCAGGTTGAATCCACCGGCACGAATACGCCGTGCGTAGGGCGGCAGGCGGATGACACCGTGCCCGTCGGAGCCTTGCAGATCGGCTTCCGCCATGAGGGATGCGACGATGGCTGCGTCGCCGTCCGGCATGCCAAGGCGGCGGAAAGCCGTGCCGATGAAATCGCGCAACCGAACGACGTCGACGCGCACGGATACGTCAGTCATCGCGATCGGCCACGGATTCGCGAGCGAGCTTGTGGAGGAACGCTTGCAACGACGCGAACTCGCGCGAAGCACGGGCGCGCTCCTGCTCCGCATCGGCGCCGGCCCAGTCGTAGAAGCCGCGACCGGCATCGAGTCCGGTTTCACCGCGCGCCACCATCTCTTGGAGCATCGGATTGGGGATGCCGTTATGAAACAGCGCGGGAACGATCGAGCGCTGGGCGTCGGCGTGAATCTTGAGACCGCTCAGGTCCTTCTGCCGGATGAGTCCGTTGAGACACATCCGCGGCGCCAGCAGCGTGCGGGCGGCGCGATCGATTTCAGCTGCACTCGCCACACCGGCCTCGATGAGGTAGTAGGCCTCGTGGAGAATGGCGTGCTGCAGGCGATTCACGACAAAGCCGATCGTCGGCTTATACAACCGCAGCGCGTCCTTGCCCGTCGCTGCGACGGCCTCGGACACGCGGTCGACCAGCGTCGCCGGCGTCCGCGGACCCGCCATCACTTCCACGACCGGGCTCGTGTCGGCCGGCATGAAGTAGTGCATGCCCACGAAGTTCTGCGGTCGTAACAAGCCTGCAGCCAGCTCAACCAGATCGAGTCCCGACGTCCCGGTGGCGATGATGAGATCGGCCTCCGGGAACGCAGCTTCCAACTGCCGATAGACGCCGACCTTGGTATCGACGTTCTCCGGCGCGAATTCGATGGCGAGATCGGGCGGTGTTCCGCGCAACTCCTCCCGCCAGGCGTAGAGCGCCTCGTACATCACCAGGCCGTGATTCAGCATTTCGTGGTCGTTCGCAAAGATTCGCGAGAGCCCCAGCGAGACTGCAACCTTATACTCGCTCGCGCGTTGGGCGTTGCCATCGCGCCCGGGCTGGCCACCGTTCGACCAGATCGAGAAATAGGGGGTCGACTTGGTCCGGCCGCTCGGCGGCATCCTCGGCCAAAGCACCGGGCGCCTCGTTGAAGGCGAGCATGGACAGATCATCCATCCTCATCGGATAGAGCGTGCCGTCCAGATGATCGCATTCGTGTTGCAGTAGCGCCGCCCAACTACCACGCGCCACCTGTTCGACGCTGGCGCCTTCAAGCGTCTGATAGCGGATCGATATCCTCGGGTAGCGCGGAACTTTTCCATGTAAGCCAGGGATCGACAAGCACCGCTCCCACACGGCGATTTTGTCGCTGGTCAGTGGAGTGATCTCGGGGTTGACCATTACCGTCCACGGCACCGGCTGGAGGTCCGAGCCGGCTGGAATCCGGGAGGCGCCGATGCGATAAACGACGACGCGCTTTTCGACGAACACTTGCGTCGCGGCGAGACCGCTCGCGCCAATATCCTCGAGGGTCTCGCGCATGTCTGCGCAAAGGCGAGCGATAGCCGGGTCAGTCGGATCGTCGACTTTCGCAGCGACGCGTCTTAGCACTGGATGGCCCATCTTTGCAATCGCAAGAATCGACATTGCTTCGCTCCAGGCAGCGTGTGCCCTAATGTGCCGGCTTCACGTTCATCAATACGTTCGCGGCGAAAGCGGCAAGCCCGATTATTACAACGCTCGCGGAGATCGCAACGATTGGGCCCGCCGATTCTTTGCCGGTGAGCAACATCCCCAGCCCAATCATGAACACCGGGAGGCCGAGATTGTGGAGCCAGAAATGAACACGGGCGAGCAGCGTTCCGGACGCCGCGGGGTAAAGGTGGTACACCACCCCGGCGAGAGCGAAGGAAGCCCAACCGAGTAGCAGCACGTGTGCGTGCACCGGCGCCAGGGTGAATTGCTGCGTCATGCCCATGAACCCTCCGAGCAACGCGCCGACGAACAGATAAACAACCGCGATTTGAAGGAAGCGCAATGCCATGAGCATGCTCCAGTTATTGGACGAGACAGGGCCTGACGAAAGCAGGCAACGGGCGTGTGGTCACCTCGATGAAGGGGTTCGGGCACATTCTCTAGCAACCCGGCCTACGGGTTGACCGAGTCGACTTCCCGCGTCTCGAAGTCGGCCGGGAGCGCCACCTCGAGCATCTCCAGGTCCGCACTGTGAGCCAGCTCCTGGTGACGGAGGCCCGGCGGTTGATGCGCACAGGACCCGGCTTCGAGTCGGACCCTCCCGTGACCTTCGTACTCGAACTCGATCCATCCCTTCAGCACGTAGACCATCTGAAATGTGGTTTCGTGAAGATGCGGCTTGCCCGAGAAATCGGCGCCTTCCACGGCACGGATGACGTGGGCGACGACACGGCCATTCGTGGCACTCTTGATTCCGAGGTCGCGATAGTCGAAGAACGGACGGAGCCCGCGCACGAAGACGGCGTCCTTTGCATGTGATGCCACAAAATCCTTGGTCGCCATGGCATCACTTCGGAGCGGCCGGCACAAGCCCGTACCGGCCCATGACGGCAACCAGCGCAGCCTTGTCGGGCGGACCGCCCGCGTTGACGACGGCAGCGACGTCCTTGAAATACTGGGCACCGATGTCCGGAGAATTGATGATCAGTGCACGGGCTACGCCAGCAAACGGGTTAGAGAACGCGTGAACGGTACCCCTTGGCGTTTGCATGCTCTGCCCAGGGGTGAGATCTCGCGTATCGGAGCCGACGGTGTAGCGAAGCGTGCCCTCCAGGACGTAGACGATCTCTTCGTTCCTGGAATGGCTATGAGGAGGCGGGACGTTTGAGGCAGGTGGCACGGTGAGTTCAAACATACCCAGGCTCGCGGTCTGCGAACCGTCGACGAGATACCGGATGCCCAGTTGACCAACGTTGATTTCGATTGCGCTCATGGGGTGGTGTTGGCTGAGTTGATGTTGTTTGGGGATGATCCCAACGTTCTAACTGACCGACGGGTCATGCCGATGCGGGCGAGCAACGAGCCGTGAACTACCCGGGTTGAGGCCCGTCGTAGCCCTCAACGATGACCAGATCGGCCGTGGATACCGGCTCTCGCAGCCTGAGTGCAGCCTGGTACTCAGGAGAATGCCAGCATGCGACCGCTGCTTCGTAGGATGGGAATTCGATCACGGCGTTGCGTTCGCGGCTGGTTCCTTCGGGATTCTCGTATTTGCCGCCGCGCGCGAGGAACCTGGCTCCGTACTTCTTAAACGGCCCCGCGTTGGCAGCAAGGTAGGACTTGTACTTCTCCATGTCTCGGATGTCGACGCGAACGATCCAATAGCCCTTTGTCACTGTGAAACCCTCCTAGGATGAAATGACGTCTATTGGTCGCCCGACGTCTGAGTTCAGCGGCCGCCTCAGGCGGTCCGCTCGAACGAAGGTTTGGGCGCCATTTTTGAGTGGCGAGGCAGATACGGAGCGATGTTCTTCATTGCCCGGGAAACATACTCTTCCTTCTCGCCCACCGGAGCGACATAGTGAAGCGCACTCTTCGCGGCTTCCTCACCTTCTGTGCGCATGATGATCCACGCCGCCAGATACTGCGACGCAAGGCAACCCCCAGCGGTTGCTACGTTGCCCTGAGCGTAGAAGGGCTGGTCGAGAACCTCGACGCCCGCCTCCTGAACCCAAGGTTTGGTCGTCAGGTCAGTACACGCGGGAACACTACCGAGCAAGCCGAGCCGCGCCAGAAGTAGTGTTCCAGAGCATTGGGCACCAATGAGCTGGCGTGAAGGATCCAGCTTGAGCTGTCCGATAAGCGTCGGGTTGGCTGCGATCTCCCGGGTTTGAATGCCGCTACCGACAATGACTGCCTCCGCCAAGCAGGCTTCGGCCAGCGTGGACTGTGCGTGTACGGTGACACCATTCATCGACGTCACCGATGGCGTTGGGCAGGAGAGCGTTACCCGCCAGTCGGGCTTCCGGATACGGTTGAGAATGCCCAAGGCGATCAACGAGTCGAGTTCGTTGAACCCGTCAAAGGTGAGAATGGCTATGTGCATGACGGTATTGTGCGGGATGCCCGACGGGAAATGGGGATCCTAAACGATGGGGAAAAAGGCGGCAGATGTCGATGCTGACTCAGGCGTCTCGCGCCAATCTGAACCCCGTGAACTGCCACCGCGCGGTCGCCGGAAAGAAATTGCGGTAGGTGGCGCGCATATGCGATCGGGGTGTGGCGAAGGACCCACCGCGCAGTACGTACTGGTTGGCCATGAACTTGCCGTTGTATTCGCCGATGGCGCCGGTCGCCGCTCGAAAGCCGGGATAGGGCGCATACGCACTCTGCGTCCACTCCCACACATCGCCGTAAAGTTGCATCAGCCGCGTGCCGCGATCGTTGGCAGGCAGTGGTCGCAGTATCGCGTCTTCCACAAAATGCCCGTCGAGCGGGTGGGGCGCCGCTGCGCTTTCCCATTCAGCTTCGGTCGGCAATCGTGCCCCCGCCCAGCGCGCGTAGGCATCGGCTTCGAACAGATTCGCGTGACACACGGGTGCGGCCAGGTCGAGGGGAAGCGATCCGTGCAGCGTGAATTGCCGCCAACCACCACCGTCGTGCCGCCAATACAGCGGCGCATCGACCTGATGCGTGTTGATCCAGTCCCAACCTTCGGACAGCCACAATTCGGGCCGCCGGTAACCGCCATCGGCGATGAACGCCAGGTATTCACCGTTGGTCACGGAGCGAGTCGCCAGTGCGTAACGGTGCAGGTACTGGCGGTGGCGCGGCATCTCGTTGTCGAACGCAAAAGCATCGCCGTCGTGACCGATCTCTGCGAGCCCGGCATCGTATTCGACCCACGTCAGCAGCGGTGCAGCGCTCGCGCCGAGCGCATCCCGTGCTACATAGATGGGCTCGAGCGGATTGCACGACAGCATGTGCAGCACGTCGGTCAAAATCAATTCCTGGTGCTGCTGCTCGTGGTTGAAGCCAAGCGCTAACAGCGCGACCGGGCAGTCCGCCACGGATGCCGCCCTCTGCAGCAGTTCGTGCATGCCGGCGTCGACATGCTGGCGATATGCGATCACGTCGCTACGCGAGGGCCGGGAGATCAGGCCACGCTGCGGACGCGGATGCTTGTCGCCGACCGCGTTGTAGTAGGAATTGAACAGCATGCGGAATGCGGGATCGAATGCGCGGTATCCCGGCAGATGCGGCGTGAGAATGAACGTCTCGAAGAACCAGCTGGTGTGCGCGAGGTGCCACTTGACCGGACTCGCGTCCGGCATGGACTGGATCGCGCAATCCTCATCGGACAGCGGCGCGGCAAGGGCCAGCGTCGCCGCGCGAATGGATGCGTAGCGCTCCCACAGGGAGAGGACGGACACGGGTTCCGACTTGCCGGTGGCTATCGAACGTAGGTGTTGTGGTGTTTTCATCGACTTTGGTCCGACACTATTGACTTGGGTCAGTTCCTTGGATCCCGACTTCAGTCGTGTCCGCGGCGATCGCCCTTACGCGACCTCGACGCGCGCAGCGCCCGCGACGCATTCGCCGATCACCGCTGCATGCGCAAAGCCTTCGGCCCGAAATATCTTCAGCACGTCATCGACCGCATCGCTCGAACATGCGACCAACAACCCCCCCGAGGTCTGCGGGTCGGACAGAAGCGCCCGTATCGGTGCATCGATCCGGACGCCACAATCCACTTCGGCGCCATAGCTCGCCATGTTTCGACCCGACGCGCCGGTGACGACTCCTGAACGCGCGAGGTCCAGCGCGCCCGTCAGCAAGGGAAGCTGGTCGAAGGCGATCCGTGCGCCGACGTGAGAGCCGCGGCACACTTCGAGCAGATGGCCCAGCAAACCAAAGCCGGTGACGTCGGTCAGCGCGTGCACCGCATCGAGTTGCCCCAGGGCGATGCCCGGTGTGTTGAGTTGCGTCGTGTTGGCGATCATCTCGGCGTACGCATCGTCGTCGAGACGTTGCTTTTTCAGCGCGGCACTGTAGATACCGACACCCAGAGGCTTGCCGAGGACGAGCGCGTCGCCGGCACGCGCACCGACATTGCGCTTGAGACGACGCGGATCGACTTGACCGATCGCGACCAGCCCGTAGATCGGTTCGACCGAGTCGATGGTATGCCCACCCGCAACGGGAATGCCGGCCTTGGCGCAGATCGCCTCGCCGCCTTCGAGAATCCGACGGATGGTGTCCACCGGCAGCCGATCGATCGGCATGCCGACCAAGCGCCAGCGCGAACAGTGGCGTGCCACCCATGGCGTAGACATCGGACAACGCATTGGTTGCGGCGATCGCGCCGAAATCATACGGATCGTCGACGATCGGCATGAAAAAGTCGGTTGTCGCGACGATCGCCTGCCGCTCGTTGAGTTGATAGACCGCAGCGTCGTCCGCCGTTTCGATCCCGACCAGCAATTGCTTCGGGACGATGCTCGGCGCGGATTTGGCGATGATTTCGCGCAGCGCCGCCGGCGCGATCTTGCAGCCGCAGCCGCCGCCATGGCTGAATTGGGTCAGGCGTAGCGATGTCGCGTCGGGGGCGTTCACGAGTTAGGGCCGAGATGACCTGGAAACGGATGGAAAGCATTCTAGCGCCAAACCGCGCATCCGCCGCCGTCAGCCCGGCCATCGCGATCGCGCTATCATAGCGGCCGCCGTCTCGATCGGCACCTACATTGGAACGCCATGGCACTTTCCAACGATACCCTGCAGCAATTCAAGCGCGCCAGCACCGCGACGCTGACGACCCAGTTGTTCAAGCGCGGTCTGCGCAACGTCTATCTCCAGGGCGTGCACCGCATGAGCAAATCGGCCGACAACCTCGTCGGCGAGGCGTTCACCCTGCGCTACATTCCGGCACGCGAAGACCTCGACCACGTCGGCGTGTTCGAGGATCCGGAACATCCGCAGCGCAAGGCGATCGAGGTCGTTCCGCCCGGACAAGTGCTGGTGATGGACTGCCGGCGCGACACGCGCGCGGCATCCGGCGGCAGCATCCTGCTCACCCGGCTCCAGGTTCGCGGCGCTGCGGGCGTGGTGACCGATGGCGGCTTGCGCGACAGCGATACCATCGCCGGCATGGACTATCCCGTGTTCGGCGCGGGTCCGAGCGCGCCGTTGAATCTGGCGATCCATCATGCGGTCGATATGAATATCCCGATCGGCTGCGGGGGTGTCGCGGTGTTTCCCGGCGACATCGTCGTGGGTGATGCGGAAGGCGTGGTCATCGTTCCCGCGCACCTTGCCGTCGAAGTGGCGCGCGACGCAGCCGAGCAGGAGCGGCTCGAGGTGTTCGTATTGCAGGAAGTCGCCGCTGGGCGGCCGTTGCGAGGCACCTATCCGCCGAATGCGGATACCGTCGCGCGCTATCGTCAATGGCGCGAGCAGCAAGATAAAAAATGAGAAACCCCAAGGAGGAAGCAATGGCAATCGGAAACAATGGCAGCGTTTGTTCCCGGCGCGTCTGGCTCGCAACCTGCGTTGCGGGCATTGCAGCTGCGTTGGCATTCAGCGTGCCCGCCCGGGCGGAAACATCGGAGCTGAGGATCACCAAGCAACCGTCGATCATCTATCTGCCGCTGGTGGTGATGGAGCAGAACAAGCTCGTCGAGAAGCATGCCAAGGCGATGGGTCTCGGCGATCTCAAGGTGCAGTGGATCACGTTCAACAGCGGCGGCGCCGCAACCGATGCCTTGCTGTCGGGCAGCGTCGACCTCGTGACCAGTGGTGTATCGAACCTGTTGCTGCTGTGGGAACGCACCAAGGGTGAGGTGAACGGTGTCACCAGCGTCGGCGGGCTGCCGATGCTCCTGGTGACCCGCGATCCGAATGTGAAGACGCTGAAAGATTTCACCGACAAGGACAAGATCGCGGTGCCGACGATCAAGGTGTCGAGCCAGGCGATGGTCCTCAAGATGGCGCTGGAAAAAATGTATGGTGCCCAGGCGCGCGATTCGCTCGACGCGGTGACGGTGCAGCTCGGGCATCCGGACGCGATGCTCGCGGTGGTCGGGGGCAAGAGCGAGGTCAACAGCCATTTCTCGGCGCCGCCGTATCAGGCGCAGGAACTCAAGACGCCCGGCGTTCACCTCGTGCTGGATTCGAGCGACGTGTTCGGGGGCCCGGCAAGCAACGCGGTGGTGTTCGGTACGAAGAAATTCTACGAGGCCAACCCGAAGACGATCGCTGCGTTCATCGCCGCCCTGGAAGAAGCCAATGCGCTCATCGCCAAGGATCCTGCGGCGGCCGCGAAGATCTATCTCGACGCTACCAAGGAGAAATTCACGGTCGAGGAAATCGTCGCGATGATCAAGGCGCCCAACGTCGTGTATTCCACGACACCCAATGCGACGATGGTCTTTGCTGATTTCATGGTCAAGACCGGACTGATCAAAACCAAGCCGGCATCGTGGAAGGAATTCTTTTTCCCTGTCGTCCACAAATTGCCGGGAACGTGACCGTTTTGTGTCCAATTATGTTGTTTGCAGGGCACATTCAAGACCACGTCGCTAGTAGTTGAATGCAAAAGGCTTTTCACCGCCGTGGCGGAGGCGTACTATCGGCGCCACTTGCGTGGCATCACACGGGTCGCGAGCTCGGACGGAACGTACAGGGAACCGGGCTCTCTAAAGCGATGAATATGCGTCCCGGTGGGCCCGACACGGAGGATTGTATTGAAACCGACGGATATCGCTGCGCCCGATTACTTCCACAAAGTCGTCGATTGCCAATGGGCCTGCCCGGCCCACACGCCTGTACCTGAATACATTCGTTTGATCGCAGCCGGGCGTTTCAACGACGCCTACATGATCAACTGGCAGTCCAACGTCTTTCCCGGGCATTCTGGGCAGGACGTGCGATCGGCCGTGCGAGCCCGCGTGCCGCCGTGGCCGGGTCGAGGACGGCGAGAACAGGATCGGCAACGCCAAGCCCGAGCCGGTGGCGATCTGCCGCCTCAAGCGGGTTGCGGCGGATCACAAGGACGACATCCGCGGCTTCCTGCCCAAGCGCCCGCGACCGAATGGCAAGCGCATCGCGCTCGTCGGCGCCGGACCCGCGTCGCTCACGGTCGCGCGTGACCTCGCACCACTCGGCTACGAATGCGTTGTCTACGACAGCGATGAGCGCGCGGGTGGCATGATCCGCAGCCAGATCCCGAAATTCCGCCTGCCTGAATCGATCATCGACGAGGAGGTCGGTTACGTGCTCGACATCGGCGTCGAATTTCGTGGTGGCACGCGTATTGACAGTCTCAAGGCGTTGCTCGCAGGGAACGGCAGCAAGTACGACGCGATCTTCATCGGCAGCGGCGCGCCGCGTGGACGCGATCTCGATATTCCGGGCCGCAAGGAAGCAGCGAAGAACATCCACATCGGCATCGATTGGCTGTCGAGCGTCTCGTTCGGGCACATCGACAGCATCGGCAAGCGCGTGATCGTGCTCGGTGGCGGTAACACCGCGATGGATTGCTGCCGCAGCTCGCGGCGGCTCGGTGGCAGTGACGTCAAGGTCATCGTTCGGTCCGGCTTCGACGAGATGAAGGCATCGCCGTGGGAAAAGGAAGACGCGATGCACGAGGGCATTCCGATCATCAACTTTCACGTCCCGAAGGCGTTCACGCACGAATACGGCAAGCTCACGGGCGTCATCTTCGAGAAGGTCGCGGCCCAGTATGACGACAAGGGTCGCCGGCAACTCCTGCCGACGGGCGAACCCGACGTCTATTTCGCGTGCGACGATGTGCTCATCGCGGTCGGCCAGGAGAACGCGTTCCCGTGGATCGAGCGCGACACGGGCGTCGAATTCGACAAGCACGGTTTGCCTGTGCTCGATTCCAAGACCTTCCAATCGACCCTGAAGAACGTATTCTTCGGTGGCGACGCGGCCTTCGGCCCGAAGAACATCATCTGGTCGGTCGCGCACGGTCACGAGGCAGCGATCTCGATCGATCGCTACTGTCAGGGCGAGGACCTGCACAAGCGCCCGCCGCCGATCTTCAATCTCGTGTCCCAGAAAATGGGCATCCACGAATGGAGTTACGACAACGCCGTATCGAATGACGCGCGCTTCAAAGTGCCGTTGAAGGACGTGTCGATTGCCCTCAAGAACATCAAGGTCGAGGTGGAGCTGGGGTTCGATGCGGCGCAGGCCTTCGCGGAGTCGCAGCGCTGTCTCAACTGCGACGTGGAGACCGTGTTTGCGCCGAGGTTGTGCATCGAGTGCGATGCCTGCGTCGACATCTGCCCGATGGACTGCATCACCTTCACGCAGAATGGCGACGAGACCGACCTGCGCGCCCGGCTGAACGCCCCCGCACGCAACCTCACGCAAGACCTCTACGTTGCCGACGGCCTCAAGACCGGTCGCATCATGGCCAAGGACGAGGACGTCTGTCTGCATTGCGGGCTGTGCGCCGAACGCTGTCCGACCGGCGCGTGGGACATGCAGAAGTTCTTCCTGGAGCCGGCGCAGGCCTGCGATCGCGGCAAGCGCGATCGATACGTGCCGAATGCCGCATCGGCGATGGGAAAGCGAGTCGCGAAATGAAACAGTCCATCGCACCGATCCAGCGCATCAACGATTTTGTCGTCAAGTTCGCCAACGTCAATGGCTCCGGCTCTGCGTCGGCTAACCTTCTGTTCGCGAAGTCGATCCTGCGCATGGGTGTCCCCGTCGCGCCGCGCAACATCTTCCCGTCGAATATCCAGGGGCTGCCGACGTGGTTTGAAGTGCGCGTCAACGAGGCCGGCTGGCGCGGGCGTCGCGGCGGCGTCGATCTGATGGTCGCGATGAACCCACAGACATGGGACCAGGACATCAAGGAAATCGAGCCGGGCGGATACCTGTTCTACGATTCCACCAAGCCTCTGCCGGCGTCGAAATTCCGCGATGACATCACCGTCATCGGCATGCCGTTGACGGAAATCTGCAATCGCCAGTACTCGGATCCGCGTCAGCGGCAATTGTTCAAGAACATCGTCTACGTCGGCGCGCTGTCCGCGCTGCTCGAGATCGAGCCGGAAGTGATTGCGGAGCTGATCGGCGAGCAGTACAAGGGCAAGGAGGCGTTGCTCAAGCCCAACGTGCAAGCGATGCACATGGGACGTTCATACGCGCAGAACAGCCTCGATTACCCGCTCGGCATCAAGGTGCGGCGCGCCAACGCAGTCGGCAATCGTATTTTCATCGAAGGCAACAGCGCAGCGGCGCTCGGCTGTGTGTATGGCGGCGCAACGGTGGCGGCGTGGTATCCGATCACCCCGTCGTCGTCGCTGGCGGAAGCCTTCACGCGACATTGCAAGAAGTTTCGCACTGATCCGGCGACGGGCAAGGCACGGTATGCGATCGTGCAGGCCGAGGATGAACTCGCGTCGATCGGGATGGTGATCGGCGCTGCATGGAACGGTGCCCGCGCGTTCACCTGCACGTCCGGCCCGGGCATTTCGCTGATGCAGGAATTCATCGGGCTCGCGTATTTCGCCGAGATTCCGGCGGTACTCTTCGACGTGCAGCGCGGCAGCCCGTCGACGGGCATGCCCACGCGCACCCAGCAGGCGGACCTGATGTCCTGCGCCTACGCATCGCATGGCGACACCAAGCACGTGCTGCTGATGCCGGAAGATCCCAAGGAAGCCTTCGAATTCGCCGCGCAGTCCTTCGATCTCGCCGATCGGTTGCAGACCCCGATTTTCGTGATGCTCGATCTCGACATCGGCATGCAGGATTGGGTGTGCGATCCGCTAACGTGGAACGACCAGCGGCATCACGATCGCGGCAAGGTCATGACCTACGAGCAGCTCGAAGCGGGCAAAGATTTCGGCCGCTACCTCGACGTCGATGGCGATGGCATCCCATACCGCACCTACCCGGGCACGCACCCCAGGCGCGGGTCGTACTTCACGCGCGGCACGACCAAGGATCGCTACGCCCGGTACACGGAGGAGGGCCCCGCCTACGTCGACAACATGCAGCGCTTGCTGCGCAAGTTCGAGACGGCCAAGCAGTACCTGCCCGAGCCGGTTCGCCGCAATGCCTCCGCGCCGACGCGCCATGGTGCGATCTACTTCGGTTCGACGGGGCCGGTGATGGACGAAACGCTGGCGGCGCTGAACGCGCAGAACATCCATCTCGACACGTTGCGGATCCGGGCGTTTCCGTTCCACGATGCCGTCGAGGATTTCATCGCCGATCACGACCGCGTATTCGTCGTCGAGCAGAACCGCGATGCGCAGCTGCGCATGATGCTCGCCAACGAACTGGCCGTCGATCCGGCCAAACTCATCTCGGTGCTCCATTACGACGGCACGCCGATCACCGCGCGCTTCATCATGCAGGAGATCGGCGAGAAGCTGGCGATGTTCAACGTGACGCCGTTGCGGAAGGTGGCCCAGTGACCTATCTCGCCAAACCGAAGCTGCATCATCCGGAGCTGCCGAAAAACGCGCTCGGCTTCACGCATCGCGATTACGAAGGCACGGTGTCGACATTGTGTGCCGGCTGTGGCCACGACTCGATTTCGAGCGCGATCATCCAGGCCTTCTTCGAACTCGACATCGCGCCGCACCGCGTCGCCAAGCTGTCCGGCATCGGCTGTTCATCCAAGACGCCGACGTACTTTCTCGGCAGTTCGCACGGCTTCAACAGCGTGCACGGTCGCATGCCGTCGGTGCTGACGGGCGCCAATCTCGCCAACCGCGACCTGATCTACCTGGGCGTCTCAGGCGACGGCGACTCGGCGTCGATCGGGCTCGGCCAGTTCGCGCATTCGATGCGCCGCGGCGTGAACATGGTCTACATCGTCGAGAACAACGGCGTTTACGGTCTGACCAAAGGGCAGTTCTCGGCGACGGCGGACCGCGGTTCCAAGAGCAAGCGTGGCGTGGTCAACAGCGACGAGCCGATCGACATGGTCATGCTGGCACTGCAACTTGGCGCGAGTTTCGTCGCGCGCAGCTTCTCGGGCGACAAGGTACAGCTCGTGCCGCTGATCAAGGCTGCCGTGCGGCACCAGGGTGCCGCGTTCATCGACGTGATCAGTCCCTGCGTCGCCTTCAACAACCATGCCGGCTCGACCAAGAGCTACGATTTCGTGCGCGAGCACAACGAGGCGGTCAACAGTCTCGATTTCATGCCCGTGCACACCGAGATCACGACGGACTATGCGCCAGGCAGCGTACGGGAAGTCCGCCAGCACGACGGTTCGATCCTGCGCCTGCGCAAGCTGCACGAAGACTACGACCCGGGCGACCGCATCGCCGCAATGGACTACCTGCTGCAACGTCACGCTGAGGGCGAGATCGTTACCGGCCTGTTGTACATGCACGAGGAAGCGACGGACCTGCACGCGGCGCTGAATACGGTCGAGACCCCACTGACCCAGCTCGGCGAACGCGAGCTGATTCCAGGCGCAGCGGCCCTGGAAAAGTTTAACGCCTCGACTTCGCTAGCGCTACAATTCCAGGATGCGCCTTGTATGGCGAATCCTGGCGGGTATTGGCGGCTTGCTGTTGCTGCTGCTGATCGCGGTGGCGATCGCGATCAGCACGGTCGACGTCAAAAGCTTCATCGGTCCCGTCCAGAAGCGCGTCAAGGACGCCACCGGTCGCGACCTGACGGTCGGCGGCGGCGTCGATCTCAAGTTCTCGCTCGAACCCAAGCTGGTCGCCCAGGACGTTGCCCTCAGCAACCCTCCCGGCGCGAAATCGCCACAGATGCTGATGGCCAAGCGCGTGGAAGTGCAGTTCGCGCTGCTGCCGTTGCTGCACCGCGAATTCCAGGTGCGCAGCCTCGCGTTGATCGAGCCCAGGATTGCGCTTGAAACGGACGCCAAGGGTGTCGGCAACTGGGACTTCAGCAGTGCGTCTGCGTCGGCAGGAGTGCCCAAACCCGCGGCACCCGATGGTACGGCAACGATGGGCGGGTTTTTCGTCGGCGACTTTTCGATCAGCAACGGTGCGCTGACCTATCTCGATGGGGAGACCGGCAAGCTCACAACCGTCACCATTGGCAATCTCGGGCTGAAAGCACGCGATCCCCAGTCTCCCGTCGATGCGACCTTCCGCGGCAGCGTGGACGACACCGCGATTGCGGTCGATGGCACGCTTGGACCGCTGGCGTCCTTGGCGAAGGAGCAATGGCCCTATCCGGTGAACGTCAAGGGTCAGGTGAAGGCGCAGCAGGTGTCGCTCGACACCAAATTGCGCGTGCAGGACGGCACGACCACGCTCGATCCGTTGGAACTCGGTGTCGGCAAGAGTAAGGTCACGGGACAACTGAGCATCACCACTGGCAAGCCGCGGACCAAACTGGCGTTCAAGCTCGCGTCGCCCTCGCTTGCGCTCGCGGAGGTTGCGGTGCCGACCAAGGGTACAGCGCCGGCGGCCGCGACCAAGGTAGCGCCAAAATCGAAATTCATATTCAGCGAAGATCCTATCGATTTGTCCGGACTCAGGACGGTCGATGCGAACGGCGACCTCGCGGTCGATGCGCTGGTACTTCCCGATGGACGGAAACTCGATCATGTCCATCTGCAATTTGTGCTGCAGAACGGCGTGCTGGATGCACCGGTGGTCCAGGGTGGGATATTCGGCGGCAGGGTTGTGGCGCGGGTGAAGCTCGACGCCAACCGCGACAAGGACGCCGCCCTCAACCTGCACCTCGACGCCAACGGCCTCGATCTGCCGGCGATTCTGGCCGCGGCCGGGATCAAGCGCGAAGTGCGCGGCGGCAAGACATCGGTCAATGCCGACATCGCAGCGCGCGGCGGCTCCCTGCATCAATGGGCAAGCACTGCCAGCGGTACGGCCACGGCCATCGTCGGGCAGGCAACGATCGTCACCGCCAGCGACAATGCCGATCCCACCTTCAACAAGCTCGCGGAAGCGGTCAACCCATTCCGCAAAACCGATCCTTCGACCGAGTTGCAGTGCGCCGTCATCCGCCTTCCGCTCAGTAGCGGCATCGCCAAGGTCGATCGGAGTATCGGCATCGAGACCAACAAGATCGGCGCGACGGCGAGCGGGACGCTCGACTTCCGCAACGAGACGCTGGACCTATCGATCAAACCGCAGCTGCGCAAGGGCGTCACGCTGAACATCGATCAATTCGCGTCATTGGTGCACTTTCGCGGACCGTTCAGCGCGCCGACGGTGGGTGTCGATGCGAAGGCGTCGGCAGAAACGGTCGCAACGCTCGGCGCGGCCGTGGCCACGGGCGGCACGTCGCTGCTCGGCCAGATACTGCTCAAGGGCGCCACAGCCGACACCGGTGCACCGTGTCAGATCGCCCTCGGCCATGTGACCCAGACTACGGCCGCAGCCGCGCCCCCGTCCCCCGCGGACAAGCAGGCGCCGGCCAACGATCTCGGCAAGGCGCTGGGCAAGTTGTTCGGGCGATGAAAGCTGTCGCGTTCGATGCCGCGCGCTATCCGCGCCTGCCATAAAGATTGATCTGCGTCATATCCCGGCGGCCGTGAGGCGAGGTAGGATGAAACACGTTCTTTACGCTCGCTTTGCCTGATGCATTTTCGACGCCAATCGATTGCGGTTGTGATGATGGTGGGTTTGGTGTTTGCCCAAATCGTCGCGATGGCGCACGCGTGTCCGTTGCTGTCTCCACAGGGTGAAGCGTCGACGCAGGTTGCGCTGCCCGATCGCATGCCGATGCCTGCCGATTGCGTTGGTATGACCGGTCAGCCGGACTCGACGTCGACCGCGAACGCCTGTGAATCGCATTGCAATGCCGGCCAGCAAATCGACGTTCAGCCGGCCGCAATGTTGGCGGCGTTCTGCCTGCAGCCGGCACTGACGGTTCGCGTTGCCGAGCCCGGCGTTCCTGACCCAGGTGCGGCGATCTGGCTCTCGTCGCTGGCGGCAGCGCCACCACGGTCCCTGCTGTTCGGTCATTTCCTGATCTGACTTCCGCGCTACGTTGATCCCGGCGCCCGTCAAGGCGCGCGCCAGTTCGATTCACGTTTGCGAGGGGGTCGTATGCAAATTCACTTGGCTGCACGCGCAGCCGTTCGTAGCGCGGCATGGATAGCGGTCCTCGCGACTCTGTTGCCATCGTTTGCAGTGCTTGCCGCCGACGCGCCGTTGTCGCTGGTCGAGGCGATCCGCATCGCGGCACAGCGTTCGCCCCAGCTCGAGTCGCAGCGCGCGCTGGTAAGTGCGGCAGAGGCGGCGGCCCTTGGGGCCGGAGAGCTCCCGGATCCGAAAGCAGTGATCGGCATCGAAAATCTGCCGACCAACGGGCCCGACCGCTGGAGCGTCAGCCGCGACTTCATGACCCAGCGCACGATCGGCGTCATGCAGGACGTGCCAGGTGCCGGCAAGCGTGCGTTACGCACCCAGCGGGCCGAGGAGGAGTCGGCGCGCGAGGCAGCGACGCTGACCGTGCAGCAACTCGCCGTGCAACGTGACGCGGCGCTCTCCTGGCTTTCGCGCTGGTATGCCGAAGCGTCGCTAAGGCTCATGGACCGGTTGCTGGATGAGGCGCGGACCGCCGTCGAATCCACCAGCGCCGCCTACCGCGGCGGCAAGGGGGCGCAGGCAGACTTCCTGGTGGCGCGCGCCGCAACCATCGAGCTCGAAAACAGGCGTACCGATGTGATGGCACAGGTGCGGCGGGCGAAAATCGCCCTTACTCGTTATGTCGGTGACAACGCGGAACGGGTGCTCGGCGTGGTTCCCGCCATGAACGCGCTGCCACATGCGTCCTCGCATCTCATTGCCGAGGTCGACACGCATCCCGAGCTTCGATTGCTCGCCCAGCAGGAGGCGATCGCGTCGACGGATGTCGAACTGGCGCGCATTGCGCGGCGCCCTGATTGGAACATCGGCGTGTCGTATGGCATCCGTGGTTCGTCGTACTCGAACATGGTGACGCTCCTTGTGTCGGTCGACCTGCCACTGTTTCCCGAACGCCGGCAGGACGCACAACAGCTTGCGAAGTTCAAGCAGCTCGATAGCGTCCGCGCCCAGCGCGAGGAGATGCGGCGCCAGCATGTCGCCGAAATCGAAGCGATGGTCGCCGAGTGGGAGGCGAGCCGCATCCAGGCGGCTCGTGTCGCGGATGAGCTCGTGCCGATCGCCGCTCAGCGTGTCGACGCAGCGCTCGCCGCCTACCGCGGCGGGAGTGGATCGCTGACGGCCGTCCTCGATGCACGACGCGGAGCCATCGAAGCGCAATTGGCACAGCTGGAGCAGGAGAAGACCGCGGCGAAACTATGGATTCAGTTACGTTTCGTCCTGCCGATCGAGGAGACGTTATGAACATGAAGATGGCGATGCTCATCGCGATAGCTCTCGGTGTGGGCGGCGTCTTGGGTTATTGGCTTGCCGGCATGCGAGGAACCACAGCGGCGCCAGCGTCTGCGGTCACGGAGCCGCCTGCGGGCCAGGGAGAGACCGGCGGCCGCAAGGTGCTCTATTGGCATGATCCGATGAAACCGGAGGTCAAATTCGAGAAGCCGGGCAAGTCGCCGTTCATGGACATGGAATTGGTGCCCGTCTACGCCGACGAGGCTGGTAACGCAGGTGGCGTCGCGACCAACTCGCGCACGACGCAGAGTCTGGGCATCCGGACGGCCGATGTCGTTCGAGGTGCGCTCGATCTTACGTTCACGACGACCGGTGCCATCGCGGTCGACGAGCGTTCGCTGGTCACGGTGCAGGCGCGGGTCAACGGTGTCGTCGAGCAGTTGTACGTCCGCGCGCAATACGATCCGGTCGCTCGCGGCGCGCCACTGGCCGCCATCTATTCCCCCGATTGGCTTGCCGCGCAGGAGGAGTACCTGGCGCTCCTGCGCAATCCCTCGAAGATAGATGCCGTTCTCGCCGACGCCGCGCGCCAGCGACTCGCTTGGCTTGGAGTGCCCGAGGCGCAGATTCGCAAGATCGAGGACGAGGGCAAACCCAATCCGCGAGTTACTCTGATGGCGCCGGCGTCGGGACTCGTGTGGGAGATCGGCGCGCGCGAAGGCGCCGCGGTGGGGCCCGGCGTGACGATCTTTCGCATCGCCAATTTGGGCACGGTGTGGATCAATGCCGAGATACCCGAGGCGCAGGCGGGCCTGGTCAGCATCGGCGCGGTGGTCGAGGCGCGAACGAGCGCATTTCCGGATCGGGTGCTCAAGGGCACGGTCGCGGCGATCCTGCCCGACGTGAACACCCAGACGCGCACGCTGAAGGCGCGCGTGGTCGTCGCCAACCCCGGCGGGCAACTGCGCCCGGGAATGTTTGCAAATCTGACGTTTCACGCAGGCGCGGGCAATGCGCGGGATGCGCTACTCGTGCCGACTGAGGCCGTGATCCGCACCGGTAGGCGCAGCGTCGTCATCGTCGCCGCTGCGGACGGCGGGCTGCGTCCGATGGAGGTCGAGGTCGGCCGCGAATCAGGCGACCGCACCGAAATCCGCAAGGGCTTGAGTGCCGGGCAGAAAGTCGTCGTGTCGGGCCAATTCCTGATCGACTCCGAAGCCAGCCTCAAGTCCACACTCAACCGGATGGACGCAGGCGAAGATCCGCATCCACCCACCGCCGCGACCACGCCGGTCGAGAAGGCGCTCGGGCCCAGAATGGATGGCAAGCCATGATCGCGTCGCTGATTCGCTGGTCGATTGCCAATCGCGTTGTTGTGCTCCTGGCGAGCGCACTGCTCGCTGCCGCCGGCATCTGGGCGGTACGGACCACGCCCGTCGACGCGATTCCCGACCTGTCCGACGTCCAGGTCATCATCCGGACTGCATTTCCTGGGCAGGCACCGCAAATCGTCGAGGACCAGGTCACCTATCCGATCACGACGACGATGATGTCGGTGCCAGGCGCCAGAACGGTACGCGGCTATTCCTTCTTCGGTGATTCGTTCGTGTACGTGCTGTTCGAGGATGGCACCGACCTGTACTGGGCGCGCTCGCGGGTGCTCGAATACCTCAACCAGGTCCAGGGACGATTGCCGGCTGGCGCAAAGCCCTCCCTTGGACCGGACGCGACCGGCGTCGGCTGGGTGTACGAATACGCGCTCGTCGACCGCACGGGTGCGCACGACCTCGGACAGCTGCGGGCGCTGCAGGACTGGTTTCTCAAGTACGAACTGAAGTCGGTGCCGAATGTCGCGGAAGTCGCAACGGTCGGCGGCATGGTGCGCCAATACCAGGTCATCATCGACCCCGACCGGCTGCGCGCGTATGGCTTGCCGATTTCCCGCGTCGTCGATGCCATCCGCAGCGCGAATCAATCCACCGGCGGATCGGTGCTCGAACTCGGCGAAGCGGAATACATGATCCGGGCCAGCGGCTACCTTCAGTCGTTGGACGACTTTCGCAAGATCGCGCTCAACGTCAGCGATGCGGGCACGCCCGTGCAGCTGAAGGATGTCGCGCAGATCCGGGTAGGGCCCGAGATGCGCCGAGGCATCGCGGAGCTCGACGGCGAGGGCGAGGTGGTCGGCGGCGTGATCGTGATGCGCTCCGGCAAGAACGCGCTGGACACCATTGCGGCGGTGAAGGCGAAGATCGAGGCGCTCAAGCCGGGTCTGCCGGCCGGCGTCGAAATCGTGCCGACCTACGACCGCTCCGGATTGATCCAGCGCGCGGTCGCCAATCTGCGCGACAAACTGGTGGAGGAGTTCGTCGTCGTCGCGGTCGTATGCCTGCTGTTTCTGCTGCATCTGCGTTCGAGTCTCGTCGCTGTCGTCACGCTCCCACTCGGCATCCTGACCGCGTTCATCGTCATGCGCTGGCAGGGCGTCAACGCCAACATCATGTCGCTCGGCGGCATCGCCATCGCCATCGGTGCCATGGTCGACGCCGCCATCGTGATGATCGAAAACGCCCACAAGCATCTGGAAACGTGGCGACACGAACACCGGTCCGTGTCGGCTTCGGTAGAACCGACCGCGACTGAGCGATGGCAAATCGTCGCCGACGCTGCCGTGGAGGTCGGCCCCGCGTTGTTTGTGAGCCTGCTGGTGATCACATTGTCGTTCGTACCGGTCTTCGCACTCGAAGCGCAGGAAGGAAGGCTGTTCGCGCCGCTGGCGTTCACCAAGACTTATGCGATGGCCGCGGCCGCGGGTTTGTCGGTGACGCTGGTGCCGGTGCTGATGGGCTATCTCATTCGTGGTCATATTCCCGACGAACGCGATAATCCGTTGAGCCGCGCGCTGATTGCCCTCTACCGGCCGCTGCTCGTCCGCGTGCTCGATCATCCGAAGACGACGCTTGTACTCGCCGTGCTGCTTCTTGCGGCGAGCGCCTGGCCGGCAAGCCGCCTCGGGGGCGAATTCATTCCGCCACTCGACGAAGGCGATCTGCTGTTCATGCCGAGCGCGCTACCGGGCCTGTCCGCCGCCAAGGCCGCGGAGATCCTGCAGCAAACCGACCGGATGATTCGCTCGGTGCCGGAGGTGGCCCAGGTGTTCGGGAAGATCGGCCGTGCCGAGACCGCAACCGATCCCGCTCCTCTGGAAATGGTCGAGACAACCATCCGCTTCCGTCCCCATGACCAGTGGCGACCGGGCATGACGCCACAGAAGCTCATCGAGGAGCTCGATCGGGCGGTGCAGGTGCCCGGGCTGTCGAACATCTGGGTGCCGCCGATCAGGAACCGGATCGACATGCTCGCCACCGGCATCAAGAGCCCGCTGGGCATCAAGGTATCCGGCGCCGACCTGGCGACCATCGACAAGGTTGCACAAGCAATCGAGGCGTCTGTACGGACGGTGCCCGGCGTTACGTCCGCGCTCGCCGAGCGGCTTTCCGGCGGGCGCTACATCGATATTCGCGTGGATCGAGCTGCGGCCGCGCGCTACGGACTCAACACAGCCGATGTGCAACAGGTCATCGCTTACGCGGTCGGCGGCGAGAATATTTCAGAAAGTGTCGAAGGTCTGCAACGGTTTCCGATCAACGTGCGGTATCCGCGCGAATTGCGCGACTCGGTCGAAAAGCTGCGGTCACTGCCGATAGTGACCGAGCGGGGCGCACAGCTCAATCTGGGCACGTTGGCGACGATCGGTATCAGCGATGGACCGCCGATGATTCGCTCCGAAAACGCACGCCCATCGGGTTGGGTATACGTCGACATTCGGGATCGCGACTTGCTCTCGGTGGTTCGCGATGCGCAGGCCGTCGTCGCACGCAATGTCAAGCTCCCGTCCGGTTATTCGCTGTCGTGGTCGGGACAGTTCGAGTACTTCGAGCGTGCGAGCGAGCGCCTCAAGGTCGTCGTGCCGTTTGCGCTGCTGATTACGTTCGTGCTGCTCTATCTGACCTTCCGGCACATCGACGAGGCATTGCTGATCATGGCCGCGGTGCCGTTTTCCCTTATCGGCGGATTGTGGCTCATGTGGGTGCTCGGTTACGCCTTCTCGATTGCATCAGCGGTCGGTTTCATCGCTCTGGCCGGCGTCGCCGCGGAATTCGGTGTCGTCATGTTGCTCTATCTGAAGCACGCATTGGAGCGGCGACCATTGGCTGACGGGGCCCATGGGGCGGTGCAGGTTCGGGCCGCGATCATGGAAGGCGCCGTGCTGCGCGTGCGGCCCAAGGCGATGACGGTCGCAGTCATTCTTGCGGGACTTGCGCCGATCATGCTGTCCTCGGGGACGGGTTCGGAAATGATGCAACGGATCGCGGCCCCGATGGTCGGCGGCATGGTCACTGCGCCCGTCTTGTCGATGTTCGTCATTCCGGCGGCGTACCTGCTTTTACGCCGCCCGACACGGCGCACGTCGGAAGGTCGCGCGCCGACAGTTTCCGCCGACCCCAATGTCCCAGCCGCGTCGCCATTGTCGTGATTCGCTGAGTTAGGATCATCGCGCGCGACGCGTCTTGTAAGTGCGAATAGACTTCTAGAACGGCCGGCCAAACTGGAAGTAGACGTTGACGACATTGCTTGGCGCATAGGCGATGCCCACGTAGATCGGGCCGATGCCGCTCGTGAGACCTGCGAAAATGCTGTAACTCTGCTTGTAGCTGCCCGTCCCGAAATCGCTCTCGCGCAGCCATACGTTGCCGGCTTCGGCTGACGCGCCGAGGAACAGGCTGTGGAACGGCGGCGAATCGAATGTCTTCACCGGGGTGAGATAGGTCAAGCGTCCGTAAAGGACAAAGCTTCCGGCGAATTGGTCCGGGGAATACGCGGACAGTCGCTGAAAGCCGCCAAGGAAAAATCCCGGTGGCTGCGCCTGATCGCCAACGCCGAAGTCGCCGCCGCCCTCGAGCGCGACCTCGAAACTGTGCGGTCCGAAGCTCTTGGCAAACAGCGCCTTCAGATGTGATTCGCTGTATTGATTGCCGCCACGCAGCAGCGACGTTTCGTTTTCCGCGAACAGGTAGTAGCCCTCGCGCGGAAACAATGCATCGTCGAGTTGATCGATCACGAGCCGCACGCGCGGCCCGAGCAGGCGGGCTTTAGACACCGGAAACAGATTGTCGTCCAGCGAACCCCCTCCGATCGTCAGATTCTTCGGGAAGAACGTCTTTGGGCGGTTGGTGAACTGCGCATACTCGCCGCCGACGCGAAGCTCGCCGAGCCGCTGCAGCGGAAAGCCGAAGTCAAAGCCGGCCCGGGCGGTGGTCAACTGGTACTGGGCGAGCGGGAGCGGATTGGGGGGCAGATTGAGGAAGACGTCGTTGATCGTGATGCTGTAGTTCTGCTGCCGGTATTCGGCGTAGGGCGCGACGTAGATGCCGCCATAACCGAACAAAGGTTGCCGCAGCTCGGTCTGGAAGGACAGGATGTCGCTGCCGAGAATGGCGTCGTTGCGCCACTCGAGGCCGGAGTCGTTGATCCACGGATACCGGTGACCCACCGCGAGCCGGAAGGCGCCGTCACCGTCGAAATTGCTGTTGAGGCTGAGTCCGAACCGGAACAGGTTGGGACCCCACGAGGCCTCGGCAACGTCGAGGCGCAGCACTGTTTTGCCGTCTGTTTCGTTGAGTTCCTGTGTCACGCTGTCGAAATAGCCCGCCGTCGCAATGGCCTGGGTTGCCGCCTTGATTTTCTCGGGGTCGTAGACATCGCCTTCCTTCACTGTGATGTACTGCCGCACGAAGTCGGCCGGGACACGACCGTGGGTGACGATCTCGATCTTGTCGATGCGCGGCTGTCGCGGACTGGCGCGCGCGAGCTGCGTCGAGCGGAAATCGGCGTAGTCCTGCGGATCGAGAGCCAGACTGCGCAATTGCGGCAGTGCCGCGCGCGCCGCCGCTTCCCCCGCGGCGATCGCGTCGGCTGTCTTGGAGAAGTCCGAGAAGCCCAGCTCACCGAGCGCCGGGCTGATCAAAACGTCACGCGGGCCGAGCAATTCCTTTTGTGCGCTGAACGTTCTGGCCGATGAGGATGCCGAGCATCTGTTCCGAGACGTCCACCCACGACCGCGCCCATGCTGGTGCCGGCGACGTAGTCGACCGGAATGTGGTTCTCTTCGAGGACGCGCAGCACGCCCAGATGCGCGTACCCGCGCAGGACGCACGCGAAGGCAAGGCCCTCGGCGGTGGTTGCGGAAGCCTCGGTCACACGAAACACGCCGGGAGTCGCGCCTAATGCTCCGCTGCGGAAGATGCGACTGCCGCGAGTTCCTCTTCCACATCGGCGCTCGATCCCCGGCCGTTGAACGCGGCATTGAGCACGACCGCGAATATCGCCGTCAACGTGATGCCGCTGTGGACGATGGCGTCCAGCCACTTCGGCATCTGGTTGAAGAATGTGGGTGCGACGAGTGGAATCATGCCGACGCCAATGCTGACGGCAACGATCAGCAGGTTGTGTCGCTTGTCAAAGTCGGCGCGTGCGAGGATCTTGATCCCGGTCGCGGCCACCATGCCGAACATGCAGAGTCCCGCGCCACCCAGGACCGGTAGCGGAATGGAAGCGATCACGGTGGCCATTTTTGGAAACAGGCCAAGTGCGACCAGTATGCCGCCCGCTACCGCGACGACCCAGCGGCTGCGCACGCCCGTGATCCCGACCAGGCCGACGTTCTGCGAAAACGAAGTATATGGAAACGTGTTGAAGATGCCGCCGATGATCGTGCCGAGGCCGTCGGTCGCGAGACCGCGACCGAGGTCGCCGGGGCCGACCTTGCGTCCGCAGATTTCGCCGAGCGCCAGGAACATCCCGGTGGATTCCACCATGACAACGATCATGACCAGGCACAGCGAGACGACGGCGCCGAGGTCGAAGGTCGGTGTGCCGAACCGGAATGGATAGACCAGCGCGAACCAGTCAGCGTCACCGACACCGGAGAAATTGACGATGCCGACCCCCATGGCGACGACAAAGCCCACAACCAGACCCAACAGCACCGCGATGTTGGCGATGAACCCCTTGCCCCAGCGATTCAAGGCGAGGATCGTCGCCAGCACGATGCCGACGATGACCATCGACTGCGGCGATGCGCCGTCCTTCATCGCGGGGACGCCACCGACGGCCCAGGTGATGCCGACGCGTAGCAACGTAATGCCGATGACGGCGATGATCGTACCCGTCACCAGCGGCGGAAAATAGCGCACAAGCTTGCCGAAATAGGGGGCGATGAGCACCGCGAATACGCCGGCCGTGATCACTGCGCCGAAGATCGACGTGATCGCGAGGTTGGCATTCGCCATGGCCACCATCGGTCCGACGCCGGCGAAGGTGACGCCCATGACCACCGGCAGCCGAATGCCGAATTTCCAGACCCCGATGCACTGGATCAGCGTAGCCACGCCGCAGGCGAAGAGGTCTGCATTGATCAGAAACGCGATCTGGTCCTTGGGCAACTTGAGCGCGCCGCCCAGGATCAGGGGCACCGCGATGGCACCGGCATACATCACGAGCACGTGCTGCAAACCGACGGCGAACATCTGCCCGAATGGCAACACCTGGTCGACCGGATGGGTCGATGGGTTAGCTGTGGTCATCTTTGCTTTCCTGATTTCGGCGTTGTCGCCGCTCGACCCCTCAACAACGCCCCGGTCGCGAATGGACGTATCGGGTCAGTGCCGTCACACTCAGCTTTCAAGCATCGCCTCCAGTCGAAGCCTGGATATTCTCAAGATTTGCGCGAGCGCCTCGTCGAACTCGGTGGCGCGATCGTGTGCGAGCCGTGCTTCAAAGCGATTGATGATCGCCGCCCGATCGAGACCTTTCACAGCGATGATGAACGGAAAGCCGAACTTGGCTTTGTAAGCACGGTTGAGCGTGGTGAGGCGCGTGAATTCCTGGGGTGAGCATTGGGTCAGCCCGGCACCGCCTTGCTCGAGCTTCGATTCCTCGGTCATCTCGCCACGAATCGCCGCCTTGCCGGCGAGTTCCGGATGGCCGCGAATCACTGCGAGCTGTGTCTCGATCGGTGCGGCCATCAGCGCGGCAACCATCGCCGCGTGCAGTGCGTCTACGCTCGCGTAGGGGCGGCCGGGCCAGGCGGCATCGGCGATCCACGGCGTGTGCTCGACGATCCCGCCGAGGCGCTCGACGAACGCACGACGATCGAGCGTGTTGATTTCGGCCAGGGTCATTCGTCGGGGTAAGGATGCATCGCGATCCAGTGACGGGCGATGTCGATGCGACGCGCGAGCCAGACGTCGTCGTGTCCTTGCACGTAGTCGATGAAGCGGCCGAGGGCCGCGATGCGGCCCGGGCGTCCGACCAGACGGCAATGCAGGCCGATCGACAGCATTTTCGGCGCATCGAGGCCTTGTGGGTCACCCTCCGCGTACAGCACGTCGAAAGCATCCTTCAGATAGGCATAGAACTGCTCGCCGCTGTTGAAGCCCTGCGGCGTGACGTAGCGCATGTCGTTGGTGTCAAGTGTGTAGGGGACGATCAGCAGCGGTGCGGTACCGAGCCGCGTGCGCACGGGAACCCAGTACGGAAGATCGTCCGCGTAGCCGTCAGCGCAATAGACAAAGCCGCCGTGCTCGACCAGCAAGCGCCGGGTGTTGGGGCTGTCGCGACCGGTATACCAGCCCTCCGGCGGTTTGCCGGTCAGCCGGGTGATCGCCTCGACCGCCTTGGCAATATCTTCGCGCTCGATGTATTCATCGATCTGCTGATACGAGATCCACCGCCAGCCGTGACTCGCGATCTCGTGGCCGTCCTTCAGCACGGCTTCAACGACCACGGGATTGCGCTCCAGGGCCATGCCGACGCCGAATATCGTCACGGGCACGCGGCGCTGGCGCAGGCAGCGCAGGAGGCGCCAGACGCCGGCACGCGACCCGTACTCGTAGAGCGACTCCATGCTCATGTGCCTTTGCGCGAAGGCTTGCGCACCCACGATCTCCGACAGGAACGTCTCCGACGCCGGGTCGCCGTGCAGCACCGAGTTCTCGCCGCCTTCTTCGTAGTTCACGACGAACTGCACCGCGATGCGCGCGTCTCCCGGCCAGCGGGCGTGCGGTACGCGCTCGCCGTAACCGATCAGGTCGCGGGGGTAGGAGGAGGGCATGAGTGCGGGCATTCGGGGCGGCAGCGCCGTCCCGACGGACCGCGCCACGATCTTGTACACAATCGTGCCAAAAATTGTTTACACCGTCAACGTATCTTTGTCTACAATGAGATCGCTTGCCCTATCTTCGACTGCACTTTTCGCCGCACGCCATGCTTAGCGCACCCGCCCCTGTCCGTCGACGTCGTGCCCGCGGCTCGGCTCGTGCAAACCGACGACCGAAGCCACCGACGACCACGAAGCCTGAAGCCGCGCAGCGCATCTATGAGCATATCGTTCGTGCGGTCGAAGAGCACCGCCTGCCACCGGGTACCAAGCTCGGCGAAGAAACGCTGGCGGATCTGTTCGGCGTGAGTCGGGCGCGGGTGCGGCAGGCGCTGCATCATCTCTCGCTCACGCACATCGTGACGCTCCATCCGAATCGCGGGGCGTTCGTCGCCGAACCCAGCATCACGGAGGCTCGCGCCGTGTTTGCCGCGCGCCGCCTGGTGGAACCGCCGTTGGCGGGTTCGCTCGTGGGGCGTCTTGGCAACGTTCAGCTGCAGCGACTGAGACGCCACGTCGCGGCGGAAGAAGCCGCACGCACTGCCCGCGACCGCCACGAGGGCATCAAGCTGTCGGGTGAGTTCCACCTCCTGCTGGCCGACCTCGCCGGGAACAGCGTCGTCACCGACATCGTGCGCGGGCTGGTCGCGCGGTCGTCCCTGATCATTGCGCTCTACCAGCGCGCGGCGACTGTCGACTGCGCGCCGGATGAGCATGGCGAACTGGTCGATGCGCTGGCTGTGCGTCCGGCACGCGTCATCGCACGGCTGATGGATCATCATTTGCGTCACGTCGAAGCCGGTCTGTTGCTGAGCGAGCCGACCCGCGGGGTCGTAGACGTGCGGGCGGTTCTTGCCGCGAGCGCGGCGCGCGCCGCCTGACGGGAGGAATCGATGGGGCGGCTGACGACACATGTGCTCGATACCGCGCGCGGCACGCCAGGAGCAGGCGTCGAAGTGCGGCTCTATCGCGCCGGTCCGCAGGGCTACGAGATCGTCAAGAGCGCGCTCACCAACGCCGATGGCCGTTGCGATGTACCGCTGCTCGACGGCGTGGCGATGGTCGCAGGACGCTATCGCCTGGTGTTCGGCGCCGGCGCCTATTTCCGGCGCATCGGCACGTCGCTGGCGGAGCCGCCGTTCCTCGATGAGGTCACGCTCGACTTCGGGATCGCGGACACCGGCGCGCACTACCATGTGCCGCTGCTCGTGTCGCCCTGGAGCTATGCCACCTACCGTGGCAGCTGAGCGCAAATCAGTCGATGGAAGCCTACGCGAGCGACTGGCTGCAGCTGCTGATCCGCTGGATCCACCTGATCACCGGCATCGCATGGATCGGCTCGTCGTTCTATTTCGTCTGGCTCGACAACAGCCTGCTCGCACCGAAGGCGCAGGAGGATGCCGACAAGGGCATCGGCGGCGAGTTGTGGGCGGTGCATGGTGGCGGGTTCTACGTCGTGCGCAAGTTCAAGGTCGCCCCGCAGGTGTTGCCGGAGCCGCTGCACTGGTTCAAGTGGGAGGCATACACGACCTGGATGAGCGGCTTCGCGCTGCTCATCGTGATGTATTACCTCCATGCCGGCGTCTACATGATCGACAAGAGCGTTGCGGACATCAGCCCGCTCCAGGCGGTGGGCTTGAGCGTTGCGCTGCTCGTCATCGGCTGGCTCGTGTACGACCAGCTGTGCAAGCGCCTGGGTCTGCAGCGCGAAGGATGGATCGCAGGCATCATGATGCTGTTCATCGCCATCGTCGCCTGGCGACTGTCCTATTTGTTGAGTGGCCGTGCGGTGTACATCCAGATCGGTGCGATGCTCGGCACGATCATGGCCGCCAACGTCGCGATGGTGATCATTCCCTCGCAGCGCAAGCTGGTCGAGGCGAAGGAACAGGGTATCGCGCCCGATCCGGTCTACGGTCAGCGCGGCAAGCAGCGCTCGGTCCACAACAACTACTTCACGCTCCCGGTGCTGTTCATCATGATCAGCAACCACTATCCGATGACGTACGGCAACAAATATGGATGGGTGGTGCTGCTGGTGATCATGCTGCTGGCGGCCTATGTGCGGCACTTTTTCAACCTGCGCCACCGTGGACGCACTGTCTGGGCAATACCGGTCACCGCGTTGCTCGGCACCCTTGCGCTCGCGATCGTGATCGCGCCCGAGAAGCCGCAGGCCACGGTGGGTGGGCCGCCGACTTTCGCCAAAGTCCAGGCGATCGTCACCCAGCGTTGCGTCAGTTGCCACGCGGAAAAGCCGACGCAGGAAGGATTCGCGGTGGCGCCCAAGAATGTGATGCTGCACACGCCCGAGCTCATCGCCGCCAATGCGCAGAAGATCTACGAACAGGTCGTCGTGACCAAGGTCATGCCGATCGGCAACCTGACCGGCATGACCGATGACGAGCGCGGGACGCTCGCGGCATGGATTGCAGCCGGTGCTCCGACCCGATGAAGCGGCACTCGCGGTGCGGCGTGACGTTTTGCTTCAGTCCGCTTCCAGCATCGTCGGCGTTTCGAGCATCCTCATCGCCGTCTTGGCGACCTGCAGCGTGTCGTAGTAGGCGTAACCCGCGACCGCGGCGGCGCCCAGCACCGGCACCCAGCGGCTCGCCGTCATGCCGGCGACGCGTTGGGTGACCGTCATGCCAACGCTGGTCAGCATGCTCTTGATGGCGCCACCGGATAGTTGCCGAACCACCAGGCGCTGACCCGCGCGCACAACGACATCGCGCGTGAATTGCGTCGCGGCATGACGAAACAGGCAGTACACCATGTGCGAACGCGTGAGTTGCAGATCCCGGCCGTAGAGTCCCGCGATGTCGGCAACCATTTGCGCCTGGATGCGCCAGATCGCAACAAGATCCGGCAGGACCGTCAGCATGCCGAACAGTCCCGGCGGTAACGCCAGCGCACCCGATAGCCCGGCGGCCCGCGCGGCGGCCTTGCGCGCGAGGGCTCGCGCGGCGGTCGCAGGGGATACGACAGCGACCTCCCGCGACGCGGGTACGCCCGATACCACATCCTCCAGCGCGTCGACAATCGTGGCGACGATCGGTCCCGAGAATGCAGTAATGGCGGACATGACACGTTCCTGCAAGCGTGCGCGTGAGAACCGCAGTATAAAGGTTACAATCCTCGCCACAACCGATTGGCAGGGGGAGCGCAGCATTGGCGAAGTCGCCCATACTGACGTACCAGGTGTTACCGCCCGCGTACATCGAATACGACCCCAAGGTCGTCGACGTTGCACAGCGAGTCATCAAGTTGATCGATGGCGCGGCTCCCTGGGTGCACGCCGAGCACATCGGCAGTACCGCAGTGCCCAATTGCTCCGGCAAGGGCATCGTCGATCTCGCTGCGTTCTACGTTGACGGCAACTTGGCGCAGACGCGCATCGTACTCGATGCGCTCGGCTTTCAGCATCAGAGCGCAGGACACAAGTTTCCCGAGGAACGCCCCATGCGAGTGGGCGCCATCGACCACCATGGAGAGGTGTTCCGGCTGCATGTGCATGTCGTCGCACAAGACAGTCCGGAGGCGATGGACCTGCGCCGCTTTCGCGACGTCCTTCGCCAGGATGACGCACTCAGCGCGGCGTATCAGGCAAAAAAACGCGCCATATTGCAGTCGGGCCTGAGCGAACCGGTGGGCTACACGAAGGAAAAGGGCGAGTTCATCACCGCCGTCCTTGGCGGCGGAGCCGGCTGAAGGTGCAGGTTTTTGGATTCGCCGGCTGGTCCGGCAGTGGCAAGACCACATTGATCGAGCGATTGATCCCACGCTTTGTCGCGCAGGGCCTCGCGGTCGCGCTGGTCAAGCATGCTCACCACGAATTCGAGATCGACCGTCCCGGCAAGGATTCGCACCGTCACCGCGAGGCCGGTTGCCAGGAAGTGCTCATCACGTCGACGACACGGTGGGCATTGATCCACGAGTTGCGCGGCGGCGCCGAGTTGACCCTGGAGGCTGCCATCGCGCGCCTCTCACCCTGCGACATCGTGCTCGTTGAAGGTTTCAAGGCCGCTGCGATTCCGAAGCTGGAGATCTATCGCGACAGCGTCGGCAAGGCATTGCTGCACGGCAATGACCCCAACATACTTGCAGTCGCCAGCGACGCTCCCCTGGACACACCGTTGCCGAGGTTCGATCTGGACGATATCGACGCTATCGCCGCCTTCGTTCACGCCCACGCCAAGCAGGTCGTCATCGCCGATCGCTGACGTGGCGAAGGTCGCCGTCGGGCAGCGCTGGAACTCACCCCCTGCAGCCCGCTCAAACATGGTACGGACGACATCGGTCTGGCCACCCGCCGAGTGGCTTGTCTGTCGACCCTTGTAGGATATGGAGCCAAAAAGTGTCGCTGTTTTGCGACACTTTATGCGGTATGGTCTCGCCCCGCCTGTCCGGGAAAATTGACTTGGTCTAGGTGCGCGGCGTAAGTTGAAATTGTGGAAATCCATGTGCAAAAGGCGTGGACGAGTACCGGCGGTTAGTAGCGTTAGTCATGAAAAAACAAACACTTACAGTCATCACCGGCGCATGGCTCGCCATGGCGGCGATCGCCCCCGCCCAGGCCGAGACGGGCTTCTATGGGGGTGTCTCGCTGCGCGACCCCGGAGCCGCGACCAGCGGGCTGCAGGGCGACCTGCCTCTGACATGGGCGCGCTTCGCGGCACCCGTTGCCGAAGACACGGTCCAGCGCTCGCTCGTCTTTGGCGGCTACCGCTGGAAGAGCGATGTCGCGGTCGAAGCTGCGTTCAATACGGGCGACAAGTACTCTCTCCAGCCGCGACTGGCTGGCCTGGGCAGCGCCATCGGCCTGCGCACGCCCGATCCTTCCGCACACACCTGGAATGCCGACGTCTACACGAGTTGGGAATTCGCCCGGAGCGTGTCGCTTTACGGCCGCCTCGGCTACGCGCAGACGGAGACCCGGCCGATGTTCGCCGGCGCGTCATTGGTGCCCGGAGATCTGCGCCGCCAGCGCGACGGCGTCAACTATGGCGTCGGTCTGCGTTACGACATGACCCAGTCGCTCGGCTTGCGCGTCGAGTACGCACGCTTCGGCCGATTTATCGGCGAAGGCGCGACCGGCGGACCGTTACCCGAAACCGATCAGGTGCTTATCGGCGTGCAATTCAAGTTCTGACGCAAGATCGCCCTCGTCGACGCCGGCCAGCGCTGCTCGCCGGCGTTTTTTATGTCGCCACGCCGCGTTGCGTTAACATTCGCTCATGATCCGTCTCGTCTACCTCGCCCGCCTGCGTGACGCGTTGGGTACTGCCACCGAGAGCGTCGATCTTCCGCGCGATGTCGCGACGGTACACGCGCTCCTTGCCTGGCTGTCGCAGCGCGGCGGCGCCTGGACGCATGAACTGGCGCCGGGACGAGCGGTTCGCATCGCGGTCAATCACGACATCGCGCAAAACGATACCCCGATTCGCGCCGGTGACGAGGTTGCGCTGTTCCCGCCCGTGACTGGAGGCTGACCAGTGGGCGTCCGTGTGCAAGTCGAGGATTTCGATGTCGGGCGCGAGATCGACCAGTTGCGCGCCGGCAATGCAAAGGTCGGCGCGGTTGCCGCGTTCGTCGGCATCGTGCGCGACCTCAACGACGCGGCGGACGTGCGCACGCTCACCCTGGAACACTACCCGGGCATGACCGAGAAGGCGTTGGCCGGGATCGTCGCGGAAGCCAAGCAACGCTGGCGCGTGTCCGAGGCACTGGTCGTGCACAGGGTCGGCAAGCTCGAACCTACGGACCAGATCGTTCTCGTCGCCGTGTGCAGCGCACATCGTGGCGACGCGTTCGCGGCGTGCGAATTCATCATGGACTATCTGAAGACCAAGGCACCGTTCTGGAAAAAGGAAGACACGCCTGCCGGCGAACGCTGGGTCGAGGCCAAAGCCAGCGACGACGACGCGGCCGCGCGCTGGTAGCTCGAAATATTTCGGGGGAGTACGCGCCGTCGCAAGTATCGGCGACGGGTGCGTGGTAGTACCGGCAGGACGCCGGTCATAAAAAAAGCGGTTCATGGACCAAGACATCCGGTTGCTGGCAATCGATTGGGGGACGAGCTCGGCGCGCTTGTACGCGCTCGACGGGCGCGGCGCGATCGTGATGGAGCGGAGCGCGCCGCTCGGCATCCAGCGCGTCGCGGACGGAAATTTTGCCGCAGCGCTCGAGACGCTCCGCGGGGACGATCTGCCCGTTGGCGTGCCGTCGGTCGCGAGCGGCATGATCGGCAGCCGGCAGGGCTGGATCGAGGCGCCGTATCGCGAATGCCCAGCCGGCTTCGATGCGATTGCCGCGGGTCTGACGCCGGTTCCGGACGCATCGCTGTTCATCGTTCCGGGATTGCTCTGTCGCGACGCGGACGGGACGCCTGACGTCATGCGCGGCGAGGAAACGCAGATCTTCGGTGCCTTGCCCGAGGGCTCCGATGAGCGGCAGGTCGTCGTGTTGCCGGGCACGCACAGCAAGTGGGCGATGGTCGGCGCGAACCGAATCGAGCGCTTTGCGACCTTCATGACGGGCGAACTGTACGCAGTGCTGCGCGAGCACAGCATCCTCGGACGGCTCCTTACCAATGATTCGGATCTGGATGCGCTCGCACGCGGTGTACGTACGAGCCTGCGTGACGGTGCCGCGCTGAGTCACGACTTGTTCTCGGCGCGAACGCTCGCCTTGACCGGCGCGCTTGCGCCGGCCGGCGTCGGCGATTACCTTTCGGGTTTGCTGCTCGGTGCCGAGATCGCCGCGGCGCGCAAATGGCTGGTGCAACATCGGCTCGACGCCGCTAACGTTACACTCGTCGGTGACGTGCAGCTGTGCGAGCGCTACCAGCACGCGCTGCGGCTTGCAGGTATCGACGCCGTCGTCGGTCCAGGCGACGCGGCGGCGCGCGGCTTGTTCCGCATTGCAACTCACGCAGGAATGCTCAACCCATGACGTCGCCCTCGTTGCGCTCGTACCTGTCGCCGTTGCCGTTGATCGCCGTGTTGCGCGGCATTTCGCCTCCCGAAATTCCGTCGATTGCAGGCGCGCTGACCGACCATGGCTTTCGGATACTCGAGGTCCCGCTTAACTCGCCCGATCCGTTCGAGAGCATCAAGCTGCTCTCCGAGTCCCTGGGCGACCGCTGCCTGACGGGCGCAGGCACCGTGCTCAAAGTTGCCGATGTCGCGCGCGTCGCGGAGGCCGGTGGCCGGTTGATCGTGATGCCGCATGCGGACGTCGCCATCATTCGCGAAGCCAAGCGGCTGGGTCTTGTCTGTGCACCCGGTGTCGCGACGATGACCGAGGCTTTTGCCGCACTCGATGCCGGTGCCGATGGCCTGAAGATGTTTCCGGCGGAGCTGCTGTCGCCCGCGGTGCTCAAGGCATGGCGCGCGGTCCTGCCCAAGGATGTGCTGGTGTTCGCAGTGGGCGGCATCCGTCCAGACAACATGGCGCCCTATTGGGACGTCGGCGCGAACGGCTTCGGGAGCGGATCCAATCTGTACAAGCCGGGCGCGCCGGCCGCTGACGTGCGCGCGGTGGCGGCCGCCTACGCCGCAGGATTCGCCACCCTCAAGGCGCGCTGATGGCTGGCGCGCGTTTCGACCTGGTTGCGCTCGGCGAGCCCCTGCTCGAGTTCAATCAGATCACGCCCGACGACGCGACAGGCTATCGGCAGGGTTTCGGCGGCGACACGTCAAACTGCACGATCGCCGCGGCTCGCCTTGGCGCGAGAACAGCCTACGTCACGCGACTCGGGGACGACGCCTTCGGGCGGATGTTCATCGACCTCTGGCGACGTGAAGGAGTCGATGTCAGCGGCGTCGGCATCGATGCCGACGCACCGACCGGCATCTACTTCGTCACCCACGGCCCCAACGGACACGAGTTCAGCTATCTGCGCGCGGGGTCCGCGGCCGCGCGCATGCGGCCGGGCAATTTGCCGCTCGAAGTGATTCGCTCGACCAGGGTCCTGCACGTATCGGGCATCAGCCAGGCAATCAGCGCGAACGCGTGCGACAGCGTATTTGCCGCGATCGAGACGGCGCGCGGGGCGAGCGCCAAGATCTCCTACGATTCGAATCTGCGGCTCAAGCTGTGGCCGCTCGATCGTGCGCGGGCGGTGATCACCGCAACGATCGCGCTGTGCGACTGGTTCCTGCCGAGCCTCGACGAAGCGATCCAGATTTCCGGGGTCAGCGAACCGCAGGCTATCCTCGACTGGTGCCACGCTCGCGGCGCACCGATGGTCGCGCTCAAGATGGGTGCCGAGGGTTGCTGGGTGTCGACGGGTGCGGCGAGGGATCGCGTCGCCGGCAACCGTGTCAGCGCAGTCGACGCGACCGGAGCCGGCGACTGTTTCGACGGTGCCTTCATTGCTCGCATCGTTGCCGGTGACACGCCGATCGCTGCCGCACGATACGCCAACGCGGCAGCGGCCATGGCGACGACTGGCTATGGTGCTGTCGCACCGTTGCCGTGCCACGGCGATGTCGCGGCATTTCTCGCTGCCGCGGCATAAGCGCGACGGTATCCCAGTGAGCAGCGCGACATTCCGCGACGATGTCTTTACCGGCGTCCTCGCATTGGTCTCCGGTGGGACGAGCGGCATCGGCGCGGCGATCGGGAACCAGCTGGCAAGCCTGGGTGCGAACGTCATCGTCACGGGCGCAACCGCGCAGGAGGCTGCCGCGGCGCGTTCGGCGGCCGGCTTCGCCGCGGCAAGCGCCATCGTGCTCGACGTGCGCGATGCGGCCGCGATCACGCAGTGCATCGGCGCGCTGCCTCGGCTCGATATCCTGGTCAACTGTGCCGGCATCATCCGGCGCGGCGGCGAGCACGATCCGGAGATATTCGCCGAAGTGATCGACATCAATCTGAACGGCACGATGCGCCTTTGCGCGGCCGCTCGCTCTCGCCTGCGCGAGACGCGCGGATGCATCGTCAACACCTGTTCTGTATATTCGTTTTTCGGCGGGCCGCATGCGCCCGGCTACACCGCGAGCAAGGGCGGTGTTGCGCAACTCACCAAGGCGCTCGCCGTGGCGTATGCCGTCGACAACATTCGCGTCAACGCCATCGCACCAGGCTGGATCGCCACGCCACTCACGGAAATCGTTCGCGGCGACGCCCAGAAAAGCGCGACCATACTGGCACGTACGCCGTTGGGGCGCTGGGGCGAGCCGACCGACGTTGCCAATGTCGTCTCGTTTCTGTGCTCACCCGCCGCGGCATTCATGACCGGCGCGATCGTACCGGTCGACGGAGGCTATCTCGTCGCATAATGGGCAGAAGGGGGAACCATGCCAATTGGAACGGCGATACGTCATCTGAAAAAGGGTGACTGGGCCCGCGCTCACGACATCGTGCAGCATGACGAGTCGAAGCTGGGTTGCTGGGCACACGGGATCGTGCATCTGGTCGAGGGGGATCTCGGCAACGCGCGTTACTGGTACCGGCGCGCGAGCCGCCCGTTTCCCAAGGATCGCGACGTCGATCGCGAAGTGGCTGAACTGACGCAGGCGCTCAAGGCAATGCAGTGAACGCTCCGCTGATCCTGCCGTCGACGGGCATCGTACCGGAACTTGCGCTCAGGGCCATCCCCGAGGACGAGCGCGTGTGGGTGCCGCAGGCCAAGGATGTGTGGTTCCGGCCGTTGCTGCTCAACACGGTGACCGGGGGATGGTGCAACCTGCTGCGCGTGCGCAAGTCCGGCGTGCTGAGCCGCCACCGGCATCCGATGGTGGTCGTCGGCTATGTCATCCGGGGCAAATGGCGATATCTGGAGCACGACTGGATCGCCGACGAAGGCAGCTTCGTGTACGAGCCGCCCGGCGAAATCCACACCCTGGTCGTGCCGGACGACTGCGCCGAAATGATCACGTTCTTCAATATCAGCGGCGCGATGATCTATCTCGACGATGCAGGGCGGCAGATCGGCTACGAAGACGTATTCTCGAAAATCGAAATGTGCCGCGCGCACTATGCGGCCGCGGGACTCGGCACGGACTACGTCGACCAATTCGTTCGATAGAAGCACTCTCCGCTAGAATCACCGAATGTTTTGGCAATTCACTGCGGTTGGCGTCGGTGCGGCGCTTGGGGCATGGTTGCGCTGGGGGTTCAACGTCTGGCTCGGCCCGCGATCGGGCCCGTGGCCGCTCGGCACGATTGCGGCCAATCTCGTCGGCGGCTATCTCGTCGGTATCGCGGTCGCGTATTTTGCGTTGCGCCCTGACCTGCCGCCGGAATGGCGGCTGTTCGCCGTGACCGGATTCCTGGGAGGCCTGACCACGTTCTCCACTTTTTCCGCCGAGGTCACCGGGCTGTTGGCGCGCGGCGATCTGCTCGCCGGCACCGGGCTCGCTGCGGTACATCTGTTTGGCTCACTGTTGCTGACCGCCGCTGGCTTTCGCCACCGTGCGCGTCATGACGGCCTGAGTCCCGATCGTTTCTCACAAGGAGGCATGCATGCCCAATGCGATTCGCATTCATCAGGTTGGCGGACCCGAAGTCCTGCAGTTCGAGAGTGTCAGCGTCGGCGATCCGGGGCCGGGGGAAGCGCGCGTGCGACATACCGCGGTCGGACTGAACTATATCGACACCTATCATCGCTCCGGTCTCTACAAGATCCCGCTGCCTTCGGGCCTCGGCAGCGAGGCCGCCGGCGTCATCGAGGCGGTCGGCTCCGGCGTCACGGACTTGAAGGCCGGAGACCGCGTCGCGTACTCGGGCGGGCCGATCGGCGCGTACGCGGAGGTCCGCGTGCTGCCGATAGACCGACTCGTGAAGCTCCCTGAGAGCGTAAGCGATCGTGTCGCGGCGACGTTGATGCTCAAGGGGCTGACGGTGCAGTACCTGCTCCGCCAGACCTACCAGGTCAAGGCCGGCGAGACGATCCTGCTGCATGCCGCGGCCGGCGGCATCGGCCTCATCGCTTGCCAGTGGGCGCGCGCGCTCGGCGCCACGGTGATCGGCACCGTCAGTTCCGACGCGAAGGCCGAGCTCGCCAAGGCGAACGGCTGCACGCACACCATCGTCTATTCGCGCGAGAACTTCGTCGAAAGGGTCAAGGAGCTTACAGGAGGCAAGGGCGTGCCCGTGGTCTACGACGCCGTCGGCAAGGATACGTTTCCGGGCTCGCTCGACTGTCTGCAGCCGCGCGGACTGTTCGTAAGCTTCGGCAATTCCTCGGGTCCGATTCCACCCTTCGAGATTCTGCTGCTGTCGCAAAAGGGATCGCTGTATGCCACGCGACCGACGCTGTTCACCTATACCGCCAAGCGCGCCGATCTGCTGAAGATGGCCGAGGAAATGTTTGCATTGGTGCAATCCGGCAAGCTGAAGAACGACGCGCGGCAGACTTATGCGCTGAAGGATGCGGCACAGGCGCATCGCGATCTCGAAGCACGGAAGACGACCGGATCGACGGTGTTGCTGCCCTAGCATCAGGCTGCTAGCGCTGATTGATCAAAGCGCGCGCCGCCGGAGCGAGTTCGGATGCGGTGAGGCCAAGCGGACCGGTGCCGCTGGCGACCAGCGTGTCCGCGGCAGCGCCGTGGAGACAAACGGCGAGCTTGAGTGCGTCCTCGGGTTCAACGCCTTGAGCGAGCAGCGCTCCGAGCATCCCTGCCAGGACGTCGCCTGAGCCGCCACTGGCGAGGCCGGGGTTGCCGCTCGCATTGATTGCCCACGTGCCGCCGGGGAAGGCGAGCACGCTGCCAGCGCCTTTGAGTACCGTTGCGGCATTGAATTTCGCCGCAAGCGCGCATGCGGCGCCGAGCCGATCGGCCTGAATGGCGGACGTGGTAGATGCCATTAGCCGTGCGGCTTCCGCGGGATGCGGCGTGAGGGCGGTAGCTGCCTTACGCGCGGCCACCGCTGTCGCAAGTGCGGCGTCGACGGCGACGAGATTGAGTGCATCGGCATCGAGCGCGAGTGGAATCGGGAGTGAGAGTGCGGTGGCAAGCAGCTCGCGGGCGCGCGCATCGATACCCAGACCCGGACCGACGATCAAAGCGTCCGGCTTGTCCACGAGCACGCCTTTTGGCGAACGCAGCATGAGTTCGGGTTGTACCCAGTCGACGGCAGGTGGCGACGTTGTTGCGAGGCCGATCCAGACCTTGCCTGCTCCGAGATGAAGCGCCGCGCGTCCGGCAAGGATCGCGGCACCGACCATGCCATCGTTGCCGCCGATGATCGCGAGCGTGCCGAAGCTTCCTTTGTGGACGTTCTGACGTTCGCGTAGCAGGGACGGCGGCAGCTTGCGGGACAGGGATTGCCACGTCAGGCGCTCGCCGCGCGCAGGGACGATAGACGCTACGTCGAGATCGAGCGCATGGACGCTGATCTTGCCGCAATGATCGGGGCCGTCCGCTGTGAGCAACCCGGGTTTGAGCGCAATGAATGTCGCCGTTGCAGTCGCGCGGATGGTCACGCTTTGCGCGACACCGGTGTCGGCGTCCAGCCCGCTCGGCACGTCCAGCGCGAGGATCGGTATGGCAGCGTCATTGGCGCGGACTATCCATTGCGCGTAGGGATCTTCGATGCGGCGTGTCAAACCGATGCCGAACAGGCCATCCACGATCAGGCCCCAACGCTCTTCCTCGCGCCACTCCGCAGCCGTCGTCCCGCCTGCAGCGATCCAGTCACGATAGGCGGCAGCAGCATCGGGTCCCAGCTTTGCGGCATCGCCGCGGAATGCGACGGCGACATCGAAAAACCATGTCTTGAGCCAGCGGGCCACGACGAACGCATCGCCGCCGTTGTTGCCCGGCCCGGCCAGCACCAGCACGCGCGACGGTCGACCGGCGAGAAGTTCGCGTGCGACTTGCGCCGCCGCGAGTCCGGCACGCTCCATCAAGGGCTGCTTTGCCGCACTAGCTTCGAGCGCCCGCACCTCGGTGAGGCGATAAATGGTGTCATGCAGCATGTGGCGATTATAGGGCCTGGCCACAGGGGGCTGGCGCAGTCCGCAGCCACGTGTTGGCGTTGGACATTCTGGAGGGCAGTCGATACACTGCTGCCACTGGCTGGTGCCTCCGCACCGGCATGCTGATGCCCGGCCCGGAGTTGGGCCGCCCAGATCGCTTCAGGATGGCACGGCAGTTCCTCGATTCATAATTTGCGGGAGGTTGGCATGAAGTTGTCTTCCAAGATTTTGCTGGGCGTGGTGGCGATGAGTTTCGCTATCGGCGCATCGGCGCAGACGCTCAAGAAAATCAAGGATTCGGGCACGATCACCATCGGCCATCGCGATTCCTCGATCCCGTTCTCGTACTATGACGACAAGCAGCAGGTCATCGGCTACGCCATGGACATCTGCATGAAGGCCGTCGACGCGGTCAAGGCCGAGTTGAAGATGCCGAACCTCAAGGTCGTGCTGAACCCGGTGACGTCGGCAACGCGGATTCCGCTGATTGCCAACGGTACGATCGACCTCGAGTGCGGGTCGACGACCAACAACGTCGATCGCCAGAAGCAGGTCGCGTTCACCAACACCTATTTCGTAACGGCGAATCGCTACGTCGCCAAAAAGTCATCGAACATCAAGACGCTCGCCGACCTCAAGGGCAAGACGGTCGTTTCGACGTCGGGGACGACGAACATCAAATGGCTGACCGAGGAAAACGGCAAGCAGAATCTCGGCATGAACATCCTTGCCGCCAAGGATCACGCCGAAGCGTTCCTGATGGTCGAGACTGATCGTGCCGTCGCGTTCTTCATGGACGACATCCTGCTCTATAGCCTGGTCGCCAGCTCGAAGGCGCCGGCCGACTACGCCGTGGGCACCGAAGCCTACAGCGTCGAGCCGTATGGCGCGATGATGCCGAAGGACGACCCGGAGTTCGCCAAGGTGGTCAACACGGCAACCGCGAACCTCTACAAGAGCGGCCAGATCATGCCGATCTACGACAAGTGGTTCCTGAAGCCCGTTCCGCCGAAGGGCATCAACATGAATGTACCGATAAGCCCGCAATTGAAAGCCGCCTTCGCCAATCCGACGAACAGCGGCGATCCAGCCAACTACAAGTAGGACCGTCACGATCGCTAACAGAATAACGGGGAGCCGCGGCTCCCCGTTTTCGTTCGCGATTCTGCAACAGCGCAGTTACGTCGCCGCGAAAGCAGGGGGATCGTGAACTACAACTGGAACTGGGGCATCTTCTGGGAGATGTCCGCCGACGGCCGCCACACCTGGTTCATGACGTTGATCATGGGCCTCGGCTGGACGATGGCCACGGCGTTCTGCGCGGGCATCATCGCGCTGCTGCTCGGATCGATCATCGGTGTCATCCGCACGACGCCGAACAAGTGGGCAGGTCGATTCGGTAACGCGTACGTCGAGCTGTTCCGCAACATTCCGCTGCTCGTTCAGTTGTTCCTGTGGTTCTTCGTCATCCCCGAGCTGTTGCCGAAATCGATCGGTACGTCGATCAAGCAGATGACGCCGCCGTGGGCGTCGTTCGTACCGGCGGTCCTTGGCCTCGGGTTGTTCACCGCCGCGCGCGTCGCCGAACAGGTTCGTGCGGGCATCCAGGCGTTGCCCCGCGGCCAGCGCATGGCCGGCACCGCGATGGGCCTCACGCAGGCGCAAACCTATCGCTACATCCTGTTGCCGATGGCGTTCCGCATCATCATGCCGCCGCTGACCTCGGAGACGATGAATCTGATCAAGAATACCTCGGTAGGTTTGACCATCGGCCTGGTCGAGCTTACCGCCGCGGCGCGATCGATGCAGGAATTCACGTTCCAGGTATTCGAGGCTTTCACCGCGGCGACGGTGATCTACATCCTGGTCAACCTCACCGTCGTCAATCTGATGCGGTGGCTGGAAAAGAGTGTCGCCGTCCCGGGCTTCATCGGGCCGTCCGTCGCCGGCGGAGCGCATTGACGTGGGCGGCTTCGATTTCGGCGTCATCGAACGCTCCCTCGGCTATCTGTTCAAGGAGGGAATGACCTTCACGCTGACGCTGACCGCGTTGGCGGCCATCGGCGGTATCTTCTTCGGAACGTTGCTCGCGATGATGCGGCTGTCGTCGCACAAGTGGCTGTCGCTGCCCGCGACCGGCTACGTGAACCTGATGCGGTCGATCCCGCTGCTGCTGGTCATCTTCTGGTTCTACTTCCTGGTGCCGTATATCGGCGCGTGGATCGTCGGCGCACCGCGACCGATCAAGGTCGGCGCGTTTGCGTCGTCGGTGATCACGTTCATGATGTTCGAGGCAGCGTACTACTCGGAGATCATGCGGGCGGGGATCCAGTCCATCTCCCGCGGGCAGGTGTGGGCGGGCTATGCGCTGGGGCTGAACTACTGGCAGTCGATGAAGGAAATCGTCCTGCCGCAAGCCTTCCGCAACATGCTGCCCATCCTGCTGACGCAAACCATCATCCTGTTCCAGGATACGTCGCTGGTCTACGTGCTTTCCATCACCGATTTCCTCGGTGCTGCATCGAAGATCGCGCAGCGGGACGGCCGCCTCGTGGAGATGTACATCTTCGCGGCACTCGTCTATTTCGTCATGAGCTTCGGCCTTTCCGTACTGGTCAAGAGGCTGCAGCAAAAAATTGCCATCATTCGCTAGGAGCGGCACGCCATGCCGATGATCGAACTCAAGGACGTATCGAAGTGGTACGGCAGTTTTCGGGTGCTGACCGATTGCACGACCAACGTCGAGCGGGGCGAAGTGATTGTCGTTTGCGGGCCTTCCGGCTCCGGCAAGTCGACGCTGATCAAGGTCGTCAATGCACTCGAGCCGTTTCAGAAGGGCGACATCGTCGTGGATGGGATCAAGGTCAACGATCCCAAGACCGACCTGCCCAAGCTGCGTGCACGCGTCGGCATGGTCTTCCAGAACTTCGAATTGTTCCCCCATCTGTCGATCACGCAGAACCTTACGCTGGCGCAGATCAAGGTGCTGGGACGTAACCAGGACGAGGCCGTCCAGCGGGGGTTGAAGCTGCTCGACCGCGTCGGATTGATCGCGCAGAAGGACAAGTTCCCGGGTCAGCTTTCGGGTGGCCAGCAGCAGCGGGTGGCAATCGCGCGGGCGCTGTCGATGGACCCGATCTGCATGCTCTTCGACGAGCCGACATCGGCACTCGATCCAGAGATGGTGAATGAAGTGCTCGACGTCATGGTTGCGCTGGCGAAGGAGGGCATGACGATGATGTGCGTGACGCACGAAATGGGCTTCGCGCGCAAGGTCGCGCATCGCGTGATATTCATGGATCAGGGTCTCATCGTCGAAGATGCGACGAAGGAAGACTTCTTCGGCAAACCGCGGTCCGAGCGCGCGCAGCAGTTCCTCTCCAAGATATTGCAGCACTGAGCATTCGTCGCGTGCCCCCGTGCTGCGGGGACGCGGTCACGGCCGGGCCTGCCGCGGCGTATAATCCGGTTTGATACGCCGCGCTTATCGAATCAACGGCTTGCGATCGAACGTCTGCTATTTATCTAATATTCCGCTTCGACGTCGGCGCGGTGATCGTCCTCCGCAGCTTCAGGTAACGGTCGGACATGCGCTTGCTCGAATGCCCCAGCATCGCCTGATAGTCCAAGCCCTCGGCGGCCGCGTCTGTGGCAGCCTTCGCACGCAAATCGCGAGGCGTCGCATCCTCGATCCCAAGTCTCCATCAGGTCGATCTGCCGACTCTGACCGCGGACGCATCGAAGAGTTTTCACACACCCTTATATGGACACCGCCCGGTTTGCCAAGCTGATTTTAGTGTGATGCCACAACGCGGTACTGGCTGCAGTCTTATATCCGGCCTCGTCGTGCAAGCCGAAGCCTGCGGGCCCTGATGGAATTCGCCAAGAACGTCCTCATCTCGGCCGCGTGCTTTGAAGCACAAGGCCGTGTTCAGGTTTGCGTTCTTGCGGTCCGACCTGTCTTGCCATCACCCGGGTATCAACCTCAGCAACCTATCGGCTCCTCTACATCGTGTTCCGGGTTAGTGGGCTACGCGAGCTTCGTGCTCACGTAGTCCTTCTGATATGCGCGACCATGCGCCAGAATCGCCCACGCCGTTCGTGCCATCTTGTGGGCCATGGCCACCGCCGCCACATTGGCAGGTCGCCGTGCCTGAATCTCTCGCTGCCATGTCGTCGGTACCTTCGCGTGGCACAAGACCGATCGGGCGCCATGGATCAACAGCGTGCGCAAGTACGGGTCGCCCCGCTTTGAGATCGATCCCAATCTGATCTTGCCGCCGGTACCGCTTTGCCGCGGCACCAATCCTAGAAACGAAGCAAACTCACGACCCGACTTGAACGTCCTCGCATCGCCGATCGTCGCCACCAGCGCCGTTGCGGTGAGCTTGCCGAAGCCAGGCACTTCCGCGATCGCGCGGCACGCCGCTTCCTGCTTCTGCCAAGCACCGATCTGCTGCTCGAGGCGATCGATGTCTTGCTCAAGCGCGTCGATGCGCTGCAACTGATCGTGCAGGCTGTAGATCATCATTTCCGGCAGCGCATCCTCCAGCTCGGCCATACGTGCCCGAATCTCGGCCAACCCAGCCACGCGTCCCGCCCGGAACGTCGCGCCAAACTCGTACAACAACCCGCGTAACTGGTTCACCTGCATAGTCCGGAACTTGACCAGCAAGGCGCGCATCCGGTGCAGACTGAGCATCGCCTGCTGATCTTCGGTCTTAGCTGCCACGGTCCGCATTTCCGGCTGTTGCACCGCCGTCCAGATCGGCCGCGCATCCGCCGCATCGGTCTTGTTCGTCTGCACGAAGGGGCGAATGAACTTGGCATGCAGCAGCACCACCTCGTGCCCAACCGCCTTGATCTTGCGTGCCCACCAATGCCCGCTGCCGCACGCTTCCAACGCGACCCGGCCTGCCGGCCGCTGCGCCAGAAACCGAATCAGTTCGTCACGTCCAAATCGCCGATTCACAACCTCACCAGTTTGGGCATCCACCCAGTACATCTGGAACACTCGCTTTGCAACGTCCAAGCCGTATGTCGTAGCATTCATTTCGGGCCCTCCGTTCCTCAAGTGGTTGTGTCGCAACTCCACTTTGGCACATCGATGCCGTTCGGTCCTAGAGGGCCCCCTGCCTTGTCGCCTCGCCCTTCATCCCCGAAGGGAGGGCGGTGTCCATACCATCTCGACCAAGAGCCGACACTGTGACCGTCAGTCCATTTCGCTCGCAAGCGGACATTCATTCGGCGTCCCGGCAGGCCGGATGGCGAGGGAGCCAGACATCGGCGATAATCCCGGCCCCGTAATAAGGTAGGCACTCGCAATGAAGCTCACGTTCCTCAAAGCGTCCTTGATCGGAATCATCGTGCTTGCGTGTGGCGGGATAGTCAACTCGCATGCAGCCGAAGCCACGAAGCCAAATATCGTCTATATCGTGGCCGACGATCTCGGCTGGAAGGACGTCGGCTATCACGGTTCCGACATCAAGACGCCGAATATCGATCGGCTCGCCCAGACTGGCGCGCGCCTCGAACAGTTCTACGCACAGCCGATGTGCACGCCTACGCGCGCCGCGCTGATGACGGGGCGCTACCCGTTCCGCTACGGTCTTCAGACGGTGGTCATCCCGTCGAGCGGCACCTACGGCTTGGCAACGGACGAGTGGCTGCTGCCGCAGGCGCTCAAGGAGGCCGGCTACGAGACGGCGATCATCGGCAAGTGGCACCTCGGCCACGCCGACCGCAAGTACTGGCCGAGGCAGCGCGGGTTCGACTACCAGTACGGTCCGCTCATTGGAGAAATCGACTACTTCACCCACGAGCAGCACGGCGTGCTCGACTGGTATCGGAACAACAAGCCGCTGCATGAGAAAGGCTATTCGACGACCCTGCTCGGCAACGAGGCTGTAAAGCTCATCAGGGCGCACGATCCGGTAGTGCCACTCTATCTGTATCTGACTTTCAACGCACCGCACACACCCTATCAGGCCCCACAGGCTTACCTCGACCGGTACAAGGAAATCGCCGACCCCAGTCGCCGCGCCTATGCGGCGATGATCACCGCCATGGACGACGAGATCGGGCGCGTGGTCGCCGCGCTCGACAACAAGGGGATGCGCGACAACACGTTGATCATCTTCCAGAGCGACAACGGAGGAACCCGCAACCCGATGTTCGCCGGCGAGGTGGACGTGTCCAAGATCAAGATTCCGGTCGACAACGGATCCTATCGCGACGGCAAAGGGTCGCTATACGAGGGCGGGACGCGGGTCGTTGCGCTCGCCAACTGGCCGGGGCACATCAAGCCGGGCAGCACGGTCGACGGAATGCTCCACGTCGTCGACATGTATCCGACGCTCGCGCAGCTCGCTGGCGCGCCTACCACCAGGGCCAAGCCACTTGACGGCCTGAACGTCTGGCCGACGATCAGTGAGGGCCAACCGTCACCACGCACGGAAATCGTTTACAACATCGAGCCATTTCGCGCTGGAGTTCGCGAAGGTGACTGGAAGCTGATCTGGCGCACGCCGCTGCCCGCGTCGGCCGAGCTCTACAACATCGGCCAGGATCCATACGAGAAGCACGATGTCGCATCGCTCAATCCCGACAAGGTTGTCCGGTTGCAGAAGCGAGCGAACGAGCTTGCTGGGACGATGGCCAAGTCGCTATTCTTGCAGGCCGAGTTCGATGCCATTCGGAAGCGCCTGCACATGCCGCCTGCCCTTCCGGGCGAGGAAACCTCGTTCAACCAGGACGAATGATTTTCGTGCGGTTCTTGGAACGTGAGGCGACTAGCAACCGCAAGGTGAATGGCCGACTCCGCTAGTTTCAATGCCCGCTTCCGGCTGAGCGCGATGGCGGCAGTGGGTCGTTCACGCTCATACGCTCGCCGGTGCTGAACGGCGGCTCCACGATCTACACCGGCCCTTTACGCCGACATGACTGCTGTGCGTCACCCAGCGGCCGCTCAGGCCGGCACGGTGGTCGTCTCTGACCGGCCATGAGCGGGCATACAGGGACGGCAGCAATCCTTCCGCTTAGCGGCCATCTAACTGGATACGCACTCAAGATGTGCGCCGATAGCTGCGACGAATGACGCGTTGATCCGCAAAAAAACGAAAGCCCCGCCGGAGCGGGGCCTCCTACATTCACCTATACGCGGCGAAAAGCTCTATGGTGCCGGAACGTAGTAGCCGGAGACGAAGGCCACAAAATCAACCCTGACGTTCCCTATAGTCGAAGCCGAAGCGGAAAACGCATGACCGGCAGGAACATACATGCGTGTCTGTTGTGAGCAGACAAAATTATTGTTCAGCGCGTCCGAGGCAGCTCGTACGCAGGGAACGATGTCACTTACGAACGCGCCCTGATCGTTAACAAAAGCAGTCGGAATTTCCGTGCTTGGAACACTTGCTCCCGATAAATTGACGTTGGTCGCAACGTGCTCGATAACAAGTAACTTGCCGCTAGGAACGATGACGTCATTACTCTTCGCCGACCCCCCGCTCCCTCCGCCGATGACTCTAATCTGAAAAGGTTCTCGTAAATCGCGCACGGGTACGGGATTTGCAGCGGCGTTTGAAACGGTGACACTGCTGCCCGATGTCAGTCCCACCGTACCGGTAACTGACACCGGGCCCGTGACAGATACCGTACCGGACACGGTGCCCGTGACAGGCACCGGCAGCGGCCCCACAATCTCGACCGGAGTCGCTGGCGATGGTTTTACCTCGGGCGGCGCCGCAAAGGCATACGGGGCGGCGAGCAGCAGTAATGCGACACCAATTCTGTTCAGTTTCATCGAATCCCCCTCAGGTGTGACACAAGTCGACCGACGCAGGGCGCGTCATTTTCTCCTCCGGGCGGCCCTTGAAGCACCGCCGAGGACTTGCGACTGGCACGTTTTGCAGGCTGCGCCGGGCGGCAAATGATGCGGTCACCTAAGCATGATCCAAGCCATCGAGTTCTACCGCAATCGATTCAGGAGGTTGCGATGGCGCGCCCATGTGGTTGGGGTGCGACTGTAAGGTGCACCGACAGTGACGCCCCCGAGCGGGGGTCCCTCCAGAGGCCGTTATCGTAATCCGGATGCATCGACTTCAACTATTGTTCCTGAGCACCCCATCGGTCGAAAGCCAGTCCCTCCTACGGCTCCTATGTTGTCGCCGGGCGCTGGCGCGCGTGCCCCAACTGCCAGACAATGTGGCGTGGCGAATGTCCTGCGTCGCGGTCTGCGACGACTCGCCACGCCGGACGGTTCTATGTCGTCGGAAGCTCGTCCCTTCGATCCGTTCCGCTCCAACCCTGGGGGCTGCTATACCTGCCGGTACTTTCTCGGGCGCTACAACGGCGAGGCGCTACTCTGCGAAATGCCTCCACATCGACACTGTCCAAGCCTGCCGCGAAGTGGCTGCGCGTTCTGGGAGCGCGAGCCGGGCAGCGATGACGAGATACACTCGCTAGATCGATGAACTTCTCTCCCCGAGAGTTGGTTTGGCAACCGGCAGTTGCGCTATTTTCGTCGGCAAAGTGAGCCCATGAATCGTCGCGGCGCTCTCGCAATGCTCGGCGGCACGCTCTTTCTCGCGCGGACCGCTGGCACGAAGGGGGAAGCCGCGAAAAGCGTCCGCCACATAGGTAGCTTGTCACTCGGCGTGCGGCCAGATCCGGCGTACCTTCAACAGATGTGGAGCCCCACGCGCGAGCTTGGCTGGATCGAGGGTCAAAACTTGATCGTCGACCGCCGTTACGCCGGCGGCAACGCCGAGTTGCTTCGGCCCATCGCGGAGGAACTCGTCCGCCTCAATGTGGAACTCATCGTGACAAACGGCACGGATGCGACCCTCGCTGCCAAGAGCGCCACGACGCGTATTCCTATCGTTATGTTCTCCGTTGGCGATCCAGTGCGCAGCGGCCTCGTTGCGAGTCTTGGCAGGCCAGGCGGCAATATTACCGGCTATTCGATAGTTGCCCCCGAACTCGACGCCAAGCGGCTAACGCTTCTGCGTGAGCTATTGCCGACCACGCAACGCGTCGCCGTGCTCGTCAATCCGGCCAATTCCTTTAGTAAGATCACGCGCGAAGAGTTTGAGCGCGTGTGTCGATCCTTCCGGATGCAACCGATCTTCGTTAACGCTGCAGAAACCAACGAGCTTGAGAACGCCGTTGCCGAGGCAGCTCGACGACGCGCCGAAGCGCTGATTGTTACGGCCGAAAACGTGTATTGGTCGAACCGAGTATTGCTCATGCGTACTGCACTTGAGCATCGACTTCCGACGATTGTCAGCGATAGAGAAATCCTAGAGGCTGGCGGATTGTTATCGCTCGCCCATGACGCGGCGGAGCAATATCGCGCTTTGGCCTACTTTGTGGACCGCATATTGCAGGGTGCGAAACCGGCCGACCTTCCCGTTCAACAGCCCAGCAAACTGCTGCTGTTGCTGAACCTCAAGACGGCAAAGGCGCTCGGCATCACGATTCCCCATTCACTACGAACGCGCGCGGACGAGGTGATTGAATGAACGCTGCGTTGAGCAAGATCGCCTAGGGCGCTGGTGCGCTTCGCGCGTCGTCGCGATCGATTTGAATGTCCGCTTCCGACCTGCGCTTATGTCGGCGAAGGGTCGACAAGCGCCCTTGATCCACGGTCAACATACGGCTCCTCTCCTACTACCAAGGAGCCATTCATGTATGCGGTTACCATCACCGCCCCCAAGGCTGACGGGCGTGTAGTACCGTGGAACAAAGGGAAGTTGATCGGCCAGAGCCACCGCTGAAGCTGAAGGAGATCTGGGCCATCCGGATTCGACTGCAACTGGATCATCGATCCCGGGAACT
>CAVSEH010000006.1:0-45079 GCA_963726935.1 uncultured beta proteobacterium
CCAACTGAGCTACTTGGCCAAGAGCGCGATTTTACCAGATTCGACCGTCTCGCCGTAACCCCGGGTGAGGTCTGCAGCCGCTTCGGCCGCGGGCTACTGCACCATGCCCTAGGAATTGCTGCAGTTCCGCCGTGCGCGGATGCGTGAATACCTCTTCAGGTGGTCCGATTTCGTGGACCCGACCCAGGTGCATGAACACCACGCGGTCGCACACCTCGCGTGCAAACCGCATTTCATGCGTGACCATCAGCAGCGTCATCCCCTCCTTGGCGAGCTCGCCCACAACCGCGAGAACCTCGTTGACCAGCTCCGGGTCGAGCGCGGACGTAATCTCGTCGCAAAGCAAGGCACTTGGCTGCATGGCGAGGGCACGGGCGATTGCAACGCGTTGCTGCTGCCCACCCGATAGCTGGTCCGGATACGCGTCGAACTTCTGCGCCAATCCGACACGCTCGAGCATCTTGCGCGCCAAAGGCTCGGCCTCGGCTTCGGGCACTTTTTTCACGATCATCGGCGACAACATGACGTTGCGTCCGGCAGTCAGGTGCGGAAACAGGTTGAACTGCTGGAAGATCATGCCGACTTTCAGTCGCAACGCACGCAGGTGGAGATCGTCGCGTCAGCAGTTGCGCTCCGCCGACACTGATCGAACCGGAGTTGATCGTTTCAAGGCCGTTGATGCAACGCAGTAGCGTACTCTTGCCGGAACCGCTCTTGCCGATGATGGCGATGACTTCCCCCGCCTCGATGTCGAGGTCGATGCCTTTCAGCACCTCGTTGTCGCCAAAACGCTTCCGGACATCAGTGACCGTGATGAGCGACATTGAGTTTCCTTTCGAGCGCCTGACTGGTCTTCGACAGTGGCCAGCACAAGGCAAAATAGATGAGTGCCACGAAGGCATAGACGGTGAACGGCCGGAACGTGGCGTTGGTGAGCATCGTGCTTGCCTTGGAGAGTTCGACAAAACCGATGATCGACGTCAACGCCGTTCCTTTGACGACCTGCACCGAAAATCCGACGGTCGGTGGAATCGCGATGCGCAGCGCCTGCGGCAGGATGACGTAGCGCATCTGCTGCAGATACCCCATCGCGAGGCTGGAGGATGCCTCCCATTGCCCCTTCGGAATCGACTCCACACAGCCGCGCCAGATTTCCGCCAGGAATGCGCCCGTCCAGAGCGTGAGCGCAAGACCGGCTGCCAGCCAGGGCGGCACGTCGAAGCCGATCAGCGACAAGCCGAAGAACGCCAGAAACAATTGCATCAGCAAAGGCGTGCCCTGGAAGAGTTCGATGTAGCCCGCGGCGAGACGCCGCATCCACGCGGTGCGCCCGGTACGCACCATCAGCACGACCAAACCGCACATGCCGCCGCAAATGAACGCGACCAGCGAGAGCAGGATCGTCCAGCGCGCCGCGAGCAGCAGATTGCGCAGGATGTCCCAGCTGGTGAACTCGCTCATCGCGTCACCTTCTTCGGAAAGAGCCACCACCCCAGTGAGCGCAGAACCTGACGCAGCAATATTGCGAGCAGCAGATAGATACCCGTCACGACAAAGTAAGTTTCGAACGCGCGAAAATTCCGCGACTGGATGAAGTTAGCGGCGAAGGTGAGTTCCTCGACGGCGATCTGCGAACACACCGCGGATCCGAGCATCACGATCACGATCTGCGAGGACAGTGCCGGCCAGATGCGTTGCAAGGCGGGTTTCAGAATGACGTAGCGAAAGATCTGCAGCCGGGTCATCGCGAGGCTCGCCCCCGCCTCGATCACGCCACGCGGTGTGGCCTGGATGCCCGCGCGGATGATCTCCGTACTGTAGGCACCCAGGTTCACCACCATGGCGATGATCGCGCCTTGCATCTCGGTCAGTTTGATCCCCAGCGATGGCAGACCGAAGAAGATGAAGAACAGCTGCACCAGGAAGGGTGTGTTGCGAATCAGTTCGACGTAGGCGGACACCGGTGGTCGCAACCACTTCGGACCGAACGTGCGTACCCAGGCGCAGACGATGCCGAGGCCGACGCCGACGACCGCGCCGATCGCGATCAGCTCGACGGTGATGGCGATCCCCTTGACGAGGACCGGCACGTACTCCAGGATCGCGCCGAATTCGAAGCGATAGGCCATGGATGAGCCGCTATGCCGTCGCCGTGGTCGCTTACAGCGTCGCGGGCAGCGGCGCGCCCAGCCACTTCATCGAGATCGCATTCAGCGATCCGTCTTTCCGCGATTCGGCGATGATCGCGTTGACCTTCGCCAACAGCTTCGGCTCATCCTTGTTCATGCCGATGAAGCACGGCGAATTCTTGATCAGGAACTTGGTCTCCGGCTTCTTCGGAGGGTTCTTGGCGATGATCGCCGCTGCAACCACGTTGCCCGTGGCGATGACCTGCACCTGCCCGGACAGAAACGCCGAGATCGTGCCGTTGTTGTCTTCATAGCGCTTGATGGTCGCGGTGGGCGGTGCGATCTTGCTCAGCTCCAGGTCCTCCACCGACCCGCGCGTGACACCCACCGTCATGCCGGCAAGATCCTCGACCTTGGTGACCTTGACGTCCGCCGCGCCGAAAACACCGTTGTAGAACGGCGCATAGGCCTCGGAGAAATCGATCACCTTTTCGCGATCGGGATTCTTGCCAAGGCTCGAAATGACGAGATCGACTTTCTTCGTCTGCAGGTACGGAATGCGGTTCGCACTCGTGACGGGCACCAGCTCCACTTTCACGCCCAGCTTCTTGCCGATCAGTTCCGCGACGTCGATGTCGTAACCGACGGGTTTGAGATCGGACGTCACCGACCCGAACGGCGGAAAGTCCTGCGGCACGGCGACCTTCAGCACTTTCGCTTTCATGATGTCATCGAGCGAATCGGCGCGGCCCGCGAGCGGCGCGATCAGCAGCGGGATTGCAAACAGCATGAACAACAGGGTTCTACGGTTCATGACGTGACTCCATCAGTGGTTGGAAGACTTCGAAACACGGGCATTCGCGCGCGGGCTGTGCGCCACAACCTTCGCGACGGTATTCATCGGCAGCGGCGCGAGCGCGTCGCGCAGGGTGAAAAGCGGATCGGCCTCGGCGCGCGCGCCGAGCGCCGCCTCCACATCGCCGGTGTCTTCGCCCATGAGACGCGTCGCCTTCGTGATATCGCCCGCCTCCAGCGCAGCAACGATGCGGGCGTGATCGGCGCAGGATTCGGCGGTGTCGTGCTGGGACTGGTAGAGCATGGCCGTCAACACGATTCGGGCGGTCAGGTCGCGCAGGAAGGGCCTGGCATGCCTGATGTATCAAGGTGATTGGCACCCATTGCATACAAATAACGTGCCAACCAACATGGCGCCGAAGTTGGTCATTGATAGTGATATTTACGGTGTTTTAGACGAAATTAGCGGTAGCCGCCCTCGTCTACCCTCGTCAATCTCGCTACCTTGGTGCGTTTGCACCATCGCGGATGCGATCCGGGTGCAGTGCGATCCAACACCCGTTCGGTCTAGCCTAACCGCTCGTCGAGATTGGCTGACCGGGGTATCGGAACATACGGACGCGCCAGCGCCAGGTCACGTTCGATCCTGGCGCCGAGCCCCGACGCACGCGGGACGACGAAGGCGCCGTCGACAAGCGGCGCGACAATGCCGCCGACGAGCTGATCGAATAACGGAGTCTCCGCCCACTGATGCTCGAGCCACAGCACCTCGGGCGCCGCGGCGCAGGCCTGGATACTCGCCAGATGGGCAATGGGGCCGGTGGGGTTGTGCGGAGCGAACAGGAGGTTATGCGAGGCACACAGCCGCGCGATGGCGAGCATGCCGCGGTAGCCCCCAGCGTACTTCACGTCAGGCATCAGCACATCGTAGAGCCCCGCCGCGCACATCGCGATGGCCTGGTCGGCGCCCGTGATCATTTCCCCGCCGGCGAGTCTGATGCCGCTCTCGCGTGCGCGATCCCGCAGTCGCGCGATCGCGCCAAACTGCGACGGATGCTCGGAAATCGGACATTCCACCCAGTAGGGGGACGCCGCCGCGATATCGCGTATCAACGCCATGGCGCGCGGCTCGTCGAACCGCCAATGACAGTCGACCATGAGCGCGCGATCGGGGCCGATCGCGTCGCGTACCGCATAGACGCGGTCGAGCCCCGCCTGGACGAGTGCGTCGATGGGCGTCGAGGCGGCATCCTCCGCGATCACGCCGTCGAACGGCGCGATCTTGACGTTGCGATACCCCGCCGCCACCGCTGCCCGCGCTGCCGCCGCGAAGCCCGCGGGAGAACGCGCGCCGATCCCGCGATTGATGTTGGCGTACGCCGGAATGGCATCGCGACGCGCACCGCCGATCTCCTCGTGGATCGGAAGTCCGGATTGTTGCGCCAGCACGTCGGTGAGCGCCTGTTCCAGCGCGCTTTTCGCGGCGTGCATCACCAGCCCGCCGGGCGAATGCGGCAAGTAGCGAATTGCGTCGAATGCAGCTTCGAAAGTGGCCCCGACGATATCGCGCGACAACATCTCCACGCTCGCCGTCAACAGCGGCTCCCACCGGTTGAGCGAGCACTCGCCCCAGCCGGTGTGCCCGTCCCGCGTCGTTACCGCGACGAACGTCCAGTTGGTCTTGGGAGAAACGTTGACGACCAGCGGCTCGACGACCGCGATTTTCGACATCAGGTGATTCGACTCAGTCGACCTTGATGCCGACGGTCTTCGCGAGCGGCGTCCACTTTGCGATGTCGCGTCCGATGACGGCGGAGAACTCCTCGGGCGTGCCGCCGACGGGCTCCGCACCGAGCGCGAGCAGGCGCTCGCGCATTTCGGGCGTGCGCACGATCTTGCCGATCTCGACCGACAGCCGCGCGACGATCTCCTTGGGCGTCGCGGCGGGCGCCAGGATACCGAACCAGGCCACCGTCTCGTAGCCCGGCAATCCCGATTCCTGCACCGTCGGGACATCCGGCAGCAATGGTGAGCGCGTGCGCGTGGTGACCGCAAGAGCACGCAGCTTGCCCGCCTTCACGAGCGGAAGCGCGGGCGGCAAGTTGACGAACATCGCCGCCACTTGTCCCGACACCACATCCGTCAGCGCAGGCGATGACCCCTTGTACGGGATGTGGACAAGATCGACGCCCGCCATCGATTTGAACAGCTCCATCGACATGTGTGCGCTGCTGCCGTTGCCGCCGGATGCATAGCTGAGTTGCCCCGGACGCGCCTTCGCGTAGGCGATGAATTGCTGCACGTTCGACGCCGGCACATCCGGATTCACGACCAGGATGTTAGGCGACACCGCGACCTGCGACACCGCGGCGAAATCCTTCTGTATGTCGTACGGAAGCTTGGCGTAGACCGCCGCGTTGATGCCATGCGACCCGGCATTGCCGATGATGAGCGTATAGCCGTCGGCGGGAGCTTTGGCGACGATCTCGGAACCCACGACACCGCCCGCACCCGGATGATTCTCGACGAACACCTGCGTGCCCAGTGCCGCCGTCATCCGCTCGGCCAGCAGACGTGCGATGACGTCGGGTGCATCGCCCGGCGTGCTTGGCGCGACGATGCGTATCGGGCGCGCGGGATAGACGTCTGCCGCCGCAGCAACCGCGCCGGCGAGCGACGCCACCAGAGCCAGACACCAACCTGCGATCCGAGCACGCATCAATCGACTTTCGCGCCCGACTTCTTCACGACGTCGGACCACTTCACGACCTCGGTTTTGACGTACGCGGTAAATTGCTCCGAAGTGTCCCCGACAGGCTCGGCCCCGAGCGCCAGGATCTTCTCCTTCACGTCGGGCATGCTGAGAATCTTGACGATCTCGGCATTGAGGCGCTTCACGATTGCAGGAGGGGTTCCTGCAGGTGCAAACACACCCTGCCACGAACCGACTTCGAATCCTGCCAATCCCGATTCCGCCAACGTAGGGACGTCTGGCGCAACCGGCGACCGCTTCGCCGTTGTCACGGCCAACGCGCGCAACTTGCCCGCCTTCGCAAGGGGCCACGCAGTGGTGATGTTGTCGAAGGTCATCGTCACTTGTCCCCCCACGACGTCCTGCAGCGCGGGCGGGCTGCCTTTGTACGGAATGTGTTGCATCTCCACACCCGCCATCGACTTGAACAATTCGCCCGACAGGTGCTGCGAGGTGCCGTTGCCGGCCGATGCAAACGTGTACTTGCCGGGATTGGCCTTCATAAGGGCGATCAACTCGGCGACGGTCTTGGCAGGAACATCCGGATTGACGACCAGCATGTTCGGCACGCGTGCGAGCAGCGTGACCGCGACGAAGTCCTTCACGGGATCGTACGGCAGATTGGAATACAGCGACGCGTTGATCGCGTGGGTGCTGATCGTTCCCCCCATGATCGTGTACCCGTCGGGCGCGGCCTTGGCGACAAAGTCCGCCCCGAGCCCGCCTCCCGCGCCCGGCTTGTTGTCGACGACGACCGGTTGCCCGAGCGCAACCGAAAGTTTTTCGCTGATCGTCCGGCCCAGGATGTCGGTGGATCCCCCTGGCGCGAACGGTACGACATACTTGATTGGCTTGCTCGGCCAGGTCTGCGCGAAGGCCGACCCTGCAACCAGTGCGTACATCGCCATCAGCGTCAACATTCGGACCCACTGTCGCATCGTCGTCCTCCTCGTGAATGGCGCCTAGGCGCCGACCATCGTCCTGGCCGTTGCCGCCGCGATGCCCACCGATTCGGCGGCCGCCACCAGATCTGTCCAGGTCTTGTCGTCGATGGCGATGCCGTCGGCGGTGCGGCGCGCACGCGTCATGCGCTCGACCTCGCCGGGCAACAGTACAGGTTGCCCGGGAATCGCAGGCGGCGAGGCTTTGACCCAATCGACGAAGCGCGCGGCTTCCCGCGCAACGGCGCCGTCGCTATCGTAGACATCCGGCGCGATGTAAATGGAAAGCATGTTGTTGCGCAGCACCGTGTCTTCCGGGTCCGAGCTCTTGCCCGTGGAAATAGCGCCGGCAAGCAGGTCGACGATGATCGACAGTCCCGAGCCCTTGTGCGCGCCGACGGTCAGCAAAGCGCCGCCATCGTAGAAGTCCTTCGGCTGGGTGGTGGGTTTGCCGTGCTTGTCGATGATCCAGCCCGGTGGCACCTCTTCTCCCTTGTTGCTGGCGACGAACAGTTTGCCTTCGGCCACCATCGACGTGGTGACGTCGAGAATCACTGGGTCGCCCCCTGCGATCGGAACACCAACCGTAATCGGATTCGTCGAGAGACGACGATCGCTGCCGCCGAAAGGTGCGACGCGCGGCGCGCCCGACGTGTTGAGAAAGTGCAGTGATACTTGTCCAGCCTCGGCTGCCAGCTCCGCCCAGTCGCCGACGCGCCCGAGGTGTCCGCAGTTGCGCAAACCGACCATCGCAATGCCGGACTTCGCTGCTTTGGCGGTACCAAGCTTGCCGGCGAACTCACCGACGACCTGGCCGAAGCCGCGATTGCCATCGACAATGGCAATCGTATCCGTTTCGAAGACGACAGTCGGCGTCTGGCTCGCTTTCACCCATCCGTCGCGCATCCACTCGAGATATTTGCCGACGCGAATGACGCCGTGCGAATCGTGTCCGACCAGGTTCGAATCGACCAGGCGACGTGCCACCGTCTTTGCTTCGCCTGCCGCGCAACCGGCGCCGCGCATGATCGCGGCCACGAGCTCGATCAGTTTTCCCGGTGGCAACACACGGGCCATGCTCAGTGAATCTCCGGTTCCGGCGTCGGCGCCGTGCCCTCGAGGAAATCGAAGTCACAGCCCTGGTCGGCCTGGGTGATGTGCTGTTGATACAGCGCACCATAGCCACGCTCGTACTTTGGCTCAGGCTTTTTCCACGCGGCCCGGCGCTTCGCCAGCTCGGCCGCGTCGACCTTGAGTTCGATCTTGCGTGCGGCGACATCGAGCTCGATCAGATCGCCGTCGTGCACCAGCGCGAGTGGACCACCGACGAACGACTCCGGCGCGACGTGCAGCACGCACGCTCCATAGCTCGTCCCGCTCATGCGCGAGTCGGAAATGCGGACCATGTCGCGCACGCCTTCGGCCAGGATCTTCTTCGGGATCGGCAGCTGGCCCCACTCGGGCATGCCAGGCCCGCCGAGCGGGCCCGCATTCTGCAGGACGAGCACCGAATCCGCCGTCACCTTCAAGGCCGGGTCGTCGATCCGCGCCGCCATGTCGTTGTAGTCGGAGAACACGATCGCGGGACCCGTGTGCTTGTGCAGTCGCGCCTCCGCGGCGGCAGGCTTGATCACGGCCCCGTTCGGCGCCAGATTCCCGCGCAGGACGGCGAGACTGCCGCTGGCGACCAGTGCCTTGTCGCGCGGCAGGATAACGTCGCGGTTGAACACCTCCGCCCCGGCAATGTTCTCGCCCAGCGTGTGGCCATTGACCGTGCGCGCGTCGAGCGCAAGCAGATCGGATATCTCGGCCAGGAGTGCGCGCAACCCACCGGCGTAGAAGAAATCTTCCATCAGATACTTGCCGGCGGGCCGGATGTTCGCGATGAGCGGCGTTCGGCGCGACAACTCGTCGAAGCGATCGATCGAAAGCGGCACGCCGGCCCGGCGCGCGACGGCGACCAGGTGCACGACGGCATTGGTGGAGCCTCCGAGCGCGAGCACCGTGGTGATCGCATTGTCGACGCTCGCGGCGGTGAGGATATCGCGTGGTTTCAGGTCCTCCCAGACCATGTCGACAATGCGCCGGCCAGTCTCGGCGGCCATGCGGCCGTGCCGTGAATCCGCGGCAGGAATCGACGCGGCCCCAGGCAAGGTGAAGCCCAGTGCTTCCGCGGCCGATGTCATGGTCGATGCGGTGCCCATGGTCATGCAATGTCCCGGCGACCGTGCGATGCCATCCTCGATTTCCAGCCATTGCTTGTCGGTGATGTTGCCGGCGCGTTTTTCCGCCCAGTATTTCCAGACGTCGGAGCCGCTGCCCAGCGGCTTGTCGCGCCAGTTGCCGCTCAGCATCGGTCCCGCGGGCATGAAGATCGTCGGCAGGTTCATGCTGATCGCGCCCATGAGCATCGCCGGCGTCGTCTTGTCGCAGCCACCCATCAACACGGCGCCATCGACCGGATACGAACGGAGCAACTCCTCGGTCTCCAGAGCCAGCAGATTGCGATAGAGCATCGTCGTGGGCTTCTGGAAAACTTCGGCTAGCGCGATCGCCGGCATCTCCAGCGGGAACCCGCCCGCCTGAAGCACGCCGCGTTTCACTTCCTCGGCACGCTGGCGAAAATGCGCGTGACACGCGTTGATGTCGCTCCAGGTGTTGATGATCGCGATGATCGGCTTGCCGAGGTAGTCGGCACGCGAGTATCCCATCTGCGACGTGCGCGAATGATGGCCGAACTGCCGCATGTCGTTCGAGCCATACCAACGGTGCGAGCGCAGGTCTTCGGGTTTCATGCGGCGAGTGGTCATTGCAGTCCCTTGTCGTGTGCGAGCAGCGCCTGTGCCGCCGCGCGAATCGAGCTGGCGTGCGCACTGCCGATGTTGGAAAGCTGCGGCAGCATCGGACCCATGTCGGCGATACCGGAGAGGGTGACCGCTTCGTGCAGCACGCGAATCGGCGAGTGCGCGTCGCGCAAGTCCTCGAGCGGCAGGTAGGCGGCGCGAATCCGCTCCGCAGTAGCATAGTCCTTGGCGTGCAGCGCGTTGAGTATCCGCATCGAACCCCGTGGCGCAACGCACACCGAACCGGACGTGAACGCTGCCAGGCCGAAGTCCCGGAGATGGGCGACAGCCGGGCGCTCGCCGATGCCGCTGACGACGAGTTTCGGATCGATGCGCTCAAGGTATTGGCGCAGTAGCGGGTCGTCGGCCGAGTCATCGCGCACGACGGCGTACTTGATGGCTGCGACCACGCCTGCGTCGACCAGACGACCGACATGCGCCGGCGTCAGGTAGTTTTCGGCCTTGATGTAGACGATCACCTTGCGGCCATAACTGTCAGCGAACATGCGTATCGCTTTTTCGCAACCGTCCGGCGTCGCCGGAAAAGTCTGGGGGAGCACCATCGCCGTCGGAAACGCCCGGGTGCGCAGAACGCGCGCTTGGTCCAACAGCTTGCCGAAATCGGGGCCCACCGAAGGGATCACCCAGCTCTCGGCCGCGGCTGTCTGCTCGAGAAAGTCGAGGACCGCTCCGTACTCGTAGAGGCCGATATTGTAGAAGTTGGCGTTGCCGCCATACATCAGGGTCGACACGCCGCCGGCCTCGAGATGGCGGATGAGCGCAGCGTTGGCAGATGGATTGAGCGTCAGGTCACCGTTGCGCGCCAGCGGCGGCACAGCGAGCACCGAGCGCGCCAGATCGGCCGCGGTAACGGCGCTGGTCTTCACAGAACTCCTCCCGAAAGCATCGTTCGTTTTTCGCATTATAGCGCGCAAGGTATTTGCAGCTGCGGGCACGGCGCTTGCAGCGTGGGCCGATCGCGCTATAGTTCCAGTGTGGCGCGCGCCGCGCGCCCGCGTTACCCCGGAGGTCACCATGTCCACACGGTCCACCGGCACGCGCACTCCTCGACGCTTGATCGATGCAGCGTTCATGCTCGGCGCGATCTGCTTTGCGCTCGTCGTCCAGGCCGCGGACAAGGCCGCACCCGACGCAACGCCGGCGATCGACGCGGACGCGTTCTTCGCCGCCATCGTCAAGATCGAAGCCCGCGCCCTGCCCGACGCACGCAGCACCGCCACACTCGGCACGGAGCGCGAGGGCACAGGCGTCGTCATCGCGAAGGACGGCCTCGTTCTGACAATCGGTTATCTTCTGATCGAAGCCGACGACGTCAAGATCGTCGACAGCCGCGGCCATACTCTTCCAGCTCGCATTGTCGCCTACGACCACGTCACCGGGCTGGGTCTCGTGCGACCGATCACACCGCTCGAGGTCACGCCGCTCAAGCTCGGCGACTCGAGCAAGCTCGCCGAAGCCGATCCGGTCCTGATCGTCAACAACGGCGGACGCAATGACGCGACCCGCGCCTACGTGGTCTCTCGGCGGCAGTTTTCCGGCAGCTGGGAGTACCTGCTCGATTCGGCCATCTTCACGTCGCCACCGACATTGAACTGGAGCGGTGCGGCCCTGATCGGCACCGACGGCTCGCTGCTCGGCATCGGCTCGCTGATCTTGCGCGACGCGACGGACACGGATTCACGTCTGCCGGGCAACATGTTCGTGCCGATCGAAGCGTTGAAACCGATTCTTGCCGATCTCATCAAGTCGGGTCGCCGTGCCGAGCCGGCGCGCCCGTGGCTGGGTGTCGCTGCGGACGAGGTACAGGGCCGACTCGTCGTCGTCCGCGTGTCACCGGAGGGACCGGCCGATGTCGCCGGTATACAACAAGGCGACATCATCCTGGCCGTCGGTGGCGAGGGGGTCCGTTCGCAAGCCGACTTCTATCGCAAGCTGTGGGCGCGAGGAGCGGCGGGTAGCGAAATTCCCCTTCGATTGCTGCAGGGGATCGACATCCACGAGGTCAAGGTCCGGTCGATGGATCGTTTCGACTACTACCGGAAGAAACCCACGTACTGATCTGCGGCCGCGGATCGCCGCCGCATGGCGGCCGCCGCGTGCTCCACGTACAATGCGCGCTGCCCGCACCGGGTTCCCGGTGCGCCGCGCATACTCATGCTGCTCTACGCCCTCACCATCTTCGTCAGCGCATTCCTTCTGTTTCTGGTCCAGCCCGTCATGGCCAAGCAGATCCTGCCGTGGTTCGGTGGCTCCGCCGCGGTATGGACGACGTGCCTCGTCTTTTTCCAGACGACACTTCTGCTCGGGTATGCATACGCCGATCTGGTCGTGCGCCGCCTGTCAGCACGATCGCAGGTCGTTATTCACGTTGCACTGCTCATCGGCAGTTGCGTGGTCTTGCCGATCATTCCCGCGGTGCAGTGGAAACCGCTGGGTACCGAAAATCCTTCCTTGCTGATCCTCGGCCTGCTGGCGGTAACCATCGGTCTGCCCTATCTGCTGTTGTCCACCACCAGCCCGCTGGTTCAGTCCTGGTTCGCGCGGAGCTTTCCCGGGCGCAGCCCGTACCGGCTGTTCGCACTGTCGAATCTCGCGTCGATGCTGGCGTTGATCGGCTATCCGTTCGGCCTCGAACCCTGGATCGCGACGCGAACGCAGTCCTATGGCTGGTCCTTTGCCTACGCGGTCTTCGTGCTGCTTTGCGTCGCGTGCGGTTGGTACAGCCTCCGCGCGCCCGCGCCCCCGGCCGGTGGCGCCGCACCCGAGGACGCCACCAGCGCCAGCCTTGCCTGGTCCGAAGCGCCGCCGAGCGCGGGTCGTCAGGTCCTTTGGTGCGCCCTGGCGGCGACGGGGTCGTTCCTGCTGCTCGCCGTTTCCAATCACATCTGCCAGAACATCGCTGCCATCCCCTTGCTGTGGGTCGTCCCGCTTGCGATCTACCTGCTCACGTTCATCCTCTGTTTCGATGGCAGCGGCTGGTATCGCCGCGGACTGTTCGCGCCGATGCTCGCCGCAGCACTTGGCGTCATGGGCTGGACCCTCGCCGACCGCGATCTCGCCCACGAACTGAAGCTCCAGATCGGCGTGTTTTGCGTCGGGCTGTTCCTCGCGTGCATGTTCTGCCACGGCGAGCTCGCACGCATGAAACCCGCGCCGCGCTACCTGACGCGCTTCTACCTCATGCTTTCGGCCGGCGGCGCGATCGGCTCGGCGCTCGTCGGATTGGTCGCACCGCTCGTCCTTCCTGCCTATTTCGAACTTGCCTTCGGACTGGTGGCATGCGCTGCATTGCTCGCCTTTCAAATGCGCCACGCGCATCCCGTCTTCATCACGCTTGCCATCGGCGCGCTGGTGTTCACTCTCGGCGCCGAGGTGTGGCAGATCCGGGATTTCTACAGCAACACTTTGCTCGCGACGCGCAACTTCTATGGCGTGTTGCGGGTACAGGAGTTTGGCGAAGGGAGCAACCGTCACCTTTCGCTCGTCCACGGCACGATCCTGCATGGTACGCAATACCTTTCGCCCGAGTTGGCGAACAGCCCGACGACGTACTACACCCAGACGTCCGGCATCGGCCGCGTGCTCGAAGCATTGCACCCGAGCACTCGTCCGCTCAAGGTCGGCATTGTCGGACTCGGCGCCGGCACCATCGCGACTTACGGCAGCAAGGGCGACATCTATCGCTTCTACGACATCAATCCGGCGGTGATCACCATTGCCAACCGCGACTTCAGCTATCTGAAGAATAGCGACGCGAAAATCGAAACCGCGCTGGGCGACGCACGCCTCACGCTCGAACGCGAGCCGCCACAGCAATTCGACGTGCTGGCCATCGACGCGTTCTCCAGCGACGCGATTCCGATGCACCTGCTGACCGCAGAGGCGCTGGCGATCTATCGCAAGCACATGAAGCCGGGAGGCATCATCGCGTTCCATGTGACCAATCGCTACCTCGACCTCGCCCCTGTCGTGCAGCGTCTGGCAGAGGCGCAAGGCATGCAATCAGTATTCATCTACGACGACACCAGCGATGGCATGACGAGCATCAGCGACTGGATTCTGGTCACGGACGATCCCAAGTCGCTCGAAGCTCCGCAGATCAGCGACGTTTCGGTTCCGGTAGAGCCCAGGCCCGGCCTCAAGCTGTGGACCGACGATTTCAACAATATCGTCCAGGTCCTCAAGTAGGCGCCCGGTCGATCGTCGAAGAACGGTAATCCATGGATGGTCCAGCGGCCGATTTCCATGCGCTCCGGGCGATGCCCGACGGCGATGCGATCGAGATCGTCGATCAGACCCGGCTCCCGCACCGATGGGTGATCGTGCGTGTCACCACGGTGGCCGAGGCCGCGCACGCGATCCGGTCGATGCAGGTGCGCGGGGCACCCTTGATCGGGGCGACGGCGGCATACGGCCTGGCGCTGGCGCTGCGCGCGGACCCGTCCGATGCGAATCTGCACGCGGCGAGGACGCAACTACTGGCGACGCGTCCGACCGCCGTCAATCTGCGCTGGGCGCTCGATCGCTGCGTCAGCGCGGTGGCATCGTTGCCGCTGCAATCGCGCGCCGCAGCGGCGTGGCGTGAAGCCGATGCCATCGCGGTCGAGGATGCCAGGACGAATCGTGCGATCGGCGAGCACGGTCTGCCCCTGATCGAGCGCCTGGCCAGGGACAAAGGTCACGTGCAGATCCTCACGCATTGCAACGCGGGGGCGTTGGCCACACTCGCGCTGGGCACGGCGACAGCACCCATCTATCTCGCCCACGAAGCGGGGATTCCAGTGCATGTCTGGGTCAGCGAAACGCGCCCGCGCCTTCAGGGAGCGCGGTTGACCGCATGGGAATTGCGCGCGCGCGGTGTGCCGCACACGTTGATCGTGGATGCCGCCGGGGCGACGCTGATGCAGCAAGGCCGGGTTGATATCGTCCTCGTGGGCGCCGACCGCGTCACCGCGAACGGCGACGTCTGCAACAAGATCGGCACCTACGAAAAGGCACTTGCAGCGAAGGACAACGCGGTGCCGATGTACGCCGCCGTGCCGTCGACCACCATCGACTGGACACTGCCCGATGGCACCGGCATTCCGATCGAGGAGCGCGACGCCAACGAGCTCCTGCTGCCGGCGGGAGACACGTCGATCGCGCCACCCGGTACCGCTGTGGCCAACCCGGCGTTCGACGTGACGCCTGCGCGCCTGTTCACGGGCCTCATCACCGAACGCGGCATCTGCCGGCCGGACCGATTGCGCACGCTGTTCCCCGTGTAGCGGTGGAACGGATCAACCGTTGATCACGATCAACGGCCGGCTGCCGGATGGATTGGGGACGATGACCGCTTCGACGTCGAAGGTCGCCGCGATAAGCGCGGGCGTCAACACCTCGTCCGGCGAGCCGCAGGCGGTGACCGATCCGCCGCGCATGAGCACGATCTCGTCGGCATACCGTGCCGCGAGATTGAGGTCGTGGAGAATCATGAGCACGCCGACGCTTTCGCGTGCCATGTCGCGCAGGAGGCGCAGGATATGGTGCTGGTGGGCCGGGTCGAGCGCTCCCGTCGGCTCGTCGAGCAACAAGTAGCGAGCGCCCGTGTCGCCGTCGATTTGTGCCATCGCGCGCGCGAGCATCACGCGAGCGAGCTCGCCCCCCGACAATGTCGTGACGCGTCGCGATTCGAATTCCGCGACACCCGCGCGCGCAAGTGCGCGACGCGCAATGCGCACGTCGGTCGTGCCCGCGTGGTCGCCGCCGTGCGGATAGCGTCCGATGAGCACGGTCTCGAGCACGGAAAAGCCAAAGGCGATCGAGCTGCGTTGCGGAACGACCGCGCGGCGCCGGGCGCGCTCGGTCAGGGATATCTGCTCGAGCGCTTGACCGTCATAGGTGACCGCGCCGGTATCGGGTGCGACGTCACCGGCAATCAAGCGCAGCAGCGTGGTCTTTCCGGCCCCGTTGGGGCCCATGATCGCAATGACCCGTCCCGGCTGCACACGCACACTGGCATCGCGCACCAAAGGCACGCGATCGACGGCGAGGCTGACGCGGGCGGCGGTTAGCATCAGCGACCTGCTAGAGATTCCACGCCTCTCGCTGACGTGCGAGCAGCGCGATGAAAAACGGTACGCCGATCAGCGCCGTGAACACACCGAGCGGCAATTCCGCGGGAGCGGCGACGGTTCGAGCAACCGCATCGGCGCCAGCAACGAGGATCGCCCCGACCAGCATTCCCCCAGGCACGACAACGCGGTGCGCGGGGCCGCACGCGAGACGTATCAGGTGCGGCGCAACCAGGCCCACGAACAGAACCATGCCGCTGACCGCGACCGCTGTGCCCGCCGCGAGCGCACAACAGACCAATGTCAGCGCCTTGAGCCGCTCGACGCTGACGCCGAGGTATCTCGCTTCGGTCTCGCCCAAGGCGAGCGCGTCGTAGGCGCGCACCTGGGAGACGAGTATGGCTGCTGCGAACAGAATGGCCGGCGCCACGAACGCGACGACCGGCCACGTTGCTCCCGCGACGCTTCCAAGGCGCCAGAACGTGAGATTGCGCAGTTGCTCGTCGCTGGCGACGAAGGTGAACAACCCGATCCCTGCCTCCGCCAGCGCGTTGAGTGCGATGCCGGCCAGCAGCAACGCCGCGATCGACGTGTGTCCGCTGCGCGTCGCGAGCCGATAGACGATGACACTTACGACCAGTCCGCCGACGAACGCGGCGAGCGGCAGGGTCGCAACGCCAAGAATGCTGGCGAGCCCCGGCAGCCACGTGGCGCCCATGACGATGACACTGGTCGCGGCGAGTGCGGCGCCCCCGGATACGCCGGTCAGTGACGGATCGGCGAGCGGATTCCGAAACAGCGCCTGCATCGCAGCACCCGCCGCACCCAAGCCGCCGCCGATAACGACGGCCAGTATCACGCGCGGCAGGCGGATGGACCAGAGCACCGCTTGCTGCTCCGAGGGAATGCCGTCCGTCGTGGCAAGCCCGAGCCCACCGAGCAGGATGCGCGCGATGTTTGCGGGACCGATCGGGAATGCACCGACGCCGCAACACACGACAATCGCGACAATCAGCAGTCCGAACAGTGCACCGAGCACGGCGGCCGCCGACACGCGGCCGCGATGCGTTTGACGCAACGTCATTGGCGCTGGCGTATGATCGGATGGCACGGAAGAATCGGACGATGTGGGGAGACTCGATGCCGTCGCGTACGGTGCGCATTGCCGCAGATGAATCTGCGGTGATCCTAACAGCGTGTGTTGCGTTTTGCCTATTCCACTTTGCACCCGGAGCGATTGCGGCATCGCCGGCACAAGTGCCGCTGGCCGCACCCGCGGCCGATTCGATACCTGCGGGACCTCTCGGCGACGCGGTCAAGCTCGGGCTGGCGATCGTCAGCGACACACAAACTCGTGCCAAGGCGTATGTTGGCAACGGGCTCAATTGCGTGAGTTGCCACCTCGACGCCGGACGTACCGCGTATGCGGCGCCGCTCGTCGGACTGACCGGGGTCTTTCCGGAATATCGCGCCCGCCGCGGCCGGGTCGAATCCCTCGAAGAGCGCCTCAACGATTGCTTCCTGCGTTCGATGAACGGCCGCGCCCTGCCACCGACCGGCCCCGAAATGATCGGCCTGCTCGCCTACATCGCGTGGCTGTCGCAAGGCGTGCCTATCGGCGCTGAAGTCGTCGGCCGGGGCTTTCGCGAGATTGCCGCGCCGGCAAAGCCGGATCCCACGCACGGCAAGATGCTCTATGCGCAGAAATGCGCGGCTTGTCATGGCGTTGACGGCCAGGGTCTCCGCGGCGCAGGCAACGCGTTTGTGTTTCCGCCGCTTTGGGGGCCGCAGTCGTTCAACACCGGCGCAGGCATGGCGCGCATTTCCATCGCCGCCGCGTTCGTGCAGGCGAAGATGCCGCTCGGCAGCGGCGGCACGCTCACCGATCAGGAGGCGTTCGACATCGCCGCCTATTTCACGGCGCAGCCGCGGCCGCAATTTGGCGGCGCGAAGCAAGACTGGCCCAAAGGCGACCGGCCTCCCGACGTGCGCTAGCGAAGAGCTAAGGCTCCTGACGTCCGACGCAGCGCCGAAAGCAACCCTCCGCACCGATGCAGCGCCGAAATGAATGCTCCGCGAGCTCTGCCGCACGCTCCCAACTGAAATCGGCGGCGCGTCGCCGAGCAATCGCGGCGAGTTGCGTCCTGAGCGCAGGATCCTGGAGGAGGCGCACCACGCAAGCCGCTATCGCCGTCGGATCATCGGGCTCGAAATAGAGACCGGCTTCACCGACCACTTCGGGCAGGCTGCCGCGTCGGCTGGCCAGGACGGGCACGCCGCAAGCCATGGCCTCGACCGCGGGCAGGCCGAATCCCTCCCATAGCGACGGAAATACGAGCGCGTACGCCGCGTTGAGCAGCTCCGCGAGCGCTGCGTCACTGACGTAGCCGGTGAAGCAGACATGGTCAGCAAGCGGCGGATGATCCGCGACGAAACGCTTGAGCTCGTCGACGTTGTCCCAGAAGCCCTCGCCGGAGGTACCGCCCACGATCGCGAGGTGCACGTTCGGGTGAGCAGCGACAACCGCGGGCATCGCCTTGAGCAGGCCCAGGATGTTCTTGTGCGCGTTCATCCCACCGAGATGGACGAGTAGCGCCCGATGAGGCGGGATGTCGTATCGCGCACGAGCCGCAGTCGCGACGGACGGATCGTCGATGATGCGGAAGCGGTGATCGGCGGCCTCGGTCACGACGTCGATACGGTCCTTGCGAAAATGCAGAATGCTTTCGAGATCTGCAGCGGAACTTTGCGACACGGTCATGGCGCGCGTCGTCTGCAGACGTGCGAGCGCGGTCTTGGCTTGCCAGAGGTAATGATTGAGCGCGGTGGGAAAAAGCAATTCCGGAAAGCGCTCCGCCGTCGCATCGTGGTAGCAGACGACACACGGTACTTTGGCCAACAGCGGAAAGTACGAATAGAGCGTTGGAAAGAAAAAGACGTCGAATGCTTCCTTGCGCGCGAGTCGACCCATGCGCCATAGGTACCCGAGCGACCGCGAAGACTTCCCCACCGTCGACTCGTTGAGCGTGCGCTGGGTGGCCGCATCCAGGACTGCGACCCCCGCGGGCAGGGTTGCGGCAGGCAACTGGTCGAACAACAGCGTATAGCGGAAGCCGCTACGACGTGCCGCCAGCGCGCTCAGGATTTCCCGGGTGAAGCGGCCGAAGCCCCGGTCGTTCGACCAGCTCGTGGCATCGACCCCAACATGAACGTCACGACCCGACACGCGGGAACCTCCGATAGGACAATCGCCTGACCGTCAACGCCTGCCAAAGCTGGAGACGATGTACCCAATGCATTCACCGACACTCCAGCCGCAGGTCAGCAGAAAAATCAACGGTGCAACACGGACGTATGTTCGCCAGTGCCGCCGTCTCTCCTTCGCCGTTTTCGCCGTGCGCAGCATCATCACGGCAGGCAAGAGCGGCGAGAGTGCGGCATAGATCGGTCGACGCCAGGCAGCCAGGAGCGCACCGCGCGTGACAGCGTACGACCGGCCCCAGACATACCGCTCGTGCAGCGCAGCGCCGAAGCGCAGATCGCTTCGGTGTTGGTAGACCACCATGTCCGGGCTCAAGGACACCGATTTGCCTGCGTTGCGGAGTGCGCCATTGACGATGACTTCGTTGAAACTGTGCTCCCAGAGCGGTCGCACCGATTCGAGCGCGACTCGCTTGTAGGCAGTATTGGCATCGGACGCAAAACTCGACTCGCCGGCGGGCACGGGATTCTGATATCTGCTGAAGTCGCAGAAGTAAACCGCCCAGTTGAGCGCACGGTCGACGCCATTTTCGATGGCGCCTCCAATCGCGGCGTCACCCGTCCTGTGCGCCGCGACAATGCTCGCGGCCCAGTGTGGATCCGGCCTCGCATGATCCTCGAGCAGCGCCACGAGCGCACCCCGCGCCATGCCCAAACCTCGCGCGCGCAAGATATCGTGGTGCTCGCGGCTACCCGCTTTGCGGGCGGTCAAACGCGCATCGTGCACGGCGATCATGCGGACGTCGGGAAAGCGCGACGCGAGCGCGGCGACGCCATCCGTGTTTTCGTGGCAAGGCACGATGATTTCGGTTTCCGGCGCGCCGACTTGTCCCTGCAGCGCCTCGAGGCAACCGGCGAGATCGCGCACTTGCGCGCGGACTTCCAACGTATCGCTGACAACGACCACCACGACGGACAGCAGTGGGACGCTTGCCTCGCTCATCGATCGTCGCTCACTCGACCCGGGAGAGCGCGTCTCCGGGACCGAAGACGCAGCCTACCCATTCACCGGCGACGAGAACGACGAGCGCGGGCACGAGCATGGGCAGCGCGAGAAAGAACTTCCCGACCCGGCAGCGCTTCGCGAGAACGGTGCGGGCGATACGCGCCAAGAGCATGAATGGCATGATCGGCGCCGCCAATATGTAGGTCCAGCGGCCCAGGGCCCCCTGATTCCGGGCACGTACGCCTGCAAATGCCCGACTGAACAGAAAGCGCTGGCGAAGGTAGTAGCCGAAGCGGAACGGTCCACGATGGTAGACCACCATCTCCGGAACGGACGCGAACTTCCTGCCTTCCGCAAGCAGCGTCGGATGCAACGTCATCGGCCAGTAGCCTTCGTCGAGAAGGTTCGCGTGGGCGACAAGCGCGGCGCGACGGTAAACGATGTTGGCGTCGTTGAGATCGCGGGTTTCGCCTGCAGGCGCCGGTGGCAGCGCGCCGTTGTATTCCAGGAAGTAGACGACCCAATCAGCAACGCGATCGTAGTTGAAATCATGGATCGCGCCGCCCACCGCAGCGAAGTCTCCACGGTCATGGGCGGCGAGCGCCTGCGTGAGCCAGTCGCCTCGGGCTGAACAATGCTCTTCGATGACGGCGACGAATTCACCGCGGGCTTCATCCACGCCGCGGCGGCGAAGGGCGGGAATCTCGGGGATCGTGGGGCAATGGACGACGCGCGCCCAGGGAAAGGCGGCCGTCAGCCTTGCCGCATCGGCTTCGGGACCGGTCACGACGACGATGACTTCGTCCCCCCGGGCTTGCGCTTCGGCACGGACCGAATCAAGGCACTGGTCAACGAATGGTGCCCCGACTTTCGACGCGATCACCACCGAGATTTTACTGGTCATTCCATGCGCACCCTGCCAACGCCGTGACGACATAAACCATGAATACAGGCGGCACGCAAGTCGGGAGAAACGGGACCACAAATGCGGAGATCATCGCTCGACGCAGAGGCACCATCCGGGCGCCGCGGTTCCCGCCGGTCGAGGCGGATGCGCCATGGCTCCGGTGCTATCATCTGCTGTCCGGTTGTTGCGGGGTGGGGGCGACCCCGCATCACTGTCCGGCTCAGAGGGAACGCAATGACGGAGCTTTTCCAGCGTGTTGCCAAACACGCAAAGTTGAATTGGCAAAACCTCGCGCTCCCGGACGTGCCGAGTCCGCCGTTTTTGATTCTGTTCATCAATTCGTTGTGCAACATGAAATGCGAGCATTGCTTCTACTGGAAGCAGCTCAATCAGCGCGACGACCTCACCTTCGAGGAAATCGTCGCGTTGTCCGAGGGTTTGGGGACGATCGAGAACCTCAATCTGTCCGGCGGCGAACCCTTCCTGCGCAAGGAATTCGACGCGATCTGCCGGCAGTTCATCAAGCGGAATGCGGTGAAGGAGATCTACGTCCCGACCAACGGCTGGTATACGGACAAGACGATTCGCATGCTGCGCGGGGTGCTGGAGGAACCGTCGCTGAAATTGTTCGGCGTCGAACTCTCGCTCGACGGCATGCCGGCGTTTCACGACGACTTCCGCAAGGCTCCGAACTCCTTTCGCAAGGCGATGGCAACGTACGACGCCCTGGCCGCCCTGCAGAAAGAGGACCCGCGCCTGCAGATCCACGCGATCTCGACGGCGACCGAACAGAACATGGGGGAGATAAAGCAGCTCACGACGTACCTCTACGACCGCTGCCCGCAGATGACGCACCACAACCTGGCAATCCTGCGTGGTGATCGCAAGAATCCGACGCTGCAGGGTCCGTCCCTCGAGGAGTACAAAAGCCTTTATGCCTACATTCGCCGGCTGTGGGCGCCGCGCGAAGAGGCCCGCTACGGGTCGGTCGTCGAGCCGATGCTGCAATGGGCGAAACTCAAGAGCGCCGAACTGAAGCAGCAGTACGTTGCGTGCCGTGCCGGTGTGCTCACCGCTGTCGTTTACGCCAACGGCGATGTCGGCGTGTGCGAACAGCGGCCACCGCTGGGTAATCTCCGCCAGCAGCCCTTCATGCAGATTTGGCGCTCTCACGTTGCGGGTGGCGTTCGCCAGTCGATCAGGCGCAAGGAGTGCTACTGCACGAATGAGATATTCATGTGGCCCAGCATCGTTTTCCAGCCGGCCGAACTCGTCAAATCGATGATCGGTGCCAAGGTCTGGCAGCGCGCGACACCACTCGCTCAGGACGAGCGCGCGGATTACACTCAGGCTGCGGCCGGGCTCAAGCGGATTCCGGTCAAGGTAGTGGCCTAACGCCGGTCTGCGGAGTGTAGCTGGCATTCCGGTGGTGCAATTGCCACTGGCAGCGCGTCCTCAACGCGCATGCGACCGGTAGATCCATATTGCGCCGTCGCCCAGCGTGCCCGGAAGTACCGCGACCCTGTCGAAGTCGCTCTCCAGGCGAGATGCAAACTGTGCCCGTTTGCCCTGGTCTGGGCTGGGGAAGGCCACGACGACCCACGTACGGGGTGCGGATGCCCGCAGCGTGTCGAGTTCCTCCACGGAATCCACCGCCGCCCACTGCGGCGCATAGAGGCGCTGAAAGGCCAGGCGTGCCAGACCGATCGACGCGACGACGTCGCCGGTGCCCCGTTCCCGCTCGACATACGCTGCCGCGCCTGCGAAATCCTGCTTGGGATACGCATAGTTCCTGGCCAGCAGCCAGAGCGATCCCGCGGTCATGACGACGACGGCGGTCGCGGTCACGGCATGCAGCGCGTGCGGCCGAGTGCGACCCAGACCGGAATGCGTCGCGGCGTAACCGCAAAGCAGGAACGTGCCGTGAACGACGCATAGGTAGATAAAGCCGATGTCCACGAAAAAGTAGCGGGGCCAGATGCGTCCGTGCAACGCCAGCAGGGCCAACGTCGCGATCGGGAAATGCAGCAGATAGACCGCCGCGACGATGGACCGCCGTCGCGCGAGCGCCACCGCGCCGACGCCAAACGCTACCAACGAAGCGACGAGAATCATCGGCACGAATGGACCGGCGCCCGACAGGCTGACGGCCACCTCGCGCACCGCCCGCAGGGGATTCAGCCACTCGCCGAGTCCTGTGTCCGGTCGAGAGGAACTGGCCGTCTGGGCGCTGACCGTTCGCAGTACCTGCGGCAGGATCGGCGCGTAAAGCAGGAGACTCAGCACGCCGCCGAGCACGAAGCCAAACATCGGCTTTATCGTTAGCGCCTCTGAAAGCATCGCATGACGGATGCTCGGGTCGCGCCCGCGGCTGCGGATCAGCATGGCGACGTAGACAACGCCATGGCCGGCAAAAAAGAACAGCGCCGAAAGGTGCGTATAGAGCGCCGCGGCGACGCAGATCGCGTAGAAAGTCCAGGTTCGCCAGGTCGGCCGGTCAAGCCCTCGTGCAAACAGGAGTGTGGCGCAGGCGGCCCAGAATAGCAGCCCGGTGTAGCCGCGCGCGTTCTGCGAAAACCAGACGTGATGATAGGAGATGGCCAGCAAGAAAACGGTGACGAGTGCCTGCACCCGACCCACCGCGTACCTGGCGAGCGCCCACACGGCGACGAGGCTGGCGACACCGAAGACCACGGCCGGCAAGCGCAACGCCCACGCGCTTTCTGAGAACATCGCGATGGCTGCCTGCGCTTGCAAGCTGTAGAACATGTGATTGTTGGTGGAATCGAACGTCGCGACCAGCTGGCGTGTCGGCAGGCGCACGAAGTTGACCAGTGTGTCGATCTCGTCGTACCAGAGACTGGCATCGAGACGATAGAACCTCGCCGCCGCCGCGATGAGCAGGATTCCCCCCAGTGCGATCCACTCGAGACTGCCGATCGGCGCCTCGCCACGTCGAGCCGACGCGGCTTCGGACAGCTTGGGCGTTTCTGGCGGCCGCGGTGCTGTGGTCCGTCGCGATGAATTGGCCGCAGGCATGGGGCTACCCGAGGAGGGCCGTTGCGGCCTCTCGCCCGGCCCGCAGCATGCGGCGCGCAAGAAAATAGGACTGATCGCCGCGCAGGAACTTGCTCCATTGCCGGCGTCCCCGGAAGTAATGCATCTCGATGCGCGGAACGTCGAACAGGTCGCACGACGGCGATGCATAGGCGAACCTGGTCCCGAATGCGACGTCGTAGGTACGAGCCAGGTCCGCCCGCACGAGCTTGTTGACGCGTCCATACGGTGCGGCAAAGCTGCGCGTGGGGCGACCAAGACGCTCGGTCATCTGCTGTGCGCAGCGATCGATTTCGTCGCGTCGCTGTGCGGCAGTGAGTCGTGTCAGGTCCGTGTGATTGACGCCGTGCGCGCCGAATTCGATACCGGATTGCGCGAGCTCCGCGACCGTCGCCCAGCTCATCAGCGGACGGGGCGGCGTCTGCCCACCGGGCCAATCCTCGCTCCCTCCCAGTTTTCCCGTCGGCACGAACACCACGCATGAAAACTTGTGCTCGCGAAGGATGGGCCAGGCCGTCGTTGCAAAGTCGGCGAAGCCATCGTCGAACGTGATCAGGACGCGACGCTGCCCGTCCGTGCTGCGTCCGAGACGCCAGTCCACGAAATCCTGGCAACTCATCGAACGAAAGCCGCTCTCTGCAAGGACTTCCAGTTGCATCCGGAAAGTGTCCGCTGGAATGCTGGTCGGCCCGGCGGTGGCACCAATCGAATGAAAGGTGAGTACCGGCAACTTGTCCGGCTGCACGCGCTGCGGCATCAGTCCTCGACCACGTGAGTTTCGAACACCCTTCGATATTGCTGCCACTTGGCGTCGTCGAAATTTCCGTCGCCACCCAGACAATCGACCGCAGCGTGTGCCATCGCGAGCGCGTGGTGCGTATTGTCGTGCGCGAAAAGTCCCTGGCGACCGAAGGTCAGCAGTCCCCGCACGCCGTCGACCCAATCCACCATCCGATCCAGCGCGGACTCGAAGTTTCGATCATAGACCGGATAGGCGAAGGCGAGCCGCCGGGTGAGGGTGCGGCGTACCTTCGCCGTGACCGGCAGCCCGACATCGTGCAGCCAGCCGCACAGGCGCGCCCCAAGGTCGTCGTCGGTCAACGGCCACCACTTGTCACCCGGATCGCTCGGCAGCTCGGCGCACAGCACCGTCACTCCTTTCGGCTCGGCCGACGCCGAATAGTTTTTCGGTTCGGACAGTCTCGCGATCGGAATCGACAACTCGGGGAAATAATGCGCGTCAAATTCGGTGAACCTGTCCTGCTCCAGCACGAGATAGATCAGGATCAGGCCGCGATACCGAATGCGCGCCACCGCCGCAAGGACGTCGGGCGGCGCCGGGGGATCGAGCAGGCGCACCAAGACTGTGATCGGCAGGGTCGACCACACAGCGCGCGTTTCCTTGCGATGCTGGATGCCGTCCTTTTGCCAACGAACTGCTCGTACGCTTCCGTCAGCGTGCTCGATCGCAGAAACCGAGCTGTCTAGCTCGAATACCGCACCAGCCCGCTCCGAGCTTGCTCGCAGGGCTTCGCTGATCTGGCCGAAGCCCTGTCTGGGGTAGTAAAAGCCTCCGGTGCGCTTGCCCTTGAACCCAGGCACCTGGCGCAGAATTTTTTTCAGGATCTTGCCGATGGAGCTCCCGGAGACTCGACGTCGGGCGAGAGTCACCGCGAGTTCTTCCGGCGGCAGCGCCCAGAGCTTGCGCACATAGGGATAGTAGAAGTGCTCACTGATCGTGGGGCCGAGACCATGGCGCAAAACGCTCGCAAACGTTTCCTCGCCGACCGCCTTGCGCCGCAACGGCTTGCTGATCGCATCGAACATCAATGCGGCGGCAAAGCTCTTGGGCAGCCTCACCATCAGATCGACGGGTTTCAGCGGAAAATGAATCCAGCGTCGCTTGAGGAGGATTCGCCCGTGCCTGGGGCGCCACAGCAAATCATTGCCGAGCGCATCCTGGATGGCCGCAAGGACGTGCGCTTCGCTGGCCGCATGCAGGCGGTGGCTGCCATAGTCGCAACGAACACCCTCGAGTCCGAAGCTGCCGGAGTTGCCCCCGACAGCGCGTTGCCGTTCCAGCGCCAGCACCTCGGCCTTGCCGGTGGTGGCAAGCCAGAAGGCGGCACCGACCCCCGCGGGCCCTGCGCCAAGCACGACGACTCTGGGTTTGCCGCTAATCGAATCGGATGGCTTCCCGGCAATCGTAGCTATGGCGAACGCTCCCTGACCGAAGGCAGCACCGGGGGCGCGGCAGTCGGTGCGACCGTCGGCTTCCACACGACCTGGGCCAGCACGCCGATCAGTCCGCTGGCGTAGAGCACGGTTTGCCAGATCAATCCGATGGCGATGGTCTTCGCCGGAAGTACGCCGAAAGGTTCCATCAAACGCGCCATGACGGCTTCGCGCACACCGAGCCCGCCCAGACTGATCGGTGCGATGGCGATGATCTTGGCGGTGGACCACGCGTACAGCCAAGCTGCGATCGGTGCATCGACCTGCATCTGCGTGGCAAACGCGACATTGATCCCCACGAAGGTCGCCTGCACCGTGATGGAGATGGCAAGACAAAGCAGCAATCGCCTCGGTCGATGCGCAAGAAAGGCCGTCGCGGACACTGCGCGCGCGGCGACACGACCGACGCGGCCCGCAGGATGGGCGCGCTTTAGCGCTCGGTCGAGCAGGATCGACGCTGGAAATGCGAGCACCACGCCGATCGCAATCACCAGGAGCACCCCGATGATGCCGCGGTGTTCACGGAGATCCGGATGCCATGCGAGGACCGCGCCAACGACGGCGAGAAGCAGCAGCCCGCAAATGTCGAGGACGCGATCGGCGACGGATCCGACGACCAACTGCGCTTTGTCCTCGGCGGAAGTGAACACGAGTCCAGCCCGCACCACGTCACCGCCGGCCACACCGGGAAGGCACAGGTTGGCCGCGAGTCCGGCCAGATGGGCTTGAAAGGCCTGGGCGAAGGAGACGCCCGGGCCAATCAGCAGCCGCCACTTTGCGGCCGCCGCCGCATGCCCGGCCAGGAAAATCGCCAACGCAGAACACCACAGCATCGGCGAGATTTGCTGGGCCTCGCGCCAGATCTGCTCGATCGGCACGATGCGGAAGATGGCGACCAGTACTGCCGCGGAGACCGCAAGACGCAGGAACCACGTCAGCGGAAACTCCCGCCGGCGCAGCGGCGGCATCTCGGCATTCACGAACGCTCCGTGACACTTTGTCGCGTGGGTTCGAGCCTACGCAGGCGCCTTCGGGCAATCACCGTGGCCACCACCCCCAACGACCAGATGGCAACGGCTGCGAGCACGCCGGCGACCGCTGCGGTAGACAGGCGCCCCTCGCGGACTGCATCGATGATGCCGACGACAAGCGGCACCGCGCCCAGCGGTAGCAGGATCCGCAACGGTTGGAAGAGGAAGGTGAGCTGCAGCACGAGGAATATGAACTTGAAAAAGTGCCGAGCCTTGATCTTGGAGTGGCCGATCCGCTGACCGTAGTGGATCGGATGATAGACAACACTGAGATTCGAGGCGAGCATGCAAAGCGTTATCGTAGTCGTGAACGAATAGCCGTCCGGCAACAGATGCACGAACCGTTCGAGGGCCGTCCGGCGGAACACCCGCAGGCCCGAGTTGACGTCGTTGATCCGTCGCCGCGCCAACACGCTTGCCAGCACCCTGAGCACCCATTTGGCCGGGCGTCGCACCCAAGGGACGTTGTTCATTCCCGCGCCACGGTCTCCCACCACCATGTCGGCGACCCCCGCCATGTGGATCATGGCCGGCAACGCGGCCGGCGGATAGGTTCCGTCGGCATCGAGGATGCCGACCAGTTCCGAATCGGTCGCGGCAATGCCCGCCTTGAGCGCGTGACCATAGCCGACGTTGTCCGGAAAGTTGAGGACGCGCGCTCCGCTCGCGCGGGCTTCGGTCAGCGTGTCGTCGGTCGAGCCGTCATTGACGACCGTGATGTCATGCGCGATCGCCGCGGTACCGAGGACGCGCCGCACTTCGTCAACGGTGGCCCGCACGGCACCTTGCTCGTTGTAGGCGGGGATCACCACCGCGATCAGCGGGCGCGACGGCGATGTCAAAGCCCACCCTTTGCAGGTATGCGACGACTAGGATCCTTCATTTCGCTTCGTGGTATTCGTCATCGATGTTGATGTTCCATATGGCGTCCTTGTCGCTGCGCCCCGATGCGATGCACTCCACTGCAGCTTTCGCGGTGAGCATGGAGTGATCCTGATTGTTGTATCGATGCATGCCGTTGCGACCAACGAGAAACAAATTGACGATCGGGTCGAGATAGGTCCGCACTTGATCAAAATTCGCGTACGACCCGAAGTAGGCAGGATAGGCCTTTGGCACCCGCACGACCGTCGCCTCGATTGCATCCACGGCATCGATGAGTTCAATCTGTTCGAGTTCGCGTACGGCGAGGGCCTTCATTTCGGCATCCGACGAATTCCACAGGTCGTCGCCTTCCGTGCAGAAGTATTCGAGCCCCAACCAGACCTTCGTCGAATCAGGCACGAGCGCCGGGCTCCAGTTGTTGAAAATCTGCAACCGTCCGAGACGGACATCGGGCTCCTGCACATAGATCCAGTTATCCGGCGGGAACTTGTTGCCGCCACCTGGCGCGGAACCGCGCGATCTCATCCGGTTGACCAGGAGGCCGACCGTGATGAACGCGCGATAAGGCAGCGTGCTCGCGATTTCGCGCACGTTCTCCGGAGGAGGTGGATCGATGCCCGCAACCAGATCCTTGACGGACGTTGTCGAAATGACGAAGTCTGCGGTCAGGGTATGGGCGACCTTCGTTGCAAGATCGCGGATAACGACCTCGGTAACGCGATCGCCGGCAATGCGCAGGCTTTCGGCGACGTGACGCAATCGCAGCTCGCCGCCACCCGCCTTGACCTGAACCGCGACTTCCTCCCATAGCTGGCCCGGTCCGAATTTGGGATAGAGAAATCTTTCGATCAGACTGGTCTGCACCTTGCGCCGGCGCTGCGATGCTCGCATCGGCGCCGCTTTCAGAAGCGTATGCACAAGAGCTTTGGTGAGCGACAGCCCCTTCACGCGTTGTGCGCCGAACTCGGCGCTGATCTGATCGCATGGCACCCCCCAGACTTTTTCCGTATAGGACTTGAAGAACGTTCGATAGAGCTCGGCACCGAAACGGTTGACGAAGAAATCTTCGAGACTGCGTTCCGGTCGCCTGGGGAAAAGTGTCGAACCGGCATAGCTCGCGCAAATTCTTGCGAAGCGCAGCGGTCCCAGGTTGGCAATCGTCGTGTAACCGAATTTCAGCGGGTAGTCGAAAAATTTACGCAGGAAATAGATACGCGATAGTCGATTGCGCAACAACATGACCCGGTCAGGATCGATCTGCCGATCGCCTGCGGGCGGAGACTCGACGCTCCGCTGGCGGTTGCGATAGCTGATGATCGCCTCTCGGCTCGCCGCGGTCGCTTCCAGCGGCAAGATCCGTTGCCACCAATCCATCACCCAGTCGGACCTGGAGAAGAAGCGGTGGCCGCCGATGTCCATCCGGTAGCCCTTGAAGTTGACGGTACGCGAGATCCCGCCCACGGTGTCCAATGCCTCGATCACAATCGGCCGAACATCGGTCTGGCGAATGAGTTCGAGCGCGGCGGTCAAGCCCGCAGGCCCTGCACCGATGATGATGGCGGTTCTCTGCGCTACCATGAATGACGTCGCTCTTTCAGGTGCGCAAGACGATCACGTAACGCCGCCGGATATTCGACGCACCGATGCGGGCGCCTTTGGCGCGTACCCCCGTCCGTCTACATTTACCAGTCGCATCCTGAGACGTCAACCGCGGAAATCGCCTCATACATGGCGACGCGCGCGAAGCGATCCTCCGCGCAGACCTGCCGCGCGCGAATGCGTCCGCATGAGAGTTCTACACCGTCGAGCAGCGCCGTTCTCGCCCCTCGCATTGCGACCTTGCCAGAACGTTCAGGCCTAATTAGACTGACCATTGACCTGCGAGGGAATTTGGCTATGAAGGCATTGCATGCCGATCATCGCGAGATGATCATCTTGTGGGCATTCGCGAGGTTCGATGTTCCCGCATTCGTCGTCGCAAGTGCGGCCGTGGCCGCGACGGGGTTGCTTGCGCTCACGCTGGCGCTGATCATCAAGGGCGCACCGCCGGGCGTGCCCGTCGGCCCCCATCTGGCTCAGCTCGGCGTACTGTTCCCCGGCTATTCCGTAAGCGTCGGCGGCGCGTTGATCGGCGCCGTTTATGCGGGCGTCGTCGGGGGCGCGTTGGGCTTCATCCTCGCGGCGTTCTGGAACGTCGTGCACTCCCTCGTCCTTGCCGTCGTGCGCGTGCGTGCCAATCTAGCCACGTACTCGATCGACTGACTATCGTGCGCTCGATCGACGTCGACAGCATTTCGCCACTGGGTCCTTTGGCCAATGGCGACGCGGCGAGCGAGCTGCAGCTGATGCAGGCGACGATTCGGATCAACACCATCATCTTCAGCCTGATGCTGGGCGTGGGTTTGGGCACAGCCCTGCTGGTGCTGAGCCTGGTCGCCGCGAGCACGCGGCAAGGCAGCCTTGCCGTTTTCCTGATCGGCGTGTTCCTTCCGGGATATGCCCGTGGATGGGAAGGAGCGCTTATCGGATTCCTATGGGGGTTCGTGCTGGGCGCACTGCTGGGTGCCATCATCTATCGCATCAATGGACGCCACGTCCTCGAAAAGATCGATGAGCTGGTCATCCCGGATCGAAGCGCGAGCGATTTCCCCAGAGTGGTCCTGCGCCTTCATGGCCCCTCGCTCGGACGGGCGATCGGTGCGGTAGGCGCACTCGGGCTGGTGACGACGACCAACATACTTGTGATCCGCGGGACCGCTGCGGAAAGCGCGCACGCACGCCTGTTGGCCGAGGTGCTACCCGGGTACACCGTCAGCTTCTGGGGCAGCATCGTCGGAGCGATCGAGCTGTTTGCGGTGCTGTACGCCTTCTTTCTCGCCTTTGCCTACATCTACAATCGGCTCGCGGAGCGGCGCCAACCGCGATGACTGGCGCCGGGTCACAGATGGACTTCGGCAACACCGCGGCGCCCGGGGCAACTCAGCCCGAGCGCGACGCCGGCATGCGCATCAGCGTCATCATGCCGGTGTACAACGGTGCCGATGTCCTGGCCAGAAGCCTTCCCCCGCTGCTCACGATGAAAGGCAACGGCGAGATCGCGGAGATCATCGTCGTCGACGACGGATCGACCGACGCTACTGCCACGGTCGCGACAGAAGCGGGTGTTCGCCTCATGCACTCAGGGGGTCGCGTCGGGCCCGGTGGTGCCCGCAACACCGCCGCGCCGGTTGCCGTCGGCAGCATCCTTTGGTTTGTGGACGCGGACGTCGTTGTTCATGGCGACGCGGCTCGCGTGCTCACGGCCGCTTTCGAGCGTAGCGGTGCGGCCGCGGTGTTCGGGTGCTACGACGACCGCCCTGCCGCCACCAACTTCCTGTCGCAATACAAGAACCTCGTGCATCACTACTACCACCGGCGGGAAGCGGGCGATGCCGACACGTTCTGGGCCGGTTGTGGCGCGGTACGCAAGGAGATCTTTCTCGGCGCCGGAGGATTCGATGCGGAGCGCTTTCGCCATCCCTCGATCGAAGATATCGAGTTCGGATTCAGGCTCCGGCAGCGAGGATTGCGCATCATCCTCGCGCCGGAGGTGCAGGGAACGCACCTGAAGGTCTGGCGCCTGGGCAATCTGCTGCATACGGACATCTTTCGGCGGGCGCTCCCTTGGTCGCGGCTGATCCACGCTCGCAGCGGGTTGCCGAACGCACTCAACCTCGGCATCGGCGAGCGTCTCAACGCGGCATTCCTGGCGATCTTTCTGCTGAGTGCTGCACTGGCCGCCACGACGCGGATGACGATCGGAATTCCAATTGCAGCCCTGGTTGTCCTGGGCATCCTCAATTGGCGCCTGTTTTGGCTGTTTTGCCGCATTCGGGGACCGTTCTTTGCGATCGCCGCGATCGCATTTCATCAAATCTACTACGCGTACAGCTCCGTCGTGTTTGTCTGGACGTGGCTCGAGCATCGGGGGCAGAAACTGCGTAGGTCGCTGGATCCGCCGGCGCAAAACGCGCCTGGAAGCGTTCGCCACGACTAATGGCCGACGAGTGATTCATCGCATCCCGCCGAGCGCAACGGGCCGCCACTGCAGCGCGCGACTCGATACTGCTTCACGCCTCATGGGCTGATTCGAATGCTGCGCGCGGTACGGGTGCTTTGGACGGGCCAGATCGTTACCAAATGCATAACATTCCTGGCCTTCGGCTACCTTGCGCGCCGCCTCGGCACGCAGGAGTATGGAGCGGTTGAATATGCGATGGGGCTCGCGACATTCGCCGCCCTCGCGGTCGATGGGGGCCTGAGCGCGGTCGGTGTTCGTCGGATTGCGCAGCGCGAGCATTCAGTGCGTGAGCTCGCGGCCGCAGTGCCTGCGGCGCAGTTCTGCGTGGCCCTCGTTGTCGCCCCCTGCATGGTCCTCTTCGCGTGGTTATTCGCGAACGACGCGCGCGCCGTGACGCTCGTTGCGCTCACGTCCGTCAGCGTGCTCATACTCCCGTGGAAGCAGGATTGGCTGTTTCAGGCGGAAGGTCGGATGCGCCCCATCGTCGCCGGCCAGATTCTGCGGGCCGCGACCTTTGCCGCTGGCGTGATGGTGTTCGTCAGCAGTGCGGCCGACGTGAGCATGGTCGGCGTGATGGAAATAGCGTCCGTCGCATTGGCAGCGCTCTATCTCATCGTCTTGCAGCGTTCCATCACGCCGTTCCGCGTCCGGTTCGCCTGGCGGCAGATGGTGGATCTGGGACGCGAAGCCAGGTCGATCGGCGTCGCCGCGATGGTCTGGGCGCTGATTCAGTACGCGCCACTGGCCATGCTCGCGAACATCGCTGGCATGGCCGACACCGCCTATTTTGGCGCCGCGCACCGGCTTGGCGTTTCGCTGGTGACATTCAGTTGGATCTATCACTTCAATTTCTATCCGACGATCGCGCACAGAATGGTGGCCAATCCCGAGGGTATGGCAGCCCTCACCCAGGCATCCTTTCGCGTCGCTGCGTGGTGCGGGATCGGATTGGCCTTGGGACTCACTCTCGCCGCCGAACCATTGCTGGCGCTCCTTTTCGGGGAAAAGTTCCGGGCCGCCGCTCCAGCGTTCGCCGTGCTGGTGTGGACCTTCCCGGTGACGCTGCTCTCCGGCCACGCACGTTGGATCCTTGTCGCGGCGCGGCGCGCCCGGGACATGCTTGCAGCGCAACTTGCGGGCGGCGTCGTGGCAATCGTGACCGCCCCACCGCTGATCGCGAGCTTCGGCGGTGTTGGTGCGGGGGCGGCGATGTTGCTGGCGTGCCTGGTCATCTGGGCCGCGGCACACCTGCTTGTCACGCTGCGCGTGCGCGCAGCGCCCTTCGCGCCGTGCGTGATCCCGACCGTAGCGGCGATGCTGATCCTCGCAGCGGCGCGATGGCTTGCGCCGGATCCATGGATCGCCTGTGCTGCCGGCATCGCGGCATTTTGCGTACTGGCGCTGTTGCTCGATCGTGCGCTGGTGCCCGCCTGGGCGTACATCATGAAGGCCCGCACCGTCGGCACAACAGATTCGACACTCGTCGAGGTCTGATGGAGCCTGGCCCAATCCGGAATCCCGATGTTCAGGACCCGGATCAACACCGCACCGGCTCGAGGCGTCATCACGAAACCGGGGTCTGCGAACGCCCAATGCGCCTGCTACAAGTGTGCACCGCGTTTCGCACCGGCGGCATACAACGGCACGTGCTCGGCATCAGCAAGTCGTTGCGTGCCCGCGGTCATCACGTTGCCATGGCCGGCACCCCGGGCAACTGGCTGACGGATGACTCAGACGGGACTTTTCTTGCGCTCAACCTTGACGGAGTCGCGGAACAAGGCGGCACGATCCCACGACGTCTCTTCAACGCGGTCATGGCCGCCAGGAAGCTGCGCACGTTCCTGCGGCACGAGCGTGTCCAGTTGATCCACGCTCACGAAAGCGCCCCGGCTCTTGTGGCCTGGATGGCGACGTTCGGTCTGTCGATTCCGACGCTCGTGACCTACCACGGCTCGGAGCCTGAACGCGTCGCCATGTTCGCGCGGATCGCCCGCCTTGTTGCGCATCGCGTCATCACTCCCAGCCGGCGCTGCGCCATGGACCTGCGCCGCGCTGGTGTACCGGCGGCGAAGCTCGAGGTCGTCGGCTTGGGCATCGAACCGCGGCCGCCTGTGGACGAGGCGACTCGGCAGCGTACGCGCGCCCGCCTTCTTGGCGGGGACGGCCGCCGTGTGGTGGTGACAGTCGCGCGACTCGAGCATCAGAAGGCGATCGATGTTCTCGTCGAGGTCGTCCGGCGGACGTGTGCGCAGCGGGCCGACATCCGGTTCGTGGTCGTCGGCGACGGTCCGCAGCGGGAGGATGTTCTGCGGTGGATCGCGCACGCGCGTGTCGAACGATTTCTGACGCTCGCTGGGTACAGCGATCGCCCGGACGAGTTCCTTGCGGCCGCGGATATGTTCCTGCTTACCTCGCGATGGGAGGGCTTGCCGATCACCATCGTCGAAGCGTTTCAGGCGTCCTTGCCTGTCGTCGCAACCGATGCCGGCGGCGTTAGTGAGCTCGTCGACGATGCGGTCGGCAAGGTGGTCGCTATCGGCGACGTTGCGGCGCTCGTCGAGCAAGTCCTCGCGATCTGCGGTGACGACGGCCTGCGCGCGCGCCTTGCTGCGAACGCGCTGCGGCGTGCCGGCGAGGTGCGCTTTTCTCCGTCTCACGCGCTTGACGCGATGGAACGCATCTATGCAGAAGTGCTGGGCGGACTGAAGCCCGGCAACGCGCATGTCTGATCGAGCGACGGCCCTGCGGGCGGCTCGAATCGCGCTGATTGGATGCGGCGCGGCAGCGACGCCCTTCCGTGCGGCACTGCGGCGTCTCGGGATACGCCCGACGCTGTGCGTCGATACCGATCTCGTGGCGGCGCGACGACTTGCCGGAGGCGCCGCGGTCGCGCAAAGGGCTGCGCAGGATTTCGATCGATTCGACGCGGCGATCGTCACCGGAATCGGAGTCGGCAGCGCCGGCGAATTGTCCGAGCTCACCGCGGCCGCCAAACCGGTGCTGTGCGGGCCCGAGGTCCTCGCCGCAGCCGCACGGGGAGGCATGAATCCCGAAATCATCGCTGTCGGCTCGCGTTCGTTCGCGGGCTCGCACTTGCGGTTCGCACCCGGCGCGCAGCGCGTGCGATCGCTCTTGAAGTCCGGACGCCTCGGGTCGATCCTCAGGTTCGACGCGCGCCTTGGTGGCCGTCTGCCGCCCGACGCGGCATCGCCCGCCTACTGGGACCAGGCCATCGCCGGCGGCGGCGTCCTGACCAACCCCGGCGTGCACGTGCTCGATCTGCTGGCATGGTGGCTCGGGCCGTTGACCGCGGACGGTCTGGGTGACGACAGCGCCGGCGGCGTAGAGGCCGAGGCGGTCGCCCGCATCTCGGTCGCCGGCGGTCCCGCAGGGATCGTTGAACTCAGTCGCATGCGAGCCCTGCGGAATTCGATCGTGTTGACCGGAACGCAGGGCCGTATCGAACTTGACCTCGAACGCATGACCCTTCGCGCCGAACCACAGGCATTGCTCGACAATCCGTCGCCACCGGTCGAGCACAACGGACCGAACGATCGCATTGCCGACAATCTGCATCGGCTTCGACTCGAGCGATGGCTTGCCGCATGTGTACTGCGCACGAGTCCGGTGGCGGATGAGCTTGCCGACGCCAACGCGATCGAGACGCTCATCGATCTCTATGCGATGCGCAAGCGCTTCTTCCACCCTTGGGAGCGGGCTGGCCCGCATTTACCGAGTATTGCTGCGGGCGCCACAGCGCTCGCGGGCCGCGCGGTGTTGGTGACGGGAGGAACAGGCTTTATCGGCGCGAGGCTGGTCGAGAAGCTCGTCGAGCAGGGCGCGAAGGTGACCGTCGCGGTGCGCAACTGGAAGCACGCCGCCAGGATCGCGCGGCTTGACGTCCAGCTAAGCGCTGTGGACCTAAGCGACCCCGGCAGCCTCGACAGCGTCGTGGGTGGTCATGACGTCGTCTTCAGCCTCGCCTACGACTTCAAGCGCTCGGGCGCCGCCAACCTCGCCATGCACCGGAACCTGGCGGACGCTTGCGGGCGACACGGTGTGCACCGCTTCGTCCACTTGAGCTCGATCGCGGTGTATGACGATTGGCCGTCGGGGACGCTCGACGAAGCCTCACCCAGTGACGGCACCGGCAGCGAATACAAGATTGCGAAGCGTCGTATCGAGATGGATCTCGCGCAACGCGCCGCGACTCGCGCGCTGTCATCGGCAATCTTGCAGCCGACCATTGTGTACGGTCCCTTCAGCACGTTCTGGACCGACCGCTTTGCCGCGCAGCTCGCGACCGGCAAGATCGTGCTGCCTCGCGACGGTCTCGGCCATTGCAGCGGCGTTTATGTCGAGGATCTCGTCGATGCGCTGCTGTCGGCCGCGGTACGGGCACAGTCGAACGTCGAGACCTGGATCATCTCGGGTTCAGGTCCTTTCGATTGGGCAGCGCTGATAGAAGGGTATGCCGACGCGCTCGGGAAGAGCATCGAATACGACGATGCGTCGGAACTTCGTTCGACCCCAAGCTATGTTGCAAGAATCGCGAATTGGCGCCCCGTACGCCGCGTGCTGGCATGGGTTGCCCAACGGCTCGGCGAGGACGACGTGGATCGCCTGCGCAGTTTCGTCGCGGCCCTGAGAGGGCGTCGAGGCCAGCCGGTGTTTCGCCCGGCTGACGTCGATCCGTTGCTGTATCTCTCGAAAGGTGTGTGCAGCATTGCGAAGGCCCGCAAAGACCTGGGCTTTGAGCCAGCCTTCGATCTTGAAAGCGGTTTGCGGCGTACACGCGATTACATCCGCTGGCGATACCAGGCCTCTCCGGCCGATGGTGGCGGATCTTATGCGGCGGACGAGTCGTCCGCCTGAGATGCGATTCGATGGGCGTTGGCCATGGCCGAGAAGGTGATGGTCGTCGCCGGAATACTGGGAAACACGGACGCATCGACGAGATGCACACGCCGGAGTCCCGCGGGTCGACCGAGGACGTCGGTCTCGAGGCCCTCGGGATGGTTGCGCATGGGAAAACTTCCTCCGCAGTGGAAGCTGCTCCCCAACGCGCCGACGCGGAGCAGAGGCGTCAGCGGGAGCAGCCCGACACTGCGCGCAACGATAGCGAGACGCCGTCCCGTGCGCGCGGTCGTTGCGCCTGCCTGAGCGTTCTCGATCCGCCGAAATTCCAGCCGCGTACGACTGCCCGTCCGGCGCATCACGAGCTCGATTCGAGGCGAGAAGTCGGAGTGGAGGAACCCCTGCGCCACGATCAGGCGACGGCTGAGGGCGCCCACCAGCGAATCGAAAAAGCCGGCGAAGCGTCCGAAGCGCCGCCCGATGTCGATGGCAAACGTGTCGTTGTGCGTATAGACCTGAATATGCACGGTGCGCTCGCACACTTTCGGATCGACGATCTCCAGGAAAAGCTGCGCCAGCGTATGTCGGGGCTCGGTCGCCGGGTCGGGGTCGGCGGACCACCGATGCAACATCGGAAGAAAAAACTGCTGGCTGTCGCGGAGGGGGACCGTGCAGTCCGGTCGATCGAGGGAATTGAGCACGAGTAACGCTGTCGGTAGCACGCCGCACGCCACGAAGAGCCTGTCGCCGCGCAACTCCGTCACCTCGCCGGTATTGCTCCTGGTCCACAATCGCACGCCGCCCGCGCCCTCCTCGAAGCGAAAGGCGTAGGAGTCGGGTCGATACGAAAACCCTGTCTGCGCGGACAGGGCATCGACAACGTCGGCTGCGTTGAAGATCAGACCGTAGGGGCAACCGTGCAGACACATTGCACAACGCCTGCAGCCCGCCGCGACCGCTTGGCGGGATTGTCCGAAATGCACGCCCATGGACTCGAGCGGATTGCGCCGTGAGTCCAGGCGAGCGAGGAGCTGTTGCGCCTGATTGCTCAGCGGAAGCGGTCGATCGTCTCCGAGGTGGTGAGCCGGAAACAGTCGAGCCAAGCTGTCATTCCGGGCGGCGACGGAAAGCATGCCTGCCACCGCATCGTAGTGGGGTACAAGGTCTGCAGCGCGAATCGGCCAGTCGTCCAGGTCCTCATCGCGGAATGGCAACACCGACGCGCCCCAACCGTTGCTGAGTCCGCCTCTCGCAAACGAAGGGCGTAGTGACGCCACGCCTGAGTTTTCATTCCAGTCGCTGGCCGCGGGAGGAATACGGAACAGGAAATCAGACCCGTAAGGGCGCATCGTCCCCGAGTGTCCGGACTGGGGTTTGGTCACGGCAATCCGATCGCCGTTGTTCCAACCCGATGGTTCGGTCTGCGCCATCCTGGCGCGGCGCGCCGCGTTGGGCGCCTCGAGCCGCTCGCCGACATCGACCATCACGACCTCGGAGCCATTTGCGATGAGCGCTGAAGCGGCCGCCACGCCCGTCGGACCGGAACCGATGACAATGCTACGAGACATTGCGGGTGAGATCCCTTGTTCGGTAGAGTTTCACGTACGCTCCGGTGCACCGAGCGCCGAATGGTGTACCTCGACAGCCTCGAATGAAACTACGATATCGGCGCCCCGGATAGAATACGCGTCGGCTTCGGCGGAGCGCGAGCGCAACCCTTCCATGACAACGGTCTCCCTGAGAGCAGGAAAGTCCCCGCGCATGCCCACATTCCTCGTCATTGGGGCGGCGAGATCCGGTACGACTTCGCTCTATCTGTATCTGCGGCAGCACCCCAAGGTATTCATGTGCGGTACCAAGGAGACCAATTTCTTTGCGTTCGAGGAGCAAGCTCTCGATTATCAGGGACCCGGCGCCGAGTTCGTCAACAACTCGGTCGCTACGCTGGAAAGCTACCAGCGCCTGTTCGACGAGGCCCCGGACGATGCCGCAGTCGGCGAAGTATCGCCACTTTATCTGTACAGCGCAAACGCGCCGCAACGCATCCGCGCGCGTCTGCCGCGCGTACGATTGATCGCCATCCTGCGCAATCCCATCGAGCAGGCGTATTCCCACTATCTCTACGCCAGGAAGGAGGCGATCGAACCGCTGGCTGACTTCGTCGCCGCTCTCGATGCGCAGGAAACTCGTCGGGCAGCGCGCTGGCAACCGCTGTTTCAGTACAGCGACTTTCCACGATATAACGTGCAACTTCGCCGCTATCTGGAGCACTTCGGCCGCGATCAGATGAAGCTGTTGCTGTACGAGGACTTCGCAACCGACCCCCTGCGTGTCATGCAGGACATCTTTCGCTTCATCGGGGTCGACGATAAGTTGGTGCCCGACATGAGCTACAGGGCGAATCCCGGGGGCATCCCAAAGAGTGAATTTTGGCAATCGGTCGTCATGCGGCCGAATACCGCATCGAAGTTCTTGGGCAGTCTCCTGCCAATGGAGACAAGGCGGCGGGTCAGGGATGCGCTCTCGCGCGCAAACACCGATCGCGCGGAGATCCCGCCGGCGGCGCGGCGACGCTTGCGCGAAGAATTGCGAGGTGAAATCATCGGCCTCCAGGATCTTCTCGGCCGCGACCTGTCGTCGTGGCTCGCGTGAATCATACCGGCCGCCCGGTCGTGCGCATCGCGATGCTTACGACGTTCTATCCTCCGTATCATTTCGGCGGCGACGGCATCGGCGTGCAGCGCCTGGCGACGGCGCTGGCCGAACGCGGGTGTGAAGTCACGGTCATCCACGATGAAGACGCCTACATGACGCTGGCCGGCGTCGAACCGGCGCGGCAGCCCACCGTCGCGGGGATCGAGGTCATCGGGCTGCGCAGCCGTCTGGGAGCGGTGTCGAGCCTGCTGACGCATCAACTCGGTCGGCCGATCGTTCATGGCGCCCGGCTGCAGCGAATCCTGAGCCCCGGCGCCTTCGATGTCATCTGGTACCACAATGTGTCACTCGTTGGCGGGCCCGGGTTGCTGGCCTATGGCGACGGACTCAAGGTCTACGAGGCGCACGAACACTGGCTGGTCTGCCCGACGCACGTGCTATGGCGGTACGGCAAGGAACTGTGCGATGCGCAGCATTGCGTGACTTGCATGCTCAGCTACCGTCGACCGCCACAGGCGTGGCGGTATACGGGCATGCTCGAACGCGAACTCGACCACATCGACGCCTTCATCGCCAAGAGCGAATTCAGTCGAGACATGCACCGGAGCTTTGGATTTGCGCGGCCGATGGAGGTGATTCCGTATTTTCTGCCGGACGAGCCGCGCCGCCCCATTGACGCCCCGGCACCGGACACAGAAGCACCCTACTTCCTCTTTGTAGGTCGGCTCGAGAAGATAAAGGGCGTGCAGGACATCATTCCTGCTTTTGCCGGCGAGCAAGGCCCCCTTCTTCTCGTCATCGGCGCCGGCGACTTCGAGCCGGAGCTGCGCCGGCAGGCAGCCGACAAGCCGCGAGTGCGATTTCTGGGAAAATTGCCTCCGGAACGCATCTCGCACTACTATCAGGGCGCGGTTGCGCTCATCGTCCCGTCGATTTGCTACGAAACGTTCGGCATCATCCTGATCGAATCCTTCAGAAACGCGACCCCCGTCATTGCTCGCCGCATTGGGCCGTTTCCCGAGATCGTGGATCGCGGCGGAGGCGGAGTGCTCTTTTCGACCGGCGACGAGCTCAACGGGGCCATCGCCCGGCTTCATAGCGACATGCCCCACCGAATGCACTTATCGCGCCAGGCGCGAACGGCTTTCGAGACCTACTGGCGCGACGATGTCGTCGTCGCCTCTTATCTTGACTTGCTGCGGCGCACTGCGGTGGCTAAAGGCAATGCGCGGGTTGTGTCGGCACTGGAACGCCTGCAATGAAAATTCTGATTACCGGCGGTGCGGGCTTCATCGGCTCGCATCTCGCCGAACGCCTTCTCGATGACGGGCACGGCGTCACGGTCCTGGACAACCTCTCGACGGGCAACCTCGGCAATATCGCCCACCTCACCAGTCGTCGCGGGTTCGAGTGCGTTATCGGTTCGGTGCGCGACGCATCGCTGGTGGACGAGCTGGTGCAGTCCTGTGACGTCGTAGCGCATCTCGCCGCGGCTGTCGGTGTTCGGCTGATACTGGAGAAGCCCAGCCTTTCGATTCACACCAACGTCAACGGTACCGAAAACGTGGTCCACGCGGCATCATCGCGAAACAAGCTCGTGATCATCGTGTCCAGCTCGGAAGTCTACGGCAAGAGCACGAAGATGCCCTTCGCCGAGGACGACGATCTTGTCCTCGGTTCGACCGCCAATCTGCGCTGGTCCTACGCGTGCGCTAAGTTGCTGGACGAGTGCCTGGCACTTTCCTATGCGCAGGAGAACAAACTCTCGGCGATCATCGTGAGGCTGTTCAACACGACGGGGCCGCGGCAAACAGGCCACTACGGCATGGTGCTCCCCGGATTCATCAGCCAGGCGTTGAAAGGCGAGCCGATCACCGTCTATGGCAGCGGCCAGCAATCGCGATGTTTTGCCCACGTAGCCGACGTCGTGGAATCGCTCGTCAGGCTCATGAACGCACCAAGCGCGCTGGGCCAGATTTTCAACGTTGGCAACGACGAGGAGATATCGATCGAGGACCTCGCCGCGAAGGTGAAGGACGTCACCGGGAGCGCATCGCTCATATCCAGGCGTCCATACCGTGATGTCTACGGGGTCGGGTTCGAGGACATGGCGCGGCGCGTGCCCGATGTACGCAAGCTCGAGCGATTCATCGGCTATCGGCCGAGGACGTCGCTCGACCGGATCATCGCCGACATCGTCGCCGAGCAGAGGGCAGCGCTCGGGCGGGCCTGACGCGGCTCAGTTGATCGTCGATGCCGTTGGCTCGGGGGTGCCAGCCATCGTGCGCCGAGAACGTTCGCGCAGGATCAAAGCAAGGTAGAAAACCAGTGCCGGAGCGATGTGCAGCAACAATCGGTTGATCAGGCTCTCGTCGTCGGCACCGCCCGAGGCAGTGCTGAAGAAGAAGGCGACGATCACGACACCCGCCGCTGCCAGCATGGTAGCGGTCATCGGCGCCAGCGCCTCCTCGAGCAGAAACCGGTAGCTCACCACGATCAGCGCCGCCGCCGCATACCACAGCAGATGCCAGTTATCCATCACGAACAGGTGCTCGTACAGCGGCTGGGACACGTTCTCGAAGTGCGTACGAAGGGTATACCCGAAGATCTTGATGCCGGCAGGCGCAAGCGCGAAATACAGCACCGCGGCGGTCACGCCGAAGCCAACGATCGCCAGTCCGATCCGTCGATTCATCGCGACGAGCATGGCCGGAACCAGCGTCAGCACCCAGACGATTCCTTCCTGCTTCATCATCACGCAAATGATCGCCATCGCCAAGGCCAGGGCGGCGTCGCTCCAGTTCCGACCGATTGTCCATTGCCACAGCGCCATGGTCGCGAGAGCATAGGTGATGGCGATGAAGACATCCGCCATCCCGGCGAGTGCGACGTGGACAGTGAGGAACGGCAAGGACAAAAGCATGTAGGCGCCGAACATCGACTTGATCGCGCTGAATCCGAGACGGCGCGTCTGCGCGTAGAACGCGACGCCGAGCGAAATGAAGCTCACCGCCCACGGCAGATTGACCAGGGACTCGTCCCAGCGCCCGAGGCAGATCGCAGTCCATACCTGAAACAGCGGGACGGTTCCGGGATACTCCGGGTGAGTATCCGTGAAGTGCATTGTTCCAGGTGCATTCCCCCATTCGGAGGCTGACACGAATGGCTGGATGGAACCATACCCGTACCAGACGCGCGCCTTGCTCGCCCACTGAGCCCAAGCATCGTAGGTAAGCAGGGGCGTCCACACGACCTCGAGGCCGAGCGCAATGACACGGGCGACGGTCAGGCCCAGCAGTACATAGAAGATTGCTCTTGTTGCAGCCGGCATCGCGACAAGGACGTCGGTAGCGCGCCGGCCGTGCTCACGAACAAGGGCCATCGGATTGCGCAACCGCAGGTGAAGAAATGCGGCACAGGCCAATGCCACCATTGGCAGCACTACCCACAGGAGACTCCAGCGCACGCCGATGGCGTCGAGCAAGCGCAGGAGGAGTGTTACCGCCGTCATCCCGATGAGATACCCGTACCCGACGCTGAGCAGGAGGCCTCCACCCGATTCCCGATTCAATACGGCGCGAGTCAACAGCGTTCCTGCGATCCACGGCAGCGCAACGCTCAGCGGCAATCCGATCACGTCGCCCATTTCGAGCAATCAGTCCCGCGAAATCCGGCGGTTGCGTCGCAGCGTCATCGGACGCGCAACAAAAGTGTGTTCGGCTTCGACAGCAACACTTCCGCGGGCATGGTGTGCCCGTCGCGCCAGATCAGCTGCTGCGTGGCGAAGTCGTAACCGAGGCCGCTGTAGAAGTAGAGCAGGACATAGTCACCGCTGCGCAGCGCCCGATAGTCCGGTATGGTCACGCCTCCCTTTGATTTCGGCGCCCGGGTACTGTGAAAAGTGTTGTGGGGATAGAGCAGATAGGCGCCACGCAAGCTGATGACGTCGGCATCGCACAGGAAAAGTACCCGGGCGGGCGGGGGAGGTAACAGGTCTTTGGTCTCGCGCACCAGCGCGACCAATTCGGGTCCCTCGCCGGCAAGGAGCTTCTCTTCCGAGGTCTTGCCGGCGAATCGTTCCGCGGTGATGGCAACCTGTCGAAAAACATTCGCCTGCCAGCGCAAGTCGAGCAGGAGCCAGCTGCCGGCGAAGATCGCCCAGAGGACGCGTGCGTCGGCCGGTCGCCCGCGCCGGCGCGAAATGAACAGGTAGAGGACGATCGCCATGCCTGTCGCGATCGCAATGGCCTTGGCGAGTGCCATATAGGCCGAACGCTCACCGTCGAATGGAAACGCAATGGAGTAGCCTTTCAGCGGGATGAACGCGGCCCACTCCGCCACGGTTGCGCGCGCGGTCGAGAGCGCCGAACCTGAAGAAAGACGCACACCCGCGATCTCGACCGGCGCCACGGCGGGCCCACGCACGATAACGGCAATGCCGGTGATCGTTCCGCGCCAGTCTGGATTCGCCACCAGGTTCAGTGGTGCGAACCCTTCGGTCAATCGCTGCAGCGGCTGCGAGAAATTGCGACTTCCCGTTTCCAAGCCTGCGCCACGCAAACGAGACTTCGGTCGGAAATTGCGCGGACCGCAACAGCAACCTGACGCGCGTGTATTTGTCGGCCTGGAACGGCGCCACGCCGGTCGAAATCGCCGTGACACCGTCAGCCAAGGGATCGATGACGAAGGACGATTGGGCCAGACGCCCGCTGCCGCGAACCAATTGGAAAGCGTCACCCCGGACGGTAATGGCAGGTCGACTGTAAAACCAGTCGCCGTTGGATTGTCTGGCGACGATCCAAAGCATCACGCAGACAAGCGAGCACGCCAAGTAGACGAGGGCCGTCCGCCACCAGGATCCAGCGGCGCTGGGAGCGATCCCCTTCGCCGCGTCGAAACGCGGCACAACCGCTGCGTCGCTTTCCACTGGCCCGGACCCCCGGCTTCTCCCGACTCGAGATCGGATGACGTCAGTGCGTCATTCACCGACTTTATGTCGCTCGATTATCGCATATCGGAATAGAACCGACGTCGAACGATCTAGCGAGGCATTGTGCGCCACAGATGTCGTGCTCAGCGCTTCTTCAGTGTCTCGTTGACGATCGGCAACAGTGCTTCCGCGATCAGTCGTGTGGCCTGCGCCGTGGGATGGACCGGATCGGCCGGAAGCAAATACTCGCGCCGGGCGGGACTTCCAAAAATCGACGAAAGATCCACAAAAGGAACCTGTCGACTTTCGCAGAATTGCCTCAATCCGTCCGAGAGCCGCGCAAAGCGGGCTGCCTCCGGCCACGCGCTCGGCATGGCGGCGACAATCAGGGCCGACCCGACTTCTTCCGCGCTCGTTCGGATTGCGTCGAGCTGCCCGATGATCCCGGGAAGATTCGTAAGATCGACTGCGTCTCGCTGCGGCGGCGCGGCGCGCCAGTAGGCGAGAATTGCAGCGTGAAATAGGGCGGATTTTTCGAGAATCGGCCGCCATTCATCGGGATAGGGTGGGCGCAGACGCGAATCGGACAATGTCCGAACCGATGTAATTCGAAAATGCTGGGCCCCCGGGTGAAGGTCGTTGAACAGCACAATGACGATGGTCACGTCGGGACGGAGAAGCGGCGCCAGGCGCGCGAACTTCGCCTTCTCGTTGTATGTGT
>CAVSEH010000007.1:0-41901 GCA_963726935.1 uncultured beta proteobacterium
CGTCACGGGCCGCGGCCGCGACATAGGCGCGGCGTTGGTCGCTCATCCGTCCGTTGCCAAGGTCGCTCTCATCGGCAGTGTTGCGGCAGGGCGCGCGGTCATGCGCAGCGCAGCCGACACCGTCAAACCAGTATTGCTTGAGCTGGGTGGCAAGAACGCGCTGATCGCGTTTGCCGACGCCGATCCCGCGGTCGTAGCCGATGCGATGATTGCGGGAATGAATTTCGCCTGGTGCGGCCAGTCCTGTGGGTCGACCAGCCGGGCGTTCCTCCATGCGGCTATCCACGACCGCGTGCTGCACGAGGTCAAGGCCAGGATTGGCGCGTTCCGACCGGGCAGACCGGATGATTGGGACACGACCATGGGTGCGATCATCAGCCGACCCCAATATGAGCGGATCCTGTCGTATATCGCGACCGCCAAGCGGGAAGGCGCCACACTTGTGTGCGGCGGCGGATCGCCACAGTCATCGGCCCTTGCGGGCGGCCTTTTCATCGAACCGACAGTATTCGCCGATGTCAGGCCCGACATGACGATTGCGCGCGAAGAGATCTTCGGCCCGGTGCTCTCCGTGCTGAAATGGGAGGACGAGGCCGCGATGATCCACGACGTCAATGCGGTCGAAGTCGGCCTGACATGTTCGGTCTGGACCAACGACTTCAACGCCGCGTTGCGCACAGCGAACGCCGCGCAAGCAGGCTACGTCTGGGTCAACGAGGTGAGCCGGCATTTCCTGGGCGCACCCTTCGGTGGCGTCAAGCAGTCCGGGCTCGGTCGCGAGGAGTGTCTGGAGGAACTGTTGTCCTTCACGCAAGAGAAGAATATCCACATGCGATTTGCGCGGGCTCCGTCCACCTAGCATCAGGCTGCTAGACCCGCCCTTATCGCCGTCAATTGGCGCACCGCAGTCGCGTGTAGTCGAGACCCTCGTCAGGCTGTCGAGGTCGTCTGCTCTCGGCGCGCTGGCGAATTGGCGACGCCCCCGACCCGGATGCGCGATATGATGGATGCATGGGCATTTCGTGGGCAGCATGCGCGAGTTCGTGACATGTTGTCCAAAAAGGTGAGAGGACCAGCCAATGCATAAGCCGTTTGCTGCTGTCGTACTGGTCGTCGCTGGCTTTTTGGCGGCGCCTGCTTGCGAAGGTGTGGAGCTGGTCCTTACCGGACGGGCCGCGACCGCGGCGTTCCTTGATTCGACGTTCAAGCGGGCCGGCAAGTACGACCTCATACCGCCGTCGAAATGCAGCTACACGTACCTCGAACGACCGGACGTGAGCTTCGCCGACGGTCGAGTCAACATCCGAATGCATCTTTCGATCAGCGCGGCGCAGGAGGTTGCTGGCCAATGCGTCGGATCGAATGATGCTGTCTGGCTCACGGTCGCAGGCACGCCGTATGTCGATGGTAGCGTCGTCGGGGTCAAGGATGCGCGCATCGTGCAGATCGACAACCCGTCCTATCGCGTGCTGCTCGAGGCGGCCTTGCAGGGGCTGGTCCGCACGCTGCGAAACGACGTGGGTGCGACCGTGCGTGCGGCGCTGGCCAAGGAGGCCAGCCGCTATCGGCTTACCGTCAACAACCTGACCATCACCAACCTTCGCGCTCGAGACAATCTCCTGCGCGCCACGATCGACTTCGAGTTGTCCGGTGATGCTGCTCAATGAAGATCAGGGTCGTGGGGCGCAACGTGAATCGGGCGATTTCCTCGGTCGCCGTCTGCGCCTCCGGAACGAGTCCGCGCATCTGAAGGAACCCGTGCACCATACCCGGGTAGCACCTGTAGTACGTGCGCACGCCCGCGGTTTGCAGCCGCTTGGCATACGCTTCCCCCTCGTCGCGCAACGTGTCGAATTCGGCAGTGATGATCAGCGCTGGCGGCAGGTCGGAGAGATCCGCCGCGAAGATGGGCGACACGCTCGGGTCCTTCGGGTCGCATCGATTGCCGCAATAGGTCCGGTAGTACCACGCCAGATCGTCGCGCGGCACGAGGCATTCGGTTGGCGACATGGCAATCGACGGAAATGACAGGGTGAAATCGACCACCGGCTGTAGCAGAACCTGATAGCGGATCGCGACGCGGCGATCCGACTTCAAGCGCAGGCAGGTCACAGCGGCCAGATTCCCGCCCGCACTTTCGCCGCATACGACCACCGGTCCCGGCGCGCTGCCGAGCTCGACCGCATGCGCACCGGCCCACACAGTCGATGCCACGGCATCATCGAGCGCGGCAGGGAAGGGATGCTCGGGCGCCAATCGGTAACCGATCGACAGCACCGTGTGTCGGGTGACATGGGCGAGGTTGCGACAGAATGCGTCGCTCTCCTCGATGCCTCCCTTGACATAACCTCCGCCGTGGAAATACAGCATGATCGGGCACGGGCCGTCGCTGTCGGGCGCATAAACGCGCGCCGCAAGCGGGGAGTCGACGCCGGGGATGGTCACGTCCTCGATACGTCCGATCGATACGAGCTCGCCGGTGATCGCGGGCGTCCAGAGATTGCGAAATGCTTGTCGCACGTCGGCTATCGGCATCGCCGATTGCGGCGCCTGGGTATGCGCCAGCTTCGTTTGTATCAGGTGCTGCAGCGCCGGATTCAGTGCCATCGTCCTCGCCGGAAGGTAAATGCGCGGATGCTTGGTAACTGAATGATAACCAGAAAAGCACAACCCCGCCGGAGCGGGGTTGTGCGACGGTAGTCGAGGTCGGCAATCGATACTACGAACTTGCGGATGTCACCACTTGCGCTCGAGCACGACTTCGAGGTATTCGCTCGGCAGGACCAGCGTGCCGTCACCCGAACGGTTGCGGCTCGCAATCAGGGCCAGCAGGTCCTGGTTGAAGGCGCTCTGCTTGTCGGCATCGAGTGCTCCGTAAGTCTTGTTCATCGGACCGTAGAACGTGCGGAACACTTCGATCCAGTGCGCGGCCGAACGATAACGGAAGACGAAATCGCGGCGCGTCGCGCGGATCTCCCGCGCTGTCTTGCCGAAGAGTTCTTCGAGGCGGGTCTTGGTGCCCCATAGCGCGGGCGACTGGACGCCCGGCGCGGGCGGTATGTACTTGCCGATGGTCTTGAACACCTGGCCGATGAAGCTCTCGGGCGTCCAGTTGGCCAGACCAATCTTGCCGCCCGGTTTGCAGACGCGCGCCAGCTCGCTCGCCGCCTTTGCCTGATTCGGTGTGAACATCACACCGAAGGTGGACATCACGACGTCGAAGGCCGCGTCGGCGAACGGCAGGTTCTCGGCGTCGGCTTCCTGGAAGTGGACCGTATGGCCTTCAGCAAGCGCCCGCGCGCGCCCGGACGTGAGCAGCGAAGGCACATAGTCCGTCGAGGTCACCTCGCACCAGCGGCGCGCTGCAGCGAGCGTCGCGTTGCCGTTGCCGGCCGCGACATCGAGCACGCGGGAACCGGAGCGCAGATCGAGTGTTTCGCACAGGTTTTCACCGACGATCTGCAGGGTCGTACCGACGACGGCATAGTTGCCCGCGGACCAGGCGGCTTGCTGACGGGTCTTCACGGCGGCGAAGTCGACGGCGGGTGCGGTGGGGGTCATCACTGCGGACATGGGGTACTCCTCTCGAGGTGGTTGGGAAACGCGATTTCTTGCTCAGTCGCTGGTGCTGGGATCGTTCATCGGTCCCGGGCCGCATTCGTCCATTTTTTCCGTAAAGTGCGAGGTCCCGTCGAGGGACTCTGTCGACGGAGTCTTGCTCGCACCGACCATCGCGGACAGCGGATGTTCCGGTGCAAGGGCGGCATCGGGCGAGCCGACATGGGAGGCGGCAGCAACGGCCAGATACAATCCGATAAAAACGACGAGCACGATTGCCGCTGCCTGCGCGAAAAACCCACTCCCCTGGGGAGCGTTGTTGCGACCAGATTCTTTTTCTGCCACGAGTGTTCCTCCATCTTTTTCGTGCATAGCGCGGATTGGCGGCTGCGCTTCGCCCGCAGTGGCGCCGGCTGGATCCGACTCGTAATCGTCACTGTTGGACGACAACAGGTCGTAGTAAAGAATTCGAGTCCAATGCGTCTCGATCAGCGGTGGCGACGAGCGCCGCAGCACGAGCGCACCGGTGTCGGTTGCGTCATTGCGTGATGCGCCGTGCGCAGTCGACGAAGCCGGGTGCAAGTCGAGAAAGGCATCCGCGTCGCGACCGTTTTCCACGACGACCATGCCGAACTTCTGCGCCATGCGCACGATCGCTACGTTCGCCGTCAGACAGTGCATGATGAGTCTTGGCATGCGCCGGATGCGCGCGTACGCGATGGCGCGTCGGAACAGCGCACTCCCGATGCCCCGACGACGATGTCCCGGGAGGACCGACAGTGCGAGCTCGGCATGATCGTCTTCGATCGCGACATGCGCGACACCGACGAGCGCATTGCGCTCATCGTGAACGCCGAGCACGGCGTCCCGCTCGAGGTTCATCTGGTCGACGTAAGCGGCGATAACTGTCGGCGCAAGCGCCAGGCCGAACCGGAGCGATCGGTCCTGCGCCGGCAAGGCGTTAAAATGCCTCGCCAGCGTCGCCCGTGCGCTCTCGCTCAGGCGATGGACGGCAAACTTCTTCATGGCGTCTGCGGTCCGATCGCTGTTGAATAAGAATGATGCCGGAGAACATGCGCGCGTTCGGCCTGGGGCGACAACGGGCGGGCCAACGAGTCACCCGGCGCGTTCGCGTCGTGCTGCGGCGCCTGCCCGGCGCGGTCGAGGGCCATCCGAGCACAGCGCCAACTGGCGATCGCCAGCGCAGTGCCGGAGAAAACACCGGTCAGCGTCATCAGCCATCCTGCGTCGCCATCGAACCACCGCAGCAGTCCGGTCGCTACCATGACCACGCCCGTGAACCCGACGAAGAGCCACAGACAGGATGCGCCTTGCGTGCTTTGGACCTTATTCCGAGATTCAGCCATTTTCGTCAAGCCTCAGATGCTGTCCTGGTCCCGATCCGAAGCACCCCACGCGACACGGCGCACATCGACGCGGGAAAGGCCGATATCGTGCAGATCGCGATCGCTCATCGTCGAAAAGTCGATCAGCGCCGCGGCGGCCACTCGCCGCCTCTCGAGCCACGCGTCAAGCACCTTCGCAACGTTTCGCATGCCTCGGGCTGCAAGCTGCATCTGCCCAGCGAGCCAAAGCAACGCGGCGGCCGAACGGTACTGCGTTTGGTACAGGGACATCGATTGCACTTTCAGTCTCCACGAGCCTCGATGGATGCGAGTCTATTGGCCATGTACGGCAGGCGAACTTCACCGAGGAACCCGTTTTGTTTCATTTGTTTCACGTGCGCCGTTGCCCTGCGCATCGATTGCGAATCGCTTTATCCTTGGGGCTTGCCGGGCTCCTGTCCTGTGCCATAACCAAGGAATGCAATTGACCACCACGTCACCGCGCGATAGTTGTACGATTTGCGATTCCGCCGCCCACGGGGTCGGTTATTCGTCCGCCGAGGCGGCGGGCAGGAGTGAGACGCCTCCCGTGAGTCCAAAAGCCACCATCCTGGTTGTCGACGACGAGCCGGACGTCCGCGAGGTGTTGGAGGAGTACTTCTGCACCCACGGCTACGTGGTCCTTGGCGCAGAAAACGCCAGCGTCGCGAAGGCGCTGGCCGCCGAGCACCCTGTCGACATCGCGCTCGTGGACATCAACATGCCGGGCGAGGATGGCCTCAGCCTTGCGCGGCATTTCCGGGAGCGCTATGCGTCACTCGCGATCGTCATGCTGACGTCCGCCGGAACGGTCGTAGATCGAATCGTGGGCCTCGAGATGGGCGCCGACGACTATGTTCCCAAACCCTTCGATCCGCGCGAACTGCTGGCTCGCGTCAAAAGCGTCCTGCGGCGCACCTCCTCTGCAGGTCGGGCCGAGCTCGGCGCGGAACGGGTGCGCATCGGGCGGTGCGTGCTCGACCTCGCGGCCCATCGGCTGACCGATGAGCAGGGCACGGAGGTCGCGATGTCGCCACTGGAATTCGACCTGCTGAAGGCACTCGCGGAACACCCCAATCGGGCGCTCTCCCGCGAGCGTATCCTCAATCTGAACCAGAAGAAGGATTGGGACCCATTCGATCGCAGCGTCGATCTGCGCATCATGCGCTTGCGCAAGAAGATCGAACCCGATCCCGACCACCCGCGATTTATCAGGACTGTGCGCAACGAGGGCTACATCTTCGTGCCGGATGGCGAGTGACAATCGTGAGAACCGCAGGGTCGCCCGGAGGACGCCTGCACGAGCGGGGCGAAGCCAAGGCGCGCAGCGCGCGCCCGCGAGGGCTGGCGGTGGCCGACAGGGAACTGCTCCAGTGGGCCTGCGACCGCAAGGAGGCCACTCGCCCCCTGGGGGGAGCGGCGCGCAGCGCCGTTCGGGGGGAACGAGAGCCGCAGGGCCGCCCCAAGGCGATCGCCCCCTGGGGGGAGCGGCGCGCAGCGCCGTTCGGGGGGAACATACAAGCAAGTACTCGGACATGCTGAAACGACTGTGCGTACTCGCAAGCATCGCGCTTCTGCTACCGGTGATCGGCTGCATGCGCGAGCCGGAGGCCGTGTTACGCATCGGCACCAATGTCTGGATCGGCAGCGAACCGCTGTATCTGGCGCGGGAGCTTGGTCACCTGAACCCGGCGACCGTGCAACTCGTCGAGTATCCTTCGGCGAGCGAGGTGCTGCGCGCTTTTCGCAACCAGGCCATCGATGGCATGGTGATCAGCCTCGATGAGTTGTTCGGGCTCGCCGTGGACGGGTTCCAGCCACGAATCATCCTGGTCGTCGACGTGTCCCACGGCGCGGACGTCGTCGTCGGTCGTCGCGGCATGCGCACGATGAAGGACCTCAAAGGCAAGTCGGTGGCCGTGGAGAGCAGTGCCCTCGGCGCGTTCGTGTTGAGCCGGGCGCTGGCCATCAATGGCATGCAGGCAAGCGATGTCAACGTAGTGCACCTGGAATCGAACGAGCAGCCGGAAGCGTTCGAGAAGGGACAGGTGGATGCCGCCGTCACCTTCGACCCTTATCGTGCGCAGTTCCTGCGCGCAGGTGCAAAAACGCTGTTCGACAGCACGCAGATTCCGGGCGAGATCGTCGACCTGCTCGCGGTACGGGCCACGGCGATCAAAGAGCACCCGAAGGCGATCCAAGCGCTGCTCACCGGCTGGTTCCGTGCGATCGACTATATCGGCAGCGACCCGAAGGATGCAGCGAAGCGCATGGGGATTCGCCAGCAGACCAGCGGCGAGCAGTTCCTCGAAGCGTGGCAGGGTCTGCACATCCCGAGCCGGGAAGAGAATCTCAGGATGCTCGGTGGGGCGACACCGGAACTGACAGTGACCGGGCGCCGACTCATGGCCTTGATGGTCGAGGCGAAGCTGCTGCGCTCGGGGTTGGAGATCGAAGGCGTGCTGGCACCGGGGCCTCTGGAGAATTTGCCGCGGTGAGCATGCGCGTTCCCGTATCGCTCAAGGTTACGGTCCCGCTCATCCTGCTGGGCTTTGCCGCGATCCTGAGCACGGTGAACATCGTCTACCACGTGCCTCAGGCGGAGCGTGCCGCGGAGGAGGACAACCGTAAGCGCCTCGCCCAGGAGATGTCTCGCCTGCAAAGCACGCTGGAGTATCTGTTGCTCAAGGGCGATCTGGCCGCGGCCCAGCACGAGATCGCGGTGCTGGCGCACAACCACGACGTCGTTTTCGCCGCGCTGACGGACGATCGGAACATTGTCCTCGCCGCGACGCGCCGCGCCTGGTTGGGCCAGCCGATCGCGGCGGTGTTGCCGCAGGCCGATCGCGAAGAGGGCGCCGACGCCAAGCGTGAACGGCGTGCGGGATTGACCATTATCGCGAACGGCGACGAATTGCTCGGCCGGGCCGGCATCCTGATGGGCAGCGAAGGTGACGAGCTGCGTCCCTCGCGAACCGGCAACGTGTTTCTGGCGTACGACCTCAAGCGGTACAAAGCAGAAGCTCGCGCGCAGGTGCTCCAGCAGTCGCTCTACTGGGCCGGCTGGGTGACCGCCCTTGCCTTGGCGATGTGGCTGGTATTTCACTTTCTACTGACTCGGCGGACCGCGCGACTGGTCGGCGCGGCGGAACAGCTCGCAGAGGGCAATCTCAGCGCGCGGAGCGACCTGAAGGGGAGCGACGAACTTGGACGCCTGAGCCGCGCCTTCGACGCCATGGCGCTCGCCATCTCGGCCGACATCACCGAGCGCAAGCGCGCCGATGAAGCCCTCCGCATATCGGAGGCCAGCTATCGCGCGATTTTCGATGCAGCGGAGGATGCGATTTTCATCCACGATGTCGAAACAGGCGCCATTGTGGACGTCAATCTCAAGGCCTGTTCCACGTTCGGCTACACCCGCGAGGAATTCCGCCGGATCGACGTCGGCGCGCTTGGCACGGGCGAACATCCCTATACGCAGGAAGATGCGATGGGATTGCTGGCGCGCGCGTATGCCGGAGAGCAGCTCAGCGTCGAATGGCACGGCAAGAGCAAGGATGGCACCCTGCGCTGGCATGAGGTTTTCGTTAAGCGTGTGACCATCGGTGGACAGGATCGGATCCTCGCGCTCGCGCACGACATCACCGAGAGGAAGCGCGCCGCGGAGGAGTTGACGCGGCAGCGCGAGTCGCTGTATCAGCGCGAAAAACTCGCCGCGCTCGGCTCGCTCCTCGCCGGTGTCGCCCATGAGCTCAACAATCCGCTATCCGTCGTCGTGGCTCGGGCGGTCCTGCTCGAGGAACAAGGGGACTCGCGTCACGCGCGCGGCGGCGCTGAAGATTCGCACTGCCGCCGAGCGCTGCGCGCGCATCGTGCGCACCTTCCTTGCGATGGCCCGTCAGCAACGACCGACACGCGGGCCGGTGGCCGTGAACGACGTCGTCGTTGCCGCGCTGGACATCACCAGCTACGCGGTGCGCACCAGCAGTATTGAAGTGACGCTCGATCTTTCCAAGGATGTTCCGCTGATCCTCGCCGACGCGGATCAGCTCCATCAGGTGTTGCTGAACCTCATCATCAATGCACAACAGTCACTGCAGGATCGGCCCGCTCCACGGTGGATACGGGTCACCAGCCGTTTCGACAGGACTGCGGACGAGATCCGCATTACCGTTGCCGACAATGGTCCCGGCATCCCGCGACATCTTCGCGCGCGTGTCTTCGAACCATATTTCACGACCAAGCCCGTGGGCACCGGCCTGGGTGTCGGACTGGCGGTCAGTCTGGGTATCGTCGAAGCTCATGGCGGGACGCTTACCGTCGATTGCCCGATCGATGGAGGGGCGGTATTCACCATCGCGCTCCCCGTCGGCGCCGTCGATGCGAACGTCTCCGATGCCGGCTCGTCGCCAAAAGCGACTACGGCATCGCACACGATACTCGTCGTCGACGACGAAGCGGAGATCCGCGAGACGCTGGCGGCCATTCTGACGGGCGCACGCCATCGGGTGGTCACCGCCGGATCCGGGCGCGAAGCTCTGGAGCGCATGGCCGCGGAACACTACGACGTGATCCTCACCGATATCCGCATGCCCGACATCGATGGACAAGCACTGTATCAGGAGATCGCGCAGCGCTGGCCGACGCGGGCGGGCGGCGTCGTCTTTGTGACCGGCGATACACTCGCCTCGACGCTGCGTGAATTTGTCGCCGAGAGTGGCCGTCCCGTGATCGAGAAGCCGTTCCTGCCGGCTGAAGTGCGCCGCATTGTCGCCGAACTCGCAATGGACACCAAGGCGACCCCTCCCGGTTAAGCGGATCGCGTGCCGTGCCTGCGTGAAACAAACGAAACAAGAATGGCTGTTCGATGAAGTTCTCCTGCTGCATCTGCGCAATAGACTTCTCTGCATTGGCGGGTAATCCATCCCGGGTGCCGCCGTCACGAGAACTGAACGAGTCGAACATGAAGAATTACAATTCCTCCACACCGCGGGTCGCGTCCGGTTTGGCTGCGATCGCGATGGTCGCAGTCACCATGGGCGTTTTGGTCGTGCTGCCGGCGAAATTCGATGCCCTCAGCGAGGATCCGTATACCCTTGCGGTCGCAAGGGCGGCTACAATGGCAATGACGGGCGTCACGGCCGGCCCGGCGCGCGTTGAGGAGCCGGCTATCGATGGCGCCAGGCATGCCGAAACCGAGTGCCGTGACGTCGGCGCGCAGGCGTCGCGCGGGAAGCCGTACAAATCGAGCTCGCGCAGTCAGACCAACACGTGACACTCGGGTACCGAACAACCGCTGCGAGGCGTTGTGCGATTGAAGTACTCGTCAATAATAAGGAGAAAGCATGAGCCAGTCTCATAAGGGAAGCTGCTTCTGCGGTGCCGTTGAAATTGCCGTCACCGGCGACCCGGTTGCCGCAGGTTACTGTCATTGCTCGTCGTGCCGGAGCTGGTCGGCCGCGCCGGTCAACGCGTTCAGCTTGTGGAAGCCCGAATCCGTGAAGGTCACCAAAGGCGAGAGCAACGTCGGTGTCTACCACAAGACGGAAAAAAGCTATCGCAAGTTCTGCAAGATATGCGGCGGCCACCTGCTGACCGATCACCCGCTGTGGGGCGTGGTCGACGTGTACGCCGCGACGATTCCGACCTTCCGCCACGAGCCGAAACTGCACGTCAACTATGCGGAAACCGTGCTCCGCATGAAGGATGGCCTGCCCAAGATGAAGGACATGCCCAAGGAGATGGGCGGGTCGGGCGACGTTCTGCCGGAATAGGTTGCCAACCGGCACGGCTTGACCACCGACCCGCAGCGTCGCTCAATCCGCTGCGGATCGGTGGCGCCATCTCGGCGTTACTTGGCAACCGAATTGCGGGCTCTCTCCCACTGCTTCTTGAACAGATCCATCACGTCATTCAGGTGCTGGGGACTCTCGGAAGAACTGGCGGCGTGATTGGGATCGGCGGTGGACGTGACCGCTATGCTGCTCACACCGTTCGCCTCGCATCCAACGATCGTCCCGGTCCCGTTCTTGACGCCGGCTTCCCACGATTCGAGGTAGATGCTGCACTTGGTCACCCGCCCTTTGGTTGCCCAGGTATAGGCGACTTCGTCATCCTGTTTGTAGCCAGGCTCGAGCGCTTTCATCATCGCAAAGAAGCGTTGCAATGCGATTGCGTTGTAGTCCGGAAAGTTGGGCCAGAGTCGCGTGCCGAGCAGCAGTTCGTTCTTGTTCGCATCCCGCATGAAGATGTTGATGGTAATGGAATTGTCCTTGAACGTCGGCTTCGTTACAGACGCAGGTTTCTTGGTCTGCGCGAACGTCCCCGAAGTACCAAGGGCGAAGGCAAGGACCAGCAGCAGCGTTATCGGGCGCAACATTGAATCCTCCTGGTACATGTCGTGGTTGAATACGGAACCGGGATTTTATAGGCTTCGCCAATCGACGTCACAAGAACGATAGTATGCTTGGGCGTGTGAAGCATCGTTCAGCGAGCATCATCGGCGCACCGACAGACGTGGGCGCCAGCATCCGTGGCACGAACATGGGGCCCGACGCGCTCCGCGTGGCGGGCGTCGTCGAGGCGCTGGCCCGCGTTGTCGGTGATGTGCTGGACAAGGGCAACCTCAACGGCCCACTCAACCCTGTCCGGCTGGCGCAAGGTGGCTACCGCCATCTGGCGGAAGTCGTCGCCTGGAACCGCCTGGTCTATGGTGCGGTACACGAAGAACTGATCGCTGGGCGTTTGCCCATTGTGCTGGGCGGAGACCATTCGATCGGGATCGGTTCGATCAGCGCCGTGGCGCAACGGTGCCGGCAGTCCGGCATGAAGCTGCGCGTGCTCTGGCTGGATGCCCACGCGGATTTCAATACCGCCGTGTTGACACCCAGCGGTAACATTCACGGCATGCCCGTGGCTTGTCTGTGCGGATATGGGCCCGAGGAGCTGACGCATCTGAACGGTGCTTCGCCGGCCATCCAGCGCTCCGAGATCCGGCTGGTGGGTATTCGCAGCGTCGACGAAGCCGAGAAAGTTTTCCTGCGGGAGACCGGCATCGAGGTGTACGACATGCGCTGCGTCGACGAGATCGGCATGCGGCAGACGCTCGAGCGGGCGCTGGCCGGGGTCGATGCGCAAACACATCTGCATGTCAGCCTGGACATGGACTTTCTCGATCCGGAGATCGCCCATGGCGTCGGCACGGCGGTGCGAGGCGGACCAACCTACCGCGAGTCGCAGCTTTGCATGGAAATGATTGCCGATACCGGTTGCCTGTCGTCGTTGGATGTCGTGGAACTCAATCCCGCGTTGGATCACCGGAACACGACGGCCGAGCTTGCCGTCGACCTGATCGAGAGTCTATTCGGCAAGAGCACGCTGATCAGGACGCATGATCATTGAGCCAGAAGGCAGGACGCGCCGCGGCCGCTAACGGATCGAGAAGTCCACGCGTGTGGACGCGCCCTTGTCGCTGATGCCGTCGTCGCTCAACTTCGAGGCGACGACGAACACGCGCTCGGACGCGATCGCGCCGGGCCCGATGAACCATTCCTTGACGGCCAGCGCGCGCCGGTTCGCGAGCGAGCGCAGTGCTTCTTCGTCGGTGCGGTAGCTCGCGAGCAGCATGGCCTCCATCTCCGCCGGCGGGACGTCCTTCGCTACGCCTATCACGTTGCGCGGCTTGTCGGGGATGTCCGCGTCGCGATAGACCAGGGCGAGATACTTTGGATACTCGGCTGCCTCGATCTTCAGCGTGTCGATCGCCGGCGCCGACTCGCCCTGGGCGACCAGGAATTTCTGCTTCTGTATGCGCATGGCGCGATCGAGCGTGACCCGCTTCAGCCCGTCGCGGTCGACATCGGGTATCGCACGACCTGTAGCATCGAGCTTGAGCGCAGGACGGTCGGCGAGCGCTTTCGCGAGCGACCGAAGCTTGGTCTCGCTGTCTGCGGACAACTCGGCGTGTCCGGGCGCGAATTCGACGTAGGCGAGTTGCTCGCTGTGCGGGCCGCCGATGATCGCGCCCAGCACCGCGAACGGTGCCGTGACGATCTTGGTGATCAGGTTGACGATGATCTGCACGATGACCGCCCCTATCGAGAATTTTGGATCGTCGAGCGAGCCGGAGATCGGGAGATCGAGATTGATCACGCCATTGCGGTCCTTGAGCAGCGCGACGGCCAACAGGATCGGTAGCTTGGTCGCCGTGGGGCTGTCGACGTGCTCGCCGAACGTCAACTGGTCGAGCACGAGCTTGTTCGACGCTGCCAGCTTGCGATTGTCGATCTTGTAATGCACCTCGAGCGAGAGCTTTCCTTTCTGTATGCCGTAGCCGGCGTATTTCGCGGAATACGGCGTAAGGGGCGGCAGATCGACATCGCGGGCGCTGGCCGTCAGGTCGAGCGTGAGCGCGCGCGCGAACGGGTTGACGGTGCCGTGGATTTCTACGGGTGCGGTGTTTTCCACACGCGCCTCGAGTCGCACGTCGCCCGCCTGGGTGGCCGACAACGCGGAGACGCTTCCCGCAACGTCGGTGAGGTGCGCCGAGTAGTTAGGCTTGACGAAGAAATCGGAAAACTGAACCTCGCCGTGCGCAACCTCAATCCGGCCGATCGATACCGGCAACTCCTTGTCGCCGGCGGTCGATGAAACCTCCGTCGACGTCACCCCGGCCGCGGTGGTCGAGGGCGCGGGCGCTGCCGTCTCGGTAGCCACCGATTCCGGTGCGAAGAGCCGCTGCAGATTGAGCGTGGCATCGGGATTGACGATGATGCGCGCGTAGAACTGGTCGAGCGCGATAGCGCCGAGCGCGATCTTCAACGGCTCCGACTTCACGTCGACGCCGGTGAGCGTGAGTGCCTTCCAGCGCAGCAACTCCTGCGAGGTGGGGCGATCGAGCGAGCCGAAATCGCTGATCGAGACGTCGCCGGCATAGGTTGCACTCGCCGCAGCGTTGCCCACGGCGCCGTACGTCAGGCGACCCTTCGCGCCGACGGCGCCGCCGGTCACGATGACGTGCGTCTGCGCCTCGAAATACGGTCGGAGCGGCACCAGGTCGACACCGCTCGCGTTGATTCGCCAATCGACGCTGACCGGATTGGTCGTGAACCCGCCGTTGAACTGCAGCTGGCCTGCGGGCCCGATACGCGTAGCGAAGTTGATGATTCCCTTTGCGGCGTGGGCGTTGCTGTAATTGTCGACCGCGATACGCGCGTCCGCGAGCCGGAGCTTCACTGGGGGCTTCACCGCGCGATCCTCGAAGTCCGCCGCAATGTGTTCGAACTGGAGCTTACGCACCAAGAGCGCCCATCCGGGCTCCGCCGCCGCAGTGGGCGCCGCGGCTGGTGCGGTCGGCGTACCGGTGGCCGCGCTCGTGCGCACGAGACGCGCGAAGTTGATGGTGCCGTCCTCCTGCCGCACCAGCCGAAACGCAGGACGCTGGGATTCGGCGCGATCGATGGTGACATTCCGCTTCGCGAGGTCGAAGGCAACGCCGCTCAGGTCGACGCGGGGAATGCGCCACAGCGTCTCGCTCTCGCCACGTACCGTCATGTCCAGATCGGCGAGCGTGGCGGCGCCTTGCGCCAGCGTCAGTTGCATGGGATCGGTTGACGCAGCAACCGCGAAGTCGGCGGCGAGGTCCATCGTGCCTTTCCGCACGTCGAGATTGAGCGCATCCGCGTAGTACGGAAAGAGCAGGTCGAGGTGAAAGGTCGTTAGCGAGAAATGCCCGCGTGCTGCCTTGCCGGCGAGATCGAGGTCGCCGTGTACGGCGAAATGTGCGCCGGTATTCGAGTCGAAGGCGACGTCGACGGTCCCTTCGCCGCTCGATGCAATCTTCTTGGCGTCGACGGTGACACCGGACAGGTTGACGCGAAAAGCAGGCGTCACGCTTTCGTCCGCAACGTGCAGGACACCGTTGGCGACGTGGATGTCCGCGATCGCAAACTTCCACGGTGGCGAGGCGGCATCGGCCGGGCGGTTGGGAGGTCCGCCCGCGTTGCCGGGGTTCGCCGCAGCGCCGAGCAAGCGGTCGAGCTCGAGGGCTCCGTCCGGAAAGCGGCGCAGATCGGCCTCCGGCGCGTCGAGCGCAACGCGCTTCAGAGCGATCGTGTGTCCCAGCACGTCCAACTTCTCGATCGCCATTTCGATGCTCTTGGCCACGGCAAGCGGAGAATTGTCACCGCGCGCGATCGCCAATCCGTCAAGCCGAGCGGTGCCGTCCAGGGTCAACGACTTGGGTGCTCCGCCTTCCGTGACGAATGCGAATGTCAGGCGAGTCGTGAGGGCGCCGGCGGTGAGCTTCATCCCTTGCGGCAGCGGCACGTACGCCACGTAGCGCGGCAGCGCCAGCGCGTCGAGGTTGAGTTCGATCGTCGCTTCTTCGATGTCGGCGAAGGGCGTGGTCAAGTTGCCGGCAAGCTTGAATGGGGCACCGTCGATCGCGCCGTCCAGCCGTGGGGTCACGCGAATCTTTGCGTCGTACGGCAGGCTCGACAGGAACGGGATGCCGATGTCGAGATTGGTTACTGCGGTCGACCGCCGCAGTTGCCTGTCGTCCAGCGCGAGGGTGCCATCCTCGATCTCTATGTTGTTGATCGAAAACCCCGGTGTCGGCCCCTTCGGCTGGGCACGCCAGCGCTCGACCAAGTCGCCGATGTTGTAGGAGCCGTCGGCATTGCGCGCGAGATCGAGCTTGGGGCGCACGAGCCGCACGGCGTCGAACACGGGCGCCCATTTCCACACCGTTGCCGTGGACATATCGATGTCGAGCAACTCGAAGCGCAGCAGCGCGTGACCTTGTTCGCGGTCCGCGAGGGAAAAATCGGACAATCGCGCACGGAAAGTAAACGGATTGAACTCGACCTTGCCCAGCGTCGCGGATCGCCCGAGCTCGCTGGGTGCGAGAGCCTCGACCTTCGATTTGACGTACCACGGAACCGCAAAGAAGCCGAGCAAGGCATAGGCCGCGACAAGCGCGACAACGATCAGGGAGGCGTTGCGAAGCCTTCGAAACCACGGCGATCCGGCGGGTGCGGAAGCGGCGTTCATGAATGGCGCGCGTCGTCGCGCGAATGCGGACGACAAGCCTCAATCATACACCGCCTGCGGCTGACATCCGAGTGACCTGCGCGAGATTTGCATCGGACCAACGGATGGGGAGCGTTGAATGGGTTCAATCGCGATCGACGCAACGAATCGAAACGTTCCCGCGATCGACAGATAATTGTGAATCCACGTAGAATTATTGGGCGCCGGTAGATACTCGCGCAAACAACGAACAGGGAAAGGCAATTTTGAATTTTGTCGGAATCGTCGGTGCATTCGTCGTCGCGTCGGGGCTTGCTGCCGCGCAGACACCACCCATTGCGGTGCAGGGTGTTCCGCTCGGGGCCACGGTCGAGCAGCTGCAGCAGGCGATCCCGCAATTCAAGTGTTATGGGGCGACATGCACATTCGATCCGCTGGATGCCGCAACGGCCCAGTGTGGGGAGGCGACTGCGGATCAGTCGGTGCTATCGTGCTACGGCAGGTCCGGTGCGAACTATGCGTTTGGCCAGGTTCATGGCGCGCAATACAGCGCCTACCTCAAGGGTGGTCGGATCGGAGAATTCCGGGTCACGTTTCCCGTGGCACGTGCGGATGAGGTCGTCGCCGCCATGACGGAAATGTACGGCAAGCCAACCGACGACCGCCAATTCGAGTCGCAAAGCCGTTTAGGGGAGAAATTCGGCAACCGTGCCGTGACGTGGACTCGACCGGACGGCGTCATCGCCATCGAACGACGCGCCGTCGATGTGGACACCGGCTCGGCAACCTTCATCGCGACGTGGTACGCCCAGACGACCGGCAAGCGCAAGGAGCTCGCCGGAGAACACGATGCCAAGGGCCTGTAACGAGTCGACGCGGTTCACCCGTCACGGCATCGAGGTCGTCTCCGTACTACGGTGAGGCGCGTCGACGCCGCGCGCCGTACGGTTCCGGAAAGCGAAGTAAGGCTTCTCGGCGAACTCGTAGAGGACGGACGCGAGGAGCCAGGTCAACCCGAACGTCGCCACCGCCAGCACTGCGCCGCTGCCGAACGTGCCGTTGAAGTACGGCTCGGTCATCGGCAGTGCGACGCTCAATACGACCGTGTGCAGGAGAAAAAATGAGAACGATATGCGCCCGAGCGCCAGCAGCGGCTTCACGGTGAGGAACCGGTGCAGGAACCCGCGCGCATAGCTCGCCCTGACGATGATGAGTGTCGTGACGATGCCGAGGCACAGCACAAAGACCGGCATCCAAGGTGACCAGAGCACGCCGCCCGCGATGCGTCGCGGCAACGGTAACAACAGGCACGCCAGCGTCGTCGTAGCAAGGTAGGCGCCAACGAGCCACGCATCCGGGAACCGAGTCGCCATCCGTTCGAGCCGGGTCTTTGGCTGCAGTCCCGCACACGCCCCTGCGAGGAAGGGCAGGAACAGGAACCACTCGCCATGCGAGAGGACCGCAGAAATCAGGATGGCCAGCAGCCAGAGCAGCGGCGCCATGCGCCGTGGGTTGTCGGCACGAGTCGCGAGCAGAAACAGCAGCGGAAAGACGAGGTAGAAAACGAACTCGAAAAAGAGGGACCACGTGACGCCGTTGTACCCCACGATGTCCAGCGCGAACGCTCCATTCAGGAATACGAGGTTCTTGAGCAGTATATTGAGCGCGATGGCCTGGCTGCCAGCCTGGTACCAGAGCACCAGCACGGCAGCGAAAAACGCGATCAGGAACGCCGGATAGATACGCAGGAGTCGATGTCCGAGGAATGTGAAGTAGCCGGACAACGTGCGTGTATCGCTGAAGCTTCGACTGATCACGAAACCGCTGATGGCGAAGAATACGTAGACGCCGTAGTGCGAGTAGAACAGCCAGTAGAGGAGCTTGTCGGACGCGCCCAGTGCCAAGACATCCTTCACATTGGGCAGGTTGGTGTTCCGGTGGTAGATCGCGAACAGGCCGGTGAAATGGACGGCGAACACGAGAGCGACCGCCCACCCGCGTAGGCCGTCGACTGCTTCGATTCGGTGTCGGTCTTCGTGCATTTCACGTCGGGTTTGGCTCGGCAGCCCGCATCATACTCAAAAATCCCTGGAACGAAGCGGGCGTTTTTACTAGGCGGTGCTGATGACGATGATCGCCGCAAGGGTCAACAGGATCCCGGCGATCTCGCGACGAGTGACCTGTTCCTTGAAATATCGGCGCGACAAGGCATAGCTGAAAAACACTTCGACCAGGCCGACGACGCGCACGTCGACGGCGCTGCGCATGGCAAATGCGGTCAGCCAGCCGAACGACGCGAGTGCCCCCATCAACCCGGCGAGCGTCGACACGCGCCACTGCACCATGACTTTCCGCAAGCCGGTGCGGTCGCGAACCATGAGATACCCGCCGAGCAGCACGCTCTGGATCGCCTGGGCCCAGACCAGCGAATAAATCGCCGCGACCCAAGGCAGGGCAGTGTCCAGTGCGAGTGCCGCGCCGCGATACCCCACGGCGGACAGCGCAAATCCGGCGCCCGAGGCCAGACCGAGTGTCGCTGCCGGCGAGAACCAGGATGCCATGGCTCGTTCGCGCTCCGCCGAGGGCTTGACCGATAACAGCACCACGCCGACGCTGGCAAGGATGATCGCCACCGCTGTCGGAATAGAGAGTCGCTCTCCGAGCAGCACGAGCGAGTAGAGCGCAATCTGGATGATCTCGGTCTTGGAATAGGCCACGGCGACGACGAAGCTGCGTTGTTCCATGGCCGCGATGAGAAACGCCGTTGCCGCAAGTTGAGCGCCGGCGCCCACGCTGACCCACGCCAGAAACTTGAGGTTCGGGGACGGCAGCGGACCCGCAGTCAGCGCGGCGATCACCATGAGCCCGCCGGCGGCGAACGGCAGGCCGTAGATGAATCGAACCAGCGTGGCGGGCAGCGTTCCCGCCGAACTGACCAGGCTTCGCTGCGCCGCATTGCGCACCGTCTGGAAACCCGCTGCCGAAATGACGATGGGAATCCACAGCCAGCTGGTCATCGGTACTTCATGCGTTATGCGAACAGCTTGTTGGCTTCGGGATACGGCAATGCGTCGTTGTGGAAACGCGTATAGGTGCCGCTCTGCAGCAGTTCCTCCGCGATCCGGCGCGTCAGCATCATCGTCGCGCGCATCGGCCCCGAGCCTTCGCTCGCACGCCGCACGCCGAGTTGCTCGAGTTCGGCGATGGGCGGGCAGCCCGGCATGGTGAGGATGTTTATGGGACCGTTGATTTCCGTGACCAGTGTCTTGATGGTTTCGCGATCGATGGCGCCCGGTACGAACAGGCAATCGGCGCCGGCCTCACGGTAGCGGTTGGCGCGCTCGATACTCGCGCGCAGACGGGCCTTCTCGTCGCCCAATTTGAGCCAGAAACTGTCGGTGCGAGCGTTCACGACGATGGGCACGCCGCTGGCTTTTACTGCGTCACACACGGCACGAATCTTCTCCGTTTGCTGGTCGAGGTCGAAGAGGCGCGGGCCATCGTCGGTGCCGTCCTCGATGTTGACGCCGACCGCACCCATCGCGATGACTTCCTTGACGGTGCCAACGACTGCTTCCGCCGTAAGTCCGAGGCCGGTCAGAATGTCTGCGGTCACGGGCACCTTGACGGCACGAACCATCTCACGCGTCGCCGCCAGGATGACCTCGCGTGGAATGCGCTCGTTGTCGGGATAGCCGTGGCTGAACGCGATGCCGGCGCTGCCCGTGCCGATGGCGCGCATGCCCGCGTCCTCGAAGACGCGCGCGCTGGCGGCGTCCCAGGCATTCGCGATGACGAGGATCTGCGGCCCCCGGTGCAACTGCTGAAATAGTTTTGCCTTGTCCGCCTGGTCCATCATGCCGCCCGATCGGGTAACGCTTTCGGGTCGTTGTAGCTCTTGACCGTCGTGCCCCGATAGAGAATCTGGGCGTTGCGCTCGGTGATCTGGCGATGCAGCGCGACAAATGCCGGATCCATGTCCGACGTCGGCCGCGGCTCATGCTCGAAGTGGTGGTGCCGGTCCTCGCCGCGCACGAGCGTCGCGCTGTCATCACCGGCGACCTGCGCCACCGTCGTCGGGATGTACCGAATGGCAAACCCGATCCGTCGGTCGTCCGACGGATTCGGTGGCGAGCCGTGTACGAGGCGCACGTGGTGCAGCGACATCTCGCCGGGTTCGAGTTCGATGGTTACCGCCTGTGTTTCGTCAACTTCGACGGCAACTTCCTGCCCGCGGGTGAGCAGGTTGTTCTGCGCGAAGGTGTCGCGATGCGGGATCTGGTCGCCCTTGTGCGTGCCGGGGATAAAGCCCATGGCACCGTTCGCCCGGTTGCTTGGGGTGAGGGCGATCCAGGCGGTAACGACGTCCGGTTTGTCGAGGCCCCAATACGTCGAGTCCTGGTGCCAGGAGACGAACGCCGGGTTGTGCGCTTCCTTGATGAAGAAGTTCGTCGTCCAGCAAAAGAGGTTGGGGCCATAAAGATCCTCGATTGCGTCGACGATCGTCTCGTGGCGCACGAGATCGCCGAGCCACGAGAAAAGCAGATGCGACTTGTGGCGAAGATCGCCCTTGAGCGGCCCGCCCGTTTTCGCTTCGAATGCTTCGAGTCGGCGGCGAATCTCCAATGCATCGGCCTCGGACATGACGCGAATGGGAAAGATGCAGCCATCGCGCCAGAACTGGTCGATCTGCTGCTGGTTGAGAATCTTGGGCATGATTCCTCCTTCTATGCACTGCCGGTGATTACTTTCATCACTTCGGGCGGATAAGTATCTCCCGGCTTGCCGTGATAGATGATCTCGCCTCGCTCCAATACATACAAGCCGTCGGCGTAGTCGGGAATATGGTGGACGTTGGATTCAGCCATGAGCACGCCGTGGCCGAGCCGGCGAATCGAAGCGATACCTTCGCTGATGCTGGGGATGATCGCGGGGGACAACCCCTCGAAGGGTTCGTCCAGCAACAGCAGTTGTGGATCGAGCGCGAGTGCGCGCGCGATGGACACCATCTTGCGCTCGCCACCGCTGAGCTGATTCCCGCCGCGTTTCTCGTATTGGCGCAGCTTGGGAAAGATGTCGTACGCGAGATCAACACGCGATTTTGCGTCGCGGCCTTCTGGACGCGTCCAGGTAGGGAGCTCGATGTTCTCCGCTACGGTCAGGTCGCCGAAGACCTGGCTTTCTTCGGGCGCGTAGCCGATCCCCATTTGCGCGATGCGGAAGGTGGCCAGACCGTTGATCGGTTGGTCGCGAAACTGCATCGAACCCGAGACCGGCTTCAGATAACCCATGATCGTACGGAAGGTCGTCGTCTTGCCCGCGCCGTTGCGACCGACGAGGCATACGAGCTCGCCGGCCCCGACCTCGAGCGAGATCCCACGCAGGATATTGCTGTTCTGGATGTCGACGGTGAGCCGGTCGATCGCGAACATCATGCGCTCTTCGCCAATTTTCCAACCAGCTTGCCGACGACGGCGGCAATGATCTCGGGATCGCTGAAGAACTGTGCCGGAGGGCGATCGGCCAGTATCCTGCCCGCCTGCAGCGCGACGATGCGGCTGGAGTACTCGGCGACCAGATCCATGTCGTGCTCGACAAGGATGATCGCCTTGACGCCGGCCCTTCTGGCGGCATCGACGACATTACGCATGATGCCGTGCTTGTCGCCGCTGGACACGCCGCTGGTGGGCTCGTCGAGCAGGATGACTTCGGGCGAGAGTGCGAACGCGCTGGCGATATCGAGGAGTTTTTTCTCGCCCTGCGAAAGGAGTCGCGATTCGCTCTCGAGCTTGGCCTCGAGCCCGAAGATGGTCGCGACCTCGCGCACTCGGGCGCGCACCGCCTCGTCCTTCCGCACCGAGGCGAACAGTCGCAGGCTGCGGCCCATCTGCGAGATGACCGCCACGGCGATGGATTCGGCCACGGTCATCGCGGGAAAGATATGGACCAACTGGAACGCGCGCGCCAGGCCTCGCTGTGCGAGCAGCACCGGACCGATGCCGGCAATGTCTTCGCCCTTGAAACGCACGACGCCGCGAGTCGGCTTGAGCAGCCCGGTCAACAGATTCACCAGCGTGGTCTTCCCGGCGCCGTTCGGTCCGACGATCGACACCAGTTCGCCTTCCGCGATGGCAAGCGACACGTTGTCGAGGGCCACGAAACTACCGTACGCCTTCGACACGCCTGTCGTCTCGATGAGCGCCGTCATATCCGCCGCACCTTGGCCCACAGCGACTGACCGAGACCCACGAGTCCGCGCGGGAAGAGCACCACGATCAGGACCAGGATCGCTCCCAGCCAAAAGCGCCAATACTGCGTCATCCCCATGAGTTCCGACTTGAGGAAGACGAACGCGAAGGCACCGATAAGAGGACCGAAGAAGTTGGCAAAGCCCCCCAGCACGGTCATGAACACGAGCTCGCCGGAATGCGTCCAGTACGCGAGTTCCGGGTCCGCCTGCCCGGTGTTGATGGCGAGGATCACGCCGCCGATCGCGCAGTAGAACGCGGAGATGAGAAAAGCGATGAGGCGGAAGAAGCGCACGCGAACGCCGAGGTATTCGGCCTTGCGTGGATTCTCGCGAATGGCCGCGAGATGCAGGCCGAAGGGTGAGCGCACGATGCGCCACATCGCCAAGGTCAACAGGACGAGCAGGGCGAGGCAGTAGTAATAGAACGGACCGATGAGGAAAGCGGTCTTGTCGAGACCTTCGAACCCGTTACCGAAGAGCGAGGGACGCAGCACGCGGATGCCCGTGTCGCCTCCCGTGAGATCGTAGAACTTGAAGAGGAAGGAATGGAACAGCATGCCGAAGGCCAGCGTCAGGATGCCGAAGAAAATGCGCACGTAGCGCACCGCGAGCATCGCCACGGGGATAGCCGCGACGATCGCCGCGGCCCCCGACAGAAGGAGGATCGCTTCGAGACTCTTGACGCCGAGCTTGCTCGACAGCACAGCCGCACCATACGCGCCGAGCGCGACGAAGAGCGCGTGGCCAAAGGAAAGCAGACCGGTGTAGCCGAATAGCAGGTTGAAGCCGAGCAGCGCGATGGCGTAGGCGAAGGCCGGCAAGACCAGCGTAACGTAGTAGGGCTGCGCGACGCTCGGGAACGCGAGCAGTACGATCAGGACTGCGACGAGTAAGCGCAAGCCTCATGACGTGTCGCCCGTGCGGCGCTGCGCCCGCGTCGCTCATTCGACGACTTTGCCGAACAGGCCCGCCGGGCGGACGACGAGCACAACGATCACAACGAGATATATCGCCAGCATCTCCAGTTCGGCATACCAGGAGATGGCTGCGGCGCGCATCAGGCCGACGATCAGGGCGCCTGCGAGCGCGCCGCGCATGCTGCCCAGACCGCCGATCACGACCACCGCGAACGCCTCGACCACGAGTTCGACCGGCATGTCGAGCGAGGCGGCAGCCGTCGGTACGACGAGCGCACCGCCGACGGTCCCGAGCACGGTGCCGAGCGTGAATACGCTCATGTACATCCAGCGCACGTTGACTCCCAGCGCCTCGCTCATCTCCCGATTCTCGGCGGTGGCGCGCAGAATGCGACCGAAGCGCGTGCGCTGGAGGAGGGCGCCGATGCCGGCGGCGATCGCGATGCTGGCAAGGATCACGAGCACGTTATAGGTCGGCACCTGAACGCTGCCCACCGTGACCTTGCCGTACTCCATGACCAGATTGCCGAGCTGCTGTGGATTGGCGCCCCAGAAAAAGCGCAGCACGTCCTGGAACATGAGGACGAGTGCAAACGTGAGCAGGAGCTGGAAGGCTTCGTCGCGGTTCTGCACGGTGCGCAGGAGCGCCTCGATGGGCGGCCCGATCGCACCCAGCAGCAGTCCCGAGAGCAACAGGACCGGCAGGAACAGGGTTGCAGGGACGCCGGCGGCGATCGCCCAGTTCACCGCGCTGATGCCGAAGTAGGCGCCGAGCGCGTAGAACGATCCGCAGGCGAGGTTGACGATCTTCTGGACGCCGAACACGAGCTGCAGCCCGGCGGCCACGAGAAAAAGAACGGCGGCGTGGAAGACGCCGCCGATGAGGATGTCGAGGAGTGCCGTCAACGCGCTTCTACAACTTGATCTGCGCGGTGTCGATCCACTGCCAGAAGTCCATGCCCGTGGGCTTCTGCAACTGGTCTGAGTACATCACATCCAGCTTGCCCAGCGTCGGGAAGTCGTACGGGTTATTGTGCGTGGTAAGCCCCTGGTAGAAGGTCTGCTCGGGGATGTGGTCCTTGCGCATCTGGCCGGGGCCGCCAAGCGAATCCACTTTCACGCCTTCCATCGCGCTGATGATGTCTTCCTTGCCGGGCCAGGCATTCTTCGCCTTGTACGCGGCTTCGACACCGGCCTTGTAGACCTCCATCGCAAAATAGGCGCGGTCGGCTTCCCAGTTCGGGTAGTCCTTGGTCTTTTCGAAATAGTCCTTCACGAACTGCTTTTGCAATCCGGTACCGTCCTTGTAGTCGAAGTAGAGCGTGTTGTGCCCGAAGATCATGCCCTCGGGCGTGAAGCTCTTCTTGAGCAGGGTGTGTTGGAAACCTGCTGCCGGAAAGACGAACTTGGTGCCGCCGTCCATGAGCCCCGCGCCGTGCGCGGTGCGCATGAAGATCGGCAGATCGGCGAAGAGCAACGACGAGAAGATGAGATCGGGCTTTGCGGCCTTGAGCGCCGCCACGTGCGACGTGAGGTCCGTGGTACCCACCTTGGGCCACTGGTCGGCGACCACCTTGTGCTCGATCTTGAATTTCTTCAGGAGCGCCTTGAAGGCCTCGAAGTTGTTGCGCCCGTAGGAGTAGTCGGGATTGATGCCCGCGACCGTCGCGAAATTGCCCTTCCAGTACTTGATTGCAAGGAGCGAGGCCATCACCGCCTCGCACTCGTTGTCGGTGCTGCGGAAAACATAGCGCGGATTGACCATCGTCTCCTTGACGCCGTCCTGCGTGGTGCCATCCCAGAAGATCACATGCGCCTTCATTTCCTCGGCTACCGCGCCCATGGCGAGGCTCACGCCGGACGACACGACGCCCTGGACGCAATCGACCTTGTCCTGCAGCACCAGCTTGCGCAGGCGCTCGATCGAGTCCTTCGGGTTGGTCTCTTCCTCGACGATGATCTCGACCTTGCGTCCGGCAATACCGCCCGCGGCGTTGATGCGATCCACCGCAAACTGCGTGCCGCGCAGGCCGCACTCGCCGATCGTGCCGGCGATGCCGGACTTCGGCGCGATGATGCCGACGCGCAGGGGCGTATTCTGCGCGATCGCCGGGAAGCTCAAGTACGGTGTCGCGGCCGCGGCGACGCCCGTGCCGCCGATCGCCTGCAGCAGCTTTCTACGCTTGCTGTCCATGTTTCTCCTCCTCCGTGGTAAGTACTTCACTCGTCACTATTACATGTCAGTGGTGTCGCGCGTGAATTTTTCGATGACGTCGAGCAGTCTGTCACTCGCCTTCGCGGCGCGCTCTTCGTCACCCGCGGCGATGGCGCGCGCGATTTCCGCGTGCAGTTTCGCCGTGAGCGGCATGTCGGCCGCCTGCTTGTAGTGGATATACCAGAAACGCCGCGACAGCGAGTGCATGAGTGCCATGGCGCCGGCGGCAAACTCGTTGTGCGACGCGGCGCCGCACAGGGTATTGAACTCGCGATCAGTGCGCATGAAGGTCACATCGTCGTTCACTTTCGCCGACTTCTCGAAGCGGTCCGCCAGCTCGCTCAGGCGCGCTCGTTCGTCGTCGGTGGCGCGGCGCGCGGCGCTCCGGGCGATGAGGCGCTCCAGCTCTCGGCGGACCTCCAGCAGCCGCAATTGCTTGACGAGGTTGATCTCGGTCACGATGATGCCCCGCCGCGGGAGGATGGACACCAGCCCCTCGCGCGCGAGCCGATGCAGGGCTTCGCGAATGGGCGTCCGACCAATGCCGAGCGCCTGCGCGAGTGCCGCCTCCGAGACCGAGGCGCCCGGCGCGAGCTTGAGGGTGACGATCATCTCCTCGAGGTCCGCGTAGGCCCGGTCGGCAAGACTCGCCGCTACTGGTGCTTTCGCTTTTCCACCATTTCGAGGAATTTTTCGTACTCCTTCTCGTCGACGCCGTAGCTGTGGTCGTCGTCGGGAAACGCGCCGGATTTCACTTCGGTGATGTACTGCGTGATCCCCTTGACCGCGACCTCGGTCAGATTCGCGAAGCGCTTGGTGAACTTGGGTTTGAAATCGGTGAACACGCCGAGAAGATCGTGGCCGAGCAGGATCTGCCCGTCGCAGCCCACGCCCGCCCCGATACCGATCGTCGGGATCTCGAGCTGCTTCGAGATGACCGCGGCGATCTTGGCCGGCACCGCCTCGAACTCCAGCATGAAGCAACCCGCATCCTGGATCGCGAACGCATCCTCGAGGATTTTCATGGCGGTCGTCGCCGTCTTGCCCTGGATCTTGAAGCCGCCGAACATCGCGACCGTGTGCGGCGTCATGCCGATGTGCGAAGCGGTCGGTATGCCGGCATCGACCATGGCCCGCAGGATATGCGCCTGACTCTTGCCGCCCTGTGGCTTGACCGCATCGCTGGCCGCATCCTGCATGAACCGCGTGGCATTCGTGAGGGCGCGATCGATCGTGTTGTAGCTCTGGTAGGGCATGCAGCCCAGCACGAACGTATTCGGTGCCCCGCGGCGGATCGCCTGCGCGTGCATCACCATCATGTCCATCGTGGCGGGAATCGTGGTGGGGTGACCGTGGGCGATCATCGCCAGACTGTCGCCGACGACGGCGACGTCCACGCCCGCCATCTCGGCCCAGCGTGCCGAAGTGTAGTCAGGCACCGACATGTAGACCATCTTCTCGCCGCTGCGCTTGGAGTCGGTGATGTCCTGCAGGGTCCGCTTTTTCTTCTGGACGGCTTGCGTCGGCTGCGACATGGAGCCTCCTTGACAAACGCTCTGATCGACAACTAATATATCAGCGATATTATTTTGCAACAACAGGTGCCGCCATGATGACCGACCGCCAGCGCAAATTCCGCGAGCAGTATGTCGCCGCGATCAGCCCCTGGTACAACGGGTTCGTCCACATCGGCGTCATGTACACGGCCGGCATCGGCGCGATCTGGTGGTGCCTGAGCCGCATGCACGATGTGCGCTGGGAATGGCTGCTGGTGATTCCGGTAGCGATCGCCGGCAACTTCATCGAGTGGGGGATGCACAAGTACGTGATGCATCGCCTGCGCGACGTCTTCGCGGTGCGCGCGATCTACGACCGCCACACGCGCCAGCACCACCAGTACTTCACGGACAACGATCCCACGATCAGCACGGTCAAGGAATTTCGCATCGTGTTCTTTCCGTGGCGCGTTCTGATGGTACTGGCGGTGGCCGGCACCGGCATCTCGCTGGCGATGGCTCAGGTGTTCAACGCCAATGCCGGTTACGTCACGTTCATCACCATGATCGGCCACTACATGGTGTACGAGACCTTCCACTTCTGCTGCCATGTCCCGGAAAACTGGTTCGTGCGCAACGCGCCGTTCATCAACACGATCCGCCGCCACCATGCCGCTCACCACAACATGGGCATCATGATGCACGTCAACATGAACCTCACATTCCCGGTCGCGGATTGGTTCATGAAGACGAGCGATCTCAATCGCGGCCTTCTCGGGCACCTCTTCAACGGCTACGACGATCGCTACGTCAAGGATGAACTGAAGCCCGTCATCGCCCGCTTTCGCAACGCGAAAACACAGGACGAGCGCTGTACGCTGGATGGGCCGGTGCTCACGGAAGACGAGGCTCGCTCGCTGGCCCAGGCCGCCAGCCACGCCTGACTCGGAACGACGCGACGTTTGCGCTCGTTGTTGGGGGCGGTCGACCGCGTTATTTCTTCTTCTTCCCGGCGGCCCGGCGTCGCTTCTTTGCCGGGGGTGACCGGACGGCCGTTTTCCTTGACGCCTGTTTGGTCGTGCCTTTGCCGGTTGCGGTCGTCTTCGCGGGTGCGCCCGGCAGCTTGCCGATGTAGTAGTCGAGCGCCCAGCGCGTCTTGGTCTGCTGGCTCTTGTCGCGTTCGGCGCCGACCTCGGCCAGAAACGCCATGAAGCCACCCACCGCGGCCGCGGCCTGCACGGATGGCGCCTTGATCGAAAGTTCCATCATCTGTTCGCGGTCTCCGCGCGTCCATAGCTCGGCGGTAATTGCCCACGGACAGCCGGGATCCACGAATTTCCAGCGTTGGGCCATCAACGGCCCGAGCACGACCAGGGTCTCGAACTTGATCTTATGACCCGCGATGGACTCCAGGAATTTCTCCTGGTCCGGCGTAAAGATTGCCGCGATCGGCTTCTTGCCGCCCGCGACGCGCTTGATGTGCCCTTTGGCGACGGGCATCGAAAACGAAGCGGACTTGACCATGGATGACTCGCTCGCATCTGCCTCGATCTTGAAGTCGCGGTACCTCCGCCATTTCTTGCCGACATCCGTCGGGTTGACTGGTCGAAATTTCACCGTGCTGTCGTGTGCTTGACCCACCACCCGGCGGGCACGGGTGATGATTCCCGCCTTGAGCAGGTCGAGTTTCGGCGTGTCGAAGAAATAGATGTAGCGTTCCTCGTCGTTGCTCGCAGTGAGGCCGAAGCGTTTCAGTGCCTGCTTGATCTGATGATGCGGAACCGTGGCCTTGATCTCGATGTCGTCCGCACCGGCAATCGCTTTGGCGACTCTATCGCGCGTTGCTGCACCTCGTTCCATGTCGTGTCCTCCGTGATAAGTTGGCACGAGCCGCAACGGCGGGTTACGGGATCGCGTCATCAGCGAGGAGATTTTCGCGTGTGATCGTTTCCTGATACGCTTCGGTCCTCTGACCAACCGAGACTTTTCCAGGAACCACGATGACAATATCCAGAATGATACAAAGTCCGTCGCGCCGCAATGCGCTGGGGGTGCTGGTGGCAACGACGCTGGCCGGATGCGCGACGCAGGCGGTTTCGCCGGCCGAGCCGGAAAGGCTTGTGGCCGATGCACAGACTACCTTGAGCAATTTTATCCGTGATCCGGACCAGACGTGGATCCAGGACAACCTGAGCCGGGCCAGGGCACTGTTGATTGCGCCGCAGGTTGTCAGGGCGGGTTTTATCTTCGGCGGCTCGGGTGGGCGGGGGGTTCTCGTTGCGCGGGATGGCCGCACATGGGCAGGACCGGCGTTCTATAACCTGGCGACCGCCAGCGTGGGTTTCCAGGCGGGCATCGACGTATCGGAGGTTATCATCGTCGTGATGACCGACAAGGGATTCAATTCGTTGTTGTCGACCTCGTTCAAGATCGGTGGCGACGCCAGCATTGCCGCGGGTCCGGTGGGTGCGGGGGCGAGGTCCACGGTCACGGCCGACCTGATTTCGTTCACCCGGGCAAAGGGTGTCTACGGAGGCCTTAACCTCGACGGCACGGTGGTGAGTACCAACGTCCCTTGGAACGATGCTTTTTTCGGTGGGAGCAATCTCCTGCCGCCGGACATCCTGATCCGCAGGACCGTGATCAGTCCCAAGGCTGCCCCGTTGTTGGCCGATGTCGCGAAGGCGACGAAATAAGCCGCATGCGGCAGGTTCTGGACGCAGCGCTGGTTGCAGGAAAGTATTCGCACCACGATACGAGCTTGGGGGTGGCAAGATGAACGTGATTTCCGCAAAGTCGAAATGGACGCGGGTGCTTTTATTGCCGGCGCTCATGTTCGTCTTCTCCACACTCGCGTCGGCGCAGGACGCGAAGCCGTTTTCGAACGAACAGCTGGATCAGATGACCGCGCAGGTCGCGCTGTATCCGGATTCCCTCCTGGCGCAACTGTTCATGGCCACGACGTATCCGGACCAATTCGCCCTGGCCACCGCCTGGTCGAAGGCGCACCCCGACGCCAAGGGCGACGACGCAGTCAAGATGGTCGAAAACGAGCCGTGGGATCCGTCCGTTGCGTCGATGGTTGCTTTCCCGCAGGTGCTCATTACCCTCGGCGAAAAGCCGGATTGGGTGAAGAACATGGGCGATGCGTTCCTGGCGCAGCCCGGAGACGTCATGGATTCAGTGCAGCGGCTGCGCGCCCAAGCGCAGAAAGCCGGGAATCTGAAGTCGAACGAACAGGTCAAAGTATCGACCGAGCCTACCCCGCCGCCGGAAGAGGGAGCGCCCCCGCGGCAGACACCGCCCCCTCCGCAGACGATCGTGATCGAACCGGCGCAACCGTCGGTGGTCTACGTGCCTGCGTACAACCCGGCGGTCGTGTACGGGCCATGGCCGTACCCCGCATATCCCCCGTACTACTATCCGCCGCCAGCGGGTTACTTTTGGTCAGGGGTGGTTGCCACGGGCATCGCCTGGGGCATCGGCATCGGCATCAGCAATGCATTGTGGGGCGGGTGCAATTGGGGCCGGGGCGACGTGAACATCAACGTCAACCGCTACAACAACATCAACTCCAACCGGCAGATCAACGCCAACGGCAATCGGGCGAACTGGAATCACAATACCGCCAATCGCCAAACGCCCTATCGGGGTGGCGACGCGACCCGGCAGAACCTGAACAACAAATATCAGTCGGGTAACCGGGAGCAGTACCGCGGCAAGGATGCCAGCCGCGACGCCAGCCGGGAGCGCGCGTCGCAGACGATGCAGAGCCGCGGCGTGGATGCCGGCAGCGGCTCCGCGCGGGATCGCGCGCAAGCCGCCAATCGCGATATGGGCCGGCAAGGGACACAGAACTTTGATCGGCAGAACATGCAGAACGCGGACCGCAGTGCAGCGCGGCAGAATGCGCAAGCGGCGAGCCACGACAATGCGTTGCGGGGCGCCAACAGCGGTCAGGCGCGCGCACAAGCCGATCGCGGCGCGTCAAGCCACGCGGCGGCACAACGCACTGGCGGCGGTGGCGGCGCTCGTCCGTCGGCCGGCGGCGGGGTGGACGCGGTGGTGGCGGGGGGGGCGGTGGCCGTGGTGGTGGCGGGGGCGGCGGTGGCGGGGTGGTGGCGGCGGCGGACGCGGTCGTTGATCGGGAGCAGACGAACATGACAAACATCAAACACATTCTGAAAATCGCGACGGTGGCGGTGGCATTCGCTACGGCATCAGTAGCGTTCGGGCAGACCGCCTATCCCACGCCCGAGGCCGCAGCCGACGCGTTCGTCGACGCCATCGCGCGCCATGACGGCGATGCGCTCAAAATGGTCGTCGGGCCGGATTATCGGCAGTACATTCCGGCGGCGAGCGTCGATCCGGAAGACGTCACCAACTTCCTCGAGGCGTGGGCGAAAGCACACAAGATCGTGCCTGCCGGCAGCGACAAGGCGCTTCTTGGTGCTGGAACCAAAGGCTGGACGATGCCTATTCCGATCGTCAAGACCGCGGCAGGTTGGAAGTTCGACACTCATGCCGCGCCCGAGGAAATGCGCATCCGCCGCATCGGCCGCAACGAGCTGGCTGCGATCCAGGTTGCGTTGGCCTACACCGACGCGCAGGAGGAGTACCACGCGCGGGACTGGAACCGGGATGGCGTGCGGCAATACGCAACGCGCGGACTTTCCTCACCGGGCAAGCGCGACGGTCTGTACTGGGCGTCGCTCCCGGGTGAGGCGGAGAGCCCGCTCGGTGCCGAGTTCGCGGACGCGAAAGTGGGACAGCCCTATCACGGCTACCTCTATAAAATCCTTACCGCGCAAGGCAAGGATGCGCCCGGTGGCGCACGAAGCTATCTGAAAAATGGACGGATGACCGAGGGCTACGCCCTGGTGGCATGGCCAGCGAAATACAACGACACCGGCGTGATGACGTTCATCGTCAACCAGGACGGCATCGTCTACGAGAAGAACCTCGGTCCCGACACCGACGCGGCGGTGAAGGGGATCAATGCGTACAACCCCGACGGGAGCTGGAGCAAGGTGCAAGCGAAGTAACGGCGGCAGGCTGCACTCACGGCGCGCTCTTCGCTCGCGCGGCCGAGCGCAGGGCCTCCAACTGAGAAAGCAGCCACGCGCGACTTTGGACCGGAACGCCATTGCCGCATTTCACCAGATACGGTTGACCGGTCATGCTGCTGTTCGATGCGGCCAGTTCGATGAACTGCTCGGTCGTCTGCACGGCGCCCCGATCTTGAAGGTACTTCAGCTTGCTCAGGAGATGCGACTTTGCTTCGGTGGCCGTATGCCAGCTGCCATTGCGATTGAACTCGCACCCCGAGGCTTCAAGCCGGGACATCAGGCCGTCGATCTCATTGCTTACCGCTGGCGAGAGAGGCGCAGCGACGCTCGCTGCAACGACGGTGCAGGTCAGCAGAAAAAGTAGAACTCGTTGCATGTCCAGTCGATTCAATTCCGGATGTGCGGTGACGCGATCATTTCTTCCCAACACTCGCGTTTCGCCAGTCTCGATCCGCGCGATGAACGACCATTCTATTGCTCGTTTTGACCACTTGCCATCTCGATCCAGTCCAATTCCTCTTCGACGCGATGAAAGGCATCGTCCCCGATCTCGTCGTTGGCGCGCATGGCGAGGACCGCTTGGCGGGCCGCTTTCAGAGCCGCGCGATGCAGTTCGCCGTGTGCGGATTGCGAGGCGGTGTCGAGGTCAGCATTCGCACGCTCGTCTGCCAGACGTGCCCTGAACTCCTGCCGGAAGAGCTCGGCGACCGGCGATGGGTTTCCACTGAGGCTTGCAAGTGCGGCACGCAAAGCGCGTTCACGCGCCGCGGCCAGCTCATGGCCGACACGTAACGGACGCAGCACGGCGGTTGCCGCGACGGCGTCGGGCGGCGCGACGACCGCGCCGAGCGCAATGGCCGCGGCCCATGGCATCGTCGGAATGAACGTGTGGGCCACGACAGCGACAGCGGCGGCCGTGAAGCCGACGGCGAACACAACCAGGCCGGTGACGGGCGCCCAGTTGTCCCTGAGGTCTCGGAGCGATGCGTCGTACGCGGCATCGAGCAGAACGGGTGCAACGAAGAGCGCCAGCGCGAGCTCGGGCGGGACCGAAAGCGAGGGGGCGCCGGGAAGGAACGCGAGCAGCGTACCGCCGAGTGCCAGAAATACCGGATAAGGTGCTCCGACGCGTCGGGCCGCTGCAGCCAGGATCACGGCCGCGACGAAGAGAACAAGAAGTTCCTCTAGGTCCCCCATGGACCCGATATTGGGTCACGCTCGGCGTGGCGTAAAGCTCGCGACGCGTGGGCCGGAGCAGGCGCGGGCCCGCACCTGCGCAGACCTCGCTCCTCAGCGACGTACCAGGCGGTGCAGATGTTCCGGATACCGGGCGCCTTGCATGGCCCCGGTCCGCGCTTCGTTAGCCCAGACGCGGTTCGACGTGGCCGACGCGGCACGGGTGCATCACAGTCTCCGTCAGGCATTCGACAGGAAAGTGGCCTATCGTCGAATTGTTCCTCCGGATCGCTCATCGACCAGAGTTTCCGTCTCCATATCACTGGCGAAAAGGCACACGGAATGAACGATGCGCCAAACAGGTCTAGTAGGGCACGAGACTGTACGAGACTAATTGACCAGAAGAGGCAATGGTTTCCATGTCACTTCACATGCAAGAAGCTGCTCGCGAGGGCGCGCTCGAGATCCCACTGACTGAAGCAGAGCGCGGCGCGCGGGTCGAACTCGCAGCGTGTTACCGCATCTTCGACATGCTGGGCTGGACAGAAATGATCTTCAACCACATCACGCTGCGCGTACCTGGGCCACAGCGGGTGTTTCTGATCAATCCATTCGGCCTCCAGTATCACGAAGTGACCGCATCCAATCTGGTCGCCGTTGACACCGAGGGCAACCCGGTGAGGCCGGGCCAACATCCGATCAACCGCGCAGGCTTTGTTGTTCATAGCGCGATCCATGGAAATATCGAGGGTGCGCATTGCGTCATGCATACGCACACGACGACTGGCTGCGCAGTTTCCTGTTTGGAAGAGGGTCTGTCCCACGACTCTTTTTATGGAGCGCTGCTGTATGGGCACGTCGCTTATCACGACTTCGAGGGCGTTACTGTCAATCTGGATGAGCAACAACGAATGCTCCGCAGCATCGGCGACAAGAAGGTGGTTGTGCTGCGCAACCACGGACTGCTGAGCTGGGGAGGTAGCATTCAGGAAGCGTTCTTGGCGCTCTGGACGCTGCAACGTGCATGCGACGTGCAAATCTCTGCTGCGTCTGCCGGCCAAACCCGGCGGCTACAGGCTCCGGTGCTTGCGCGGGCTTCGCGCGAGGCTGCAGCCGGCGAACCCGTCGTCTACGACTTGGTCTATGCTGCGCTGAAACGCAAGCTCGACGCGTTTGACCAGAGCTACAAGAATTGAGCGCCGCCGACGTTGACAGCCGCGCGGCGATTCCGATCCTGCTGGTCGCAACGACGACGAGCTGGCTCGGTACAGCCCGCATCCCCAAGACACTAGCCGAGGCCGGCTTCCACGTCTCACTGCTGACGCCGAGGGGTTCGCTCGCCGAGGCGAGCCGATATGTCGCCAAGGTCGACTACCTCCCCGACCAGGCGACGCCGATGCAGTGGTTGGAAGCATTCGCGGCCGTGGTAACCACTACGCCTCCGCGGCTTGTGATCCCATCTGACGACATGGCATTCCGCCTTCTCTCCTGGGTCGTGACCGAGCGCCACGCCGGCATGCGGCCCGACCTTCAGCTGCAGCTGTCGGCGCTCGTTCGCGCCTCGCTTGGCGACCCCGTGTACTACGAGGGTACCGTCGACAAGACACGGCTCCCACCGCTCGCCGAGGCGCTTGGTATCCGGATGCCCCCTTACGCTGTCGTCACTAACATCGCGGCTGCCGAGACCTTCGTCGCCGGGCACCCCTATCCCGTCGTGTTGAAGCGCGGGCACGGCTTCGCGGGACAGGGTGTGGCCATCTGCGCGGACCACGACGAGCTGGCGCGCGCTTTTGACGCGTTCGAACTTGCGAACGCGCAAGAAATCCGCGCGGCTGACCGCAACCGGTACTTGCTGCAGGCCCATCTCACAGGTCCCGTTCAGTACTTTCACGCGGTCGCTTGGCAGGGTCAACTTATCGCTGGGTGGGGATTGGAGAAGTTGGTCGCCAATCCGGCGCCGACCGGACCACCGACGGTGACGCGGTATTTTCCCGGCAAGGTGTTGCGCCAAATCACCGCCGATCTCGCGCGCGGCTTCGGCATCAGTGGACTGTTCTTCGCCGAGTTCATCGTTGACGAAGCGATGGGCGCACCTTGCCTGCTCGAGATCAATCGTCGTGTCAGTCCCGCGACGCATCGAGGCGCACTGCGCAACGTCAATCTGTGCGCGGCACTCTACGCCGCGCTCGAAGGCGCCCACTCCCAGTCGCGTGCGGCACTCGACGCCGAGGAGGAGGGGGTCAGCGTGCACTTCCCACAGGAGTGGCTGCGCGATCCGTACAGCACGTATCTGCGCCAGTACCCGTCAGACGTGCCGTGGGACGAGCCGGAGCTTTTTGAAGCACTCCTAAAACTTCGAAATTGATACGCCTGGACGACGGACGAACGGGCGAATCCGACCCGGGGCAGCCGTCTGGTGCACGCGAAGCAGTCAATCGAGCGGCGCACCTTTCACCCACACCGAGGTGGTCCTACCGCACGCCCAGCCTGATTTGATCGGCGCCCCTTGACAGCAAATTAATTAGATGTATGATCCATCCAATTAAAAGGCGATCGATGACCAAACGACCTTACGCCATGGAACGCCGCGCAGCGCTCGAGGCCGAAACCCGCGAGCGAATCGTGCGCGCGACAGTGGCCCTGCACAGAGAGCACGGAGGGCTTGGGACCTCCTACGCGATGATTGCGAAGCGGGCTCAGGTCGCGCCGCAGACGGTCTACAATCATTTTCCCGAGACGGGAGCGCTGTTCGGCGCCTGTACTGGGCATGTGCTAGATCGAGCACCCCCGCTCGGCCCGGAGACATTCCGTTCCGGGCGTTCTGCCGCGGCCCGGCTGAGGCTTCTTGCCCAAGGGGTATACGCACGGCACGCTTTCCTCGCGCCTTGGATGCGCATCGCTTGGTACGAGGCGGCCCTCATCCCCGACCTGGGAGCCATCGTAGCCCGTGGCAATGCCGCGCTTCGCCAACTCATCGTAGAAGCGGTCGCCCCGGATCGTGAGCCGATGGCCGGCTTCGTCGACGCGGCCTTCGTGCTTCTGGATTACCCAGCCTGGCAAGAACTCACTCGCAGTCGCTCCAGCCCCGAGGCGGCTCGCATCGCCGGCGATTGCCTGGCCGATCTTCTGCCCCGCCTCACCCGATCCCAACCTCGAAAGGCAAAGTCATGAACACCCACACTCAGTCTTCTTCCACCCGTGTCGACGAGATCGCCGAGGGCATCTTCAGAATCAGCACTCCCGTACCGCCAAGCGTCGTCCCAGGTGGCTTTACCTTCAATCAGTACTTGATTCGCGATACCGAGCCACTCCTGTTCCACACCGGTCCGCGCATGCTGTTCCAGACCGTGCGTGACGCCATCGAGCGCGTCATTCCGGTGGCGACGCTTCGCTATGTCTCGTTCTCGCACGTCGAGGCCGACGAGTGTGGATCGCTCAATCAGTTCCTCGCTGCGGCGCCACAGGCTGCACCCCTCTGCGGCCAAGTCGCGGCGATGGTGTCGATTGGGGATCTGGCCGACCGTCCGCCCCGGGTACTTGCCGATCAGGAGCGCCTTACACTCGGGCAACACACGGTGCAGTGGATCGATGCGCCACATCTGCCGCACGGATGGGAGTGCGGCTTTCTCAGCGAGACCACGACGCGTACTCTGCTCTGTGGCGACCTGTTCACGCAATTCGGAGAGCTACATCCGCCAATCACGGAGGATGACATTCTCGAGCCCAGCGAAGCGGCGCGGATCGGAATGGACTACTACGCGCATTCGCCGGACACCGGCCGGCTGCTCGAGCGCCTTGCGGCCACGGCACCCGACACGCTTGCATGCATGCACGGCCCGGCCTGGCGCGGCGATGGCGCGGCGATGCTGCGGAGCCTTGCCTCGCGACTCGCGTCAACGCCGATCAGCCACTGATACAAGTGCGTGGAAGCCCTTCGAGGACGAGGCGCCACGGCTGGCTGTGTTCGAGGCCGATCTCCCTCGCCGTCTTCAGGGTTACGGATGCAGGACGTCACGCGGCGCAGTTGCGCGGGGGGCCATCGCATCGCTCAGTGGAGCTGGACTGGAGACGAAAACGGCTTGGTTGCGTCCACCACGAACATAATGAGGGCGCTCAGTTCGGTCGTACCGCTGTTGAAGACTTCCATAGGCATGCCGGCGGAATGTCCATTCATCGTGTGACCGGCCTCGACATGATTGACTCCTTGCGGAGTCCTTTGACCTAGCTGACCGGAGATCACGTAGAAGGCTTCGGAGCCCGGATGGCTGTGCTGCGGTGTCGTGGCTCCCGGCGGTCCAGAACCGTAGTTGATGCGCAGCAGATACTCGGGCGCGGTGATCGGCGGCACGGGCCCGATCTCGGCAACCTCGGTTCCGCCGGGTGTCGAGCCGCCCTTGGGACCGAGCGTAAAGAGCCAGACCTTGCCCGCGACTTCGGCAGCCAGCGACGTCGCGCCGTCATAACTTACCGTGTTTGGATTCCAACGATCGGGACCAATGGCGGCCTGCGCCTGCGCCAGGGTGGGGAAATTCTCGATCCGCCAATACAGGGGGCCATCCGGCAGTTGTTTGACCCTCTTCTCGGCCACGGGCTTGACGACATAGACCCCGTCGGCTGCCGCTGTCGGTTGCACTGCGCATAACGAGGATACCAATATCGTCGCGATGCCAATCAAGAGGCGTTTCATCGCTATACCTCCTTCGATCGATGCGATTGCGGAATGGCTAACCGACAAACAACACCTCGCGGGCAGCGAGCGACTGGTGGAGTTCGCACTCCGGAGTTCATAGAGAGGCTATTCGGGATAAAAGCCCGACGCAACCAGGCCCGGAACTCCGTCGATCTTCACTGCCTTTACGTAGGCCCATTTCTGGGATGGCTTGGTCTGCCCGGGTTTCGGGAACATGTAGTCGACCCATCCCGACCCCTTGGTTTCAGCGGTTTGAATAATGGCATCGTGAAACAGTTTGCCATTAGCATCCTTCTGACCGGTAACCCTGGTTCCCTCGCGGGCTGGAAAGGCAGGATTCAACAAGACATTGGACTTGAGATCGTAGACAAACAAATATGTGTCTCCGTGGAACCACTCGCTGTCCTTCACCCGGAAATCCGCAAAGGCCGCCTTGCCTTTGCTGTCGATGAGTGCCGCGGCCTTGTTTACCAGCGCTTCGACCTCTCGCGCCTTCTCGGACGGCGGAGGAGATGACTGAGAAAATGCCGGTGACGCGGTCCCGAACAATCCGACAAGCACAAAGGTCCCAACAAGGAGAGCATTCCCTTTCATGGTGTCGCCTCCGCGCCAATGTCCGACTGAGTCAGTCGTTCAACCTTACAGTTGCGTCGTTTAGTCGGTTCATCCGATGTTTATGACCGCGCGAGCATTCAGATGTTCCAGAGCTGGACCGGAACTCAAGGTTCAGCCCAGGTCGAGGGCAAATAATGTCCCCAGCTCCGATGTGGACTGACAATTTTTGTTACAGAAGACGCTATGTCGCGGCTTCGTAAATTGGCGACGCCTCCGCACGCGCCCAAAGACGTGCGCCCCATTGGCTTGCAGGCTTGTGCGTCAGCCGCTCGGCCGTGTAGTGGCGGGCGCGTGTCGTATCGTGGCCCCGGAGCGCGGCCTCGATGAGCGTCAGGGCGATCAGGTCGCGTTGGGCATGGCTGCCACCGAAGCGGTGTGCCTGGTCGCGAATGGGTTCGATCAGCGCGATCGAATCGGCGTAACGGCCTCGCGAGAATGCAGCAATGCCCTGCGCCAGCGGCAGCCCGACGTCGCGTGTCATTGCCGCATTGGTATTCTGCTGCGCCGCTGCGGCGTGCATACGCGCCATGAGCTGCGAAAGCGCGGCGTCGCGGCCGGTCGCGGCGAAGGCGATCGCCGCATGCGCGTCGTTGAAGGCGTAGAACCCGGCCTCGCCGTCGAGCCGTGCCTGCCAGTCGTCGGCGACGCTTTCGAAGCGGCTGCCTACGCTCGCACCTTCGAGCTGTAACCGCCACAGCAGCGCCGTCGCATCGACAAGGGACAGCAGATAGGTCGCCGGCCCCGGATGGACGTGGCGATCGAAGAGCTCGAGCGCCGCTTGGTAACGCGCACCGTCCAGGTGGAACAGTGCGAGGTGCCAGAAGTTGTGGAAGGCGAACGAGTTCTCACGGTTGCCCCAATCCGCTTCGCGCGACGACAGGAACGAGATGCCCTCGTCGATGCGACCCTGCATCTCCATCACGTGCACCGCGGCATGCACCGCCCAGCCGTCCTTCGGCTGCAGGGACAGAGCGCGCAGCGCCGTCGCCTCGGCTTCGGGATACTGGTTCATCTCCTCGAGGCCAAACGCATGCATGCCGAGAACGTACGAGTACCCGGGAATCGAGTCGTCCCAGTGCGGTAGCACGCGCGAGATCCGATTGCGCAGGTTGAGCGCGTCGCCGCGGTAGAAATCCATGAGATGTCCAACCTGCAGCGCGAGTACGTCGCGCGGATGCGACGCCAGCACGCGGTCAATCGCCGCACTGGCTTCGTGCCAGCGACCGTCGATCAGCAGTTCGGCTGCCACGATGAGTCCGCGCTCGCGATCGTTGGCATGTGACGCCTGCGCGCGGGCGGCGTCGAGCGCCTCTCTCGCCACGGGCACGAACTTGCGCTCGGACAGGGTGTACACGACGAGCGCCTTCAGCAACTGCCCCGCGATGAACGAAGGTGCAGCCTGTAGCGCCTCGTCGATCGTTGCGATGGGATCGCCGACGTACGCCTGGAATTGTCCTATCGCCGCTTCGTACCGTGCAAGCGCGAACGCGTCGCCGCCGGTCATCGCGATGCCGCGTGAATCTCTATTCATGATCTCGCTTCCCTTTCGGTCAGATGGCTTCGGTGCTTTAATCACGCCGGATGCAAAGGTAAGATCACGAGCGTTCGAGCACCAGAGTCATTTCGGCAAGAAACTGGACGAATCGGCCATGAAACCTTCGCCTGCGCCCGTCGAGGTAGCGATCCTTGCATTCCCCGAAACCACTGCCTCCGTAACGTACGGCATGTACGACCTTTTCATGGCTGCGGGCCGCGACTGGGGCTTCGTGGTCACCGGGCAGCCTGGGCGGTCGTTGATCCGTCCGCGGATCGTTGCGGCACATTGTCACGCGTTCGTGGCAGCCAACGACGCCTCGATCACGCCCCAGGCTGCGCTGGCGGATCAAACGGACCCTCACATCGTGTGCGTTTCCGAGCTTGCGGTGCCGCCCACCGAGCCACTGACTGGCCGGTTCATCGACGAAATCGCATGGCTGAAGCGATGTTATGCCAAGGGCGCCACGCTCGCCACCGCGTGCTCGGGGGCGGTGCTGCTTGCAGAGGCCGGCTTGCTCGATGGTCACGAGGCTACGACGCACTGGGCCTATTGCGATACCTTGCGCAGCCGCTACCCCCGCATAAAGGTACGCAAGGAACGCGCTCTTGTCGTCTCGGGAGAAGGTCAAAGGCTCGTCATGGCAGGTGGCGGAACGTCGTGGCAGGACCTGGCGCTGTACCTCATCGCTCGCTTCGTGGACATCGATGCCGCGATGCATGTCGCACGTATCAATCTCATCGATTGGCACGCCATCGGGCAGCAGCCATTCGCCAGGCTCGCGCGGTCACGACAAGTAGCAGATGCGGAGATCGCGCGTTGTCAGACATGGATTGCCGATCATTATCGGGAGTCCTCGCCAGTCACTGCAATGGTTCGTTTGAGCGGATTGGCCGAGCGATCGTTCAAACGTCGGTTTCGGCTGGCGACGGGAATGGCCCCGCTCGAGTACGTGCACACGCTGCGGCTGGAGGAAGCGAAGCAGATGTTGGAAACGAGCGACACTCCCGTGGAAGATGTGGCGAGCGAGGTCGGTTACGAAGACGCCGGCTTCTTCAGTCGGCTGTTCCGCCGCAACGTGAGCCTCACTCCGGCTCAGTACCGCAAGCGGTTCGGCGCGATGCGCCGGGCGCTAGCCGGTCGCGACGACTGAAGGAGTAGCGTTACCGCGTTCATGGGGTTTGACCCATGCCGATGCCGGGAAGCCCACGGCGTACGCGCCGCAAATTCAGGTTCGCCCACGAGCTCTCGTGACCGGCCAACTAGCGAAGGCAAACACCCACAGCATGATCAAGTTGAGCAACGGTACGACCACAGTCAGTAGCCACCAGCGGGAATAGCCCGCGCGGTTAAGGATTCGCCCAAAGACTGCGATGAACGCCCAAACAACGAGAACCAAGACGACGAGGACCATCAGATGCCAGATGCTGCGGCTAACCATGCGTTGTCCCTCCACTCTCTGCGACGACGACCGTGGGCCACTTCGAGTAGGCCAGGATCGCTCCGGCGATCCACCAGCCTACGCCGGGAACGAAGATGAATAGCGAAAGCGCTGGGTTAAGACCGACGCGCTGGAAAATCTTCCAGCAAGGAAAGATGACCAGGAGCGCAATGACAAGATGATAGAGCAGGCCGTGATGTCTCAATTGTTAGCTCCTCTGTAAGTCGTCTACCGAATCGGCGGAAAATATTCGGTTTTCGGCCACATCGCATCTTCTGGGGGCGAATTGGACTGGACAGGCGGAACTCTAGGCACCCCGCCCACCAAGCTCAATGAGGAGGTGACGAATCGACGGATTTGCGTCGCGAAGCGACACCAGACGGTGACGGAGCGAATGGCTGCTTTGAATATTGATGACGACGGCACCGTCAGTGGCGTCCAAGATGAGTGTCCGATCGGGTGTGCGTCCATGTGTTCGGGAATGTATGATCCCGGGCGGGTTATTTGACGCCGTCTTCCAGCGC
>CAVSEH010000008.1:0-155776 GCA_963726935.1 uncultured beta proteobacterium
CTATTCAACGGAGAAGACAAATGGCCGGGAAGAAAGCTTTGCTCGTAGGCATCAACAAATTCGCGAACTACGAACAGTTCACCCTCAATGGCTGCGTCAACGATGCCAAGGACATGGCGATGCTGCACAAGGACTTGCTAGGCTTCAAACCCAGCGAAACGACGATTCTGACCGACGCCCAGGCGACCAAGGTCAATATCATGGCCAGCCTGAAGGCGATGGTCGCCGATGCCAAGGCCGGCAAGCTCAGCTCTCTGGTATTCAGCCTGTCGTCGCATGGTACCCAGATGAGCGACACCAGCGGCGACGAGCCCGATGGGAAGGACGAAGCCTTCGTACCCCATGACATCGCCGAGAAGAGCGGCAGCTGGGACCGGAACCACATCATTAGCGACGACGAATTGCACGACATGTTTACGCAGCTCCCGGACAGCGTGTTGCTCGAGGTCTATCTCGATACCTGCCACAGCGGCAGTGGTCTGCGCGGCGCCGAGTTCGGACTGCACGCACCAAAGCCCCGATACGTCGCACCGCCCGAGCATGAGTTCCGCAAGAAGACCGCCAAGATGCGTGGCTTTACCCTAAAGGGGCCGCCGCGGTCTGCCAAGCAACGTGGCGCCAGCGCGAGCAAGGACGCTGTCGCGGGCGCGCACCACATTCTGTGGACCGGGTGCAACGCCAATGAGACCAGTGCCGACGCCTACTTCAATGGTCGATATAACGGTGCATTCACCTATTACTTCGTGAAGGTGATGCGCGACACCAAGAACCAGTTGTCGCGGAAGGATACGGTTGCCAAGATTCGGGCGCTCATGAAAAGTGATTTCGCCCAGAACCCTCAATTGGAGGGCAACGCTACGAACCGCGCACACGCCATCATTTATTGATGTGCGGCCGTCAATAGAGCCTCATGAACTTCGCGACACAGACAAGTGCGGCGGTAACCCAGGAACGCACCCCAGGCGAGTGCTTGCAGAGTGAATGGACTGGTAGACGCTGCCTCGTACGAGCACACAAGCACCCGGGCACATCACCGAACGAATTTGTTGACGCATGAGGCCTAACTATGCAAAAGCCACCACCGGCTTATTCGCTGCAGTTCGTGTTCCATCCGGAGCAAGATAGCGGATACAAGCACTTCGAGAATGCCGCAGCCAATCCGTTCCAGCCTAACCCAAGAGACTTTCCGCGTGTGAACGTGTGGTGGTTGGCGGAGGCTGCGCTGCTTGCGTATTGGGCGCCGGCTGATGCCATCCCGTTTTTCGAAGCAGCAGGGTTCCAATGCGAGTTCATCACCGCGGACGGGACGGATTGCTACGTGGCTTCCCAGAGAGATTTCGCGGTCGTTGCATTCCGTGGCACCCAGCCTGATCAGTGGGAGGACATCTTCGCCGACGCGAACATATTGCTGGTGCCCTGGCAGACGGGCAGGGTGCATCTTGGTTTCAAGAAAGCATTCGACGTTATCCGTCCCAAGCTAGATCCGATCGTTGCGCGCCTGACTGGAAGTCGGACACTGTGGCTTTGTGGACACAGCCTCGGTGCCGCGCTCGCCACCCTCGCGGCCGACCACTACCCGGGGACACGTGGTGTATGCACGTTGGGCTCACCTCGCGTCGGCGACTCCGCATTTGCGCGCGCGTTCAACGCGAAGCTGTCAGGCAAGAGCTTCCGCTATGTGAACGACCACGATGTAGTGACACACGTTCCGCCGCCGATCGGATACGAGCATGTCGATCCCAGGCGCTTCATTGGGCCTGACGGGACCGTTTCTGATGGCAGACCAGCGATCTCACATTTTTTCGCGGACTTGATTGGCAGGCCTGGAACGTTTCTCGAAGTGATCGAGGGGCTGTCGAAGGGGACGTTGCAGTCAGCGCCGACCTTCTTGCTTGATCACATGCCCAAGGCGTATGCCATCTGGATGTGGAACGACTATGACGCTAACCGGCAGACATAAGGGCGTAACCACCGCCGCGCCCACCTAGGTGAGATCGGCGCGGCTGGATATCGTGATCGAGGCTTCTCGACGTGGTCCGACTGCGGCGAGCTTGCCGACGAAACGGCGCTACGGCGATTCGGGGCGACCTAGGACAAGCCGAGCTTGCAATAGGGTGTTGCTTGGAACAGAATGCCTCTTGTACTCCACACCTGCTTCCCGGTCGGACGGCGCGGGGAACAGGAACGCCTCATAAGGCGCCCTCGTCCATTACCAGGAGAGACGTAATGGAATACATCGTAAAAGATCTGATGATTAGCGTGCTCCCCTTGCGCAAGGGAGACATGGGTCTCGGAGATGTCAATGCTTGCGGCGCATGCACCGTCGATAGCTCCGGTCCACCCTGCACTTGCGGCGGCACGAAGGCACTTTGGCAGTACTACTTGGATCAGGCCGTGAACCCAGCAGGTCCCGCAGCGCTCGCAACGCTTAAGCTGCAACTGCGCGAGACTTTGGCGGCGGTCGAAGCGCGCGAGAAAGCGATGCATGAGTCGATGCGGCCAAGCTCTGCGGCGGAGGTCGACATCTTGCGAGCGCATCTCAGCGCTGCCATCGACGAACTGAAGGTAACCGCACAGCGCCTGCAACCCGCTAAACCATAAAGCGAAGGTCGCTAGCGTCGGTCGCTTCTCTGAAATGTGACGCGTCTCGATGAGGCTGGTTGCTCAAGACTTCCGACATCGATACGTCCGCTCCAACCCTCGCTATCGATACGTCGAGTTTGCTGATCTAACGCCTGACCAACGCGACGCTATTGGCGACTCTGTAGAGAGCTCAGGCTTCGCCGGTGTTTTTGTCGATCACGAGCCGACATCGTTGAGCGTCAAGGCGGCTCCAGCCAATGTGGCCGCGTTGTTCGAAAGACTGCGCGACCCCATGCGGGTGGACACGCTGCTGTCTGACCTCGCGCCGAATCGCCCCGACGAATTGCTGGCGGGACTAGTACTCGATGGTGTGCTGGAGGTGCAAGGCAAGAACGGATTCATGTGCCAAAGCGACGCGTATGACTTGGTCGCAAACTCAAACGTAGATATCGCTGGCACTGATGCATTATCCAAGCTATCCGTGCGCGCTCTCAAACATGCGGAGCAGATTTCCGCTGTAAACCCGCAGACGCTTGCCGCCAAACTGTATTTTTACAACCGCGTCCCTGCCTCTCCCACCTGGGCAAGATTATGGCCGGATGCCGTCTCCGTGCTTCGCTATCTCGGTTTGGGCAGCGGCAGTCCACTTGCGCGAACCTTGTCTGCGTACTCGATCGTGTCGTCGCCCGGATCGGGTTGGATTTCGTGGCGACACAAGACACCACTCGTCCCCGAGGTCGGTGCGTTTCGCTACAAGCTGTACGTCAGTCCACTAGTCCGGCACCTCAAGCGGGCGTTGGAGTCAGTCGTTGCATTATTCGGAGAATGTCCGGCGACGAGCTTCAAGGTAGGGGACGACGCCGTAGGACTGCTGCGACCCGACAAGCTCGTCGTGTACTTTGCCACGCGGCATGATCTATTTGCGTACGCCAATGCGCTGTGCCCGCAGCTTCGCGACATGCCAGCTCAGGGAGTGCCATTCACCGCTGGGATCGACGCGAATGGATTGCTGTCCTGGGGCGTAGATCCCCTACCTACCGAAGGCCGGGTGGGCCTCTATACCGACGATAGTTGGCGGACATGGCTATGCAATCGACTCGCAATCGCATTGCACACTCCGGATCGCACCAAGCCCAGCGTTGCGCCGTGGCGCTATGCATTGACACGACTTTGGTTTCTGGGTGTTGATACGCGCACCTGGTGCTGGCGCGACGACCCGCCTTTGCAAACGTCGCGCCCGGTGCTTACCCAATGAGTATCACCTCTCCGATGGTTCTTGTACCGGAGCTGCTCATCCTTAGGGCGGACGAGCTCGCTGAGGAAATGCGTGCAAAGTGCGGCTGTGGCCCGGATGACTTCGTTGTCACGCGGCCGCGCTCGCGTAAGCAATCCTGCGTGGTCAGCCGGGATGTGGCTACGCTACTCACATTATTCCGAAGCCCGACGAGAATTGTCGACGCTGTCGTTCGCTTGTCCTCTGAAAACGGCAGCGATTCGGAGCAGACACTTGAGCAGGTATTTCTTGCGCTGCAACCGTTCTTGCAAGCCCGTTGGCTGGTAATCGATGGATCTCACGAGGCGAGGACAATCGAGTCACTGCTGCAGGCCGGCGACGATGTGGATGGTTGGCAAGTCACTGAATGCGTGAATTTGCTAGAAGACACCGAGGTCTATCAGGTGCGCGCAAACGGCACCATTGCCGCTTTGAAGCTCGGATTAGCGGGTAGTGGAGTCAAAGAAGAGGCCACGATCTTAGAGCGACTCAAGCTTTCCGTGGCTCCGAGGCTCCTCGGCAAGGGCACTCTGAAGGACCGCGAATACATCCTGATGGAATGGTGCGCTGGAATCTCAGTCGCGCAGTTCGCAGCGGAGGCGCGTCATTTGCACGGCGTGTCGGCTCAACAACAACTTCTACCGCTCTGCTGCGATGTTGTGAGTGCATTCGCTACTCTGCACGCGCAACGAATCGTACACGGAGATGTATACGCGAAAAATATCTTGGTCGATGCCGCCGGAAAGATCTCGATCATCGATTACGGCAGTGCGCGGATAATCGATCCGGACGCGGGGCCCACAACTCTGGACCAAACGCGTCGCGCCGTGCCGGAGTTTTACGAACCGGAGTTCGCGGCGGCCGTCTTGCGGAATGAAACGCACCCGCCTGTTAGCTTTGCCAGCGAGCAGTACGCCATCGCAGTGCTGGTCGATTTGCTATTTACCGGTTCCCCATATCTCAGGTTTTCCGGTGAACGTGAGGCAATGCTTCGACAAATCGCAGAGGACGCGCCGCTTACGTTTGCAGAACGTGGAGCGCCGGCGTGGCCGGCGCTCGAAGCGGTGATTCGAACGGCCCTTGCGAAAGAACCTGCGTCCCGTTTCGCCTCCGTGGACGCGTTCCTGTGTGCACTGCGGTCGTGCTCTCAGGTTGATGATGTTTCTAGTGAGTCACGAAGCGGACCCCACGTTCGGCAGGTCGCGGATGATTCGCTGTCGCTGCTTGATACCGACGACGTGCGGCAGTTTCCGCTGCCTTCTCAGGTCCCGCAGTGCTCGCTGGCGTACGGTGCTGCCGGTATCGCCTACTCGCTGTATTGCGTCTCATGTCTCGACGGAGACCCCGCTAGCCTGGCTGCCGCCGATGCGTGGATTCAGCGAGCGCTCGCCACGCGGCATGAGACCAACGCCTTCGCCAGTGACTCGCTGGGACTAAGCCAGGCCCAAACGCCTCCGGCATCCGTCTTTTTCGGTTCGTCAGGGATGCACCTGGTGCACGCCTTGGTCTCGCACGCCATGGGAGACGCTGCTTCGCTCCGCGCGGCGATCGACTGTTATTTGATGGAAGCAGCGGCACCTGATGACCACATCGATCTGGTAAGTGGCAAGGCCGGCGTTCTCACATCCTGCGCGATGCTCGTCGATGCTGTCGCGCCCATTGCCACGGCGGTGGCGAGTCCGGTGCACAGGTTAGTCGACCTGGGTAGGTTGCAGGCAAGCGACCTTGCGCGCGCGTGCGAAGATAGTCAGTCGTCGACGAACATGTTTCTTGGACTGGCCCATGGCTGGGCAGGTGCGTGTTACGCCATCTTGCTATGGTGCGAAGTGTCGGGCGACGCGGTGCCGAATGCCGTCATCGGGACGCTCGACATGCTCGAAGAGCAGGCCGTCCCCAATGGTCGCGGCATACGGTGGCCGATGACGCCGTCAGGAGGCGCGGCGCATAGCTTGCATGGAGGATGGTGTCACGGAGCTGCCGGGTACGTGCAGCTGTGGACCGCTGCGTGGCGGACGCTTGGGTCTGCCCGTTACCTCAACCTTGCGGAACGCGCTGCGTGGACGACCTGGGAGGCGGAACCTTGTGACGCGAGTCTTTGCTGCGGTTATACGGGGCGCGCGTATGCCCTTCTTCGCATGTTCACTCATACGGGATCACGCCCCTGGTTGTCGCGTGCGATCGAATTGCGAGATCGAGCGCTTGAATTCCGGCGTAATCGCCAGCTGGATTACTCGCTGCTAAAGGGTGGCCTGGGCATAGCGTTACTGACCAAGGATCTTGCAGTTCCGCACAGCGCGGCGTTCCCCTTCATCGAGCGAAATACCCGCGCGGCATCGATGCCTTGATCGTTTACCGTTGTTAGCGTGCGCCTACCGGATAGCAGCAAGAGTATCCAACCCTATCGACTTACCCTGTGAACGGTTTCCTGGCTGGAAGATGTACGGGTCGCGACCGATAATGCGGGTGGCGTCGGCGCCTACTAGCGCCGGCGCACCATTGGAATCACCCATCGTCGCAGGAACAACAACAGCGCGTCATAGGGTAGCGCGACGCATTCCTTTATCACATAAAGCAGCCATTTCGGCAATGATAGATGCGACCGGTCAGCCGGCATCGGCGGTATCCGTATCGTGTAGCCGAGCATACGCAGGAGCATCGCGCAGCGCGGGATATGATAAGTACTGGTGCATGGCACGACGACCTCGACGTCGGTGCACTCAGCTAGAATGGCGTCACAGAATTCTATCGAATCGAGCGTATCTCGTGCCTGATCTTCCAGCAGGACGTCCTCCTGCCTAATGCCGCCGCGCATCAGCAATTCGCGTATCACCACTGCTTCCGCGGGACCGTGGCGCCCGACACCGCCTGTCGCAATGAATTTTGGGTTTGCGACGGTCCGCGCAAACGTGAGCGCGCCGTCGACGCGGCGCGCCAAACTGCCGCTCGGAGAGCCGTCGGCGCGCACTGCTGCTCCAAAAATGATCAAATAAACCGACACGCACGCCCTTGTTTTTCGTCTGGCGAAGGCGGGCGAAATGCCATGAGACCCGTCGGAATCGCGCGGCAAAATATATTACAGCGATGTTCGTTTGATCTTCGCATCGTGCCGTACGCGGTTAGCGTCCGGTAAGGGTAATAAGCCAGCGGTCATAGCTGCCGCGCGCATACTCCGCCTTCTGCCCCTCGTTTGTGCCGCAATTGTGATTGGAATAGATTGGTTTCGAGATTGACAAGCGTTGCAAGTTATTGATTTTACATTTTAGTAAATCCATAAAGCTCACCAGCCAGATTTTATCGCTGACTTCACGAGCTCGAACACGGTGAAGGCGTAAGTCTCCTTAGTGCTCCCGAGAGCCTCGCAAGCGAGCAGGTCGCGGTGATGAACGCGCTGCACCGCACCCTTCTGACGGTCGGTGGTTTGACGATGTTGCCATCGCTCTCGTTCTGGACATTGCGCCCGGGCGATGGAGACAATGTCAGTCGAGGAAAGCGGCCTGACGCGGGTAATGTGACATCAGTAGCAGCAATGCAAGACTCCGGCAAGAAACAATGGGAACGCGCGGCGGCGTGGTCAGCGACAGTGCCTTTTAGAACGAGTTTTCACACTCGACCCTTCTCGGTCGTACGGCTATGCTGAAAGCGAACGTCCAGCTCGCATCCAGCGAACTCGAAGTGCGTCCACTCATGCATAGCGCTCATGCATTGAATACGGAATCATCGTTTGCGAAAGGGCCCGTTCATTCCGTATGTTGCCAGTGCGCCGACTCAACGAGTCTGCTTCATGCGCAAAGTTGGTCTAACTCGAGCACAATCACCGCGGGCAAATAAGCGGTGTAGGGCTGTATTGCTCCCCGTGAGTCACGAGGCAAGGAGGATATTCGACATGACGGTCAGAATCGAGAAAAAGGGATCGGTATGGACAGTCATTCACGATCGGCCTGAAGCCCGTAATGCTGTGGACCCGGCGAGCGCGGATGCGCTAACGGCCGCTTTTCTCGAATTCGATGCCGACAAGCATGCTTCCGTTGCCGTCCTTTATGGCTCAGGTGGCGCGTTTTGCGCAGGTTGGGATCTTAAATACGTCAGTACGCTAGACGCTAAGTATCCGCTCGGCGAGCTTGATATCTCGACAACAATGCCGCGTGGCAACGGTGGAGAGATCCCCCGCGGACCGATGGGGCCCTCTCGGCTTGAGCTAGAGAAGCCTGTCATCGCAGCAATCGAAGGCCCTGCCGTCGCTGGCGGGATGGAGTTGGGACTATGGTGCGATTTTCGGGTGATGGCGAAGGATTCTTATTTCGGCGTCTACTGTCGTCGTTGGGGTGTACCGCTGATTGACGGAGGAACGGTGCGTCTGCCACGAATCGTCGGGCAGGGCCGGGCGCTGGAGATCATTCTCACGGGCCGCAAAGTGCCAGCGGAGGAGTGCTTGAGCATCGGCTTATGCGAATACCTCACAGCCAAGGGTGGTGCCCGGGAGAAGGCCGAAGAGGTGGCGCGCAAGATTGCGCAGTTCCCGCAGGTGTGTGTGCGCGCCGACCGACGCTCCGCAATCAAGAGTCATGGGCTTAGCGTACGTGAGGCATTGATCCAAGAATGGTACAACGGGCGCGAAGCCTTGATAGAGGATGGTGTCGCGGGTGCGAGCCGCTTCAAGGACGGCCTCGGGCGGCATGGCGACTTCGATACGATCCGCTGATCGCGTAAGAACGTGGCCGCGTTGACGAGTGATACGCTTTTCACGCCAACGTCGACCCAGGGCCAAGAAGAATCGATGATCTTTCCTACACAACAGCGTGTCTTGATGCTGCGGAAATTTGGGGGCCCTGACGGGTTTGCCGTCGTCGAGCGCCCTGTTCCCGAGCCCGGTGCAGGCGAGGTGCTCGTGAGAGTGCTCGCCGCAAGTGTTCAGTTCACGGACATCATGCTGCGCAAGGGCCAGTACCCGGATCTCAAGGAAAAGCCGCCGCTCGTCCTTGGTTACGACCTCGTCGGTGAGGTCGTGAAGCTCGGCCCGGGCGTGACCTCGCCGTCCGTCGGACAGCGTGTTGCGGACCTGACAATGACCGGATCCTACGCGCAATACCGCACGCTCAAGGCCGGCCAAGTCGCAATCGTCGACGCGGCGCTCGACCCCGCGGAAGCGACGACACTGGTATTGAGCTGGATGACCGCCTACCAACTGTTGCATCGCGACGCGCGGGTTCAGAAGGGACAGAGGCTTCTTGTCATCGGCGCTGCCGGTGCCGTCGGCCAGGCGCTCGTCCTGCTCGGCAAGCTGGCCGGTTGCGAGCTGTGGGGCGCAGCGCGTGCGCGACACGCCGACCTGGTACGGGCGCTCGGTGCAATCCATGTCGACAGCGACCAAGCGGACTTTAGGCAAGTGCTGCCCGAAGGATTCGACGTGGTGTTCGATGGCATTGGCGAGCAGGGGTTCTCGCGTACCTGGCGTGCCGTCGGCCCGAACGGTCATCTAGCGGCGTTCGGGGTTTCCGCCGGAATCCAGCGTAACGTATCGATCGCTCTGGTCGGCTTCTGGTTCGTGAAGCTATGGTGGTGGAACACGTTCTCGGGTGGGCGATCGACCAGCTTTTTCTCGATCACGTCGCTGCGCAGGAAGCACCCCGATTGGTTCGTCGCCGACCTCGGTCAACTGCTCGGGATGCTGAAACGCGGCGAGATCAAGCCCCGCGTGGCCGAACGCATCGCCCTTGACGCCGTTGCGGACGCGCACGCCCGCATCGAGCGGGGCGGCCTTGAAGGAAAGATCGTGCTCATCCCCAACGGGTGACGTTGCGGTCGGCTTCTTGCTCGTGAAGATTGCTTGCTGAAGACGGGAGCCTTGGCATTCGGACAGGAATTTCGTATATGAGAATGTCGCGCCCGACCCGCCGCAGACCTGCGGGCAATTGCGGTAGCATTCCCCGATGCTGAATCGAGCATCCGATGGCCGTACGCTGCTTGAATCGGCGCTGAAACACGAGCGCGTCGTGACGGCCACGCTGATCGTCCTCATCCCGCTCGTCTGCTGGACGTGGATCGTGCTCATGGCGCACGACATGTACGGCGCGATGCTGGGACCGTCGGCGTGGATGATGACCGCTGACTGGGACGTTCCGCACCTGCTGCTGCTCTTCGCGATGTGGGCCGTGATGATGACGGCGATGATGCTGCCATCGGCCTCGCCGCTCCTCCTACTGTATGCCGGTGCGCTGCGTACTAGTGGCGAAGCACAGGTCGGCCGGAAGACCTACGCGATGGCTGCGGGCTACGTATTCGTGTGGGTGCTGTTCAGCGTGGCTGCGACCTTGTTGCAGCGGGTGCTGTCCACCCTGTTGGTCCTGACCCCGATGATGGAGCCGGCAACACCCAAGGCCGCCTCTGTCCTACTGGCAGTTGCAGGGTTGTATCAGCTAACGCCGCTGAAGCGTGCCTGCCTGCGCGCCTGCCGTTCTCCGCTGTCTTATCTGCTGCAGCACTGGCCTTCAGGCACGATCGGCGCCTTCCGGCTGGGCGCTCAACACGGCACCGATTGTCTGGGCTGCTGCTGGGCTCTAATGCTACTGCTCTTCGCCGGAGGCGTTATGAACCCCGTGGTCATCGTGGCGCTGACGCTCTGGGTGCTCGTGGAGAAATTTGCACCGTTCGGCGAACAGACGGCGAGAGGCCAGCGGAGTGGCTCTGCTCGCGATCGCCTTGTGGGTGGCGATTCGCTAACCTACCCCTGACGTTCCGCGCCTATGCGTTCCGCCACGCGAATGGTGCGTACTGCGCGTTGTTGCGGCCGCTCGCATCCGCCCATGAGACGCCGAGCGCCGCCACACGACTGTCCGCGGCCCGCGCAAGGGTGAACGTGTCGCTGGCCGGATGGCCCGTGTTCGACAGCTGCATGGGGGCGGCGTCCGGATTCAGGCCGGTCGCGGCCCGCCCTGCCAGATGAATCTTGCTTGCCGCGTTCACCGACCAGGAGGCCCCATCTTGCTGGAATACGATGGGCGCCGAATCCACGCCAAGGAACTTACCGACCAATCCTGCCAGCGCTGCCATGGGTCCCCCTGCGGCACCACTGGCGATTCCTGTGATGGCATCGCGCTGTTCGGCGCTCGCTTGCTCGTCCACGACGACACCCACCGACCAGTTCCCCTTCGCCATCTCCTCGGGGGTGACCGCAACGACAACGAACCCGAGGCCATCGAGCTCGATGTCACCGAAACGGCCACGCTCGATCTGAAAGGCCATGGCGAACGTGCACGAGCCCTTCGTGGGCTTCACCATCATTTGCCCCGGCACGCACGGACACACGAAATCGCAATTGCAGTTCTCGTAGTACTGTCCCTGAATCTGCCACGCAGTTGCGGCCATTTCACACCTCCTGCAAGCAAAGCGATCCAGCAGATTATATGCCTTCGGGTTCATGCGCCGGCAACCCGGTGGCTCCCGCGGTCGCAGTTCGACCGCCGAGGGGTCACCCGCCGCGAGCGCTTGTGCCGCGGCCGTAGTCATCGAATCCATCGGAATGCCGTCACACTTGTTACTCCCCTCATTTCGATATTCGGCGCTATGTTTGTCTCGTCGAATAGGAACAGGAGAGACAGATGGACCGCAACAATGCGAGGGACATGCAGCACCGCAAAGGACGTCTTGGAATGGACACACCTCCGATCGTGTCTCGGCAGGAGTGGGAGGCCGCGCGCCAGCAGCTCCTCGTGAAGGAGAAATCCTTGACTCGTGCGCGTGATGCGCTGGCCGCCGAGCGTCGACGGATGCCGTGGACAGCGGTGGAGAAGAAGTACGAGTTCGACGGGCCCAAGGGTAAGGTTAGCCTGCTCGACCTGTTCCAGGGCCGCAGGCAGTTGATCGTCTATCGCGCCTTCTTCGAGCCGGGGGTGCTCGGGTGGCCTGAGCACGCCTGCCGCGGCTGCTCCCTGGGCGCCGATCAGGTCGCCCACTTGGCCCATCTGAACGCTCGTGACACCACCCTCGCCTACGCCTCACGCGCGCCGCAGGCGAACATCGCACGTCTGAAGGCGCGGATGGGCTGGGAGATGCCCTGGTACACCATCGTCGACGGCTTCGACGCGGACTTCGGCGTCGATGAATGGCACGGCCACAACGTGTTCTTCCGCGACGGCGGGCGGGTGTTCCGCACATACTTCATCAACAGCCGCGGTGACGAGGCGATGGGGACCACCTGGAGCTACCTCGACATCACGCCGCTCGGCCGTCAGGAGACTTGGGAGGACTCACCGGACGGTTACCCCCAGACCCCGCCGTACAAGTGGTGGAACTGGCACGACAACTACGACGCCGACGCCTCGCCCGACCCGAAGTGGGTCAAGGTGTCCGACGCTGGAGTAGCCGCCTTCCAACAGCACGACACAGAGGCCAAAGCATGAGCGAGGCCCATCCCGCTCACTCGACCAGCGGCGCGAGCCATGATGGCGAGGGCGCGCCGGCGCTCGGCCCGGCTGAATGGCTCTGCCTGGCCGCCACGCCGACCTTCGCGATCCTGGCCTTGCTGACCGGGCTTCTGGGCGGGAACCCGATGGACAGGCTGTGTTCGGCCGGGTCTGGGGCACCGCTGAGCGGAATGGTGCCCATGTACCTGTTGATGAGCACGTTCCACGCGGCGCCCTGGCTGAAGCTGATCTTTGGTCGATGAGGCGGCGTAGGCCGGTTCTGACCGGTCAGCGGACGTGTGAGGCCGCGTTGCGGATGGCGCTACCGAAAATTCCAAGCACCGAGGTCGAAGACGTGTACACCCATGCTGATATTGTCGTTTAGGTTTCGCGCTAGCTCGTTGATGACGCCGAAGTCCGTGATCTGGTAGTCGGTCACTGAGGCACTAAAAGCATCTCCGGTCGCCGTCGAGGGGCCGCAGAAACGGTGCATGGGATTAGCCTCACAGTGCGCGTTGATGTCTGTTAACGCTTGGCGGAAATTGTTCTGCGTGATGTGGGCGCGGAAGAGTCGTAGGCCGGTCCACGGCGTGCCCGTGAATACCGATGAAACCGGCGACAGGGTGGCGTACTTGGCACTTGCGGCAATCGGTATCGAAACGTACGGAGTCGCCCCGTCGTGTCCGACGAATGACGCATACGTTGGATTCGCCGCGAAGCGATTGTCGAAGATCGCAAGCAATAGTGCAAAGGTCTTGCCGCTTAGGCGGTCGCGGAAGTAGGCGAACAGGTTGACTTCGCCTATGGGCACGATCCCCGGCAGCGCCAGTGGATCGGGCCATGCGGCGAACCAAGGAATCTCGATGCTCGCCTGGAGGACGAAATCGGTCGCCGGGTTGCTGTCGTAGATGAGTGGGGTGTTCGCATCATAGAAGCTGTACCCATAGATCGAATGCGGGCCCCCGCCATTGATCGTTGTGTAGGGAAAGGTCCACGTATTCAGGAACGATCCCGCGTCGTAGCAGTGCAACTGAAATGCCGACGAATCGTCCAACGTCGCGTCGGGATGACTCGCACGCTGCCATGATTCCTTCGGTTCGGGCACGTCCAATCCTGTCAGCGCCGCACCGCGAATGGGTGGCCAGGGATACGATTGCGGGAAATGGCCAAAGTCTGATGACGCTGGCGCGCTGACCGAATTCTCTCCGAGGTAGCGAACGACCATGTAGTAGCTTCCGATCGGCAGCGCTGGGTGCGGCGGCTCTGCGGGTGTGACGTTTTCTGAGAAGAATATGTGCGAGGCATCGGTAATACAGTCGGGGCCTTTGAGTGCCGTAGCCTGAAAGTTGCGCAGATCGGCGCCGAGCACGAGCGTGGCAGCAAGTGGTAGCCAGAGCGCCACGCCGAAAACTAAGTAGCGCCGAATAGGATCAATCATTGTGCCCCTCAATGGCCCGGTATGATTTCAACTTCCGCTGCACGTTTTCGGTTACGTTCGCGACGCGAATGTTCTTGACGGCTCTCAAGCTGATCATACGCATGCTCGGGGGTTCCGGCTCGGGTCAATCGCGCCAGCGAACGTCCGCTCTCAATGACTTCGCTGTACGGCCGCTCATCGCCGAACGGCGACATTTTGCGCGCCTGCGTGATTGCCGTTCGCGCGTCCTGCTGCTAGGCTTCCATGAGTCGTGACAGGGGAACACCGTGTCGTTTCCGCGCATGACGACATACGATGCGATCGTGGTGGGTGCCGGTCCCGCCGGTTCGTTCCTGGCTTACCTGCTTGCCCGTACCGGACGACGGGTTGCGCTTCTCGATGAGCAGCGCTTTCCGCGCGACAAGGTCTGCGGCGGAGGGCTTTCACGCAAGTCAATTGCACTGCTCGACATCGACATCTCCCGGGTCGTGCACCGGTGGATCACCGGCGCTTTCCTAACTTTCCAAAATCGGACCGCAGTCGTCAAGGATCTGCCTTGCGCAGTGGGTTGCACCGTCCTTCGCGACGAATTCGATCAAATGCTGCTCGCGCGGGCGTGCGAAGCCGGCGCTCATTTCTTTGGGGAAACTAAGTTTGCCGACCTATATGTACACGGCCCTTGGGTTACAGCAAGAACCAGCCGCGGCGAATTCACGGGACTCCGGTTATTCGCTGCGGACGGTGTCGGAAGCGCGGTGCGTACCAAGGTATTCGGCAAACGGCTCGTTTCGTATGTTCCGGTCCTTGAAGCCCTCATTGCGGTACCGGACGCTGCTTTACAGAGCTTCGGCGCGCGTGCCGTATTCGACTTCGGTGGCATGCCCAAAGGATACGGATGGATATTCCCGAAGCGCGATCATCTGAATGTCGGCATCTACTCGCCATTCGGTGGTACTAAGCTGCGTCAACATCTACTGGAATTCATCGATCGTTACCCGGCGTTGCACCGTCGCCGTCGCATCGAATACCGCGGATACGCGATCCCGCTGCGTAACAAGGCCGGGGTCTTCGAGCGCGGACCGGTGGCGCTGCTTGGAGACGCGGCTGGTCTTGCCGAGTCAGTATTCGGCGAAGGGATTTACTTTGCACTGAAAAGTGCAGCGCTGGCGGCGCAGGCGGAACTTGCGCGCGCCGGCGGCGCGCGCTCCATGCAGTACACGCAACTGGTTAGGCATGAACTTCTTCCGGAATTGCGCGCCGCAGACCTCCTCGCCAAAGGGTTGTTCACCTTTCAGGAATTCGCGTTCCGCCACGCCGTTTGCAACGACCGGATCAATGAATTTTTCGCGGGGTTGCTTTCCGGACATACCGGCTATCGGGAATGCTTGCGCAAGACTGTTCTCGCTGCACCAATGTGGATATTCCAATCGCCGCCGGCGTCGAATGTGGTGATTGCTTGAGTCTGGCTCACTCCGGTCGACAGCGCGTTCGAATGGCCGCTATCTGCGACTTCGCCGTAGGGCCGCTTCTGGCCTACTGAGACTTCCAACCAAGATCGTTACATTCACCCAGTCTCTTAAGGCGAAGGCGATTTGAGCCGGTTGACCATTGCGACGATCGCGCGCAATTGGATGCCGCGTTGGTCGACCCACCCGACACCGGTGTAACCCCACCAGTCCCAGCATCCCTGCGGGTTGTCGCTGAACAGTCCATCCGTCTTCTTGATTTGTGGATAGAGGACAATCAAGCGGTTCGTCTCGGCCCAGCGGTTATAACCAGCATCCTCGACGAACGTCTTGCCGATGTCCGCGATGGTTTGGCCGCAGCCGTGCAGCGCAATGTGCAAGCCGCATCCGGGAGCGGAACCGGCGCAACTGGCGGGGACATAGAGGTAGCCGCGGTCGGCCATGCCGGGACTCGTACCCGTTGGGAAGAACGCCTTTTGATCGAATTCGATGACCGGCCTCGTTGCGGACGCATTGCTGGCCGCCTGCAGTGGCCCATACATCTGCGAAAGCACCTGCTCCGCTCCGTCATAGTTGCAATCACTGACGAAGGGTGACTGGCTGACGGCGCACGCATTGCCGTGGCTGAAGGCAGTCGTGGGGAAGGTGTGCGCCAGCCCGGCGCGTCGAACCCGGTCAATCTGGGACGCCGGCACAAACACCTCGTAAAATCGGGCCAGCGCATCGACGACCTTGGGCACGACCGTTGTGTCCTCCGACCCGGAAAGTAAAAAGACACGCTGCCGCCCCATGTTAGCGAGCGAATCGATGTGGTGCTGCGCCTCCATTTTGCGCGCGAGGCGGATACTTCCTTCGGCGTCGGGAGCGTCGATGCCGGGACAGATGGCGAGGCCGGCGTTGCACCAGGAGCGCTGCATGAATTCGAAGTGCCCAGCCATGCAGGGACCAACAGCACGCCGTGCATTGAGATTGACGTCGTCACCCGCGTCCGCGCATCCATAAGGGCCGCCCGCGAAAACACCGACCCCGCTAAACACGGACGAATAGGCGACGCCGAGTTGAACGGCCATGTAACCGCCGGACGAGATGCCAGAAACCGTGATTTTGTCGGCGTCCACGTGGTAGCGCCCCAACGCGCTTTGGGCGTGAACCCAGCCGACGAACAGACAAGCAAACACACCCAGCAACAGCGCCGCCACATGCGGACCGGGTCGCAAACGTCGGTTCGAACATCCGCTATCTCTCATGGCACGTTTCCTTTCCTGCCAAACGGGCGACCTCCTGAGTCGATCCTGCTTGTTTGCGTCCGACGGTATCATTGAACGCGCTCGCCGGGCGCAGCGCAACGACGTGAATATTCCGGTCAATAGTCGTGGTGGGCGAGCTCTATTGCGGTCGGCAGGAGGCTCCGTCGTAGCCTTGCTCGCCTCGCCCTTGATCAACCCACCTTGCGGCGGGCGGACGATGCAAACACTTGCTCAGACATGGCACACTACGCACAGGACATTCTTTACAGCCACGTCGATGAAAGACAAGACAGTCGCCATTCTGGAAAGCCGGGCGCGGGATCAGATTGCCGGCTTGGTCCGCAAGTATGGAGGCACGCCTTTCTTGGCCCCGGCGCTCGCCGAAATCGCGGACGTTGAGCCTGCGCACATCCGCGAATTGATCGACGACTGGAATTCCACGCCGCCCGATATATTTATCTTTCAGACGGGCGTTGGCACGCGTGCGGTGTTCGCGGCGACAGATAGTCTGGGGCTCACCGATGCTTTCTTGCGGCTCCTGGATGAGGCGCAGGTTGTCGTGCGCGGCCCCAAACCCACGGCGGCGCTGCGATCGCGCAAGGTGCGCATCGATCTCGCCGCCGATGACCCATTTACCACCCACGAGGTCCTTGCCGAACTGGCAAATCTCCCGTTGCGGGGGAAACGCGTGGTGGTGCAGCGCTATGGCGAGACCAATCGTGAACTGCAGGCAGCGCTCGCAGCCAAAGGCGCGGAAATTGTCGAGATCAGCACCTACCGCTGGGCCTTGCCAGACGACATCGCGCCTTTGCAACAGCTAATCGGCGCGCTCGATCGGGGTGAGATCGACGTCGTCGCGTTTACCAGCGCATCACAAGCCGTTAATCTCTTCGTTGTTGCGCAGCAGGACGGCAAGGAAGGTTCGCTTCGACAATCCCTCGGAAGGACGCTGGTCGCTTCAATTGGCCCAGTGTGCAGCGCCGCGCTGCGGAAGCTCGCGGTGAGGGTCGATGTGGAAGCCCAGCCGCCGAAACTCGGGCCCTTCATCGACGCGATCAACGCAGCGTTGATACGCCCACGTCGCTTAGATAAGCCCTGACGATTCGGGCGGCATTTTTCGGTCACTGGATCCCTCTTGCGTCAGTGAGACGGTAGCCGAGGCGGATTCATCCCCACACTGAAGAGGCTGAAAGGAAACGGGTTTGGCGAAAGGGCGATACGAAGAGTCATCGATCCGCGTGCTCAAGGGGCTGCAACCCGTCAAAGAACGTCCGGGGATGTACACGCGAACCGCCGATCCGACCCATATCATTCACGAGGTCATCGACAACGCGGCGGACGAGGCGCTGGGTGGCCACGCATCGCGCATCGACGTCCGCGTGCACACCGATCATTCGGTGTCAGTGGAGGACGACGGCCGCGGCATTCCAGTGGGCCTGCATCCAGAGGAGAAGGTGCCGACCATCGAGCTCGTGTTTACGCGACTGCACGCGGGCGGCAAGTTCGACAAGACGGCTGGACAAGCGGCCTACGCTTTTTCGGGCGGTTTGCACGGTGTCGGGGTGTCCGTCACCAATGCGCTGTCCAAGCGGCTCGAGGTGGAAGTCAAGCGTGATGGCAAGGTCCATCGCATCGTCTTCGCCGGTGGCGAGGTGATTGAACCGCTGAAAGTCATCGGCAGCTCCGGGGCGCGCACGAGCGGCACGCTGATCCGCGCTTACCCGGATCCGAAGTACTTCGACTCGCCCACTGTCTCGCTGCCGGAATTGGAGCGCTCGCTGCGGGCCAAGGCTGTGCTGTTGCCGAACGTGAAGGTGAGCCTCATTGTCGACAAGGGCAAGGAGCACACCACGCGTACATGGTCGTACCCCACGGGACTTAAGGGCTATCTGGAGGAACTGAGCGACGGCGCGTCGCCGGTCGCGCCGATCTTCGAGGGCGAGACCTATCTGGGCAAGCCCGGCGAGGGCGACAGTTTCGCCGAGGGAGAAGGGGCGGCGTGGGCGTTCGCCTGGTACGAGGAGGGCGGTGGCCTGGGGGAAAGCTACGTCAATCTCATTCCCACCGCCGCGGGCGGCACTCACGAGGCCGGACTGCGCGCGGCGCTGTTCGAGGCAGTGAAGTCCTTTGTCGATCACCATGGTCTGCTGCCCCGGGGTGCGCGGCTGCAAACGGAAGACGTCTTCGCGAAACTGCATTACGTGCTCTCGACGCGCATCCTGGATCCGCAGTTCCAGGGTCAGGTCAAGGAAAGGCTGACCAGTCGCGACGCACTCAAGCTCGTCACGCAGGTCATCAAGGATCCGCTGGAGGTGTGGCTCAACGCCCACGTCGACGAGGGCAAGCGCATCGCCGAGCTCGCCATCCAGCAGGCGCTGACGCGAATGAAGTCGGCGCAGAAGGTCGAGAAGAGAAAAGGCTCGGGCGTGGCGGTACTGCCGGGCAAGCTCACCGACTGCGAGTCGGATGACGTATCCCGTCGCGAAGTGTTCCTGGTCGAGGGCGATTCTGCGGGCGGTTCAGCCAAGCTCGCGCGCGACAAGCAGTACCAGGCGATCCTGCCACTCCGCGGCAAGGTCTTGAACACGTTCGAAGTCGAGAGGGATCGGCTGTTCGCCAACAACGAGATTCACGACATCGCGGTTGCGATTGGCGTCGATCCGCATGCTATCGGGGCCGAGGTGGATCTCAGCGGGTTGCGCTACGCGAAGATCATCATCATGGCCGATGCCGACGTCGATGGGAGCCATATCAAGGTGCTGTTGCTGACGTTGTTCTTCAAGCACTTTCCGAAGTTGATCGAGCACGGTCGAATCTGCGTCGCCAGCCCGCCGCTCTACCGCGTCGATGTACCGCCGCTGGCCAAGCGACCTGCACGCAAGCTCTATGCGTTGGACGATGCGGAACTCGCGGTGATCGAAGACCGGCTGATCAAGGAAGGCGTGAAACCCGCAACATGGGCCGTGAGCCGGTTCAAGGGCCTGGGCGAAATGAATCCTGACCAGCTATGGGAGACCACGATGAATCCGGAGACCCGTAGGGTGGTGCCGGTCCGAGTCGCGCCGGAGCAGGCGGCCGACGCGATCCAGGTGTTTACCAAACTCATGGGCAAGGCCGAGGCGGCGAGCCGCCGACAGTGGATGGAGCAGTACGGAAACGTCGTCGACGTCGACATCTGAAACGTCGCCATACGAACCTCAATCAGACTTCCACCGGATCATGGCAAGGACCCGCAACACCAAGTCACCGCCGCGTGGCGCCAAGCGCACAACCAGCAGCGCCGATAAGCTTACCGGCGAGCTGTTCGCGTCGGACGCGCCCGGTGAAGCGCAACCCGAAGCCTCCCCGAGTGCAGCGTCGAGCGGCCACGATCGCGCCAGCGGGGAGGATGAGTCCCTGCCGCTGGCGGCATTCGCCGAGCGCAGCTATCTCGAGTATGCGATGAGCGTCGTCATGGGACGCGCGCTCCCCGACGTCGCGGACGGCCAGAAACCGGTGCAGCGGCGAATTCTCTACGCCATGCACGAGCTGGGGCTCCACACCCCGGCGCGGCACGTCAAGTCGGCACGCGTGGTCGGCGACGTCCTCGGCAAGTACCACCCGCACGGCGACACGGCGGCCTACGACGCGCTGGTGCGCCAGGCACAAAGCTTCAGCCTGCGCTATCCGCTGATCGATGGTCAGGGCAATTTCGGATCGCGTGACGGGGACGGCGCCGCGGCCATGCGCTATACCGAGTGCCGCTTGACGCCGATTGCCGAATTGCTGCTCTCCGAGATCGAACGGGACACCGTCGATTTTGTTGCCAATTACGACGGTGCGTTCAAGGAGCCTAAGTTGTTGCCGGCGCGCCTGCCGATGCTGCTTCTCAACGGCACCTCGGGCATCGGCGTGGGTATGGCGACCGATATTCCGTCGCACAACCTGGGCGAGGTCGCACGCGCGGTGATCGCTGCCATTCGCAATCCGCAAATCAGCGTGGCCGGGCTCATGGCGTTCATCCCCGGACCGGATCTTCCCGGCGGTGGTCACATCATCTCGGCGCACGAGGACATCCAGGCCATCTACGAAAGCGGACGGGGTAGCCTGCGCATGCGCGCGCGATGGACTCTCGAAGAGCTGGCGCGCGGGCAATGGCGGATTGCGGTCACAGAGCTGCCGTTCGGCGTGTCGACGCGCGACGTCCTGGAGGATATCGAGCGCGCCACCAATCCCAAGTCGAAAGAAGGCAAGAAGTCGCTCACCCAGGATCAGACCAACCTGCGGACGCTGATGCTGTCGGTGCTGGACACCGTTCGTGACGAGTCCGACAAAACCGCGCCCGTTCGGCTGGTACTCGAGCCCAAGTCAAGTCGCCAGAGCGCGCAGGAGTTCGTCGACCTGTTGCTCGTCAACACCCGGCTCGAAGCGAGTCTATCCGTCAATTTGGTCATGCTCGGTCGCGATGCGCGGCCGCGCCCGAAGAACCTGAAGCAGATCATCGAGGAGTGGATCGGGTTTCGGTTCGAGACGGTCACGCGCCGCACCAAGCACCGTCTCGGCGAAGTCGACCACCGCATTCACATTCTCGAAGGCAGGCAACTGGCGCTGCTGTCGATCGACAAGGTGATCCGGGTCATTCGCAAGGCGGACGAGCCCAAGGCCGATCTCATCGCCACGTTCGGACTCACCGCCATTCAGGCCGACGACATCCTGGAAATCCGGCTGCGGCAGCTTGCGCGGCTTGAGGGTATCAAGATCGAGAGCGAACTGAAGTCACTCAAGGCGGAGCGCAAGGAGCTCAAGCACATCCTGTCCGACGGCCAAGTGCTCTCCGCGCTTGTCGTCACGGAGATCGAGGCCGCGGCAGCGCAATTCGGCGATGCACGCCGCACGCTGATCGAAGCAGTGGCGCCAACGGTCGTCAATCGGGCGGTCCCCGACGAACCGGTCACGATCTCCGTTTCTCGCCACGGTTGGATGCGCTCGCGCCAGGGACATGGACTCGATGCCGCACAGTTTGCCTACAAAGCCGGCGACGCCCCGCTGGCGGTGCTGGAAACGCGGAGCGTGAACCCGATCGTGGTGCTGGATAGCAAAGGCCGGGCCTACACGATTCGCGCATCCGACGTTCCCGGCGGGCGCAGCGATGGGGTGCCGGTGACGACGTTGATCGAGCTCCAGGCGGGCGCCAAAGTCGCCCAGGCGATCTCGGCCGTACCCGAGCAGAAGTATCTGGTTGCCGGCAGTGGCGGCTATGGTTTCATCGCGGCGGTGCAGGACATGGTCTCGCGCGTCAAGGCAGGCAAGACGTTCATGACGCTGGACGAAGACGAGGAACCGTTGGCACCTGTGCCCGTGTCCGCCGCACTGGATCACGTTGCCGCTTTGTCCGCTAAGGGAAGGCTACTGGTTTTTCCGCTCGAAGAAATGCGGGAAGTGCCGAAGGGACGCGGGGTCATCATCATGGGACTGGACCGCGGCGAGAAACTCATCGCCGTCGGACTCACCTCGTCGAGCAAGGTCGTGGTGCAGGGCACCAACCGCGTCGGCAAGTCGACTGCCGTGGTGATCGAAGGCGACGCGTTGGCTAAATACCTTTTGCACCGTGCTCGGAAGGGCAGCCTGGTTGCTCATAAGATGAAGCCGATCGGGCTAGGGCCGTGGACTTGAGCGAACGTCTGCCATCTCCCGTGACAATGGCGCCAACGTCTTAGCCACGACTGCTATCGACTGCGGATTCAAGCGAAGGGCTGTCCGCGCCGACCCAATCTTGAGTCACAATTCACAAGAGTAGATGGTGACCGTCGGACTTCATCGGTATAGATGCCCATAGGATAGCGGTCACGCTTCCCTGCGTCGAACGCCGGGCGGCGTCCGACGCGCCCCTTTTTGCGAGAGGTATGCATGAGTGCTCAACAAGGCAAGACGGTGGCCGAATGGATCGCCGAGTTCATCGTGGCCCGCGGCGCGAAGCGCGTTTACGGGTTGCAGGGTGGCCATATCCAGCCGATCTGGGATTACCTGACACAACGCAAGGTGCGCATCGTCGACGTCCGCGACGAAGGCGCGGGCGTGCACATGGCGCATTGCCACGCGGTGCTCACCGGTGAAGTCGGCATTGCCTTCGCCACGGCGGGACCGGGCGTGACGAACTGCGTCAGTGCCATCGCCAACGCCTCGCTCGAGCGCGTGCCGGTGGTGCTGATCGGCGGCTGCGCGCCGGTCCCACAGGACGACCTGGGACCGCTGCAGGGCATCGACCACGTATCGATCATGCGGCCGGTGACGCGCTCCTCGCGCACGCTGCGCAGCGCCGACAATATCCTGCGCGACCTCGACAAGGCATGGTCGACCGCGATCGGCGACGGCAACGCGCCCGGACCGGTTTACATCGAGATCCCCACCGACGTGCTGCGCAAGGTCGTGCCGCCCGGTGTCGTGCTGCAGGAATACCTCACGCCCAAGCCGCCGCGGCGCATTCCGCCCGCCGCCGCCGAGGTGTCGCGCGCGGCGCAGATCGTCGCGCAGGCGAAGCGGCCGCTGGTCATCTCGGGCCGAGGCGCGATGGGCAACGGCAAGGAGCTCGTGCGCTTTCTCGACGCGAGCGGCGCGCTCTATCTCGACACCCAGGAGAGCCGCGGCGTCGTGCCGGGATCGCATCCGTCGTTCGTCGGTGCGGTGCGCGCGCGGGTGATGAAGGAGGCCGACCTCGTCATCGCGATCGGGCGCAAGCTCGATTACCAGACGGGCTACGGTTCACCCGCGGTGCTGCCGAATGCGCGGTGGATCCGCATCGGCGACAACGCCGAGGAGCTGCGCGAGAACCGCCGCGGCGAGGTCGAGCTCTTCGCGCACCCCGGGCTCGCGCTCGCCGCGATCACGGAAGCGCTGCCCAAGGCGAAGTCGATCGATACGGAGTGGGCGACTGCCTTGCGCAACGAGCACGTTCGCCGCTCGACCAAGTACGCGAACGAATTGGCGACGTCGAAGGCGGGCAACGACGGCCACATGCACCCCAATCGCATCTTCGCCGCGCTGCGCGAAGTGCTGAAGCCCGACGCCATCACCATCGCCGACGGCGGCGACATTCTGAGCTTTGCGCGTCTCGGCCTCGAAGCGCCCAGCACGTATCTCGACGCTGGCACCTTCGGCTGCCTCGGTGTCGGTACGCCCTACGGCGTGGCCGCCGCACTCGTGCATCCGGACCGTCAGGTGGTCGTCATCAGCGGCGACGGCGCGTTCGGCATCAACGCGATGGAGATCGACAGCGCCAAGCGCCACGGCGCGAAGGTCGTGTTCATCATCGCCAACAACGCGGCGTGGAACATCGAGCGGCTCGACCAGCAGATGAACTACGGCGGGCGCATCGTCGGGACGACGCTCGCGTGGAGCGACTATGCCGCGATGGCGCGCGCATTCGACCTGCACGCGGAGCGGGTCACCGACCCGGCGCGCTTGAAGAGCGCACTCGAGGAAGCGTTCGCCAAGGCGCCGGCGCTGCTCGATGTCGTGGTGACGCAGGACGCGCTTTCGTCGGATGCCGGCAAGGGCCTAGGGTGGGTGCCCGACTACCAGGCGCTCACAGCGTGGGACGATGCCGAAAAGGCACGCCGGCTATGAGACCTGTCCTGAACTTGGGCGAGATCGTCGCCGCGCACGCGCGGCTTCTGCCCGACAAGCTCGGCACGCTCGATTCGCGCCGCGCGATGACGTTCAAGGAGTGGAACGCGCGGGCGTGCAAGCTCGCCAACGCGCTCCTCGGCCTGGGCCTCGAGAAGGGGGATCGCGTTGCGCTCCTCGCCTACAACCGCGTCGAATGGATGGAGATGTATATCGCGCTCGCCAAAGCGGGAATCGTCGCGGTGCCCATCAATTTCCGCCTCGTCACGCCGGAGATCCAGTACATCGTCGAGCATTGCCACGCGAAGGCGATCATCGCGCAGGACGAACTTGCGCCGCAGGTGGAGCCGCTTCGCGGCAAGCTCTCGATCGCCGACAAGGCCTGGATCTGCATCGGCGGCGAGCCGCCTGCGGGCTGGGCGGCCTACGAAGCGCTCGTCGAGCGCGGCGCCGACCGTGAACCCGGTATCGAGGTCAAGCCGACGGACACCTGGGCGCTCATGTACACGTCAGGGACCACGGGCAAGCCCAAGGGCGCGATCCGCAATCACGAAGGCATGGCGCTGATGTCGCTCGTTACCGCGCTCGACATGGGATTGACGCGGGACGACACGGCGTTGCTCGTGATGCCGATGTGCCACGCCAACTCGCTCAACTTCGGGTCGACGTTCACCTACCTCGGCGCAACTGTCGTCGTCGACGACCGCAAGAGCTTCGACCCCGAGGCCCTGCTCAAGACGATGGCGTCGCAGCACGTGACGTTCACCTCGCTCGTGCCGACGCACTACATCATGACACTCGGCCTCCCTGCCGACGTGAAGGCCAAGTATGACGTGAGCCGCGTGCGCAAGCTCATGATCAGCTCGGCGCCGGCGCGCAAGGACACGAAGCTCGCGATCCTCGATTACTTCAAGAATTCGCAGCTGTACGAGCTCTACGGCTCGAGCGAGGCGGGATGGGTGACGCTCCTGCGCCCCGACGAGCAAATCAATCACCTCGGTTCCGTCGGCCGCGAATGGACAGGGTCCGGACCCGTGAAGATTCTCGATCCAGAAGGCAACGAGGTGCCCGACGGCGAGGTGGGCGAGCTTTTTTCGTGCACGCCGTACACGTTCGACGGCTATCTGAACGATCCGGTGAAGACGAAGGAGTCGATCCGTGACGACGGCTATTGCAGCGTCGGCGACATAGCGCGCCGGGACGAGCACGGCTACATCTACCTCGTCGACCGCAAGAGCAACATGATCATCAGCGGAGGCGAGAACATCTACCCCAGCGAGATCGAGAACATCCTCGGGCGGTATCCGGGCGTGAAGGACGTCGCCGTGGTGGGCGTGCCGCACGAAAAGTGGGGCGAGGCCGTGCACGGGGTGATCGTCATGCACCCGGGGCAGACCGCCGTCGAGAAGGACGTACTCGAGTGGTGCCGCGACAAGATGGCGGGCTACAAGCGGCCGCGCGCGGTGTCCTTCATGGCGGAGGCGGACATGCCGCGCACCGCGACCGGCAAGATCCTGCACCGCGTGCTGCGCGACAAGCTGGCCGGCAAGCGCTGACCGACCGTGTTCAACATCCTCGCGCCGATCTTCGGCCTGATCGCGCTTGCCTATGCGTCGCGCAAGGTCAACATCCTCGGGCCGAGCGCATACGTCGAACTCAACCGCTACGTCGCGAGCCTCGCGCTCCCTGCGCTGATCTTCGACAACGTCGCGCACGTGACGCCGTCGCAGCTCAACCAGCCGGGTTTCGTCGCGTCGTTCACGATCGGCGCGCTCGTGGTCTACGCGTTGCCGCTTTTCTTCGCCACGGAGGGGCGCGTCTTCGCCGACCGCGCGCTCGACGGCTTGTCGGGTTGCTATCCGAACACCGGCTATATCGGCCTCCCGCTCGCCTTCCTGGCTTTCGGTCCGCCGAGCTCGCCGGGCGCAACGATCGCTGCGGTGATCACTGCCTGTGTGCTCTTCGCCCTCGCAATCGCGCTGCTCGAATGGGATCTGCACCGCGGACACGCTTTCGGCGCGACGGTGATGAAAGTGAGCAAGTCGTTGTTGCGAAACCCGATCGTGCTCGCGCCGATCTTCGCGCTGACCGTCACCGCCGGATGGCTCGAGATGCCGGCGGCGGCCGACCGGGTCATCAAGTTGCTCGCGGCATCGGCCGGACCCTGCGCACTCGTCGCCCACGGACTCTTCCTCGCGCGCGACGATCCGAGCAATGCCCGGCCATGGGTCGCGGCGACGCGCCCGCGGCCGTTGGCGCTCGTGTCGCTGAAGCTCCTCGTGCAGCCTGCCATCACCGCGCTGCTGGCTGTGTACGCCTTCGGGTTGGCGGGCATGGATGCGCAGCTCGTCGTCATCCTGAGCGCGCTGCCGACGGGTACCGGCGCCTTCATGCTTGCCGACGTCTACAAGCGCGATCTCGACGTGACGTCCACCACCATCATGCTGTCGACGATCCTGTCCGCGTTGACGCTCTCACTATGCCTCGCGATCCTGCCGCGTATCCTCTAGCAGGTGGAGATGTCCTTCCGTGCGAAGGACAGGCTGTCCTCGACGTCCTTGACCGCCCGCGATCGACTTGAGAGCGCTATGTCTGCTGACTCGTCCAGTCTGTTCCCCGGTTTCGCAAGTCGCTTCGTCCGCACGTCGGACGCGCGCATCCACTTGACGAGTGGAGGCGACGGCGAGCCGGTGCTGCTGCTTCACGGCTACCCCCAGACGCACGCCTGCTGGCACAAGATCGCGCCGAGCCTCGCGAAGCGTTACACGGTCGTGTGCGCCGACCTCCGCGGTTACGGCAAGTCGTCCAAACCGCGCGGGCTGGCCGATCACTCCAATTACTCGAAGCGGGCGATGGCGCAGGACATGGTCGAGGTAATGGCTTCGCTCGGCTTCGAGCGCTTCCATCTCGTCGGCCACGACCGTGGTGCGCGCGTCGCCCACCGGCTCGCGATCGACCACGGGGATCGCGTGCACACTCTCACGGTGCTCGACATCTCGCCGACGCTCAAGATGTTCGAGAGTTGCGACATGACGCTCGCCCGAGCCTACTACCACTGGTACCTGATGCTGCAGCCCCCGCCGCTTCCCGAGCAGTTGCTTGCGGGAAAGGTGCCGCTCTACATCCTCGGTCGCGTCGGCCGGAACAAGCCGGACCTGAGCAGCTTTTCGAAGAAGGCGCTCGACGCAGTACGTCAGCGCTTTTGCGGATCCGCGCGCGATTCACGCGAGCTGCGAGGACTATCGCGCCGCCGGCACCATCGATCTCGAGCACGACCGTGTCGATCGCGGGCGCAGGATCACGATGCCGGTGCTCGCGCTGTGGGGGGCGAAAGGGTTGATCGAACGCCACTTCCACTGCATCGCCGACTGGCGCGAGGTCGCTGAGAACGTGACCGGGCAGGCGCTCGACTGTGGCCACTTCCTGCCTGAGGAAGCGCCTGCGAAGACGTTGGCACAGATCGAGCGCTTCCTCGCACGGCATCCGTCAAACGTTAGGTCTCGAGGCGCCAAAATCCCCGGCGGCCGCCAAGCGACGAAGACGACTCACGGCGACTGAATCAAAATGTACCCGCGATTTTCAACCGTATCGAAGGTCCGCATCCCCTTGATTAGCGTCGCCGTTGGCATCCAAACCCAGCCCGCGCTTGCGGGATTGACGTCCAAGACAAGAAACGAGTCGGATTCGCTGTCATAAGCCCCGACTGGCGAGATGTGACCGCCGCCGCGTTGGCCCACGGCATCGCGTTTGTACGAGACGATCACGTAGTTACCGCGTTGGCTGAGGTTTTCAACCAGATCGTTCCGAATGTCCTGCTCGACCTTGTTGCCGTCGACGATGGTGAGTCGGGTGATTGCGCCATTTGCTCTAAGCATTTCATCGAGTTGGCGGACCTGGTAACCGAAGTCCCGGACCTGCTTTCCATTGATCGTCAGCGGTTCGCCGAGCACCTGTGCGCGCGTCTTCTGGCCCTTCGTAATTACGTTGTCCTGCGTGAAGCGCGGGATGGTCGGATCGTAGTTAGGCGGAACGTATTGAAGGTCCTCCGCGCGCAGGCGGCTCCGATCGCGGGGCAGGTCAGCGCTCCGACTACCCACGGCGTTGAGCACGATGGCCGCCGACGTAGGACCACAGAACGTTGCATTGGATTGCGCCTCGAATTGATTGGCAAGCACGGGAAAGTCCACTTTGGCCGTTGATCGGGCCAAGCGAGCAAGGCCCTCATCCGACGCGAATGGCACAAGCTCCTGAACGACGCTCGCGGGCGCGTTGTCGAGGGCGAATGCTGGCGGCAGTTGCGCAGTCGCCAGCAAGACAGCGAGAGCGAGTCGGGCGACAAGCGGCATGGTCAAGTTCGAGTTAGGCATGGCGGCCTCCTCGGCAGTCTCGTTTCATGAATAGCATCAAGCGAACGTTCAGCATTACTGGATCACCTCATCCGCACGCACCAGCACCGACTGCGGAATCGTGAGGCCGAGCGTTTTGGCAGTCTTGAGGTTGATTACCAACTCAAATTTGCTTGGTTGTTCGACGGGTAGGTCGGCGGGCTTCGTGCCCTTCAGGACCTTGGCGACGAAAACGGCACTGCTTCTCAACGCGGCATTCAGGTTAGGCCCGAAACTTATCAGGAACCCGACGTCTATGCCGAAGCTCCCGCCCACCACCGGCAGACCACGCTCAAGGGCAGACCTGGCAACCCGAGCCCGCTCGCGATAGACAACGGGATCGCCCACGGCCAACACGGCGTCCACACGCTGCACTTTCATGGCGGCAAACGTCCGCTCGATGTCATAAGGAGGGGTAAGCTTGAATTTCTCGATCGGAAGACGTAGCCGTGACGCTTCGGCATCAAGCGCTGGAATTTGATCAGCGGAGAACTCAGTCCATAGAACGCCAACGCGATTCGCACTCGGAATTGCTTGGCGTAGAAACTCAAGTTGCTTGGCCCCCACTTCTGGATACGGAAGAAAATGCGGTGATGTTCCCGCCGGGTCGCGCAAGGCTGGTTACATATCCCTTTTCCACTGGGTCGTAGTTGAGAGCGACGGTCACAATAGGAATTGCGCGCGTTGCTTCGCTGGCCGCCTTCAACGTGCTCTCCGGCCCTACAGCCAGGATTGCGTCCACGCGGCGCTGGACCATGCGCGCGGCGATCTCGGAGAGTTGTTCGGGTCTTTCGCCTACTTCGAAGTCGACGGTTAGGTTCTGTCCGTCAATCCATCCCAACTCCCGCAGCCGCTCTTCGAACGCCGCATAGAACGCCACAGATCGCGGGTTGCCACTGGAAATGATGCCGAGACGGTAGTGCGTCGGGGGCCTTTGCGCCCAACTGGCGCCAGCCAGCACGAAGTTCAGTGTCGCAACAAAAACGAATGCGCGCCGTTCCACTGCTCAGTCACCTGATGACGATACGAAGGCCAACCATAACACGGCTTGCTGCGGCACCTTAGGCGCGCAAACGGATGACCTGTCGTGTGTCTCGACCCCGCCATCCGAATGAAAGCTACGGATCGGTTAACGTAGCGCTGCTGCGCACATCAGATGCCAGTGTGAATAACACGGCGGTGGGTCGACACGACGGCTCAAGCGGGAGGAGCACGCGCCGCAATTGCATCGCCGTTACGCCTCGCTCATCTAGGTCGAGCAGCGACCGTGCGTCGACCTGCGCCCCACGGAGCCGAAACTCAGGCTAATCCGATGAGGAATTTGTCTTCATTCTCGTCGAGGTAGGAGGCGACCATTCGGTCCTCCCCGGCAACGTGCGCAACAAACCAACGCCTGATGTAGTTCATCGGTACGAGAGGAAGCCGAATTCTTCCCGAGGCATCGAGCGCGACGCGCAATGTCCTGAGCTCGCGCAGCAGACGCTGGTGCCTCGCGCAATGTTGCTTGAGGCGCGGGTACTGCGCTTCAAGCATCAGCGTTTCCTCGCGCGCGAAATGGGCCTCCGTCTCAGACCGCAGTTCACTGATCGCCGACTGCACACCCGCCGGCGCCTTGGACGCGACGGCAGCAATGAGGGCATTGACGTGGCCTAGCAGACGCTGGTGGTCTTCGTCCAGGCCGGGGATTTCAAGTAAGACCTTGGGCAGCCAGGTCTGCTTATCTCCTTCTTTTCGCATTGGGGTCCGCGCCGCAGCTCGCAAATTAGCGAAGTGCGCAACAATCTCGCAGAAAACGTGCCACCAACGTTCATATTGCCGGAGCCAATTTCGTGGTTTTGGCGCGAGGGGACGCTTTTTACCCATTGGCTCACTCTAAGTCGCGTTGCGCACACACGCGATGCCTCACAAGAGCTTGAGGCAAATCACCGGCGAATTGGATGATCGTTGTCGATCGCGCGCCACCCATTGGTGCGCAAAGCGCGCCATGTCGGTGCGTCACGAGCACATCGCCTTGACCCGTCCTCCCGCGATTGACGAGCAGGCTACGGTGCTTTCAACGTGTAGCGGATGGTGAAATGCGGCGGGTAGAAGGTCTCGCCGAACAGCAGCGGACGGCCGCCCGCGTCGCGGATCGTGTGCGAACGGACCAGCATCGGCGACGACTTTGCGAGCTGCAATGCCTTGGCGATCCGGCTCGTGCTCGCCGATGCGCGCACCGAATTCTCGATCTCCGCGATACGCAGGCCGAGACAGTCCTGCAGGATGTGCTGCACCGTGAACGATTCGAGCCTTTCGCGCTGCACGCCGCGCCCGTAACGACGTCGCCCGCCGGTTCGAGAGCATGCTCAAGGCGGACTACATAGCCAACCAGAAGATCGTGAACAAGCTAAAGCTGAAGGTTGAGTGAGGGCGTCGGGTACAGTCATTCGATCGACGCTTGGGATCAACATCGACTGCCCGGGGCAAAATCTCCTCAATCTCTGCTTTCGATGGGCCGAAGCGAGGAGGCTTCAAGGGGCGAACGTGACGTGAAGTACAATTAAGCGGTCGCCGTCAGGGGCGCACAGGGGACGTGGTCTCAGACCCTCGGTATCGATTCGTGATGTCGTGAACCAAGAAAGCCGGATTCCGATTCATGCTCATTCGCTTCTGGGGAACGCGCGGTTCCATCGCCAAGCCGGGTCCCGGCACCGTACGCTATGGCGGAAACACATCCTGCGTGGAGCTTCGATCTTCGCGCGGAACGCTTGTCGTGTTGGATTGCGGTACCGGCGCGCACGGTCTCGGCCAGGCGCTGGCACGAAGCGAACCCCGGCCACTTAAAGGCCACTTGCTTATAGGCCACACGCATTGGGACCATATTCAGGGCTTCCCATTTTTCATGCCGCTCTTTGTTCCCGGTAACGAGTGGCACATATACGGACCGCGCGGTGTCGGCACTTCCCTGCGTGAGACGTTGTCGGGGCAGATGCAGTACACCTATTCCCCGATCACCCTTGACGCCCTCGGCGCAACGCTCCACTACCACGATCTCGTCGAGGGCACCTTGGAGGTGGGTGACATCCATGTCACCACGCGGTACCTCAATCATCCAGCCCTGACGCTCGGTTACCGGCTGGAGGTCGACGGCGTGACCGTCGTTTACTCGACCGACCACGAGCCGCACTCCCGAATCCGCGCCAGTGGCGGTACTGAGCCATTCGTCGGCCAGGATTTGCATCACGCCGAGTTTCTCGCGGATGCGGACCTCGTGATACACGACGCGCAATATACGGTTGACGAATACCGGTCCAAGACCGGCTGGGGCCACAGCACCATCGAGTACGCCGTAGACATGGCGGCTTCCGCGAAAGTTCGACGCCTTGCCCTGTTCCACCACGATCCAACGCGGGACGACGCGGCGATCGACCGACTAGTCGCCAGTGCACGCGATCGAGTTGCAAAGGCAAATGGCTTGACCGAGGTCTTCGCTGCTGCCGAGGGATTGGTGCTCGAGCTCGGCCGCGATGCGGCGGCGACATCATCGGTCGGCGAGCCGGCAGAGACGGCGAAGACAAAGCCCGCGCTGACCGCAGATCGGAGTGTGCTGGTGGGAGTGGTCGACCCGCTCATCGATCGGCGTCTCAGGGATGCAATCGCGGCAGACGGTATACAGCTGCTCACTGCTCAGGAAGGCGATACGCTCGCCTCGCTGGTGCAATCGGAGCGGCCGTCACTGATTGTTCTGCAACGGGTCTCTGCGAGACGACGACGTCCTTCAGTTATGCCACTCTGTGCGTCGCGATCCGGCTTCTGCGTCCAAGAACGTCCCCATCGTGATGGCGACAGAAGGAGAAAGCCCGGCCGAGCAACAATTGGAGACCGAAGCGGGTGTCACCGACTGGCTTATTTGGCCCTTCTCCGAAACGTACGCGCGAACGCGTATACGGGCCTGGTTGCTTGGTGAGGCGTGTCGCTGGAAGCCTGCACCGTTGCCGCCCGACGAAGAGCGGCGCCTTCGCGCGCTCCAAGAGTGCGACTTGCTGGACACCGCGGCAGAGGAGAGATTCGATCGGTTCACTCGTATCGCGGCCGCGTTGTTCGATGTACCGATTGCCTTGGTGTCCCTGGTTGATCGCGAACGCCAGTGGTTCAAGTCGCGCAAAGGTTTGGATGTGAGTGAAACGCCGCGCGACGCGGCCTTCTGCGCTCATGCGATCCTCAGCGATGACGTGTTGCAGGTGCAAGACGCGTTGGCGGATGATCGATTTGCCGACAGTCCACTGGTGACGGGCGAGCCTCGCGTCCGCTTCTATGCGGGCGCACCGCTCACGCTGAAAAACGGCACCCACGCAGGCACGCTTTGCGTTATCGATCACCGGGCGCGAAACCTCGACAATGGGCAGCTCCAGTTGTTGCGCGACCTCGCGAAACTTGTCGAGCAGGAGTTCCAACCGAGGTCGGCTGTCGTCCGAAATTGATAGGCGTACCGAGTGCAGGACACTGATATTACGATGACCGTCCGCGCCGCCGTCTTGGATTTGTTGCGCGCTTTCGGGATGACCTCGATCTTCGGCAATCCCGGCTCCACGGAGCTGCCGCTGTTTCGGAATTTTCCCAAGGACTTCCGCTACGTGCTCGGCCTGCAGGAAGCGGTCGTCGTTGGCATGGCGGACGGTTATGCGCAGGCGACGCACAACGCCGCGTTCGTCAGCCTGCATTCCGCTGCGGGTGTGGGTCACGCGATGGGCAACATCTTTACCGCTTACAGGAATCGAACGCCGCTCGTGATTGCCGCGGGTCAGCAGGCGCGTTCGATCCTCCCGTACGACCCATTCCTCTTTTCAGCCCAGGCCACGGAACTTCCAAAGCCGTACGTTAAATGGAGCTGCGAGCCGGCGCGCGCCGAGGACGTTCCGCTTGCCATCGCACGCGCTTACTACATCGCGATGCAGCCACCGCGAGGACCGGTGCTGGTTTCGATTCCGGCCGACGACTGGGCGAAGCCGTGCGCGGCGGTTTTGGCGCGTGTCGTGAGCACCGAGATCCGACCCGAGCCGCGCGTGCTGGACGCGATCGGCGACGCGCTCGATGCGTCGTTGCGTCCGGCCTTCGTGGTCGGCGCGGCGGTCGACCGCGACGGCGCCTGGAATGATGTCGTGCGGCTCGCCGAACGGCACAACGCGGCAGTATGGGTGGCACCGATGTCGGGGCGTTGCAGCTTTCCCGAGAATCACCCGCTCTTCGCGGGGTTCCTTCCCCCGATGCGCGAGAAGATCGTGCACCTTCTTGCGGGACACGATGTGATCTTCGCGCTCGGCGCTGCCGCATTCACCTACCACGTCGAAGGTTCCGGGCCCCATCTTCCCGAGGGGACCCGGCTGGTGCAGCTCATCGATGATCCGAACATCGCCGCTTGGACGCCGCTGGGTACGTCCGCGGTGGGAAGCATACGTCTCGGCGTACTGGATTTGCTTGCACGCGAGCCTCCGCGTCCGCGCGGCCGCCCAGTCGCTCGCGGTCGGTCGCCGCATGTCGAGCCGTCGACGCCGATGTCCGCTGCCTTCGTCATGCAAACGCTTGCCGAGATTCGTGATCCCGCGTCGATCGTCGTGGAAGAAGCACCGAGCGCGCGGCGGTCCATGCAAGAGTATTTGCCGATCCTGCGGAGCGAAACGTTCTACACGATGTGTAGCGGCGGTCTCGGGTACGCCATGCCGGCGGCCGTGGGTGTTGCACTGGGCAAGCCGGGCGCGAAAGTGATCGGCCTCATCGGCGATGGATCGAGCATGTATTCGATCCAGGCCTTGTGGAGCGCCGCCCAGCTGGCGCTGCCGATCACGTTCATCGTTCTCAAGAACCGGCGCTATGCGGTGCTGCAGGAATTCGCGCCGACGTTTGGCTTCGCCCCGGACGAGCCCCTGGCAGGAACCGAGTTGCCCGATATCGATTTTGTCGCGCTGGCGCGCGGTCACGGATGCCGTGGCGTGAACGTAAAGCGCGCGCAAGATCTGCGCGACGTGCTGATCGACGCCCTGCAGAGATCTGTTCCGACGCTTGTCGAAGTGGATATCATCTGAACCGATTCATCGTTACTGTCGATAGCCAACACATTCACACATAAGAGGAGGCACCATGTCGATGACTTCAGCGCTAACGCGCGGCACCGTCGCGTTGATCGCAGCATGCGCAGTGTGCGCCAATGTGGCGGCGCAGACTTGGCCTGACAAGCCGGTCAAGTTGATCGTCAACTTCCCGCCCGGCGGTGTCGCAGACACGCTCGCTCGCGCCATTGCGCCCGGGATCTCCGAGGCGATCAAGCAACCGGTCGTGGTCGAGAATCGTCCGGGGGCGAACGGGGCGATCGGCGCCGACGCGGTCGCCAAGTCGGCCGCCGACGGCTACACGTTCCTCGTTACATCAGGGGGTGCGATGACGGTCGATCCGTTCATTTATCCGAATCTTCCTTATGACACACAGAAAGACTTGACGCCCGTGGCGTCGCTCGCGATCGTGCGCGTCTTTCTGCTGGTTCATCCCTCGGTGCCCGCGAAAAATCTCAACGAGTTCGTCGCTTACGCGCGGGCCAACCCCGGAAAGCTTTCCTACGGGTCAGCGGGCAGTGGCAGCTCCCCGCATCTCGCTGGCGAGATGTTCACGCGCGCGGCGAAGATCGAGGCAATCCACGTCCCGTACAAGGGCGCTGCGCCGGCACTCAACGACCTGCTCGGGGGGCAGGTGCAGTTCATGTTCGATCCCGGTCCGGGTCTGCAACATGCGACCACTGGCAAGTTGACCGTGCTCGCTGTCGCGAGCGCCAAGCGCGCTTCACGATACCCTGATGTCCCAACGCTGGAAGAGCTGGGGATGCGCGTCGACGCGGACACGACATTCGGCGTCTACGCGCCAGCCGGCGTGAGGGCGGCGATCATCGAAAGGATGAACAGGGAGATCAATGGGGCGTTGAATTCACCGGCACTTGTGGACAACATGGCTCGGCTGGGTGGCGAAGTCGCGCCGATGACGATCCAGGAATTCGTCAGCCGACAGACAGCCGATCGCGCACGCTATGGCGCGTTCATCAAGGAAGCCGGCATCAAGGTGGAGTGAACCGAGCGATGAGCGACCAATTTGGAGGACAGGTAGTGGTGGTGGCGGGTGGCACCGGCGGCTTGGGGCGAGCGGTGAGTTTGGCATTCCTCGACGAAGGCGCAGCAGTCATCGTGACGTATCGCGCGCAAGGCGAGTTCGATGCGCTGGTCCAGGAGGCAGGCGCTAACGCGTCGCGACTCGAAGGGCAGCGCGTCGATGTTACTGATGAAGCGGAGACGCGCCGGCTGCTCGAGGCCGTCGTTGGGCGGCATGGGCGGCTGGACGCTTTGATCAACACGGTCGGTGGCTACAATGGTGGCGCGAAGGTATGGGACCAGGATGCAAGTGTCCTCGACCGCATGCTGGCCCTGAATTTGCGTTCGGGCTATGCGCTTTCACGTGCCGTGGTGCCCGCCATGCTGAAGCAGGGACAGGGCTCGATCGTGAATATCGCGGCCAAGGCAGGCGTCGAACATCCCGCCGGCGCTGCCGCCTATGCCGCTTCCAAGGCGGCAGCATTGGCCTTGATGGATTCGCTTGCTGCAGAGGTCGTCGGAACGGGCGTTCGAGTGAACTCGGTACTGCCGAGCATCATCGACACTACGGCGAATCGGAAAGCGATGCCGAAGGCGGATTTTGCCAAGTGGCCAAAGCCCGAAGCTATTGCGCGCGTGATCGTGTTCCTTTGCAGCGAAGATGCGAAGGTCATTCACGGAGCTTCGATCCCCGTTTATGGAGATCGATGAAAGTCAGCGTCAGTGGAATAGCCGGGTTTCGTCGGCGAGGTGAGAGGCGGAGTAACATAGGCGTCTTTGGAGGGCTGCATGGCGGAGACCGTTCACCTGCGCTACGGCCAAACCGGGCTCGACGTCCGGTTGCCGTCGCACGCCCGACCGACGCTTGTCGGCAAGCGGCCGCTGGCGAAACTGCACGATGGCCGATCCGCGGTACTCGACGCTCTCGCGAAGCCCGTCGGCTCACGCCCGTATCGCGAAATGGTGCGAGGACGCACGAGCGCCTGCATCCTGATCTGCGACATTACGCGGCCTGTGCCGAATGGCCTGTTCCTGCGGCCGCTGATCGAAGGCTTGCTCGACGCAGGCATCGCCAGGGACCGCATCACGGTTCTCGTCGCCACGGGCCTGCATCGGCCGAACGAAGGCGCCGAGCTCGCAGAAGTCGTCGGCGATCCATGGGTCTTCGAAACGGTGCGCGTCGAGAACCACTTCGCGCGCGATGACGCGGCGCACGTCGACTTCGGATTCACTCGCACGCGCCGCACGCCGGTGAGGCTCGATCGTCGCTTCGTCGAAGCCGATGTTCGCATCGCCACCGGACTGGTCGAACCGCACTTCATGGCGGGCTACTCGGGCGGGCGGAAGGTAATCGCGCCGGGCGTGGCGCATGCCGACACGATCCGCACGTTCCACAGCGCCCGCTTCATGGAGGATCCGCTCGCGGTCCAGTGCAATCTCGAGGGCAATCCGCTGCACGAGGAGCAGCTCGAGATCGTGCGGATGCTCGGCGAGGTCTACGCGGTCAACACCGTGATCGACGACGACCGCGATCTGGCGTACGTGAACTTCGGCGAAGTCATCGCGAGCCACGCCGCAGCGGTCGATTTCGTGTCGGGCTCCATCCGTGTCCCGATCGGGCGTCGCTTCGCGACCGTCCTGACATCGGCCGCCGGGCACCCGCTCGACAAGACGTACTACCAGACCGTCAAGGGCATGGTCACGCCGCTCGACATCATGGAGCCGGGCGGCACGCTGATTGTCGCCTCCGCGTGCTCCGAAGGATTCGGTTCGAACGAGTTCCGCGAGGCACAGTCGCGCTTGCGCACCATGGGTCCGGACGCGTTCCTGCAATCGCTACTCGCCAAGCAGTTTGCGGACGTCGACGAGTGGCAGACCGAGATGCAGCTGAAATCCACGCGCATGGGACGCGTTCGGCTTTTCACGACCGGGCTCGACGCCGAAGAGCGGAGTCTGACGTGCGTTGATGCGATTACCTCGGTCGACAACGCGGTCGCGGAAGCGCTCGCAGCGAGCGGCGACGCGTCGCTAGCGGTCATTCCGGAAGGTCCGTATGTCGTCCCCGTCGTCGCCTGACGGCATGGAGCTGCCGCCGCCGTCGACGCTCGCAATCCACCTCGATCTCGTGGGAGGCATCGCCGGCGACATGTTCGTCGCTGCGATCGCCGACGCGCTGCCGGTGCTGCAGCCGCGAATCATGGACGAGCTCGCGGCGATCCGTCCCGACGGCGCGGCCATGCCTGCGTTCGCCGCAGCCGCGCAGGCAGGGCTTCGCGCATGCCGCTTCGGTTTGCCTGCCGCCGAGTATCGGGTCGCGCCTCGCCGATCGCGCGCGGAGGGTACCCGCTACCTCGAGCTGCGGCGTTGCGTGGAGGAATCGCAACTCACGAGTTCTACGCGCGAGCACGCGCTCGCGATTTTCGCGCTTCTTGCCGACGCGGAAGCGCACGTTCACGGCACAACGACCGACCACGTCCATTTTCACGAGCTCGCCGACTGGGATTCGTTGATGGATGTCGTCGCCGCAGGCTGCATCGCTGCAAGCCTCGCCGGCGCACGCTGGACGGCTTCACGGCTCCCGTTGGGAAGCGGTCAAGTGCGCACCGCGCACGGCATGCTACCCGTACCGGTGCCGGCCGCCTGTGCGCTCCTCGAGGGCTATCCGTGGCACGACGACGCGGTCCCGGGCGAGCGCGTCACGCCCACCGGCGCCGCGATCGTGCGTCATCTCGTTGCGCCGAGCGACTGCGGCGGCCGCCGCGCAGCGGGGCGCATGGTGAGCATCGGCGCCGGCGCGGGATCGCGCACGCTGCCCGGGACGCCCAATATCCTGCGTGCATTGGTGTTCGAGCGCGATATCGCTGCGATCGCCGCCGATGCGGAGGCCGACATTGTCGCGGTGCTCGAATTCGATATCGACGACATGACCGGCGAGGAGATCTCGCTTGCCGCCGAGCGCTTGCGCGCGCTGTCCGGTGCGATCGACGTCTCGCTCGGCGCGCGCCTTGGCAAGAAGGGACGGCCCGTGACTGAATTTCGCATTCTGGCGCGTCCCTCCGCCGCTTCCGCGATCGCGCACGCCTGCTTCACGGAAACCTCGACGTTGGGCTTGCGCGTCCGTGAGGATCGCCGGCACGTCCTGCGGCGCACCGAAGTCACCGCGAAGCTCGGTCCCGACGCCGTTCACGTGAAGGTCGCGCAGCGTCCCGGAGGCATGCGTACCGCCAAAGCTGCTCACGACGACATAGTCGCGGGTGCCGGGCTCGAAGCGCGTCGCAAGTCGAGCGCATCTGCTGTCCAGCGGGCGCTCGAGGATAATGATCCATGAGCGATCCATGAGTTCGGCAGCGCTGTTGCGCCTGGTCGACGCCCTCGATCGGCACCAACGATTGGCGATCGCGGTCAGCGGCGGGGTCGACTCGATGACGCTTGCCCACGTCGCGGCGAGGCATTCGCGAACCCACGCGACGATGTATCACGCGACGAGCCCCGCGGTGCCCGCGTCCGCGCGCAGCCGTGTGGAAGCGCACGCGGCAACGTACGGGTGGCGGCTCGTCATCGTCGACGCGGAGGAACTCGCGGACCCGCGCTATCGCGTGAACCCGGTCGACCGCTGCTACTACTGCAAGACGAATTTGTACGATCGAATTGCGTGCGTGACCACCGACGCCATCGCATCGGGCACCAATGCCGATGATCTATCCGATTTCCGTCCGGGTCTTCGCGCGGCCGCCGAGCGCCACGTCGTGCATCCCTATGTCGAAGCCTCCCTCGGCAAGGCCGAAATCTATGCGCTCGCGTCCGCGCTTGGTTTGTCGGACCTCGAGCGACTGCCGGCGCAGCCGTGCCTGGCGAGCCGGGTCGAGACCGGCATTGCCATCGACCCGTCCGATCTCGCGTTCATCGATTCCGTCGAGTCACGCCTCGCGGCGAGTCTCGCCCGCGACGCCACCGTACGCTGTCGCATCACCCATGCCGGCGTCGTCATCGAGCTCGCTGCCGACGATGCCGAGTGGGCAGGGACTGCTCGGGAGATCGGCGCTTCGGCATGTCTTGCGACTGGGCGGGCGTTCGCCGGCGTGCGTCCCTACGTGCGCGGCGCCGCGTTTCTGCACGAGGTCCGGCATGGATGATTTCAAGATGGACTGGGAGCGCATCGCGCGCACCGGCACCAGCGAGGCAGTTCTGTGCGAGCCCAAGTCCGCGCGTCAGATCGACGCCATCGTCGAGCATGCGCGCGCGCTGGGCCACCGGCTCCTGCTGACCCGGCTCGATCGCGCAAAGCTCGAACAGCTCGCCGATCCGGTGCGCCAGGTGCTTGACTACGACGCGGTGTCGCGCACGGCGTTCCTGGGCTCCCCGCCGTCGTCCAGCACGAGCGCGCGCATCGCCATCGTCTGCGGCGGCACGTCGGACGCACCGGTTGCAGAGGAAGCGGCGCGGACGCTCGCATTTGCCGGCGAATCCGCGTCGCGCTTCGTCGACGTGGGCGTGGCCGGACTGTGGCGGCTCGTGCAGCATCTTGACGAGGTACGCGAGCATCGCGTGGTCATCGCTGTTGCCGGTATGGAAGGTGCGCTTTTCAGCGTGCTTGCAGGACTTGTCTCGAGCGTGGTGATCGCGGTACCGACGTCGGTTGGTTACGGCGTTGCGGCGGGAGGGCAGGCTGCACTGCACGCGGCGCTGGCAAGCTGCGCATCGGGCCTCGCGGTCGTCAATATCGACAACGGCTTCGGTGCGGCGCACCTTGCGCTGCGCATTCTCGGAACGGAAGCGAAGCGGTCGACGGCAGACAGGGTCCGGCATCTGCCCACCACGCCTGACGCCTAAGCGGACACGCAGACCGTGGTCTCGGGGTCGAACATCGATCCCACAACACGCTACTTCGGCGCGTCCCTCGTGGGGTTCAAGCTGCTGTCGCTCATGCGACTATTCCTCCAGTGCAAGCCGGCAAGCTTCGACTTCCGTGAGCCCAGCACCTTCCACGCGCAGCCGCTCGAGTTGGTCAGGGCCAAGCTTCTCACTCAGCAGCGTGTGCAGCCGCGAATGGGCGCGCGCTTCATTGGACTCGCGCGCGGTTTTGTTTGCGGTCCGTACCGATTCGGCGAAGCCGGCGAGACGCGTGGCGTTCGCGAATTTGCCCGCCAGCGCGCTCCGCAACGCCAGGTGGTCCATGAATCTCCAGGCGAGACCCCCTCCTTCTGCCAGCAAGGGCACGCCTTCGCGCGCAGCCGCGAGGGCATCGTCGAGATTCCCGCGTTCGGTGAGCACGCCCGCGAGGTTCGCGAGAGCGTACCCGAGTGAGATCTTCCTGGTGATGGTCGGCTTGCGCATCAGCGCGACCACCTCGCCAAATGCGGCCACCGCGGCGTCCAAGTCACCCAGCGCCCAAGTCAAGTCTGCCAGTATGGCCAAGAGGGCGCGCGCCGCGAACTCTGCCCCGCTTTGGAGGAAAAGCGGCAATGCTTTTTCACAATCCATCCGGGCGCCGGCCAGGTCACCGGTTTGAGACTTCAAATGACCGGAATGCGTGAGAAAAAAGCCGCTCAGCTTCGGGAGCCCAGAACCTTCCAGCAGTGGGAACGCTTCGGCGAGAGCGAGCGAAGACTGGTCGAACTGACGCGTAGATGCCAACGGGCGGGCGATCAGTATGAGCGCATAGCCAAGCGCCAAGGTGTCACCAAGTCTCCGGTAGAGGCTGATTGCTCTCTCGAGGTTCACCACCGACTGTGCCGGCGCCTGGTTTTCCACCAGAGCCCCGAGCGAAAGCCACAACTGCGCCTGGTCCGACTCCGGCGTGTGCGATTCCAGCCGTCCGATGGCGAACTCGATCCACTGCCGCCCCTCCCCGAAGAGTCCGAGTGTCGTCCACATCGGCCTCGATGCACCGGCGAGTGCAATTCCGAGCGCCGCGTCGCTCCCAACGCGAAGTGCCCAGTCGAGCGCCCGGCGAACGTTGTCGACTTCCGGCAGATAGATGGCGCGCCACTGCGCGTCGGACATGCGCAGCCAGTCGGCGAACGCGCTTTCGAACAGCCTGCCGAAGTACTGCGCGTGTCGGCGCTTGATCGCTTCGGTCTCGCCGGACTCGGCAAGCTTGTCCAACGTATACGCGCGCGTCGTCTCGAGCAGGCGATATCGCGCGTCGGTTTCGTTGGTGTTTGCCACGACCAGCGAGCGCGCGACGAGTTGCGACAGCAGGTCGATCACCGCGAGTTCATCGATTGCTCCATCCGACGCGATTGCCGAGGCTGCTTCGAGACTAAATCCGCCAGAGAAGATTCCCAACCGGCGCAGCACCACACGCTGCTGCTCAGCAAGCAGGTCATAGCTCCAGTCGAGCGTCGCGCGCAAGGTCTTCTGGCGCGCTGGCGCGTTGCCAGCACCGCTCGTGAGCAGCTTGAAACGGTTATCCAGACGCGCGTTGATCTGCTCAATCGATAACGTCCGAACGCGGGCGGCCGCCAATTCCAGCGCAAGGGGAATGCCATCGAGGTGGATGCATAACTCGGCGACCGCGGAGGCACGGACCGCGGTCAATGCAAAGTCTGGCAGCTGCTGCTGGGCCCGCTCGACGAAGAGCTGCACCGCTTCGGAGCGCGCCACGCTTTCCACATTCGCCGCAGGGTCGGGCAGCGACAGCGCAGCCAGCGGATAAGTCTGCTCGCCGGACACGTGCAACGGCTCGCGACTAGTGGCCATAATCGCAAGTTCACCGGCGCCGCGGAGCAGAGCGTCGGCCAGATTCGCCGACCCGTCCAGCACGTGCTCGCAGTTGTCGAGCAGCAGCAGCAACTGGCGCCCTCTGATTTGGCGACAAAGGGTCTCGATCGGAGTCAGTCCAACCGCCTCGCCCAACCCCAGCACCTGGGCCACGGCGCTAGGTACCAACGCCGAATCGGCCAGGGGCGCCAAGTCCACCAGCCAGACTCCATCACGGTAGGCCGCGACAACCTCGGCGGCGGCCTGCAGCGCGAGCCTGGTCTTCCCGATGCCGCCGACTCCAACGAGCGTCAGCAGGCGCGTCGCCGGTAACAACCGTTTGATCTCGACCAATTCGCGTTCACGTCCGACGAATGACGTTAGCGACACTGGCAAGTTCGACAGCACGCCGCGGCCCGTGCTGTCTCGCGCGAAATTGCCGTGGACTGCGGTGACTGGGCCGACGAACCGATAGCCCCGCCTTGCGAGCGTCTCGACCCAAAGTTCGCCCCCGGGCGCCCCGGCAAACACGTGCCTTATTGCCGAGATCTGCACTGTGAGGTTCCCCTCTTCGACGACGACTCCCGGCCACGCCGCATCCAGAATGGCTTCCTTCCGGACGAATTCGTTGGGTTGTTTGACCAGCGCAGTCAGCACCGCTACCGCGCGCCCTCCCAACGGCAACGGAAGCCCGGCGCGGGTGAGCACGCCAGCCTCGGAATCAAGGCGGAATGGACCAATTTCGTAAATGGTGCTCACGCCCACGCACTCCGACAGAATTCGTACGGCCTCCGTTGTCGAAACAACCCGGCTGAACAGGCCCTCGGGACAGATTCGGGCGCCGCCCGAATGCTTCGCCTCTTTAAATCTTTAAGGGTTTCTTAAGGACTTGGACGGCACGCGGCCGGAAGATCGGTTCCGTGAAGCGAGCATAGCAAATACCAACCGCCCGCCAAAGAAGCGTCGAAGGCACTGCTAGCAAACGCAAATGGCCGCAGCGCGATCGGCGTTGTGCTCGTCGGTTTGAAGAGGAACAGCGATGAACAGACCCCACGCCGTCGGCTTCACGCATTCCATTCGAGGTCAGATTTTGCGTCGAAGCGAGCGCCGCGAAGTAGCGATCTTCCTTCGCGATCGCACCCTTTGGGTCGCAGACTTCATCGACGGTCAAGGCGAGCTCATCGACGCACCAACGTGGTTCCGCTTCAACTGCGGCGAACTCTCCGCCTCGCATGCACGGCGTCGCATGGTTCTCGAATCGGCCATTCCAATGTCAGAGGATCTCGTCGAGAGAATCGAACGCCTGCCCCTTCCAGAGTCCGGCCCGAAACGCGGCACCATGGTCCGATTGGCCGAGACCATCTCGGCACAACTGCAACGAAGCCGATTCGCGGCCATGGTCGTTACCCGATTGCGACGGCGAAGACGTCTCGTCGAACCGGAGGATTGAGACATCGGCATTTCATATTGTCGTGCAGAGCGTTCAGGGCAGTCCCGCAATGCACGGAGGCCCCATGAGAAGGCGGGAGTCTCCGGATTGATCTCTTCAACGTCCCAAAGGAGGTGCACCATGACAAGCACAACGGCGGTCCGACATCGCGGATTCACTCTGATCGAACTGCTTGTGGTGATCTCGATCATCGGTATCCTTGTTGGCCTGATGCTGCCGGCGGTCCAGAAGGTGCGCGAGTCCGCTCTCGCGGCAACTGAGTTCGCCGACCTGCGGCCGGTTGCATCGCACGTCCTAAGCCTCACCGAGCCGGAATCCCCGCTTGTCAACGCGCTCGGCGATGTCCAGGCAATCGTCTCAACGGTGATGGACGAGCAGCAAGTTCCGGATCCCGCATTCGTCGGGGTGGTGTTGCAGGACTTGCAGACGGCCGAGGCCGAATTGCGACAGGACCTAGCGGCACTGAAGAATCCTGCGTCAGCGCACGCTCCAGCCGAACTCGAGGCCTATCTCGACCTGAAGCATGATCTGCAGAACGTCGTTGCCAAAGTCCAGCAGACCGAGATTCGCATACAAAAATTGTTCGACAAGGCATCACCCGGGCTGAACTGACCACGCTTCGAGTCACGCAAGACACTTGCTGGAACAGCGCTGCCGGCCTCCGAGGGCACTGGAAATGAAGTGTAGACGAACAGCGATTTATGCGGCTGTAGTGTTGACGCTGGTCTGGGGTGTCGCTACGGCCGACCCGATGATTTCGGTCGGCACATACATCCCACCTCCTCCGTACGCTCCTTTGACCACGTTTGTCGTGCCGATCGACATTGCGGGAGCCGTTGCGCTGACGAGCTGGCAGTTTGATCTGCTGTACAACGCAGCCGATGTGCAAGTCAACGTAGGCTGCGACCCCTTCAGCGATCAGTATTGCAGCCTACTAACAGGCCCGATCACCGAAGGTCCTTTTTTTGGGAGTCTCTCGCCGTTCGACGCGTTCAATCCGGGATTCATTCTTCTCGATGGTGTGACGTTGGCACAACTGGGGCAACTTATTGCCGTTAACGATACTTTTGGCGGCTCGCTGCCGGGCCCGTCGGGTGCCGGGGTCCTGGCGTACGTGGAATTCGTCACGACAGAAAATGGTACCGGGGAGTCGCCGATCACCGTACAAAATGGATCGACGATCAGTTCGGTGCCGGAACCGGCAACGTTCGCCCTCCTGAGCTGCGGCCTCCTGATGCTCGGAGTGAGGAGGGTTGCACAGCCGCAACGTGCTCTGAGCGTGGCAGCCGCCGCGACCGCAATGGCTCTATTTGGTTGCGGGGAAGCGCCGCAGGAAAAAGCGAACAACACCGGGTCGCCGCATTCCCACCTGCAACAATCGAACGGAGCGTCCGTCTCGCGATCGCACAGTGTTTCCGCGTGGCAGGAGAACCGAGAACAACAGACGGATATCCTCCTCGCGTGGTACGCCGCGGCACGCGATGATGCGGACCCGTCGGCGCGGATGCAAGTCATCGAAGGCTGGGCGCAACACGCGCGGCCCGACAGCAGCCTCGACCTATTGACCAACGCGCTCGTCGATCCCGACGAGGCGGTGCGAACGCGGGCGCAGGAATTGTTGGAGCAGGAGCTCGATGTTGATGCGGCTCGCGTTGCTGGGGCCGCCGGGCGTGCAAACGTGCACGAGAATGACTAAGCAGTACCAACTACGAGAGGGCAAATCATGAATCACGGACTGACGCACATCGCTGTCATCATCGGCTTTGCAATAGGATCACTCGCTTCCACAGCGCTCGCTCAGACCACCGCGAACGGACCGTACTATGCAACTCCGTCGTGGGACCAGACGCTGCCGGCGAGCACACGGTTCATCGTGCTCTCTAACATGGGCAGCAACGCCGTCTTGGACCGCGAGACGGGGCTGGTGTGGGAGAAGTCACCGAGTACAAGCACTGCTATTTGGGTTGCCGCCCAAGGTCACTGCAACCAATTGATCGTTGCGAACCGCATCGGCTGGCGCCTTCCGACGCTCCAGGAACTGGCGAGCCTGGTGGATCCAAGCGTTGCGTTTCCGGGTCCCGCCTTGCCGGCCGGCCATCCCTTTACCAACGTTCAGCAGAACTTTTATTGGTCGGCGACTACCAGGTCGACGACTAACGACGGCGAAGCGTGGGGCGTGTTCTTCAGCGATGGCGCCGTGAGCGCCTTCTCCAAGAGCCAATCCGGCTTCTTCTTCTGGTGCGTGCGCGGCGGATCAGGTGGTGACACTCAGTAATTGGGTCACACGGGCGCCGAAATTGGACACGAACCGGTGATCTTGCTCGGCGACGGCAAGGGATTGCGACGATACTCAACAGCAAACTAGATACGTGCAGTCAGATGCGGCGAATGATTAGGCATCGGCGGCTCATCGATCGGATAGGGCCAGGAAGATTGCGGGCAAGACGAAAAACAGGCCTATCCACCACTCCGCAACAATGCCGGCCGCAGCGCCACTGATTGCGCAGGCCACCACTACTGCACGCTTCGTTGGAGTGCTGTGGGAATTGAAGCGGAAGACAAAGACGGCGAGCACCAACGCCAACACGCAGAATGACGACCAATATCCGATTGATTCCCGTGCAAGGTCTAGGAAAGCGGCCCGGTCCGGATTGTCCAGGTTGAACAGCGCCCTCAGGATAAACCCCAAGGAGACGGCGAAGTAGATGGCCGCCATCACAAGCAGGGCTGTACACACCCATCGAGTCGACCGAGGATTGAGGTCCGTGCGGAAGGACATACTAATGTGACCCGAAGGACAGCACGCACCTACAGCCGAAAGACGTACGAGTCTTACTTGTACGCGCCCGAGGCACTGCCGCGCTTGGGAGCCGCGGACGGTGCGGATGGTGGGCTTGACTCCACACCACGCGCGCCTTGCGGTGCCGTCGTGATGGCGCCGGCGCTGGCGCGCGTGCTGGGCTGCAGACCGACCAGAAAACCATCAACAGACAGTGCGGTGGTCTCGCCCGGCCCGGAAATGAACGTTACTTGCTGGCATCGCTCCTCCTCGGAAATGAGGAGATATTCGCCGCGCTGGCGCAACTGCGCGCGTGCGGCTTCGCCCTGATCGCTCAAGTCGACGGGTGAAAACGCGTCGCGATAGACCACGTTATTGTTGCGGTCGAACAGCGTGTAGCAGGTGCGCGCCGACGCCGCACCCGCGAGCAAGATTACGATGGCGCCGGCAGCCACCGCAGCAGAACGTGTTCGGTTCATGTCACACCTCCTCGCTCGTGTGAATACTCTATGCCCTCCCGAATGCGAGTTACCCGTCGTCTCGGCCGGATCTTTGGCTTGGTGGCGGGGCTCTTGCGCGCTGCGTTTTCATGCGGGCATTATCTGCCCACGACGGCCGAGACGGCAACGCTGAGTGTGGCGGGCTGTCCCCGCGCACTCCCAACCCGGACAAGCAATTCACGGTGATGTCTGGCATCTCGTACGCCAGCTTCCAGCAGAAGAACTACCTGCTGGCGCCTACTAGGTGCTGCACGGGTTCTTCACCCATCCGGCGGTGGGTACACGAGTCACTACAAGAACAGGCCACCAAAGAGGTGGCTCGGGGGCAAGCGTGTCAATGAGCCATGAATCCTACTTTGCCGGGGGAAAATTGCCCAGGATGTTCTGGAGCGCAGCCGACAGATCACCGTAGGTGGCGTCCGACCTGATCGTCCCGGTAGCCACCCCCCGCCACACCAACTGATTGGTGTCGGCCCTGAAAACGTTCAGGGACAACGCACGCAGTTCATAGCTATAGCCGCTGGACTCATAGCGCATCGAGATGCGCAAAGCTGGCTGGCCGGTCCTTGTCAAACCCTTGGCCTCCAACAAACGATCCGAAAGGAATTGCACGTTGGCTTCCAGCAGCGGGTCACCGTACGGTTTCCCGGATTCGTCCCAGCGGTAGGTCTTTGCCCCCTGGAAGCCAAACTGAGGGTCATACGAGTACTTGATCGTAGGGGAGCTGCAGCCGCCAAAGACCATGACGGCAAAGACAACAGCCATCGATGCCATGAAACGAAAATCGGTATTCATGAACCCTCCATGACCGAACCCCGTTGTAGAGACTGGCCGCTCTGCGACATAGATCGTCCGCTAAGGGATAGTAAATCCAACGGCTCAACGCGCGTCTAGAGTAGCGTAGCACGGCTTGACCTTGCGCGGGCCGACGGGTTGCCGGTCGCCTCGTCAATGGCCGGTTGCCGGAAAATTCCACGGCGATATCGACCGCCAGGTGTTCGGCGAACTCGGCCGATTGGCTAACGTCTCACAGCGACCCAAAGCGGAATCCGCCGCCATCGGAAAGCGCTCGTTCGCTGGGAGCGAAAACGGACCCTTGGGGCGGCTGACGGACAGGGGCGTCGTCAGATGAACCGCGAAACCAGTTGCTCCCCCATGCGCCACGCCGTATCCAGTGGCAGCGTACGGATGACGGGGGGCAAGTGTGCGGACTTGCCGAGGGATTCCAAGTCATCACACCCGACTGTCGCGAATAGTTCGCGGTGCCGCGCCAGAAACGAGCAGAGGCTTCTCCATCGGGCGATGTTTATCAGATGGGGACGCATCGGCCCCCGGCGATGTCCCGCGCGTGTAACCAACTCAAAGCTGTGAAGCAAGATGACAAAGTACGGCCACTTCTCGCGCGCGGCGCCGACCATGGCGCGACGAAGCTCACCGAATGACAGGGCCGTCAGGTTAGCAGGCCGGTAATGGCCCGGATAATCTTGCACGAACGACAGCGGAACCGTCGGACATGCACCTTCATCCGGACCTTCTTCGCGCAGCGACTGAAGAAGCGAGCGGATCGCCGGGCCTTGCGTCGGGTCAAAGCTCATGTCCAACCGCAGTCCGGCGGCGCGCGCGGCAACGGGAGTGTGGGCGTTCCCCCCCATGTTTCCCGCTCGCATTGCCGTGACGTTAACCGCCCCAGCGTTACGCAGTGTCGCCAGCCCATAGCGCACAATAGTCGTCTGATCTTCTTGGCTGAAATCACTCATGTTCTGGCGGCTTTTCAAAGCCAATCCCGGTGCGCAGATATCAGAAAGCCACTCGGTGTGAAGATGCAATTGGACCTCTTGTCCTGCATCGACGATTTCGCGCACGGTGCGCCGTAGCGCCGCCTCGCCGATCACGGACGACGACAGCGACTCGACAAAGAACACGCCATGCAGACGGTGACGGCGCAAGGATTGCAACAAATAAGGCAATCCGTAATCACCCATGGGCGTGCGGCCAAGGATGCATTGCTCATACGCCTCGTCGAGCCCGGCGAGAGGACGCGCCGCCTGATGCCGCGGCCAATGCTCAATGCGCGGCCACAACTCGGTATCAATTGTGAGCACGACCTTGAGCACATCCCCCCCTCAACGCAGCGATCTTCTTATGTGCTGTAAGCCTTAGACGCCCATTTCGCGAAACTTTCGCCTAAGTCCACAGTTCAATCGCGCGGTTGCCATCTTCGCACTCGACGTCAGCGTTTGGCAAGGGAGTTACACTCAATCCAGCACCTCTCATCTCGATGCCCATCGTCGGGCCGCCGATCGGCTTTCCGGGGCGATAGCGTGCGCGAAGCATTCGCTGTACAGCCAATTGCAAGGTTGCGGCGCCCGACCGCTTGTACCGAACTCGGCGTTTCTCCGGAGGAGAGATTGCGTTGTGGTTGTGCGACCGTCGCCACGTGACCACAACCTGTCGTACTGGCGCTCCGGCATGGTCCGACAATTACAGCGTGGCGAACATCCTGCGTCGCGTCCTGCGGCGACTCGCCCTTGAGTCTCGTCAGCGAACCGCTACTTCCGGGCATTGCGGGGTCTATTCGGATTGAGTGCTGAGCCCCATCTTGCGCAGGAACGGCAGCCATCGAGGGTCGCGATGGAGTTCGTGGAAATATGAAATGACCCTGAGTTGGCCAAGACCCGCGTTGCGTTGCGCATACGCTCGCTCCAGCCATTCGAAGGCCTTGTCGACGTTGCCGCAGTAAGCATTTGCCTGGGCGTTCAAGAAGGCGTGCATCGGTAGTTCGCCCAGTTGCTCGAGAGCGGCAGTCGATGAGGACATGTGCCCCAAGGCGTGATGCGCCATGGCCAACCCCTTCAGCCGAAATCCCTCGTGCGATTCCTTCTCGAATGCCGCGACGGCGTCCGGGAAACGGTGCTGCATCAAATACACTTGACCCAAGGCTGAATAGTTCAAACCTCCGAAAGGATTGAGGGCCAGTGATCGCCGCCGTTCGCGACGCCGGCGGCGACGTATTGAAGCTCATCGGCGACGGCGTGCTGGCGATCTTTCGGGCCGACGACGCCCCGCAAGCATGCCGCTGCGCGCTGCGTGCAGAAGCGAGCCTGAGGTCCGGCATCAAGGTCGTGAACGAGCGCCGCGCCGCGAGCAACCGGCCGGTCACGTCCGTGTATCTTGGGCTACACATCGGGGAGGTGTTCTACGGCAATATCGGCAGCGAGGATCGTCTGGACTTCACGGTCGTCGGCCCAGCGGTCAACGAGGCGAGCCGCATTGCCGCGATGTGCCGGTCAGTCGACCGAAGCGTCGTCCTGTCGTCGGCATTCGCCGCAGCGACGCCGGAGCCGGAACGCTCGAAGCTGGTTTCCGTGGGCCGGTACGCCTTGCGCGGCGTCGGCCGTGCCGAGGAGTTGTTCACGCTCGATCCCGGGTTGCTGGCAGACTAAACGAGTCCGTCCAGAAAGAAAAGATGCGCACTCAGTCCAGCTTGATGTTGTTGGCGCGGAGCACTTCGCCGGTTGACGCGTAGTCGGCCTTCAGCCGTACGCGAAGTTCGGCGGGAGTCGCGACTCCCGGTTCATAGTTGTTGTCGCGCAACAGCTTGGCCACCTTGGGATCCGCAAGCACCTGTTTCAGGGCCGCGCCAATTTTCTCCTGCACCGCAGCTGGCGTCCCTGCCGGCGCGCTCACGAAGTTGTAGAACTGCGGTGGATTCCACGCCGGAATGAAATCCTCGATCGGTGGCACGCCGGGTAATAGATCGAGCGACTTCGCGCCGGAAATCGCCAGTGCGCGCAGTTTGCCGGCCTGTACCTGTCCGGTCACTGCGGGATCGAACGCGAACTGCGTGCGTCCTCCGATCAAGTCGTTGATTGCGGGTGCCGCGCCTTTGTATGGGATGTGCTCGGCTTTGATCCCGGTCAGTTGCTTCAGGTACTCAATGAGGATGTGGGCGCCGGTCCCATTGCCCGAGGTCCCATAGTTGAGCTTGCCGGGGTTGGCCTTGGCGTATTCGATGAACTCGCGGAAATTGCTTGCGGGCAACGAGGGATTGATTACGAGCACGTTGACATTTGTGCCGATCATTCCAACCGGATCGAAGTCCTTGAACGGGTCGTACGGCACCGAGGTCAGAAGTGGCGTCACCGTGAAAAATGACACCGACGTGTGCAGCAGCGTGTAACCATCGGGCGCGGACTTCGCAGCGGCGTCGGCGGCGACAATGCCGTTGCCTCCCGGCCTGTTTTCGACCACGAACGGCTGACCCAGAATGCTCGACAGTCCCGGCGTGATGGCACGCGCCACGACGTCGCTCGTGCCACCGGGCGGATACCCAACCAGGTAGTGAATTGGGCGGGACGGATACGCCTGCGCAAGCGCAGACCTGATCGTACCGGGTGTTACGCAGATCCCGGTCAGTCCCAACGTTGCCGTCAGAAACCTGCGTCGATCGGTTCGGTTCATGGGCCCTCCTTCAGTGGTCGCTTGTCCATCGAGATGATCTGTGCCGACGACTGAGTCTAGCTATCAACTTGCGCATAGCGCAACTGCGATGCAACAATGAGTGAAGCCCAGGATGATCGAGACAATGCTTCGAGTGCAGTGATGGGCGTTCCGCGTTAGCGGCGTCGCTGATTATCATTTAGTTTCTGAAAGAACGAAGGGGAATGCGCAATGCGCGTGGTTGCATGTGGCGATGCACTGTTCTCGAGTCGAAATTTGGCAACGCGGCTGGACCGAAAGCTCGTCGACGAATTCGCACGTGCCGACGCCGGATTCGCGAACGCGGAATTCTGCTGTCCTCGACACGACACTCCACCGCAACCTCGTCGCTTCACGACATCGGTGCGACCCGAGGTGCTCGACGAGCTATCGGACCTCAACATCAGACTTGTTTCCTTTGCGAATAACCATGCCGGCGACTTCGGTGGCCAGGGCGTCATCGACACCATCGAGGCTGCTGAAGCGCGAGGCCTGCTTCCCGGTGGGATCGGGCGTGATCTATACGAGGCTAGATCCGCGCGCTTTCTTGACACGCCGAAGGGTCGCATCGGCTTTGTCGCTGCGAGTTCGACGCGCGCGTCGGAGTTTACCGCGAGCGTTCCGGGGAATGGGATCGCGGCGCGGGCGGGACTGAATCCGCTGCGCTGGGGGCGCGCGTACGTGCTGCCCGATCAGGAGTTTGCGCAGTTGCGGCGCATCGACGAAATGTTGGGCACCGCGGCCAGCCGGCGCGAGGTCGCCGCAGTCGAGGTCATGCGCGACCCGGGTCCAGACAGATTCAATTTCGGATCGGTCTTCGAAGGATCTTTGCAAATCGAGCGCGGAGATCGCGCCCACGTTCGCTATTTCATGGACGAGCGAGACTGCCAGGCCATATTGGAAAACGTGAAGGACGCCGCCAACCGTTCCGATTGCGTGCTCGTCAGCTTGCACACACATGAGGGCACGGATGAAAACTGGTATTCGCCACGGCCCGCCTCGTTCATCGAGGAGTTTGCTCGGCGCGCAATCGACGCCGGCGCTGCCGCAATCTTCGGGCACGGGGCGCATATGCTTCGCGGGATCGAAGTCTACAAGGGTTGCCCGATCTTCTACTCGCTGGGGAGTTTGTTGATGGAGTTCGAGGCCGGCGAACAGAGGATGACACCGGAAATGTATGAAGGCTTCGGATTGAAGCGGGACGCGCTTCCATCGCATATGCATATGTCCCGTGTGCAAGATGCGACCGGCAAGCGCATCGGCTTCTACGGAGATGCGAGATTCTCGAAGAGCTGCATCGCGGTGTGCGACTTTGAGCCCGATGGCGTACAAGTCAAACTCGTGCCGCTCGATCTCGACCTCAATCGCGCCCGGCCCGCCGAGCGTGGCGTGCCGGCCATCGCGTCTGTGGATCTTGGCCGTGAAATAGCGCAGGACGTCGCCCGCATGAGCGAGGTCTACGGCACCCGGGTGCAGTTCAACGACGCCGATGGCACAATTTTGGTCACCGCCACATAGACGAATGCCTTGGGTTCGTATGGCGCGGGGTCATTCCGGCTTGACTCCCGCCGCTTTCACCAGCCTGGACATGCGGTCCTGATATTCACGCATCACGGCGAGCGTCGCTTCCGGCGACGTGTCTGCCGGCATCAGTACGCCCTGATCGTCGAGTCGCTTGCGCATTTCGGGGTCGTCCATCACCTTTCTGATTTCTGCGTGCAGCCGATCCACGATGGGTCGCGGCAGCTTCGCGGGACCTGCGACCGCGTACCACGTTTGTACGTTGAAGTTGCTGCCGGGTACAAGTTCCGCGATGGTGGGCACCTGGGGAACGAACGCAACGCGCGACGGCGTTGTGGCCGAGAGCGCTCGGGCCTTGCCACTCTGCACGAATTGCAACATGTTGGGCGTGCCGACCGCCATGGAGATCTGATTTCCGATGAAGTCGGCGTTCTGCGGCCCACCGCCCTTATACGGCACAATCACGAAGTCCAGGTTAGTCGCCGATTTGAGCGCCGTTGCAATAGTCAACGTCACAGAATCGGACACGCCCATCGATACCTTGCCCGGGTTTGCCTTGGCGTAGGCAAGGAACTCATCGAACGTTGCGAACGGTTGCTGCACGTTCGCGAACACGAAATAGGGCTGAGGTCCGAGGTAGGCGATCGGCTGAAAATCGCTGATCGGATTGTACGGCGTGTTCTGCACGAGCAGAGGCGTCAGCACGTGGGTGCCCGGCATAAGAAAGAGCGTGTACCCGTCCGGCGCAGCCTTCGCGACGAAGTCCGCTCCCACCACGGTAAGACCGCCCGGACGATTGTCGACGACCACGGGCTGGCCAAGGACGGCCCCGAGCTTTTCCGCCAACGGGCGCGCGATAGCGTCGGCACTTCCTCCTGGCCCGAACGGGACGACTAATCGGATGGGCTTGTTGGGATAGCCTTGTGCGATCGCGGTCTGCGCGAACGCGATTAGGGCGACGAAGAGAAAACGATTGAGTGTGCACATCGAGACCTTGGACAGTACTCTTATCTCGCAAGGCGTGACACCAATTCGTCGTCAACGAGGCGGTGGCGGTGTCCGAGCCTACGAGTCTGGCGCTCGTCGCGGCGGCGCTGCTGGGCCTCACAGTCTCGGGCCGCCGGCGAGTTTTCCATGCGCTCATCGGGGCGCACCTTGTGCCTGAATTGGCGCTCCGGCTCGCCTGACGGCCCCGTCGCCGTCACCGGAACCGAATGTCGCGCAGATCGAAGCACCGGGTTTCAGGGAATATCGCGCAGATCGAAGCACCGGGTTTCAGGAGATGTCGCACGAAACACGCATGGCGCACGTGGCGCTTGCCCGCCAAACGTAACGTGTGCTGCCGTACAGACCGCGAAGATGCTGGCAGCCATGCTGCGACCCGGTCTCAACGCAGATGGCACGGCATGTTGCTGGTGCTTTGCCGAATTGACCCGCCATCGTCATTGGCCGGCAGCGGCTAACAAGGCACCACCGCTCTGCGCTGGACGCAGCGTCAGCCAGCCACCGGCAACAATCAAGGCGCAAACACAGAGAAGGTAGACATATGAATAAGCGAGCGTTCGTAATTTGGTCGTTGGCAGTCGGATGTGCGGGTATGATTTCGTTGGTGAGCGCGGCCGATGCACCTACGCCCTCAGGCACTGTTGACATGTCAAGTTCGGCAGTTGCCGTTGGAATTGGCGTGACGTGGGGAGACGGAATCCTGAGCTATCAAGGGCAGAAGTATCCGTTCTCGGTAAACGGCCTTAGCGTAGTTGATCTGGGTATCTCCACGGTCACGGCGACGGGAGAGGTGTCCAATCTCAACAAGGTCGAGGATTTCAGCGGGAACTATGCTGCAGGCGAGGCGGGAATTGCCCTCGCAGGCGGACAAAGTGACGTGATCATGAAGAATGAGCATGGCGTGGTGCTTAAACTGCACGGCACACAGCAGGGCGTCCGATTGACGCTCGCTGCACAAGGCGTCTCGCTCAAGTTGAAGAACTGAATGCAGAGGACTCCTGGACACCACTGCGAACTAGTGTCGGGAGTCGCCTGTTCGCCGCGATGCCGGGCGATGTCGCGAACATTTTCGCGTCCGTTGGCGATCTCGCACAGTTCGGCATTGAAGGGCGGTCCACCGCGCAGTACCACGGCGCAGCGGTTGTCGTGCCGTGATAAGGTCATCGGGCCAGACTAGCTTCCCGAGTCATGAAAGCCAAAACGCTCACGCCGGAAATGCTTGACAAGATGGATGCCTATTGGCGTGCGTCCAACTACCTTTCGGTCGGCCAGCTCTACCTCCGTGACAATCCCCTCTTGCGACGTCCGCTGCAGCTCAGCGACGTCAAGCACATGCTCTTGGGGCACTGGGGCACGACCCCGGGACAAAACTTCATCTACGTACATCTGAACCGCGTCATCAGGAAATATGATCTCGACATGATCTACGTCTCCGGTCCCGGACATGGTGGCCCGGCAGTCGTCAGCAACACGTACCTCGAAGGTACTTACAGCGAAATTTATCCCGACATAAGCCGAGATGAGCGCGGACTGCGCAGGCTCTTTCTTCAGTTCTCCTTTCCAGGCGGGATTCCGAGTCATGCGTCGCCCGAGTGCCCTGGGTCGATCCACGAAGGCGGAGAGCTTGGCTATTCGCTGAGCCATTCGTTCGGTGCGGCGTTCGACAATCCGGATCTCATCGTCGCGTGTGTTGTCGGCGACGGCGAGGCGGAGACGGGTCCGCTGGCGACGGCGTGGCATTCGAACAAGTTCCTGGATCCCGCGACGGACGGCGCGGTGCTGCCGATTCTGCATCTCAACGGCTACAAGATTGCCAATCCCACCATCCTTGCCCGCATCACCCGCGAGGAGTTGGAACAGCTGCTGCGCGGCTACGGATGGACGCCGCTCTTTGTCGAAGGTCACGAGCCCGCGCTGATGCACGAGGCGATGGCCACCACGCTCGACATGGCTGTGGAACAAATCCAGTCCCTTCAGCGGGCCGCCCGTCTGGACGGCAATACCACGCGTCCACGCTGGCCCTTGATCGTACTCGATTCACCCAAAGGGTGGACCGGGCCAAAAGTGGTGGATGGTCGACGCATCGAAGGCACGTTTCGCGCGCATCAGATCCCGCTCGCCGTATCAGCCACGGCCCCTCCTGCGCACCTCGGGATGCTCGAAGACTGGCTGAGGAGCTACCGACCGGAGGAGCTATTCGACGATCAGGGTCGTCTCAAGCCCGATCTGGCCGAATTGGCGCCCACGGGCGAGCGGCGCATGGGCGCCAATCCCCACGCCAATGGCGGGATGCTTTTGCGCGACTTGCGGATGCCCGACTTTCGCGACTATGCCGTCGATGTGCCGTCCCCCGGGATACAAGGCATCGGCGACACGCACGTGCTCGGACGATTCCTGCGCGACGTGGCGAAGCTAAACGCCGAGGAGCGAAATTTTCGCATTTTCGGCCCCGACGAGACGCTGTCGAACGGACTCGAAGCCGTCTTCGAAGCGACGAATCGCCAGTGGGAAGGCGCGACTAAACCGAGTGACGAATTTCTCGCGCGCAGCGGTCGCGTGCTGGAAATGCTCAGTGAGCATCAATGCGAGGGTTGGCTGGAGGGTTACTTACTCACCGGACGGCACGGGGTCTTTGGTTGTTACGAAGCCTTCATCCACATCGTCGATTCGATGTTCAACCAACATGCAAAATGGCTGAAAGTGACCTCGCTGCTGCCATGGCGACGCAAGATCGCCTCGTTGAACTATCTGCTTGCCTCGCACGTCTGGCGTCAGGACCACAATGGCTTCACGCACCAGGATCCTGGCTTCATCGACCACGTAGCGAACAAGAAGGCCGAGATCGTACGGATTTACCTGCCACCGGACGCCAACTGCCTGCTTTCTGTCATGGACCATTGCCTGCGCAGCCGCCATTGCGTCAATGTCGTGATCGCGGGCAAGCACCCGGCGCCACAATGGCTGACGATGGACGGCGCCGTCAAGCATTGCAGCGAGGGCATCGGCATCTGGGGGTGGGCCAGCAACGATCAGGGCACCGAACCCGACGTGGTCATGGCCTGCTGCGGCGACGTTCCAACGCTCGAGACGCTCGCGGCCGTCTCGATCATGCGCGAGCATCTACCCGAGCTGCGGATTCGGGTGGTCAATATCGTCGACATCATGAAGCTGCAGCCACAGAGCGAACACCCTCATGGATTAAGCGATGTCGAATTCGACATGCTGTTCACCCGAGACAAGCCAGTTATCTTCGCCTTCCATGCCTATCCGTCGCTGGTTCACAAGCTGACCTACCGCCGAACCAACCACGGCAACATCCATGTCCGCGGCTACAAGGAGGAAGGCACTGTCACGACGCCCTTTGACATGACGGTGCTGAACGACCTGGACCGCTTTCATCTCGTCATGGACACGATCGACCGTCTGCCGCAGACCGGCAGCAAGGGTACCGCGCTGAAGCAGCAGCTTAGGAACAAGCTGATCATGCACAGGGAATATATCGGCAAGAACGGGGAAGACCTGCCCGAAATTCGTTATTGGCAATGGGCTGTGAGCAGCGCCGTCAACTGAACTGGCGGCGCGCGCTGCGGTTACTTGATCAGAGTGACCGGAACCTGGACCATGTGGATAACCTTGGTCGCCACCGAACCGATCACTAGGTTGGCGAGCGAGCCCAGGCCGCGCGTCCCCATGATGATTGCATCGCACTGCGTATCCTGCACTTGTTTCGCAATTTCGTTCGCGGGCGAACCGACGCGGGAGCCCACCTGGTATGGAACATGCAAAGCGTCGAGAATCTTTGTGGCAGGTTGCAGGACGAGGTCGGAGTAACCGGATTGCCAGCGGGCAATTTCCTCTTCGGACAGGGCACTGTGCACCTTCTGCGGCAAAGGATCCTGAACATTCACCAATTCCAGTCGCACATCGGAGAGTTCCTTCGCCAGCGATGCTGCATATCGGACGGCTCGTAGTGCATTGTCCGAGCCGTCCACCGGAACCAGTATTCTTCTCATGCGGATTTCCTTCAGGAAGCGTTGAGCGGCGGCATACTATGTCACGTCGAGCCCGCGGGCAGCTCAGCGTGGCCAAGGTTACCCCATGCAGGCTCTATTCGCTGTTTCAGGTCAACTCGCCTAGGGGCACGTCGGATGCGTACCTGATCTTTCGATGGGATCTTGCGCATAGTCGTCTTTCGTTCGGCGGCAGCGCTCTACGACAAAGAGATCGAATTGGATAGACCGCTCGTCTGCACGATTGGGCACTCAAATCGGCCGATCGACACCTTCGTCGATTTACTTACCGCCAATGGTATCGTGCGGGTGCTCGATGTGAGAACCGTGCCACGATCGCGCCACAATCCGCAGTTCAATCGAGAGACACTCGGTGAGTCTCTGGCGGTGCGTCATATTGGCTATACGCATCTTCCGGGTCTCGGAGGGTTGCGGCATGCGCGAGCCGATTCCCTCAACACCGGCTGGAACAATCTTTCATTCCGCGGTTATGCGGATTACATGCAGTCGCCGGAGTTCGCAGAGAACGTCCAGCAGGTCGTGGACTTGGCGACCGTCGAGCATTGCGTGTTGATGTGCGCCGAAGCTGTTCCGTGGCGATGTCATCGGTCGCTGATTGGCGACGCACTTCTCGTACGAGGCGTTCGCGTGGAGGACATCATTGGGGCGAAGGGACGCAAGCCTCATATTCTTACCGCGTTCGCCCATGTAGATGGAGTGCGGATTACCTATCCTCCGACCGCAACTTTCTTATACGAGACTGAGACCCCAAATGAAGCTTGAGTCCTAGTCTTGCCCAGGAACGTCGATAACTGGGGCGGGCTGTGACGACATTGTCCTTGCGACGCCGTCTCCTTGTGCACCGCGATATGGTCGTCCTTCATTGGCTGCCGCAGCCTCGTTGAGGCACGTCCGGTAGAAAATGACATCTCGATCTGCCGGCACACGGTCTTCGCACACCGGTCAAAGGCAGGTCGATTCCCATCGTCCGGGTGGATTGCATCAACGACATGCCGGACTTCGGATTACCGCTCCGACGGGAGGTGCGGGTCGTTGCCCGTTCGCAGGGCCAGCGGCCGAGTTCGCGTCGGCGTGGCGTGTTGCAGAGCGGTCGGCACCACTCGTGGCTGCCGATCCAAGACACCTTGTGACCACACGCGGCATCTGCCGCACGTCCCAGGCGAACTTGAAGTCGCTGCCGTCCAAGTAGCAATAACCTTGCCATGGCACACGAGTTCCCTGCCTGCAAACGGGACGCATAGCGATGTTGTCGAAAGGCGGGGCGAGGGGGAACTTCTGCAGAACCAGCCCGGGGGATCGTGCTGGTCGCGAGAGACCTGTTTTACTTGGTCAACTCCAGGATGCTGTTATCGGCTTGCGTCGGCAACACTCGCGCGATCCGCAAGCCCGCGCGGGTGAACAGATCCCGGAACTCTGGCTCGGCGCGCTCCCTGCCTCCATCGGTCAAGACCAGCATTACAAGGTCCATGACTTTCGCGGCGCTTGGGCCGTTACCGGGCGGGACAATCTTTTCACAGATCAGCAGCTTTGCGTGGTCGGGCATCGCTGCCTTGCAATTGCGCAAGATACGCAGACAGTCTTCGTCGTCCCAGTCATGAATGATGTGCTTCAGGAAATATGCATCTGCTCCACTAGGAATGGCATCGAAGAAGCTTCCGGCCTCCGTCCTGCACCGTGTTGCGACACCGTGCTGCGCCAGGTAGTCTCGGCCACGCTCGATGACATGAGGCACGTCGAAGAGCACGCCTTGCATGCGTGGATTCGCCTGGAGAATCGCCGCCAGCGTACTTCCCACACCGCCCGCGACGTCGACCAGCGTACCAAACGTGTCCCACTCATACGCCTCAACGATGGCCTCGTTCATCAAGCGCGACGACGCAACCATGCCTTCATCAAAGCGACGGGCAGACTCCGGATGCGCCTCGAGATACTCGAACATCGGTGAGCCGTGAATGTGGGCGAAGCCCGGTTCCCCAGAACGAACGCTGTGTTCCAGCCCCGCCCAGGCCTGCCACAGCGGGGAGGCGCCATGCATGCGAGCCAGTGCGCGCATCGACCCTGGCGAATCGCTTCGAAGGTATTCGGAGCGTCGCGTGTTGGCGAAGCGCCCGTCGTCAAGCTCCTCGAAAACACCAAAGCTTGCCAACGTGCGCATCAAGCGACCCATGGTGTCAGCTTGAGCGCCAACCTCTCGAGCTAGCGCATCACGCCCCTGGGGCCCATTTGCAAGCGCGTCCGCCAAACCTAGTTCCGCGGCGACCTGGAGAGCGCGTGAGACGACAAAGCCCATGAGCATGTCGCGCATTTGCAGTTGCGGGTCGGGATGGTTTGCGTCGCTCATTTTCACAATCTCCATAACTCCAATATCGGCTTCACCTTCGAACCGTACCTCTCGCGATGGACTGCGATTGCTTGGCCGAGAATACTTGCTAGCATGCGTCAAGATCGTATTGTTCACCCACGATTACAGCGGGTGCACAGTTGATATTGCCCATGAAGACGCTGTTGATCGTATTCCATTCGTTCACCGGCGGAACCCGGCAAATGGCCGAAGCGGCTGCGCGTGGTGCCGTGGCGATAGCGGAGGTAGACGTGCGGATACTGTGGGCCGCTGACGCCGGGCCTGCAGACGTGCTGGCCGCGGACGGTTACATCTTCGCTACGCCTGAGAATCTTGCGGCGATCGCGGGCCTGATGAAGGATTTCTTCGACCGCACCTACTATGCCGTGCTCGACGGGATCAACGGTCGGCCGTATGCCGCGCTCATCTGCGCCGGCAGCGATGGCCAGAATGCCGCACGGCAAATCGAGCGAATTGCCACCGGCTGGCGTCTCCGCCCGGTGGCCGATCCGATCGTCGTTTGCACCCACGCCCAAACGCCCGAGACCATCTTGGCGCCAAAGCTGATAGGGTCTGCCGATCTCGCTCGTTGCGAGGAAATCGGTGCGACGCTCGCCGCAGGTCTCGCGGCGGGGATTTATTGACGCGGCTTGCACCTGCTTATCAGTCGACCGGCGTCGCGTTGCGCCGATCGAGCGTAAGAGACACCTCGGTCCCCTTTACATCGACGGGCTGGTTCCACATCAGCCGCCTGTCGTCGATCTTGGCATCGCTCAGTACCCAATAGCGACCTGCGGGCAACGGCGGCGTCTGCGCGTGTCCCTCGGCGTCGGTCGTCGCAATACCCACGCTGTAAGGTTTGAGCGCCTGCGCGCCCGAGGCGCAAGCCTGGTCTCGTTTCTGACAAGCACGCATCCAGTGCTGCAGCGCAGTGCCGTCCGGCGTCGACGTCAGGCCGCCCTTGAGGAGGGCGACCTGCGGATCCGCCTTCAATACCCAGAGCTTGCGTCCGGAGACGTTGTCGGTGGACGACGTTGCGCTGACAGAAAGCGTAAGCACGCCGGCCGCGCTGGAGCCAGCCCCGGCGCTGGGCGGCTGAGCTGCATTGGTCACTTTCGCCGGCGCGGACGCTCCGGGCCCCGCCGGCGTGGGCGCTACGCGCACCAAGACGCAATTCTGGCCGGTCCAATGGACGCGGTCCGGGCCGTCGACGTCGAACTCGATCAGCTTCAGGGTGGTCTTCGGCAGTACTACAACGTGCTTCGCGTCCCCGCGATATTCGACGCGATCGAGCTCCTGTTCGCGCGTGCGCTCGTCCATGCCGACCAGCCGGTCTGGGCGGAACTCGAAGACGCCGCCACCGAACAGCACTTCGCACATGCCGCCCTTGGCAAGCGCCTGGAGCTGAGCGAAGGGATCGTTGGGATTGGCCCGGGTCGAAGCCGGGCGCGTCCATTTGCCGAGCAGCGGATTACGGTCGACAGGTAACGGTGGCTGCCTTTGCCACTTCGCGCGTGCAGCATCCGCCGCCGCAGCTCCTGCTCCATTGCCGCCAGGCGCCATCCGTGGGCCTCCCTGAGGCGATTGTTGTGGCTGCTGGAACTGCTGATCCTGTTGTCGCTGCTGTTCCTGCAGCTTCATGCTGCCTTCGTAGGTCCAGGGTTTTGGAATCTCGCCCGGCGTCTCTGCAATGCCAGGGATTGGCCCGCAGGCGAATGCTAGGGCCAAGAGCACCAGAAAAAGCCGCGCGGTGCGATACGCTGGGTTCATGATTTGCCTCCTACGTGCCCTTGGTCCAGGTGCTCAGTGGTCGTGACAAACCTCGAAGTCTCACATCCCTTACCGGCAGGCGTGCGTCGGCAGGATTAGACGCGTCATCGTTTGATACGGCAAGTGGGCCCGTGCCGCACCATTTCAGCGCTTCCACAGTCAGCCCCGACACGATATCCCTCTGCTGAGCCGGCGGACCCAAACGGCGCGCTATCGATTAACTTCGGGGACGAAGCGTCCAAAACATCGGCATCGATTGTCCGAATCATCGAGACCGTATCGAACTTGCGCGCGGTACGAATTCGTCGCTGTCGCCCCGTTACTACGATGGCACTTCGCCAGGCGCTACATGCCAACGTCCGCGCATTCTCGAAAACGCATTTTGGTCGCTGATACAGTCATCACGCAAGAAAAAAGTGCCGTGCTATCCGTCATAACGGCGGACAGCACGGCTCGGAGAAAAGGTAAGAAAGCGAGGGACTTTCGTTTAGAGACGCTCGCTCAAGGAGCGAGTGCCACATTGCATGCGCGGGTGACGGGACAGGTCATGGAATGGTGGTTGAGCCCTCTCATCGTTGCGGTTCGCCGCCACCGTTGACACGCGCTCGTCACGTCCGTATTGGCGACGTCGCACATCAGTCAATATATGCATTCCGTGACGATTCCCAACTTCGGCTGGCACTCGCGTGGTGAATCGATCCTCCGGCCGTCTTCGCCGCGCGCGTCGCCCCGGGGGGCACTTTCCGTTGCCGAGTTCGATCCTGACGATGCAGTTTCACGGGCTGAAGTCGTGCCCGCGGTCGCTGCCACGTCAATCGCGGTCTGGCGCGGCGACAACGCGTGTTGGGCCGCCGCGACCGCGACGCAGGCTACGGCAATCACGCCAATGGCTATTGCAGAGGTCTTGATCAGAGGTACGAAATTACGCTTACCGAAGTGCTTTTTGGTCCTGTCGATCGTCATGAAATTCTCCTCGCGTTGCGGTGATGTTGACCCTCCCATGACCTACATGCCTTGGCGCCCTGGGGACCTCGCCATGGAGCAAGAAAGGCGCGCAATCATTGACAGCACGCGGCCTTGCGGCCGTCGTGCGCACGCGGTGTCGAACCATTTGAGCGCGGTCGCGCGCTTGCTTATCACCGCGGCTCGTTGCAAACGCTGAAGTCTTGCGACCAGTTCCGCAGACAGCGGGATTGTCGACTCCAAAGCCATGCGCTGCTGCGCGTGCGGCGAAAAAACCACGCCACAACCAGTCGTCGTATCGATCAGCTGTCCCTGCCCGTCGATGAAGTCAGCGACCAACATATCGCCTTCCTAAAGGAAGATCGCGACTTCGCGGCGCTTGTTATCGCGCAGCAGCTGCCCTTGGATCGAACTTGCGAATCCAGTTTCGGAGTCGATCTTCAATGCAGCATCCTTTCAATCGCATCGGCGTTGCTACGACACGGTAGGCAGCCAGCCCAATGTCCATTCGGCCTCAGGCCGAGTTCTTTGTGCTTCGCTTACTGTTTTGTTATGCTCTGATGGCGTAAACCATCTTCCTTCCGATCTTCGACGAAGTTATGAAAGAACTCTGCAAAAATGATGAAATTTGCATGGTTCGAACGTTGTTCGGAATTTGTCCCGACCGCTAACGCGTGCGCAATCATTCAATTCCGGCTTTCTCCCGTTTTGATGCACGCGGAATACGGCCATCATGAGTGCAGCGCCTCTGAACGAGTTGGTCGAGGACGGCAACCTCGCGGCTAAGGTCTGCGCGATCTGCTTGGCGATTGCCTGCATGCAGGGCGGCGAGAACTGGATTGAAGCGTTCGCCCGAACGGTTTATCGATTTGCCCCTGACCTCCCTTAAGAAATGTCGTCGTTACGGTGTGCAACTTGGATCGCTGCAACGAATCCCAAGGGATGTATGAAGGCTTTCTGCACCGAATTCGTGCGCGGACCGCATTGCTTGCTCGCGGATCGCGGGAACCGGCTGATCACTGTGATCCCCAGCGGGAGAGTCGCGTGACCCCGACCTATGAAATCGGGCCGTTCCGGCTCGATCCGAAGGCGCAGGTGCTTGCGCATGGCGACATACCCGTGCCGCTGGGTCCACGTGCGATTGCCGTGCTCGCGAAGCTGGTGGAGCACGCTCATGAATACGTCACGAAGGCCCAGATTTTCGATGCTGCCTGGCCCGGTGTGGTCGTCGAGGAAAGCAACCTCGCGAGCCAGATTTCAGCCGTGCGCCGCGCGTTAACGCGTGCGCCCGGCGGCGAACACTGGATCGAGACGCTCGCCCGGCGTGGCTATCGCTTCGTTGGGCCGGTGGTCGAAGTTGCGGGCGTGTCCGAGCAGTCGGCGTCATCCGGTCCGACGCGCACCAATCTGCCGCACGTACTGGGTACGTTTGTCGGGCGCAAGCGGGAATTGGTCGAAATCAGGCAACTGCTGTCGCAAGCGCGAATGCTGACGCTGACCGGTCCCGGCGGCATCGGCAAGACACGCCTAGCGCTCGAGATCGCCGCCGAAATGCTCGATGACTATGCCAATGCGGTCTGGTTCGTCGATCTGGCACCAATCGTCGAGTCGGCGCTCGTGCCCAAAGCGATCGCCCAAGCACTTGGCGTGATGGAGGTCGCCTCGGAACCGCTTACGGACACCCTCTGTTCCTACATGAGGCCGATGCGCTGTCTGCTAATTTTGGACAACTGTGAACATCTAGTCGGAGCCTGTGCCGGTTTGGTCGAGCCTATGCTGGGGGCGGCGCCGAGTCTTCGGATTCTGGCCACCAGTCGTGAGGGACTGCATGTTTTCGGCGAACAGTGTTACCAGCTCTCATCGCTGTCGCTGCCGGCTGACAATTGGGATCTCGACGCACTTTCCCGTTCGGAGGCGGTTCAGCTGTTTGTCGAACGCGGTCGATTGCAGCGACCGGGCTTCGCCTTGACTTCGCGACGGGCGCCGGCCATTGCGGAACTTTGCGTGCGGCTTGATGGCATGCCGCTTGCTCTCGAACTCGCCGCGGCTCGCGTTGCGGTTCTACCGGTGGAGAAGATTGTCGACAGGTTGAATAACAGATTCCAGTTGTTGACGGGAGGCAGTCGCACCGCACTGCCACGGCAGCAAACGCTGCATGCAACGATTACCTGGAGCTTCGAACTTCTTTCCGAAGCCGCAAGAACGCTTTTGACACGACTTTCGATGTTTGCAGGAGGCTTCAACCTGGAAGCGGCTGAGGCGGTCGCCGCCGACGATCGCCTCTTGCAGGAAGACGTCCTGGATTTGCTGTCAAGCCTCGTTAACAAGTCGCTCGTGGTGGTCGAAAATAACGGAGAACGCTATCGCCTGCTGGAGACGATCCGTGAATATGCGCGAGAGCGCCTGCGGGTTGCTGGCGAAGACTCCGCTGTCCGCGAGCGGCACTTTGACTGGTACCTGCGGTTGGCCGAGCGGCTTGAACCTTCACTCCTCGGTGGCGCGCAGCAGAAACCGGCGCTGGATCTGCTTGAGGCCGACCACGACAATCTGCGCGCGGCGCTCGCCTGGTCCCTCGAAACGCCAGGCCGGGGCGACTTGGCTCTTCGGATGTGCGGGACGCTCTACCGATTCTGGAGCCGACGCGGTCACTGGCATGAAGGGTACGAATGGTGCATGAAGGCGTTGGCACCGGCGCCCCGCACTGGCGACAGCGCCGCGCGTGGGAAAGTGCTGCTCACTGCCGGCAGCCTGGGCAATAACGTACACGAAGCCGAGACGCGCATTCTTCTGGAGGATGCCCTTACGCTCAGTCGCGAGGCTGGGGACCGCAACACGGAGGCGATCACACTGAACAACCTGGCGAGAGTGCTCGACTGGCATGCCGAATTGTCGCGGGTCCGGTCTCTGCTGGAGCAGGCGCGCAAGATCAATCGGGAACTCGGCAACAAGACCCTCGAGCTTCACAATATGGCGAACCTCGTCAATGTCCTTCGCAAGCAACAGGAACTCGCAGCCGCTCTCGCCCTTGCCGAAGAAGGGCTCACAACCAGTCGATCGTCCGGGGATCTTTGGCCCCAGTCCATCTTCCTGTACCTGTTGGGGCGCCTCGCGCTTGATCGCGGCAACATCGCCGTCTCCCAAAGGTTGAATGAACAGGCCCTCGAACTCTCTCGGGAAATGGTCATGCCCGACTGGCAATCCTTTTCGCTGGTCAAGCTTGCTTTCCTTGCCGTCGTTCGCAGCGATCCGGCTTCAGCGCGATGCCATTTGGCCGAAGCGGTCGACATTTCTCGAAGATTCGGCGGCCGGCTAAACCTTGCGGAGTGCGTCGGCGCGATGGGGGTGCTCGCCTCACATATCGGGCAGTACGATCAGGCTGCGCGACTCTGGGGTGTGGAGGAGGCGCTGCTCGGGTCCCTGTTCTCGAGCGATATCCTGGATCGCGAGCTCATGGCGCCCTATCGTGCGAAATGTCGGGAGGCGCTCGGTGACTCAGCCTACGATGCTGCGACGTACGAGGGACGTGCAATGCCTCGCGGCGCCGCTATCGATCAAGCCGTCGCATGGCTCGCTACTGTGTCCTGAGAAACGGGCCTCGTCTTGGCAAAGTGTCGGACTCCGGCGGAGATGGTCCTACTCACATTCGATGGGCGCGTTGATTGAATCGCCTGAAAGCCACCAAGGCTTCCGCGTGGGCCAGGCGTGAGCGGTATACGGGATAAGGGATTAGGAAGCGGCCGCGTGCCCCATCATTTCAGCGCTCCCGCAGTCAGGCCCGACACGATATTCCTTTGCAACAGCAGGAACAGGGCGAGGATAGGCAGGACATAGATCGAGGCGAACGCCATCACCCGATGCCAGTCGGCGAATTCCGCGCCGATAAAGGCATAGATGCCGACCGAGCCGGGCTGCAGGTGCTGCTGGTTCAACAGCGTGATCGGGTAGACGAACTGACCATAGGCCTGCGCGAAACAGATCGCGCCCACGACCAGCAGCGGCGTCCGCATCAACGGCAGGACGATGCGCCAGAACGCTTGGAATTGCGTGCAGCCATCGACATACGAGGCTTCCTCCAGCTCGCTCGGCACCTGCAGGAACATCGGTCGCAGGATGACCAGTGCGAAGGCGAGAGTCTTCGACGTCGTGGCCAGGATCACGGCCGGGAATGTGTTCAGGAGCCCCATCGATTTGAAGATGATAAAGATGGGCGTCGCGATCAACGCCTCAGGGAAGACTTGCAGCAGCAGCACAACCACGAGCGCCACGTCCACCAGCCGCGAGCGAACGCGGGCCATCGCATAGGCGCCCATCGAGCCCAAGGCCAGGGTCAGCAGCGTGACCGGGACGGCGATGATGACGCTGTTGAGCAGATAGCGCGCGATGTTTTCCTGCACGAAGACGGAGTGGAACGCGTCCAGATTGGGGGCCCTGGGGAAGAAGGTCGGTGGGTTGGCGAAAATCTCTGCCGAGCTCTTGAAACCGGAGATCAACATCCAATAGATCGGAAACAGATAGATCGCCACGCCCACGAATCCCAGGACCGAGAAGACGACGCGCCGTGTCCGCGTAGACAGGACAGGGAATCGTCCGCGGGTCACGCGCGTGCCTCGTGTTTCAAGGTACGCACATAGACCAGCGCGACGGCAAAGACGAACACGACGGCAAAAGTGCCGACCGCCGCGCCGATGCCGAATTTGAATTGCTGGAATGAGAATTGGTAGGAGAGCAGCGGCAGCACGTTGCTCGAATCGAGCGGCCCACCCTGGGTCAGCGCGAATATCATGTCGAAAGCGCGCATCGAATAGATGGTGACCAGACACGCGACCGCCAGCAGCGTCGGCCTGAGCGCCGGCAGTACGATATAGCGGAAGCGCGCCACCGGCCCCGCGCCGTCCAGCGCCGCCGCTTCGTACAATTCCGGCGGTATCGCGGTCAACGCCGCGGCGATCAGGATCATGCTGAACGGCATGATGTACCAGACATGGGCGATGGTGACGGCGGTCATGGCGACGGCGGGATCCGACAGCCAATGGACAGGCCCTTTAGTCAGATGCAGGGTCGCAAGGACGAAATTCACCACGCCGTACTGCGAGGCGAACATCCATTTCCATAACGCGCCGACCACGAGGCCAGGAAGCATCCATGTCGCCAGCAGCAGGCCGCGCAGGAAATGCGCGCCGGCGAAGGTCTCGGCGAAGAACAACGCGGCCAGAAGTCCCAGCGACACCTGGCCGACTACATTGACGCTCACGAACACCAGCGAGTTTACGAATACTTTGCGGAACGTGGGATCGGCGATGACTTCGCGGAAATTATCCAGGCCGACGAAGGGACGCAGAAACTGTCCCAGGTTGCGGAGCGTGACGTCCTGGAAACTCATCGCGATGTTGTAGAGAATGGGAAATCCGATCAACGCCAGCAGATAGAACACCGGCGCGAGCAGGAAGACGAGCAGCAGCGGAGATCGTATATGCGCCATCGCGACCGTGCAGGCGGTACAGATGAGGCGCGGCCCGCCCAGTGGCGCGGGCCCCGCTTGGCTTTGTGGTTACAACGGCTGCTTGGCCAGGATCGGCTGGACCTTCTGTGCCGCTTCCTTCATCGCCTGCGACGGCGGCTTGGCGCCGGTGAGCGCCTCCTGGATCGCGACCTGGATCGGGCGCGACAGCTCGGGCCATTGCGGATGCGGGCCGCGCTGTATCGCGTATTTGAGCTGTTCGCGAAACACCGCATAAGCCTTCGGCCACAGCGGGTCCTTGATCTCGACGTCGGAACGCGGCGCCATCAACCCCGATTTCCAGCCGTCCTGAAAGATCGCGGGGGTCGACAGGAATTCGATCGCGCGGAAGGCGCCATCGACTTCCTTGGCACCCTTGGGTATGGCAAAGTGGAAACCGCCGAGCGATGACGCCTGAATGTTCTTGCCATCCTTGACCGGCAACGTGGTCACGCGCCAATCGAACTTCGCGTCCTTTTGAATGCGCGGCAATTCCCAGGGCCCGCCCACCGCCATGGCGTAGTTGCCCGCCATGAACGAATTCATGACGTCATTCTGCTGCTGGTTGATGACGTCCTTCGACGCGTAGCCCTTTTGCACCAGATCGGTCCAGTACTGCAACGCTTCGATCGCCTCGGGCGCGTCGAGCTTGTTGATCGAGCCGCCCGCCTGCCACAGCCAGGGAAGGAACTGGAACGTGCTCTGCTCGGAGGCATGGGCGCAGAAGCCGATGCCGAAGACCCGGTTTGCCGGATCGGTCAACTTCTCCGCCGCGGCGCGCACTTCGGACCAGGTCTTCGGCGGTTTGTCGGGATCCAGCCCCTTCGCGCGAAACAGGTCGGCGTTGTAGTAGAGGGCGAGGGTGTTCACCTCGCGGGCGATGCTATAGCGCCTGCCCTCCCACACGCCGGAGGTCTGCGGTCCCTTGAAATAGACCGACAGGTTGATCACCTTCGAGTTCTTGATCCGCTCGGTAATGTCGATCAACTGGTCCTGGGATGCGAAGCTGGCGACGACCGGGTCGTTGAGCGTGACCAGGTCGGGCGGTGTGCCGGTGGCCACCGCCTTGATCATCTCGGCGGTGAGCTGGGTATAAGGCACCAGGCGCGCTTCGATGCGATAGTCCTTTTGGGATTCGTTGAACGTCTTGATCCCGTAATGGATCATGTCGGTTTCGGCATTGTAGGGATGCCAAAGCGTGATGACCTTCTGCGCTATCGCCTCGCTGGCCAGCAGACACGACGCAACGGTCAATCCTGCCAACAGTCTTCTAATCGACATCGCTTGCTCCTTCTCGTTGTCTTTCGATTGAACTCGCGTCAGAAATGAAGCGTCTGCTCCGTGCCGTTGAACTCGATGTTGCGTGTTGCGCCGGTGGTCGCGATCCTGATTGCGATCGCCCGCGCAAGCGGGTGGATCAGATCCCTGGTCAAGCTTTAGCACCAGCCGCTTGGCACGGTCGTGCCAGGCCACGGCGATCTTGTGGTGCTCGCCCGTTTGATGGGCGAAACTGGAGCCATCATCCTCATAGACGATGGCCGTGCCATCGGCGCCTGGATAGACCGTCAGCGTCAGTGCCTCGTCCGCGGTTTCGTCGGTGTGCTGTTTCACCGGGCCCGTGGGGATGATCGCACCGGCGCGGACGTAGAGCGGAATCGTCTTGAGGTCCACCGGCCGCGTAATCTCGGCACCGCCGGAAACCTCGTCGCCAGTCCAGAAATCGTGCCAGGTGCCTTGCGGCAAATAGAACGTGCGGCTGGCGGCGCCTTTCTCGACCACGGGCACGACCAGGATATCGCGGCCCCAGAGATACTCGTCGCCGCGCCTGACAGCGGCGGGATCGGATGGGTAATGCAACCAAAGCGCGCGCATCACCGGCATGCCGGTTTCGTGCGTCTCGCGCACCGCCGAATACAGGTAGGGCAGCAGGCGATAGCGCAATTCGAGAAAGGCCTTGCAGATCGGCTCGACCTCCGGATTGCGCAGCTCTTTCTTGTCGGGAAGTGTGCCGGGCACAAGCCGCCGTCCATCATATTCCTCGGGTCCGTACTCGCCGGTGTTCCAGCCCCAGGGCAGCCGCAGTTTCCAGGTGCGGCCATGCGCGCGGAACAGCGGGCAGAACGCGCCGAACTGGAACCAGCGCACGAACAACTCGCCCGTCAGCTCCGGCGTGGTGACGAAGCCGCCGATATCGGTTCCCCAGTAGGGAATTCCCGTCAGGCCGCAATTGATGCCCACGGGAACCTGCGTCGCCAGGGTTTGCCAGGTGGAGTCGATGTCGCCGGACCACAGCCATCCGTAGCGCTGCATTCCGGCATAGCCGTTGCGGTGCAGCGCAAAGGGGCGTCTGGTCAGGGTGATCCCTGATCGGACCGTCCCAGTACATGCGGATGCGCGCCAGCCGCGCGGCCGGATCCAGCTTGTCTCCGACATCCGGCCACCAACCGTCGACGCCGGCCCGGGCAACCGGTTGATGCTCGTTCCAATAGTGCGCTGCGTTGTCCTTGCTGTTCGCCGCAGGGCCTGTGTCGCTGACGGTGCCGGAGAGATGCAGCGGCGGATCGACCACATGCAAGGCGACGCGGATATGGGACTCGTGCAATTGCCGGATCATCTCGCCAGGATCCGGAAATATATTCTCGTTGAAGCGAAACTGCCCGTGTCCCGTATTCCATCCCCCTGTCGTGAAGCCCGTGCCGAGATAGATGAAAGCGTCGCAGGGCAATTGCCGGCGCCGGAACTCACGGGCTTCGTCGAGCACCTGCTCGCGGCCTTCGAGGGTGCGGCGCGATTGCATGTAGCCGAGCGACCACAGCGGGGGCAGGTGGGGAAATCCGGTAATCAACGCGTATTCGCGCATGATCTGCGCCGGCTCGCGCGTGACGACGAAGAACGCGTCGAGTCGCGGCGTAGCATCGGCCGCATCCGGAGTCAGGCGACCTTCCTCGTCGCGAAGGTCGAAGGCTCCGTAGGGACGATGGAAGAAAACGGCCCAGCCTTCCGTGCTGACGATCCAGGGGATCGTGATGCGCGCGCCTTCATGCGCCAGGTCGAATTCGTAGACCGGTGCCCGCGCGCCCGGTTCGCGCATATCGACCGAATGCACGCCTTCGCCCTGGCCGTTGACGAGGGGAAACGAGCCGCCGCGGCGATCGAACTGATGTCCACCCTGACCCAACCCGAAGATCGGGCTGTTGCCTCGAGCAAAGTGGATTTCACCGTTCCGATCGATCCGCATGCGCTGGCACGGACGACCTGCCGCATCGGTGAGCACGATTGCGAGCGGATCAGGCGTTACGCGAATCCTGCAATCGCCCCAGTCGACAATCCTGGGCGCAGACAGCGTACGCATACTCGCCAGCGGCTGGCTCACCAGACCGATCGCCAGCTCGGGTGAATTCGTGGCCGCCTGAACCGATCCGTCGGCCGCGATCGGCAGCAGGCTTACCCGGAGGGTGCAGGTGCTGATCGACGTGAGCTGCAACTCCACGCGCTGGTCACCGACGACGACATCGCCGGGGCGAACGGAAGCAGTGCCCATACTGGATGCATCATTTGCAGGCACGTCGGTTTCAATTCCTCCAACACTCGCCGCGCGCTGATAGGCGGCGATTTTTTATTTTCAAAGGGTATCACATGGGCACCATAGGCGGGAAAGGCAGGAAATCCGAACCGCCGCTATTTTTCCGAGTTGCTTCGTGCCTCCGAATCAATCACTGCGCGTATCGCGTCGAGCAGCGCCAGGCGTGCGGCAAGCGATTCGCTCGTGAAGTCCGCCACCGGCCAGGCACTGTTGATCGCGACCACCAGCCGCCGCGCCGGGTCGATGTGAATCTGTTGACCATGAACGCCAAAGGCATTGAACGTGCCATTGTCCCGCGTCCACCACTGGTACCCATAGCCACCTCCCGGTTGGCCGATGTCGACCTGCTTGCGGGTCGCGGCTTCCAGCCAGCCGTCGGCGACGATCGATCGACCATCGATGCGCGCACCATCGAGAATGAACTGGCCGAAACGAGCATAGTCGCGCGTGGTGGCTTGGATGCAGCACCCGCCTTGCTCGTGCCCGGTGCGGTCGAGCATCCACGACGCATCCTGCTCCATTCCATATCCCGCCCAGATCTTTTCCGAAGCGTACGTGGCCAAGTCCCTCTTGGTTGCGCGTTCGACCAGCACGCCGATCAGATTGGTCTCTCCGGTGCTGTAGTGCCACTTCTGGCCCGGCGCGGCGTCGCGAGTGAGTTTCCGCATGTAGCTGACGGTTGCATCCATGCCGGGCTCGACGGGTGCGGAGTAGAACAAGGCGACGTCGGCCTTGACGTCCGTGTAGTCCTCATTCCACTTGGCACCCGACGTCATCGTTAGCAACTGACGTAGCGTCACACCGTCGTAGGCACTGTCACGCAGTTCCGGTATATAGCGCGTCACGACATCGTCGACGCTGGAGACATATCCGTCCTTGATGGCGATGCCCACCAGCGTGCTGGTCAATGACTTGGCCACAGAGAAAGACACCCAGCGACCCGCAGCGCTATAGCCAAGGGCGTAGCGTTCCAGGCGAACCTTGCCGTCGTGCAACACGACAATGCCCGCCAGCTTGAAGTCGTCGATGTTGCGCTGAAGTTGCTTTGCACCTTCACCGCCCGGCGCGAACGTTGGCAAAGGAGGACCTTCCAGCAGCGGATGCACCTGCTTACCGCGCGCAATGGTCCGTGCGGGAACAATCCGATCCCAATTTTGGAACGCGAACTCGCGCTCCGCCTGGTTCCAGGTCGGCCATAGGCCGGTGCAGGGACTGCGGATCGGTCTCGGGCGGCGACAAACTTTGCGCAAGCGATGCAGTCGACAGTGCGGCAACAATCGCGCTCTGAAATAGATGGATAAGCCGCGACATTAGTCTTCGCCTGCTCAATGCGCGCTGGTTCGGCGCGAGAAAAAATCTCCGCGCCGGTTGTTCCTGACGCGGAGTGAACGGAGGACTGCGTAACTATAGGGCGAAGTACCTTACAAATGCCTTTCAAGACGGCGCAAAGACGCAGAAAAAGCCGGCTTGCGCCGGCGTGCCCGACCGATTTGGCTAATGCCGCGCGACCGGATCAGGTTACGAGTTTCCACGAATGCTAAACCGCTAGTCTCCGCTATCCGGGGCTGTGCGACGCCGCAGGCTGGATGGCGCACCTATTCACCCGTACTGCAACCTGTGAGCAGAAATCGGCGAAATCCGCTAGATTGTAGGAATGAACTCCCCCAGACATTGGAGTCTCGGCGCCAAGCTTGGCTTGATCGGCATTCCCTTTCTGCTCCTGGGACTGATCTTCATTGCCGCCACGTTGTGGGTTTCCTGGCAACTTGACGGTGGCGCGGCTGCCGTCAACGAAGCCGGTCGGATGCGGATGCAGGCCTACCGGCTGTCGCTATCCATTGCCACGGGAGCCGAGGGTGCACTCCCAGCACAGCGAGCGGAATTCGATCGCAGCATGCGACTGCTACGCGATGGCGACCCGGAACGTCCTTTGGTCGTGCCGTGGGACGATACCGTCCGCGAGAAGTTCGCGACGGTGGAGCGCGATTGGGCGGCATTCCAGCAGCGATGGCTTGCTGACCAGCCACCTTCAGTAGACGTACTCCGGCGCGACAGCGCAGTGTTCACCGAGCACATTGACGCTCTGGTCGCTGCCATTGAAAGTCATATGTCGAGAGGAACCGCGCTATTGCATATCCTGCAGGTGTCCATGATGGTGCTGGCCGTACTCGGCAGCGGGGGGCTGCTATACACAGGCTATCGGTTTGTGCTTGAGCCCGTTGGCCAGCTGAAAACTGCCACGGAGCGCATCCAGTCGGGCGACCTCGGCGCTCGGGTAGAGCGCATTAGCAGCGACGAGTTCGGCACCCTGGCACAGGGTTTCAACAGCATGGCTGCGCACCTCCAATCCATGTACAAGACTTTGGAGGCACGAGTCGCTGAAAAGACGTTCGAACTGGAGGAGAAGCGGGAACGCCTGGAGGCCCTGTATGCCGTGACGACCTTGATAAGCAAGGCAACGACACTGGAGGAGCTCGCCACTGGCTTCACGCAGGACATGAAACGGGTTGCGCGTGCCGATGGCGTCGCATTGCGTTGGTCAGACGAGTCTAATCAGCGCTTCCACATGCTTGCGTCGGAGGGATTGCCAGCCGGCATGACGGATGGTGAGCAGTGTATCAAGGCGGGGGACTGTTTTTGCGGATCGCCGTCCCCATCCATCGGCGTACGTGTCATCGCGATCCAGCCCGAGCAGCCCGCTGGCATGCACCATTGCAGCGATGCGGGGTTCGAGACAATCGTGTCAATTCCGATTTCGCAGCATGAGCGATTGATGGGCGAGGTCGATCTTTTCTATCACAACCAATTCAAGCTATCCGCTGCGGAGCGCTCGCTGCTGGAGGCTTTGGCTGCGCATTTAGCCGGTGCCATCGAGAATCTTCGGCTCAATGCCCTCGAAAAGGAGGCGGCAGTTTCGCAGGAGCGAACATTTCTCGCAGGCGAACTGCACGACTCCATCGCGCAATCGCTGGCATTTATCAAGATCCAGGTGCACATGATGCGTGACGCCCTCGCAACCGGGGACCGCGTGCAGATGGAACGTACGCTCGACGAAATCGACATCGGAGTGCGCGAGAGCTATGGCGATGTGCGCGAACTGCTGGTGCATTTTCGCACGCGCACCAATGCCGAGGACATCGAGCCGGCACTGCAGACGACGTTGCGAAAGTTCGAACTTCAAAGCGGGCTAACGGCAGCCATGAAGATGGCCGGACAAGGAATGCCGCTGGCGCCGGATTTACAGGTACAAGTACTCCACATTGTTCAGGAGGCGCTGTCCAATGTGCGGAAGCATTCGCGAGCGACTCGTGTATGGCTTGACGTGCAGCAACAGCCACTGTGGCGTTTTGAGATACGAGATGATGGCGAAGGCTTTGACGACGCCGCGGAGCCGCGTGACGAGACTCATGTCGGTCTGCGCATCATGTCCGAGCGCGCAGAACGCATCGGCGCCAACCTGGAAGTGATCTCCAGCAAGGGACGCGGTACGTCCGTAGTGCTGACTATCCCGCCAATACAGCTGTCCTCGCGAGCTCCGGCGAGCACGGCGAACGCACAAGTGCTGCAATGACAGCCGTGTCACCCGAGCATTCCTCGCCCATTCGCATCCTTGTCGTCGATGATCACACGCTATTTCGCCGAGGCATCATTTCGCTCCTGTCGCGTGACTCGATGTTTCAAATCGTCGGGGACGCCGCCGACGCTGCCGAGGCTCACCGTCGAGCACTGGAGCTGCAACCCGACCTCATTCTGCTCGACAATCACTTGCCCGGAGTCAACGGCGTAGATGCGTTACCGACGTTGCACGAGGCCTCTCCCACCGCGCGCATCCTGCTTCTCACAGTCAGCGAAGACGAGCGTGACCTTGCCACGGCGCTCAGAAATGGCGCCTGTGGCTATTTGCTGAAGACAATGGAAGGGGACGCCCTATCCAAGGCGATCTTGCGAGCGATGCGGGGCGAGTCGGTAGTGGCCGAGGAAATGACGGGGAAACTGGTCTCCGCGTATCGTGGGGCCGCGATCGCATCGGTACAGCCCAAAACGGCGTCATTGCCGTCTCCGATTGCGCAGTTGTCTCCGCGGGAACGGGAAATCTTGCACGGTGTCGCCCGAGGCAGGACCAATAAGGTCATTGCGCGAGAGTTGGGCATCGCGGAGACGACGGTGAAGATACACGTGCAACACATCCTGCAAAAGCTCAACGTGGCATCAAGAGTCCAGGCGGCGGTTATCGCAACCGAGAACGGACTGGGTTGATCTAGGTCAACTCGCGCGTAGTCTTTTCCCCTCGTAGTTCGTTCGAACTATGCGGCCGGTGGGCCGCATAGTTCTTTTACATTCCTGAGCACTACCACCGAAGGATGCCACTGGGCCTCCTTCACTGCCAGACTCGGCCAACCAATGAAGGAGGGGCCGAGGTCATGAGCAAGTCGGGTCAGGCGCTGTCAGTACTGCTGGTCAGCACGCTGGCATTCACAGTGTGTTTCATGGTCTGGATGATGTTCGGCGTAATCGGCATCCCGATCAGGAAAACCCTGAACCTCAACGCGACCGAGTTTGGTCTGTTGACCGCGACACCGGTGCTCACCGGTTCGTTGATTCGCGTGCCGCTTGGCATGTGGACCGACAAATTTGGCGGCCGCATCGTCCTTTTCGTCCTGATGCTCATTTGCGTAGTGCCGATCTATCTGATCTCGCACGCAACCGAGTATTGGCAATACCTCGTGCTTGGCCTTTTCGTCGGACTTGCGGGCGGATCGTTCTCGGTAGGCACGCCCTACGTAGCACGCTGGTTCCCGAGGAATCGCCAAGGCTTTGCGATGGGCGTCTTCGGCGCCGGCAATTCCGGTGCTGCCGTCAACAAATTCGTCGCACCCGCGCTTGTCGTGGCCTTCGGCTGGGCAGTGGTACCACAGGTCTACGCGGCCATCATGCTCGGCGCAGCAATTCTGTTCTGGTTTTGCAGCTATTCCGATCCTGCCCACCTGGTGGACTCGAAGATCACTTGGCGCGAGCAGCTCATTGCCTTGAAGGACCCCAAGGTCTGGAAGCTCTGCCAGTACTACTCGATCGTGTTTGGCGGCTACGTGGCGATGAGCCTTTGGATGGTTCAGTACTACGTTGGCGAATTTGGCCTCGACATACGCGCTGCAGCGTTGCTGGCCGCATGTTTTTCGCTCCCTGGCGGCGTGCTGCGCGCCGTAGGCGGTTGGATCTCCGACAAGTACGGTGCGCACAGCGTCACATGGTGGGTGCTTTGGGTCAGTTGGGTCTGTTTGTTCCTGCTCTCCTATCCACAAACCGACATGACGATCCTGACCACGAGCGGCCCGAGGACCTTTCACATCGGTTTAAACATCTGGCTCTTCACGGTCCTGATCTTCCTGCTTGGGATCGCCTGGGCCTTCGGCAAGGCCTCGGTATTCAAGTACATCTCCGACGACTATCCCGGCAACATCGGCGTGATTTCGGGTGTTGTCGGCCTTGCGGGCGGGATGGGTGGATTCGTGCTGCCCATCATGTTTGGAGCGTTGATGGATCTCACTGGCGTTCGCTCCTCCGCCTTCATGCTGCTGTACGGGGTGGTTTGGGTTTCGCTGATCTGGATGTACTGGACCGAAGTGCGTGGCGCCGAACTCATGGGGAACAGGGCCAAGCCGTTCCGCCTTCGGCAGCAGCCGGTCGCCGTCAAACAAGGAACATCATGAACGTCACCAACACAACGCTGAAGTCCCAGGTGGCCGCGCCGCACAGGGGCGGCCGCGCCGACATCGCCGACTGGCGCCCCGAGGACAATGAGTTCTGGGAAAGCACCGGCAAGAAGATCGCCTACCGCAACCTATGGATCTCGGTGCCCGCGTTGCTGTGCGGCTTCGCCGTCTGGGGGATGTGGGGAATCATCACCGTGCAGATGCTCAACCTGGGTTTCCCGTTCACCCAGGCGCAGCTGTTCACGCTGACCGCGATTGCCGGGATCTCCGGCGCGACGATGCGCATCCCGGCCTCGTTCCTGATCCGTCTGGCCGGCGGGCGCAACACGATCTTCCTGACCACTGCGATGCTGCTCGCGCCGGCCATCGGCACCGGCATCGTGTTGCAGCACAAGGACTGGCCGCTTTGGGCCTTCCAGCTCATGGCGTTGTGGTCGGGCGTCGGCGGCGGCAACTTCGCGAGCTCCATGTCCAACATCAGCACATTCTTCCCGAAGCGGCTGCAGGGTACGGGGCTCGGGCTGAACGCGGGGTTGGGCAACTTTGGCGTGACCACGATGCAAATCGTGATTCCGCTGGTCATGACAGTGGGCATCTTCGGCGCGTACGGCGGCGAGCCGATGACACTGGTGAAGGACAGCGGATGGATCTTCGGCAAGATCAACGCCGGGACGCCGACGTGGATCCAGAACGCGGGCTTCGCGTGGGTGCTGTCGCTGGTGCCGCTATCAGTGTTGTGCTGGTTCGGCATGAACAACCTGAAGACGATCTCGCCGGCCACCGGCAACCCGATCGTCGCATTCGCCAAGATCACCTACCTGTACACGCTGGCCTTCGTGCCATCGATCCTCGGGATGTATCTGTACCTGCCGCCACCCACCGGCCTGGGTGTGATCAGCATGTGGGTGGCCATTCCCCTCGATATCATCGCCGCGCTGACGGTGATGCGACTCGCGGCGTTCGGCCCGATGAAGGAGGGCGTCGCCAAGCAGTTCGAAATCTTCAGGAACAAGCACACCTGGTCGATGACGGCGTTGTACATCGTGACGTTCGGCTCGTTCATCGGCTTCTCGATGGCGCTGCCGCTGTCGATGAAGGTGATCTTCGGCGTCAGCCACGTGCCCGGTCCCGACGGCGTGATGCAGCACACGCTCAATAACCCGAACGCACCCACGATCCTGGCCTACGCCTGGATCGGCCCCTTTGTCGGCGCGGCCGTGCGGCCGATCGGCGGCTGGATCTCCGACAAGGTCGGCGGATCCATCGTCACCCAGATCATCTCGGTGGTGATGGTTGTCGCCTCGGTGGCCGTGGGCTACGTCATGATGCAGGCCTACGCCTCGGCCACGCCGGAGCAGTATTTCCCGGCATTCCTCGGCCTGTTCGTCGTGCTGTTTTTCGCCAGCGGCATCGGCAACGGCTCGACCTTCCGCTCCATCGGCGTGATCTTCGACCGCCAACAGGCGGGCCCGGTACTGGGCTGGACGTCGGCGATCGCCGCCTACGGCGCCTTCGTCGCGCCGATCGTGATCGGTAACCAGATCCAGGCCGGTACGCCCCAGATCGCCATGTACGGCTTCGCGATCTTCTATGGGGTTTGCCTGGTGCTGAACTGGTGGTTCTACCTTCGTGCGAACGCCTACGTGAAGAACCCTTGAGGACATTGCCGTGAGCCACTTTCTGGATCGACTGAGCTATTTCCTTCAACCGCGCGAAGCCTTCGCCGGCGACCACGGCGTCACTACCGGCGAAGACCGCACTTGGGAGGACGCCTATCGGAACCGCTGGGCTCACGACAAGATCGTGCGCTCCACGCACGGCGTGAATTGCACAGGCTCGTGCTCCTGGAAAATCTACGTCAAGGGCGGCATCGTCACGTGGGAAACGCAGCAGACCGATTACCCGCGCACGCGTTGGGACATGCCCAACCACGAACCGCGCGGATGCGCGCGCGGAGCCAGTTACAGCTGGTATCTCTACAGCGCGAACCGCGTCAAGTACCCGATGGTGCGCGGACGTCTGCTGAAGAGCTGGCGCGCAGCGCGCGTCGGACGCGATCCGGTCGATGCATGGGCGTCCATTGTCGAGGACGACGCCAAGCGGCGCGACTACCAGCAGGTGCGAGGACTCGGTGGATTCGTGCGTTCAAGCTGGGACGAGATCAACGAGATTGTCGCTGCGGCCAACGTCTACACGATCAAGAAGCACGGCCCCGACCGAATCATCGGCTTCTCGCCGATCCCGGCCATGTCGATGGTCAGTTACGCCGCGGGCTCGCGCTATCTGAGTCTGATCGGCGGCGTGTGCATGAGCTTTTACGACTGGTACTGCGACCTTCCGCCGAGCAGTCCGCAAATCTGGGGCGAGCAGACCGATGTGCCGGAATCTGCCGACTGGTTCAACTCGAGCTTCATCATTGCCTGGGGCTCGAACGTGCCGCAGACACGGACCCCTGACGCGCACTTCTTCACTGAGGTGCGTTACAAAGGCACGAAAACGGTCGCTGTGACGCCGGACTATTCCGAGGTGGCCAAACTCGCCGACATCTGGATGAATCCGAAGCAGGGTACCGATGCAGCAGTGGCCATGGCGATGGGGCACGTCATTCTCAAGGAGTTCTACTTCCCCGGCGAGGGTAGGGAACGCAGCGTCTATTTCGACGACTATGTGCGTCGCTACACCGACATGCCGATGCTTGTGATGCTCAAGGAGCATACGTTGCCCAACGGCGAGGTGATCACCGTCCCCGACCGCTATGTGCGCGCCTCGGACTTCAACGGGAGACTCGGACAAGCCAACAACCCCGAATGGAAAACGGTTGCCTTCGACGAGGTGGGCAAGGTTGTCCTCCCCCACGGCGCTATCGGTTTTCGCTGGGGACCCGACGGACGTGCCGATGCAGGCCAGTGGAATCTCGAAGCAAAGGAAGCCCGTCACGGCGAGGAGGTCAAGCTCAAGCTTTCGCTGCTGGAAGGCGACAGTCCAACGACCGAAACAGCGAAGGTGGGTTTCCCCTACTTCGGTGGAATCACCAGCGAACATTTTCCGAACAATTTGCAAACAGACGTGCTGGTTCGTACCGTCCCCGTACGGCGGATCGCGCTCGGCAAGGCCGGTGAAAAGCGGGAGGCGCTCGTGGCTACCGTGTTCGACCTGCAGGTTGCCAACTATGGCGTGGCCCGGGGTCTGGCGGGGGAGCTTGCCGCGAAGGACTTCGATGATGACACGCCCTATACGCCGGCCTGGCAGGAGCGCATTACCGGCACGCCGCGCGCACAGCTGATCACAGTCGCGCGCCAATTCGCCGATAACGCGCACAAGACCCAGGGCAAGTCCATGGTGATCATCGGCGCCGCGATGAATCACTGGTACCACAGCGACATGAACTATCGCGGCGTCATCAACATGCTGATGATGTGCGGTTGCATCGGTCAGAGCGGCGGTGGCTGGGCGCACTACGTGGGACAGGAAAAGCTGCGCCCGCAGACCGGATGGACGGCATTGGCCTTCGCGCTCGACTGGATCCGTCCGCCCCGTCAGATGAACAGCACGAGCTTCTTCTACGCGCACACCGACCAGTGGCGCTACGAGAAGCTGGGCATGGAAGAAGTGATCTCGCCGTTGGCCGACAAGAAGTTGTATGGCGGCAGCATGATCGACTACAACGTGCGCGCCGAGCGCATGGGCTGGTTGCCGTCCGCGCCGCAGTTGCAGACGAACCCGCTGCAGGTCGTCCGCGACGCGGCGAGCGTCGGCATGGAGGCTAGGGATTACGTCGTCAAGGGTCTCAAAGACGGTTCGCTGAAGATGAGCTGCACCGACCCTGACCACCCCGACAACTGGCCGCGCAACATGTTCGTGTGGCGCTCCAACCTGCTCGGATCGTCGGGCAAAGGTCACGAGTACTTCCTCAAGCACCTGCTCGGCACCAGCAACGGCGTGCAAGGCAAAGATCTGGGGGTGGAAGAAGCGAAACCGACGGAAGTCGTGTGGCGATGACAAGGCGCCGGAAGGCAAGCTCGATTTGTTGGTCACGCTCGACTTCCGCATGAGCACGACGTGCCTCTACTCCGACATCGTGCTGCCCACGGCCACCTGGTACGAGAAGAACGATCTCAATACCAGCGACATGCATCCTTTCATTCATCCGCTGTCCACTGCGGTCGATCCCGCCTGGCAATCACGCAGCGACTGGGACATCTACAAGGGCTTCGCCAGGAAATTCAGTGAAGTCTGCGTCGGTCATCTGGGCGTCGAACGCGAGTTGGTGCTGGTGCCGCTAATGCACGACAGTCCATCCGAGTTGGCGCAGCCCTTCGACGTCAAGGATTGGAAGCGCGGCGAGTGTGACCTCATCCCGGGCAAGACCGCGCCGAATCTTGTCGTGGTCGAACGCGACTACCCGAACGTCTACAAGCGCTTCACCGCGCTGGGACCGCTGATGGCCAAGGCCGGTAACGCTGGCAAAGGCATCAGCTGGAACACACAGACGGAGGTGAAGCAGCTCGGCGAACTCAGTGGGCTGGTCACTGCGCCGGGTGCGACCTGTGGCATGCCCAAGATCGAGACCGACATCGACGCCTGCGAGGTGATTCTGCAGTTCGCGCCCGAGACCAACGGCCATGTCGCGGTCAAGGCGTGGCAGGCACTGGGCAAGCAAACGGGACTTGACCACACACACTTGGCGATCCACCGCGAGGACGAGAAGATCCGCTTCCGCGACGTCCAGGCGCAGCCGCGCAAGATCATCAGCTCGCCGACGTGGAGTGGCATCGAAAGCGAGACCGTCTCGTACAACGCCGGCTATACCAACGTGCACGAACTGATTCCATGGCGCACGCTGACTGGCCGCCAGCAGTTCTACATGGATCACCCATGGATGATCGCCTTCGGCGAGGGTTTCAGCAGCTATCGCCCGCCGGTGGATTTGAAAACCACCGCCGGCATTCAGGGCATCAAGCCCAACGGTAATACCGAGATTGCGCTGAACTTCATCACACCGCACCAGAAGTGGGGCATCCATTCGACTTACACCGACAACCTGTTGATGCTTACCCTGAGCCGCGGGGGGCCGTGTGTGTGGCTAAGCGAAGACGATGCCAAGCGTGCCGGCATTGTCGACAACGACTGGATCGAGCTCTTCAACGTCAACGGGGCCATCGCCGCGCGCGCTGTGGTGAGCCAGCGCGTCAAGCCCGGCATGGTGATGATGTACCACGCGCAGGAAAAGATCGTGAACACGCCGGGTTCGGAGATCACCGGCACGCGCGGCGGCATCCACAACTCGGTGACCCGCATCGTGTTGAAGCCTACGCACATGATCGGTGGCTACGCGCAGTTCAGCTATGGCTTCAACTACTACGGAACCATCGGCACCAATCGCGACGAGTTCGTGGTGGTGCGCAAGATGAACAAGGTCGACTGGCTCGATACACCGGTCGGCAACGAGCTTATCCGGCCGGTCCAGGCTCAAGGAGAAGTCGCATGAACCCCCGCGCTCACATGCGTTCGTTGCACGCTGAGGAGGCCGCATGAAGATCCGCGCGCAAATCGGCATGGTGCTCAACCTGGATAAGTGCATTGGTTGCCACACCTGCTCCGTCACCTGCAAGAACGTGTGGACCAGCCGGCCCGGCATGGAATACGCCTGGTTCAACAACGTCGAGACCAAACCGGGGATCGGTTATCCGAAGGAGTGGGAGAACCAGGACAAGTGGAACGGCGGCTGGGTGCGCAAGGCCAACGGCAGCATCGAGCCGCGCCAGGGCGCGAAATGGAAGCTGCTGATGCGCATTTTCGCCAACCCGAACCTGCCGGAAATCGACGACTACTACGAGCCCTTCACCTTCGACTACGGGCATCTGCAGTCGGCGCCCGAGATGAAGGCTACACCGACAGCACGCCCGCGCAGCCTGATCACGGGCAAGCAGATGGACAAGATCGTCTGGGGCCCGAACTGGGAAGAGATCCTCGGCGGTGAATTCTCCGGTCGCAGCAAGGACCGGAACTTCGACGACATCCAGAAGGATATCTACGGCCAGTTCGAGAACACCTTCATGATGTACCTGCCCAGGCTGTGCGAGCACTGCTTGAACCCGGCGTGCGTGGCCAGTTGCCCGTCGGGCTCGATCTACAAGCGCGAGGAAGACGGAATCGTGCTGATCGACCAGGACAAGTGCCGCGGTTGGCGGATGTGCGTGAGTGGCTGCCCGTACAAGAAGATCTATTACAACTGGAAGAGCGGCAAGGCGGAGAAATGCATCTTCTGCTATCCACGCATCGAGGCCGGCCAGCCAACCGTGTGCAGCGAAACCTGTGTCGGACGCATCCGCTACCTTGGCGTGCTCCTGTACGACGCCGACCGCATCCAGGAGGCGGCCAGTGTCGAGCACGACCGCGACCTGTACCAGGCGCAGCTCGACATCTTCCTCGACCCGTTCGACCCGCAGGTGATCGCGCAGGCGCGTGTCGACGGCGTTCCCGACAATTGGATGGACGCCGCGCGCAACAGCCCGGTCTACAAGATGGCGGTGCAGTGGAAAGTCGCGCTGCCGCTGCACCCGGAATACCGCACGCTGCCGATGGTCTGGTACGTCCCGCCGCTGTCGCCGATCAGCGCGGCGGCCAATGCAGGACAGGTCGGCAGCAACGGCGAGATCCCCGACGTGAAGCAGTTGCGCATACCGGTCAAATATCTAGCCAACCTGCTCACTGCCGGCGACACCGCACCGGTCGTGCGCGCCCTGGAACGCATGCTGGCGATGCGCGCCTACCAGCGGGAAAAACACGTCGACAAGCGTATCAACAAGGCGGTGCTGGAGCAGGTCGGCATCAGCCAGGCCGAAGTCGAACAGATGTACCACGTGATGGCCATCGCCAATTACGAAGACCGCTTCGTGATCCCAACCACTCACCGCGAATACGCCGAAAATACGTTCAACGTGCGTGGTGGCTGCGGCTTCAGCTTCGGCAACGGCTGTTCGGAGGGCACTGGGGAAACCAGCCTCTTCGGCAGCGAGAAGAAGCGCACCATCCCCATCAGGGCGGAGGTTTGACCATGTTCGCACTGAATTCTCCTCGACCGATGAGCAAGAGCCTGCGCGTGCTGGCGGCATTGCTTGCTTATCCTGATGCGCAGTTGCGCGACGACATCCCCGAGATGCGCGATCTGCTCGCCGACGAAGCCGCAGTCTCGCAGCCACGTCGAGTCGAAATTGATGTGCTCCTGGACACCCTGCAGCGCTGCGACCCCCTCGAGACGGAGGCCGCCTACGTCGAGCTGTTCGACCGCAGCCGCGCCACCTCGTTGCACCTGTTCGAGCATGTTCACGGCGACTCGCGTGATCGTGGTCCGGCCATGATCGACCTCGGGCAAACCTATGCAAAGGCCGGCCTCGTCCTCGCTCCCGGAGAACTTCCCGACTATCTGCCGGCAGTGCTGGAGTTTGCTTCTACACAACCGCCGCGCGAGGCCTGCGCCTTCCTCGGCGAGATCGTCCATATCCTGAATGCGATTTTTGGCGCCTTGCTTAAGCGCGACAGCGCGTACGCCAGCGTGGTGGGCGCATTGATCGAGCTCGCCGGAGAAAAGGCGCAGCCGGTCGAGCCGCCCGCGGACGAGGCGTTGGATGAAAGCTGGGCCGAGCCGCCGGTGTTCGACGGATGTTCTGCCAAAGGCCAGGCCCGGCCCGGTCAGGCACAGCCGATCCACGTCATTCGCACGACCGTACCCCACGGCGCCCATCCGGGAGCAGCGTCATGAACCCCGTTTTGTCCTACCTGAACAATTTCCTCTTCACGGTCTATCCGTACATCTGTCTGGCGGTGTTCTTCATGGGCAGCCTGGCTCGTTTCGACCGTGATCAGTACACGTGGAAGAGCGATTCGTCGCAGTTGCTCCGCGCCGGCATGTTGCGCTGGGGCAGCAACCTGTTCCACGCCGGCATAATTTTCCTGTTCTTCGGGCACCTGTTCGGCCAACTCACGCCGCACTGGATGTACGAGCCGTTCATTACCGCTCCGCAGAAGCAGATGCTCGCTATTGTCTCGGGCGGCGTGGCCGGACTGGTGTGCTTTGTCGGCCTGACGCTGCTACTGTACCGGCGCATCTTTGATCCGCGCATCCGGTTGACCAGCCACCGTACCGACATCGCGATCCTGGTCATCCTGTGGGTGCAGCTGTGTCTGGGGTTGGTCACGCTCCCACTATCGTTCGAGCATCGTCTGGATGCGAGTGCGATGCTGATCCTGGCGAGCTACTTGCAGAGCATCGCCACCTTGCGTCCGGACGCCAGTGCGCTGGTGGCCGTCGCGTGGCCCTTCAAGCTGCACATGGTGCTGGGCATGACGATCTTCCTGCTGTTCCCATTCAGCCGGCTGGTTCACGTGTGGAGCGGCTTCGCAACCATTGCGCTATCTGTTTCGCCCTTACCAGGTGGTACGCAGTCGCCGACTCAACGTGCCGGCTGGACACAATCTGCCGCGGCAACCGGACGCTGGCGTCTGAGGGAGCGTGTGATGATCAAGTCAAATGCAGCAGCAGGTGAGGTGGCCAGCGTCAACGGTGTATCGCTGCATCCGCGCGACGCCACGTTGGCACCGGACGAGTTGCGCCAGCGTGCCTGCACGGAACTGCTCAGACAAGCCGCGCTACGGGCCGGGCTGCTGAGCGAAGATGATCGTGCATCCGTGGATGGAGCAACCAGCGAGGAAGCAACGAAAGCAATCGAATTGCTGCTTGATCAAGCCATCCAAGTACCGGAACCCTCGGAGGAAGCGTGCAGGCGTCACTTCGAAGCGCAGGAAGCGTCCTATCGCACTGGTGAGCGCGTACGGGCACGCCACATTCTTTTCGCGGTTACCCCGGGTGTCGATGTCGTTGCCCTGCGCAAGCGCGCTGAGGCGGCGCTGCTCGATGTCCGTTGCCATGATGGCAGCGGTGATGACCGGTTCGCTGGAGCCGCTCGAACGTCTTCCAATTGTCCTACCGGCGCGGACGGGGGCGAACTCGGATGGCTTTGCGCGACCGATTGCGCGCCGGAGTTTGCGCGCGAGATATTCGGTCGCGCGGAAGTGGGCGTGTTGCCAAGGCTCGTACACAGTCGTTTTGGACTTCACGTGGTCGAGGTACAGGCGCGCGAACCTGGACTGGCGCAGTCATTCGAATCCGTGCGAGGCGCGGTGGCGATGTCGTTGCGCCAGCTGACGTACGTGACCGGGTTGCGCCAGTATCTGCGGCTGCTCGCCGGCGCAAGCGACGTACAGAGGCGTCGACCTGGACGCCGCTGATACACCGCTGGTGCAGTGACGGAGCGCCATGTCCAACCTTGAAATCGCCAGCTTCGACGACCTGTTGATCGCAGCCCGTACGCAGGAGGATCCGCAACGGCTCTTGTTCGTCTTTGCCGGAGCCGAATTGCCGGAGGAATGCACTCCTGAGCAGCGGCGACAATTCGACGCCGGGGCCGGCGGTGCTCTCGTGCCTCTGATGTGCGTCGACAAGGCGCTCGACGAGCTTACAACCTTTGCAGCACTGGCCGATGAGGCTCGCGTTTCGGGTCCGACGTGGGCGGTCGTCTTTGTGGCGGCGCTCGCCGGGCAGCAGGGACGCCCCTTGGAGAGGAAGGATGCCGAGGCTCCGCTTCAGCGCATGGTCGACGCGATCAAGGCCGGCTCACACGGTTCCTTCATTCCGTTCGGCAGGGATGGTCAGCCGGTTGTTTTTGAGTAACTCCCAATGATCGGCCACAGCTGGCAGATGCCAACGCAAAGACGCTTTAGCCTCCCATGATCAAAATAGAAGTCAGCCGACCCGACGCAGCGCGAGTTCCGGAACACTTTGCGCTTTGGAACCTCGGATTTCGACCGTTCTACCTTGTTGCCAGCATATTCGCGTCGTTGTCGATCGTGCTTTGGATCTGCCAGTATTCAGGTCACCTTCCCGCCGAATTTCTTCGGAGCCCTGCGTGGCATGGCCATGAAATGCTGTTTGGCTACACGATGGCGGTTGTGGCGGGATTTCTGCTGACCGCCGTCAGCAATTGGACGGGCAAGCCCACACCTACCCACGGGGCATTGATGGCGCTTACGACACTTTGGGTGGCCGGTCGCGTGCTTGTATTGACTCCGTTTGCGCTCGTTGCGGCGATTGCCAACGTCGCGTTTCCTGTGGCGCTCGCCTTCGGCATCGGCCGAGCGATCGTGCAGAGTGGAAACCGGCGGAACTACTTCTTTCTGGTGCTGCTCGTATTGCTCAGCATCGCGGTACTGACCTTTCATCTCTCGCACCTGGACGTACTTCCTTGGCCGGAGCGAGCGAGTCTCCAGGTCGGTCTCGATGTAGTCCTGTTCATCATCGCCGTCATTGGCGGCCGAGTCATTCCGATGTTTACCAACAACGGCGTCGCTGGCGCGCAGGCGACAAGAAATCCAATGGTAGAGCGATTGGCGTTGGTCGGCGTACTGGTTCTGATTGGCATTGACATACTGGCGGCGGCTGGACGGTTCGTCGCCATGATCGTGTTCATGGTTGCGCTTGCGCACGCAATCCGCCTCTATCTGTGGAGGCCGCATCGTACTCGAGGCGTGCCTTTGGTCTGGGTGCTTCACATCGCCTACGCCTGGATCGTTGTGTATCTCGTGTTGCGCGGACTGGCTGAACTTGGGTTGGTCGAACAGGTATTTGCCGTGCATGCGCTGACCATTGGAGCAATAGGCGGCATGACGATCGGCATGATGACCCGGACCGCGCGTGGCCATACGGGAAGGCCACTCAAGGCAGACCGATACGAAGTCGCTTGTTTCGCATTGATCGCACTTGCCGCGTTTGTTCGAGTTTTCGGCGGCATGTGGTTGCCGAGCGCATACGTTCTAACCGTCATGCTCTCGGGTGTCTGCTGGTCCATCGCTTTCGCTTTGTATGCGATTCGCTATTGGCCGGTATTGTCGCGCGTCCGCGTGGATGGGAAGCCGGGCTAGCGCGAGGACTGCGCCTTCGGTAATCCGCCGATCACGGGCGCTCCATCGGTCAATTGGCCAGCGGACCCCAGGGCGATTTTGTTACCGCCACGCAGGCGATATAGCCGAGAACCAAGAGTGCGGCGAACGCTGCGGTGACGCGGAGCGGTTTGGTGCGGCCCCATTTGAGCGCAACCATGCCCAACGCGACATAGAGCACCAAGGCGATGAGTTTGGCCGGTAGCCAACCCCGCAATCCAGTCAAGCCTATATGCAGCGCAAGCCAAACGCCCGACACAAGCAATAGCGTGTCGACGAGGTGCGGGAGGACCTTGACCCAACGATGGAGAAGGAGGAACGGCTGGCGGACCATCCAGTATGTGCGGAGTGCAAACAAGAATCCAGTCGTCGCGGCGAGGACGATGTGCAAAGTTTTGACTGTTGAATACTCAAGGTCCATCGCGGTAGCTTTACGTCGTTGTTGAGCCGCAGGGTTCGAATGCTGCACCGCCACGCCACGGTCGAAATGGTCGAGCGGCTCCCTTTGTACTATTATCGTCGGCAACCGGGACGAACCCAACCGCGACTTCCGGTCAGATACGCTTGATGTCGATCGATCGCGCCTGGCAATTTTGGCGGTGCGAATACAGGGGGACCGAACAATGCATGCATGCTTCGCGGCACGGTACGTGGCGGTCGCAGGACTGGCCACGATGGCGATTCTGTTTGGTGCGGTACCGGCCTCAATCGCGCAGGAAGTGACGCTGGAAGTCTGGAGCCACGAGGCGGACGAGCCGGCCAAAGTGGCGTTCCGCGAACTCGCAGCGAGAAATCTCGAGAAGGCGCATCCCGGGGTCAAGGTCAAGATAACGTGGTACGAGAAAAATCCCCTGTTCGCGGCACTCAAGACTGCGCTGCCGGCAGGCAAGGGTCCCGACGTCTTCTATCTCGAACCGGACCAGATCGAGTACATCAGCGCCGGCTACATCGTTCCGCTGGACGACCTCGTTAACTGGAACAACATCGAGCCATGGGCACGAAAGGTATGGACCCACAACGGCAAGACCTACGCTATTCCGCAGGAGGCCTATACCGTCGAACTGTTCTACGACAAGGAGGCGCTGAAGAAGCTCGGCGTTGCCCTACCCGCGAACGCCCAGTTCACCCAGGCGCAGTTCCTGGACCTGGTCAAGAAAGCTCGTGCGGCCGGTATGACGCCCGTGTCGCAGGGGGTCGGCGACCGTCCTTATCCGGGCGCGTACATCACCGTCGAATCGCTTCTGCGCAAGCTGGGACCGGACGATTACCAGAAACTCTTCACCGGCAAGCTGTCTTTCGCCGATCCACGTGTCGTTGAGGTTCTCAAGTGGGTCAAGGAGCTGGTTGACGCTGGCGCGTACCCGAAGAACTTCATGACGCTCAAGCTGGGCGAATCGCACTATTACTTCTACAGCAAGCCCGGTGCGCTGATGCTGCCGATGGGCAGTTTCTATACCGGGCGCGCCTTCGTGCCCGAGGAGAAGGGCGGGCAACCGCCGACTTTCCCGCTCGGCATCATGCAATATCCTGCGATGAATGGTGGCGCCTGCAACGAATGCAAGACGTCCACCATCGGGGCGAGCTTCGCCATCAACGCTGCGAGCAAGCAGAAGCAGTTGGCCGCGGAGTTCCTGAACGCGATGTCGACGCCGGAGATGGGGAAAATGTGGATCGAGACGGTCTATCTGCAGACGGGGATCAAGGCGGACGTGAAGAACTTTACAGGCCCGCATGCGGCCTATTTCACCGAGCTGATGGAGCGGCAGAAGGGCGAGAAGTATTTCGTCGGACAGGCCCGTGACATGGTCACCGGCGAGTGCAAGGAAGCGTTTGCACAGGTGCTGAACTCCGGTTTCCCGGGCGGCCTGCTTTCGGTCGATCAGACAGTGCAGATGATGAACAAGTCCTGCTACAAGGGCTGATGCAGGCTGAGACCGACGCGCGACGTGCGCGCGTCGGCATTCTCGTCGTTTTTCTGACGCCCGCGCTGCTGATCTACGCAGGCTTTACGATCTACCCGGTTCTGCGCACGTTCTATAACGCCTTTCATGCGATCAAGCCACAGGGCGTGGTCGAGTTCGTCGGACTCGGCAACTTCACGACCCTGTTGTTCAGCGACCCGATCTTCTGGAAGGCAGTCGCGAATACCTCCATTTTCACGATCGTCGCCACGATCGTGGACGTGGTCGGCGGATTGCTGCTGGCGCTATGCCTGTTCGCGCGGGCGCCGTTCGCGTCCCTTCTGCGCGTCGTATGGTTCACTCCCGTGCTGATGTCCTACGTCGTCGTCGGGATCATCTGGGTGTGGATCTACGACTACGACTGGGGACTGGCGAATGCGGTGCTGCGCTGGATGGGTCTGGGCGCGTTCGAGCAGTCCTGGCTCGGGCATCCGTCAACGGCCTTGTGGTCCGTGTTGGTGGCGCATGAGTGGAAATGGCTCGGCTTCAACATGATCGTCTTTCTGGCCGCGCTGCACGCTCTGCCGGCTGAGGTGCTCGGTGCGGCGGAGCTGGACAACTGCGGCTGGTTCGCCAAGCTGATCTACATCATTGCGCCGATGCTGCGCATGACGATCGTCAATCTGACGGTGCTGTCGTTCATCGGCAAGATGATGGTCTTCGACCTGATCTGGGTCATGACCAGCGGCGGACCTCTATGGTCGACCGAAACCGTATCGACCTATGTCTACAAGCGTGCCTTCGAGTGGAACACGTTCGATCTCGGCTATCCCTCGGCCATCGCGGTGTTGTGGTTCATCATCATCCTGGCGTTCATCGCGATCATGACGCGCCTGCTGCGCCAGCGCGACCGGCTCGAATTCTAGCCATGAGCGCGCAACTGCAGATCGGGTTGGGACAAGTCCGCCGGCTGCCCCTCGTGTTGTTTGTCATCCTCTATACCGCAGTGACGGGTGGGCCGCTGCTGTGGGTGGCGACGATGTCGCTGCGAACGACTGCCGAAATTTTCAAGAATCCCTATGGCTTTCCATCCCCGGCGCATTGGGAAAAGTTTGCCGATGCATGGACCAAGTCGAACTACAGCACGTATTTCTGGAACAGCACCGTCGTCGTCGTGATCGCAGTCGTGCTGGTGACCGTGATCGGCGCAATGGCCGCGCATTGCCTCGCCCGCTACACCTTTCCCGGCAATCGGTTTGTTCGTTTCCTCATTCTCTCCGGGCTGGTATTGCCGCCACAATTGCTGATCCTCGCTTTGTTTCAGATCCTGCTCGACCTGAACCTGTACAACACGCTACCCGGGCTGATCCTCGTCTACGTCGCGACGCACATCGCGATGACGGTTTACATCCTGGAAGGCTTCTTCGCGCAGATTCCGCAGGATCTGTTCGATGCCGCGCGGATGGACGGCTATTCTGACTTCGAGATTTTCTGGCGCGTGACCATGCCGATCGGCGCGCCGGCTATTTTCACCACGGTGACGCTCAATTTCATCATCCTGTGGAACGAATTCCTGTTCGCGGTGATATTGCTGACCGACGACGACAAGCGCACCCTTCCGCTGGGGATCATGCATTTCACCGGCAGTCACCAGCTCGACGTCGGAATGGCTGCCACCGGTCTGATGATCGCAATCGTGCCGATCGTCGCGATCTACGCTTTCTTTTCCGAGACCATGATCAAGGGCATGACCGCCGGAGCTGTCCGTTAGGGCAGTTCGAACCCGGTGCGCAACGTGATGCAAATATGGCGGTCATAACGGTCGACAATCTGTGCAAGCGGTACGCCGGCGCGGCTGCGCCGGCGGTTCACGACGTAAGCTTCACCGTGGCGGATCGCGAATTCATGGTCCTGCTCGGCCCATCGGGCTGCGGCAAGTCCACCGTGCTGCGCATGATCGCGGGCCTGGAGCCGATCACGTCCGGTACCGTGTCCATCGATGGTCGGATCGTGAATCAGGTTCCAGCGAAGTCGCGGGATATCGCGATGGTGTTTCAATCCTATGCCCTGTATCCGCATATGACGGTGTACGACAATCTGGCTTTCGGCTTGCGGCGGCGCAATGTCGATCAGACGGAGCTTGACCGCCGAGTGCACGACGCAGCGAAGAGGCTTGGCCTGGCGCAGCTGCTGAAGCGCAAGCCGCACGCGCTTTCCGGCGGTCAGCGCCAGCGCGTAGCGCTCGGCCGCGCGATCGTCCGTGATCCCAAGGTGTTCCTGTTCGACGAGCCGCTGTCCAATCTGGATGCTGCCCTGCGTGTCACCACCCGCAACGAGCTGATCAAGCAGCAGCACGATATCGGCACGACGTCGATTTACGTGACGCACGACCAGGTCGAGGCGATGACGATGGGCCACAACATCTGCATCATGAACGAGGGCAAGGTCGTGCAGATGGGACGCCCGCTCGACGTCTACAGAAACCCTGCGGACACATTCGTGGCGAAGTTTCTCGGCAATCCGCCAATGAACCTGCTGCAGGGGCGCCTCGAAGCGCGGGACGGGCGTCCCGTCGTCCGCTTTGCGGGCAGCAGTGTCGTTGCGCTGCCCAAGCGCACCGCGGTGGCACTCGGCCGGCATGTCGGGCATGACGTGATCATCGGCGTCCGGCCGGAGGACTTGTATGAAAACGCACCCGCCGACAGCCCGTCGGAGGTCGCGCGATTGCCCGCGCGCATCGTCGCCGTCGAGTCGCTGGGTGCCGAAACGTTGCTGGTGATGGCGTTGGACGCCTCGAACGAGGAGCTGATCGCGCGCATCGGGCGCGACACGAGGCTGCGCAGCGGCGATCGACTCGAAGTCTATCTGGATACCGCCGCCATCCATTTGTTCGATCCCGCCACGACCGAAGCGATCGTCTAGGTGATTCAGAGAAAGGTGCGATCGGACCATGGAAGAGCAAATCGTCGACTGTCACGCTCACATCATTGATACGGCCCGATTTCCGCTCACCGGCAACAAAGGGTATCAGCCCCGTCCGGACGAGGGCGGAACGCGCGAGGAATTCTGCGCGGCGCTTGACCGCCATGGTGTCAGCAACGCGGTGTTGATTCAGTTGAGCGGCTACGGCACCGACAATGCGGCGAACCTCGACGCTGTGAGGGCGTATCCGGGCCGGTTCAAGGCAATCGCAGCGGTGGATCCCGACGCCAGCGATCGCGCGTTCGAGGATCTGGCCGCCGCAGGTGTCGTCGGCGTGCGGTTCAACCTGGTGAGCTACGAGCCCGATGCCTTGTCGCGGCCGGGTGCGCCGCGCTTGCTGCAGCGGCTCAAGTCGCTTGGATGGTTTGCGCAGGTCTACGCTGACGACGCGCAATGGCCGGCTGCGGCTGCCACACTGAGCGCCAGCGGCATTCGGGTCCTGGTCGACCATTTCGGGGTCCGAGACATCGCCGTCGGGACCGGTCACGCGGGATTCCAGGCAGTTCTTGCGCTTGGACGCGCCGGCAATACGACGGTCAAATTGTCGTCGCTGTTTCGCGTCTCGCGCATGCTCGCAGGATTCGACGATCTGGATCCGTTCGTGGATGAATTGCTGAAGAGTTTCAAAGTGGATGGATGCATCTGGGGATCGGACTGGCCGTTTATCAATGTCCCTCGGCGTCCGACCTACGCGGACGTGATGGCGCCGCTGTCGCGGTGGCTGCCCGATCCCGGGGACAGAATGCGCGTGCTTGCGCGCAATCCGGCACGATTGTTTGGTTTTGGGGGTTGAACATGGGCGTCACGCATGGCAAGTCCGAACCGCTGAAGGTCGCGCTAGCCGGCGCGGGAATGATCAGCTGGCATCACCTCGTCGGCTGGCGCAATCTGGGTGCGCGAGTGCGCGTGGTCGCCGTATGCGACCCGGATGCCGCCAAGGCTGCCAAGCGTGCCGAAGAGTTCTCCATCCCGAAGGTCTATCGTGATGCCGACGCCATGTTCGCCAGCGAAGCGATAGACGCGCTCGACGTGGCTTCGCCGCGCGAAACCCATGCGGCCTGGGTCGAAGCTGCCGCCGCGCGCGGCATCGATGTGCTTTGCCAGAAGCCGATGACGCCGACGCTGGCTGAATCGGAGGCGCTGGTCCGGCGGGTCGAGGGCAAGTCGCGCCTCATGGTGCATGAGAACTGGCGATTCCGGCCGTGGTACCGGGAACTAAAGCGATGGATAGCCGCGGGGGAGCTCGGCGATGTGCTGCTTGCGCGCATGGCGATGATCACTTCCGGGATGCTGCCCGACGCGAGCGGCCTGCGGCCGTCGCTCGAACGCCAGCCCTTCATGCAACACGAACAGCGGTTGATGATCGCTGAAGTGCTGATCCATCACCTCGATGTCATGCGCTATCTTTGCGGCGAGTTGCGCGTCATCGGAGCGCGTACGGCGCGGACGATCCCCGACGTGCGCGGCGAGACGCTGGCGACAATCTTCATGGAAACCGCGTCCGGTGCGCCGGTCGACGTGACCGGCACCATGGCGGCCCCCGGTTACCCCTCGCGTCCGCCTGATTACCTGGAAGTCGTGGGCAGCAAGGCGAGCGCCACGTTCGCGGATTCCGAGCTACGCCTGCTCGGCGCCGCACCGCGAAGCAAGAGTTACGACAAGGATGCCGGCTACCAGGCCAGCTTCGACGGCGTCATTGCGCATTTCGTCGATTGCCTGGATAGCGGCGCGCCGTTCGAAACCAATCCAGCCGACAATCTCGAAACGCTGCGCCTGGTCGAGGATGCGTACACTGCCGCGGGTGTCCGTCAGGGCGCCCGAGCTTAGGAGAGCATCCGATGGACACCCGAACGGCGTCGTCGCCCAGCCTGATCGGTCAGGCCAAGTTCGCGCTGGATACGCCGGCGCTGCTTGTCGATCTCGACATCATGGAAGCCAATATCGGACGGATCGTCGCCGTTTGCCGCGCCAACGGTGTCGCCTGGCGGCCGCACTCGAAAGCACACAAGACACCGGAGATCGCAAAGATGCAGATCGCCGCCGGCGCGATCGGTGTTACCTGCGCGAAACTTGGAGAAGCCGAAGTGATGGCCGCCGCAGGCATCCGGGATATCCTGATCGCCAACCAGATCGTTGGGCGCATCAAGATCGACCGGCTGGTGCAGCTTGCCGACCGCGCCGATCCGATCGTCTGCGTCGACAGCGTCGAGAATCTCGCGGAGCTCGACGCGGCATTCACGCGTGCCGACAAGCGGCTGCGCGTGGCGATCGAAGTCAATATCGGCATGAATCGCGCGGGCGTGGAACCGGGTGCGCCGGTTGTCGCATTCGCGCGCGAGATAGCGAGCCGACCGGGTCTTCGCTTCGTCGGCGTCGTGGGCTGGGAGAGCCAGGCCACGACCATTGCCGACCCGGCCGAGAAGCAGCGCACGGTTCGCGACGCCGTCGCCGCGCTCACCACAAGCGCCCGGGCCTGCGCAGCGGCCGGCCACAGCGTCGCGGTCGTGAGCTGTGGCGGCACGGGTACCTTTCCCTACTGTGCGCAGCAACCCGGAGTGACCGAGGTGCAGGTGGGCGGCGCGATTTTCAGCGATATGCACTACCTCACGCACTATCATGTCGACTTTGCGCCAGCGCTTGTCGTGCTCACGACGGTAACGAGCCGACCAACGCCGACCCGAATCGTCGTCGACGCCGGCAGGAAGGCGATGAGCGGAGATGCGGCGATGCCGGCGCCTCGCGGGATACCGCCCATCAGTGCCATGAAGCTTTCGGCCGAGCACACCAAAATCGAACTGGAGCAGCCGAGCGCTGCTCCCAAGATTGGCGACAAGATCGAGTTGATCGTCGGCTATTCGGACACCACGGTCCATCTGCACGAGGAAATCGTAGGTGTCCGGGGCGGGCGCATCGAAACGATTTGGCAGGTTGAGGGGCGCGGCAAGCTCAAGTAGTGATGACGAACAAGGGACGTTGCCAGGATCGTTATTTCATGACGACGTCCGTCAACTCGTCATCGACCCGCCAAGTGCCGCCTTGGTTCAATAGAATGGCCTCGCCGGTGAGCTTCAGCACGCTCCCCTCGCCGTCGAACAGGATCACCGCCGCCTTGCCATTGCTCCAGCCCTTGGCGATCTTGACGGACTGAGTGGGGTGCTCCTTCGCCAGGTAGTTCATGTACGCGGCGCCTTTGCCCTCCTTGATGGCCCCGGCCTGGATTTTCCGCCCCTCGTCGGACAGAGCGGTTCGCAGCGCGTTGGCGTCGCGCTTCACGAGCGCGGCGTGATAGTCGAGGTAGGCCTTGCCGGGCGCACCGCCGTCCGGCGGCAGCGGGGCGCCGTGATCGTCGGACAGGACCGCGAGGTCGAGGGTCATGTCGAAGGTGCGGTTCGTGTCGGTGCCCTTGAGCGTTCCCGCGAGGCGCCCTTTGGCGAGCTTGACGGTCGTGGTGATCCCCATGTTGCCGCCACAATAGCCGCAGCCGTTGCCCGGGGCGAAGTAGAAAGAGTAGCCCTTGTAGTTGCCGTCGGGGCGGAACTCGAAGAAGACCACGCCGGTGTTGTTGTCCTTGATGCGCTGGTCGACTGCCCGGCGGCGATCGTAGTACGCGGCGAGCGCGTCCGCGTCCATCTCGGCACTGGTGACGGCCACGACGATTACGTCGCTCTTGTCGATCAAGGACTTCCCGGGAAAGGCGAGGGCGCTCTTGATCTGCATTCCCAGGTTCTGGTTCTTGAACGACCCCGAGGCCGTATCCGCGGCCGTCGCGGATCCGACCCAGGCCCCTAGCGCGGCTGCAAGCAGAAGCGTCTTCATCGTGGTCTCCCTTCAATGACAGCGGCATCCTACTGCCAGAGCGTCGTAGCGGCTACATCTTCAATGAATCGCCTTAGTCCACGCGTGAAGCGGACTTCCATGCTGACAACAACGCGGCTACTCGCTCAGGCGACATGCCGGCTTTCAACTTTGCTTGTCGATCCGCTGGCTGCCGCTTGAACCAATCAAGTGTGTCCGTGGCAGTGATCGCGAGCGGGCGGAACGTCAGTCCAGCCACAACGGCGTTGCGAATGCTGCGCCTTGCGAACCCTGCGCTGTCGCCTTCACCGGGGACCCATACCGGCATATCACTCCATGGGACGACCTTCTGCGCTTCCAGGAATTCCGGCGGCACCCACGTAATTCGCGCGTCAGAGTGAATTGCCGTTGCGATCCCCGTCAGCAACTCGCGCATCCGGATCGGCTCTTCCGGCCCGGTCGCATTGAACGTTCCGAAGGTACGCGATTCGGTCATGCGGATTGTCCACTCCGCGAGGTCGCGGGCATCGATAATCTGGACGGGATCGGACCCGTCGCCAGGCGCCAGGACTTCGCCTCCTCGTGAAAGACAGACAGGCCAGTACGTAAAGCGATCGCTCTGGTCGCCCGGTCCGACGATCAGGCCGGGTCGGATTATTGTGGTCATCCCCGGAAATTGTTTCTTCGCTTCCTGCTCACTAGCCGCCTTGAGCGGTCCATAAAGCTCGCCGACATTCGCGCGAAACGATTGCAGGGTCTCGGCCATCGCGTCCGTGCCCGTGTACCTCGTGAGAGGGGCGGACTCGTCGGCTGGACGGTCGTTGTCGGCATACACCGAGATCGTTGAAATGAAAACATACTGCTGAATTCTGCCGCGCAAGATGCGGCCGACGTCCCGTACCCAGAACGGAAGTGTGGTGGGATTGTCGATACACACATCCCATTCGCGACCCTCCAGCGCCGTCAAATCGCCAGTGTTTCGGTCACCGATCAATTCTTCGACTTGCCCGGGCCAGCCTATCGGTGCTTTGCCCCGATTGAACAGAGTCACCCTGTGCCCGCGCTCCAGCGCGTACCGCACCTGATGCGGCCCCGTAAAGCCCGTGCCGCCCAGAATCAAAATACGCAATTGCTTCGCAGGCACTGTTACCGGCCGGTTACAAACGAAACCGTCGCATTACGAAGCATCACGCGGCGGGACGTACATATAACCGGTGCCACGCACGGTGCGGATCGCCTGTGGGTGTTCCGGATCGGCCTCGATCTTGCGGCGTACGCGCGCAATGCGAATATCAATCGAGCGGTCGAACGGCTCCCACTCCCGGTTGCGTGTCAGTGTGAGAAGCTGGTCACGGTTGAGAACCTGGTTCGGCCGTTCGAGGAAGACCTTGAGCAACTCGAACTCCATACCGGTCAGCGGAATTTCGCTCTCGTCGGACGGCGAACAGCTGGTGCGAAGCGAGATCGAGGATGCGCGTACCTACCCGCACTCGTGACGAAGGCACCGCAGCCGCGGCGTCGGCTGTCGCCGGGATCGGGGGGCGTGCCTGCATCCGTCGAATGATGCTCTTGACCCGGGCGCGCAGTTCGCGCAGGTCGAAAGGCTTGACGACGTAATCGTCAGCACCGACTTCAAGCCCGGCGACGCGGTCCGCTACCTCGGCGGAACCGGTCACCATGATGATCCCGACGTCGTAGCGCTCGCGCAGGAAGCGCGCGAGTGTAAAACCATCCTCCCCGGGGAGGTTGACGTCGAGCAGGACGACGTCCGGCAGGCACTTTTCGACCGTCTCGCGCATCGCCGTGCCGTGGTCCGCCTGCTCGACCTCATAGCCGTGCGTGCCGAGGTACTCCGCGAGCATTTGGCGCACGGTGGTGTCGTCCTCGACGATTAGGATGCGGCCGTTGAGTGCCATGATCCCCGCTTAGGCTTGATCGGCATCGCGCTGGAAGTATAGCGCCATGCAACCCACCTTCCCACCCGACCGTGCGCCGTACCGGGATTCACCGGTGGAGCGTGCAACAGCGACGCTGATACATACGAAACAAATTGCTCCCGAAGTGTCGTCGGGCGGATACGTGGCGCGGGCAAAGTGGGCACCGTGCTTCCGGCATTGGTCTTCCGAAGGTCCGATGCCGACACGAAATCACTTGTCATCAAAGGTACGACGCTCATGACCACGCAGGCCATTCGCCATTCCCGCACCGCGGACGCGTTCGACGGCTGGGCTCGTCATGCTCGTGCCGCCAACGGTTTCGGCGATGCCGCCGCACCAATCAACCATACCTCGAGGAGACCCTTCATGCCTGCCATGCAATCCAACCTGCAACCTCACGTCGATTCCGCACGCTACGCCAAGTGCATGCGAAGTGTCCAAGCGCGTCCGGTGGGACATCGACCGCGATGTGATTCGCCATCGCGAATTCGACTTCACGAAGAAATTCCTGCCTGACGGGCTGTCGTTCGTTGACCGGGTGCCGTTCCTCGGTCGCCGACGAGCGCCGCCTGCTATCGCAGGTCCAGGGCCGCTCGTACGCCAACATCTTCGGTCTGGTCGAGCGCTACATAGGCGTCAAGATGCTCGAGCTGAGTCGCGACCATGGGCTCGGCGACCAGATCGCGCTCGAGGCGCTGGTTCGCTTCACCGACGAAGAACTCAAGCACCAGGAGTTGTTTCGCCGGATCGAGGCTCTGATCGGCGCCGGGATGCCGGCGGGATATTCGTTTCTGCCGCGGCCGAACGATGTGGCGTCGGTTGTGCTGAGCAAGTCGACCTGGTCGGTGCTGGCACTGACCTGCCTTATCGAACTGTTCGTGCTGGCGCACTATCGCGAGAGCATCGATCCGGACAGCGAACTTTCCCCGCTGTTCAAGGATGTGTTCCTCTTTCACGCGAAAGAGGAATCGCAGCACGCGATCCTGGACGAGCTGGAATGGGTGCGCGAGAACGCGAAGCTCACGCCCGAAGCGCGGGATGCGGCGGTGGACGACCTGATTGCGCTGGTGGGTGCCGTCGACGGAATCCTGCAGGCCCAGTCCGCGGCCGATACGCACTACTTCGTCGAAATCTGCGGCCGGCCCATGCAGGCGACCGAGGTCGAAGCCGTGAAGGCCACCGTGCTTGCCGCGTATCGCTGGCAGTACATCGGGTCGGGCGTGCAGATTCCCCATTTCGGCGAATTGCTGAACGGGATGATCACGGCGGAGCAAGGCGCGCGCATCGGCGCCGCACTCGCACCGATCATGGCCTGATCCGGTCCGTCGATAAGAGAGGAGACCCAACCATGGCAACCACATGCCCCATCGGATTCGACGTTGCCGGGCTGCGCGCGCAAGTGCTTGCGACCTACGACCGCGTTGCGCGCGATCCCAGTGGCGATTTTCACTTTCACCGCGGCCCACGCTACGCGGCCGAGTATCTCCGGTACGACGCTGACGAGCTCGCGCTGTTACCCGACGCGTGCACGGCGCGCTTTGCCGGCGTCGGCAATCCGCTGCGGATCGGACCGATCCACCCCGGCGAGACCGTCCTCGACCACGCGTGCGGCGCCGGCATGGACCTGCTGCTGGCGGCTCGCCGTGTCGGGCCGGCGGCCACGCCATCGGCGTCGACATGACACCCACCATGCGACACGTCGCAGCCCACGCGGCTACCGAAGCCGGCCTGGGTGCGATCGTCACGATCCGCGCCGGGTTCTTCGAACAATTGCCGGTGGACGACGAGAGCGTCGACGTGGTGATTTCGAATGGCGTTGTCAACCTCGCGCCCGACAAGTCCCGGGTGTTCGCCGAAATCCATCGCGTGCTGCGTCCGGGTGGTCGGCTCTATCTCGCCGACGTCGTGGTGCAGCGCGAACTCAAGTTCGAGGTGCGCAACAGCCCGGACCTGTGGGCGGCATGCATCGCCGGCGCACTGCCGGAGTCGGAACTTGCGGAGCTTGCTCTCGCGTCGCGGTTACACGAACCGCGAATCACGGAACGCTTCGACTGCTTTCGCGACACCACGGCGGAGGCCAAGGTGGCGCACGACCTGCACGTCCAGGCAGTCAATTTTACGGCGCGCAAATAGGAGTCGATATCGTCGGTGGTCGAAGCAAATGCCGACAAACGTTTTCCTGATCGACGCATCGGGATACCGGACTCACCAGGATGTGCGGCGGAAAACATGAATGGAGAAATGAGATGGCGATGATCGCTTTCGAACAAGACATCAACACCGACGCAGAAGCGTTCGGCTCGATGTTGACACCGAGGAATCGCGTCACCGACGCGACCAAGGAAGCGCCGACAATCGCCAGGCTGGTTGCCCTCGATCGCGGTGATGTACTTCGCATCAAAAATGGTCGAGGAACGCGTGTCCGCGCGACAGACGGTGTGCTCTGGATCACCGAGGAGAACAGCCCCGATGACCATGTACTGCTGCCAGGCGGCTCCCTCGAGCTTGCCCAAACCGGTCTGGCGATCGTGCTCGCCCATCGACCAGCGCGTGTCGTCGTCGAAGTGCCTGCTGGTGTAACACCACCGCGGGCGGTCGAACTGACGCTGGGTCGTGGAAAGCGGGGTATGCGTATTGCGCTCGCCGAGCCAACGCCGATCTCGCTGTCATTGATTGCCGCGGGAATCGGAACTGTCATCGGAAAGGTACTCGCGTCGATTGACGATTGAACGATAGGGAGGATGAGATGGATAAACGAGTAATACAACGACCAATGAACCGATCAGACAACGGTCATCTGTCTGCACTCGAGCGCAAGCACAGGTGGACAGTGGGCTGCGTTGCGTGCACAACTCGAGCCGGGAGTCCGGGTGCTGACGCCGGATTTCCATGGCCACGGGGCTGGGCCGGCATGGCAAGGCGCCGACGAAGACATCGTCGCTTTCGACGCGGCACGTATTGCTCGTCTCGCCGAATCGGTTCCCGGTGGCGTGCATCTGGTAGGCCATTCCTATGGTGGCGCCATTGCACTGCGCGTGGCGCTCTACCATCCAGAAAGCGTGACCAGCGTGTCGGTCTATGAGCCCGTCGTATTCCGCCTGCTGTTCGATTATCACGGTCGGCGGCGGCCTGCAGCCGAAGTGATCGAGCTTGCGAGCGATATCCGCCGCCGGCTCCAATTCGGCGACCTGACCGGTGCTGCAAGTCGTTTCGTCGAGTATTGGGGTGGCCCTGGCGCGTGGCGGCGGCTGTCAGGCGATCGGCAGGGCGGCATCGCAATGCGCATCGCCGCAGTGGCCGCGCATTTCGTGGCGCTCGCTAACGACGCACCACGCATCGGCAATTACCGCTCGCTGCGTGCACCGGTACTGGTGCTGGCTGGAAGTGAAATGCGTGCACCGGTGCGTCGCGTCGCCGAACTCCTGCGCTTTGCTTTGCCGAACGCGGCGTTCTGCACGATGGAAGGAATGGGACACATGGGTCCGATCACTCACTCGAACGCGGTTGCCGAACGTATTGCACAGTTCATACAGGAGCATGCGTTCGTGCCAAGAAACGTCGAGCGCGAGCTTGCCGCCTGAAGGGCACTTTCCATGGCGCGTTTACGCTCTGCATACAGGAGCGGCATTTAACACAGCACCAACTTTCGAAGGAGCAAACCATGCCTTATGACACGCTACTGGCTTTACGCCGGCCGCCCGTGCACCAATCAACTGTTTCGGAAAATCGGGCTGCGTTCGAGGACGTCGCAGACTGCAACACCTGCAGCGACACCCCGACCGTCATCGTGCGATACGGGTCCGCCGGCAACGATTCGGCGATCTCCGAGGACGGCGTCGAATCGTGGCCGCCCCACGCGATTGCGGCAAACGACCTTGGTGATGTCGCGGCCAGCCAGTCGACATCTTCCGCGCTGGCCGGGAGCTACGAGCTGCATCGCGCCGCTCGCGCCTATCGCTCGCTCATGCTCGGCTCGATCATCGTTGCAGCGGTCCAGGCAGTCGTTGCAATCGCACGCCGAGCATACGCGCGCCACCGGCAACGGCAGCGGGCAAGCGCTATCTACGACGTACTTCGAAAATTCGACGACCGCACGCTGCGCGATATGGGCTTCGACCGCGGCGAAATCTGGTCGGTCGCGGCAGAAATGTCGGGAAAAGCAGAGCAAACCCGCGTACGCGCAAACACCCTTGACGAGACTCCCGACCGACGCTACTGGACCAGGTACGACCACTTCATGGCCGAGCGCGAGGCGCACACGAGGCGCAGCGCCTAGCCGTACCCGTTCGCCGCCAGGTGGTCGGACGGCAGAACAACGCTCGTAACGGGCAAGTTTCGTTGGTAACGGATGTGGTAATCGAGGCGCTCTTTTCGCGCGACAGCCGCTAGACTATCCGGTCAGCTGCCTTGACCAGGCAGGCAGGGAGCAGTCCGGATGATCGCCATAGCCTCGTTCCTCGAATCGCGCGACTTTCTTCTTGCCCATCGCGCAGACTACGAAGTTGCACGCGAAGGCTTCGTGTGGCCGCGCATACCTCACTTCAACTGGGCGCTCGATTACTTCGATCCGATGGCTGTGGGCAACGAGGACACGGCACTGTGGATCGTCGAGGAATCGGGCGAAGAGTGTCGACTGTCGTTTGCGGCGCTTGCTGCTCGTTCCAACCAGGTCGCGAACTGGCTGCGTGCGCAGGGCGTGCAGCGTGGTGACCGCCTCCTGCTCATGCTCGGCAACGAGCCGGCGCTATGGGAGGTCATGCTGGCAGCCATCAAGCTTGGTGTAGTCCTGATCCCGACCGCCAGCCTTCTTTCGCGTGACGATCTGCGGGATCGAATCACGCGGGGTGGCGTACGACACGTCGTCACAACCTCGGTAAATGCCCCGAAGGTCGATGCCCTGGGAGGTGATTTCACGCGTATCGGCGTCGGCGAACCAACCCCCGGCTGGCTGGACTTCGCCCAATCCAACGGCTTCCCTACCACCTTCACGCCCGACGTCCCAACGCGCGCAGCGGATCCGCTATTTCTCTACTTCACCTCGGGGACCACAGCCAAGCCCAAGCTGGTGCCGCACACGCATCAGAGCTACCCGATAGGACATCTCTCGACGATGTACTGGATCGGCCTTCGTCCTGGCGATATCCATCTAAACATCTCGTCCCCGGGATGGGCAAAGCACGCCTGGAGCTGTTTCTTCGCGCCCTGGAACGCGGGGGCGTGCGTCTTCATCTATAACTACGCGCGCTTCGATGCGAAGGCGATGCTGAGCGTGCTCGAACGTTGTCGTGTCACGACGCTCTGTGCGCCACCGACTGTCTGGCGCATGTTGATCCAGGAGGATCTCGCGGCGTTTCGCGGTCGTCTCGAGATCCGCGAACTGATTGGTGCGGGCGAACCGCTGAATCCGGAGATAATCGACCGCGTGCAGGCGGCTTGGGGAATCACGGTTCGGGACGGCTTCGGCCAGACTGAAACGACCGCGTTGGTCGGAAATTCGGTTGGCCAGCCGGTGAAAGCGGGCTCGATGGGGCGCCCACTACCCGGCTACGACGTCGTGCTGCTCGACGCCGACGGCAGGCCTGCGGACGAAGGCGAGGTCTCCATCGGCCTTGATCCACCTCCGGTCGGGTTGATGGATGGCTATTCGGGCGACGCCGCGGAGGCGATTGCGCCGGCGGGAGACAGCCATTACCGCACCGGCGACGTTGCCCGGCGCGACAGCGAGGGCTACCTCTGGTACGTCGGTCGCGCGGACGACGTGTTCAAGTCGTCGGACTACCGGATCTCGCCGTTCGAACTGGAATCGGTCGCCATCGAACATCCGGCGATCGGCGAGGCGGCGGTCGTGCCCAGCCCCGATCCGCTGCGCCTCGCCGTACCGAAATGCTTCGTCACGCTCAGAGCCGGCTACAGCCCGACGCCCGGGCTTGCCGCCGACATTTTCGCGCATCTGCGCCAGCGGTTGGCTCCCTACGAGCGCATCCGTCGACTGGAATTCGCCGACATCCCGAAGACGATCTCGGGAAAGATCCGGCGGACGGAGCTTCGTCGGCTCGAAGCGAAACGACGCGCAGCCAACGAAAAAGGGGAGCTCGAATTCGTCGAAGACGAGACGGCGAGCGAGGAGCAGTACCGGGCCATCTTCAACGTGTCGGTGGACGCCATCAACCTCTGGGGTCCCGATCTCCGCTTGATCGATGCGAACCCCGCCTACTTCGAGATGTACGGTCATTCGCGCGACGAGGTGATCGGAAAGTCTTTTCCTCCGGGGTTGCCCACCGAAAGCGTGGACGCGCTGCACGCGCTCATACGTCGGACCCTCGCGGGCGAGTCGTGTCAGATCGAGATGACAGCCATTCGCAGGAACGAAGAGCAATTCCTCATCGAGGTACGGACGATCCCGGTGCGCTACCGTGGCGCGACCCACGCGATCACCGTCGCGAGGGACATTACCGCACGCATGGCTGCCGAGGCCGAGCGCGCTCGTCTGGAGGAGCAGCTGCGGCAAGCGCAGAAGATGGAGGCGATAGGGCATCTGGCGGGGGGGATCGCACACGACTTCAACAACATTCTCGCGGGAATCCTCGGATACGTGGCGCTGGCAGCCGAACATCCGGAAGTCGCGGGCAACGCGAAACTCAAACGCTATCTCGAACAGGCGCAAGCATCGGGACTACGCGCGCGGGACCTGATCCAGCAGCTGCTGACCTTCTCCCGAGGCCGCCGTGGGAACCGCGTTGCCATCGCGCTTCCTGCAGTTGTCACCGAAGCACACGACCTCATTCGCTCAACCATGCCCTCGACCCTTGAAGTCCAGATGACGATCGACGAGGTGCCGAAGGTGATCGCGGATACTGTCCAGGTCGAGCAGGTGCTCCTCAATCTATGCATCAACGCCCGGGACGCGATGAATGGCGTGGGGACAATCAATGTCGGAGTGCGGGCCCTTGTCACGGGCGACCTCGTTTGCGCAAGTTGCCTGAAACGCATTGCCGGCGACTTCGTGGAGCTGGCCGTACGCGACACCGGGCAGGGCATACCGCCCGACGTACTGAAGCGGATTTTCGAGCCGTTCTACTCGACGAAGGCAGTGGGCAAAGGCAGCGGGATGGGGCTGGCCGTCGTCCACGGTATCGTGCACGAACACGGCGGACACGTTATCGTGGATACGTTCGTCGGCCGCGGAACCACGTTCCGGATACTGTTGCCGCCCATTGAAGTATCCGAGGAAACGCTCGTATACGGAGACGCAAACAAGACTGAGTCGCGGGCGACTGGATTTAGGTTGCGCGGACGAGTTCTCGTCGTCGACGACGAGGCGTTCGTGGGGGGGTTCATGCGCGAGTTGCTGGGTTCCTGGGGGCTCGAGGTGAGCTTCGCGAGCGACCCCGAAGCGGCCCTGTCGATGCTTCGAGCCGACGCCCAAGGGTTTGATCTCGTCATCACGGATCAGACGATGCCGCAGATGAACGGCCTTCAACTTGCAGAAGAAATCGGCCGCATGTCAGCAGCGCCGCCAGTCGTCCTGTATACCGGTTACGCAGAAGCTGTTGACCCAGCGGACCTTTCAGCGGCCGGAGTCAAGGGGCTTCTCCGCAAGCCGTTGGACCCTGGCGAGCTGCGTGCAGTAATCAGCGGATACCTCAAGCGCGATGACCCCGAAGGTTAATGGCGCTAGGTCGCAGTCAGCGGCCTAGTATCCATCGCGAGCCGGTAACGCAACGTTGGCCTTGATTTCGTGTCGAAGTAACATCGGCATTATGGCGCTTGGCGAACCTGCAATGTGGAATCGACGTCGTGCAATGCACGCGCTCGCTGCGGCGAGCGCTTATGCGGCGCTGCGACCTGCGACTGCGCTAGCCCAGTCGCGTGCGATCCTGACTCGGACGATCCCGTCCACCGGCGAGACGCTGCCGGTCGTCGGCCTCGGCAGCTGGATCACGTTCAACGTCGGCGACGATCCCGTTGCGCGGGACGCCTGTACGGACGTCATGCGCAACTTCGTCGAGGCGGGCGGCCGGATGATCGACTCGTCGCCAATGTACGCCTCGTCGCAGGACGTCATCGGCTACGGCCTGCGCAAGGCGGCACTAACCGGACGCATCTTCTCCGCGGACAAGGTTTGGATCTCGTCCGGCGCCCAGGGGCGCGAGCAGATCGAGCGGTCGCGCCACAAATGGCAGGTGAACCGGTTCGATCTCGTGCAGGTCCACAACCTGCTCAATTGGCAGGAGCATTTGCCGACACTGTTCGCGATGAAGGGGGCGGGACAGCTCCGCTATGTCGGCATCACGACGTCGGAAGGGCGTCGCCATCGCGACATCGAGCAGCTGATGAGGAGCCAGGCGATCGACTTCGTGCAGGTGACCTACAACCCGGTGGATCGCGCGGTCGAGGAGCGGATCCTGCCGCTCGCGCGCGATCGCGGCATCGCGGTGATCGTGAACCGGCCGTTCCGGGAGGGTGCGCTGCTCCAAGCGCTTGCGCGGCAACCGCTCCCTTCGTGGGCAGCGGACATCGACTGCACGAGCTGGGCGCCGTTCGTGCTGAAGTTCATCGTCTCGCACCCCGCCGTAACCTGCGCCATCCCGGCGACGAGCAACGTTGCACATGTGCGCCAGAACATGAGTGCGGCGTACGGTCGCCTGCCCGACGAGGCGTTGCGCCAGCGCATGATCGCGGCGGTGGAGCGGGCCTGATGTCCGAGTGGTGGACGTACCGGCTTACGAGTTTTCTGCTGTTCTCGCCGCGAACCTACTACCGTCTGCTCGAGCTGTACAACCTTGCGATTTGGCCTGCGCAGCTGGCAGGGGTCGCGATCGGCCTTGCAATCGTCCTACTGCTGATTGGAAAGCATGGGCACCGCGGACGCATCATTGCGGGTCTACTGGCAGCCTGCTGGCTGTGGGTCGCTTACGCATTTCACTACCAGCGCTACGCGCAGATCAATTGGGCGGCGCAGTGGTTCGCGGCCGCTTTCGCGTGTGAGGCGTTGCTCCTCGTCGCTGTCGGCGTTCTCGCCGGCCGACTTGGCTTGCAACGCGCAAGCTATGGCATGTCTTGGATCGCAACCTCGGTTGTTGCAATTTCGATCCTCGGTTATCCGCTATTGGCGCCACTCACGGGACGTCCGTGGACGACCGCAGAGACATTCGGCGTCGCAGCTGACCCGACCGCGATCGCAAGTGTCGCAGTGCTGGGACTAGTCCGCGGGCGCATCCGATGGCTGCTGTTGGCCATCCCGCTCCTCTGGTGCGCGATCGCGGCGGCAACGCTGTGGGCGATGCAAGCACCGGAGGCGCTGGTCGTGGTGGCGGCTGGCCTGCTTGCGCTGTGGCCAGCGTTGTCGGGAACCCGACGCGATGTGCCTGCACTGTGCGCTGACTGCTGAATCTCCTACACCGGCAATGGTGGACCGCCGACAGACCTTATGGCCTAAAGCAAGGACCATTGTCTCTGGGGAAGAGAGACAACGGCCCGACACGCCATCTGCGCGCTGGAAGCACTGTTGGGCAACCATTTTCTAAGGAGCCTGGACGATGAAGAAATTTCTCGTTACGTATCTTGCACCTCCTTCGGTAATTGACGAATGGAAGAAAACCGAGCCCGAGAAGAGGCGACAGGCCGAAGAGAAGATGCAGGACGAATGGAAAAAATGGATGAGCGATCACCGCAAGATGTTCGCTGACAACGGAGCCGGGGTCGGCAAGACCAAGCGCGTTACCGCACAAGGCACAGCCGACACAAGAAACGACATCATGCTGTATGGGGTCGTGGAGGCCGACTCACACGATGCGGCGGCAAGGACATTCGCGGGCCACCCGCACTTGCAGATCCCGCAATCCTCCATAGAAGTCATGGAGATCAATCCGTTGCCTGCCATGTAGAGCGGAGTCGCTACGGATGAAAACCATGACATGCAGAGAGCTCGGCGGAACATGCGATCAGAAGTTGTCGGCTAGTTCCTGGGACGAAATGGTGAAGGTGATGACCAAGCACGTCATGGAGAAACATCCTGACGTCGCAAAACAAATGGAAAAAATGCACCACGAAGATCCAAAGAAGTGGGGCAAAGAAATGAGGCCCAAGTGGGAGGCTGCTCCGAACCTGTAGTCGTCGCTCCGGGATCGCCGCACTTCAAGGGACTCTGGCGATTTCCGGACTCGTGGCCAGTTGTGCTCAAGCGTCGGGCCGGGTTCAAGCAACGCTTTAGCTGACTAGATGTCCCTACATTTTTTGGCTGCGCCCATCGGACACTCAAGCGCTGCGCGATCCCAAGCAGAACTGTCGGCGGCTGCCGCGTAGGTGCTGTTCAGGAACTCGAGCAACAAGGCGTCAGGATTCCTGGCAGAACGAACCGCCTCGTAGGGAAGCAGAAATTCTCCGAGGGTGTCGTGGTAGTGCGCACGTTCGGGTCGTACCTTTGCCGCTTGAAAGGCAGGCGTCGACGGATAGGGATAAGAGTAGAACGATGCCTCGACCCCACGCCCCCGGGCCAGAATCCGGCGCTGCTGACCTCGTGAGTAGGCCTCCTCCATTACTTTCGGTAGCAAGACCTGGCACGACGCCGCTGAACTTTGGCGCGCGGCGCCCGGAGAATCGCGTAACAGCGAGATCGAAACTGCCCCAAAAAAGTGCACGGGGCTGCACTTGGAACCCGGTGCGAAATTGCTTGAAGACTCGGTCCACCTGAAGCAACGCGTGCCAGAACCGATTGGCATACTCGGCGTCATGGCGCGCATGCTCATGGTCGGGCCATGCCGGGGACGCAACCGTACTCATTGCGTTTCTCGCCGCGCCGGCCGTGGACGTAGCGCGAGTGTGCGAATTAAAATCCGAATGACAGCGAATTCAGTCATCTGCCAAACCTCCAGCGCCGCAATGAGCGGCGATGACGGTGCGATAGTACCAAACGCCCGCTATAGCACCCCGTAACGCTCGAATACGTCGCGGAGCTTCACGCCGTTGGCCAGATCCTGCCGCGTCTTGTCTTCGTCGGTAACCTTTTCAAAGGCGCGGGCGAGTACCTGCTGCTCTATCGCCTTGGGTATTGCCACGACCCCGTCAGCGTCCCCAAAGATCAGATCTCCTGTCTCGACGCGGACGCCCGCACAGACGACCGGCACGTCAATCTGCGAAGTCTTGCCGCGACCCTTCGAATCGAGCGGACCGATGCCGCCATGAAAGACCGGGAATTTGAGTTGCCGAATCGCCCGTACGTCGCGCGTCAAGCCATCCGTGACGCAGCCGGCCGCGCCCCGCGCGAGCGACGCGGTGGACAGGAGCTCACCCCAGGGCGCGATGCGTCCGGTTGCACCGCACGCGAACACCGGTACTTCGTCGCTGCGGAGATCGTCGATGAGCGCGATCTCGAGCTCATAGGGATTCTCGCCCTTGGCGACATGGTAAATGTCCTGCCACAACCCCGTCCGCGCAAAGCCCGCCAGCACGAGGGAGTCATCCAGCGGGCGAATGTGCGAGGACATCGCTTGATCGGTATATCCGAGAGAATCCAGTACGTCCGAGACAACCGCGACATACAGTCTCGTTCAATTCCTCCTTCAGGAAATCGCTGTCGCCTCGCTGCAATGTCATCGCATGTTTCCTTTCGTATCTAAATATCCGCTGACCGCACTCACATCACTTCACTCAGCCACCGCAGCGCGTTGAGCGCGGGCGCGTACCCGCTGTACGGCGACGTCTGGATGATCGCTTCGCATACCTCGTCGAGGGTCAGGCCGATGTTTCGCGCCGACTGGCCGAACTTCCTGAGCTGATCCTGGAGCTGCAAGGCCGTGAAACCGGCGAGCGACACCATCGCCCGCTGTCGGAGCGCGAGGCCCGGCCGATGCCAGATCTCGCCGTAACCGTAGGGAATCGTCATCGGATACAGGCGGCTCGTGAATGGGTTCTCCGGCGCTGCATATCCTTGCGTGCCGCGGTCGCCATGGAGCTTCGCCATCACGTCGCGTCCGCGCTCGTCGAGGGCCTCGATCGTCAGCTCGGCCGCGGCAGGCGTCGGCAATGCGACGTTGCGATCGCGGTAGACGGCGTCGGCGGCCTCGATCGCGGCCTCGGTCGCCGCAAAGCCGGCGTAGATGCCGATCTGCGTGAAGATCGTGAATGGGGCTTCGTGCGGCAACCCGATATTGAGCGCGGCCGCGACATAGCGGCGCAGTTGCGGCAATTGCTGCACGGCGCACAGCGCGGCGAGCGTGCACACCATGCGGTCGGCGAGGTCGAGACCGCGCCGGCTCCAGATCGAGCCGTACGTCGTTTCGATGACGAAATCGTCGAAGTCGGGATGCGCACTCGTCGTGACCGTGTCGCCGAAGAGTCGGGCGCGCACCGCCTCGCCCTGCCGGCGCAACTGAGCGCGCGTGTTCATCTAGTTGACCGTGATGCCGGACTGCTTCACGAGCTGGACCCAGAACGCGGAATCGCGCGCGAGGTAGTCCGCGAAATCCTGCGGCGACTTCGACAGCAGCACTTCCGTGCCTTCCTTCTGCAGCACGGCCTTCACCTCGGGCCGTTGCACGGCCTTGGTCGCCGCATCGAACACTGTCGTGACGATGGCAGGCGGCGTACCCGCGGGCATGAACAGGCCGTACCACGACGCAAGGTCGTACGCAGGCAGACCCGCTTCCGCCATACCCGGAATGTCGGGCATGAACGGGGAACGCTCGCGGCTCGTCACGGCCAACGCGCGCAAGCGGCCCGATTGGACGAGGCCCAGCACGGTCGGCGGCGTGGCGAACGTCACCTGCGAATCGCCGGCGAGCACCGACTGCACGGATTCGGCGCCGCCCTTGAACGGTACGTGCACCATGTCGACGCCGGCGAGTTGCATGAAGAGCGCGGCGCAGAAGTGCGGTGCCGAGCCGTTGCCCGATGTCGCGAAGTTGAGCGCGCCAGGCGACTTCTTCGCGGCGGCGATCAGGTCCTTGATCGACATGATCGGCGAATTTGCATTGACGACGACGACGAGCGGCGAACTGCCGAGGAGCGTGACCGGCAGCAAATTCTTCGCGTAGTCGAGCTTCGGGTTGAGCGCGGGATTGACCGAATAGCCGGAGGGCGGGCTAAGCAGCAGTGTGTAGCCGTCGGGCGTGGCCTTCGACACCTGCTCGGCAGCGATGCTCGATCCGGCGCCGGGTTTGTTCTCGACGATCACCGGTTGTCCCAACTCCTTCGCCATCGGGATCGCGAGGGCGCGCGCGAAGACGTCGGTCGAGCCGCCGGGTGCGAAGCCGACGATCAAGTGCACGGGCCTGTTCGGATACGTCTGCGCGGACGCGACACCGCACGCGAGTGCGACGCCAGTGAGCGCGAAATGACGGAGCATCGTCATGTCTGAACCACGTGGGTGGGGAAGCGATACCGCTCGTACGCGGTCGCGCACGGTGGACCATCGGTAAACCAGAACTCGCCCGCGGTGAGATCGGCCACGATCGATGCGACGGTGGTGCGCGCGTACAACGGATGCGCCGCCGGATCGGGATGCGAGCAGATGCCGTTGGGCGCATGTTCGTGGCCGCGCAGGATCTCTTGCAGCCGTCCCACCGACAGGCCCTCGCTCGCCGACGAGCCCGCGGCGCATGTCGGCGAGGCGCGTGAGGCTGTGCGGGCTCTTGGCAACGTACGCGTCGATCGCCGCGAACTCCGCGCAAAGAAAATGATTGGCGTGCGCGATCAGCCCACCGTGCGGACGCGTGGCGTGGATCTGTGCCTTGACCCCCGGCGATGGTTTCGAAGTTCATCGCGCGGCCCGACCGGTCGGCCACGAGATAGTTGGCCGACAGCGCGCGTTGCACCGAGCCCAGAATACGACTCGCGTCGTCGACCGACTCGCCGTCGAGGAGGGCGCGCAGCATCACGTGGTACGGCACGCCTTTGCTGTCGGCGTCGCGCTCGCTGACGAGCGTGTTGGTGCACAGGCCGAGGCCGGCGGCGTTGACACCGACCTTCGCCAGCATTCCGGCTTCGACGATCGTTGCGAACGATGGCTTATCCTCGCGCTGGACGTCGAGGAGAACGCACACGTCGCGCGCGAACGGCACCCAGTCCCAGTTCTGGCCAAGCAGCACGTGGCCATCGCTGCTCGCTTCAGGCGTCACTGCGAACGACGTGCACTCGCCCGGCGGCGCGTCGCCCTTGCTGCGCGCGGCCGCGAACATGAGCTCGCTGCGGCAATTGAGCACGAGGATCGCATCGAACGGCACGCCCGCGCCGTCGGCGATGCCGCGCATCTCCTCCATGGCGTCCGGCGCGAAGCTCTCGATCTCGTCGACGAACGTGCGCGCATGCGTGACGGCGGCGTGCCATGCGAGTCCGGCGCGATGCTCGAAGACGTCGCGGTAGGCCGCGATGCAGCGATGCACGCGCGGTGCTGCGAGCTTGCCGTACTGCTGTCCGCGCCGTGCAGGCGTGCCGCGAACGGCGACGTGGTCCATCGTCAGTCAGGCCGGACGGGCCCCAAGCGAAAGACGGCACCGCCATCAGCGGCAGCGAGCGAGGCGAGTGTGAGGTGTGTTCACAAAACGCGAGGACCGTTCTTGACGACCGTCGTGTAGTCGGCGGATGCGACACCTCGCGGACCTTGCGAAAGCTCGGCCACGTGCGTGTACGCCGCGGAGACGCGCGGCTTGGTGACGTCGAGCGGCTTGGTCGCGGTGCGCGGCGCTTCCCGCAGGTACGCGATGATCTCCTTGCAGAACAGATGCAGGTCGCTCGGCAAGCGCGAACTGATGAGGTTGCGGTCGCGCACGACGGCCTGGTCGTGATACCTGCCACCCGCGTGGATCACGTCGTCCTTGACGAGCGCCACGCACGTCAGGTCGCGATCTCGCGCGATGCCCGCGGAGGCGAGCACCAGCCCGGCATGGCACACCGCGGCGACGAGCGAGCCTTGGTCGTGCACCTTGCGCACGAAGTCGATCATCGCACGGTGGCGGCGCATGTTCTCCGGCGCGAAGCCGCCCGGAATGACGACGGCGTCGAATGCCGCGGGATCGGCGTCGGCGATCGCGAGGTCGGGCTTCACGGGATACCCGAGCTTGCTTGCATACGTCTGTTCGGTCGGGCCGACCACGACCACGTTGCATCCTTCCTCGCGCAGGCGCATGAGCGGATACCAGAGCTCGAGCTCCTGGTACATGTTCTCGGCAAGGACCGCGATTTGCGCGTCGGGCAGGTTCATTGCGTAAGCTCCTCGAGAAGTTTGCGCGTCCACAGGGGAACGTCGTCGGTGGTGCGCGCCACCAGCGCATCGGGGGCGAGCGCCACCGCTTGCGACGCGGCGGCGATGCGAACGCGCTTGCTGGCGGCCTCGCGCAGGAAGTTGCTGAACGCCGTGTTGTTGGCGAGCGTGGTGACGTTGCCGCCGGGAACGATCAGCGCGGCGTAATCGCCGGGCGAGGCCTGTGCCATCGCCACATTCGGCACGACCGGATAGCCGAGCACGCTCGACGCCGCTTCGCTGCCTTCGACGCCGATCACGACGACGTCTGCGCCGACCTCGCGCAGCCGCAGCACCGGGTACCAGAATTCCATCTCCTGGAAACCGTTGTAGATGAACACCCCGATCTTGCCCATGGCACTCCGTTTGCGGTAAGCTGTCTGACAGGTTGCGATCGCGTCGCCGTGCCGCTATCGTACAGCGAGAATTGCCCGGCGAGAACCAGGTCCCGTGAAAATCGAAGGTGCCCTGAGCGGAGGCTGTCTTACATGAGGCTGCGCGTGGTTCCGCGTCGTGGCGCCGTCGCCGACGTGCAGGAACGGCTGCAGGCGCAGATCGCCTCGGGCGAGTACAAGCCCAACGAGCGGCTGCCTTCGGAGAGCGAGCTCTGCAAGGCGTTTGGCGTCAGCCGGCCCGTCATCCGCGAAGCGCTCATGAGCCTGCAGGCGTTGGGGCTGACGACCTCGCAGCCCGGTATCGGCACCTTCGTCCTCTCGGATCGCGTCCGCGTGCCGCTGCTGCTCGGCCGCTATTCGCCGGCGCACGTGCGCGAAGTGCGTCGCTGCATCGAGATTCCCGCGGCGCGCTTGTCCGCGGAGCGCCGCACCGACCGCGACGTCGGCGAGCTGGCCGCGATCCTCGCGCGCATGGACGACGCCGACAATCCCGCGCGCCGCAATCAACTCGATGCGAGCTTTCACATCGCCATCGCCCATTCGTCGGGCAACCCGCTGATCGTCAAGCTCGTCGAAGACCTGCGGAGCGTGCTCGAGGAGCATTCGCTGGCCGCGGCGCGTGCGCCGTACCGCCGCCGCGCGGCCTCCGAGGAGCATCGCGCGATCTACGAGGCGATCGTCGACCGCGATCCAGACTCCGCCGCGGCGGCGATGGACGCGCATCTCGCCGCCGCCGAGCGGAGCTTCGCCGAACCCGAATCGAAGGAAGCGAAAGCGAAATGAAGATCCGCACCGTGACTGGCGACGTGCCTGCCGAGAAGATCGGCCGCACGCTCACGCATGAGCACCTCCTGTACACGTACCCGGGTGGCGAGTACGACCACCTGTCGAGCTTTCGACTCGACGACGCGGTCGAGCGCATCTCGCGCGAGCTCAAGACCGGCATGGAAGAGTGGGGCTACGCCACGCTCGTCGACATGACGCCGTGCGAAGTGGGCCGCAACCCGGAGCTCATGAAGCGCGTGGCGCAAAAGACGGGCTGCAACGTGATCGGCGTGACGGGATTCTTTCCCGAGCGCATGGGCGTGCCGTACTGGTTCCGCCGCCAGACCGTGGACGAGCTCACCGAGTTCTACGTGCGCGACATCACGGAAGGCATGGTGTTCGGCGGCTTCCAGACGGACATCAAGGCGGGCGCGATCAAGATCGCGACTGGTCAGGAAAGCGTGAATCCGATGCCGAGCCCGATCGGACCGAACGGCCGACGCATCGGCGTGTACGAGGATCGATTGATCCGCGCGGCGGGGCGGGCGCAGAAGCGTTTGGGCGTGTGCATCAACACGCACACCGATCCCATGGACTACACCGTGACGAATCCGGGCATCGAGCAACTCGACGTGATCGAAGAGGAGGGCGGTGACCCCGTCCAAGGTGATCGTGGGTCACGCGTTCGTCGAGCCGAAGAGCGTCGAGCAGATCATCGACGTCTGCAAGCGCGGAGCCAGCGTGCAGGTCGATCACCTGGGCATTCCGTGGCGGCACGACAGCACCGAGGAGCTCGACGAAACGATGGCGCGCATGATGTGCGAGGTGGCCGACCGCGGCTATCTGTCCCAGATGACCATCACCTACGACCGCTGGTTCTTCAACCCGCGCGGACCGGCGACCGCCGACAACCCGCAGTTGCTGAATGAGAAGGTCGGGCTTGGGACATCTCTTCGAAAGCTTCGCGCCGCGACTCGAGAAGAAAGGTTTCGGCGCACGCGAGCTCGAGACGATTCTCGTCGACAATCCGCGGCGCATCCTCGCGTTCTGAGTGCCACAGCGACCATTCGCATGCGTCGTTTCCTCGCTTGCTCTGCGCTCGCGTTCGCAGTTCTGCCAGCATGGGCGCAGCAGTACCCGACGCAGCCGATCAAGCTGCTCGTCGCGTTTCCGCGCCGGCGGCGGCGCCGACGTGGCAGCGCGCATCCTCGCCAGTGAGCTTGGGCGAACAGCTGGGTCAGAGCGTGATCGTGGAGAACGTCTCCGGCGCCGGCGGCACGATCGGCACTGCGCGGGCGGCGCACGCGGCGCCCGACGGCTACACGCTGCTCGTCGGCACGCCGAGCACGCACGGCTCGAACGTCGCGGTGTACTCCAATCTCGACTACGACCCGGTCCGCGACTTCGCGCCGGTCATGCTGATCGGCACGTCGCCGTTCATGCTTCTCGCCGCGCCCTCGTTCGAGGCGAAGTCCGTGAAGGACCTCGTCGCGATCGCCAAGGCGAAGCCGGGCCAGATCAACTACGCGTCCTACGGCAATGGCAGCATCAATCATCTTGCCGGCGAGCTCTTCGCCTCGCTCGCGGGCATCGACGTCACGCATGTGCCTTATCGCGGCAGCGCGCCGGCCATGACGGACTTGATCGCGGGCCGCGTGCAGTACACGTTCGACGGACCGGCAGCGCTCGGACAGGTGAAGGGCGGCAAGGTGAGGCTTCTCGCGGTCACCAGCAAGCAGCGCTGGTCGGTGTTCCCCGATGTGCCGACCGTCGCGGAATCCGGGTGTGCCGGGATTCGATGTGATCACCTGGTTCGGGCTGTTCGCGCCGAGCGGCACGCCCAAGGCGATCGTCGATCTCCTGAACGCGAAGGCCAACGCGGCCATCAAGACGCAGGCCGCGAAGGACGGGTTCAGTCAGCTCTCTCTCGATCCCGGCGGCGGAACCCCGGACGTCCTGGCGAAACAGGTGCGCACCGAGATCGACAAGTGGGTCGAGATCGCGCGCAAGCGCAACATCAAAGTCACCGAGTGAGCGAGCGATAGCGGTCGAGCAGACGCCGCGCGTTCCCGGATTCGATCTTGCGCACGACGTCATCAGGCAAGCCTTGCGCGTGCAGTTCAGCGAGCTGATCCGTGCTCTTGCGCAGCGGCGCATCGGTGCCGAGCAGGAGCTGCGAAGCATCGACGAATTGCAGTGCGGAGCTCATGCCGACCGGATGCATGCGCAGCGCGGTGTCGTAGTGCAGCGTGCGCAGGTGTGCGCGCACGCCATGCGGCGCCATCGCCGCGAGCTTCGGGTCGACGTTCGCGGCACGCACGAGATGCTCGACGACGAGCGGCAGGATGCCGCCCACGTGCGCGAAGATGAAGCGAATGTCGGGACAGCGCGTGAGCGTACCGCCGAAGAGCAGGCTGGCGATCGCGCGGGTCGTGTCGACCGGAAATTCGAGCACCCAGTCGGCGATGCCCGGCAGCAGGTTGCGGCAGCAATCGGCGACGGTGGGATGCACATATACGACCGCACGGCGACGGTTCAATTCGTCCATGATCGGGGCGAACGCGGGGTCGCCGAGCCAGCGATCACCATAGCTCGTGAGCAGGCCGATACCGTCCGCCTTCAGCGCGTCGAGCGCATACTCGATCTCGCGCAGGCTGTCGTCGACGTTCGGCAGCGGCAGGCTCGCGAAAAGCCCGAAGCGCTCGCGATGATCCGCCGACATGCGCGCGCCGAAGTCGTTGCATTCGCGGTTGACGGTGAGAAGGCGCTCGCGCGGAATGAACGCGAGGCCCGGCGCCGTGATGGACGTGAACGCGGTCGCGATGCCCGCGGCGTCCATGTCCTCGAGAGACACCTGCGGCGTCCAGTGGCGCGCGACGCCGCGAGCGAGATAGTGCTCGTGCTCGATCAGTTGCGCGACGAATGGCGGAGGAAAAAGATGGTGATGTACGTCGATGCACGAAGCGTCCATCGCGCTTTTATACAACGAATCCGATGAAGATTGCATATCAACGGCAAGGCAGCGGGCCCCCGGTGCTGCTCGTTCACGGCGTCGGCGGCGATTCGAGCCACTGGGCTGCCGTTGCCGAGCAACTGCACACGCGGTTCGACGTGATCGCGATGGATGTGCGCGGACATGGCAAATCTGATCTGATCACCGGGCCGGTGGACGCTCACGATCTCGCGCGCGATGCGGTTCAGGTGCTGGACGAGGCTGGGGTTGCGCGGTGCCGCGTCGTCGGCTTCTCGCTCGGCGGCGCGGTCGCGCTGGCGCTGGCGCTCGATTTCCCGGAACGCGTGGAAAAGCTCGCCGTCATTGGCACGGTCTGCGGCCGCACGCCGGAGGAAAAGGCGAGGGCCCTCGAACGCGTCGAATTCCTGAAGCAGCACGGTAGCGCCGCGATTGCCGAAGCAAACCGCGAGCGATGGTTCACCGACGAATTCCGCAAAGCGCATCCGGATATCGTCGACCGTCGCGTCGCGCAGGTGGTGGCGTGCGATCCGGCGTCGTACCTTCATGCGTTCAGCGGTGTTCTGCACCGGCGACTTCGCGGATCGCCTCGATGAGATTCAGGTACCGACGCTGATCATCACCGGCGAGCACGACACCGCGGCGACGCCGCGGATGGCGCATCTCATGGGCGAGCGAATCCGCGACTCGCAAGTGCACGTGCTTCCGCGACTGCGCCACAGCGTGCTCATCGAGGCCCCGGAGCAAGTGGGCGCGTTGCTGGGGGCGTTTCTTTGACTTCCCGCGCCGTAATCTGCGTCGCCGGGCTCTTCACCGCGATCGCTTCCGCCAAAGGACTCTCGACGCTGCCGCAGCAGAGCCTTGTGCCGGGCGGCGTCGCCTTGGTCCGCATCGACGCGCCGGCGGGCGATGCACCGAACGTCACGCTCGGCGGCGCGCGGGTCATGGTGCTGCGCGAGGACGATCATTGGCTTGCGGTGGTCGGTGTTCCGCTCGACACCAAGCCCGGCAAGCTCAAGGTCGCGGTGGAGAAGCGCGATGCGAAACTGACGAGCGTCGAGCTCGCCATCAAGCCAAAGCAGTACGTCGTGCAGCGATTGCACGTGGCGCCGGGCATGGTGGAGCTCGCCCCCGACGATCTCGCGCGCGTGAATCGCGAGCGGCCGACGCTGCAGGCTGCGCTGGCCACCTTCAGCGAAGCGCCACCGACGACGCTTCGCTTTCGGCAACCCGTGCCGGGCACGCGCTCGAGCTCGTACGGCATGCGCCGCGTGTTCAACGGCCAGCCGCGCAGTCCGCACACGGGCATGGACATCGCGGCACCTTCGGGCACGCCTGTCGTCGCGCCCGCGCGCGGAACGGTCGTCCTGACGGGCAACTATTTCTTCAACGGCAACACCGTGATCCTCGACCACGGGCAAGGTCTGGTCACGATGTACGGCCATCTGAGCGCCATCGACGTGAAGCCCGGCGACACCGTGGACACCGGCGCCGTGATCGGCAAGGTGGGCGCGACCGGTCGCGCCACCGGTCCGCATCTGCATTGGGGCGTGACGCTGAACCGCACGATGGTCGACCCCGCGCTTTTCGTTCTCGACTAGCGACCGTACCGTCTGTTGCTGGCCTGCTGTCTTACAGGTTTGCATCGGCCTCGAGTACAGTCGGCCACGTACGCACAAGTCCAAATTAACCATCATTGCGTTAGCACAGTGGCTGCTTTAAAGTCTTGCTGTATTACAGGTTAACCACCGACACGGAGAACGCAATGACTGCAACCGTCGAGATTCCATCCCGCCGCCGTTTCGGCCGTGGCCTTCGCGCCGCGACCTCGCTGCTGGCGGCGCTGGCGCTGTGCGCGAGCGCCGTGAGCTACGCCGCGGTAGACGAGGCCGCGCGCGCATTGCTTCCGGACGACCTCAAGCAGAAGGGAACGCTCGTCGTGGCGATGCCGCTCGATTTCGAGCCCTTCAACTATCTCGACGAGAAGAACGAGCAGACGGGGCTCGACGTCGACATGATCCGCGCCATCGGCGACAAGCTCGGTCTCAAGGTCGACATCCAGCGCATTGGCTTCGCGTCGATGGTCCCGAGCGTGTCCGGCGGACGCGTCGATGCGGCGATGTCGGCCATGGGCATCCTGCCCGCGCGGCTGCAGCTCGTCTCCTTCGTCCGCTACGGGCATTTCAGCAACGGCCTCGTGGTGCGTACAGGCAACCCCACCAACGTTCGCAACGACGACGCGTGTGGCCACACCATCGCGGTCGAGAAGGGCACGCAGCCGCTCCTCGTGTGGCAGAAGAAGTCGGACGAGTGCGTGGCCGCCGGCAAGGCCAAGATCGAGCTGCTCGTGTTCGAAGGCAAGGGGCCGCAAGTCTTGGCCGTGGAGTCGGGGCGCGCCGAAGCGGCGGGCGTCGGATTCGCGACGGCCATCGTCGCTGCCAAGCATTCGAACGGGAAATTGGACGCCGCCCCCGGCGGTCCCGTCCCCGGCGCGACGGTGGAATGCGGTATCGCGTTCAACAAGCAGAACGTGAAGCTCGGCCAGGCGATCGAAGCGGCACTGAACGCGCTCGTCAAGGACGGCACCTACGACAAGATCTGGGAAAAGTGGGCGTTGAGTCCCGAGCGCGCGTCGCCTGCCGTGTTCCAGTAAAGCTTCGACGTTGAATTCGACGGCGACCCCCATTTCTGACAAGGGCGCGCCGCGTGTGGACCTGCCGCCGGTCCCGCTGGCGCGGCCCGGTCGCCGGGTGGCAGCCGTCGTCGTGGCGCTGCTGCTGGTATGGTTCGTCTACATCGTCTTCAACAATCCGAACTTCCAGTGGAAGGTCGTCGGAAAGTATCTCTTCAGCAAGGAAATCCTCGACGGGGTAAAGCTCACGATCGAGTTGACCGTGTCGGCGATGGCGATCGGCGTCACCCTCGGCGTGATCGCCGCGCTGATGCGACTGTCCGACAACACGCTGCTCGCCCGGGCGGCCACGTTCTACATCGTGGCGTTCCGGGGAACGCCCGCGCTGGTGCAGTTGATCTTCTGGTACAACCTGGCGGCATTGTTTCCGAAGATCACGCTCGGGATCCCGTTCTTCGGTCCTGATTTCGTCTCGCTCAACGCGAACACGATTATCACGCCGGTCGTTGCCGCCAACCTGGGACTTGGCTTATGCGAGGGCGCCTACATGGCCGAGATCGTGCGCGCGGGAATCATGAGCGTGGATCCCGGCCAGCGCGAAGCCGGCGTGGCGCTGGGCCTTACCCGAGCGCAGACGATGCGCCGTATCATCCTGCCGCAGGCGCTGCGCGTGATCGTGCCGCCGACCGGCAACCAGATCATCGGCATGCTGAAGCTCTCGTCGCTGGCGAGCGTGATATCGGTCACCGAGCTCCTCGCCGCCGCGGGACTTATCTATACCCGGACCTTCGAAACCATTCCGCTCCTGATCGTCGCGTCTCTTTGGTACATCACGCTGACGAGCCTGCTCACGCTGGCACAGCGCGTCATCGAGCGGCGATTGGGGCGAAGCGTCCAGGAAATCACGACGGGTGCGAGCATGTGGTCACGCCTGCGCGCCTGGTGGGCGACCGGTCGCCGGGCCGGATTGACGCGATGGAAGCGATGATCGAGGTTCGCAATCTTCACAAGCGCTTCGAGAGTGTCGAGGTCCTCAAAGGGATCAATCTGGACGTTGCGACGGGCAAGGTCGTGTGCGTGATCGGTCCTTCCGGCTCGGGCAAGTCGACGCTGCTTCGCTGCATCAATCACCTGGAGCGTCCCGATGCCGGGTACATCCTCGTCGGCGGCCAGTTCGTCGGCTATCGTCTCGTCGGCGATCGTCTGCACGAGGTTCGCGAGCACGAGCTGTGCGCGTCGCGCGCGTCGATCGGCATGGTGTTCCAGCGCTTCAATCTTTTCCAGAACATGACCGTACTCGATAACGTGACGCTCGCACCGAAACTGGCGCGACGCATTAAAACGGCGGAAGCGGAGCGCAAGGCACTCGCGTTGCTCGAGCGCGTCGGACTCGCCAGCAAGAAAGATCGTTATCCGAATCGCCTGTCGGGCGGTGAGCAGCAACGCGTGGCGATCGCGCGGGCACTCGCGATGGAGCCAGGCGTGATGCTGTTCGACGAGGCTACCTCGGCGCTCGATCCGGAGCTCGTTGGCGAAGTGCTCGATGTCATGCGCTCGCTGGCGCGCGACGGCATGACCATGGTGGTGGTCACGCACGAGATCGGCTTTGCGCGCGAGGTGGCGGACGAGGTCGTCTTCATGGACCAGGGGGTGGTCGCGGAGCGGGGGCCGCCTTCGCAAGTGCTGCAGGCGCCGCGCGAAGCGCGCACGCGCGAATTCCTCGCACGCCTGCTGTAATACTGAATGCGCCATGCCGATGGACCGCTCAGGCGCGCCGCGATCGCTGCGATGAGTCAGTGATCCCGGAACATTGACATGCCCGACTATCTGCACCCGGGTGTTTACGTCGAAGAGAGCGGGTGCAATCCACGGCCGATCGAGGGCGTGCCCACGAGCACTGCCGCCTTCCTCGGCGAAACGGAACGCGGGCCGGTCAAGCCTCGTCTCGTGACGAGTTACGAGGAATACGAGCGCTGGTTCGGCGGCACCTTCAGGCCCCGGGCCACCGTCGACGTGGCCAACGGCACAACGGTCGTGCAGATCCCGCAACCGGGCGCCGGGACCCACGACATCGCCGCGCGCGGATTCAAGAGTGGAGCGCTGAAGGCGGTGGCCCACATCTAGAGTGGTTGTCCTGGTACTGCTCCAGGAGCCTCGGCCGCGCTTCGTGATCCTCCCAACGACCTCGACGCACAGGGGGACTTCACCAATCCGCTCCGGCGCGGACACACCCGCCGGGAGCGAGGCCATCCTCCCGCGGCGGGTGGCGGAGGGGAACTGCGGGCTGCTAGTGCGGAACGCGTCAAGGAGTTTTGGGCGCATCTGGCCCAATCCATGATTCGCTCGAAATACCAGGCTCGCATTGCCGGCATTTAGTCGTTACGCTAAAAAAAACCTGCGAACTTGTCGAACCTGCTCGCCCTCGAACGACTAGTAAGTAGAGTCCGGGTTCAACCGGTCGAGATCGGCGGTTGACCCGTTCCACCCTGAAACCTTATGGAGACATCAACATGCGATTCATGGTTATCGTCAAAGCCACCAAGGACTCCGAAGCGGGCGTCCTTCCGGATGAAAAACTCCTTGCCGATATGGGGAAGTACAACGAAGAACTGGTGAAGGCGGGCATCATGCTGGCGGGCGAAGGGCTCCAGCCGAGTTCGAAGGGCGCGCGTGTCAGGTTCTCGGGAACGAAGCGGACCGTGATCGACGGTCCGTTCTCCGAGACGAAGGAACTGATCGCCGGCTTCTGGTTGTGGCGGGTGAAGTCGAAGGAGGAGGCGATTGATTGGGTCAAGCGCTGCCCCAACCCCTTCCCGGGTGACTCGGAGATCGAGATTCGCCAGGTGTTCGAGGCGGAGGACTTCGGCGCCGAGTTCACGCCCGAACTGCGGCAGCAAGAAGAGCGCCTGCGCGCGCAAATGGCGACGACGAAGTAACGCGATACAGAGAGAAGGCTAGCTATGCGAAACTACGCTCGATGAACCAAGGAGATGCAAATGTCCAATCCACATGGTAGTTTCATCTGGTACGAATTGATGTCCAAGGACCCCGACGCGTCCAAGAAATTCTACGACGACGTGGTGGGCTGGAACATCGGTCCCAAGGCTCGCCGGCGACATGGACTACCGCATGATCTCGGCATCCGATGGCCATATCGGCGGCGTCCTGCGGCTGACCGATGAGATGGTCAAGCACGGCGCCCGGCCCACCTGGCTCGCGTACTTCGGCGTCGACGACGTCGATGCCACCGTCGCCAAGATCGTCGCCGCCGGCGGCAAAGTCCTGATGCCCGCATGGGACATACCCGACGTCGGTCGCATCGCGATGGTCACCGACCCGCAGGGCATCCCGTTCTACGTGATGCGCGGCGCGAGCGACGGCACCAGCACCGCCTTCGGGCGGATGACGATGGGCCATGTCAGCTGGAACGAGCTGAGAACGCCCGATCAGACGGCGGCGCTCGGCTTCTACGGCTCGATCTTCGGCGTTTCGAAATCGGGATCGATGCCGATGGGGGAGATGGGCGACTACACTTTTCTCCAGCATGGCGACGCCGGCATCGGCGCGATGATGACCAATCCTCCGGGCGGCGGCCCGCCGGGATGGGGTTTCTATTTCCGTGTGCCCGACATCGAATCTGCGAAAACCAAAATCGCCAAGCGAGGCGGTACGGTCACTCACGGGCCGATGGAGGTTCCCGGCGGCGAGATGGTACTGAACGCCGTCGACCCGCAAGGAGCCGCCTTCGGGCTCGTCGCCCCGGGCAAGTAAAGCCCACTCGACGATTCGCTGCTATGCAACGGATACTGATCGCCGTCGGTGCCGTTCTCTTTTTGGTCGGATTGCTATGGCCCTGGCTCTCGAGGCTCGGTCTCGGACACCTGCCGGGTGATATTCGCATCGAAACAGAGAACGGCTCTTTCTACTTTCCGATCGTGACCTGCGTGATCATCTCCGCCGTCCTGTCGCTGGTCATTTGGTTTTTCCGTCGCTAGTCGGCGAGCGCTCGGTCGGGTGCGGCGGTGAACGGGCGATTTCTTCATCCCGGCAGGGTTCGCAAGAGCGCGCTCACTCCGTTCCACACGATCTGCACGCCGATGCAGACCAGGATGAACGCGGTCAGTCTCAACAGGACGTTCATTCCCGCTTCGCCGATGATGCGGCTCAACCGGTCCGCGTAGCGGTATGCGACAAATACCGAGGCGGCCACGAGCGTGACGCCAATCAGGACCGCGGGACCGTTGATAAGCAGCGACCGTACGCTGTCGGGATGATTGGCGCCGATGGTAATCGCTACCGAGATCGATCCGGGACCGACCGTAAGCGGCATTGTCAACGGGTAGAAAGCGAGATTGCGATCAATCGGCGAATCTGTGGTTGAGGGACGGTCGGTCGCCGTCGGGTCCTGCAGTAGGCGCCATCCCAGAGCGCTGACCACCAGACCCCCGCCAACCTGGACCACAGGCACCGACAGCCCCAGGAACTCCAGCACATAGGTTCCGGTAGCAACGGACGCTACAACAAGATAAAGGCGTTGACAGTGACACGCCACGCAACTCCCGGCGCCAGCGGCAACAGCGGCTGGGTCGATCCAAGGCTTGAATCTGGCTCTTCTCGTCCACGCACAGCACATCGCTTTGGTGGAGGATTCAGATACAGCCCAACGATGTCGCGCACCTTGTCGATGAACAGCGGATCGGTCGAGAGCTTGAAGGTCTCAACCCGATGCGGCTGCAGCCGAAGGCGCGCCAAGCGCGGCTGACGTGCTCTGCGATACCCCAGCTTGGTGGCCAGCAGCCGCGTACTCCAATGACTCGCTTGGCGCGGCCGCTCATTGAGCGTGGTCGCGATCAACTGCTCGATTCGCGCGTCATCGAGCTTGCGCGGCGCCCCGGCCGCGGCTCATCGAGCAGTCCATCGAGCCGCTGTTCAAAAAGCGGCGGCGCCATTTGCCAACAGTCTGTCGGTGACACGACAACGCTTGCCACCTCGCTGTTGTCCGCCCCTTGCGCGCACGCGAGCACGATGCGCGAACGCAACGCCAACGCTTGCGAGGTCTTATGTCGCGCGTCCACTCGACCAACTGGTTGTTCTCTTGCATGGTCAATTCAACCTAGTAACAGGATGAAGGCGTTGACAGTGACACGCCACGCCAGCGAAGCGCGCTCCGCTGGCGCGTAGTCGGCAGTCATCGCCAGAAATATCGGCGCACCGCCGAGGGGATTTACGATTGGGAAGAGCGCTGCGAAGACGAGGAACACGCCTTCGACGATCTGGCGCAGATCTGCGGTCATGTTCGGCTGGCACGCCGCGACGTTGTTGCCGAAGCGGATCGAGGCTGGCGCAACCGGGCCTTGGTCTTCTTAGGCGACTAGCGGCAGCTCGGCAAGCTTCGAGGCGGCCGCCTCATATCCCGCTTTCCGCCGCCCGCTGATTCCCAAGGCGGAGAAATCCGATGCACCGTGTGCGTCCAGGTTGGAAATCTCGACGATGTTGATGGGCTCGGCAAATTGCTTCAACGTCTTGTAGCCAGGGTGATCCATCAGCGGCCGTAGCTCCTTGTGCCGCTTCAGGAGCCGATCGAGTTCCTCTTTGAACAGAATCAGGTCTGTGGTTTGGCGCGCGCGCCGCAGGTCTTTCTCGGACTTGTTGCTGAATGCAATCGACGCCATGCGCGCAACAACGGCGGGAATACTGTCCGGTAGCGGCGCGGCACTCGGGAACAGCGTGACAACATACATGGTCTTGTCGCGATCGTCGCTTTCTTGCAGAGCGTCAATGACCTTGGACAGTGGCGTGTTGTCGAACAGGCCACCGTCCCAGTAAATCGCCTCCTCCCCCGTGTCCTGCGACGGCGCGGAAGTCGCCGGGAAACTCGGGGGCAGGCTTCCGCTTGCGCGGACGTGCGCCGGCTCGATCTGCATATCCTTGCTGTCGAACCGTTCCAGCCGACCCGTGAGCAGATTGGTCGCCGTCAGGATGAGCCTGGGCGCCTGCTTCTTCGGCGGTTGGCGGAAATTCGCCGGGCCGAGCTTCGCAAAATCGACGCTTTTTGCAAGTGTCTCGTTCAATGGCGTGGTGTCATAGAAACTCGTCCAGCCCATAATGTTGTAATAGTCGGTGCGCAGCCGATACATCCCGGGGTTACCGAGCACCGACATGTTCTCGTTGATCGCGGGCCACTGCGACGGAAGACTAACCGTCGTGAGGTCCGCCCAGAGTTCGCGCAGCGCGCGTTTCGGGTCGCCGTGGCGGCAGCCGCACAGCACGGCGGCGTTGATCGCGCCGATCGAGACGCCAGACACGACATCGGGTCTGACTCCGTGGTCCAAGAGGCATTCGAGTGCGCCAAACTCGAATGCCCCAAGGGCTCCACCGCCTTGCAAGACTAGTCCGGTAATCGCCATGACTATGCCCTCGAGTTCTTGTACACGAGTGATATTACAATCGTTGCGGCTGGTATGTCTGAATCATGGGATGACGACATTGCGTGGCGTTCCGTGCCAGAAGAGATCGATGTTCTCGATCAACTGATCGGCGAGGCCCTGGATCGCTTCACGACTCGACCAGGCGACGTGCGGCGTGAGGATGAAATTCGGCAGTGCGAGCAGACGCATGAATGGATGATCGGCTGGCGGCGGTTCCACGGTCGCGACATCGAATCCAGCCCCGGAGATCTGGCCGGATTCCAGCGCTTCGCAAAGAGCTTTTTCGTCGACCAGGCCTCCGCGCGCCGTGTTGATCACCAATGGCCGGCGTTCCATTTGCGCGAACTCGGCCGCTGCGATCAGGTCGCGTGTCGATGGCATCAGTGGCAGGTGCAACGTGATCACATCGCTTTGGCGCAGGACGTCGTCGAACGGCGTATACAGCGGTCCCATGCCGGAAACGCCTTTGTAGCTTGAGAAGAGCACACGCATGCCGAATGCCCTCCCGAGATTGGCGACGGCTTGGCCAAGGACCCCGTCGCCGATGACGCCGAGCGTCGAGCCGGCGAGATCGTGAATCGGATAATCGAAGTAGCAGAACTGCCCGGATCGCTGCCATGCGCCGTCCCTGACCGACTGTCGGTAAGCGACTATGCTGCGCCGAAGCGCGAAGATGAGTGCAAATGTGTGCTCTGGGACGGTGTTGATTGCGTAGTTGCGAATGTTTGAAACGACGATCCCCTTCCCTGCACACGCCCCGATATCGACCACATCCGACCCTGTGGCCGCGATCGCGATCATGCGCAGGTTCGGTGCACTGTTGATGGCGGCGGCACGCACCGGGGTCTTGTTCGTGATCACTACTTCGGCCTGCGCTATTCGCGCGGTGACTTCGTCGGCGCTGGTCGAGGCAAATTCCACGAGCTCATGGGGGAAGGCGAGCTTCCGGAGTCCGATCTCCTCGGGCAGCGTGCCCCGGTCCAGAAACACGACGTGGGCCGGGCGTCCGCGATGCTGCATATCCACGTCGCTTACCTCTCTGCGGTTATCGCGATGGCATTGTCGACTTGCCCGCCTCGCGTTGCAATGGTGGCCGCTGACCGTGTCGCGCAGCTAGCGCGCACGCTTCGAAGATTGCGGTTGCGCGGCGGGGTGGGCCGACCAGGAAAAGATTTCCTCGGTCGGTGGGCCGAGTGGCTTGTCATGGGGATCGACGCCGGTAAGTGCCAGGATCTGGCTCTTGAACCAGACATGAAAGCCCTCCGTCGCGTCCGCGTAGCGTGGTGCGGCTTCGTCGGGGTTTTCTACGGTAGTCACTGCGATGACCCACGGACCGTTGGCCGTTTCTTGAAGATGCCAGGACTCGTACTCGACACCATAGTGCCGATAAAACTGCGATGCTTCCTTGGCGCGAGCACCTTTTAGCTGGGACGCGAACGCTGCCAGGTCGGACATGGAGCCGCGAAGCGGAAACGCGCGCACGACGAGTGTCATGACAACCTCCCGAGAAACTTGCACGATGAAGTGTACTAAAGTGCGGGCCATCACAAAGGTAACCGACGACCAGGCCCGGGGCAAGGCGCCACCGAGAGGCGACGCGCGGTGATTGCTAGCTGTACCGACGCAGATACGTCCGCAGAATCGCTACTTCAGCTCTGCACTCCGTGGCCAGAGCGACCGGCGACCACGACTGCTATTGCCGCGACGCTCCTTACACCCGCGCCGTGTCGCCCGCCTTTTCACGCAGCTCGGCCAGATTGGCGAGCGAGGTCGCCACATCGGGATGGTTGGGCCCGAGCGCCTTCTCCAAAATTGTCGACGACCGTGCCAGAAGCGGTTCTGCCGTCGCGTAGTGGCCCTGGTCAGCGTGCAGCGAAGCGAGGTTGTTGAGCGAGATTGCTACGTCCGGATGGTCCGGACCGAGGGCTCGTTCGTAGATTGCCAGTGCTCGCTTGTGGAGCGGTTGCGCCAGCGCATGCCGACCCTGGCTGCGATAGAGGACTGCGAGATTGTCCAGCGAGGTGGCTACATCGGGATGGTCGGGGCCGAGCACTTTCTCTCGTATCGCCAACGCGCGCGTGTGGAGTGGTTGCGCCAGCGCATACTGACCCTGGGCACAATAGAGGACCGCCAGATTGTTGAGCGAGCTTGCCACGACCGGATCGTCGGGTCCGAGCGCCTGTTCCCGGATGGCCAGTGCGCGCGTGTGGAGCGGTTGTGCACGCGCGTATTGACCCTGGACGCGATACAGATTTCCCAGGTTCGTGAGCGAAGTCGCGACGTCGGGATGGTCTCGACCGAGCATCTGCTCGCGGATCGCCAGTGCGCGCTCGTGGAGCGGCTGCGCCTTTCCATACTGGCCTTGAACGCAATGGAGCACCGCCAGAGTGTTGAGCGCGCCAGCCACGACGGGATCGTGCGGACCCAGCACCTTCTCCTTGATGGTCAATGAACGCTCACAGAGCGGCTGCGCCAACGCGTACTGGCCCTCGTCGCAATAGAGCATCGCCAGATTGTCGAGCGAGCTGGCCACGACCGCGTTGTCGGGACCGAGAACCTTCTCCTTGATTGCCAGCGAACGCTCATAGAGCGGCTGCGCCAGCGCATAGTGGCCTTGGCCGCGATGGAGCACGGCGAGATTGTCGAGCGACTGGGCCACATCGGGATGGTCGGGACCGAGCACCTTCTCCTGCGTCGCCAGTGCGCGCGCATGGAGTGGTTGCGCCAGCCCGTACTGACCTTGCGCGCAATAGAGCGCCGCTAGATGGTTAAGCGAGCTTGCCACAACGGGATCGTCGGGACCGAGCACCTTTTCCCGGATGGCCAATGCGCGCCGGTGCAGCGGCTGTGCCCGCTCAAATCGGCCCTGGACGCGATACAGATTTGCCAGGTTGGTGAGCGAAGTCGCCACGTCCGGGTGGTGGGGACCGAGTTGTTGTTCGCGAATGGCCAGTGCACGCTCGTGGAGCGGCTGCGCCTGTCCATACTGTCCCTGGACGCAATGGAGCACCGCCAGATTGTTGAGCGCGCTGGCCACCGCGGAGTCATGGGGGCCGAGGACGGTTTCCTTGATTTCCAACGAGCGCTCGTAGAGCGGTTGCGCCAGCGCATACTGACCTTGGTCGCAATAGAGCATCGCCAGATTGTCGAGCGAGCGCGCGACATCGGGACTTTCTGGACCGAGCTCTCTGACACTGCTGACCAGCAGCGTTTTCGCAACAGCCACGGCTTCGTCGTACTGGCCCACGGCGCGGAGCCGTTCGACTTCCGTCCATCGCGCATCGCTGTCGCTGCCCGGGTTTTTCATCAAGTTCTTCTACAAAAATTGAATCGGTGTTTGGGCGCAGGACCACGCATTCGCAATATCGGGACACGTCACTCGGCAGCCTCTTCGGATAGCCAATTAGGACGCTGGACGGCACTTACTACCGCCGAGCGGCATCGCCATTCCGCACTGGCCCGTGTTGGCCGACCCTTTCCGTGTGTCGTGCGGTCCGCAAGCGATTGCCGTGCCATCCGAGGCTCGCCTTGGGTAACGACTTGCAGGGAAGTGTTGTCCTGCGATTGCAGTTCCGTACGCGCGGGGATACAGTCGCAAGACGCCAGAAGAGCGGCTCATTTCGTCTTCGCGGGTGACGCTCGCTGTGTGCGTCCAATCGGAGGTGCTCCATGACTTGGCAAGGCGGTAAGAGGCCAAGGGAAGCGCCGCCGCGCTCGCGATTCGCGCGGCTCGCCCCACTGGTCGGTCAGAAAGACAAAGGGGACATCGAAGCGAGTCTCCACGGGCTCGCGACCGCCCTCAAGAATGCGAAGGCCAAAGGGCGCCTGCATCTCCGACTCGTCAGCGGCGCCGAAACGGAAACCGTCGACCATTGGGAAATCGCCGGCGGCAAGGCAAGACGCGCAGAGCCCAAGAGCGCAGACGTGGTCGTCGCCATGCGCCCCGAGACGTGGCTCGCCATCGCGAAAGGTGAGCTTCCGCCGTACGAAGCGCTGATGGGGGGAAAGCTCCGGGTCGGCGGCGATTTCGAGGCCGCGAAGGAAATGGTGAGGCAGCTCACCGATCCGTACGCATCCTACGTTCCGCCGTGTTGATGAAGGAGCGCACTCATGGCCGAAGTCATAGGCAAGATCACGAACATCAAGGTGCGGAGCTTCCTCACCGGCACGTTCAACTCGTTCGATATCGGCACGATCACGGTCAAGGAAACGTCCACCGGCATCTCGTGGCTGTTCTATCTGTGGAACAGCCGCGACGATGAATTGCCGGTGCGCAGGATCACGCAGACGCAGCGGCTGGCGCTGGCGCGGGAGGCGTCATTCCGCAAGCTTACAGTGCATGTTTTCGCGGAAAGCGATTCGGGACTGGTCGATGGCATACAGGTGGACGTGCCGTGATCACCATTACGGACGTAGGCCCGACTCGCGACTCGTACGGGCCCGCGCCGAAGCAGCCAAACCACCAGCCGAGCGGACGGATCACGGCGCTGGCATTGAGTGCGAACGGCAGCCGGATGTACGCCGGCAGCTTCGCGGGCGTGTGGCGGTCCGATGATGGCGGGCGCAACTGGTTTCAGTTGACACGGCCGCAACCGGGCTTGGGCGTCGTCGAAGCCGACGTTCCGGGCGCGCTGCTCGCGCCGCACGTCTTCGATCTGGTCGCATCGCCGACCGATCCGGACGTCGCGCTGGTCTCCGCCATCGACAGCCAGTTTCGGGCCGGCAGGGACGGCATCTATCGCACGGCCGATGGCGGAGCGAGCTGGACGCTGGTGCTGGCGACTACCGGCGTGTGCAACGTCGCGTTTGCACCGGACAACGGGAAACTCGCTTACGCCGCGCTCGGTTTCGTCGTCGCGATCAGCCAGGATGCCGGTGCGTCTTGGACACTGCAATCGTCGGCGGGCGTTTTCGCGTCGCACATTGCCGTGGGGCCGCTCGAGGCGGGCGGCAAGCGGCGCGTCTACGCAGAGGGCGTCAACACGATCTGGTGTTCGCTCGACGGTGGCACGACGTGGACGGCGGACATGGGCGTGACTACGATCACGGATGCGCGCCAGGTTCTCCACGACTTTCAGAACGCGTGCCTGGGTGGAGTCAACGGATTGGGCGGCTTCGGCGGCGCGATCGCCCCCGCGACAGGAACCGCTGGCCAAACGCTGGCGCTCGAGCCGGGCAACCCGGCAGTTGTCTACCTCGCCACCGAGGGCGGCGCAAATGGGCCGAGCTTTTTCACCCCGGGCGTTCCGGACGGCACGCTTTGCAACACGACCTGCGCGCGTCTCGCCGGCGAGGCAAGCTTGTGGCGCGGTGACTTCAGCCAGTTCGAGTCGACCGGCGCGGCACAGTGGACGCTGCTGCCCGGCCCGCCGATCGCGGCCGACACGACACCCAGCGGCAACGCTCTTCGTGGTCACGAAGGCGACGAGCGCGGGGTTCCTCGTGTTCTTCTCGGACAACAGCCACGTGCACGTTAGCGTCGGGCGTACCGACGGCGGCAAATTCCTGGCATCGACTCGACGGGCGCGACATCGCGACCGGGCACGTCCAGGGCGGCAAGCAATTCGTCCATGTCGATCCGCACGGGATCGCGTTCACGTCCGATTTCGATATCAGGCTCGTGGCGGCGACCGGCGTCGATCCTCCGTACGATCAGAGCGCCGTCCTGCAGCAGTTCATCGGCGGAACGATCTGGATGGCGAACGACGGTGGTGTGCATTGGAGCGAGGACGGCGGCGAGAACTGGAACCGGCAGCTCGGGCTGCAAACGCTCGATCCGGTGAACATCGCCGGACTCTTCGGCGGCGAAGCGCCGGCACTGTACTTCGGATGCGGTGACAACGACGAGTTCTTCAGTCTCGACGGCGGCGTGACGTGGGGCGATCCCGCCGAAGGCTGCGGCGACTGCGACGCGTGGTTCGCGGACGTCGCGCAGATCGATCGGGTGATGCAGTTCCTGCCACGGCGACGGGACGGCGACGTCAGCGTGATCACAAATACCGATCCGACGAAGTATCCCGATCCCAGCGTCGTGGCGCAGAAGAAATACATCCCGTCGACGCGCCGCTTGATACCGGGTAATCCCAACTCCACACCGCCCGTTCCGCCGAAACTCGTGCCTTACGCTACGTCGGGCTTGGTGCTGCGCGGGTATCGTCCGCTCATCCGCACCCTGGCGACGGAATTGCCGCCGGCCGACGGCGACTACGTGTTCATCGATCAATCGCTCGATGGGAGCAGGTCGGCATTGCTGCGCACGCTGGCCATCTCCTCGATCGCGACGCTTGGCGATTGGGCGGATCCTGCGAAGGCGTCGCCGATCGGTCCGAAGTTGCCCCCCGGCGTGGACATCGTGCAGGCTGCCGGAGGTCATGCCAGTCCAACGTTCTACGTCGGCGACGCGGCTGGAAATGTCTACAAGCTCGATCCGACGGGGACGAATTGGATGCAGATCGTGCCAAAAAAGCCGCCGGCCTCGGTGGTCGGCGCCGCACTGCGATGGTTCGTCGATCCCTTCGATCCCGACACGATTTACGTCCTGGACGCGGGCGGCATGAAGGTCTCGGCCGATGGTGGCGAAAGCTTTGCGCCTGATTTTTGGCTTACCTACGTTGCAACTGCAAACAACGCGTTGTCCATCGGCAAATCGCTGATCCAGGACATGATCTTCATGCGCGGCGAGCGGGCGACGCGGTTCGCCTTCGGCACGGCGGGCGTGTTCTGGACGGCGGATTTCGGCGTGCAGTGGTACACCCTGCTCAACTCCTTCGCGTTGCCGGGGCGTCCGGAGTCCGGATTCTTCGACCCACTGACCGATCCCTCGGACCGCGCGTTATACGTGGAGTGCGAGGGACGCAGTATTTTGCGCATCGGTGGGGTCCCGGAACAGCCGCCGTTCCAGCCGCCACCGCCGTTCGATCTGATGGAGTTTGCAGCGATCCTCTCGGAGGCGTGAGGCACGACTCCGCTCGTTGCGATCGTGCGGCTATGCGGTTGCGCGGGCGACGCCGCTGAGGGACAGCTCCGTCGCGCGATGACAGCTGACGAAGTGATTGGGGGCGATCTCTTCCAGCACGGGTGACTTCTCCCGGCAGACGGCTTGCGCATACTTGCACCGGGGATGGAAATGACAACCCGACGGCGTATTGGCCGGGTCGGCGACTTCGCCCTGGAGGACGATCCGATCGGAGCGCAGGCGCGGATCCGGCTTGGGGACCGCCGACAGTAGCGCCTCGGTATACGGATGCTTCGGACGGGCGAACAATTCTTCGGTGGGCGCGGTCTCCACGATCCTGCCGACATACATCACCGCGACGCGCTCGCTGATGTGCTTGACGACGCTGAGGTCGTGAGCGACGAAGAGATAGGTAAGCCCGAGTCTCTCCTGAAGCTCGAGGAGCAGATTCAGGATCTGCGCCTGGACCGACACATCCAGGGCCGAGACGGGTTCGTCCGCAACGACCAAGCGGGGATTCAAGGCGAGAGCGCGGGCGATGCCGATACGCTGGCGCTGGCCGCCGGAAAAGGCATGCGGATAGCGCTGCATGTATTCCGGCCGGAGGCCCACGAGCCGAAGCAGCTCCACGACCCTGTCGGTTCTCTCTTGGGTGTTGCCGACACCGTGGACGAGCAGGGGCTCGCCCACGATATCGAACAGGGTCATGCGCGGGTTCAAGGACGAGAACGGGTCCTGGAAGATCATCTGCATCTGCCGGCGAAGCGACGGAAGCCTGCTCTTCGGAATGGTCGCGACGTCCACGACTTCACCATTGTCGGAAAGGAGGACCTGACCGGCTGTCGGGGTAACGGCTCGCAAGATGCAGCGGGCGGTCGTGGTTTTCCCGCAGCCGCTCTCTCCGACGAGCGACAGTGTCTCGCCGCGATTCACGACAAAGCTCACGTCGTCCACCGCCTTCACCTGGCCGACGGTCTTTTGGAGCAGACCCCTTCGAATGGGGAAATATTTCTTTAGCCCCTTTACATCGAGGAGCACGGACTTATCCGCACCGGCGTAGCCGCTTGTCACTCGCCGCCTCTCGCCTCGTAGAGGAAGCAACTTACTTTTCGTCCATCACCGACCGCCTGAAGCTGCGGAACCGCGGTGTCGCAGCGACCGGGAATAGACGAAACGCAACGCGGGTGGAAGGGGCATCCCGTCGGCCGGTTGAACGGGTGGGGAATCGACCCGCTGATGGTCGCAAGCTTCAATCTCGGCACGGAGTCGATGCTGGGAATCGATTGGAGCAGCGCCTTCGTATAGGGGTGCTTCGGGTCGTGAAAGATGTCATCGACGTTGCCTCGCTCGACCACTCGGCCGAGATACATGACCACGACGTCGTCAGCCATTTCCGCCACGACGCCGAGGTTGTGCGTGATGAGCATGATAGCCATTCCCCGTTCGCGCTGAAGGTTCCGCAGCAGATCCAGGATCTGCGCCTGGGTGGTGACGTCGAGCGCCGTCGTGGGTTCGTCGGCGATAAGCAGCCGCGGATCGCACGAAAGAGCGACGGCGATCATTGCCCGCTGACGGAGGCCACCGCTCAATTCGAAGGAATATTCGTCGATACGGCGCTCCGGCTTCGGGATGCCGACGCTGCGCAGCGCTTCGATGCCTCGCCGTCGCGCCTCCTTCTTGCTGACCGCATTGTGGAGGAGGACTGCCTCGACGAGTTGCGCGCCAATGGTATGCACGGGACTGAACGAGGTCATGGGCTCCTGAAAGACCAGGCCGATCTCGCCACCTCGAATCGAACGCATCTCTCGCCCATTGGCCTCGAGCTTGGTGAGATCGGTTTGCGATCCGTCGGCGCGGGTCAGGACAATCTCGCCGTCGACGATGCGACCGGGACGATCGACGATCCGCAGGATCGACTGCGCGGTGACGCTCTTTCCGCAACCGCTCTCGCCGACGATGCCCAGCGTCTTTCCCGGTGCGACGTCGAACGAAGCGCCATCCACGGCTTTGGTCGTCCCCTCGTCCTGGAAAAAGCTGGTCCGGAGATTCCTGACCGAGAGGAGCGGTTTTGTATCGCTTTGCATGATCACAGATACGGGTCGGCCGCATCCCGTATCCCGTCGCCCATGAAATTGAACGCGAGCACCGCGACGATCACGGCAACGGACGGAAGAAGAAGCCAGGGAGAGATCACCAGGGCCTGAATGTTCTGGGCGTCCTGCAGCAGGACGCCCCAGCTGATCGCAGGTGGCCGCAAGCCTAGCCCAAGGAAACTCAACGATGTCTCGCTGATGATGATCGCCGGAATCGCCAGCGTCGTCGCCGCGATGATGTGACTGATGAACGAGGGCACCATGTGGCGGAAGATGATTCTCGTCTTGCTGCAACCGAGGAGCTCGGCCGCCATCACGAAATCTTCCTGCTTGAGCGAGATGAATCGTCCGCGGACGACCCGCGCGAGTTCGGTCCAGCCGATCAGGGAAATGATGATCGTGATCGCGAAGTACACCTGCACCACGCTCCAATCGGCGGGAAGAGCAGCGGCCAGTCCCATCCAGAGGGGAATTGTCGGAATCGAGCGCAGGATCTCGATGATGCGTTGGATGAATGTGTCGATCGCACCGCCGAAATAGCCGGATATGCCGCCCAGGACGACGCCGAGCACCAGGCTCAGGGCCACGCTCACCAGGCCGATCGTCATCGAGGTGCGCGTTGCGAACATGAGCCGCGACCAGAGGTCGCGTCCGTGCGTATCCGTTCCCATCAGGAACAGCGACTCGCTTGGTTTCGCACCTTCCACCGCGATCAGATGGCGATCGGTCGGGATGAAGCCAAACAACAGCCAAGGCTCGCCACGGCCGAAGAACGTAACCGGAATCTTGTTGCTCGTGTCGGGCACGTAGACGCGCTTGAACGTGAGCGGATCGCGCGTTCCTTTCAAACCGTACACAAAGGGACTGAAGCGGCCGTCGTCGATCCAGTGGATCGGCTGCGGCGCCATCAGCGATCGCTGGGCTTCCGATTCCGTCGGATCCACATAGGCGAAAAAGTCGGCGAACAGCGCAACGACGTAGAATGCAATGAGAACGATGGTCCCGCCCACGGCGAGCTTGTGCTTCCTGAAGCGCCACCAGATGAGCTGCCATTGCGTGGCGACGGCTATCCGGTCTTCGGCAACGTCGCCCGCGATCGGTGGCGCAGCAAGTTCCGCCATCAATCCCTCCCAAACCGGATTCTCGGATCGACCCACATCAACAGCAGGTCCGAGATGAACGTTCCGATGACGGTCATGACGCCAAGCAGCAGAATGATGGTTCCGGCCAGGAACATGTCCTGGGCGATGAGGGCCTTGAGCAGCAATGGGCCGACCGTGGGCAGGCTCAACACGAGCGATACGATGATGCTGCCGGACACGACGTACGGGAGGAGGTAGCCGATGGTGCTCACGAACGGATTCAAGGCCACCCGGACCGGATACCGCATCACAACCCGGTATTCCGAAAGCCCGCGCGCGCGGGCCGTCATGACATAAGGCTTCCTCAATTCGTCGAGCAGGTTCGAGCGCATGATGCGGATCAGCTGCGCGGTTCCCGCGACGCCGAGGACGATGGCCGGGATCGGCAGGTGCTTGATAAGGTCCCAGGTCTTCGCCATGCTCCAGGGCGCTTCGATAAAATCAGGCGAGAAGAGTCCGCCCACATTGGCACCGAAGTAGGCGAAGCCGACGTACATGACCACCAGGGCGAGCAGGAACCCGGGAATGGCGAGCCCGATGAAACCAATGAACGTGAACGCATAGTCCAGAAACGAATAGGGGTACACCGCGGAATAGATCCCGATGGGCAATGCGATGCCCCAGGTGAATATGATCGCCGCCACGGAAATGATCATCGTCAAGGTAAGACGGTCGCCGATCACGTCGCTTACGGGGCGCCCCCATTCCATCGCCATGCCGAAATTGCCCTGCAGGATGAGGCCCATCCACTTGGCGTACTGAACCGTGATGGGCTTGTCGAGGCCGAGCTGCTCGCGCAGTGCCTGCGCCTCGCCTTCGGAAACCGCGCTACCGGACGCCGACATCGAGGCGATGTACGAGGTCACGTAGTCGCCAGGCGGCAGGTGGATGATCATGAACGACAGGACTGAAATCGCCCAGACCGTGAGCACGGCCAGCATCAAGCGACGAACGACGTATGCCACCATGGCAACCCCCGTGAACGACGATCACCCGAGGCGCCTGTGGGCGCCAGGTGATCGCGGTCGTCCACCCCTAGCACGCCGGCGGACGACCGCCTTCTTCGCTACTTGAAGTAGTACGTGATCGGCATCGATGAATGCGGAGTCCGCGCATGCTGGGCGTTCACCGTTCGATCAGGAACGTTGCCCATGTTGTTCTTCACGATGCGCACACCCATGACGGCGGGTGACTGTCCGACCGTGCCGATGCTCCACATCTGCTCGACGGCGATCCTCCAGATCTCTTTCGCATTGGCGACGCGCTTTTCCTCCGACGCGCCGAACGCTTCACGGAACAGATCCATCGCTCTGAGCATTTCCGGGTCGTCCGGCTTCTTGCCTGCGGCGCCCCGCGACGCATACCACTTGGCGTACGCCGTCCCCATGTGGGCTTCGGCCGCGTCCACCGGCAGCGCATGGCGCGGGAAGAGGTAGATCATTTCCGAACCGTCGTTTGCCCACGTCATCATCTGGTTTTCGTTGTTGTTGTCGCGGGTGAAGGCCAGGCTCCGCTCCAGTTCCTTGACGTCGAGGTCGATGCCGATCTTCCTCCACTGCTGCTTGATCATCTCGCCGACCTGCGTAAACGGAATGAACTGACCGCCGACCGTGACCAGCTCGAGACGCAGTCGTCCCTTCCCGTCGGTGCGCAGTCGATAGCCTTCGGCATCCTTCTTGGTCAGGCCGACCTTGTCGAGCAGCTCGTTGGCCTGCTTCAGGTCGAGCGTCGCATATTTCTTGTTCCATTCCGGGCCTGGGCTATAGATCGTATCGGGCGCCGGAGCCACCGATCCGGGGGTTCCCACGCCGAGCCAGAAGGCTTCGTTGAGCTGATCCCGGTCGATGCCGAGCGAGAGCGCGTGGCGAAAATCCTTGTTCTTCAGGAATTTCGCAATCTCGGGATCACCTTCGTAGGCGTTGCCGATGTGAATGGTCGCGTCGGATCCGTTGAGCGCCGGGTCGAGGTGAACGGTGTAGTTACCCTTCTTGGCGTTTTCGAGGAAGACCGGCAGCTTGGCCAGACCCATGTGCCGCTCCTGAACGTCGTATTCGCCGGCGATCGCCCGCAGGTTGGCGACTTCGGTGTTTTCAGCCAGCGTCATCGTGATCCGGTCGATGTAGGGGAGCTGGTTGCCCGCGGTGTCGACGGCCCAGAAATAGGGGTTGCGTTCCATCGACCACGTTGGCGTGTTGATCGGAGACACGGTCTTCCACGGTGTCATGACCGGCAGTTCGTTGTTCAGCGCCCAGCTGTACCGGTTCTTGAGCAGTGATACCCAACTGTCGAAGCCGAGATCCTTGGCCTTCTTGGTCACCGCCTCTTCCGACGAATACTTGGGCAGGAACTGCTTCAGGTAATGGGCGGGCGCATAGGCGCCGCCGAAGTTCTGGAACCCGCCGCGCGTCGCAAATCCGGCGCCGATGGCGGTGCTGCCCGCGAGTTGTGAAACGAAGAAGGGATAGGGTTCGGGAAACTCGAAGGCAACCGTGTAGTCGTCGACCTTCTTCATCACCCCGTCTTTGCCGTTGATCTGGAACTCGAAGAAAGGCGAGGGGTTGATGTTCTTGTTGAGATAGATGTCCTGATACCAGAACATGAAGTCGTTCGCGGTGAACGGCGTGCCGTCGGACCACCTGGACCCCTTGCGCAGGTAGATCGTCGTCGTCTTGCCGTCGTCGCTGACCTTCCAGTCGCGGGCGAGACTGGGGATGATCTTGGTGCCCGTGTAATCGAAGGTCAGGATCTTGTCGAGCGAAACGATGCGGCCACCGTTCTCGTAGTCGCCTGGTCCGGTGAAAGCCCTGCGCCAGTTGCCGCCGTACTTGCCTATTTCATGCAGGGGCTTCACCACGAAGAGCTGCGAAGGCTCGGGCAGGCGCTTGTCTACTGCGGGCAGCTTGCCCGCCTTCACCTGCTCGGCAAGCATCGGGGCCTCCTTGAAGGATTTCGGATAGGCCTTGGTATCAAGGATGATCTCCGGTCCTTCCAGCTTGCCGATCAACGACGAGCCGATCTTCGCGGGTGCTGGCGTCGCGGATTGCGCGACCGCCGTTCCACACCCCATCGAAAGGGTTGCGACGAGCGCAAGACCCACCAGCCCAAATACCGGGCGCATCAATTTCATACGATCCTCCTATGTTTGTCCGGTGCGGTAGCCAGGAGGTCCCCCGCTCAGAGCGGGTCGGGCAGTCCTGTGCTATCGCCGTGGACGGAGTTTGCCACAGATCAGGGCAGCCATAGGGTGGTCTGATGCTCGTTCGGTTAGTTGCCACTAACATTGGCGGAGCTGCGCTCTGGACTGGAGCACACGTGCGTTGTGTAAGCCGTCGGAGAAACGTGATTGGGGGCGGCAAATGCGGGTCGGACGGCTTTGCATCGGGCTGCTGCCGATCATTTCGTCGGGTGTTGATCAGGACCTTGTTGTACTGAGCGGTCACCTCATCCTTCAAGCGGATCTGCGACTCAATCGCTCGATCCGAAGAAGGCTTCCAGCTCCGCGCGAGTCTCATCGGGCACCTGTTCCGCGGGATAGTGCCCGCAGGGCAGCATTTTTCCGCGCACGTTGACCGCGCGCTCGAGCCACGCCTCGATCGGCCGGTAACTGCGGTTGACGTGGCTGCGTTCTCCCCAGAGCACCAGCATCGGGATGCGCAACTTGGTCGCCATGTCGGCTTCGTCGTGGACGAGATCGATTCCGACCGCCGCTCGATAATCTTCGCAAACCGCGTGAATGTTCTCAGGCGTGCAACAGCGAATGTACTCGGCCAGGGCCTCGGGGGTGAACCCGCTCATCCCGACGCCCTTTTTGTCCAGTTTCTTCCGAATGTAGCGCTCGAGGCCGTAGGCGATCAGCATCTGCTCGGGATAGTCGTAGGGCTGTGCCATGAAAAACCAGTGGTAGGAATCGACCGCCCATTCCTTTTTGATGTTGTGCAGCACGTGATGCGTCGGCACGATATCGAGGAAAGCGACTTTGTTTACGCGACGCGGATGATCCAGCGCCATGCGGTGCGCCACCCGCCCGCCGCGGTCGTGGCCGCATACATCGAACGCTTCGAAGCCGAGCGCCGTCATCACCTCGACCTGGTCCTGCGCCATGGCGCGGAACGAATAGCCGATGTGGTTCTCGCCTCCGTCCGGCTTGGAGCTGTCGCCGTACCCCCGGAGGTCCGCCACCACGACCGTGAACTGCTCGGCGAGTCGCGGCGCGATCTTGTGCCACATCACATGCGTGAGCGGGTTGCCGTGCAACAGCAACAGCGGCGGTCCCGATCCACCGTGCCGCAAGTTGATGCGCGCACCCGACGTGTCGATCCGCGTCTGAGTGAAGCCTTCGAACATGGCGGTCGACTTCGTCGTTCGTTCAAGCCCTGCGCGCGATACGCAGGTGTTGCATCAGTTCGCCCACATCCTGCAGCGTCTCGATGCGCCATGCGAGATCGAGCACCGCCCGCGTCTGTGTGGTGTCGAGACCTCCCCACGCCGCGCACTGGCGGAATTTTTCACTGAGCTCGGCATCGCTCATCGGATTGGCGGGACTGCCCTTGCCGAAATCGGCAGCACCTTTCACGATCGTGCCATCGTCGAGCTCGACTTCGATGATGGTCGTCATCTTGTCGAACCCGGCGGCCTCGGCTTCGGCGTTGACGCCGAAGTCCACCCGCTGCAGCAGCGCCTGCACATCGGGACGGTTGACCACCTCGTCGGTGAACTGCTCGAGACCGGCCTTGCGCTCGAGGAGCAGGATCGCCATGCAGAATTCCATGCTGAACTTCGCCTGCAATTCGTTGCGGGGGCGATGGTGAATAAGGGCATTGGGCATGTTGTGATTGGTGCCGACCGTGACGCGTTTGACGTGGTCCGGGCGCAGATCGTGACGATCGATCAGCTCCAGCATGACCGCCATGCCCGGATGCGTGAGCGATCCGCTCGGGTGCGGCTTGATCGATACGCCGGGAAAGGCGAATGTCCACGGGTCGCCGAGCTTGCCATCGATCATGTCGGCGCTGTAGCCGCCACCCGCGGCGCGGAAGAACCCGCGGTCGGCCTCCAGTCCATTGAGCGATGCCGTGAACCCCAGTGCGGCCAGTTCGGCCGCGACCACTCCGCTCTCGGCGGCGCGTCCGGCATGAAAAGGCTTGGTCATGGTGCCGAAGTTTTCGCGCAACCCCGCGGCTTGTGTTGCGCCCAAGCTCAAGGCACGACGCGTGGTTTCGCGATCGAGTCCGAGCAGTTTCGCGGCGGCTGCCGCGGCGCCGATCGCCCCGCAGGTCGCGGTGCTGTGGAAGCCGTGCTGATAGTGGCGCGGCATGATCGCCTCGGCCACCTTGCATTCCACCTCGACGCCGACCTGGTACGCGGTCATCAGGTCGCGGCCGCTCCTGCGATCCCTCTCGGCGAGCGCCAGCACCGGCGGAAGCGCCGGCGCGGTCGGATGGGTGAGCAGACCGTAGACGCGATCCTTGGCCACGGCGAGCTGCGTGTCATCGTAGTCGTCGGCATGAATGGAAATCCCGTTGGCGAAGGCCGCGAAGCGGGCGGGAAGACGCAAGTCGCTGCCGATCACGGTGCTGCCACCCTGGGTTGCGATGCCCAACGCGGCAAGGTAGCGCCGGGTAATATCGCCGGTTTGCGAAGCAGCGCCGGCGAGGGCGAGGCCGATGCCGTCGAGCACCGAGCGCTTGCCGAGGTGGGCCACGTCGGTCGGTACATCCTTTGCACTTGTCGCGACAACGAAGCCGGCGACGGAGTCGGTAAGGGACGCGTCGAGAGAGGCCGCGGCTGCGGCGGGTGCATCGGTCATGAGTTAGTCGTCCTTCGCTTAAGAGACTGATGCGGCTGCGACCGTGTGGGCGGACGCTGTGTTGTTCTTGCTGCCGGATGCCAGGCGCGCACAAAGTCGAACAGCCTGCTCCAGTGCGCCGGTCGTCGCGATACCCTTGCCGACGATGTCGAACGCCGTGCCGTGCGCGGGCGTCGTGAAGATCGTCCGTAGTCCGCCGGTCACGGTGACGCCGCGATTGAAACCCTTCAGCTTCGTGGCGATCTGTCCCTGGTCGTGGTACATCGTCAATACGCCGTCGTAGTCGCCGGCAAAGGCCTTGAGGAACACGCTATCCGAAGGGAAGGGGCCCTTGCATCGGACGCCGCGCTCCGCCGCGCGTGCGACCGCCGGCGCGATGATGTCGATTTCCTCGCGGCCGAAGAGGCCGTTCTCGCCGGCGTGCGGGTTGAGCGCGGCGACGGCGATGCGCGGTGAATCGAATCCGGCACCGCGCATGGTGCGGTCCGCCAGCGTGATGGCCGCGTCGATGCGTTCCGGTGTGATCTGGTCGAGCGCGGTCCGCAGCGAGACGTGCGAGGTCACCCGCGACATCCAGAGATTATCGAGCACGTTCATCTCGCCGAAGAATCCCTGATGCCGGGTGAGATGCGCGAACAGCTGATGCTCGTCGTTAAAGCGCCAGCCACCGGCGTGGAGGGCGGCCTTGTTGAGCGGTGCGAACGTGATGCCGTCCATCCGCCCGTCGACGGCGAGATCGATCATGTGCGAAAGCGTCTCGCCGCAGGTGCGACCCGACTCCGGCGACACGACGCCGCGAGGCACCGTGGCGGGATCGAGATTGCGAAGATCGATGATCGGAATTTCGGGTCGGGACCAGTCGACGTCCTCGGGTGCCGCATAGCTGCGCCACGGCACACCGACGCCGGCATCCCGGCCGCCCAGTTCGAGCACCCGGGTATCGCCAACGACCAGCAGGCGTGCGGCGTCTGCCAGGCGTCGATCCGCGAGCACGCGCGCACATTGCTCGGGACCGATGCCGGTACAGTCGCCGAGCATCAGGCCCAGCACAGGCAGGCCACGGGTTTCGGTGCCAGTCATATCGGCCTCCGATCGGTAAAGCGGTTGATCAGCAGGATCATCGCGAAGGTGATCAGCAGCATGGTAATCGAAAGCACGGCGATCGGTCCCCAGTCGTTGCTTTCGCGCAAATCGAACATGGTGACCGAAATCGTCTTGGTGCGCGCCGTGAACAGCAAGATGGTGGCGGAGAGCTCGCGAATCGACCCGATGAAGATGAATATCCAGGTCGCGATCACGCCGTTGCGTATCAGCGGTGTCGTGATATCGAACAGGGCGCGCAGCCGTGTCGCACCAAAAATGCGGCTCGCATCCTCGAGTTCTGGGTGTACCGCCTTGAGCGAGGCACCGATCTGCTGATACCCGACGGGGAGCTCCTTCGTCAGGTAGGCGAGGAAGATGATCGACAGGGTGCCGTACAAAACGAACGGTGGTTGCGTGTAGCTCAGGAACAGGCCGACGGCGAGGACGATGCCGGGAATGGCCACCGGGGCGGTGGCCAGGAAGCCGAGGTGGCGATGACCCCACACGAGTTTGCGGATGCTCAGATAGCCGACGATCGTTACCAGCACCGTGCCCGCGGTCGCCGCCGCAATTCCCAGAAGAAACGTGTTCTCGAGCGCGAGTCTCGTCTGGCTGAATTCGAAAAACACAAAACGCCAGTGTTCGAGCGAGAGATTCCCGGCAACCGGGCCGGACCAGTTCTTCACGAACGCCGTGCGCACCAGCACCCCATACGGCAGCACGATCGATGCGCCCAGCACGAAGGCAAACAGTGCCAGCGCCGGGATTCTCCATGCACCGAGGCGAATCAGGCGCGTGCCGGTGCTCTTCCCGCCGATCACCGAGTAACCGCGGCGGCCCATGATCGCTGACTGCGCCCGCAGCAATGCGACGGTGATGAGCAGCAGCGGCAAGGACACGGCAGCGGCCAATCCGAGCTGCGGCGGAAACTGGAAGAGGCTCCAGATCTTGGTTGTCATCGTGTCGATACCCGCCGGCAACGCCAGGATCGCGGGTGTCCCGAAGAGAGTCATGGACTGCAGAAACGCTATCAGAAACCCCGCCAGTAGCGCCGGCACGACCAGCGGCAGCGTGATATCGACCGCAGTGCGCCACGCGGGCGCACCAAGAATCGCCGAGGCCTCCTCGAGTTCGCTGGGAATGACATCGAGGCTGTTCGCCACGAAGGTGAACACGTAGGGAAAGGTGTACAGGGCCATGACGAACACCATGCCCCCGGCGGAAAAAATGTTGATCAGCGGTGTGGCTTCGAACGGTTTCAGACCGAACAGCGCGTAATACCACTGGTTGATCAGCCCGGCGTTCGGGCCACCCAGCAGAACCCACGCGAAAGCGCCGAGAAATGGTGGCGTGACGAACGACGCCAGGATCAGCGCACGCAGCAGGCGCTTGCCGGGCAGGTCGGTGCGTGATACGAGCCAGGCCATCGGCGCCGCAGCAAGCACGCATAGCACGCCGACTGCCGCAGACGTCCACAGCGTGGTCAGGAACGGCTTCACGAATGCTGGGTCGACAAAGAGCTGGCGGTAGTGCTCCAGCGATAGCGCCCCGGCGTCGCTCGTGAGACTCGTCATCAGGAGCCGGAACATCGGCAGCAGCACCAGTACCGCGAGCAGCACCACCAGCGCGATCGAAAAAGGCGCGGTCCAGTCGACCGACCGCGGTCGCGTCACCGCTGTGCTCGACGGCATCGCATCGATATCCGGTTCGTCGGCGGCTGCGGTCAGTTGCCGAACAACGCTGCGTAGCGCTTCTTGATGTCCGCCACCTGCGGCAACATGGCCGCGGGATCGTCGGGCAGGATCTTGATCTGCGCGAGCGGTGTTCGCCCGGGCGGGTCCTTGACATCCGGATGAAGCGAACGCGTGCCGCCTTCGTTCACCGCCAGCTGCTGGATCTTGGCAGTATAGAGAAAATTCTGGAGAACTCGCGCGGCGTTGGGATGGGGTGCATCGGCAAAGATCGCCGTCGGCGACGTCACGAACGGCGTCCCTTCCTTCGGGTAGATGATTGCCACCGGACTCTTGGCATCGATCTCGATGAACATGTTGTACTCATTGCCGTCGACCATGACTGCCCGTTCGCCGCTGGCAATGCTCTTCGGCGTCGCTGTCGTCGACTGCAGCTGCTGCACCCCTTGCTTCGACAACTTCTCGAGATAATCCCAGCCAAGCGTCTTGACGATCGCGTACGTGCCTGTGAGGCTCGTGCCGCTGTAGCCGGGATGCGATTTGACGAGCTTGCCTTTCCATTTCGGGTCGAGCAGGTCGAGATAGCCGGTCGGCGCGTCCTTAGCCGGCACCAGGTTGGTGTTGTAGCCCATCACGCTCAGCGTCGCGCGCCACGCGGCGTAGTAGCCTTCCGGATCCTTGAATTGCGCGGGGTAGCGCTGCACGTCGGGCGGAACGTGCGGCGCAAGCAACTTCTGCTGCTTCCAGTAGAGGAAGTGCGACGCATCGGACGAGTTGACGACGTCGACGTTCTTGATCCCCGACTGGTATTCCTGGTTGATTCGCTGGAACACGCGCTCCGACCCCGATCGCTCGACCTCGACCTGGATATTCGGATACTCGGCACGAAAAGCCTTCGCGATAAGCTCGGCGACCTTGACGTCGATCGACGAATACCACACGACCTTGCCTTCCTTGGCGGCCGCCGCGACCATCGCGGGCGTCGTTTCCTGCCCTGCGACCGGCGCTGCGACCGCGCCGGCGACCAGAGCGATAAAGAGCGTCCTAACGCAATTCCAGATCATGGAGTCCCCCTTTCGCAATTGACATATCCGTCGTCCCCGCGACAGCGGGGACCCATGTTGACTTTCGTCGCGCAAGAAAATGCAATCCCGCTTGCGCGGCAATGACGGGCCCTGGTGCCAAATAGTGAACGTTTTTCAATTGGCAAGTCCTCGACAGCGCTCCGCCTTGAACCTTACCCTCACTTTCGATCCATTGGGAACCGAGAGGTCGGTGGGCGCCGCGATCAGCACGTCCTGCCCGACGTCGACGACGTAGTCGCGGTGACTGCCGAGATACGCTTGCCCGAGAACGGTACCCGGGAGCGTGTTGGGTGCGTCGGTGCCTTCACCGGCCACCAACTCCACATCGTGCGTCTTGACGCAAAAGCTCATCGGCTCGCCGGGTCCCGCGAAGCTGCCCTGTCCAATGTCGAGACGGTGGCCGGCGACCTGCACCGTACGTCCCGACAGGTACGTCGCATTGATGACATTCCCTCCACCGATGAAGCGAGCCACGAACGCGGAGTTGGGACGCTCGTAGACTTCCTCAGGCGTTCCGATCTGCTCGATGCGCCCGGCATTCATGACCACGATGCGATCGGCCATGGTCATCGCCTCGACTTGATCGTGCGTGACATAGATCGACGTGTAGTGGAATTCATCATGCAGGCGGCGGATTTCAAAGCGCATGTCGCCACGCAGATTGGTATCGAGATTGGACAATGGTTCATCCAGCAGCAGGATGTCGGGCTTTGTGACCAGCGCCCGCGCCAGCGCGACTCGCTGCTGCTGACCGCCGGACAGCTCGGAGGGATAGCGCTCCGCCTGCGCGCGGAGTTTCGTCGCATCGAGCGCGACGTCGGTGCGGGCTTGCCGTTCCGGTGGGGGCATGGATTTCATTTTCAGGCCGTAGCCGACGTTCTGTCGCACCGTCATGTGCGGCCACACCGCGTAGCTCTGGAAAATCATGCTCATGTTGCGCCGCTCAGGCGGGACTACCGATCGGACCGACGACACTATTTTGCCGCCAACCCGGATTTCGCCTGCGTCCGGTTCGAGGAAGCCCGCAATCATGCGCAGCGTGGTCGTCTTGCCGCAGCCTGAGGGCCCCAGCAGGCAGACGAATTCTCCGTGTTCCACCGACAGGCTGATGCCGTCAACCGAAACCACGCCTGGGTAGTTTTTGGTGAGGCCTTCGAGTTCAAGGTTAGCCATGTGCAGAACCTTGCAAGAAACGTCGATGACGAAAAACGCCGGCCGGCATGTCCATTCGCCGCGAAAGTCTAGCATCTGTGCCCAGCCTTTCCGCCGCCTATGGCACCATATCGCCAGCGTCGACGATTCCCGTGCGATGGGTGCAAGGACTCGCCGCTCACATTCCTCTTCAGGATCGATATGCCACACCTGCCGGCGTCCTCCGCCCTGCAACGCTTTCGCGTCATCGATCTCACCCAAGTGCGCGCGGGCCCCACGGCTTGTCGCCAACTGGCTGACTGGGGTGCGGACGTCATCCAGGTGCAAATGCCCGAACACATGCGCGGCGACGATACGCTTGGGGGACAGGACGGCTCCGACTACCAGCACACTCACCGGAACAAGCGCTCGATCACATTGAACCTCAAGGAGGCCGAAGGCATAGCGACGTTGAAGCGCTTGATCGCAAGCGCGGACGTGGTCGTCGAGAACTTCCGGCCCGATGTGAAATTCCGTCTCGGCATCGATTACGAGACGCTGGCAGCCGCCAACCCGCGCCTGGTGTACGCCAGCATCTCCGGCTTCGGGCAAACGGGCCCCCTCGCGTCGCGCCCGGGCTTCGACCAGATTGCGCAGGGGATGGGCGGACTCATGTCCGTCACCGGAACATCTGGTGAGGGCCCCATGCGTGTCGGCATCCCGATCGCCGATTTGTGCGCCGGGATCTTCGCGGCCCAGGGCATCCTGGTCGCGCTGCTGGAGCGTGAGGCCTCCGGCAGGGGCCAGTGGATCCACACCTCGCTCCTGGAAGCGATGGTGTACATGATGGATTTCCAGACCTCGCGCTTCCTGATAGACGGCGAAGTCGCAACTCAAGCGGGCAATTTCCATCCGACCAGCATCCCCACCGGGGTCTACAAGGCTCGGGACGGCTATCTGAACATCGCGGTGTTCGGCTCCAAGATCTGGGAGCGCTTCTGCAACATACTAGGCGCGCCCGAATGGATCACCGATGAGCGTTATCGCGACAAGGCGGGTCGTTCAGTCAACCGAGACTCGCTCAATGTCGAGATCAACCGGCGTCTCGCCGCGAAGGACCGCAGCCACTGGATCGAGCAATTCAACGAGGGCGGTGTCGCGAGCGGGCTTATCAGCGACATGCGCGAGGTATTCGCGGAACCGCAGATCGATCACCTGGGGATGGTCAAGGAGGTCCTTTCCGATCGACTCGGCCCGCAGCGCCTGGTCGGTCAGCCCATGCGGTTGGAGCGCACGCCCAGCACGATCGCCCGCGCGGCGCCGCGTCGCGGAGAACACACCGAAGAAGTCCTGCTCGAGCTTGGTGTGAACCGAGATGACCTCGCCCGAATGAAAGCCGCCGGAGTCTATTGATGCCCAACGTCATTTACGAATCCAGCACCGAGCGGGTCCACACCTGGCTTGACGGTCGAACATTGCATATTCGCTTCAACAACCCGGCGAAGCACAACGCCTTGTCTGTCGACATGTGGGAGGCGGTGCCACCGCTCCTGCGGCTCGCGCAAGAGGACGATCGGGTGCGCCTCGTCGTCTTTTCCGGCGCGGGAGAGAAGGCTTTCATCTCCGGCGCCGACATCTCGCAGTTCGAGGACATGCGTGCCGCGCGCGAGGCGGTGCGTCGTTACGAAACGATGGCCGAACAGACGCTGACGGGCATCTACGATTTTCCCAAGCCGACGCTGGCCTGCATCCGCGGCTACTGCATCGGCGGCGGAGTGAATGTCGCGATCAGCTGCGACATCCGCGTGGCCTCCACGGATTCGGTGTTTGCGGTTCCCGCTGCCCGGCTGGGACTCGGATACCGCTATTCGGCGATGAAAAACCTGGTCGACCTCATCGGTCCCGGCGCGGCCAAGGATTTGTTCTTCACCGCACGGCGAATCGACGCCTCGGAAGCGAAGGCGCTTGGCCTGGTGTCGCGCATCTGCCCGCCGGAAGCGCTGGATGCAGTGTTGGGCGAGTACACATCGGCGCTCGCCGAGAATGCGCCGCTGACGGTGGCTGCGGCCAAGGCGATTACGCGAGAAATCCTGAAGCCATCGCCCGACCTTGACATGGCGCTGTGCGAATCCCTGATCCGTGCCTGCTTTGAAAGCGCGGACTATACCGAAGGCCGCAGCGCGTTCATGCAGAAACGCAAGCCTGTTTTCACGGGTCGCTAGAAACCAAAATGCAGTCCTACTGGATGCAGATGACCGACACGGATACCGTGGTCGATTTGCGGGACGCTCCCGTCCCCCGGCCTGCATTGGGTCAACTCCTGGTGCGCATGCGCGCTGCCGCGCTGAATCGCGGGGAATTCGTCGTGGGCCATGGCTTGCACGGCAAGGCCGGCACATGGAAGGCCATTGGGGCAGAGGGCGCCGGTGAAGTCGTTGCCGTCGGCGACGGCGTTACGGCATTCACGGTGGGCGACCGCGTCATGGGCCGGTGCGCCGGCGCATTTTCGGAATACGCGCTGATGGAGCAGCTCGAGGCCATCGCTGTGCCATCGACGTTGTCGTGGGAGCAGGCCGCGAGCATCCCACTGACCTTCCTGGTGTCGTTCGACATGCTCGTGCTGCAAGGGCGCCTCCGGGCCGGGGAGTGGCTCCTGATCAACGGCGTGTCGTCGGGCGTTGGCGTGGCTTCCCTGCAGTTGGGGAAAGTGCTGGGCGCAAAGATCATCGGTACGTCGGGGTCACCGGACAAGTTGGCGTTGCTCAGGCCCATGGGGCTCGATGTCGGTCTATGCACGCGTGCAGGCGACTTCGCGGCGAGGGTCATGGAGGAAACGGACCAGCAGGGCGCCAACCTCATCGTCAATACGATCGGCGGCTCGGTGTTCGCCGAGGATGTTCGGTCGCTTGCGTTCGAAGGGCGGCTTGCCACGGTGGGATATGTCGATGGCGTACTGCACTCCGACATCGATCTCGGCGCCCTGCACGCCAAGCGGCTCACGCTGTTCGGCGTATCCAACAAGCTGCGCAGCAAGGAACAGCGATCCGCTGCGGTGCCGAGATTTGTCGCCGAAGTGATGCCCCATATCACCGCGGGCCGCATCAAGCCGCAGATCGACCAGGTCGTCGATTTCCCGCAGCTGAAGGAAGCCAAGGCGCGCATGGAGGCCGGAGCACATGTCGGAAAGATTGTGTTGCGCGTGTCCAGCGCGTCCTGATGTTTTCGAGAGTTGAATGGGGAGACAAGCAATGCAAGCGCTGAGCATCGTTCTGTCGCTCGCCGTGGCCGCAGTGGGCTGCAACGCAAGCGCACAGTCTGTTTACCCGAGCAAACCGATACGGCTCGTCGTCGGCTTCGCACCCGGGGGTGCTGCCGACTCGGTAGCACGGGCCATGAGCGATGCGTTCGCAAAGGCGCTCAAACAGCCGGTCGTGGTCGACAACAGGCCCGGGAACGGGTCGAGCATCGCAGCGGACATGGTCGCCAAGTCGCAACCGGATGGCTATACGCTGCTCATTGCAAGCCCCAGCAGCATTTCGGTCAACCCTGCGCTCAATCCTTCGTTGTCGTACACGGCAAAGGACTTGACCGCCGTCACCAAGATGACGACATCTCCCCTGGTCCTCGCGGTCAATCCTGCCACGGGTATTCGCTCGGTGCCCGACCTTATCGCTGCGGCGAAGAAAGATCCTGGCAAGCTCAACTATTCCACCTCCGGCAATGGTTCGGCACCTCACCTCGGGGCTGCTCTCTTCTGCCAGCTGACCGGCACGCAAATGACACACATTCCCTACCGCGGTGGCAGCCTGGCAATCCAGTCGGTGATGGCGGGCGACACGCAACTGACCTTCGGCACATCGCCATCGGTGCTGCCCCAGGTCAACGGGGGCAAGCTGCTTGCGCTTGCCGTCAGTACGCGCGAGCGATCGCTGCTGGTTCCGGGCCTGCCCGGCATGAAGGAAGCGGGGTTGCCCGACTACAACCTCGAATTCTGGTACGGCATGTTCGTGCCCGCCGGCACGCCCCAGCCCATCGTCAGGAAGATCTACGACGCAACCGTGACCGCGATGCAACAGCCGGCGGTGAAGGCCGCACTGGCGCGCGAGGGCACCGAAGTATCGCTGTCCGATTCACCCGAGCAGTTCAACGTGTTTCTCGCCGACGACGACAAATTCTGGGTCAACCTCGCCAAGAGCGCGAACGTCAAGCTTGAATGATTGGTGGGCCTGAGGCGGGCCCGTGGACCCGGTTGTGGCGTAACGCAAGGGAGCGAACGATAATGCAGGTTTAGTCGGGAGCCCAGAGGTGAGCATGTCGAAACCAAAGCAGGAATGGACGAAGCTGTGCAGTGAGCATGCGGCCGCCAAGAAAGCACACGATGAGGCCTTTGCCGTGATCGTGGCGAGCGTCACTGCCCACATCGACGGCAAGCTGTCGTCGGCGCCGGGGTTGGAGCAGCTTGAGTACGAGGAAAGGGCTCGAAAGCAGCTCGAAGAGATCCGGGCCAGGATGCAGGAGTTCGTAGGCGCGAATGCGTGGCCCGTGTAAAGAGTCGCAAGCATCCCTATCGAAGTACGCAATCGGGCGTTGTAGAATAAAGTCTTCCTCATCCGGAGAGTTGCATGCCAAAACATCCAGTCAAGGTTCCGCGCACTTCCGTTCAGGAAGCGCAGCGCAAGACGGTCGCCGTGGTTGCCCCACGCCCACCCAGCAGCGGATTCTCGAGCTTCCGCTACTCGTACACCGAGATCACGGCAAGTGGTGGCAAAGCGCAGCTGCGCGCCCGGAACACACGTTTTGAGGATGGCAAGTTGACGTCCGAGTCCTTCGAGGGTGAACTCGAAGGTGGCGCCTACGACCGTATGGTCCAGCAGACACAGCAATACATCGCTGATCAGACTGCGCAAATTCTGCGATCGTTCTCGTGGTTCCTGCCCGGGTCGAGCAAGCGCTCCGCTGACCGCGACTGAGCGTTTCGTCCAGTACCGAGACCTCCGAGTTCCGCGCCTGGCGGGGTAAGCTCCACCGCGCATGGATGCTCTACGCACGCTGTTCGAGGCTGCCGCCGACACGCCAAGGCGGATGTAAACCTTTGAGGTAGCGTTCTTCCAAGGAGCGACGCCATGATCCAGCAACAGTATCAATCGTGCATCGAAGCGTGTGACACCTGCGCCGGCTCATGTGATTTCTGTGCCAGCGCGTGCCTGCAGGAGGACGATGTCGAGATGATGGTGGAATGTGTTCGTCTCGACATGGATTGCGCGGCGATTTGCCGTCTGGCGGCGGGCTACATGTCACGCAATAGCAAATATGCGGGTGACCTCTGTCGCTTGTGCGCCGACGTATGCGAAGGGTGCGGCGCGGAATGCGCGCGGCACCAGCACCCGCACTGCCAGGCGTGCGCACAGGCGTGCCGGCGCTGCGCCGAGGAGTGTCGACGCATGGCAGTGCCTGCTTAGCGCCTTGGGCGTTACGATCCCGCAGGCGCTTCGCCTGCGAGCAGATGACGTGATTCAGTGACGCACCGCCTGACGCTCATCGAGCAGTAGGAACGCTCTCCAGGCGGGAACGGTATTCGCGCCAGATCAGGACCATCACCACAAGGTCCACAACCGTCAGCGCGAGCAGAACGATCGAGTGCGTGCGGACGAACCGGTGCAATTGGTACGCAACGAATATCGCCAGCACTGACAGCGCGGTCGGAAATGCCCAGAGGCGTTCGCGCAAGAGCGTCACGGCGAGGAAGATCTTGAGAATGCCGTGTCCGATCAGGTAGGCGCTTGCAAAATGCCTGGTCTCGACGGAAAAGCTTTCCGCCAGATGACGTAGTGTCATGACCACCCAGTCATTGGGGTCGTCCGCCAGCTCGTGCCGGGCAAGGACAACGCCCAGACGATGTAGTGCGGTCGGGCCGATCAGAGCCAGTAGCAAGCCGCCGACAAGCTCCAGCACACCGTCGACGCCTTTCGACCACGACCGCCACCTGAAAGAGGCGGTGCAGACTCGCGGCCTTTACCACGTCAAACCCAACGCCGCCATTTGAACCAGAGAATCGGAACGACTGCGCTGAGTACGATCAACGCGAGCCCAAATTCGTATCCCCACGTCCAGCTCAGCTCCGGCATGTTGTGAAAGTTCATGCCGTAGATGCTGGCAACGAGGGTCGGAGTGCCCACGACGGAGATGACGGTCAACACCTGGAAAATATCGTTCTGCTTGGTGTTGATGAATCCAAGCACTGCATCGAGCAGGAATTGAACCTTGTCGGAAAGGTGCGTCTCGTATTCTGTCAGTGATACGAGATCATTTTGCGGCGTGCCAAGGTGAACGATCGTCGCGTGTGGAATCCAGTCGCGTTCCCTGCCGGAGACGTAGGTCACGATTCGCTGCAGACCAAGCACCGTGTCGCGAATTCGTGAAAGCCGTTCACCCGCGGTTCCGACGCGAACGAGGACGTCCTGCAGTTCCTCGTTGGATTTCGGGACGCGGCGGCCTCGATCGGAGCGGTCTGCAAATACGGCACTCGAGATTGCGTCGAGCTGGGCCGCCGTCTCTTCAAGCAAATCGGCGCTGTGATCCACCATTTCTTCGACAAGCGCGACGAAGGTTTCCAGACCTGAGCGTTGGACTTTTCGCTGGCCATTTTCTTGGCGACCGAATCGAACGAACGCAATGCCGCATAGCGGACGGTTACGAGAACGTCTCTTGACAGGATGAAGCCCAGCGGCGAAGAGGGTTCGTGGGGCGAGGCGCCGCGAGAGACTGCCGGCATATTCAGAACAACACCCCGTTCTTCTCCGACACCCGGCTCGACAACTCGACCTCAATCTCCTCGCGTGATGGGCAAGCGCGAGGCCGTACTCGAGTTCGACCTTGTGTATGTCTGCGGCCGTCGGATTGACGAGATCGACCCACGCCCCGGCGCGACGAAACGGGTTGGA
>CAVSEH010000009.1:0-212862 GCA_963726935.1 uncultured beta proteobacterium
TCAACCACGAGCTCAAGGCGTAGACCATGAACAGGCACATGAAGAACGCGATCCAGAACATGACAGTGCTGAAGCCGCGACCCTCATGGAACAGATGCCGAATGGGTGCATTGTCCGCCTGGTCTTCGCTCGGCAGCGCGAAGCGATCCCCCGCGTGCGCTGCGTAGCTCGGTTCCATCCGCGTGACGATTTTCTTCAACTCATCGAGGCGGTTCTCCTTGATCAGAAACGGCATCGACTCAGGGATGAACTTCAGGATGAACGGAATTAGCAGCACCGGCAATCCGGCGGCAATGAACACCCATGACCAGCCATAGGCCTCGATCAAGCCCTTGCCGAGCAAGGCGGCGAGCATACCGCCGACCGAATAACCACTGAACATCAGTGTGGTCAAGGTGGTGCGCATTCTTCGGGGCGAGTATTCGGTCATTTGGGCGACGACGTTGGGCATGACACCACCGATTCCCAAGCCAGCGAAGAAGCGCAGGGCACTGAACGTTATCGGGTCATGGGTGAACCCCGCCGCCGCAGTGAAGATACTAAACAGCAGGATGCAAATGGCAATGGCCCAGCGTCGGCCGATCTTGTCAGCGATGGTGCCAAGAAAGATTGCGCCAAACATCATGCCGAAGAGCGCGGAACTGACCATGAAACCCGCGCTCGTGGGATCGACACCCATTTCCTTCATGATGGACGGCAGCGCAATGCCTGCCACGGCGAGGTCGTAACCGTCGAAAATGATGATTAGTGCACACCAAAAAAGTACGAGTGCGTGAAAACCATTGAACTTGGCTTCGTCGGCCATCTTGTGTACATCGATCTGGCGCATGCCGTCCCCCTTCTCTCTCAGTATGTTTGCTGCGAATGCGGTTTTGGCAATGTCTCCGACTATCAACCCAAATCTCCGCCCCCGACAGGGAGGACGGCGCCTGTGATGTAAGAGGATTCATCGGAGGCAAAGAACAGGATCGGCGCGACCTGCTCGTCGATGGTCCCGTACCGGTGCATCAGACTCGACTCTTTGGTCTGATCGATCACGCCTTGGTACCACTCGCTGTCCTGCGCACTCGGTTTTTCCTGGTTGCGCGGTACGCGGCGTGGTGGTGCGTCGGTGCCGCCCGGCGCCGTAGCGTTGATGCGGATGCCATGTTGGGCGTTTTCCATCGCCAAAGAGGCTGTCATAGCGTTGACGCCGCCCTTTGCCGCCGAGTACGGCACTCGATGAATGCCGCGGGTCGCGACCGACGAGACGTTGACGATCACGCCACGCCTGTGCTCAATCATCGTCGGCAGTACGGCCCGGCAACACCATAGCGTCGGAAATAATGACCGCCTGACCTCTGCTTCGATCTGCGACTCCTCGTAGTGCTCGAACGGCTTGGCCCAGATCGTCCCACCAACGTTGTTGATGAGCACATCGACGCGCTTGAACTTCGCCAACGCTTCCGCCACTACTGATTGCGCACCAGAAAACGTTTCGAGGTCGGCCTGGAAGGCGGCGGCGGACCGACCTCCAGACTTGATCTCGGCTACCACGTCGGTCACCAGATCGGAACGGTCCACCGCAAGGACGGTTCCGCCCTCGGCCGCCACGCCTATCGCTACACCGCGCCCGATGCCTTGCGCTGCACCGGTGACGATGACGACCTTGTTCTCGAAACGATCCTTGCGGCTCATGCTGTTGCAAGCGCCTCGTTAGCAGACGAAAATTTCTCGAAATGAAAGTTCTTCGGTGTGACGCCGACGCCAGCCAACCACTTGCGCACGCCCTCCACCATTGGCGGCGGCCCGCAGACGTAGACGTCGACGTCGCCGTTGGACAGATGCTCCTGCGAAAGGTGGTCGGTCACGTAACCGAGTTTGGGGTGCCCGCTTGCGCGATCGACCGTACACGTAAAGTAATCGAAATTCGGCATGTGAGCCTTGAGCTCATTCAGCGTATCGAGCTCGACCAAGTCGTCATTCGTATTGACGCCGTACCCTAATGTGATCGGCTGGTCGGTCGGGTTGTCTTTGAGCCAACGCAGCATCGATAGAAACGGCGCGAGTCCGGTGCCACCGGCGAGCATCAGGATGGGTCGTATGGTCGGGCGCAAATAGAAACTGCCGTAGGGTCCGCTGAACATCATGAAATCGTCCGCTTGCGCCTTGCTGCGCATGTAGGTGCTCATCATGCCGTCCGGCACGTCGCGGATCAGGAATGACAGCTCAGCTTGGTTGGGTGCGGAGCTGAACGAATAGGACCGCGTCTCCTTGCTCCCGGGGACCTGTAGATTGACGTACTGTCCGGGCAAGAAAGCAAGCGGTTGCTCGGACTGCAGGGAGAACGACACTGTCGTCGCGGAGTCACGAGTAATGCGCGCCAGCTTGCCGCCAAAGGTCCCGACCTCGGTCTTGCACGCCGCCGAGGAAGCCGCAACACGGATCACGCAGTCCGACGTCACCTTCATCTGGCAGGTGAGTACGTAGCCGCTAGCAGCTTCGTCTTCCGTGAGCGCGTCCTCGATATAGACGCCGAGCGTGTACTTGCCACTCTCGCAATGGCATTTGCAGGTACCGCAGGCGCCGTCGCGGCAATCAAGTGGGATGTTGATCTTGGCGCGGTAGGCGGCGTCCGCGACAAGTTCGTTCGCATCGCATGGAATGATCCGCGTCACTCCGTCCTCGAACTGAAGGGCAATGTTATAGGGCATGAATTCGTCCTTCGCGATGGATGAATTTCGCGGTCTAGATGTGGTAGACGTCGAGCAGGTGGTGGATGTAATCATTCTTCAGCACCACATACTTGCGTTTGATCAACGGCTTGGGGCCGGACGTGTCGATCGTGTACTCAGACGTTCCGAAGTAGGTATCGACGATCTCGTACCGAAAGCTATGCGTCGTCCAGTTGAAGCGCAGCGTGCACGTCTTGTCGTCCTGCGACAGCACCTCGATGTTGCTGATGGAATGACCGGTGCGCGTATCCGGGGTTGAGGCACTGGACCGGTCGGTCTCGATCCGGAAAACGCGATCCTCCAGCCCCTGCTTACTTGGGTAGTAGATCAGCGAGACCTCGTTGTTCGGGTCGGTGGTGAGCTTGTCGTCGTCATCCCAACACGGCATAAAGAACTCGACGTCGTCCGCGTAGAACGCCAGCCAGTCAGCCCAGCGCTTCTCGTCGAGTGCGCGCGATTCCTGGTAGAGAAAGGATTGAACTGCTTCGTAAGAGAGCATCATGTCCCTCCGTTGGCATGTTCTGCGAGAAGAGCCTTTTTCATGGATTCGAGCCAGTATTTGTGCTGAATCGTGTACAAACCTTCGTCCTCGGTCTTGACTCCGCTCAGCTCGGGTTTCAACCCGATGAGGTTGGCGTTCTCGTCGGGACCTTCAACCCAATGCACCGCGCCGCGGCACATATCGTTCCACTTGACGGCGCGTGCTTCGTAGCCTTTCTGACAAGAGCGAAATTCTTCCAAGTCGTCCGGGGTCGCCATGCCAGTAGCGTTAAAGAAATCTTCGTACTGCCGCAGACGGCGCCGGCGAGCTTCGGGCGGCTCGCCTTTGGGGGCGATGCAATAAATCGTCGCCTCGCTCTTGTTCACTGAGATCGGCCGCACAACGCGGATCTGCGAACTGAACTGGTCCATCAAATAAACGTTAGGGTAAAGGCACAAATTACGCGATTTGCGCAGCATCCAATCGGCCCGCTGCTCGCCAAACTTCTCGATCCACTCCGCGCGCTTGGAGTACAGCGGCCGGTCCTCCGGGTTGGACCAGTTGGTCCACAACAGCATGTGTCCGTGTTTGAACGAGTACGATCCGCCGCCTTGCTGCGCCCACTTGCCGGCATTCATCGCCTTTACGTTGTCCACCTTTCCGTCAGCGCTGCGTCGACTCGTAGTCGCCGCATAGTTCCAGTGCACGGCTGAGACGTGATAACCATCGGCGCCGTTCTCGGCCTGTAGCTTCCAGTTGCCGTCGAAGGTGTATGTCGACATGCCGCGCAGCACCTCGATACCCTCTGGAGCCTGGTCGACGATCATGTCGATGATATTGCCCGCCTCGCCCAAGTGCTCTTTCAGAGGCAACACATCCGGATTGACGCTTCCGAACAGGAAGCCACGATAGCTTCCGAAAGCGCCCAGCTTCTTCATGTCGTGGCTGCCTTCGCAGTTGAAACTCGGCGGATAGCCGGCATCGGGGGATTGGTCCTTGACCTTCAGGAGCTTGCCGCTGTTGCTGAAGGTCCAGCCATGGAACGGGCAGGTAAAGCTGGAGCGATTGCCCTTCTTATGGCGGCATAGGATGGCACCTCGGTGCGTACAGGTGTTCGCCAGCGCATTGAGTTGTCCTTGCTTGTTGCGGGTAATGACCACTGGCTGGCGGCCAATGTAGACAGTCAGGAAGTCGTTGGCATTGGGGATCTGGCTTTCGTGAGCGAGATAGACCCAGTTGCCCTCGAAGATGTATTTCATCTCAAGGTCGAACAGCTGCTGATCGGTGAAGGCGGCGCGGTCCAATTGGTAAATGTGCTTCTCGGGATTCTCGTGCAGCATCGCCTCCAGGCTGGCGAGGTTGGTTCTGTTGTCTTGGTGGATCTGAATCACGCTGATCTCCTGTACGCCAATTGGTTTGGAAAGGTCGCCCGGGCTGCTACCGACACCTTCAGAGGACGTCAGTTAGGAGCCAAAGATTTCATCGCGTGTTTGGTGCCGAAGGTAAACCGGCCGAGCAGAGCCCCAGCACCCGTCGCCGGCTGGGTGTATCCTCCGCACCGATAGCGAATAACTCGCATTAAAGTTGGCACGTGTCTGTGCGCTATCGCACATAGCGATATCGTTCCGTTCATCACAGTGTTGCCCTCCTATGCGGTGCTGCGTGTGATATAGCGGCACGTTCATGTTCAATGCCCCGCGGCTGCCCTAGATCAATTCGTCACCTCCGGGGCGACTCGCACTGCTCGTAGCATCACGCGTGCCAGAGTGGATCTGCGGGGATCGCTGCGGTGTTCCCGTGCAGTGGTTCGCCAGCGATCGTCGGCTGGTGTGATCGCTGGACGAGTGTGAGGCATCGGTCCAGAATGAATCAATTGATCGCAAGTGGGACTTTTTGCTGCACATGCACATGAATCAATTGATTCATCTCCCGTGTCGTCTCTTATCGCCGGTCCTGCCGTCTGACCCGTCTCAACGGGCTTATCGTTGTCATGATCGCAGTTCGCGTCAGCTGGCACGGCGCATGCTCACGTCGGGCGGGTGCGGAGACCGCCGCAATCGACACCTATCAACATTGAACTTGCAGTGATCACCGGGACGGGATCGTGAAGACGACGCGCCAGAAGCCGATGCTGCCGCACGACCACTTACCGGTAGTGCAACCGGACCAGGTCGTGGACAAAGTGCGCTTTCCCGATATGACCGATCTCATGGCGCGCCTGCACTTCTCGACCAGCGACGGACGCATTTGGCTCGACGACCAGCGCATGCTGCTGGTCCACGCGAAGGCTTTGGGTTCGCTACGTCGAGAAATGATCGAGGCGCTGGGTGCAGAAGTGGCTCGCGGCTTCCTGACCCGCATGGGTTATCACGCTGGAGCGTGCGATGCACAAATGGCGCGCAAGGTGCGTCCTGGCACCAGCCTCAAGGACATGTTCGTGGTCGGTCCGCAAATGCATTGCCTGGAGGGTATTGGTTTGTCCGAGGCCGTACGCCTCGAGTTCGATGTCGAGCGCGGCAAGCACTATGGCGAGTTCATCTGGACCAGCGCGACGGAGGACGAGGAACACGCTCGACACTTCGCCATCGGCACCGAGCCGATGTGCTGGATGCAGATAGGTTACGCATCCGGCTTTTCCACGGAATTCATGGGCCGCCCGGTGCTTTACCGTGAGGTCGAATGCCAGTCGATGGGTCAACCCGCCTGTCGGATCGTCGGCAGGACGGTTGAGGAATGGGGTGAAGAGGCAGCCCGCGACATGCAGTATCTCCAGGCGGAGGCTTTCAGCAATGGCTTGTCGGTGCGCGCCAATAGCTCGCACGACGGGGAGACGCGAGGAGTGCTGCCTCCACAGCTGCTGTCCGAGGAGGGTAAGCTCGTCGGCATCTCGCCGAGTTTCAACTCGGTATGTCACATGGTCATGCGGGTTGCGCCCACCCATGCCACCGTGCTATTCCTCGGCGAGAGCGGCGTCGGCAAGGATGTCTTCGCGCGCACCGTTCATCGTCTGAGCCCACGTAGCGGCAACGCCTTCGTGGCTTTGAACTGCGCTGCGTTGCCTGAGCACCTGGTCGAGTCCGAACTATTCGGCGCCGAACGCGGTGCGTACACCGGAGCGATGCAAAGCCGCCTCGGCCGATTCGAGCGCGCCGACGGTGGCACGCTGTTCCTGGACGAGATCGGCACGCTCAGCGCCACGGCCCAGAGTAAGTTGCTGCGTGCGCTGCAGGAAGGCGAGATTGAGCGTCTCGGCGACACGCAGATCCGCCGAGTCGATGTCCGCGTCATCGCGGCCACCAACGTTGATCTGCGTGAGGAAGTCAGGGCCGGTCGCTTTCGCGAGGACCTCTTCTTCCGCCTCAACGTGTTCCCTATCCATATTCCGCCGCTACGCGAGCGGCGCGAGGATATTCCGCTTCTGATGAACCATTTCCTTGCGAAGTTCACACAACGCCATCAGCGCACGCTGGACGGATTCACTCAACGCGCCATTGATGCCATGTTGTCCTATGACTGGCCTGGAAATATCCGGGAATTGGAAAACGTGATCGAGCGCGGTGTCATCCTTGGCACCGAGAACCGCCCCATCGACGCGCCGCACCTGTTCACCAGCGGCGAACAGTTAGGGGACCGACGCTTCGCCGTGAGCCGCGAAGGCAAGCTGGTTGCCAGCGACCCCTTGGAGTTCATCGGCGAATCCGCTCCTGACCACGACCTGGACCGCGTATCGCGGCGCGTCAGCAATCTTCTGCTGGGACAGGGCGATGACGCCGACAGGGTGTCGCTGGACGACATTGAGACGATGCTGCTGAAAAAAGCAGTTGAGCGTGCCCACGGCAACGTCGCCGCAGCCGCTCGACTGCTGGGCATTACGCGGCCCCAAATGGTCTATCGGCTGAAGAGCCGAGGCATCGCCCACGACGGCGCGTAGCACCGGTCGCAGCCGACACCGCGCATCCGCATGTTCTCTCACATCGAACGACCGGGCCATCGTCCGCCCGGTTGGAGGCAACTGTTCGCGGACTTCGGCCCGACCTATGCCGCGAACGGCTTCATCGGGTTCGTGTTTGCCGCAACGGCGCCGGTCGCGATCATCCTGTCGGTCGGCACGCATGGCGGGCTCTCCGAGTCGGAACTCGCCTCGTGGATATTCGGGGTGTTCTTCATCAACGGATTGATCAGCATCCTCTTCTGCTGGCTGTACCGACAACCGCTAGCATTTTTCTGGACGATCCCAGGCACTGTGCTCGTTGGGCCTGCGCTGGCACATCTGAGCTTCGCCGAGGTCATAGGCGCGTTCTATGCGACCGGACTGCTGATGTTCGTGCTGGGTGCCACCGGATGGGTAAGACGCGCGATGCAATCGGTGCCTATGCCGATTGTGATGGGTATGGTGGCCGGTGTCTTCTTGCGCTTCGGACTCGATCTGGTGCGCTCATTGCACGACGATATCGGGATCGCCGGCCCAATGGTGATCACTTTCCTGTTGCTGACCGCGCTGCCGACGCTGGGGCGGCGTCTACCGCCGCTCATCGGCGCGTTGCTGGTCGGAGCAATTGCTGCTGCGATGTTCGGCCGCGTTGATGCCACCACACTCGGCACCTTTGAACTGGCGCGGCCCGTGGTGCACTTGCCTGTGTGGTCATGGGCGGCTATGTTCGAACTCGTGGTGCCGCTAGCGATCACGGTGCTGGTAGTGCAGAATGGTCAGGGATTCGCCGTAGTGAAGGCAGCCGGCCATGAGCCACCCATCGACGCGGTGACGGTGGCGTGCGGCGTGGGCTCCATGCTCGCCGCGGTGGTTGGAAGCGTGAGCACTTGCCTGACGGGTCCAACGAACGCCATTATCACTGCGTCCGGCGAACGTTCCCGACACTACACCGCCGGAATATTTACCGGCGTGCTCGCCGTTGCCTTCGGACTGATAGCACCAACCCTCACCCGCTTGATGCTTAATGCGCCGAAAGCTTTCATCATGGTGCTTGCCGGTCTGGCCATGCTGCGCATACTGCAGGCGGCATTCATGGCGTCGTTCAAAGATCGCTTTACGCTCGGCGCATTGGTGAGCTTCCTAGTTACAGTCGCCGATCTAGGACTGCTGAATATCGGCGCGGCGTTTTGGGGGCTCGTCGCTGGATTCGCAGTGTCTGCATGCTTGGAAAGGAGAGATTTCGCTCGTTCGGCCCAATGATCCGGAACACAGGCGTAAATACATCAGGAGCGCCCCGCTAGTACTGGCGCTCGTAGGCACCCATTCGTCAATGCCTCGTCAGCATGACCTCCCGTTCCAACGCTTCGAGACGATCGCGCAGTTGCGTCAGGGCCGCGCCCGCAGCGCCCGCAGGCATGTCGATTTGATGGATGGCGATCTCCTGTTCGATAATGTCGAGCAGTTCGCGCGCGCTACGCACCAGTTCCGCGATCTACAACTGGGACTGAAATGTCCTAACTGCCATTTGATCGTCCATTCAGTGTTAGATAGCCTCTCACCTCGCCGGGCCGGGTTCGGTCATCTTAATTGTCGTTGAAGGGAGCCTACTGGCTAACAGCTTCCGAAGGCAGGAAGAAGTCATTTGATACCGTCAGACGAAATGGAGCTATCGACCCTCAGCGGAAATAGAGGCTTTCAGAAAGCAGACGCTCAACGCTGCTGTTCAGCCGCCGTTGACCAAAGTGTTTGAGCGCAAGCCCCGCCATAACCATTTCGCATCTCAAGGAAGCGGTTGCGGCTTAAGTCCGAAGACCTTCCTCACCGGCAACAGGTCGGCGTATTTCGCTTCGCGCTTCTCGGCTTTCGCCTTAAGGCTCTCCATTACGTCCACTTCCGGGTTAAACATGCCGGCCTGCCACGTCGCAATGTAGTCGAGGCCGTCGTCAATCGAGTGATCGCGCGCGTAATTGATCATCACCTTGGATCCGTACACGGCGAGCGGCGATTTCTCGGCGATATCCTTCGCAATAGCCATCACGTAATCGAGCATCGCTTCGCGCGTCGGAAACACCGCGTTGACGAGACCAAGTTCCAGCGCCCTCTGTGCCGGTAAACGGTGGCCGGTATAGGCAAGTTCGCGCACCATGCCATGCGGTAATAGATGGCAGAGTCTGGGGAATGTGCCGACATCCGCGGTCATGCCGATATTGACTTCCTGGATGACAAAGAACGCGTCGGCCGTCGCATAACGGCAGTCGCAGGCGCTGGCGAAATCAACTGCGCCGCCGACGCAGCCTCCTTGGATTGCCATCAGCACCGGCATGCGGGCGCGCTCGATGACGTTGAAGGTCTCCTGGATGTCGAGCACGCCGAGGCGCACATTCGCGCGCCCGCGGCCGCGCTCCTCGAACGAACGCGCGGCGGAGTTCTCCGCGGAACTACCGCTAGTGAAAGCCGACAGGTCCATGCCTGCGGAGAAATGCTTTCCGGTGGAGGAGATCACAATGACGCGTGCTTTGGCGTTGTCGTCGATATCACGCATGATCTGGGGTAGTTCGCTCCAGAATTCCGGTACCATGGTATTGAGTTCGTCGCCACGCTTAAGCTGGACATTGGCGATGTTGTCGGCGATCTCGACGTTGAAGCAGCGATACGTCATGGCAGTCTCCTGCGGCGGATGGATTTGCCCAGCGAGGTTAGCACGCAACTGCGCGAAGTCAGGCCCCTCGTCGTACGCTCGCGGTTCCATAGACCCCGTGGAAAATGCGAGCCTGTAGATCGTTAGGCCGCAGTCGACCCATCACTGCCTGTCGAGAATTCAAGAAGCGGTCGCTCGGCTACAGGCGATCACCGCAGTCCTCATCCATTCGTCAACCTACCGGAACCAGACCTTCGACAAACGGTTGAACGAAGTGGGCGATCGGCTAGGCACCTGCACGCCCCCGCCCCTCCATCGCGTAGGTGAGTGCATCGTCCAAGGTCATCCCAAACCCACGCTCGCGTGCAAGGTGAGCCTCCTCAGAGCCCAGCGCCGAGCGGACCAGAGGTAGATATCTCACATACATGGCCATGCTGATCGGCGAGCCGAAGGAGATTGCCAGCTTTTGCGCCCCGCCCAGATGACGCGCCGCGCCCAGCAGTCGGCCGGCGCGTTCGGGATGGCCGTCCAGGTACTCGACGACCGCCGCAAAGGTCAACAGATGATTCACCGCCAGTCTCATGCCGTTGCGGCGAACGGCTGGAGCCATGTCGCGCAATATCTGGGTTGCCCGCTCGCATTGTCCGCCCGTGTAGAGCGCGGGCATCAGCCCAACCGCGCAATAGCGCTGCCAGTCTGACGGGCCCGTCACCGATTCGAGCAAGGTCAGAAAGCGCAATGCACTGGCCAGCGCTGCCTCGGTCTCATCGAGAAGGTGTTGCGCCCCAGCCAGTTCGGCCAAGGCAAACCAGAGCGAGTAAGGCTTCCCGATCGCGATGCTGCTCTCGGTGCAGGCACAGTACCGCTGCGCTGCCACCCGCAAATTCCCGACATTGGCCTCAGCGCCTGCTGCCCAAAGCTCGGCGCTGGCACGCCACGGGCCCGGCAAGCTGATCTGCGCCATGTCCATGGCGGCTTGCGCGTCGTGCCGCATGTCGGCCGACAGCCGGGCCGCGTCTTCGGGATGCCAGGCTGCCTGCACCGAGGTGCCGAAGGCTCGTACACCCAGGGCGGTCGCCAGGAACGGGCTCGGCCTTCCAGAGGCCGCGTCGATGGCGCGCGTGGCGTGGCGCACTGCCAGGTCCGACTCGTAGTTCAAGGTGGCGATCGCCGACAGGACCGCATAGCACGCCACACGCTCCTCCGCCGACAGGCGCTCGTCTTCGCGCACGGCGTGCTCGAGCCAGCGTCGTCCCTCCTGGTTCGGGTTTCCCTCGAACCAGAACCCGTAGAGCCGGATGACCAAGCGTGCGAGCAGATCCGGCCGGTCCTCGCCGACGCTCCACTCGGCAGCGACCCGCAGGTTGTCGATCTCGGTGTTGACGGCCTTCAGCGAAGCTGACGAAAAGCTCAACTCTTCCAGCGTCATCGCTTCGAGCCATCGCAGATACCAGTCGCGATGCTGCGACCGCACGCGAGCAGCTTCGCCCGCCGCGGAAAGCTTGTCCGAGGCGTACATGCGCACCGTCTCCAGCAGACGATAGCGGGTCTCGGCCTCGTCAGCTACGGTGGTGACGAGCGACTTCGAAACCAGCGACCCAAGCAGGTCGAGTACCCGCCCTGCCGCAATGCCCTCGCCGATACAAACGGCCTCGGCGGCATCCAACCTGAAGGCGCCGGCGAACACCGCCAGACGTGCGAGCAAGGTCTTCTCGCCCACGGATAGCAGGTCGTAAGACCAATCGATCGTCGCGCGCAAAGTTTGCTGTCGCGGGAGCGCCGTGCGCGCTCCCTCCGTCAGGATTCGGAATCGGTCATTCAGCCGATTCAAGATCTGTTCCGGCGACAGCATCTTTACCCGTGGAGCGGCCAGTTCGATAGCTAGCGGGATGCCGTCGAGGCGCCGGCAAATCTCAACCACGGTCGATGCGTTTCCGTCAGTAAGAGCAAAGCTGGCGTTAGTGGCCGACGCCCGATCCACGAACAGTCGGACCGCCGCATGACGTGACGCCACTTCAGCGGTAAATTGTTCTGCTCGGTCCGGGGTCGCGAGTGATCCGACGTGGTAGACGTGCTCACCGGGAACGACAAGCGCCTCGCGGCTCGAGGCCATGAGCACCACTCCTGGACAGCCGCGAATTATCGCATCGGCAAGCTGTGCACACGCAGCGATGAGATGCTCGCAGTTGTCGAGCATGACGAGAGTCTTCTTGTCCTTGAGGAAAGTCACTAGTGCGGATACCGGCGATCTGGCCGCACCCAACGGCAGCCCTAGCACACCGGCAGCCGCCTCCGCGACAAGTTGGGCCTCCGAGAGCGGGGCGAGATCGACGAACCAAATCCCGTCTGGGTAGGCGGATAGACACTCGAACCCTACTTGCAGCGAGAGACGCGTCTTGCCGACACCGCCGGGGCCGATGAGGGTCACCAACCGATGGTTCGCCAATAGGCGTAGGACCTCGGCCTGCTCGTCCTCGCGCCCGACGAACGACGTGGCCTGCCGGGGCAGGTTGTTCGGGGTTTCTTCGAGCGCACGCAGTGCGGGGAACTCACGCCGCAGCGAAGGGTGCACGAGCTGGTAGACCTGCTCAGGGATCGCGAAGTCGCGGAGGCGGACTTTGCCGAGATCGCGCAACGACGCTGACGGTGGCAATCTGTCGTGGACCAGACCAGCGACCGCCTGGGACAGCAGGACCTGACCACCGTGCGCCATGCTCATGATTCGCGACGTCCGGTTGACGACGCTCCCGAACAGATCGCTGTCGCGGCGTTCGACCACGCCAAGGTGCAGCCCGCAGCGCACCCGAAGTGCGACACCCCGAGACTCGTCCGCGAGGGTCTGTTGCAACTGCAGCGCGGCGCTAACCGCGTCGAGTGGGTCATCAAACGCAGCATGCATGCCGTCGCCCATCATCTTCACGACGATCCCGCGATGGGACTCGACAGCACTCCGCAGCACCGCGTCATGACGTGCCAGGGCCAACCGCATACGCTCGGAATCCTGCTCCCAAAGGAGGGTGCTGCCCTCGATGTCGGTGAACAGAATGGTAACGATACCGGTGTTCTTGCCCGGGGGTACTGCCAACACGCGACTCTCCGACAATACAAAATGGGCTATCGTCCCCTAGCATATGGAGCGGGTCAAATCGAGATCGAGTTAGGTATCGAACCGGCTGCCGCCGGGCGAGGGGTGCCGGTGAGCGCCCGCTTTGGGGCGCGATGCGCTACGACTGGTTGTGGCCGGGTCAAGTCCGCCGACCTTGACCTTCCAATGTCGCGTGAACAAACCGGAGCAGGCGTTGGGGTCGTGCAGTTCTACGCCCGGAACGCGACCCGATCCCGACATAGGACTGCGCCAGATGCGGCCATTGAAACTAAGAGAAGCTGACGTTGAGGTGACGGAAACAGCAAGAATGCCGACGCCAGTCGGACCCGACACCTACCGTCATTGTGCCCCCATCGTCAACGATGAGCAGAGGACTGAGAGCGCTCAAACTACAACTTAACCAGCTGCCCACGCGCGCCGGCGCGAAGCCCTGCTCACGGGACTTCCGCGTTGAACGCCGACACGACATCAAGCACCATACCGCTGCCGCCATCCTTTGGCACTGAGCCGCTCGACCGCAGCCTTGTACTGAGTCTGAATCGTTTTTGGATCGTCCTTGGTCTTCTTCACGATCTCGTATAGATGCTCCGCAACGACTGATCCGATCGCGTGCAGCGCATCGTGGCGCGACAACCCTTCGCTCATTAGACGAGCCATCGCCCGGACGACGCAGTCAAGCCCTTCGGCAATTTGGTTCTCCACGACGGCGTGAAATAGCGCGTGGGTTTCCACGCTTGGGACCCTGATCCGGGCTGCCCGGTGATGTGCGTCGGCAAGGCGTATTCGCTCCTGCTCATCGAGCCCGAGCCATGAGGTGGGATTAGGCGCGACTTCGGGATCGTAGGTCGTCACAATGGCTCCAGGTGTCGACTAACGTGCAACGTGAGCGGCGCGCCGCCACCTTACTGCGGACGACGAAGGTCCGTACCGGCGCGTCCGCTCGACCGCTGGGTTGGTCCGCATAGGCAAGCCTACTTCTTGCGGAGTTCGACCACGTTCGGATGGTCAACGCCAGAGCTTTCGACATCCTTCACTTTCCTCAGCAAATTGGGTGAAACATTCCAGCGTTGACCTTGCTCGGTGATGACGGTGACGGTCTTCTTGTTGTATCGGGTGAGCACACCGAGAAGTGGTTCGCTTCCTTCGGGATGAAAGGAGACCCTGTCACCAACCGAGAATTCAAGCATGCTTGAATGAGCGCGTGCCTGATGCAGGAATCGCAACCTCTCGACGATGCGGTTGTTGAGATCGATCAGCTCTGGTTCGTTCAGTCCGTCTATGTCGATCTTCGATCCCACAGTTCCCTCCCTTCAAGGACTGGACGCCGGGCCGCCCGATTTGGCGACCGATGAGGCCCAACGAAACCAAGTTAACCGGCCGTGCCGCAGGACGCCGTCGGACATGGTCAGGTTGAACGCATGGTTAGGGCGGTGGCCGACCTCGGTCTGATCGCCGACGGAATTACTTCGCCGCCGTGCAAACGGTCGAGCCACTGCGCAGCAGACGTTAACAACCCGCATTTTGGCCCAACGAAACGCGGCGAGCGATCTGGATTCCGTTACGCCAACTTGAACTTCAACGAGCCAAGCTTCTCGATCGTACTTACGATTTCATCGCCAGCCTTCAACCACACTTGTTTATCTTTGGGATATCCGAGAATGACGCCCTGGGGTGTCCCCGACCAAATGATGTCACCGGGCTCAAGGGTCCACATCTTCGTGATGTAGGCGATCAGCTTTTGGGGGTTGAAAATCATGAAACTGGTATTGGACGATTGACGTTCCTCCCCATTCACATGAGTCTCAATCTTCAGGTTGTTTGGGTCGCCAAGTACATCCGCCGACACAAAGTAAGGACCGATCGGGCCAAAGCTGTCCAGCGTCTTGCCGACCATCCATTGAACGCTCGGGGTTTCCAACTGCAAATCGCGCGCGGAGAAGTCCTGTGAAGTGCAATAGCCCGCAACATAAGTCAGAGCATCGGCTTCGGGCACGCTGCGGGCTTTCTTTCCAATGACAATCAGGAGTTCCGTTTCGTAATCGAACTTGTATGAAACGTCCCTGGGCGGCAGCTTGATCGTGCAATTGTGCGCCGCGAGCGCGTTGTTGTACTTGTTGAACAAAATCGGCACGCTGGGAAGCTTTTCATTGGTCTCCTGTACATGGGCCCGATAGTTCAGCCCGATACAGACGATCTTGCCTGGATTCGTAAATAGTCTCCCGAAGGTGATCGAAGATTCCTTGACCATCGCGGCCTTGGCCTTGGAAGAGGTCTTCGCTGCAGCGACAAGCTTATTAAGTCCTGCAGCGTTACCTTCTTTGAGTAATTCTTCGAGCGTCGCGGGGGCCGCGATGCCGAGCAGGTGCGAGGCTTTGCGCACGTCCAGTACGGCATCATTGTCCAGTTTGACGCCCAAAGTTTCTGATCCATCGGCGTTTTGCATGGATAGAAGGGTGACATTGGTCGGCATTTCGTGAGGGCCGCTGTACTTCTTGGCCGTTGCGCGCTTTTCGGTCGAGGCCGATGCAGTCGATGCGCTTGCAATACCAGCCGTCAAGGCACCTGCTGTCTTTAAGAAGGTACGTCTGGAAGCCATGTTGTTATCTCCTTAGGACTATCTCGACTTTGTTCTACCTACTGGTCAGGTCCTGCATGCCGGCAAAGGCAACGGTGGTTGCTACGGTAGCAAGTTCGTACCAAGCCAGGTACACGATTGCCGCCTTCCAACATACTGAAAGCCGGCCCGGTTATAGCGCAGCGCCGACACATCCCATGATAGTCCTCGCTGATTGACGCGAATTGACGAGGGTCAATTACCCCGATCAAATATCTTGTGGTGTCTTGGTATGGCCGCTTTCAAGCGAATTGAGTGGCGGCGACGATCGGCGGCTTGTGGGCGGGTGCCGCCGAATGGCCGACGCCCTCATTCGGCAGAAGGCGACCCTGACCTGACCGTCGGCGGTGCTCCAAGCGGCCGTTGAAAAACATTGGAGCGGCCGTTCACCCGCTGCCAGCGCCTGTCCGGATACGGCGCGCTGAGAGCACGTATGGGTACGCGAGCGAATCGAACGCCAAGGCGGCCGAAGCGCCATTTGAGAGATCGTGATCCGTTTGGCGCAACGCAGACGTTCCCGACATGGTCGCTGCTTGTGCGGAATCGACACTTTCCACCAACCGGCGTTAGCGCAGCGACTTGGGCTGGACCACCCATAGTAGATCTCGCCGTTCGCCCTTAATATCAGGCGGTCGCTATGCGCACCACCTTGGTTTGGTTGGCGAGCGCGACGGTTGCGTATCGCGCCTCACGCCTGCGTCTGCTCTGCGATGGCGATCTGATTCTTTGCGCGCGTTCGCATTCAGGGGTACCGCACTTACGGCAAACCAGCTGGCAAGCCCCGCCCAACGGTAGCAGGAGCGATATTGGTCGAAGATCGGGCGCCGCAGTTCGTCGCCGCGTTGCGCGGACTAAACCGTGAGCCTATGATGCCCTCACAGGCAAAGATAAACGTGTGGCTCAAGTTGCTGGCGCTCAGGAGGGTTCGACAATATGGCGCACGCGATGTCAAGAAAAAGGAGTAGCCCCCGGGCGTAGCGCGCGTCGTAGTCGGCGGGCCGTCGACAGCAACCGCGCGTTCCTAACGCGATCGGAAGTAAACGCGGCGCCGCGCTCCTGTGTTCGTCTCGTATGAGGAGGTCCCATGAATCACCATGATGGAAATCGACACCTGTTGGCCACGTTGTGCATCGGCCTTGCGCTGCTCCTGGTTGCACCGGTTGCAACGGCACGAGAACCCGGCAAGCTCGCGAACGTCACGATTCTCGCCACCGGCGGCACGATCGCCGGCACCGGCGCGACCAGCACCACGACGGTTGGCTATACGGCAGCCACCGTCGGTGTCGCGCGCCTGATCGAAGCGGTTCCCGAGTTGAAGGCAGTCGCCAACGTCAAGGGTGAGCAGGTGTTCCAGATCGCCAGTGAGAACATGAACAACGACTACTGGCTGAAGCTCGCCAAGCGCGTCAACGAGCTGTTAGCGCAGGACGACGTTGATGGCATTGTCATCACCCATGGCACCGACACGATCGAGGAGACCGCGTATTTCCTCAATCTGGTCGTGAAGAGCCGGAAGCCGGTGGTGATCGTGGGCGCAATGCGGCCGTCCACCGCGATTTCTGCCGATGGACCCGTTAATCTTTACAACGCGGTAACGCTCGCCGGCAGCGATGAGGCCGTGGGCAAAGGCGTGCTTGTCGTGCTGAACGACCAGATCAACGGCGCGCGCGACGTGACCAAGACCAACACGGCCAACGCCGACACATTCCGCAGCTGGGAATTGGGTTTCCTGGGCTACATGCAGGACAACAAGCCGCACTTCTACCGGGTGTCGACGCGCAAGCACACCGCTGATACCGAGTTTGACGTGTCGAAGCTAGACGCGCTGCCCGCCGTGGACATCGTCTACGGCTACGCCAACATGAACCGGATCCCGGTCGACGCATTTGTCGCAGCCGGCGACAAGGGAATTGTGCACGCCGGTGTTGGCGACGGCAGCCTGGCGCGCCCAGCGGTCGAGCCGGCCCTGATCGAGGCCCGCAAGAAGGGCGTGATCATCGTGCGATCGAGCCGTGTCGGCAACGGCATCGTCGCCCGCAACGGCGAGGCCAAGGATGACGAACTGGATTTCGTCGTCTCGGACACCCTGAATCCGCAGAAGGCGCGGATTCTGCTGATGCTCGCGCTGACCAAGACTAGTGATACGAAGGAGATCCAGCGCATGTTCTATACATATTGACGGAGCACTGAGGCTCGTCGACGTTGATGTCTTGGCGCCCATCGTCGGCGCGTGTTGCTGACGTGGCGCCACCTGTCCAGTAGAGGCACTCCGCTCGCGCTCGCAACTACTTGCGACGTCATGCGAAGCACTTGGCACGAAGCACAATGCGTCGCTTCAGGGTCGAAGGAATCACTACGACGAATTTGAAGAGTGGCCAACGATCTTCTGGGCGCCCATGTCTATTCAGGAGTGATATATGCCCACTCGGATTGAAAAGGACTTTCTCGGTCAAAAGGAAATTCCAGCCGATGCTTACTATGGTGTTCAGACAGCGCGCGGCGAGGAGAACTTCCACATCACTGGCATCCCGATGGCGACGGAGCCTTATTTCGTCAAGGCCTTCGGTTACGTCAAGAAGGCAGCGGCGATGGCCAACCGCGATCTCGGTGTGCTCGACGCAAAGATCGCCGAAGCGATCATCAGCGCGTGCGACCGTCTGATTGCGGGCGAAATGCGCGAGCAATTCGTGACCGATTTTATCCAGGGCGGCGCGGGCACGTCGACGAACATGAACGCGAACGAGGTGATCGCGAACCTCGCGCTCGAGCGCCTCGGCCACCGAAAAGGCGAGTACCAATACGTCAACCCGAACGATCACGTGAACTTCGGGCAGTCGACTAACGACATGTACCCGACCGCATTCCGTCTGGCGCTGATCTTGCGCCTTTCGAGCTACATGGACGCGCTCACCGGACTGCAGGATGCCTTCTTCGCCAAAGGCAAGGAGTTCGAGCGGGTGCTGAAGATGGGCCGCACGCACCTGCAGGACGCGGTGCCGATGTCGCTTGGACAGGAGTTTCACGGTTGGGGCACGACTATCGGCGAGGAAGTGCAGCGGATCAGCGAAGTACGTCAGTTGCTGCACGAAATCAACCTCGGGGCCACCGCCATCGGCACCACGGTCACCGCGGCGCCGGGGTATCCGGAGCTCGTGACGAAATACCTTTCCGACCTAACCGGCACCACGTTCATCCTGGCGCACGACCTGATCGAGGCGACCTCGGACACCGGCGCCTATGTGCTGTTGTCCGGGGTGCTGAAGCGTACGTCGTCGAAGCTCACCAAGATCTGCAACGACATCCGACTGCTCGCCTCGGGGCCGCGCTGCGGCTTCAACGAGATCAGCCTGCCGCAGATGCAGCCGGGCTCGTCGATCATGCCGGGCAAGGTCAATCCGGTGATTCCCGAGGTCGTCAATCAGGTGGGCTTTCTGGTGATCGGCCTCGACCTCACGGTGACGCTGGCCGCGTCGGCCGGCCAACTCCAGCTTAACGTGATGGAGCCGGTGATCACCTTCGCGCTGTTCACCTCGCTGGCGACGATGGAGAACGCGGTCAACAGCCTGACCGTCCACTGCATCAATGGCATCAAGGCGAACGCCGAGCGAACCCGCGACATGGTGCTCAATTCGCTCGGCATCGTCACAGTGCTGAAACCGTCGCTCGGCTACAAGCAATGCGCGGAAATCGCGCGCGAAGGCTACGAAACGGGCAAATCGCTGCACGATATCGTAGTCGTGGAAAGGAGGCTCCTGACGCAGGAAAAGTGGGACGAGGTGTTTTCCTTCGAGAACCTGATCAGCCCGAAGTTCGAGCAGTAGAGCGGAAACCAGGAAAATCCCTGGAAATGTCCGGCACCACCAGGACCACAAGTAGGTGCTGAACCATGCCTCCATGATTCCGGGCGGTGACGACGGCGGTTGCGGTTATCGCCGGGCTGTTCCTCGTAACGGTTACTCTGGCGGCAACCCGAGCAGCTCTAACGACCGGCGCAGTTGCGGGCTCATCGGGAGTCCGAGGCGCTCCCCCGACGGCAACTGCTGCACGAACCACCGGTTGTAGATCCAGGTGATTTCCCTGCTCTCGGCGAGGCCCCGCAACGTTCGCTCGACCGCATCGGCGAGTGCGGTGTCTCCGCGCGAATACATGATCCCGTAGGGCTCGAACGACAGCATGTCGCCGACGAGACGGAACTCCGCCGTCTGTTTCGTCTCCGCGAGCAGTCCGCGCAGCAGCACGTCGTCCGCGGCGAGGGCCTCCGCGCGGCCGGCAGTAAGGAGTGCCAACGCGCTGCGATAGTCGTCCGCGATGACGAACTGAATCGCGAGCGCATTGAGGCGGTCGTACTCGCGCATCGCGGCCGCATTGGTCGTACCGCTGACCACGACGACGGGCCGGCCACGCAGGTCGTTCGGGTTGCGGATCGCGCTGCCACGAGGCACGACAAGCCGCGTCCCAGTGACGAAGATCAGCGGCGAGAACGCGACCTGTTGTCTCCGCTCGGCCGTGTTCGTCGTGGCGCCGCATTCCAGATCGACGGCACCATCGACGACCTGCTTGATCCGGTTAAGCGGCGTCACGGGGACGTAGTCGATGGCCAGTTGCACGTCGCCCAGATCCGCGGCGATCGTCGCCACAACCGCGGTGCACAAGTCGAGGGTGTAGCCGACGGGCTTACCCTCCGCGCCGAGGTACGAAAACGGGATCGCGTCCTTGCGATAGCCGAGCCGGATGACCCCAGCCTCCTTGATCTGCTGCAACCGACCCGTTAGCGCGTCTTGCCAGCCGGGCTCTGCGCTGAGCGTCGATACTGGCGCGGAGCCCAGCGCGAGCGCGAGGCCTGCGGGCGCCAGCAGCTGGAGGAGCCGCTTCATGCGGGGCTCGGCTGCGGCGCCGGACTCTCGTCTTCGGGAGTTGGCGGCCCGAGCTCACCCTCCCACTTAGCCACTACCGCGGTCGCGATCGCGTTGCCGATCACGTTCGTCGCGGTGCGCCCCATGTCGAGAAACTGGTCGATGCCCATAATCAGCAGCAGGCCCGCCTCGGGCAGGCCGAACGTCGGCAGTACGGCGGCGACGACGACCAGCGACGCTCGGGGCACACCAGCTATCCCCTTGCTCGAAAGCATCATCACGAGCAGCAGCGTGATCTGCTGTCCGATGGACATCTCGATGCCATAAGCTTGCGCAATGAACAACGCCGCGAATGCCTGATAGACCATCGAGCCATCGAGGTTGAACGAATAACCGAGCGGCAGCACGAGCGCGGTCACCCTCTCGTTGACGCCGAAGCGATCGAGCCGCTCCAGCAGCTTGGGATACGCCGCCTCGCTGCTGGCCGTGGTGAACGCAACCAGCATCGGCTCGCGCACCATCCTCATGAGGGAGAACACCCGGACGCCGAGAAAGAGAAAGCCGGCGGTAATCAGCACAGCCCACAGCAAGACAAGGCTCACGTAGAACGTACCGATGAACTTGCCGTAGGTCGCGAGGACGCCGATCCCCTGCGTCGTGATAGCGGCGGCGACCGCGCCGAACACCCCCAATGGTGCGAACAGCATCACGTATTCGGTGAGCTTCAGCATCGTGTGCGAGAGTTCGCCAATGAAACGCACGATGGTCACAGGGCGCTCCTTCAGCGCGGCGAGAGCCAAGCCGAAGAACAGCGAGAACACGAGGATCTGCAGGATTTCGTTCGTCGCCATCGACTCGAAGAAGCTTCGCGGGAAGACGTGAACGAGGAATTCCTTGAGGTTCAGCCCCCCCGTCTTGAGGTTGGTGGACAACCCAGCATCGGGCAGTGGCAGCTTGAGGTTCGCACCCGGCTGGAAAAAGTTGGCGAGGACCATGCCGAGCATCAGCGAGACGAGCGAGGCGGTGACGAACCACGCGAGCGCCTTGAGCCCGATGCGGCCCACTTCCTTGGTGTCGCCGGTACTCGTAATGCCGGCGACCACGGTCGCGAACACCAGCGGCGCAATGATCATCTTGATCAGGCGCAAGAACACATCGGCGAGGATCGAGAAATAGCCGGCGGTCCTCGCTGCCGCCGCGGCATCCGGCGCAAGCTCGTGCGCGAGATGACCGGCGAGGACGCCGGCAACCGCTGCCACGAGGATCAGAATCGTGAGCTTGGAACGCATCGTGGGACCCTCCGATCATTGCCGGATTGGAGGCCCCATCGTACTCCAGAAATCGTCGCCGGCGTGGCGCGCGGGGAATGCCGCCCCGTAGGGAATTTGGTTGACGATCAACCGACGCTGAGCGAGGTGGACCGGTTGCTCGGACCGCCCGCGCCCGTCGACAACAGCGAGATCGACCGAAGCGATCATGTGGACAGGCGAATTGCGTCGATCCGGAACGGCTGCTCCATTGAAATTTGGGTAGAGAGGTTGACCGGCCGGAATTGGCCGGTAGCTCCAATTGACCGGCGTCGGCGGCATGACAGCTATCGCGGCGCAGCGGACGCTCGGCTTCGTTGGGCGTATTACCTAGAAGGCTCGCAAGGTGCGAGGGATGACCGCCTTCAGGCGACGTTCGCGTTCGACGCAAATCCTACATTCGGCGCGATCCAACAATGGCTTCTGGGCAGTTCCGGCGATGCACCGATCAGGCCGATGCGTTGGCCCTGCCCAGGCTATAACGCCGGAGAGTCTGAGGTGGTTTGTCGACTTGCGGTTTGCCAGTTCGGTCACGGTATCACGGCGGTCTCGCCGTCAAGCGCGGCACGCACCTCGCGTGCTGGCGCCCTGTGGCCGTGGATCACCCTGTGACTGCTTGCGCTTTCGCCGTGCTTCGCCGGTTCCGGGCAATCCCGCCCGACAGACCGGAACACGACATGTCGCACTCTTCAATGATTCCCGAAACGTGCCTGCTCGTTCGCGATGCGCAAGGCGAGTACCGCACCGCGAACGCCGAGGAGGTCCTGAAAGCCGCCCGTCAAGTCGTCGCCCGCCGCGTTTGCCGCGGTACGACGCTAAGTTCGCCGCGTTTGGTGCGCGACTTCCTCTTCACCAAACTTAGCGAGCGCGAACACGAAGTCTTCGTTGCGCTCTTTGCCGAAGTAGCAAGTGGCGCCGTAGCGAAAGTACACTTCTGTAAGCCGCGAGGGACTGATCGGGCTCGATGGCACCGTCGAGAGACCGCTATCTGTGTATCTGTTTTGCAGGCGCTGGCAGTTAGTGGCGCTGCGCTTTAAAGCGAAATGCCGAGTTCCCTGCCGAGTTTCCACGAGACGTAGTCGCCACGGACGACCGCGCTTATTTGGCGGCCGACCTTCTGCTCGATCACCGGCCGCCACGGCACGAGGTAGAAGCCAAACCCATTGTCGAGCATCGCGAAGCGTCCGCTGACGCCGACGACCGCCCCGCGATAGACACCTTTGACGCGTTCGCCGTCGATCAACGGTTGGTAGGTCTTGCCAGTGTCTTTGGCGATGGACCGACCGAGGCTTTCCATTTCGCGCTGGCGCAACGTGGTGAGCAGATTCCGCGATGTCAGTAACCGATCCCCGTCCCGCCTGGCGAGCCCCTGCTCCACCAGAAAGTCTGCACGTTTGCGCAAAGCCGCTTTTACGGAAGCACCAAAGCCAACGAGAGCCTGCGAGGCGTCATTGGCCAGCAGATTTCGGTCGAGCCAGGTAGCACCCAGGCTCGTCACCTGCTTGTCGATGCTGAGGTGTGAGTGAATCTTGACCTCGATACCACCGCTCAGCCGCCGGTCGTAGGCGTAACCCCGCGCAGCCACATCCTGGGGAACCCGCCAGATGCCATTGGCCTCGCGCTTGACGATGCCAGCGCGCCGCAGTGCCTCCATGCGCCGCGCGTAGGCCTCAAGGATCTCCTCGGTATCGTTACGCAGTTCCGGGTGCTGTCGCAACGCCTCGCGATGCCTGGACGTGGTGTAGAAACCGTCGCTGGCCGCCATGCCGGCGATGTTGCGGTCCATGGGCCTTGCGGGCGTTGCTGAGACCTCGACAATGGCCCCGAGCGGCAGCGTCGTCGGATCCCGTGGGCCAATCGGAAGATGATGCGCTTTGCCATCGACGCCATCGACCATGACGTAGGCGCGCTCCTCGAGCTCGTTGATGTAGCCGCTACCGATGACACGACCGGTCACCGGGTGCAGCTTGAGCGACGCCTGGTCGCGCGCGACCACCTGGCGCGGTTCACCGCCCAGCGCACGGTGCATCGCCTTGACGATGTCACCCTCCTCACCCATGGCCTTGAGTGCGGGTTCGAACACGTTAGAGAGTTGCCATACCCCCTTGCCCAGCTCCCGCGCCAGCCCTCCGGGCTCCAAGGCCTGCAGGCGGCCGAGCAACAGGCTGCGGTGGCGCAGCATGTCGAGGTTGGCGCCGGGTCGCGCCAGGTCGATCCTGCCGGTCTCGCGCGCCAGGGTCTGCAACTGCCGGTCCAGCTCGGTCCAGCGTTGCTGAGTGACGTCCTTGCGCAAGTTCTGCTCGATCTCAAGCTGGGTGCGGATGCCCAGTTCCTGTGTGGCGATCTCGCAAGCGCGCAGGCGCATGCCCTCGCTCATGTAGCGGCGGGCGATGACCAGGTCCTCACCGCGACCGTCTTTGCCGCGCAGAACGATGTGGGTGTGCGGGTTGTCGGTGTCCCAATGGTCGACGGCGATCCACTCCAGCCGCGTCGCCAAGTCCTCCTCCATGGTAGTCATCAGCTTGCGGGTGAAGTCCTTGAGGTCCTCGAGTTCGATGCCGTCCTCGGGTGCCACGATGAAGCGGAACTGGTGGCGGTCCTGACGTCCCTTCTCGGCAAACGCGCGCCAGTCGGCTGGCGTCCTGCTCGGGCCCGTACGGCTGCGACGGTTGCCCATCATGGCTGACGCCGTCGCGCGCGATGTAGCGCAGGTGCGCGTCGACCGCCTGCGGCGCCACCCGCTTGAGCTGCACGATACGCGACTTGATGACGACCCGGCGCGCATCCGGCGGCAGTCGGTTGCCCGCGACCGCTGCAGCACCGGCGCCCCGACCAAGCCGCGCGAGGGTTGGTCGCGCCTTGGCCGATCCGCCGCGTGATGGCCCGGGTCCGAGCCTGCTCATCGCTCGGATCACTTTGGTCGTGAGGCGATCGGACTGGCGGGCCTGCCGGCCACGCGGGGCCCGCGGCCGCAGGTGGAACTCGTCGTCAGCGGAACGATTCATGGCGACCTCTTTTTCACCGTATTCCAGCGTGCACCGGGGTAGACGGCACGCGTAAAACCCACGCCCCGCCTCGATCGACGTCAATGGACGGCACGCGCGATTTTGGTCGCGTGCCGTGCCAAACCTTGTGCAGACGCCACGTTTCGTGGCAAGCGGCACGCTTCCTTTTATCTTGCCCTCCGTCCTGGACTCCGCGAATCGGTTCTCGGTCACTGCGCGATCCCAGTCCGAAGGGCATCGATTGTCTGCACATTGAACGAAGATGTGGAACGTTTGCTGACGAAGCAGGCGGACCATCAGTCGCGCAGTCGTCATCGATCGTACGATGTTCGATCGCGGCCGTTTGATACGTTCCACGTTCGGATTGGATCGCAACGAGGCACCTTCGTTTCCTGCGCACGATTGATGGTGGCCGCTTCCGTCGCTCTCATCAAATGCCGCGACACGTTTCAAATGCGTTCATTGCGCACAAGCGCAAAAAATATTTTTCATCTGACTAAGCCCCAGTACGCCCCAGTACGCCAGCCCCTATTTGCAATTCAAAAAAAGTCACACACACTCGGCATCGTTAACTTTGATACGACGAAGGACATTGAAACCATGAACCTCTCGATCAATCCGCTCGATCATCCCGATGCCGAAGTCACACGTGCCTATTTCTGTCAGCTGACCGGCCGTTCCAAGATCACCGCGTATCGACACGAGCGAGAAGATCCTGATTGGCCGAAACCAGTGAAGCGAGGCAAGCGCGTGTTCTACAAAGCCGTCGACTGCAAGCGCTATCTGATGTCGGCGCGAGCGCAAGATCCGGTCACGCGGATTGACGCGACCAACGGCTCCGGCCAGCGCTTTTGATGGCGGTTCAGTGGACTTCGACGCTGCGGCTCTGCGTCTGCTTCCGCGCGGTCGATATCCATGCGAACTGACCGCATCAATCACCGCAGGCACGCGGTTTCGGAGCACCCCGAACTCACGCCAGAGCCACGCGCTCACTAACGGCAAGTGAGACGGACGCAATGCGATCGCCTAAACACAAGGGCCCAATTCCGGACGCGGGTTTGATACTGCCCACGATCGCCCATGGCGAGCGTTACAGCGACGCCGGCAATGCGCGCCGCCTCGTTCGGCTGTTCGGCGATTCGATCCGTTGGGTGCCCTCCGTTGACTGGTTTTGGTTCGATGGCACGCGATGGCGGCGTGACAGGGACGGGGAACTGATGCGCCGTGCCAAGGATGTCACACAGGCCATCATTGACGGCTCGAAGCACTTCCCACCGGACGCGCGGACGGATGCCATCAAGTTTGCGCTGCGTTCTGAGCAAGCGCCTCGTCTTGCCGCCATGATCGAACTCGCAAAGTCGGAAAAAGGCATTTGCCTGCCCTACTCCGCGTTCGATCGGGATCCCTGGCTGGCGGGCGTCGAGCGTGGCGCCATTGACCTTCGAACAGGCAAATTTCTGCTGCCGGCCTCCAACGAGTATGTGTCGCGAAGGCTAGGGGCCGAGTTCAATCCGCACGCGAATTGCCCGATCTGGTGCGCCTTCCTCGATCGCATCACCGCAAGTGACAAGGCGCTGATTGACTTCCTTCAGCGCGCCATCGGATACACGCTGACGGGTAACACCGGCGAGCAGGTCATCTTCGTCTTGCACGGTCCCGGCGCCAACGGCAAGAGCGTGCTCCTGCGCATCATCCGCGAGCTCGCGGGTGAGTATGGCGCCGATGCTCCCATCCAAACCTTCGTCGATCGTGCGCGCCGCGAGGCCTCGAACGACCTGGCGCGCCTGGCCCAATTGCGCTTCGTGTGCGCCTCGGAACTCGAAGAAGAGCGTCCACTCGCCGAATCGCTGGTCAAGACCGTCACGGGCGGAGAAGCCATCTCCGCGCGGTTCCTCTACGGCGAATATTTCGAGTTTCAGCCCACCTTCAAGGTCTGGATCGCGTGCAATCACAAGCCGCGCATCTCCGGCGACGACCACGGCATCTGGCGCCGCATTCGCCTTACCCCGCTGCGCGTGACGATTCCTCCGGACGAGCAGGATCGTGAGCTGCTGGCGAAACTTCGCCGTGAGCTCTCGGGGATACTCAACTGGGCCATTGCCGGTGCCCTGGCGTGGCAGCGCGACGGCCTCGCGGCACCGACGGCGGTGTTGGACGCTACTCGGGCCTACCGCGACGAATCCGACAGCATCGGTGGCTGGATCGATGAACGCTGCGTTCAGAGTCCACAGGCACTGATCCAGGCTAAGCCACTCTATCTGGACTACGCCGGGTACATCAACGAGCGTGGAGGACGTCCGTTGTCGATGAAACGCTGGGCACAGCGCATGAGTGACCGTGGCTTCAGGAAGGACGAAGGTCGCATCGTGAAGTATCGCGGCATTGCCCTCTGCGACCTTGCGACCATTGGCGACCATTATTCGTGAAGTTCTTCATATTTTTCTTCATGAGGCGATTTCCCGAAAAAAGGTCGCGAAGGTCGAAATGGTCGCAACGATGACGATCCAGGCGTTTCCTAAAAGGCAAGCCACGGCGATTAACGATGGCTAGCGTCTCTTCTTGAGCAACCCTGTGGACTGCCCTCTCTGCACCGGCGACAGCCGCGTCATCGACAGCCGACCGCATGCGAACGGCGCGGTGTACCGGCGTCGTGAGTGCGACCGCTGCCGGCATCGCTGGACAACTTATGAAGTGCTTGAGCGTGCTTATAAGCGACTGCAGCGAGTAGAAGCGGTTGTCGCGGAATTGTCGGACCGAGACTAAAATGCGCCACATGGGCAGACCCAGAGAACGGCGGAAAGACCTTCCGCCAGGACTGTACTTCGAGGATGGGCTTTTCTGGTTCCGCGGCACGGTCGCGTCCAGGCGCCGTTATGTCCAGATTGGGCGCGTCGATCGTGAGGCGGCCATCAAGGCGTGGGTGAAGATTACGGCGCGCGCCGAAAACGCGCGCATCGCGGATGCCGGCACGGTTACCGAATTAATCGATCGCTACATTTGGGCAGAGCTCGACCGCAAAGAGCGCACCAGCAAGGTTGCCAAGCTCACCGCCGACGAGTATCGCCGGCAGGCACCAGCACTGCGTGCGGAGTTCGGCGCCAAGCGCTACGCGGTTACGTCAGCGGAGTCGATGCGGCCGGACGTACTGCGTAAAGCTGACGTCTCCGCGTACCTGCGTCGATTTGAGGGCAAGCGTGGCGCCGTCGCCGCGAATCGTGCGGTTGCCCTACTCTCCGCCGTGTTTTCGTTTGCGGATGAGGCTGGCATGTGCACGTACAACCCATGCGCGGGCGTGCGACGGAATGAAGAAGAACCCCGCAAGAACGTCCTACCCGATGAAGTGCGCGACAAGATTATGGCGGCTGCCGCGCCAGCGCTGCGTCTTATCGCCGCCATGTCAGACGTGACCACCCTGCGAAAAACAGACATCCGCCACCTGATGTTGTCGCAGGTCGGAGACGAATCGATTCGGGTAACGCCGAGTAAGACAAAGCGGAAGACGGGTAAGGTGCTCGAGTTTGCGATCACGCCCGCCGTCCGTGCGATCCTTGACGAAGCGAAGGCGCTGCCAGGCCGCAAGATCAGCCTGTACGTGTTTCCCACGCGCCGAGGCACGCCGTACACCGAGAGCGCACTGCAGAGCGCCTGGACCCGTGCAAAGCTCGCAGCAGGCCTCGCCGACGTCGATGCGACGTTCCGAGACATCCGCACGACCGAATTGAACGCCATCCATCGCGAGGGCGGAGACGCTACGGCCGCAGCTGGGCATGCCGACAAGCGCACCACCGAGCGGCATTACCTGAGCGAGCCGACGAAGATCCGCCCTCGCCGTTGAGGGCTCTGGTGGGACTGACATCTAACATCCCCTACATAGTGTGAAAAGTGGTCGAAATACCACGAGGCAATGTCAGTCGCACATCGCGAAGCGCTTGAATGCAGTGCGAAAATTAGACAAACGACGACATGTTTCGTAATCAGTAGGTCGGTGGTTCGACTCCACTCAACAGCACCATCCGGCAAGGGTCCATTCCGGACACATGGGTAACGTTTTATACCGGCGGTGAGTGTCAAGGTTGTTGTCGCGTCAGTCATGCGGCGGCCTGATGCGGTGCGCGTTCGGGGTTGAGCACGACGAGCCCGACGGGCAACCAGTTGCGCGTCGAGCCACTCCAGCGCTCCGGGTTCGCACGGCGCACGCGTTCGTACAGCTCGTGGCGACTCGCGAGGATCGCGCGTTCGCGCCCGTGATGACGCTGGTCGGGCGTCACGTAGCGGATCGCGCTGTGGCGGTGCGTGCCGTTGTACCAATCGACGAAGCGAGCCACCCAGCGGTTCGCGGACGCGAGGTCGGCGAAGGGCAGCCGCGGGTACGCTGGCGTGTGCTTCAGGGTGCGAAACAGCGCCTCTGAGTACGGGTTGTCGTCGGAGACGTGCGGGCGACTGAAGGAGGGGACGACGCCGAGCCACTGCAGCGTCGAGATCATCGTGCTGCCGCGCATGGGCGTGCCGTTGTCGGAGTGCAGCACGAGGCCGCGCGGATCGACGTTGCCCTCGGAGCACGACTGGGTGATGAGCGCAGCGGCGACGTCTGCCGACTCGCGTTCCGCGATGCGCCAGCCGACAATGCGACGGCTCCAGACGTCCATGATGAGGTAGAGGTACAGGTACGATCCGCGCACCGTCGTCGGCAGCCAGGTGATGTCCCAGCTCCACACCTGGTTCGGCCCAGTCGCCCGGTGCACCGTGGATGCGCGAGCCACGTGCGTCCGCGCCGTAGTCCGCTTCTTCGTGCGCAGACCGTATCGGCGCTGCACTCGGTACATCGTCGACTCGGACGCGAGGTACAGCCCTTCGTCGGCGAGCTGAGGAACCAGCTGCTTCGGTGAGAGCCCGGCGTAGCGCGAGCTCGTCAGCACGGTCACGACCTGTGCCTCCTCGGCTGGCGACAGCGCGTTGCTTGGCCGACGATGCGGTCCGCAGCGACGATCGCCGGCCTCGGGGTCAGCACGCCAGCGCTCGATGGTGCGAGCCGAGATGCCGAGCACGCGACACGCAGGCGCGAGACGCACGCCTGACGCCTGCGCCTCGGAGATGAGTTCGAGGATCACTTCTCGTTCTCCCCGTTCGTGTCGTCGTCCTCGTCCTCCCCGTAGAGTGTCTCCACTTTTTTTTTGAGAACGAGCAGCGCCGCAGCTTCGGCCAGTGCCTTCTCCTTGCGAGCGAGCTCGCGCTCGAGCTGGCGAATGCGCTTGTTGGTCGACGCCGAGGCTCGTCCACCCTCGTCGAGGGCAATGCGCCACTGCTCGTACTCGGCGAGCTTCACCCCTTCGCGTTCGAGGTAGGCGGTCAGCGCCTCGCCATCAAGTTTGGAGGCCTCGGCGAGGACACGAGCCTTCTGCTCGACCGTCCACTCGCGCACGGCGGGCTTCGGTGTATCGGCCATGATCGGCAGGCTACGCGCCTCCTGCAGCCAGCGCGACAGGTTCTGCTGTCGGACCCCCGTCTCTCGAGCCAGCTGCGATGCACTCACTGCGTTGCTTCCCGGTGAGCCGCTGGACCATCTTCTGTTTGAAAGCCACGGAGAACGGCTTGGTCATGTCGTCGTCGAGTTCTCGCCCCTCAGAGGTTCAACTTCGAACGACGCGACAACTATCCTGGCACAGGGGGCCGGACACATAGGTAACACTTTTGCGGCGAACGGGTTCTCGGCGGTTCCGAGGCGACCGGTCTCGTGATCGAAGAAGCCGAGGTCATAGTCCATAAAGCTGACGAGCCATATTTTATCGCTGACTTCCTTGACCCCGACGTTCTGGCCGGCGAAGACGGTGCTGAGATTGATCTTGCGGCGGCCAAAGCAAATTCGGCCGCAGTGAGTGACGGTGATGGTTCGGTCGTGGAACGGGTAGTGAAGCTCGTCGAGACCGTGGTAGAGGCGCGGCGAAGGTAAGTAGAGCTCGGCGGGGTATTTCATGTCGAGCGCCTGGTGCGGCCGTTCGCGGTTGTAGCAATCGATGAAGTCGTCGAACTTCGCCTGTTGCTGCAGGAAGTTCTGTGCCGCCGGCTTGGTGGCTTCCTTCTTCAAGGTCAAGTGCATGCGCTCGTGGCGGCCATTCTGTTCGGGATGGCCGGGCTTGATGCGCTCGATGTGAATGCCGAGTCGTAGCCACCACACGGCGAGCTTGCTCAGGCCAAACAGGGCATGGGGGCTGGCGAAGGGCACGCCGTTGTCGGTGCGGATGGCTCGGGGCAAGCCGAACTCCTTGAACACTCGCTCGAACACGGTGAAGGCGTACATCTCCTTGGTGGTCGCCAAGGCCTCGCAGCTGAGCAGGTAGCGAGAGGCAAAGTCGGTGATGGTGAGCGGGTAGCAATAACGCCGATCGGCGAGCATGAACTCGCCTTTGTAATCGGCGCACCACAGATCGTTGGGGCGCAGAGGCCTGGACAGGGGCGTGCCCTGAGCTCGGTAGCGCCGCTTGCGCCCGCGGCTGACCAGGCCCTGGCGATCGAGCACCGCGTGTACGGTGCTGATGGCCGGGGTCGGGATATCGCTATGCAGCCGCCGCAGCTTCTCGCGGATCTTCGGCGCGCCCCAGCTCGGTCGCTCGCGCTTGAGCTGCACGATCAGCTTCTCGATCTGAACGGGCAGCTGGTTGGCCTGGCGGTAGGGGCGACGGCTGCGATCGGTCAGTCCTTCGAGCCCGCAGTCCTTGTAGCGTTGGTAGATCTTGTAGCCAGTCTTGCGCGAGACATCGAATTCCCGGCATAACGCCGCCATCTTCTCGCCATCGAGCAACCGGGCTACAAATCGCAGTCGTTCATCCATCTGGCAACACTCCTTCCAAGGCACTTTGCGCTCCCGCAAAGTGCAGAAGTGTTACCTATGTGTCCGGAATGAAGTGTTACCCCTCTCTCAGGAAGGGCAAAGAGTTTCGACGGTACTAGTCACTAACATTAGCCGCCGTTACGTAGCTGTTACGTGAACACCTCGCCACGCATTGTCAACACACGCGAGGGCCATCATCGCAACCTTCAGACAGCACAAGCACAAGAACACCGGAGAGATCAGCACAATCGCCGAGATCGCGCGCGTCGGCTTCCCGTGCATGTCCCGCTCCTTTTCCAAGCAAGACTGCCGCGAAGATTTGGGCCAATAGCGACAGGTGCGTTCTCGGAACGCGAGCCGGTTAGCGATGATGAAGTCCAAACAAGGGAGCGGCAATGATTAGTCTCACAGCCGCGCAGTACGAAGCCATCGGCGAGGTTACGGTTCAAAGCGGGACCCTCGAGCGGGAGCTCGTCGAATACAACGCGTTCCTATGCGGCACATCTACTCAAGATTGCGCCGCTGTTTCTCACGAGCTCGCCACGGCTTCCGCCCGCGTCGCGTAGAGGGCGCCGGAGTCGAGCGCGAGTACCGCCCCTTGGCCAACGTCACCGCGGCGCTCACGAGCACAGATGTCGGCGCCCGCCTCACCCCCAATCGCAGATCACCGGCGGGCGCCTCGAGCACACTGCCGAGAGCCTACTTCTTGACGTGTCGTGCTACCGCCTTGTGCAGTTCTTCAGCGGGGCCGTTCGCCACATCATCAGGAACATCGATCTCGGCGGTTTTCTGACCGGCTTCGCCAGATGTTACTGGTCCCTGGTCTTTGCCACCGCTCCGCATCGTGCCGAGGACTTTACCTTTGTCGTCGGTGATCACTGTGACTTTCATAGCCGTATCCTTCCTCGATTATGCCGGGTCGAAAAACTCGGGGCTAAAGGTCACTGCCTGCGAACTCTCACTGCGGACTTTCCACTTATAGAACACCTCGTGCGTACCAGGACCGCCTGGGCCGCCAGGCGGCGGGGCATGACGGCACTTGCCGAAATCAAATGTGATCAAGATCGCCGGCACTTTTTGGCCAGACTTCGGATCGGCATTCACGAAAACTGGGCCTTGATTCGGCGGACTCCACGTCGTGATCAAACTCAATGTGGCGCCTGGCGCAATCGTAAAGGTTTCTCCACCGTGGACAATCGGCATGATAGCTACCTCCCGCCGCCCTCCAGCCGGAAGACACCACTTTGGCTCCGGCTCTGGCCATCCATGCACCGGCCGGGCGGCGCCAAACCGGTGAAAAGATGTACTGAACAAGTCTGATCCGGCTCCGGTAGTACGTCAAGCGGAGTTGACCCGCTTCCGTGGACCGACGGACTCAATGAGAAATGCGACGATTCGCGGGCGATCAGTATCCAAGACGAGAGCCCGACAATAGGTCTAATTGCTACCTGGTCCAACCTGGCCGGATCCAAGAGAGCGATCTCTCTTGGGACGCGGGCGCGGCTGTTTGCCAGTAGCGTGCGGCGAGTCCTCAAACAGCCGCCGTGAAGGGGCGTTCGAGCACAGCTCAAGCCAGAGAGCGCGTCCGGACTGGCGAACGGCACCCCGTGGTCGGAGAGGGAGGGCACTATCCCTTCGCGCGAGCAGCCGCTAGCATTGGTGACAATTCCGCGACGTTGGTGACAATTTCGCGCGTTGTTCATTGGCGAGAGGACGCGCATGTCCCAACTAGTCGCAGGAATCGATCCCGGCCAGCGGCAACTTAACGGTCCCCAGACATCGGGCCGTGAATACCGCAACCTGTCGATGCCGCAGTTCGATATGGTTCGCGATGACGATGTCCCGGTGCCGATGCGCGACGGCATCGAGCTGATGGCGGACGTATATCGCCCCACGAAGCCCGGGCGCTATCCGGTGCTGATCGCCGCCTCGCCCTATCCTCGGCAAATCCAGAACATCGGCGCCCCGCTCGGATTCGTTGAAGCGGGGGCGAGCGATTTCTTCGTTCCGCGCGGTTACGTCCACGTCATCGCGAACTGCCGCGGGACAGCCGGTTCGGGCGGCACGTTCGGATTCTTCGATGGCCAGGAGCGGCGGGACATGCACGACCTGGTCGAATGGGCCGCAGCCCAGTCGTGGTCGGACGGCAACGTCGGCATGGTGGGCATCAGCTATTTCGCCTGTACGCAGATGGAAGCCGCGGTTGAACAGCCGCCGCACCTGAAGGCGATCATGCCGATCGCCGGCACGTTCGACCTGTACCGTTCCGCCAGCCACCACGGTCTCGCGAGCACGTCCTTCATTACGCCCTTTCTCTCGATGATCGGCATGACATCGGGGCGGACCAACAAGCTTTGGCGAAGCGATATTCTCGAAGCGGTAAGTCGGGTGATCAAGACACCCTTCATCCACGAGAAATTCGCCACGATGAACGGCGAGGCCGCGATTGCCGGGCTGAAAATCCTGCTGCACCTGCACCACGCTCCGCATCCGTGGGACGACTTGTGGCGGTCTATTGTCGTCGAGCATCCGTTGCGCGATGCCTGGTGGGACGACCGCAACTTGTTTCCGTTGCTGGACCGCGTGGAAGTACCTGCCTATGTCGGTTGCGATTGGCAGAACGTGCCTCTTCATCTCCTGCATACGTTTCCGGCATTTGCGAAGATGACCAATAGCAGGCACGTGCGCGCCGTCATGCTCGGCGACTACGGCCTGACCTGGCCATGGGAAAGCCTGCACATCGAAGCGTTGGCCTGGTTCGATCAGTGGCTCAAGTGCCGGGAGACCGGCATACTGGAAGGGCCACGGTTTCGCTACATCCTGCCAGGCGCGGACGAATGGCGTACCTGCGACAGTTGGCCACCCGCCGGCTCGGCACACCGCGTCTTGAACTTGCGAGCGGACGGGACACTGGGCAGCGGCGAGAGCGAAGCCGGTTCACGGACCATGATGACGCTCGGCGCGGGACTCAACAGGCCGCGCGCCAGCGAAACGGATCCGCCATCCAGACTCGTCTGGGATAGCGCAGCGCTCGTCGAAGACCTCGACATGGCGGGCGATATCGAGGTCGTACTCGACGCGATGACTTCCGCGGCCGACACTGGTTGGATTCTCGCCTTGCAGGATGTCGATCCGTCGGGCTCGACCGCTACCGTGACGCAGGGCTATCTCCGGGCAAGTTTGCGCGCCGTGGATAACGCCGCCAGCCGACCAGGCGCCCCCGTGCTGGAATGCAGGACTTTCGACGCCGTCCCTATCGGCGAGGTCGTGCAATACCGCATTCCGCTCGTACAGAACGCGTACAGGTTCAAAGCCGGCCACCGCGTGCGACTGCACTTGACGAGCGATGATCAGCCCCACGAAGTTCCCGCGATGTTCGAATTTCGTCATGCGAGCGTGGGCACGAGTTGCCTGAGCGACGTGAAGTCTTCCTCGCGTTTGTTATTGCCGATTCTCACGACCCCCAGCTAGTGTCTGCTTTGGATTGCTGCTTCAACCATGGCCAGGATCTTCGTTACCGGTTCCGCTGACGGACTCGGCGCGATGGCAGCCAAGCTGCTTGCCGACGATGGCCATGCTGTCGTCCTGCATGCGCGCAACGCGGCCCGTGCCAGGGACGCCACGTCGACTGTGGCCAACGCCCAGGACGTGTTGATCGGCGATGCTTCGTCGCTGCGCGAATGCCGCACGCTGGCAGAACACGCCAATCGACTGGGTCGCTTCGACGCCGTGATCCACAACGTGGCCGTTGGCTACCGGGAGCCCCCAGTCACCACCGCAGATGGACTACCGCATGTGTTCGCGGTAAACACATTGGCGCCCTATGTGCTGACCTGCCTGATGGAAAGGCCTCGGCGACTAATCTATCTGAGCTCGGGCCTGCATCGACAGGGAGATGCGTCGCTGAAGGATCCGCTTTGGAAGGAGAGGAGCTGGGATGGCCTGCAGGCCTACGCAGACTCGAAGCTGCACGACGCGATGCTGGCCTTCGCGATTGCGAGGCGCTGGCGCGACGTGCTCTCCAACGCCGTCGAGCCCGGATGGGTCGCCACCAGGATGGGCGGGCCCAACGCGACGGATGACCTGGAGGCTGGTCCGAAGACGCAGGTGTGGCTGGCGGTGAGCGATGACGCTGCAGCCCGTGTAACCGGCAAGTACTTCTACCACCAGAAGGCGCTCAGCCCTGCAGCGGTAGCGCACGACGCCGACGCGCAGGAGCGGCTTCTGGCGCTCTGCGCGAGTCTTTCGGGCATTGCCCTGCCTTCCTGAGGCGCCGGGCGAGCGCGCAGGGCTCACGCCTTGGCAATACATTCATTTCGAGGCGGTCGCCCTGGAGAGCCCCATGGCATCGACCTGCATTCGGAGCCATCTTGTCTCGGCGTCCGGCATGTGCATGATCGATGACCTGAGGGACCTCCAGAGCGTTCTGTGGCGTGGCCGTCGCGAAACACTGCCCGGGGAAACCGCACGCAGTCTCTGTCCCCGCAGCCCGGCCAGCGCCAGAAGGATATCTACAAGTCGCTATGTCGCCTTTTCCGTTCGGGCGCGGGCGCAACGACCTTGCGGCTACTCAATTGCGCCCGGCGAATGGTAAGAAGCGCCAACTGCATGGATGAGCTCAAGCGCGCGAATTCGGCGCTGGTAAGGTGTCGAAATTCGATGGGCTTGGAGCCGTTGTTACTCAAGGCACGATTCCTTATTCGATTTCGGTTAGCGCATCGTTGCCGCCCGACCTCGCGCGGAACACAAAAAGAACCCCCGTCGATAACCGGGGGCTTGAAGACTTCACCATGAACATCGTTACAAGAATGCCGCTCCGAATGCGAACCGCATTCACCACATCACGACGCGGCAACCTGCTGCCTCATCGGGAATACTTGGCGGGGATCTTTCTTGCTCACCTCGCGTACGTTTGCTGCGCCTGTGACACCGTGTCTGTGTTGTACGAGCCCATCTGCCTAACGTAGCAGCAAGATGCGTTCCGGCGACGAGGAAATCGTGCTGGTTCAGCGGCTTGCAGATGTCGCCTTGTTTGGGCGGACGTGCGACTGTAAGGTCGCTCGACAGGCGGACCTGGGGCATCGCTCCTACACCTTGTAACGCACACGCTCGGTGACGTAGTCGCACAATCAGTCGCACTCGATCGATCGCGTCGGCGAACTGCATCTCGCGTAAACTCTCGCCCCGACATCTTCGATTGATCGGAAAGCGGGGCACTGCTCATGCGAATCGAGTTCCATGTACTGCGTCGCGTCCGGGCCATGCTCCGGAGCCTTGCAATTGCCTTGCTTGGCGTTGGATGCATCGACACGACGGCCTCGAACCTCCAGTTTGTCGGGGACGTCGACTACACACTCAGCGGCAATCTCGCGTGGGTCTTCGCCGACGGCTACGCAAACTACGGCCCGAATGGCCAATCCGGTCCGGTGCGCATCGAGCTATGGGCGTTCACCTCGCCCTACCCGACGTCCTTGCAATCGGGGTACAAGCTCGCCGAGTACCCGCTGCCCACCTTGGCAACCGGTTGGCAAACCTCCGACATCGATCCCCCGCCCTCCCAATACGCACCTCCACCGAACGGGACGTGGATCGTCTCGGTGCTGTTGACCGAATTGACGCCCGGCATCGTCGTCAACGACAGCTATGTGCCGCGCGATTCGCGGACCTTTGCGAAGCCGTTGTCGGTCGGTCCGGTGGCACCGCCCGCGCTTGCGCCCCAGATTGGCTTATGGTGGAACCCCGACGAGCCCGGTAGCGGTTATGCGCTGGACTACAAGCACGGCGTGCTCGTGGTTACGGTCTATTCGTACACGTCCGCCGGCGCGGCGCAGTGGTACCTTGCCAGCGGCCCGCTGTCGGGCGCCGTGTTCAGCGCCACGCTGGACAAGTACAGCGGAGGGCAGTGCGTTGCTTGCACGCTTGCGGTGAAACCTGCACTCGTGGGGAACGACGGCGTCATCACCATCACGTTTTCATCACCGACATCCGCAACCGTGTCGCTGCCCGGCGGCAGGATCACACAGATCCAACCGCAAGCGTTCTAGCGGAACAATGGTGCCGGCGTTCGTGCGCCGACCTTGACCGTCCTCTCCGTGCCAACTATGCTGCATTGGCGTTCGACCGACTGATTCGTCCGCAGCTCAGCGGTTGGACGACGCTTCACACCGAGACCCATGGCCACCCCTCCCGCCTATAGCGCAATCGGCAATCGGCTGCTCAAGCTGATGGTCATCCTGCTTTGCAGCATCAATGCGCTGATGTGGGAGTACTACACCGAGTCCAGGATCATGGCGCTCATGTGGCTGGGCATCGCTGTCGCCTTCGTGATCTGGATCATCGACGATATGAGGCGCTAAGCGCCGACCGCCCTTATGCGGTGGCGTGCAGGCCCTGACGCAGCAACGCGGCCATCTCGTCCGCACTGACCGGCGCACCGAACAGGAATCCCTGCACCACGTCGCAGCGGTGGTCGCGCAGGAACGCGAGCTGCTGGGGCGTCTCGACGCCTTCGGCGATCACCTTGAGGTCCAGGCTGTGGCCGAGCGCGATGATCGCGCGCGCGATCGACGCGTCATTCGGGTCGAACGACAGATCGCGTACGAATCCACGGTCGATCTTGAGACTGTCGAGCGGGAAATGCTTGAGATAGCTCAAGCTCGAATAGCCCGAACCGAAATCGTCGATCGCGACGTGCACGCCCAGCGTCTTCAGCTCGGTGAGCACCGCGCTGGCCACCTTCGGATCCTCGATGAGCAACCCTTCGGTGATTTCCAGCTCGAGGCAGTCGGGGGCGAGACCCGTTTCCCTCAGGGCCGCAGCGACGGTCTCCAGCAACTCCGCGCGAAACTGGCGGGCAGACACGTTCACCGCGACGCGAATGCGCGGCATGCCTGCTCGCTGCCAGGCGACGTTCTGTGCGCAAGCCTTGTGCAGCACCCACTTGCCGATCTGCAGAATGAGGTTGGTCTGCTCCGCGATCGGGATGAACCGGTTCGGCTCGATCAAGCCCAGGTCCGGGTGACGCCACCGCAAGAGCGCTTCGGCGCCGATCACCTGGTTGGTGCGAAGGTCGGTCTGGGGCTGGTATTCGAGGAAGAGCTCGCCGCGGTCGGCCGCGCGGCGCAGTTGGCCTTCGAGACTCAGCCGCTCCTGCTTCATGGCGTTCATCTCGGCGCGGTAGAACTGAAAGTTGTTCTTGCCCTTGTCCTTCGCGTCGTACATCGCGACGTCGGCATTCACGATCAGCGTCTCGATATCGCCCGGACTGCTGGGGTACATCGTGATCCCCGCGCTCACGGTGAGAAAGTATTCCTGGTCGTCGAGCGGAAACGGTTTCGCCAGCGCACCGACGACCTTTTCCGCAACCAGTGCGACGGCTTCGGCGCTCTCGACATCCTCGACGATGACCGTGAACTCGTCCCCTCCGAGCCGCGCCACCGTATCGACTGTGCGCAGGACGCTCGTCAGGCGGTCGGCTACCGCTTGCAGCAGGCGATCGCCGGCGCGATGACCCAGCGTGTCGTTGATCTCCTTGAAGCGATCCAGGTCGAGCAGCATCAGCGCCAGTTGGGTCCCGCCGCGTTCGGCGCGGGTCATCGCCTGACTCAGCCGATCGCGAAACAGCGTGCGATTGGGCAGACCCGTAAGCGAATCGAATTGGGCGACATAGGCCAGGCGTTCTTCCGCCCGCTTGCGTCCGATGGCCGTGCCGAGCGAGGTTGCGATCGACATCAAAAAACTGGCGTCGTCGCGGCTGAATCGACCCGCGTCACGGCTATAGGCACCGATGACACCGAACGCGCCGTCCGAGGTCGGGATAGCCACCTCCATTCCACTCAACAACCCTTCGGCGATGATGTGCATGTCGACGTCTGCGCCGGCACTGCGCAGATCGTCGATGATCACCGGTTGCCCGGCGAGCAAGGCACGACCCGTCGACGATTGGCGCGCGACTGCTGTCGGCGCATCCGCGCGCCAGCCGACCCCAGCGATCTGCAGCAGCGGGTCCGCTGCACCGACCGCCCGATAGACCGCGGAGTGCGTGACGTCGAGCCCGGACGTGCTGATCGCCGCAGCGTTCGCAATCAGTTTGTCGATATCGCGCGTTTCCAGCGCATACTGGCCGTAGATCGCAATCGCCTCCTGTCGCACGGCATGCGTGCGTATCGCTTCCTCGGCTTCCTTGTAGGCCGTGACATCCGTGACGAGTGCATAGCTGCCCTTGACCGTGCCATCCGTCGCCCGCTCCGGCGCGAAAGCCACGCGGACGTGCCGGACGTTGCCATCCGCGCACAGTTGTGCCCGCTCATACGTCACCGACTCGCCGTCGATGACGCGCTGGAACTGAACCGCCGTGTTCGCGTAGCTTTGTGCGCCGATGATTTCCGACAGGTGCTTGCCGAGGATGCCTTCCTCGGTGAAACCGAAAAATGTGGCGTATTGCGAGTTGGCAAAACGGCAGACAAATTGCCGATCGTAGTAGACGATCATCGCCGGAACGTTCTCGGTGATCAGCCGGAACTGGTGCCTGCTGGCCCGCAGCGCGTCGCGCGCGCGCTGCAGCTCGGACGTGTTCCCGCTATTCCTGGCAGTGCCCAGGCTGCCACGGGTCGAGATTCTCGCAAACGACATGCCGGTCGGCACCGGAATGTCGCCGATGTCAGGCCGATGCCGGGAGAAAATCTTCACGCCGCCGACACCGATCGCCAGGGCACTCAGGACGAACAGTACAGACGCGAGGGGACTCTCAACAAAAAGCTGGACGATATCGACGCCGGTCATGGGCGGAAAGTGACGCCGGGCCGCCAAAACGGCACCGATGCAGTCCCACAAACACTCAACCGCGCGAAAGGTGCAATTTTCGTGCCGTGTCAGCAGCTTGCCGCAGGCGCGGGTGCGCTATTCAAGCTTCCCGACCCGCCGCACCACGTCACCGAGCTTCTTCGCGTCGCCGTCCCAGAAGCGCTGCAACTCCGGGGCGTCCATGTACTGGACCGGCGTATCGACGGTGGCCATGGCTCCGACGAACTTCGAATCCGTCGCGGCGACACGCGCAGCCTCACGCAACCGCGCCAGCACGGGTTCCGGCGTACCCGCAGGCGCGAACAATCCGGACCACTGGAAGAACACTGCGTCGTAGCCGAGTTCGAGCAATGTCGGCACGTCCGGCAACGATGCCAGGCGTTTGTCGCCCCACGACGCCAGGACGCGCAGCTTGCCAGCCTTGACGTGCTGGATCACCGTCGACGGCCCGGACGCCACCGCCTCGATGTTCCCGCCGAGCAACGCGATCACTGCCGGTCCGGCACCGGTGAAGGGAACATGCAGGAGCTTGATGCCGGCGCGCGCCGCGAACATCTCCATCGGTACGTGCATCGTGCCGTAGTTCCCGGACGACCCGTAACTGATGGCGCCGGGACGATTCCTGGCGTCGGCCACGAAGTCGGCCAGTGTCTTCCAGTTGCTGTCCGCGCGCACGGCGAGCACCGTCGGGTCGGCGGTGAGCCGCGCGATCGGCACCAGTTGATCGAGCTGGTACATCGGCGTGCGGCCGGTGACCTTGTCGGCCTCGGGAATGATGGAAATCGAGGACAGCGCGAGGAGCAACGTGTACCCGTCGGGCTTGGCCTTGGTCACGTAAGCCATGCCGATGCCGCCACCGGCGCCGGCTTTGTTTTCGATGATGACCGGTGTCGAAAGGTTACGGCTCATCGCTTCGCCGAACGGGCGCGCCACGATGTCAGCGACGCCCCCCGGCGGAAACGGCACCACCAACGAAATCGGCTTGGACGGATAGACGTCCTGCGCCGTGGCGCTAAGCGCGCAGCCCAGCGCGATGCCGATTGCGACCAGGAGACGGACGAGCATCGCAGTAGAAGCGTTGAGCGTCGCCGCGATCAGGCGAGCATCCAGACGACGAGTCCGCCGAGCAGCGCCCACTTGAGCACGTAGTAGAGGGTCTTGCTCTTGCGCTTGAGCGCCTTGGCCGGAAGCCGCAGGTAGTACGCGAAGCTGAAGATCTTGTTCGCCACGCCGACGCGATCGCCCTCGGCGTTGCTCGTCTCACTGGCACGGATCACCGTGTTCTTGAACCAGTGATTGAACTTGCTCATGATCTTGCTCTTGAGCGGCCGCTCGATATCCGCGAACAGGATCACGCGCAGCGTGTCGGTCTTGTTCTCCGCCCAGTGCATGAACGTCTCGTCGAACATGACGGCTTCGCCGTCGCGCCATGAATACTCCTGGCCGTCGACCCAGATGCGGCATTTGTCGGAATTTGGCGTCGACAACCCGAGGTGGTAACGCAACGAACCCGCGAACGGATCGCGGTGCTTGCCCAGGTCTCCGCCGGGCGGCAACATCGCGAACATGGCGCCGTTGATCGTCGGAATCGACTCGACCAGCGCGACGGTCTTCGGACAGAGCGCTGCCGCGGAGGGCAGCGACTCGTTGTACCACTTGACGTAGAAGCGCTTCCAGCCGCGGCGATAGAAGGAATTGAAGCCCAGGTCGTTGTACCCTGAGGCGGCGCGAATATGACCCTCGTCGAACAGCTTGAGGGCCTCCTCGCGCAACGTCTGCCAGTTGTCGGTGAGCGGCTTCAGCTCGGGAAACTGTGCAACGTCGATGAACGGCTTGTTCGGGACGGCCGAGAACATGTACATCAGCACGTTGTACGGTGCCATGAACGTCGAATGGTCCGTGATCTGGCGATAGAACTTGTGCCGCACGGCGCCGCGATAGTGGACGAAGACCGCCGACGCGATGAACGCGTACAGGAAGAAAAACTTGGGGGCCAGAAGGTTGGGTATATGTTCAAACATGATGTTGCCTTGCCCGGCGCTTCATGTCGCGCAGGCGCTCGAAGACGGATAACCTGACATTATAGACCGTTGGCGGCGCTGCGGGCGCCTCGCCTGGGGCGGACAGCTTTCCATCGCCTGTGCACCCAGAACCACTGTTCGGGATGCCGCAGGACCAGGTGCTCCAGCGCCGCGTTGAACGCCCGCGTATTCGCACGGATCTCTTCATTCACGTTGTCGGTCTCGATCAACGGCACCGGTGCTTCGAACCGCAGGACGTGCTTGCCGTCGGGCTCGCGCCACCCTGCGGCCGGCAGCACCGGCGCGCCGGTCGCGAGCGCGATGATGGCCAGGCTCTTGAACGTCCACGCGGGATGACCGAAGAATTCGCTTTCGATGCCATCGGGCGGGCTGGCATGCTGATCGAACGGAAACACGATCATGTCTCCGGCCGCCAGCCGATCGAGAATCGTGTCGAGCGAGCCGCGCTTGGACATGACACCGAAACCCGCGGCGCGAAAGCGTCGGGTCACCAGCGCATCGAGCCAGCGAGGCTTGATCGTCGCGGCGAACGAAGTGGATGCGATCGCGCATCTGCGGAAAATGCGTGAGGCCGGCCACCGTAGCAACCTCGAAGTTGCCGAAATGGCCCGTCAATATCAGGACGCCCTTGCCGCGTGCGAGCGCCGCGGCGAGCACATCGACGTTTTCCACGCGCACCGTGGCGCCTTTTTGGGCCTGCGACATCCATCGAAAGCGCAGGAACTCGCCGAACAGCCGCCACAGATGCGCGTAATGCGCCTGCGCGAGGTGCTCGATTTCGGTCTCCGGGACCGCCTCGCCGAACACGCGGCGCAGGTTTTCGAGAATCACCTTCCGGCGTATCGGCAGGAAGCGATACAGGACTTTGCCGGGTAGCGGCACAACGGTCTGCGCTGGAATCGCCAGCGCGACCGCCGATGCACTCGTGCGGTCGTGCGTCAGCGATACCGTGACCGCACGGATCCGATGCCGGTCGAGCAGCGCCTGAGCACGGGCATTGCAGACGATCTGCGGCGCGCCGTACGCATCGCGTGCCACGGAAAAATCCTCGGGTTCGATCTGTCCTCGCGCGAGTTCGCGCGGGAACAATTTCGCGCACGCTTCCTTCGCGGCGAAGCGCGCCGCGAGGCTCGCACTTCGCGCGGACCCGGTACCGCTGTCGGCGAGTTCCTGCGCCGTGAAGATCCGGGGGATCTCGCCTGCGCCTGTTTCCGCTAGCAGGCGATCGATCCGCGCGATCTCGACCGAATCGATGCCGCAACGCGTCGCTGCGCTGGCCGCTTGTTCGGCGGCGTCCGTCATGCGCCTATGTCGCGCGAACGATCAGCGCGGCGTTGGTTCCCGCAAAGCCGCGGCACAGGATCAGCGCGGTATTCCCGCTTGGCTTTTGCGTCGTTGTGGAAATGCGAATGCCGGCGCAATCCGGATCGGGATGCGCCAACGTGGCGATTCCCGGAACTACGCCTTTGCGCAGGGCCGCCAGTGCGATCACCGCTTCGATGATGCCGGCTGCAGCGATCAGGTGGCCGATGGCCCACTTGAACCCCGTCACGGGCGGCGCATCGGCGCCGCTGCCGAAGACGGTCCGGATGGCCGCAGCTTCCGACGAATCCGATTGCGGCGTCCCGTTGCCGTGCGCGACGATCATGCCGATGTCTGCGGGTTGCAGCTTTGCGTCGGCGAGCGCCTGGCCGATTGCTCGTACGAGCCCATCACCGTCATCGCGAATGGCAAGCAGTCCCTGGGCTTCGCCCGCGTAACCGCCGCCGAGCACTTCGCCGAGTACCTTTGCACCGCGCTGGCTTGCAGCCGCTTCCGTTTCCAGAGCCAGAGCCCCGGACCCCTCGCCGAAAACGCTTCCCGATCGTTCCGCATCGAACGGCCGGATCGTGTCCTTCGCCAGCAAGCCGCACTGATGGTAGTAAAGCACCATCTGTGGCTCGATCAGCGCGTCGTGCCCGACAGCGACCACGCGGTCGGCCTCGCCCTGGCGTAGCGCCTCCATCGCCTCGATGACCGCGAGCGTGCCTCCGCAACTGTGATTGGTAATGCAGGCGTTGGTGCCCTTCAGGTTGTATTTGATGCCGACGTGACAGAGCACGTTGTTCGGCAGCGTGCGCAGCAGCCACATCGGGTTGACGACGCTGGCGAGCTCGCGACCGAACCCGACGAGATCGCCGCCGGTTTCGCTCATCAGCGGAAAGTATTCGTACTGCGTGTTGTACGCACCCCCGCCGGAACCGACATAGAGTCCGCTGCGGTCGGAGAACGCCGCCGCTGCGTCCGGATTGCAGCGCGTCGCGCACGGAGATGAATCCGGATGCATCGATCGCCTGGCTCGCGGCGTACAGGCCGAACATGTCGGTGCGCCGTATCAGCTTGTGCAGCTTGCGGTCCTCGACCAGGGCTCGCGGATTGAAGTCGGGCATTTCGGCTGCGATCTTGACCGGCCAGCCGGTCGTGTCCCACTGGGCGATGGGCGCGATCGCCGACGTCCCCGCCATGACCGCGTCGAGAATCGCATCCGGCGACATGCCGGAGCCGCAGACGGCACCGGTACCCGTGATGAGTATTCGAGGATCGGACACGTCAGCCTTGCCGTGCGGCCGCCTGGTCCACTTCGCCCGGATGACGCAGGACGACGCAGCTGTTCGAGCCACCGAACCCGAACGAGTTGGACAAAGCCATCCGCACACGACGCCGTTGCGGACCACCGACGATCAGATTGAGATCGCAATCGGGATCGGGATCGACATAGTTGGCGTTGACCGGCATTACACCGTGATGAATCGCCAACGCACAAACGACGACTTCGACCGCGCCTGCCGCGGCGATGAGATGTCCCATCGTGCTCTTGGTCGAACTGACGGCGACGTCTTTCGTCCCCGTGCCGAACACGGCGTGGATGGCCGCCGACTCGCTCTTGTCGTTCATCGTCGTCGACGTGCCGTGGGCATTGATGTAGTCGATATCTTCCGGCCGCGCACCGGCATCGCTGATGGCGGCGCGCATCGACTGTATGGGGCCGTCACCGTCCGGCGGCGAGTCGGTGATCCGGTAGGAAGACAGCGAATTGCCGTCGCCCGCGAGTTCGGCGTAGATGCGCGCGCCGCGCCGACGCGCGGATTCCCATTCCTCGAGCACGAGGAAACCCGCCCCTTCGCCGAGAACGAAGCCGTTGCGCGTGGCGTCGAACGGCCGGCTCGCACGCTGCGGCGTATCGTTGTCGGCGGAGACGGCGGACAGCAGGCAGAAGCCGCCGATTCCCACCGGGCTGATCATCGAGTCGAAGCCGCCCGCGAGCGCGTAATCCGCGCTGCCGCGACGAATGAGCTTGAGCGCCGTGCCGATCGCTTGCCCGCCCGAAGCGCACGCGGTATGGACCGACGTGGCATAGCCGCGAATGCCGAAGCGCCGCGTCAGCAAGGCCACGCCCGCCGTCGACTGGCTGCGGCAGAACACCATCGGATCGGTTGCCGCCGCGTCGGTGAGCAATGCGTCGGGATGCAACTCCCCATCCGTCGCGGAATGCCGCTGCACGCTGGCGAGGTCTTCGTACGCGACGCCCATCATGCCGGTGCCCACGGCGCAGGCCCAGCGCTCGCTGGTCGCGGACGTCGGGGCGATGCCGGCATCGGCGAAGGCCTGTTCCGCGGCCGACAGTGCAAAACGATGCGAACGATTGGCGAACTTGAGCAGTTTGCGATCGGTGGCCAACGCATCGACAGTGAAGCCCTTGACCTCGGCCGCGATGCGCGTCGAAAAACCACTTGCATCGAACAGCGTGATCGGCGCTGCGCCGCTGCGGCCTGCGAGCAGGGCATCCCAGGTCGTGGCGACGTCATTGCCTACCGGCGTGACCAGGCCGACGCCCGTAATGGCGACGCGACGACGATGACCACTCATGCTGCGGGCCCCTGCCATGGACCTGCGCCGAACTCGACCCGCGAGGTGGCGATAGTCTTCCCCTCGAACTTGGCGGAGAGCGCGACACGCAAGGTGCCGTCGTCCTGCGGTGTCGCGTCGGCGCCGAGTTCGACCACCTGTCCCGGCGTCGTGAAGGCTCGTACCTTGACGTTGGTCATGCGTCGCAACGAAAGCGGTCCTGCCGCCGCCAGCGGCGATTCGCTCGCGAGCGTCGCCGCCAGGCTCGTCTGCGCGTCGAGCATCAACGTGGCCGGGAACACGGGCCGCCGCGGAAAGTGATCACGAAAGAAAGGCGCCGCGTCGGGCACCAGCAACATGGCGCGTATCGATTGCGCCGGAACGTGTTCGGTGACGACCGGCTGCGCCAGATCAACACCGGTGAAGCGATTGGGTGGGGCCCCCTCGCCACAAAGGAGCGCAAACCGCGCACGCAACGCCTCGGGCTCGTCGAAGTCTGCCGCCGGCAACATCGGGCCCAGGCAGTGCACGAGTTCGGCGATGCAACGACCTTGCACGCATGCCCTGCCTCCGTAGGCGACCGCGGCGTCGTCACAATCGGTCAGCAGCACCTCCAGGTCGAGGGTCTGACCCGGAAGCGGCTCGCCGTAGTAGCGCGTCTCCGCCGCCAGCGCCGCGACCGGCCGTCCCCGATATTCGATCGCGCTCATCGAGACCCAGGCCGCAAGCTGACCGATCGCCTCGGCCACGAGCGCGGATGGAAACCTGCGGATGCCACCGGGGATGGCGAACACGCCCCGCGCGCTCTTGCCCGGGTCGAGCGCGGTGATCCGATCGACGAAGGAAAAGGCGGCGAAATGCTCATCCATGCGCGGCGCGGTCACGCCGTCGCCGGCGCTTCCTTCTGCGCGCGCACGACCAGCTTGCAGAAGGTCTCGGGCGTGAACAGGCGCGGAATGTCCGCGACCTTCATCGGTGTCTTGAAACGCTCCGCCGGGATCTCCGAAAGGTAGGCACGCAGCTGCGCCATGCCTTTTTCGGTGACGATGCCTTTTTGCTCGAACTCGGTTTCGGGCAGATCCCCGCGCGCGTTCTCGACGATCTTGCCGCGAGGAATCTTGATCTTGAACGCGCGTTCCAGGCGAAACACCATGTCCAGGAAGTCGATCGATTCGGCGTCCAGTCCTTCGATCAGCGACACGTCGAGCTTGACGTCCTCGACATCGCAGCCGAGGGCGTCGGCCATGGTCTCGGCAACCTTGGGATACACCGCCAGGATTTCTTCCTTGGAAATTTCGGTCAATGCCATTGCCATCACTCCATTTTGAAGCCGCCATCGACGGCGAAAATCTGTCCGGTCACGTAGTCTGCATAGCGCGAAGCCAGGAAGCACACGGCGTAAGCCACTTCTTCCGGTTTGCCGAACCGCTTGAGCAGAATCCGCGACGTCACTTCCTTGCCGGCCATGTCGCGTACCGCCTCCGACATTTCCGTCTCGATCACGCCGGGTGCAACGGCATTGACCGTGATTTTGCGCGCCGCAAGCTCAACGGCCAAGGAGCGCGTGAAAGCGTTGATCGCGCCTTTGCTCGCCGCATAGTTGGTCTGCCCGCGTCCGCCCTTGTCGCCGGCCACCGACGACAGGTTGATGATCTTGCCCGACCGCTGCACGATCATGTGCGGCACCACCGCGCGCGTCATGTTGAAGACGCCGCCGACATTGGTGTCCAGCACCATCGTGACGTCGTCGTCGTCCATCGCCGCCAGCTGGTTGTCGCGGATCATTCCCGCGTTGTTCACCAGCAGGTCGACGCGACCGCCGCGTTCGGCCACGCGCTCGACGGCGGCAGCGCACGCCTTGGCGTCACGGATGTCGACCTGCTCGGCAGCGATCTTGCCCGCCCCGCCCGTTGTCACTTCGGCGGCGGCCGCGGCATTGTCGCGATAGAAGAAGGTCACGTCCGCACCGTGCGCGGCGAGCTGCTCGACGATCGCGCGCCCGATGCCACGGCTGCCGCCGGTGACGATCGCGACCTTGCCGTCGAGCCCCGAGTCGGTGAGCATCGCTCGACTCATCCGGAAATGCAGAACCCGCCGTCGACCACGAGCGTATGACCGGTGATCATCGCGGCTTCCGGAAGACAAAGGAGGTAGACCGCGCCGGCGACATCGTCGGGCGTGAGGACCGGTCCCGCCGGTGTGCGCCGCGCGAAGTCGGCGAGCAACTCCTCGCGATTCGGAAAGTGCTGCAGCGCGTCGGTATCGACCACGCCCGCGCTGACGGTGTTGACGCGAATGCCCTTCGGTCCGAGCTCCTGCGCCAGCGTGCGCACCAGCGATTCGAGCGCCGCCTTGGATGCGCCGATGAAACCGTAGTCGGGCATGGCGCGCTGCGCACCGAGACTCGACATCGCGATGATGCGCCCGCCCGCCGGCATGAGGGGCACCGCGCGTTGCGCCAGCATGGCCAGCGCAAATGCATTCGTCTCCAGGCACCAGCGCCAATGCTTGAGCGACATGTCCATCGCCGGCTTGAGCACGCCGGAGGCTGCGTTGCTGACGACGATATCGATGCGATCGAAATGCTTCGCGATGTCCGCGAACATGTCGTCGACGCTGTCCGGCATGCCTACGCTGCCCTGTATCGCGTGCGCCCGACGGCCGAGCGCACGCAATTCCGCGCACAGAGCTTCGGCCTCGTCGTGGCTGTTGTAGTAGTTCACGGCGACATCGGCGCCCGCCGCGCCGAGCTTGCGCGCAATGGCACGGCCGATGCCGCGCGCGGCACCGGTGACCAGCGCGACTTTTCCGGCGAGGGGGGCTGACATCGCTGTTTTATTAGGGATTTTGGTGCCCTTGAGGTTGTCCCAGGGGCGCCGGGACGGGCCGTCGGCCCGCCAAATGGGCAAACCGCAATTATCGCCTGCTTCGCCCTCTGGAGCAACGAGGGCAGGTATCCCGATTGCCGCAGGCAGCTTCGGGACGAAACCCTTCTAGCGGGATGCCATCTGTCTCGCGCGAATGAGGCGCTGTGCTTCGAGGCACCAATGTTTCTTGATGCTGAACCACACGTCGGCCGCCCAGAACGCGTTTGTCCCGCGACCCTCGTCGACTCCCGGCGGGTTACCGTTGTCCGCCCCCGGCACGTAGGCGTTGATCCAGTCGCGCATTTTGGCGTCACTCGCGAGCGCTTGCGTGAGCGGCACGAACACGTGACTGTAGGTCGACGGCAGCGACACGTTGCGGACTTGCGCGGTGCCGTTGTGGTGATACGGGGCCGCACCGGGACCGGTCAAGGCGATGAGGTCGTAGTCGATGTTGAAGCCGGTGAAATCCTCGACCGTGTTGGGGATGAGGTGCAAGCGCGAAGCCATGCTCCAATGGAACGGCGACCAGAACGCCATGCCGCCGGCACCCACAACCGAGGCATAGCCGACCGACAGGCCAACGACAGGGCGTTGTGCGCCGGTGAGCGGATCGACGATCGTGAAGCGCTCCTCGGGTGCGTCGTTGACCGGATTCCACACGGGAATCTGCTTCGTGAACGCGCCGTCGAGCTCGTAGAGGATCTTGACGGTCTGGATGCCGCCCTGGCTGTGCCCGATCAGCATCGGACGGAGGCCGTCGCGTTCGTAGTACCAGGCGATTTCACCCGCAAGGCGCCCGCTATCGCCAAACGGACTTTGCGAATACGCCCCGTCGGACGGATCCCGGATCTTGTTCTCCGCGTAACCCATCCCGATGAGGAACTTGCCGAAATTCATCATGAGCAGGTGCGTTCCGTAGACACCGCCATGCACGAGGATGATGTGCGGCGTGGGTCCCAGCGCGAGCGTGGTCCGGACGTCGTTCTCGGTGATGTGCTCGGGATCGAGTGCCAGTATCCTGCGCTCGACGGCCGGATCGATCGCGATGGACCGCGGCGCCGCACCCGCTTCGACCGCGGACGCGGATCCTGGTGCGTGCGTCACCGAGCGGGGCGTGGCGCAGCCTCCCAACGCCAGCACGGCGCACATGGCGACCGTCAGCGCAAGGCCCCGCAAGTCAAGGGAAACGGGTCGATTCATCGTCAAAGCGTCCTGATGGATTGAAGCATAGCAGCAGCGATACCTTCCACGGCATCCCGGCGAAATACCGTCGTGCGGAAGGTGATGCCGACGTTGATCACGTCCCCGACCATGGTAAAGGCCAGGACCATCGGTGAGAGCGGTCCGGTGGAAACGGCGCGAAGATAGTCCAGCCCGGGCGCGCGCCCGGCTCCGCCGTTCCAAAGCGGATCGACGCTCAATGGCGTCGTCCCTGCGCAGACGGGGTAGTGCTTGGCGAAGAACCGCTGGCGCTGCAGGGGCGACATGAAGCGCCATTCGAAGCCCGCGATTCCCATGGCGAGCAGTGTCTGCAGGTAGCGCTTGCGCTGCTTGATCTCGCTCGTTTGCCCGTTGATCGCCGCTGCCAGATCGCGCAGGGGCATGTCGTCGGGCGTGCGATGCGACACGCGAAACGAGGCGAGATAGGGGGCAAGCGCGGCGCTGGCTTCCTCTCCGAGGTCGCGACGAATATTCACGATGGACGCGACCGCGATCTCGTTGCGCGTCGGCGATTGCAGTCGTCGCATCGTAAGCGGTGACAGTCCCTTGAGGACGATCGCCAGCAGAAGGTCATGCGACGTAATGCCCCAGGCGCTCGCGCAGGCGTCAAGCCGCGCGCGGTCCGCAGCGCCGATCCGCGTGAACGCAGACTGCGTTGTAGCCATCCTGCGGCGCGGCGTATCGCGGCCGGAACGCACGGCGACAACTGGCGGCCAGCCTGGGCAATCCCCATAGCGCATTGACGCAGGCAGGAAACTGGCGGCGCAGCAGGCGCGCATAGGTGGGCCCGTAGCGCCGCGCGCTCACCCCATCTGACGCCGTTTGTCCCGGACCCTGCAAGTAGCACGTGACCAGGCCGTGCAACAGTCCTACGATCGAATCGCCTCCTGCGACCCAGTGGTCGTAGGCCAGCCCGAGATAAAAACCCTCCCCGTCTTCGAGCGCGAAAAAACGGAACGGCTCGAGGCGACCATCGGCCGCGAACCCTGCATTGAGTTCACGTTCGCTTTCACGGCTCAACGCGGCGAGGCTGTCCGGGGCCGCCGCAATCACGCGCAATCCCGGAGTCGCGGGGCCACCGTGCCATTCATAGCGTCGCCTGCGCGCGTCGAGTTCGAGCCCCGTTATCCCGAGCAGCTCCAACTGGGCACGAAGCGCCGCTTCGAGCCGCACCGCATCGAGGGGCTCCCACACACGGACGGCGTGCACGGAATTGTATGGATGCAGCGCGCGCCAGCGCAGGATGGCGGCCTGGAAAAGGTTGAGCCTTCCCTTCATCCAGGCGGAATCCTGGCGGCGACCGCACGCCGCTGCCGAATCATCCGTTGCGCCTCGAGGCACCAGTGCTTCTTGATGCTGAACCAGACGTCGGCGGCGACCACGAGATTCCCCGTCTCGACGCCGTCGACGATCGGTGGCGGTGAGTGATCACCCGGCCGATACGATTCGATCCAGGCGCGCGTCTCCGGATTGCTCGCTACGCCCCTCGCGTCGGGCAGCCCGATATGACTGGTGCCCATGGGCAATTCCACGTTGCGGACCTCCGCCGTCCCCGTGGCACGGTAGGGTTCGCCCCCCGGAAATGTGCCGGCGATCGCGTCCCACGGGATGATGTAGCCGGTGAATTCGTCGACCGAGTCCGGGATCGCCCGCAACTTGCCGATCATGGTCCATTGCCCCAACAGCAAGCGCGGCAACTTGCCCGTGGCCAGCGCCGCCGCATAAGGGACCTTGAGCCCGACAACCGGCCGCACGCGACCGTCCGCGGGATCGGTGATGGTCGTGCGGCGCTCCGATTCGTCGGAGGTCGGATTCCACACGTCGATCGACTCGTGAAAAGCACCCGCCAGTTCGTGGAGCACCCGGATCGCCAGCATGCCGCCCTGGCTGTGTCCGACCAGCATCGGCACCATGCCTTCGTTCTCGTAGTACCACGCCAGCGTTCCGGCGAGCCGCTCGCTGTCGGCGAAACTCGAATACGAAAGTGTGCCGTCGGCCGGATTGCGCAGGCGGTCCTCGGGGTAACCCATGGCCACGAGGTATTGCGCAAAGGGCTGCATGGTCACCCAGGCCAGGCTGCCCTGAAGATTGATGACACGCGGGGCGGGAACCCGCGCCAGGATATCGCGCACGTCGGCCGCTGAGATCCGCTCGGGATCGAGCGCCAGCACCCGATCCTCGTCCGCGGCCTCGGAAAGCGTGACGACCGGCAAGGGTGCGGCGACCGGGCACTCCGTGTTGACCAATGTCGCGATCGCCAACGCGGCGGCCGCGAGCAACCCCCGCCGACGCGGACCGATGTTGCGCCGGACCGGCACGATCAGGCCGGGCGCGCGCCGACATGCGGCACGAAGCGCCCGGTACGTCTCAGATACGCGGCGTAGGCATCGCCGTGCATCTTCAGCAGGTGCCGCTCTTCGTTGCGCGCCTTCAGGTGCATGAGCACGACGTGTATGACTGCAATGACCAGCATGGGCACGGTCGCGACAATGACCGCGGAGCAAAGCATCAACATGACCGACAGCGCGTAGATCGGATGCCGGACCCGCGCGAACAACCCGTCGACAATCAGTTCGCCCCGCTGCGCCTCACTGACCGCCATGCTCCAGTTCGCGTCCATGCGCGCCCAGCACCAGGCGGTCAGGAGCAGGCAGAGCAACGCCACGCCGGCGGCCACCCAACGCAGGCCGGCATAGGTCGGGTCGGTGAGTGCGAAAGCGGGCGTGTGCAGCCAAGGATTGCGACGCACCAGCGCGAGATAGGGCAGCGTGAGCCAACCGGTGACCAGGGGCACCCAGACGATCCACATCAAGCGCTCCGCGGATTGCTCCGGGACCAGCCCGCCGAGTCGTCGCGATTTCCTGTGCACCCGAACGATCATAAGACCCACCCCGAGCCAATAGGTCCAGATCGTCGCTGCCAGAATCGCTCCAGGAATATCCCGCATCATCGTTTTCGTTTGCCCGCATTTTACCGCACCGGACCCACGCGAATGACGCCGCAACCTGCGATGCCGACTATACGCTCGCCGCAGACTGTTTTGCCAGGCCGGCCAGACGATGCTTGAGCACCTTGCCGTTCGCCGCAACCGGCAACGCCGGAACGATGCGAATCTCCGCTGGGAGCTTGTACGGTGCAAGTAGCGGCCGCAGGTACGCCGCGATGTCCGGCGCCGTGGCGCTGGCATTCGGCCGCAGCTCGACGAACGCGACCACTTCCTCGTTGCCCGGGACCTCGCGTCCGACGACGGCCGACAGCGTGATCGCCGGATGCGAATTGAGCACAGCTTCGACTTCCGGCGGATAGACGTTGAAACCCGAGCGAATGATCAATTCCTTGGTCCGCCCGACGATGAACAACGTGCCGTCCGGGTCACAACGTGCCAGGTCGCCCGTGTTCAACCAGCCTTCTGCATCGATTGTGCGCGCAGTAAGCGCGTCGTTCTTGTAGTACCCACGCATGACGTTCGGCCCGCGCACCCACAGCTCACCGGGCTCGCCGGCCGACACGTTGCGCCGCTGGTGGTCGCTCAGGTCGACGATCCGAATTTCCACGCCGGGCAGTGCGCGGCCGACCGCGCAATCGGAGCGCGGGTCATCGAGTCGCGTAATGGCAATTGTCGGCGCCGCTTCGGTCATGCCGTAGCCGTTGTGCAAGGTCACGCCAAGTACACGCTCGCAGTTTGCCTTGAGCGCCGCGTCGAGTGGCGAACCGCCGGCAAAGCATGCGCGCAAGCGCGGCGCCTTGAACGGTTTGCCACTGCCCTCGATCAGATCGACGAGCTTCGCGTACATCGATGGCACGCCCTGCAACATGCTGACCCCGCCGTGTTCGGTCAAGGCGGCAAGCATCCCTTGCGGCGTGTATCTCGTCTCGAGCGCGAGGCATGCGCCGCTGAACAGCGTGCCGAGGCTGACCGACGCGAGTCCGTAGACGTGCGATATCGGCAACACCGCGTACACACGATCGTCAGGGCGCAGGCTGCGGAGGCCGCTCAACGCTTGCGCGACAAACAGCAGGTTGCGGTGCGTGAGCATCACACCCTTCGGATCGCCGGTCGTACCCGACGTATAGATGAGCGCCGCGATCTGCTGCGCCGGATCGGCATGAACCGGCTCCGCATGGCATAGATCGTTGCGCGGCGTCATCAGCGCGTTCTCCATGCCGGGGATCGCCAATCGCTCGTCGCCTCCCCGCCGCACAGCGTGCGACGCCGCGTCCGGAGAGACGTCCGCCGTAAATAGGCTGCGCCTCGGTTCGCAGTGCGCAGCGATGTGGTCGATCTCGCGGGCGGACAACCGCGCGTTGACGATCACCGCCCACGCATCCAGTTGCGTGACACCGAACAGCAACGCGAGCAACGCCGGACTGTTCTCGCCCACGATCAGTACGCGGTCGCCTCCGCGAACACCCGCGTCGGCGAGGCTCGCCGCGACCGCGTCGGCCGCCTGCGCCAGCGCGGCAAACGTCCAGGTCTTGCCGCCGTGGCGGATCGCCTCAGCCGCAGGATCGATGTGGCCGAGTCTGGGAATGTCGCTGATACGCCGTGGCAGGTCCCCGAGCTTGCGGTCCGGCACGTCGGATGTGGATGCCTGATTCATTTCGCGCTCGCCCTATAATACCGCCGCTCCGACTCCTCGGCACAAAGGCCAGCCATGCAAGCAACGGGTTCTCGCAACGACGTCGTGGGTGTCGTCGGCGCGGGGTTGATGGGCCGCGGCATTGCCCAAATCACCGCCCAAGCGGGCTTCGACGTCCGCCTCGTCGACGCCAAGCCCGGCGCCGCGGCCGATGCCAAGCGCGCCATTGCGGACGTGCTCGCGACACTCGCCGCGAAAGGCAGGATCGCCGCGGCAAGCGCCGATGCCGCGGTCGCACGCATCGCGCTGCCCGAGACGCTCGACGGACTCGCCGGCTGTTCGATCGTGATCGAAGCGATCGTCGAACGACTCGACGCAAAGCAGGCACTGTTTCCGGCGCTGGAAGCGATCGTTGGCGACCAGTGCATCCTGGCAACCAACACGTCGTCACTTTCGGTCACGGCAATCGCGAGCGCATGCGCGCATCCCGGGCGCGTCGCCGGATTGCATTTCTTCAGCCCCGTCCCGCTGATGAAACTCGTCGAGGTCATCGACGGCCTGCTCACGACATCCCACGTGATCGCGCGGTTGCTGGACTTCGGCGCGGCACTCGGTCACACGCCGATCCGGGCCAAGGACACGCCGGGATTCATCGTCAATCACGCCGGCCGGGGCTATGGCACCGAAGCGCTGCGCATCGCCGGCGAAGGCATCGCGGAGTACGCGACCATCGACCGCATACTCAAGCGTGCGGCGGGTTTTCGCATGGGGCCATTCGAATTGTTCGACCTCACCGGGCTCGATGTTTCGCATCCGGTCATGGAATCGATCTACCACCAGTTCTACGAGGAGCCCCGATTCCGGCCCTCGCCGGCCACGGCGCAGCGCTTGGCGGCTGGCGTGCTGGGGCGCAAATCGGGGCGAGGCTTCTATGACTATCGCGACCCCACGCCCGACGTAGCGCCAGCGCTCGTCAATGCGCGCCCTGCCGAGCGGATCTGGATCGGCCGCGGCGAACCGCAGGCGCGTGCCGCAGTCGCAGAACTCGTGCGCACACTCGGTGCGCGTCTCGATGATGGTGCAGCGCCCCATCCCGATGCGCTTTGTCTGGTCCTGCCCGTTGGCCGCGATGCGACGGCCGCAACCCTGGACGAGCATCTCGATCCCACGCGCACCATCGCGCTCGACACGTTGCTCGACCTTGGCCGCCATCGCACGCTGATGACGACGCCGGTCACTGCGGTCGCGCAACGCGATGCGGCGCACGCGCTGTTCGCGCAGGACGGCGTCGCGGTCGACGTCATCCGCGACAGCCCGGGCTTTGTCGCGCAACGTGTGCTCGCGCACATCGTCAACGTGGCCAGCGATATCGCGCAGCAGCGTATTGCCAGTCCGGGCGACATCGACCTCGGGGTCACGCTCGGGCTCGGCTATCCGCGAGGCCCGCTCGCGTGGGGTGACGCCATCGGCCCGGCGCGTATCCTCACCATCCTGCAGGAATTGTTCGCGACCTACGGCGATCCGCGCTATCGGCCCAGCCCATGGTTGTTGCGTCGAGCGCGACTGGGTGTCTCGCTGCTCGTGCCGGATTCGTAGTGCCGGATTCATAGTCTTGCGCGGCGCCGCAGGGCGAGTAGGATTCTGGTTTCCAGCCGACTTTCGACAGGGACGTCCATGAGCAAAGGCAAGGGTTCCACCGGTTTCAAGGGCAAGGACACGAAGAGCGCGCCGCCCGCGCCGCAGGTCAAGCGGCCGATGCCGCCGTCGGTGCCACGCATCATGCCGCGCACGAAGGCGAGCTCGAAAGGCCGGTAGCGGTCGCGTGTCGACCTTCGCCAAACGAAGGCACCCAGCAGGAGGACCAGTCGATGAAATCGCGTAAACGTCGCCATCTGTTGCAAACCGCCGCCGCGATCGCGGCGGGCGGGGTCGCCACTTATGCGGCGCCGGGCCAGGCACAAGCCCAGGCACGCACGCCGTTCATGGTGCCCGCGACATTCATTCCGATCGCGGGCGCGAGCGAGATGTTTCCCGTGCGGCGCATCTACTGCATCGGCCGCAACTACGCCGCGCATGCGCGCGAGATGGGCTCCGATCCAAATCGCGAGCCGCCATTCTTTTTCCAGAAGCCGACGGACGCCATCCAGATCGTTCCTCCTGGGCAGACCGTTGATCATCCGTATCCCACGCTGACCAAGAACTATCACTACGAGATCGAACTCGTCGCCGCATTGGGCAAGGGGGGGCGCAATATCCCGATCGACACGGCGCTCGATCACGTCTATTGGTACACCATCGGCCTCGACATGACCCGACGCGATCTGCAGCGGGCCATGGGTGACGAGAAGAAGCCGTGGGAGATCGGCAAGAGCTTCGATCACTCTGCGCCGCTGGGCCCGTTGCAGCCCATCGCCTCGGTGGGTCACTTCACCAAGGGCGCGATATGGCTCAAGGTGAACGGCCAGACCAAGCAGACCGCGGACCTCGGACAGATGATCTGGACCGTGGCCGAGCAGGTCAGCAAGCTTTCACAAGCGTTCGAGCTCGCGCCCGGCGACATCATCTATTCGGGCACGCCGGAGAACGTCGGTCCCGTTGTCGTGGGCGACGTGATGGAAGGCCACATCGATGGCCTGCCGAACATCAGCGTACGTGTCGTCTGAGGGCTACGGACGGCGCGGACGAGCGTCGCGTCAGCCCAACTGGGACGGCGTCGGATCGAACGAAGTCGCACCGGTCGCCGGCGCGATCGCCTGTCGTGGCTCCAGGAAAAAGGCCTGCTTGCACCGCCACGCGGCATCGCCGTAAAGCCGCTCCACGGTTTCGCGGGCAGCGTGGCCGACGCGCTCGCGCAATCTCCGGTCCTGGCGCAGGTTCCGGATCAGTGCAATGGCCTCGGCGGTGGTGTCGAACAGGAAGCCGTTGACGCCGTGAACGATGTAATCGGCGTAGCCGCCGCGCCGTCCGCAGACGACGGGCAGGCCGCAGGCCATCGCTTCGAACACGACGCGCCCGTACGCCTCGAGCCACTGGTCGCTGGTGCGATAGCAGAAACAGTCGAGGCCCTGCAGGAAGTCGGCCGCAGGCGTTGCACCGGCAGGTAGCAGCGCGTCGTCGTCGAGGCCGACGACCTTGCCACGGAGGCATTCGCCTCCCATGACACTCATCTCGATTCCGTCGGCCGCAAGCGCTGCGTAAAGTGCAGGATCGTCCTCGTGGTGCTTGCTCGGGATGTCACGCGAAAGCCGGCCCACCCGAAATCGATCCTGCGACGGACGTCGCGTCGGGATGAATCGGGTGAGGTCGATCGGGCTCTCGATCACTATGCCGGGGCGGTTCGAGAGAGCGCGCAGCAATCTCGACGTGTACACGAGTTCGACCGGTGCGTGATGCCAGGCGCGCAGTCGCTGCATCGCCTTTTCCAGGCGATCCGGCTGAAGGGTGTTGTAGATGAGGATCGTACGGCGCGGCAGGGCGGCTTTGTACCAATGGCCGATACGGAAATAAACGCCGACGAAGATGAACGTTCCGCCGATCGGAAAGTGTCCGAGCCAAGGTCGGATGAGTTGCACCGGGTAGCAGCGGCTGAATTCAGGCGCCGGCGTGAATCGGCTCCACAAATGCACCTGCCGGCGTTCGCCGAGCAGCTTGAACATTTCGATCGTGCGCCAATCGCTCCCGCCGCTGCTGTCCCAAAGCGGATTGATCAGATGAACGACATCGCGGGAAGAACCGGTGGAACCCGGCGACGGCGATGGCGAACGATCGAATGGAGGCATGCGGCGCCCGCAGGACGATGATCGTGGTGCGACTCCACAATAATCGCCGAGTTGCGCCGCAGGATAGAGCTATTTTGTAAGTAAACCTTTCAAGGGCGAAAGCAATCAGACGGTTGCGCTAGACGCACTGAGACAGTGCGCAATCCACTGCGCCGTCAACTTTTCCTGCACCACATTCTGCTCGAGTCGCGCCCGCAGCGCCCCAAAATCGACGGCATCGAGCGGCTGATCCTGGTTGAAGCATGAGAAGACATAGCGAACCTTTCCCGTTGCCGGATCGTGCTGCGGTTGCAGGCACTGCGCGCAGATCTCTTTCATCATGCATTGCATCGGCGAATTGATCGAGGCGATGCCGCGGTGGTCGGGCTTGAGAAAGGGCTTCAGTACGCCATGACGCGCCGCCGCCACGGCCGCCATCATGCGATCTGAACCGATCGCGATGACACGATCGGCCGCGGACAACGGGATCGGTTGCGCCCCGAGCGTGCCGTTGCCGTAGGCGATCATCGCCTGGACCATGTTGCCGACGAACGTCCGATCCTGTGCCCGGTTGGTGGAAAAACCGGGCCCCTCGTCGCAGCACCACACGACGACGTCGGCGGCACCCTCGATATCGGCAACCTTGTAGCGATCGGCCATGCTGCGATAGCCCGCGAAATACAGCACGCGCGAGCCGGCAGCGCGGAAGGCCTGGGCAATGGAGAACAGCACCGCATTGCCGAGTCCGCCGCCGACGAGGACGACGGTTTCGCTCGCGGCAATCTCGGTCGGCGCCCCGGTAGGCCCCATGAGAACCACCGGCTCGCCGGGGGTGAGCTGCGCGCACAAGTCCGACGAGCCACCCATCTCCAGGACAATGGTCGAGACGAGGCCCTGTTCGCGGTCGACCCACGCGCCCGTGAGAGCGAGACCTTCCATCGCGAGGCGCGTTCCATCGACCTTGCGCGCCAGCGTTTCGAAATTTTGCAGGCGATAGAACTGTCCAGGCGCAAAGCGGCGTGCCGCCGCCGGCGCGTGCACGACGACTTCGACGATGGTGGGCGTCAGGCGTACGACACGCTCGACGGTCGCACGCAGTTCCCCATTGAGCATGCCGATGAACGCCGCATCGATCAGCGTGGATGCGGCCCGCACGCGGCTGAGCATCCGCGTGACGATGGGATAGCCCTGCGTCGCACTCGCCATCGCCTTCACGACGTTACCGGAAAACGAAGGGTGCAGGTCGCCGAAGAAGCTGATGGCGCGACCATCGCCCTCCAGTGCCGTCAAGACGTACGCCTTGTCCGGTTTGGCGAGACCCTTTTCGGGTGCGACGCGCTGGCCGTCGTCGTCGAGCGCCTGGAAGTACTTGCCGTCGAGATGAAAGTGATGCGGGTCTTCGCGCGCCGCCACGGTGTTGGGCTGGGTGCCCGCCGCGATCAGTATCGTGCGGGCGGGCAGGAGCGCGCGCCCGGACTCGTGCCACACCCCATCGCCGTCGTTGTGCTGCACCGACACCGACAGCGCCTTGGCGCATCCCTGCGCATCCACTTCGATGGCAAGCGGCGTCAGGCCTTCGGCGAAACGAATGCCCTCCTCCAGCGCCTTTTCGACTTCTTCGTGGTTGAGGGTATACGAAGGACTGTCGATCAGCCGCCTGCGATAGGCGATCGTGACCCCGCCCCACGCGTCGAGCAGTTCCAGAATGCGCGGTAACCTGCCTTCTCTTTGCGCCCGCGCGCGTTCGTCGCGGATGGCACGCCCATGGGCAAGGTATTCCTCGGCGGTGAGCCGCTCTTCCGGCCGCCACGAAGCTTCCACCGCGGCGCGCCCTTGTATGGCAACCAGTTGCTCGTAGCGGGCGAGAAACTTTTCCACCTGGACCGGGTAGTACGCGAGCGACTCGGTCGCCGTGTCGATCGCCGTGAGTCCGCCACCGACGACCACGACCGGAAGGCGCAACTGCATGTTGGCGAGCGAGTCGCGCTTGGCCGCGCCGGTAAGCTGCAACGCCATCAGGAAGTCGGACGCGGTGCGTACGCCATTGACCAATCCGTTCGGAAGCTCGAGTACGGTCGGCCTGCCCGCGCCGGCCGCGAGCGCGACATGGTCGAAGCCGAGCTTGAACGCGCTTTTCGCGTCGAGCGTGCCGCCGAAACGCACGCCGCCGAACAGCGCGTAACGATCGCGCCGTTCGAGCAGGACGCGGATGAGCTTCAGGAAATTCTTGTCCCAGCGCACCGTGATCCCGTATTCGGCGACACCGCCAAAACCTGCCATCACGCGATCGTCGAGCGGCTCGTGCAAGGCTGCGATATCGCGGATCGGCGCGAACGCGACACGCTCGCCATGTTCGGTGACGCCGGCGACGTCCGCGGACAAGGGCTCGATCTTCAAGCCATCGATGCCCACGACCGTGTGACCGTCGTTGAGCAGGTGATGGGCGAGCGTGAACCCGGCGGGCCCGGTGCCGACGATCAGCACCCGCTTGCCGGTCGCGGCGCGAGGCACCGGGCGCCGCACGTTCAGCGGATTCCAGCGCGTCAGCAGCGAATAGACCTCGAAACCCCAAGGCAACGCCAGCACATCCTTGAGCACGCGCGTTTCGGATTGCGGTATGTCGACCGGTTCCTGCTTCTGGTAGATGCAGGCCTTCATGCAGTCGTTGCAGATACGATGGCCAGTGGCCGCGACCAATGGATTGTCGACGCAGATGATCGCCAGCGCGCCCACCGCCCAGCCTTCGGTACGCAGCTTGTGAAACTCGGAGATCTTCTCTTCGAGCGGACATCCGGCCAGCGTAACGCCGAAAGGCGACTTCTTGAACGGCGGTGCGGAGCCGTCGGCGGGCTTTTTCTCACGCAAGCCCGAGGAGCACGAATCCTTCTGCTGCTCGTGGCACCAGATGCAGTAGTGCGCCTGGTCGAGGCCACCGGCGAGATCGGTCCCGGGATCGGTCAGCGCGAAACCTTCGCGGCGACGAAGATGGCCCGCCGGCAGGTGAAACATCGACACGTCATTGCGCGTTTCGACTTCGACCGGTACCAGCCGCATGAAATCGAGTTTGCGTGGCGCCTTGAACAGCACGCCGGACTTGTGTCGCGCTTTGCCGGCCGCGCTCTGCACGGCCCACGCCGCGTAGCGGAGCGCGAGGTCGATGTCGGCCTCGTTCGCGGCTTCATCCTGACTCCAGCGACCGACGGCGCGCGCGAAGGCGAGCTCGCCGGGCACGCCCTCCAGCGGCACGCCGATCTTTGCTTCGAGTTGCGCGCGCAAGGCATCGCCGTCGAAGGTGATCGCAACGTCGTGTTTGTAGCGGTTGAGCGCCTTGCGCTGCACGACCTGACGCTTGCACGCGAACAGCGGCGCGAGTTCGTTCTGGATCGCCTGCAGTGTCGACACTTCGTGCTCGATCCCGAACAACTGCGCGATGAAGTCCTCGACGTGTGGCGCGACGGCGAGCAGGAGTTCCGATTCGGCGAGGCGCCCGAGCGCGGCGGGATCGGCTCGCGCGGCGGTCAGCCGATCCGCGAGTGACGCATCGACTGCGGCGAGATGCGCTAGAAAGGCGACGTCGACGCGGACGAGACCTGCCGTCGCGTACAAATCGTCGAAATTCAGTCCAAAACGGGGGTTGAGCATAATCCTCGCCGCACTGACTCTCGCGGCGCGAGAACAGGCAAATCGCGCATTTTACCTGTCGCGCCACGGCCGCGTCAGCAGCGTTCCTGCATATCGATATAAGCGCGAATTGCACCGCGGTGCCGATCGATCGTGTTCCACCGAGGGCGCGCGACCGCTATCATGGCAAATTGATGCGCCGGCCCTGCGCGCCGCAGGCACGCCCGGCGCAACCACGACGGAGCGACGATGAAAGCAATGCTTGGCGCGGTACCTGTCCTGATCGCGTTGACGGGACTGCTCGCAGCGCCTGCCGCCGCCCAGCCGATCAAACTGGGCGAGCTCAACAGCTACAAGACCTTTCCGGCCTTCCTCGACGCCTATCGCAAGGGCATGGAGTTGGCGGTGGACGAGGTCAATCGTGCGGGCGGTTTGCTGGGACGCAAGGTCGAGCTCGTCGTGCGCGACGACAATGGCACACCGGGCGACGCGGTGCGCGTCGCCGAAGAACTCGTCTCGCGCGAGAAAGTCGACGTGCTGATGGGGACATTCTCGTCGGCGGTCGGGCTCGCCGTCGCGGACTTCGCCAAGCAGCGCAAAGTGCTGTTCCTTGCCTCCGAACCACTGACCGACAAGATCGTCTGGGAGAACGGCAACCGCTACACGTTTCGCCTGCGCCCGTCGACGTACATGCAGACGGCGATGCTGGTCCCGTACGCCGCCAAGCTGGGCAAGCGTCGCTGGGCGATCGTCTACCCGGATTACGAATACGGAAAATCGGCGACGGCTGCGTTCAAACAACAGATGATCGCGCTGCAGCCCGCGGGCATCGAATTCGTCGAATTCGCCGTACCTCTCGGCAAGATCGACGCCGGGCCGGTCGTGCAAGCGATGGCTGATGCCAAGCCCGATGCGATTTTTTCTTCGTTGTTCGCGGCCGATCTCGCCAAGTTCGTGCGTGAAGGTGAATTACGCGGGCTCTTCAAGGATCGGCCGGTGTTCAATCTGCTGGGCGGCGAACCCGAGTACCTCGACCCACTCAAGGACGAAGCGCCTGCAGGGTGGTATGTCACGGGCTATCCCTGGTCGACGATTGCGACGCCCGAGCACAAGCGCTTCCTCGACGCGTACCAGGCGAAGTACAAGGATTATCCGCGCCAGGGTTCGGTCGTCGGGTACAGCACGGTGATGACCGCCGCCGCCGCGATCCGTAAGGCGCGCTCGACCGACAACGAGAAGCTCGTGGCGGCGATGGCCGGACTGACGGTCGACACGCCATTCGGGCCCATTACGTTCCGCGCGCTCGATCACCAGTCCACGATGGGCGCGTACGTCGGCCGTATCGCGGTCAAGGATGGCAAGGGCGTGATGGTCGACACGAGCTATGCCGACGGCAAGGCCTATTTGCCGTCCGACGACTGGGTACGGGCACACCGACCCGCGGACTAGGGCCCGTTAGCACCATGGGCGCAGACGCGAACAGGTCTTAATGCACGACAGCGCAAGCATGCGGCCGGACCGTCCTTGCGGTACGCGCCGACGCCTGGCCGTGTATTCGTGAACCTGTCCGCGCTGGTGCTCCAACTCCTCAACGGACTCGCCGGCGCATCGGCGTTGTTTCTGTTGTCCGCCGGCCTGACGCTGATCTTCGGCGTCACCCGCATCGTGAACTTCGCGCACGGCTCGCTGATGATGCTGGGCGCGTATCTTGCGTACAGTCTCATCGGCGCGCTGGGTGGCGGAGCCGCCTATTGGGTAGCGGTGTTGCTCACGGCGCTGCTCATCGCCGTGCTCGGTGCACTGATCGAATCGCTGTTGCTCCGCCATCTGTACGGTGCGCCGGAACTGCTGCAACTGCTCGCGACCTTCGGCGTCGTGCTGATTCTTAAAGATGTCGTGCTCGCGACCTGGGGTCCGGAGGATCTCCTCGGTCCGCGCGCCGCGGGGCTGCGTGGCGCCATCGACATCGTCGGCGGTGCGCTTCCCACCTATGACATCTTCCTGATGTTCGTCGGCCCGGGCGTGCTGCTGGCGCTGTGGTGGCTGATCGGGCACACCCGGTTCGGGGTGCTGGTGCGCGCGGCGAGCGAAAACCGCGTGATGGCCGCGGCGCTGGGTGTCAACGAGCGGCTGCTGTTCACCGCGGTTTTCGCCCTCGGCGCGGGACTCGCCGGTCTCGCCGGCGCCCTGCAGCTGCCGCGTGAACCCGCCACGCTGGGCATGGATCTCGCGTCGATCGCGGATGCGTTCGTGGTCACGGTCGTCGGCGGCCTCGGCTCGATTCCCGGCGCATTCATCGCCGCGCTGATGATCAGCCTGCTCAAGTCACTGTGCATCGGACTGGGCACGGTCAATGTCGCTGGCGTGCCCATCGCGTTCCCGAAACTGACACTCGTCGCGGAGTTCGTGCTCATGGCGATCGTGCTGGCACTCAAGCCGCAAGGCTTGCTCGGGCGTGCGCCGGCCATCGCGGCGACAACTGCGCTCGCCGAATTTCGACGCGCAGTGCCCCCGGTCACGCATCGTACCGTCGTGGTCGGCGCCGTCGGCGTCGTTGCGCTGGCGTTGCTGCCGTTCGTGGTCGACGACTACGCATTGGTACTCGTGACCGACGTGCTGGTATTCGCACTGTTCACGGCGAGCCTGCGCCTGTTGCTCGGGCCTGGCGGCATGATCTCGTTCGGCCACGCATGTTACTTCGGCCTTGGCGCGTACGCGGCGGCGCTGGCCGTGAAACATGGCGTATCGACGCTCGGAGCACTCGCGCTCGCCGGCCCGGTCGCGTTCGCGGGCGCCGTGTTGTTCGGCTGGTTGTGCGTCCGGCTCTCGGGCGTGTACATGGCGATGCTGACGTTGAGCTTCGCCCAGATAACGTGGTCGATCGCGATGCAGTGGGACGATGTTACCGGCGGTTCGAACGGCATCGTCGGCGTGTGGCCCGCGGCATGGCTCGCCACGCGCCAGGCGTATTTCTGGTGCGTATTGACGCTGACGGCCGGCGGCATCGCACTGCTGGTGTGGATGGCGCAGACGCCGTTCGGCTATGCGCTGCGCGCAGTCCGCGATTCGCCCTTGCGCGCCGAAGCGATCGGCATCGACGCGCGTCGCACGCAGTGGCTCGCGTTTGCCTGCGCGGGCGCATTTGCGGGGCTGGCGGGTGGCCTGTACGCCTTCTCCAAGGGCAGCATTTCGCCGGAAACGCTGGCGATCCCGCGCTCGGTCGACGCGCTGGTAATGGCTTTGCTCGGCGGCGTCGACGCGCTCGCCGGGCCACTGCTCGGGGCCGCCGTATTCACGTGGCTGCAGGACACACTGCCGCGCACGACCGAATACTGGCGCGCGATCTTCGGCGCGGTGATCCTGGTGCTCGTGCTCGCGTTTCCGTCAGGCATCGGCGGCGCCGTCGCGCGATGGCGCGAACGCGCGACCAGGTCATGAGCGCAGCCAAGACTCCGTTGCTCGCTGTTGGACACCTGCGCAAGGCCTTCGATGGCGTCGTTGCCGTCGACGACGTCAGCTTCGACGTGGCCGCGGGTGAGATGGTCGCCCTGATCGGGCCCAACGGCGCCGGGAAAACCACGTGCTTCAACCTCATCAACGGTCAGTTGAAGCCCGATGCCGGGGAAGTTCGCCTCGCTTGGCGAGCGCATCGATGGCCTGCCTTCACGGCGCATCGCCACCTTGCGCGTCGGGCGCACGTTCCAGACAGCGGCGGTGTTCGCGTCGATGACGGTACGCGAAAACGTGCAGCTCGCCTTGCTTGCCGCGGAAGGGAAGCAATGGGGCATCACTTCACTTGCGTCGCGCGCGCGTGCCGGCGACGCCGAAGCGCTGCTCGAGCGCGTCGGTGCCGGCAACCTCGGCGCGCGCACCTGTGCCACGCTTGCCTACGGCGACCTCAAGCGCGTCGAGATCGCGATCGCGCTGGCGACGACACCACGACTGCTCCTGATGGACGAACCCACCGCCGGCACGTCAGCCGCGGACCGCGCGGAGCTGATGCAGCTCACGGCCGCAATCATCCACGGCAGCGGCATTGCGACATTGTTCACGGAGCACGACATGGACGTCGTCTTCGGCTATGCCGACCGGGTGATCGTGCTCGACCGCGGCCGCATCATCGCGCAAGGCGCGCCGGCGGCGGTACGCGCCGATCCCGGGGTGCGCGAAGTGTATTTCGGCGTCGATGCGGGGTAGCACCGCTAGCGCGCACACCCGGTATAACCCGCCGGCATGGCATCACGGCTCGAAGGCGAAGACGCGCTTCCAGTCTCGTTTCATGCTGATCACCGTCCAGCCATTTCTTTTTGCTTCGTCGTAGAGAGCCTGCGTGAACGTGCCGATCTTGCTGTCGGGCAATCCGGCGGCGGGGCCGTAGGCGAACTCCCGCGCCGCGTCGTCGTGCAGCACGATCATTCCCAGCCGCGCGCCGGCAGTTCCGGTGGCCCACTCGAGCATCTGCTGATCACCGTCCGAATTACCGAACGCGGCCTGTGGTCGACGGCCGATCACCATGTTGATGCCGACCGGTTTGCCATCCTTGTCGTTGACGAAAAACAGATCGGGAGCATGAATCAACGCAGGTTTGCCATCGCGCATCTCGTAGTTGATCTTGAACATCGTCCCGACCACCTGCTCCGGCGGAATGCCATAGACCGTTTCCGCGAACGCGCGCACGAACTCCTGCCCGCCACCGGTGACGATGTAGGTGCGATAGCCATTCGCACGCAGGTACTTCATCGTCTCCAGCATCGGCGCATAGACGAGTTCGGTGTACGGCCGCTGGAATTTCGGATGCCTGGCCGTGGCGAGCCACTGTCGCACGACGTCGTGGAAGGCCTCGACGGACAGCCCTGCTTCTGACGCTGCGACGATCTTGAAGAGGTCGCGTTCGCTGAATTTCGACATCGCCTCGCGGTCGCCGGTGACGACGGCCTTGAACGGCTCCTCGTTCGCGAGCGCAGGCTGCGCGCGCACGACGTCCTTGACGCGATCGAGCGCGAACAAAATCTGCGTATACATGGGCTGCTCGACCCACAGGGTGCCGTCTTGATCGAAGGTCGCGACGCGCCGCTCGGCCGGCACAAACTGCGGGCTCGACGCCTCCGTCGTCTGGCGCACGAGGTCGACGATTGACTGCTTGGCGGGACCGTCATTCCATGACGGCAGCGGATCGGTGCGCACCGTGGCGCAGCCGCCGAGTACCAGCAGGACGCACAGGAGCAGGACCCGAAAGCGGTGGAATTCTGGCACATGCATGAATTAGCTCCTTCGCGGAATCGGGTTGTAGTTGTTTGCGACGGCGAAACAAAGTATCGACACTTCGCTCGCGGGTCAACCATCTCTCCCGAGTGGGTTGCCTTCCGCTGCGAATGTAGCGAGTCATCAGCGAGCGATGGAATGTCCCCTGGGGCGAGTCCGGCAGTCGTTTATAATGAGCGCTCGAAGCTCTACGGGCACTCGCGTTCTCGATGCAAACGTGAGACGCGGGCACCGGAGGCTGACCAGTCACCGTATGGGAGACCCCAAGATGCGCGCCGCGACTGTATCCGCTATGCAACCGACACTTGCAGCAGTGCTTTGGCCGTCCAACGGCGCATTGCGGCACGCGCTTCTCGTCGCTGTCGGGAGCGTGCTGCTCACGCTGTCCGCCAAGGTTCAGATTCCGTTCTGGCCGGTGCCGATGACGATGCAGACTTATGTCGTGTTGGTGCTCGGCATGGCCTATGGAACACGGCTGGGCGTCGCGACAGTGCTGTTCTACCTCGCGCAGGCGGCCGTCGGGCTGCCCGTATTGGCCGGCACGCCGGAGCGCGGCATCGGTCTCGCCTACATGATGGGCCCGACCGGAGGTTATCTGGTGGGATTTGTCGCCGCCGCCGCACTCGCGGGCGAGCTGGCGGCCCGAGGCTGGGATCGGAGCGTTGGGCGGACACTGATTGCCATGGCCCTCGCGCACGTCGTGATATTCGTGCCTGGCGTTACCTGGCTCGCCGCATCCGTTGGCTGGGAGCGCGCATTTGCCGTCGGGGTCGTCCCGTTCGCTTGGGCCACGGTTGCGAAGACCTTGCTCGGTGTGGTGACCCTCCCGCTGGCGTGGCGCTTCGTAGGTCGCGGGAAGCCGCACAATCCTGCGTAGGACCGTCTTGAGGCTCTGGCCGGACTGAGCACGATCTCGGGATGCACCGAACCTGCTGCGCGCAGCATCGCCGTTGCGTTGACGCCGGACGGACGCCGAAATCGGGCTGAGGTCTGCGATCGTGACGCCTCTGGTCGCCACCGCACATCGCGAATTGCGAACTGCAATCCCGAATTCCGTCTTCTATGCCGTGATCGCATGGCTGCTCGCTGCCCAGAGCGTGCTCGCGGCGGAGACGCACACCGTGCTCGTCCTTTATTCGAACAATCGACTCGTGCCGGGCAACGTCGACGTCGATCGCGGCTTGCGTGCTGCGCTGACGAATACATCCGAGCGGGCGGTGGTCACCTATTCCGAGTTTCTCGACGAGCCCGATTTCGGCGGGCCTGAATACGAAGCCAATGTCGCAAGGTACCTGCGCGAGAAGTACTCGACGCGCCGTCCGGATGCGATTGTCGGTGTCTCGAATGAGGCCTTCGCTTTCCTGCTGCGTCATCGCGGAGATCTGTTCCCCGGCATTCCGTTGGTCCACGCAGCCGTGGCGACCACCTACCTCCAGTCGATCCCGCCACTGCCCCGCCGATGTTGTAGGCGTGCCCAGAGACTACGATCCCGTCGGCACGATCCAACAGGCGCTGCGGTGGCATCCATCGGCGCGGCGGCTGGTGCTGGTAACCGGTGCATCGGAGCGCGACAACGTGTGGGAAACCCGGCTCCACAAGGAGATTCCGCCAATCGCAGGGAACGTGACGCTGGAATTTATCGAGGGTTTGCCAACGGCGTCCGTGTTGCAGCGACTGGCCGCGCTCGGTACGGATACGGTCGTGTTCACGCCCGGCTATTTTCGGGACGGCGACGGCGCGCTATTCAACCCCCGCGACGCTGCCGTGCTCATGGCCAATGCATCGGCCGCGCCGGTGTACGGACCGTTCGACACCTTCATCGGCACGGGGGTCGTGGGGGGACGCATGCCCAGCTTCGAAGAGATGGGACGGCAAGCCGCCGCGATCGTCACCGCATTGTTCGACGGCACGGCGCCCGCGTCGCTGCACCTGCCGCTGGTCACGCCCATGGCGCTCCGGGTCGATTGGCGCCAGGTTCGTCGCTGGGGCATCGACGAGAACAAAATCCCCGCCGATACGGTCGTCTCCTTTCGGACGCCGACGTTCTGGGAGGCCAATCGCAACGTCCTGATGATCATCGCGGCCGTCATCCTGCTGCAGGCCTTGCTGATCGCCACGCTCCTTATCGAGCGCCGGCGGCGTCGCGTGGCCGAGCAGGCGGTACAGAAACAACGCTCCGAGCTGGCGCACGCGTCGCGCCTGGCCATGGCAGGTGAGCTGACGGCCTCGATCGCGCACGAAATCAATCAGCCGCTGGGCGCGATCTTGGCCAGCGCCGACGCTGCCGAACTGCTTCTCGAGTCGGGCGCTGACCGCCGTGACGATCTTCGCCGAATCGTCGCACGTATCCGACGCGACGATCTTCGTGCGAGCGACGTGATCGGTCGACTGCGCACACTCCTCGCGAAGCATGAGCCGGAACGCAAGCGATTCGAGGTCAATGAGGCCGTGACGGATGTGGTCGTCCTGTTGCAGGGCGAGGCTCGGCAACGGCGCGTCATTCTCGAATCCCGACCATCGTCGATCCCGCTCCACGCCGTCGGCGATCCGATCCAGATCCAGCAGGTGCTCATCAATCTGGTGCTCAATGCCATGGACGCGGTCGCTGATTTGCCCGAAGATCGGCAGCTCATCGTCGTGTCGGCCGACCAAGTCGCAAACGGCATACAGATCACCGTTCGCGACCGCGGTCGCGGCATTGCACCGGAACACTTGCCCAAACTCTTCGATTCGTTCTTCAGCACGAAGCAGCGCGGCATGGGGCTGGGTCTCTCGATAGCGCGCACCATCGTCGAAGCACACGGGGGCCGCATCTGGGCCGAGAACGGTCCGGGTGACGGCGCGGTATTCCGCGTCGAATTGCCTGCAAGCAACGGCGCGAACATCCCCGGGTCGGCTTGAATGGCTGCGACGCCGCTCATCCATGTCGTCGACGACGACGAATCATTGCGTACGTCGCTGCTCGATCTGCTCCACGCCGCCGGCTTCGAGGCGCGCGGATACGCATCGACCGGTGAATTCCTCCTGGACCCGATGCCGGACCGCCCGGGCTGCGCGTTGCTCGACGTCCGCCTGCCGGGCCCCTCGGGACTCGATCTGCAGGCCGCACTGCAGAGACAAGGCGTCACGATCCCGATCATCTTCCTGACGGGCCATGCGGATGTACCCACGAGTGTACGTGCGATGAAGGCCGGCGCGATCGATTTTCTGGAAAAGCCAGTGCGGCGCGAGACGCTGCTCGATGCGATCAACCGCGCGCTCGCCAGCGATAACACGCAGCGCACGGCACGCGACACGGCCAAACGCAAAAGCGCGCGACTCGCGTTGCTCACGGTACGCGAGCGCGAAGTCTTCGATCGCATCGTCGCCGGCAAACTCAACAAGCAGGTCGCCGACGAGTTGGGCGTCAGCCTGCGCACCGTCAAGGCATATCGCGCGCAAGTGATGGAAAAGCTCGGCGTCGACACGGCCGCTGAACTCGGCAAGCTTGCCGGCGAACAGGGCGACGCGCCCGTCTGAACGTTTGCACCGGGCGCGCTGACCCCGGCCACCCGGCCGGCGCCCCACCCTGCCCTTTGGTGCAGCGATCTTGCACCAAGTATCAATTTCCCCAACGCCCGCGTCCGTGTGACGATCCGACGCAAATCAGCCCGGTCCGCCGTTAAATCAGTCGGTCAATCAGGCAACACGGAGTTCCGCGATGGGGATGGGCGCGCACAGAAAGGTACTCGTGGTCGAGGACGATGACGGCTTGCGCGAAGCTATCGAAGTGCTACTGGACGCGGCAGGCATCGAGACCGCGTGCTATGCATCGGCGGAAGCGCTCCTCGCCGGACACGCCTTGGACGATGCCCTGTGCATCGTCAGCGACATCAAGCTGCCCGAGATGTCGGGCTTCGAACTGCTGGCGGAATTGCGCGCGCGCGGAAATTCCCCACCCGTCATCGTGATTACGGCGCATGATGCGCCGGGCGTCCGTGCCGATGCCGCGCGGTACGGCGCTGCCGCCTATCTGGCCAAGCCGTTTCTCGGGACGGCGCTGCTGGCCGCCATCAGCGATGTCACTCATCCTGCAGGAACGCAATGACGATCCCCCCTTTATTGGCGACGGAGGACCAGACGTGAAACGCGAACTCAACAATCTTCGCGTCGCTGCGCAAGCCGCGACTCTTCTGCTTGCATCCGCGTTGGCGATTGCACCTGCTACCGCGCAGCAGGTGACCGGAGTGCTCGGCACACCCAGTGCCACTACCACGATCCCAGGCAATCAATTGCCGCCGCCGCCGCCGAAATTCGGCGGCGTGATCAAGGAAAGCGCACGGATTCCAAGCCTTGGTGGCCGCCGCGCGTGGTACCGCCCAAGGGGGCGCCCAACGTTCTGCTCATCATGACCGATGACCAGGGCTATGGTGTAAGTCGGCACGTTCGGCGGTGTCATTCCGACGCCGGCGATCGACCGCGTCGCCAAGGCTGGATTGCGCTACACGCAATTCAACTCCACGGCGCTGTGCTCGCCGACGCGCGCGGCACTCATCACGGGACGCAATCACCACGCGGTCGGGCTTCGGCGTAATCGCAGAATTGTCTACGGGCTACCCGGGCTATGACTCGATCATCGGCCCGCAAAACGCGACGATCGGCAGAGATTCTGAGCGAGAACGGGTATGCGACTTCGTGGTTTGGCAAGAACCACAACACCCCGGGATTCCAGTACAGCGTCTGCGGGTCCTTTCGACCAATGGCCTTCGGGCATGGGGTTCCAGTACTTCTACGGCTTCATGGGCGGCGAAACCGACCAGTGGACAACCGTATCTGTTCCAGGATCACACGCAGATTTTTCCCTGGATCGGCAAGTCCGGCTACAACCTCACCACCGACATGGCGGACGAGGCGATCAAGTACATGAGCAATCTGAATGCCGCTGCGCCCGAGCAACCGTTCTTCGTCTATTACGTGTCCGGGCGGGAGCCACTCGCCGCATCAGCCGACGAAGGAATGGATCGACAAGTTCAAGGGCAAGTTCGACATGGGCTGGGAGAAGTTGCGCGAAGCAGATTTTCGCCAATCAAAAGCGACTCGGCGTGGTCCCGGCCAATGCGCAAGCTGACGCCCTGGCCGGATGAGCTTCCGAAATGGGATTCGCTGTCGATCCTGCAGAAAAAACTGTACACACGGCAAGCGGAAGTATTCGCGGCGTATACCGCATACACCGACTACGAGATCGGCCGCGTCATCCAGGCGGTGCAGGACATGGGCAAGCTCGACAACACTCTGATCATCTACATCGACGGTGACAACGGCACGAGTCCCGAGGGCACGCTGTCCGGCACGCTTCAATCAGATGACCGCGTACAACGGCATTCTGGATGTTCCCGAGCCACTGCAATTGCTGCAACTACGAAGACTGGGGCTCGTCAGCGACGTACCCGCATATGGCGGTCGCTTGGTCGTGGGCATTTGACACGCCGTTCAAGTGGACCAAGCAGGTGGCCTCGCATTTCGGTGGCACGCGCCAGGGCCTGGCCATCTCCTGGCCTGGGCACATCAAGGACGCCGGGCGGCATCCGCCACCAGTTCCATCACATGATCGATATCGTGCCGACGATTCTCGAGGCAACGGGAATCAAGGCGCCGAGCAGGTCGACGGCATCAGCGCAACGGCCGATCGAAGGCGTGAGCATGGCCTACACGTTCGATTCGGCAAACGCCAACGCACCGTCGACGCGCGAAATCCAGTACTTCGAGATGGTCGGCAATCGCGGCGATCTATGCCGACGGCTGGTACGCCAATACGCATCCGCCGGTACCGCCGTGGCAACTGGAACGGCGAAGTTCCCGCCGATCGAACGAATACAATGGGAGCTGTACAACCTCGCGGAGGACTATTCGCAGTGCGACGATCTTGCGGCAAAGATGCCAGACAAGCTGAAACAGATGCAGGCGTTGTTCCAGCAGGAGGCGGCGAAGTACAACGTCCTGCCGATCGACAATTCGCAATTCCAGCGCGCGATCACACCGCGCCCAAGCGCAACGGCCGGACAGCACGGTGTTCACCTACTTCGGCGAAAACTCGGGCATTCCAGTCGGCAATGCGCCGAACATCCTGAACAAGTCGTTCACGATCACCGCCGAGATCGATCTTGCGAAGAGCGGCGCAGAAGGGCATGATCGTCACGCATGGGCGGGCGCTTCGGCGGCTACGGACTATACATCCTCAAGGGCAAGCCGGTCTTCGTCTACAACCTGCTCGACCTCAAGCGCTACCGCTGGGAGGGTGGCGTCGGCGCCGCGGACTGGCTGGGTGATTCGCTCAAGCCAGGCAGGCACACGATCGAATTCGAGTTCAACTACGACGGTCCTGGCATTGCCAAGGGCGGCACCGGCGTGCTGAAAGTGGACGGTCGCGTGCTCGCCACCGAGAAGCTCGAGCACACGATTCCGCTGCTGCTACCGCTCGACGAGACCTTCGACATCGGCATCGACACGCGCACGCCGGTCGATGAGCAGCTACGAGCTGCCCTTTCGCTTCAACGGAAAGATCAGCGGCTGACCTTCAAGCTCGGACCTTCGCAGCTTGCGGAGGCAGATCGCAAAAGGGTTGAGGAAGCCATCGCCAGGGCACACGATTAGGACGAGGGTCGACGACTCGACCGACTTGGCGACCAACGATGAACGTCAATATGCTGCGCAGCCTTCTAAAGTTTACTGCGATCGTGGAAATCGGCACCGGACTCGCGCTGATGATCGACCCGCGCTTCGTCGTCGGGTTGCTGGTGGGACCGAACCTGCCGGCCGAGGAACATTCCGATGGGTCGCCTGCCGGGCATCGCGATCCTCGCGCTTGGCCTGGCGTGCTGGCCGAGCGGGGCAGCTGCCGAAGGGTGGCTCCCCGGCGATTCCGCGGCATGCTGGTCTACAGCGTGCTTATCGCACTGTTTCTCGTCTACCTGTTCAAGGTCGGCCACTTGGGTGGCGTCCTGTTGTGGCCGGCCGTCGTGTTGCACGCCGCCGTCGCACTGTTACTGATCTGGAGCTGGCGCTCCGCACGAGGTGCGGGCGCACGCATGATCAAGGCCTTCCGCGGAATCGCTGGGATTCTCGGCGTCATGTTGTCACGGCCTTGCCGTCACCGCAAGTGCGCAGACGAACTGAGTCGATGACGGAACACGCGCCGCCCGCTGGCGCGAAGATCGCTCTCGATTTGCTCAAAGGCGTCTGGGTTCGACCCGACGGCGGCTATACGATCGCAATCCGGAGCGTGGCGCCAAACGGACAACTCGAAGCGATGTACTTCAACCCCAGTCAACTGCCATTTGCGAACGCGCAGGCAGCGCTCGATGGTTCGACGCTGCGCGCATCCTTCGAGCTGCAGGCCGGTGGGTACGCAGGCTCGACCTATGAACTTATCTACGATGCCGAGACTGATCGCCTCAAGGGGATCTACTATCAGGCTGTCGCAAAACAGAAGTTCGATGTGTATTTCGTGCGCAAGCGACAATAGCGTCGGCCTGCCACGTCCGTAATAGCGATCCGCAAGGAAGCATCAGCGCGTCACAGAAGTCCTTTTCCACCATCGTCGTGTTGAGGAGCAAACCATGAAGAAGCGCATCCCCGTCATTGTCGTTGCGTCTGCATTGTGCGTCGCCGGTATCGCCAGCGGCCAGCAAATGATCCTGAACATGGTCGCCGACAAGGTGATCCAGAAATACCAAAGCGCGACCTGCGAGCAGTTGTGGCAACAGAAAGGTCAGCCGAAATCACCGGAAGAACAAAAGGCCGTCAATTTTCTGCGCAACGATCCGCAGGCCCGGACGGAGTTCCTCAACAAGATCGCCCCGCCGATCGTCAACAAGATGTTCGAATGCGGAATGATTCCTTGAGCCCGGCACCGCGACTCGATCGACCGATGCCCTTACGGAGGCGAACATGATGCTCAGCAATGCAATAGGCCGCACGCTGCTCCTCGCAGCCGGCGTGCTGTTCGCCTCCGGAAGCGTGGGCCAGCAGCCGCAAGCGACCCCCAAGGCAGCCAAGCCAGCCGCGAAGAAGGCGGCAGCACCGGCGATACAGATGGGACTGGAACCGAAGGCGATCGAAATCCTCAAGGCAGCGAGTGCGCGACTTGCCGCCGCGAAGTCGATGGCATTCACGGCGGTCGTCTCCTACGAGAGTCCGAGCCGCCTCGGGCCGCCGTTGATCTATTCAACGAAGTCGGAAGTCGTGCTCCAGCGGCCCGACAAACTCCGCGTGCTCACGCTGGGTGACGGCCCGGCATCCGAGTTCTATTTCGACGGCAAGACGATGACGGCTTTCTCTCCCGCGGAGAATCTCGTTGCCGTCGCGGATGCGCCGGCGACCATCGACGCCGCCCTGCAGGCGGCATACGACACCGCCGCCATCTACTTCCCGTTCACCGACGTGATGGTTGCCGATCCCTGGAAGGACATCGCGGACGGATTGAAGATCGCGTTCTACATCGGGCAATCGAACATTGTCGGCGGCGTCACCACGGACATGGTGGCGTACGTCACGGGTGACGTGTTCGTGCAGATCTGGATCGGCTCCGACGACAAGCTACCGCGTCGCGTCTATGCCGTCTACCTTAGCGATCGCGCGCGACTGCGGCACGTGCTTGAATTGTCCAACTGGCAACTGGATACTGCGGTGCCGACAGACGCCTTTGCTTCGGCCAAGGCGGCCGGCGCGCAGCGCATCGCGTTCGCGCGTCCCGATGCAACGGACGCGCCGGGAATGAAGCCGCCGCCGAAGGCCAAGCCCGCCAAGGGAAAGGCACAGCCCGCTAAGGCAAAACCAGCGAAGACTCAATAAGGAGCACAGCATGATGAAGATCGTCATCGGTCTGACGGGTCTATTGATCCCGATATTCGCGACGAGTCCAGCCGCCGCCTGGTCGCACGCGAATGCCCGCGGCGGCAGCTCATACGGCGCTAACGGTTCGTTCCATCACACCAACGCAGAGGGCGGCGGCGAGACGCACGTTGCTGGCGAAGGCACGACTGCCCATAGCGCTGCTGGCGGCACCGCCTACCACCAGGAAGGATCCGGTGAAACCCACGCAACCGGCGCGGATGGCGGGACGGCGACTCACTATCAAGGTTACGGCACGACGGGTGTGAGCTCCACTGGCCAGGCGGCCTACCATCCCGAGGGGTCTGCCACGACCTACACCACCGCCAATGGCGCGACGGCATATCACAGCCCCTACTACGGCGCTGCGTATCCCGCATACCACCCGCCGACCACGGTCAACGTCTACGGCGCTGGCTGCTACAACTGTGGTGGCTGGAACGCGGCAGGTGCGGCTGCAGCAGGTGCGGCCGTCGGTATGGCGGCGGGCGCAGCAGTGGCTTCCGCCAATACGGCTGCCGCGACATCGAACGCGTATGCCGCGGGCGCCGCGGCCGCGAGCGCGAATACGGCCAATGCGTACAACGCCGGTGTAGTGGCGGGTGCGACAGGCGCCGCCACGGTCGTCGCAAGCCCTCCCCCGGTCGCCAGCGGCACATTTGCAATGGGCGGGATCTACGCGGCCGTGCCGGCCGGCTCGATGGCGATCAACAAGAACGGCACCACGTACTACCTGAATGGCAATACCTGGTTCCAGCCATCCTTCGGCGCCAATGGCGTCTACTACCGCGTGGTGCCGGCCCCCTGAAAGGCAACGACATGAACGAAATTCGCACGCATCGAATGCGCCGCACGGGCCTGTGTGCCCTGGCGACCGTGGCATTCTTCGCGCTGGCAGACGTCGCCAGCGCGCAGAGCATCCAGGAGCAACGCGAGAGCGTCCGCTCTGCCGCCAACGACACGCTCAACCGGCTGTACAACGCGCAGCCGGGGTCGAAAGAGGCGATTGCAAGAGCCGCCGGCTACGGCGTGTTCACCGATTTCGGCATGAAGATCCTCTTCGCGGGTGGCGGCACCGGCAAGGGACTCGTCGTGAACAATCGCACCAAGCAAGAGACCTTCATGAAGATGATCGAGGTTCAGGCAGGGCTGGGTTTAGGGATCGACAAGTACCGGCTGGTATGGGTGTTCGAACAGGCCTCCGACCTCAACCAGTTCATCAACCAGGGTTGGGAACTGGGTGCACAAGCCACGATGACCGCGCAAGCCGGTGGTCAGGGCGTACAGGGATTTACCGGCGCGGTGGCGGTGACGCCCGGGGTGTGGCTCTACCAGCTCACTGACACAGGGCTCGCGGTCGACCTGACCGCCGGCGGCACCAAGTATTTTCGGGATCCCGACCTTAACTGATCCGGACGCGTCGCGAGGAGGCTTGTCGCTTCGCTGACGAGCGCGGACACTCTGTCTGTGCCGAGGTTAGCATTCCGCGATACCTCAGCGTGCGGAGGTATCCATGAGCAAATTCGCCAAGACGCTCAAGCACGAACTCGCGGAGATGATTCCGCCGACCGTCTATTTCTTTGTCATTCTCCACATCGTCGCCCTGATCCGAGTGCTGATGACCAAGAATACGGGTATCGACGTATCGACCACGACGTCCATCGGCATTGCTGCGCTGATCCTTGGCAAGGCCGTGCTTCTCGCCAACGCGCTGCCGTTCATCAATCGCTTTCCCGAGAAGCCGCTGATGTGGAATGTCTGCTGGAAGACCGCGCTCTATTTCCTGGTAGCCCTGGTGATCCACTACCTCGAGCACCTCTACGATTTCTGGAAGGTCGCTCCGGGATTTGCCGCGGCGAACCAGAAACTGCTCTCCGAGATCGTATGGCCGCACTTCTGGGCCATACAGATACTGCTGACGGTGCTGATATTCACCTACTGCGTTGCGAGTGAACTGGCACGTGTGGTCGGACCGGACAAGCTAAAGAGGATGTTCTTCGGACCGCTGCCTGCCAAGCCCGAGAAGCTTGATCCGACCGGCTCCGCATGACCCTCGAAGACCTGGCGCTGCTGTCGCGACGCGACCGCGTGCGCATGGTCGTGCTGGTCGTCACCTTGATCGTTGCCGCGCTATGGGCATCCGCCCATTTCCTGCAGCCCGCGCCGCCCCGCCGCCTTGTTCTGGCGTCCGGTCTCCCGGACGGACTCTTCCACAAATACGCGCAGCGTTACATCGAAATCCTGGCGCGATCGGGCGTGACCGTCGAGGAGCGTTTGACCAACGGCGCAGGTGACAACCTGACGCTACTGCAGGATCCGTCTTCAGGCGTCGACATCGCCTTCGCGCAGGGTGGCGTGGCAAGATTTCCCGAAGCGGACAATGTGGTCATGCTCGCGAGCCTCTTCTATGTGCCGATGTGGGTTTTCTACAGCGGCACGGAAACGCACGACCAGATCAACGAGCTGCGCTATCGTCGGATCGCCTTCGGCCTGGAAGGCAGTGGGACTCGTGCATTCGCGGAACCGTTGCTCGCCATCAACGGGCTCACGAGCGGCAATGTGACCTTGCTTCCGATGAGCAATGGCGATGCACTGCTCGCGCTGCAGTCGGGCCAGGTAACAGCGGCGATCTTCGTCGATGGCGCGGAGAATCCGGCGGTGTGGGACGCACTGCACGATCCCAAGTTGAAACTGATGAATTTCAGGCGGGCCGATACCTATCATCGTCGGTTCCACTACATCAGCAAGCTGACGCTGCCGCCCGGGGTAATCGATTTTGCGCTCAACATTCCGGAAGAAGAAGTCGCGCTGATCGGCACCAAGGCAATGCTCGCCGCGCGTGACGGACTGCACCCCGCCCTGATCAACCTGCTCGCGGATGCCGCCCAGGAGATTCACAGCGGACCGGGATTTTTCGAGGAGGCAGGTGAGTTCCCCGGAACGACCCAGGTCGACCTGCGCGTTTCTCCGGGAGCGGAGCGGCACAAGCGCTTCGGTCCGAGCTTTCTCTATCAATATCTGCCGTTCTGGGTGGCCACGATTGCAGAGCGCGCGATCATCGTGCTCCTCCCGCTTGCTGTCGTACTCATCCCGCTGTTCAACTACCTGCCGCAATTCCTGCGCTGGCGCGTCCGCTCTCGCGTGTACCGCTGGTACGGCGAGCTGGCATTGCTGGAGCGCGATGTCGCCACCCGCACGGGTTCCCTACCCGTCGAAAAATGGCTGTCGGACCTCGACCGCATCGAGCAGGCCGTCGCCCGGATCCACACGCCGGCTGGCTTCGCCAGCGAAGCGTATACGTTGCGCGAGCACATCGGCCTGGTCCGGCGCGCGGTGCTGGCGAGGACCGGCACCGTCGCCAGCACCCGTTGACCTGCTGCCGTCTATGCGATCGGTACCCGCGTCGCATTCGCGGCGAGCCAGGCATCGAACGTTCTGCAACGCCGGGTTCAACGAACGGGAGAGTTCGAGGTCGCGCATACGCAGAAATTCGTCACCGAGGATTGCCTGGAACTGGAACATGTTGCCGAGATCATCGGCGCCGGGAAAGCCCAGTCCGCGGTAAACGTCGAACGGCACGTCCTGGAACTCGACCTTCTTGCCGAGCGCGCGGCCGAACTTGGTCGCCATCTCCTCGCCGGAGAGAATCTCGCCCGTCACGCCGAAGCGCTGACCAATCGCCCCGGACCCGCGACGGAAAATGCCGAAAGCGCACTTGCCGATGTCGACCGCGGCAATGCCCGGCAACTTGACGCCTCCTAGCGGTAGCGCCAGCACGAGTCCGCCGTCGGTACCCTTGCGCGGCCCCATCCCGAAATAGATGAAATTCTCCCAATAAAAGGAGGCCATCAGGTAGCTGGTCGGGGCCGCCTCGGTCGCGAACAGGCGGTCCGCATCACCTTTGGCGTCGAAATGCGGCACCTTGTATTTGCCCTGCAGCGTCGGCAAGCGGCTGTCGGCAAGCGGCACCCATTTTCGGGTGTCTTCGAGGGTCGACCACACGACGTGCTGGATGCCGGCCTTCCGGCTCGCGCGCGCCAGCGCGGTTGCCTGGGCCGCTTCGCGCTCCGCCGAGAAATGCTCCCAGAAATTCGTGACGCAGAACGCACCGTAGGCGCCGGCGAAAGCCTGGTCGAGGCTCGGTGCGTCGTCGGCATCGCCCGCGACCACTTCCGCCCCCAGCGCGGCCAGCGCCCGAGCGTTTTCCGAATCGGGTTTGCGCGTAATGGCTCTCGCCGCAAACGACCCGCTGGGATCGGCGAGGATCGCGCGGACCAGCCCGCCGCCCTGCGCACCCGTGGCGCCGACGACGGCGATGACTTTCTTCTGTGCCATAAGTTATGCTCCTCGCGATGGTGGCCACTGACGACCTTGATTTGGCGGCACTATTCTGCACGATGCGAAAGCGCGGCGGCAAATGGTTTGCGCCGCGGTGGCCGCTCATGGTGGCCATCGCCCTGTCCTGCATGGTCGCCGCGTGCACGGTCCCGGTTGCCCGGCCGCCTGTCCTCGGCGACCGGGGGCCCGAGGGATTCCCTACCAGCTACTACCAGCAGCTCTCGCAGCGTGGGAGCGAGGTTTTGCAGATCGATCCCGCGCAGTCGTTGATCGTCATCGAGGTGCGACGCGCCGGGTCCCTCGCCAACCTCGGACACGATCATGTCGTCGCAAGCCACGACGTGCGCGGCTATGTGGCCCCGAGTGAGGCGAGGGCCGATTTCTACATTCGACTCGACCAGTTGGTCGTGGATGAGCCCGCCTTGCGGGCCGAGGCGGCGTTCGATACGCAGCCGCCGGAATCGGCGATCGCCGGTACCCGCGAGAACATGCTGCGAAAATTCAATGCCGAGGCACACCCCTACGCCGCCATAGCCGTGACGGGCGTCGCCGTCGATGCGACGGCGATGCAACAACTCGAAACGTCCGTTTCGCTCAACGGGGTCACGCGCACGGTGCACGTTCCCGCGAAGATCGAGAAGACCGCCGGTCAAGTGACCGTGAGCGGCCGCACCACCCTTGCGCAGACTGCATTTGAGATCACGCCCTTTTCCATTCTCGGCGGCGCCCTTCAGGTGCAGGATCAGGTGGACGTGCGCTTCACGATTCGTGCCCGCAGCTCGCAGCCATGATGATGACGCGTCGGACGCAGCGGAATAGGCGAACCGAGTGCGCTGTTGGCGGTCGTAATTGATACGGATGGCGCCAACGACGGAATCAATCTGTTACAGGTGGTCAAGACGGATGTGTGAATGAAGGGACACTTTTCAGTACGGACGCGCGCGCATACAATCGAACTGACTGTCCTCGGAGCACGGCTGTGCTGAAACATCTGCTTCGCACGCTTTTACCGCTGGCACTCGGGCTCAGCTTCGGGCTGCAGGCGGCCCAGGCTGCGATCTATACCTGGACCGATGCTTCGGGGAGAGTGAACGTCAGCAATCTCGCGCCACCCGAGGGCACGCGCGTGACCAGCGTCGTGCCGGAAAGCCCGCCCGTCGCACCGGGTACGTCCATCGCCGACGATGCGGCGCGCCGGCTCGAAGTGCAGGCGTTGGCCGACCGCGTCCGGCAACTCGAGTTCGACGCCCAATTTGCGCAACGTCAGCCTGCGCCCGTAGCGACCTATCAGGCGCCACCGGTAGCGACCTACCAGATGCCTCCGGTGCAGTACTCGGAATTCCCGCCCGCGTACGCAGACACGCCGGACCTAGGCTGCAATCCCTCATGGGCAGGCTGCGGCAATTGGTGGATGCCATTTGGTTACGGTTACCCGATCGTGGTGGTGCAATCGCCCTTTCGGCATGCGCGACCCATCAAGGGCGGCGGTCACAACATGCCGGTACAGCGACCGATGCGGCCTTTTGGGGTCGCCTACCGACGTTGAATCGGCGACCCCCACGGCGCGACATCGCCGTGTTCCAGCAGTGACGAATCAGTCCGGCTGAATCTTCGCGTCGCGCACGATCCTCTCCCAGCGATCGAGATCGGTCCGCGTCGTTTCCGCGAGTTGCTCTGACGTGCCACCGGTGGGTACCAACCCCTGCTTCTGCAGCGTCTCGGCGATGTCGGGCGATTTCAGCACCGTGTTCACCGTGCTGTTGAGTTTCGCGACGATCGCCGCCGGTGTGCGCGCCGGGACGTACAAGCCGTACCAGATGTCGGTATCGATGTCGCGCAGGCCGGTCGCTTCCGCCAGCGACGGCACGTCGGGCGTCACGGCAGATCGCTGCGTTCCACCCGCGGCGAGCATGTTGAGCTTCCCTGCAGTGACCAGCGGCAGTGCCACGTGCACGGGTAGAAACATCGCATTGATCTGGCCACCCAGCAGGTCCTGCGTGGCCCCTGCCGTGCCTTTGTAGGGGACGTGAAGCAGGTTGATCCCGGTCTTCGCCTTGAACAGTTCCATCGACAGATGATGCGGGGTGCCATTGCCCGGCGATCCGTAGGTCAGCATCCCGGGGCTCTCCTTGGCAAGCGCAATGAACTCCTTGACAGTCTTCGCCTTCACCGCGGGATTGACGACCAGCGCGAGCTGCCCGACCGCAAGGGGTACCACCGGTGTGAAATCCTTGATCGGGTCGTACGGGATCGACACGAACAGCCCGCGGTTCTGCACGATCGTGGCCGCGGTCATGAGCAGCGTATAGCCATCCGGCGGCGACTTCGCCACGGCTTCGGTGCCGATATTGCCGCTCGCGCCGGGCCTATTCTCGACCACGACCGCGACTTTCCAGTCGTCGCCCATCTTCTGGCCGAGCGTTCGCGCCAGGATGTCGATGCCGGTGCCCGGTGTGAACGGCACGACGATCTTGACCGGCTTGCTCGGATAAGCCTCCTGCGCGTGCGCGGGAACCTGCACCAGCAGGAGTGACAATGCGGTCGCAAGTGCCGCAACGAAGGCGGTGCAATGCCTCGACGCACGATTCGCCCCGGTTTCCCTGATTCTCATCGGCATTTCCCTATGGCAGTTAACGACTGAGCGAGTCGCGGTCGTATTGTGCGACGCGCTTGTAGCTCTCGGAGATGGCGCGCAATTCGTCGTTGCTGATCACGTCCTCGATGCGCGCGAATGGCGTGTCACCCGTGCGCAGATAGACTTCGCGGATGATGGCATCGGGCGGGCTGCTGCGGTTCGTCAGCACGACGTTGGTCGTCGCCGGAAGTCTCGCGGCTTCGTACTCCGCCAGTGCCGCGACGGGATCGTCGCGATGCAACGCGAGCGCATCCGCGAGCTTTCTCGCGTCGAGGATCGCCTGCCCGGCCCCGTTCGAGCCGCGCGGCAGCATCGGATGCGCGGCATCGCCCAGGAACGTCACCCTGCCCTGGCCCCACGATGGCAACGGGTCCTGGTCGATCATCGGAAATTCGAGGATGGTCGGGGTCGCCCGGATCATCGCCGGCACGTCGAGCCAGTCGAAATGCCAGTCCTTGTAGGCATCGATGAAGTCCTCCACATTTCCCGGGCGGTTCCACTCGCGTTTGTCGCGATGTTTCGGCGTTTCGATTTCGGCAACCCAGTTGACCAGCTGGCGACCCTGCGCATCGACGTTGTTGCGGATCGGATAGATCACCATCTTGCCGTGGGTGAGCCAGCCCGCGCGCACCATGCTGGCGCCCGAAAGAAACGGCGCCCACGCCGTCACGCCGCGCCACATGTTCACGCCGGAGTAGCGCGGCTCGCCTTCGCCCGGGTGCAGCTGCTTCCGGATCACCGAGTGCAGGCCGTCGCAACCCACCGCAACGTCTGCACGTTGCGTCGGTCGTTCCGCGCCCGTCCTGGCGTCGACAAAGCTCAACGTGATGCCATGACCATCCTGCAAAAATCCGACGCATTGCCAGCCCAGATGAATTCGACCCCGTCCGAGCCGCTCTTCGCACGCACGCAACAGCAAGCGCTGCAGATCGCCGCGATGTATCGAGAATTGTGGCGAGGCGTATCCTGCCGCCCGGCCAAGTGGCTCGCGGTAAATGAGTTGCCCGAAGCGATTGTAGAAGACCGCTTCGCGCGTCTCGACCGCAACCCGGGACAATTCGCCCTCCAGTCCGAGTGTGCAAAGCTCCTTGCTCGCGTGCGGCAGCACGTTGATGCCCGCACCGATCGGTGCCATCTCCGGTGCCGCATCGAATACCCGCGCAGGAATGCCGGCACGCTGCAAGGTCAACGCGAGCGTAAGGCCACCTATGCCCGCGCCGACGATGGATACTTCCATGAGTCTTGCCTCCTTATCGATGCACCTGCCCGGTGCCCGCGCATTTCCCCGTATGCGGGTCGATCAGACGGACCGATTTGGGGCATTCTCGGGCACACGATAGCGACTGTCCACCCACAGGGGTGGTCAGTCCTTGCGAGAAGCAATGCTAGTCAACTACCATTCGGCATGATTGCAAATGCAATGACGGTGATGTCAGGCGCATCACCGGCACCGACATTCTGATGCACTGCATCTACGTTCGGCTTTGAGTGCTCGCGTGGAATCCCAGTCCGTCGCCTGTCCCGATTGCGATCTGCTGCAGCAAATTCCACCGCTCCCGCCGGGCGGGAAGGCGTCCTGTGTGCGCTGCGGCTGTTCGCTCGCCACGCGGCCCATGGGCCCCCGCGATCTGCCGCTGGTCCTGACCGTCACCGCCGCGATCGTCTATGTCATCGCCAACGCGTGGCCCTTGATGGATCTGTCCGCGGTCGGTCGCGATGCAAGCACGACGATTGCCGGAGGTGCGTACCAGATGTGGATGGATGGTCAGCAGATCATCGCCGTCCTCATCGCTTTTTGCGCAGTGATCGCTCCGGGAGCCTATCTTCTGCTGATGCTGACCTTGCAGCTTGCGGCACGGCTCACTCCTCCCCCGCATTGGGTTGCCGAGATGTTGCGCTGGGCTCACCACTTCGAGATGTGGTCGATGCTCGAAGTCATGATGCTCGGCATTCTCGTCGCGTTGATCAAGATCGCCGAGGTCGCCACGGTGCATGCCGGAATTGCCATGTATGCCGTCGGCGCGCTGATGCTGCTCTTTCCCGGGATCATGGCGACCTTCGATGCGCGGGAACTCTGGCGCAGTGTCCCGTGGGTCCACGACCCGACGCCAAGTCGGTCGCCGACGGGCGGCCGTGTCACGGAGCCTGGTCAATGAAAACGGCCGCCGTGACCGCCGCACAGGTCGGGTTCCTCTCATGCGAGGCCTGTCAACTATTGTCGAAACCCGCCAGCACGACCGAGCCGGGGTTCTGTCCGCGCTGTGGCGAAAAGCTCGAATTCCGCCACCAAAGCTCGATCGAGACCACCTGGGCGCTGATCATTGCCGCGTCCGTGTGTTACATCCCTGCGAACGCCCTGCCGGTCATGAATACGACTACGTTCGGGACCACCGAGGGGGACACGATCCTTGGCGGGGTGGCGTTCCTCTATTCGTCGGGATCGTGGCCGCTGGCGTTGATCGTTCTGATTGCGAGCGTGATGATCCCGCTCGGCAAGCTGGCGGCCCTCGCCTACCTGCTGATCACCGTCCAGCGCGGCTCGGTCACCAGCAACCGCGAACGCACGCGACTCTACCGCATCGTGGTATTCATCGGTCGCTGGTCGATGCTCGATGTATTTGTCGCCACTTTTACCGTTGCCCTGGTGCAATTGCAGCCGCTGGTGTCCGTGACGCCAGGTGCGGGGGTGCTATTCTTCGCTGCCGTCGTGGTGCTGACCATGCTGGCGGCCGAAACCTTCGACCCCCGTTTGATATGGGACGCCACCAGCCCACACCAGAGCTAGCAATGGCTAACGAAATCATTCCGGACCAGCTGCCGCAGGCCACCGTCGTACGCAAGAAGCGCCTGCGGATGTCGATCATCTGGTTGATTCCGCTGCTCGCGGCCGCGGTGGCCATCGGCATCGCGGTTCAGCGCGTGCGCAGCGAAGGCCCCACCATCACCATCGCCTTGAAGGAAGGCAACGGCATCGAACCCGGCAAGACGTTCATCAAATACAAGGATGTGCGGATCGGCGTGGTGACCGCCATGGAGCTTTCCGAGGATTTCGCCATCGTGCTGGTCAAGGCGAAGATCGCCAAGCACGCCGCCGGCCTGATGGTCGAGGACGCCAAGTTCTGGGTCGTCGAGCCCCGTATTTCGCTGTCCGGCGTGTCGGGGCTCAACACGCTGTTGTCCGGCAACTACATCGAACTCCAGCCCGGCAAATCGACCGAGCCGCAAACCATTTTCGCCGGACTCGACGCGCCGCCATCGATCACCGACGAGCCCGGCCGGCGATTCGTGCTCAAGGCCTTGACCCTGGGATCGCTGGGTGTCGGTACGCCTGTCTATTACCGACGCATCCAGGTCGGCCACGTGGCGGCCTACAGCATTGCCGCCGGCGGCAAGTCGGTTGACGTCACGGTATTCGTCAGGGCCCCGTACGACAAGTACGTCACGACCGAGACGCGCTTCTGGGCCGCGAGCGGGATCAATGTCTCCGATCGGTGCAGACGGTCTGGAGAGTCCACACGGAGTCGCTCGCCGCGCTCATTGCCGGCGGCGTTGCCTTCGACACACCCGAATTCGCTCCGGCGGCAAATCCGGCCGCCGAGAATGCCACGTTCACGCTCTATCGCGACCGCACCACGGCGATGAAGCAACCGGATCCGGTCGAACGACGCTACGTGCTCTATTTCAACGAGTCGGTCCGCGGACTGTCGGTCGGGGCGCCGGTGACGTTGTTCGGCCTGCACGGTGGGCGAGGTCACGAACATCGGCTTGACCTTCGATCCTGCGACGTTGATCTTTCGTCCTCGCGTGCTTATCACCTTCTTTCCCGATCGGCTCATCGGCCAGATGTCCGCGCATCAGCAAGCCAGCACCGGCAAGATCATGACGGAGATGAACCCCGAAACACGCCTGCGCATGCTGCGTCGCATCGTCGAGGAGCGGGGATTGCGGGCGCAGTTGCGGACCGGCAGCTTCATCACCGGTGAGCTGTACGTCGCATTCGAGTATTTTCCGAGCGCGCCGAAGCCGAAAATCGACTGGACGAAGGATCCGCTCGAGCTGCCCGTGGTTCCGGGCGGCCTCGCCACGCTGGAGGCGAAGCTCAGCAGCATCCTGACCAAGATCGACGCCATGCCGCTCGATGCGATCGCCGGCGACGTCAAGAATGCCCTCGCGACACTCAACCAGACGCTGAAGGACGCGGACACTCTCGTGAACAGTGTCAATACGCAGTTGGTACCCGAGGGAACCAAGACCCTCGCCGATTTGCGCCAGGCGATTGCCAACGCCGATCGAACGCTGAAGAATGCGGACGCAACGCTCTTCAGCAAGGACTCGCCGGCGCCGCAGGACCTGCGCGACACATTGCAGGAAGTGACCCGTGCCGCGCGCTCGGTGCGTGTCCTCGTCGACTATCTCGAACGTCACCCGGAAATATTGCTCCGGGGCAAACCGACGGAGAAACCTTGATGCTGCGCATCGGACCCATCGTCACGCTGTGCGTCGTTGCGGTGCTCGCCGCCGGATGCGCATCACAGCCGTCGCATTTCTACACGTTGAGTCGCACCGCGACACCCGTCGCGACGACATCGAACCTGAGCGTGGTGGTCGGCCCGGTTTCGATACCGGCAATCGTCGATCTGCCGCAGATCGTCGTGAGTACGGGCCCGAACCAGGTAACGTTGAACGAATACGAGCGATGGGCGTCCCCGCTGCAGAACAACATATCGCGCGTCGTCGCCGAGAATCTCGTCGCGTTGCTCGGAACACCTCGCGTGTCGCTGTTTCAGCAATCGTTGAATGCAACCGCGGATTACCACGTCGCGATCGAAGTACAGAGCTTCGAGTCGGCGCCGGGCGAGGCTGCGACGCTCAATGCCGTGTGGATCGTACGCCGGACCAAAGACGGCAAGTCGGAGACGGGACGCACGACCGTGCGCGAGCCGACAACGCAGGGCGGCTACGACGCGCTCGCCGCCGCGCACAGCCGCGCGCTCGCGCGCATGAGCCAGGACATCGCCGACGCGATACGAGCTCTCAATCGCCCAGCCCCGTAGAGTCGCCTATGTACAATTTGATGAACTATCCCGTCATCGTTTTCGTCCTTACCTTCGTTTTGATGTGGGTCGCAGCGCTGATCGGAGCCCGAATTCAGCGCAAGCGACGGCTTATCGACGAAGGTGCGCGCGAAGATTTCGGCGTTGTCCTTGCCGCGACCCTGACGCTGCTCGGCCTCATCATCGGCTTCAGCTTTTCGATGGCGATCAGCCGCTACGACCAACGCAAGAACCTCGAGGAGGCCGAAGCCAACGCGATCGGGACCGCGTTCGTGCGCGCCGATCTGCTTCCTGCGCCGGATGCCGCGAAAGTGCGCAGCTTGCTGCAGACGTATCTCGACCAGCGCGTATTGTTCTATACGTCGAGAGACGCCGAGGAACTACGGTCGATCAATGCGAAGATCGCGCGACTTCAGACCGACCTGTGGTCGGCCGTCAAGAGCCCCGCCATTGCGCAACCCTCGGCCGTGGTTGCCCTGGCAATCTCTGGCATGAACGACGTCCTGAATTCCCAGGGATACACACAGGCCGCGTGGTGGAACCGGATTCCGCACGCCGCGTGGGGGCTGATGGGAGCGATAGCGATCTGCTGCAATCTGCTGATCGGCTATGGCGCGCGCGATGCCAAGGCGGAGTCCCGGCTGCTGCTGGTGCTGCCGCTCGTCACCGCGCTATCGTTCTTTCTGATCGCCGATATCGACAGCCCACGCGGCGGTGTTATCCGAGTCGCGCCGCAGAACCTCCTGAGCCTGGAAGCATCCCTGCGCGGTCAGTAGCGCGGTGGATGTCCGCCGCGGCGGCTCTCGACGGCGGGGCCTACCCGCGCAGTCGGGCCAAGCCCGCGGTGAGGTCCTCGAGCAGATCGTCGGGATCTTCGAGCCCGACGTGCAGACGCAGGCACGGCCCTTGAGTCTCCCATCGCGTCGCTGTACGGGTGCGCTCCGGATACGTGGGCAGGATGAGGCTCTCGAAACCACCCCAGCTGAAGCCCATCCGGAACAGGCGCATGCCATCGAGCATGGCATCGATGCGGTCCTTGGCGACCGGTTTGAGCACCACACCGAATAATCCGCACGCGCCGGTGAAATCGCGCTGCCAGAGTTCGTGACCACGAGACCCGGGGAGCGCCGGAAAAATCACTTCCGCGACTTCGGGTTGCTCACGCAGCCACTGTGCAATGCGCAAAGCGCTGGCGGTGTGCCGTTGCAGGCGCACTGCGAGGGTGCGCAGACCGCGTAGCGCGAGGAAGCAGTCGTCGCCGCTGGCGGTGACACCCATGTCGGTGAACACACGATGCATGCGCGGGAAAGTCGCTTCGCTGCAGCTGATCAGTCCGATCAGGACGTCGGAGTGACCGCCGAGGTACTTGGTCCCCGCGTGCACCGCCACATCGACACCACGCGCGAAGGACGGAAAACCGAGTGGCGTGGCCCACGTATTGTCGAGCATGACCAACGCTCCGCGTTCGTGCGCGGCTTCGGCGATCGCGGGGATGTCCTGCACTTCGAAGGAAAGCGAACCGGGCGATTCGGTGAACACGACCTTGGTGTTGTGGCGAAACTCGCGGCCGATGTTGTCGGCAATCAGCGGATCGTAGTAGCTCACCGCCACACCCAGGTTCTTGAGTTGATTCTCGCAGAAGCGGCGCGTGGGTCCGTAGACAGAATCCGTGACCAGCACGTGATCGCCGGCGCGCAGCGTGCCCAGCAGCGCGAGCGTGATCGCGGCGAGCCCGGACGGTACCGCCAACGCGGCGTAGCCGCCCTCGAGCGCCGCGAATGCGGACTGCAGATCCGTCACGGTCGGCATGCCGTGCAGGCCGTAGACGACGCCCGGATACTGGCCGTGCACCGCGGATTCGAGTTCGGCGACGGTGTCGAACAGTATCGTGGATGCTCGATAGATCGGCGTGTTGACCGCGCCGAGGTACTTCTTCGGATCGCGACCCAGATGCGCGACTGCGGTTGCCGGCCGCCATTTGCGATCCTTGCTCATTTCGCGCCTTGGGGCGGCCCGACGACGCTCATGCCGTCGCGCGCAGTCCGGAAGCGATTTGCGCCACCTGGTCGGCGATGCTTTGCCGGATATCGACGACGATGGCCGCAGCGGGCTCCTCCAGCGCTGCGAATTGGCTCGCCAGCAGCGATGGCGGCATGAAATGTCCGCGGCGGGATGCCAGCCTCGGCTCGATCGTCGCCACGTCGCCCTTGAGATAAACCCACTTCACGTCTCCGGCCATCGACAGGCGATCGCGATAGGCCTGGCGCAGCGCCGAACAGGCGAGGATCGCGTGCCGCCCGCCCGCATGCAAGGCGCGTAACTCGCGATTCAATCGATCCAGCCATGGCCAGCGGTCGTCGTCGGTCAATGCCACGCCCGCTGCCATTTTCGCGACGTTGCTCTCCGGATGGTATTCGTCCGCATCGAGGAACGACCCACCCGAGCTCGTTGGCCAGTGCGCGGCCGATGGTGGTCTTGCCGCAACCGCACACGCCCATGATGACGACGGTCATGATCCGCCTTTCTCCACGCGATGGCCGCCGAAGCTTTTGCGCATCATCGCCAGCAGCTTGTCCGTGTAGCCATTCTTGCCCTGGCTCGCGAAGCGCATCATCAACGCAAGCGACATGATCGGCGCGGGCACGCCCTGCTCGACCGCTTCCGCCACCGTCCAGCGGCCCTCGCCCGAATCCGCCACCAGCGGCGCGATGTCGGCGAGCGATGCGTCCTCGCGCAGGAAATCGGACGTCAGGTCGAGCAGCCAGGACCGCACCACACTTCCGTGCCGCCACATCTCGGCGATCGCCGCCACGTCGAGTTCGAACTCCTCCTTGCCCTTGATCAGCGCGAGACCCTCGGCGAGCGCCTGCATCATCCCGTACTCGATGCCGTTGTGAATCATCTTCACGAAGTGTCCCGAACCGTTGGGACCGCAATGCAGCCAGCCGCGATCCGGCGCCGGGGCAAGGATCTTCGCGTACGGTTCCACCGCGCGTGCAGCCGCCGCCGAACCGCCGAACATCAGCGCATAGCCTTGCTCACGTCCCCATACGCCGCCCGAGACGCCGCAATCGACAAAGCGGATGCCGTAACTCGCGAGGTCGACGGCACGTCGTTCCGAATCCTTGTAGAACGCGTTGCCGCCGTCGACGATGACGTCTTCCGACAGCAGGCGTGGCGCCAGCTCTGCCAATGTCGTCTCGGTACGCTCGCCCGCCGGCACCATGAGCCAGATCACGCGTGGCGCGTGCAACGCGTGTACGAGCGATTCGAGATCGTCGGCCGCTGCGCAGCCGTCGATTTCGCCAAGCGCGGTACGCGCCGCCGCGTCCGGATCGAAGCCCACGACATCGACGCCGCCTGCTGCCAGTCGCCGTGCCATGTTGCCGCCCATCCGCCCCAATCCCACGATACCGATTTGCAAGGTCATCAATTCTGCCCGATCGTCAATCGGGCGATGCTACACAACCGCGGCCGACGGCGCTACGTCTGCGGCCCCCGCAAGGTAGCCCACAAGGCGGCGCCAACGATGAGTGCGCCCCCGGTCAGTGTCGCCATGTTCGGCCGTTCCCCCAGCAACAGTACGGCCAGTGCAATCCCGTAGACAGGTTCCATCGTCGCGACGACGCTCGCGGTGTGCGCTGACAGCACGCGCAGGCTGCGGATGAACAAGGTGTGCGCGAGTGCGGTGCAGATCACCCCGAGCACCAGAATGAGACCGAGGTCGCGCGGCGACGGCGGCGTCGGCACGAGCAGCAGCGTCGGCAGCAGGCAAATCGCGGCACAGGCGTTTTGCCAGAAGGCGATCTCACCCGCGTCCCGCTCGGGACATGAGCGCGCGATTGCACACTGCAAGCAGCGCGAACGTCGCCCCCGCGAGCGCTCCCCAAAGAACACCTTGCATCACGCTGTTCGAAAGGCGGAATTCGGGCACGATCAACACAAGGCCCAGCGTGGTGAGCCCTACAAGGAACCACTCACTGAATCGCGTCGGGCGCCGCAGGAACATCCATTCGAGCATCAGCACGAACGCCGGAAAAGTCGCGAAGCCCAGGAGCCCGATCGCAACGCCTGCCGTCTGGATCGCCTGGAAAAATGCGAGCCAGTGCACTGCCAGCAATGCACCGTTCAGGCCGAGGCGCCAATCCAGGCTACCGCGAAACTGCCGCCGCAACGCGAGAGTCGTACCGAGCGCAACGGCGGCGACAACAGTCCGGCCGAGTACGATCGCCGAGGGAGGCAGATCGATCCACTTGCCGAACAGCCCGGCGAAACCGAACAGCACCACCGCCGCGTGCAACGAGACGAGTGCCGATGCTCGGGAATGCGGCGACTGCGCGGTGTGTAGTCCGTCGGTCATGCTGCCGATTGTGCCACTCCCGGTCGCGTAGCAGTCCGTGGCGCCGGGTTACAATCCCTCCTCGCCCGCCGGCACGCCGGCGCGTAGCGAGCCTGGGGGAACAACTACATGCCGAAGAACGTCACCGCGAAGAAGGTACTGGACGCCGTCCGCAACGAACCTGGCCAGCGCGTCAAGGTTGCGGTATCCGACATCGATGGCGTGCTACGCGGCAAGTACCTGCACAAGGACAAATTCTTCTCTGCCGCAGAGGGTGGTTTCGGCTTCTGCGACGTCGTGTTCGGCTGGGACATGGGCGACCAGTGCTACGACAACACCACGGTCACCGGCTGGCACAAGGGCTTCCCAGACGCGCTGGCGCGTATCGACCTGGGTACGCACCGCAACGTGCCGTGGGACGACGGCGTGCCGTTCTTCCTCGGCGACTTCGTGACACAGAAGAACGGCAAGGAAGTGCCGCATCCCGTGTGTCCGCGGCAGACGCTAAAGCGGGTGCTCAAACGTGCCGAGAAGCTCGGCGTGTCACCGATGTGCGGAATCGAATTCGAGTGGTTCAACTTCGCCGAGACGCCGCAGTCGTGGGCCGACAAGGGCTACGTACGGCCGGATCCGATCACGCCCGGCATGTTCGGATATTCGTTGCTGCGCGCCAATGAGAATCGCGAATTCTTCAAGGCGCTGATGGTCGAAATGCTCGCCTTCGACATCCCGATCGAAGGCCTGCACACGGAAACAGGACCCGGCGTATACGAAGTCGCCATTCAGTTTTCCGAGGCCCTCGAGGCAGCCGACCGCGCGGTACTGTTCAAGACAGGGGCGAAGGAAATCGGCTCGCGCTTCGGCATCATGCCCAGTTTCATGGCCAAGTGGAACGCCCAATACCCGGGCTGCTCCGGACACATCCACCAGTCGCTGTCCGACGGCAAGAAGAACGTGTTCTACGATGCGAACAACAAGAACCAGATGAGCAAGGTCTTCGAGAGCTACCTGGCCGGACAGATCGCGTGCCTGCTCGAATTTGCGCCGATGTTCTGGCCGACGATCAACAGCTACAAGCGCCTGGTCGACGGCTTCTGGGCGCCCGTCAAGCCGACGTGGGGCCTCGACAATCGCACGGCGAGTTTCCGGGTGATTGCAGGCTCGCCCAAGGCGACGCGGCTGGAGACGCGCTGTCCGGGCGCCGACATGAACCCCTATCTCGGCGCCGCGGCGTGCATCGCGGCCGGACTGCACGGCATCGAAAAGAATCTCAAGCTGACCGCCAAACCAATCCACGGCACCAACCTCGGCGCCGAGGATGTTCCGCGCGCGCCGCGGACGCTGATCGAGACGACGCGTAATTTCCAGCACTCGACCATTGCGCGTGATTGGTTCGGCGACGAATTCGTCGATCATTTCGCCGCAACCCGCGAGTGGGAATGGCGTCAATGGCTCGACGGCGTCACCGACTGGGAATTGAAGCGTTATTTTGAAATCATCTAGACGTCGCCACGAATGACCATTCACCGATTCGCGTTTCCCACCACCATCTTGTTCGGCCCCGGCGCACGCAAAGAGGTCGCCGGGCATCTCAAGGAACAGGGTGTCCAACGCCCGCTGATCGTCACCGATCGTGGTATCGCACCGCTGCCGATGCTGAAATCGTTCGTCGCGGATCTGCCGGGCCTCGACGTCGCCGTGTATTCCGATATCTGGGGGAATCCAGTCGCCAGCCAGGTGATGCGCGGCGCAATCGCGTTCAGGGATCATCGCGCCGATGCGGTGATCGGCCTTGGTGGCGGCGCAGCCCTCGACGTCGCCAAAGCCGTCGCGCTCATGGCCACGCACGATGGTAGCGTTCTCGAATATGCCTGGGACCATCCGCAGGTGCGCGCGATCGAGCATCCGCTGCCCTACTTTGTCGCCCTGCCGACGACGTCGGGGACGGGATCCGAAGTCGGCCGCTCCAGCGTAGTGTCGGACGACGCCACGCATATCAAGAAGATCATCTTCTCTCCCAAATTGCTCGCGCGCGCGGTGTTCGCGGATCCCGAGCTCACGCTCGACCTGCCGGCCCACATCACGGCCGCGACGGGCATGGATGCGCTCACGCACAACGTCGAGTCCTATCTTTCGCCGGCGTATCACCCCCTCTGCGATGGCATCGCCCTGGAGGGAACACGCATCGCGGCCAGGTCGCTGCGCGTCGCCGTGCGCGAGCCGCACAATCTCGCCGCGCGCTCGGACATGATGATGAGTTCCATGATGGGCGCGATCGCGTTCCAGAAGGATCTGGGTGCCGTCCACTCGTGCGCGCATGCCCTCTCGACCGTGGCGGATCTGCACCACGGGCTGGCCAACGGCATCATGATCGACCACGTCATGCGCTTCAACCTGCCGGCCGCAACCGACAAGATGGCCGAACTGGCGCATGTCGTCGGCATTCAGTCGGCGTCGAAGGAGGCTGCCGCGCTCGCATTCGTCGATTGGCTGGTCGGGCTGAAGCGCGAACTGGCGATTCCGCAGACACTCGCGGTTTATCAAGCCAAGCGGGCGGTGACGCGTGCCGACATTCCGGCGCTGGTCGAGGTCGCCATCAACGACATCTGCCACCAGACCAACCCGCGACCCTGCACAAGAGCGGATTTCGAGCGCATTTTCGCCGCAGCGATCTGAACCGACGCGGATCTTTGGTCGTGCCTTGTCCATGTTGAAAATCGGCATCTCCGCGTGTTTTTTCCATGCCGACCCGCGACGCGCGATTTTCAAGGGCATGACGCTGCAGTACATCGAGCAGAACATGGCGCACTGGGTAATGCAAAAGGACGCCATGGCACTGATGATCCCCTCGCCTGACGGTGGCACGCGACGACAGGAAAGCCGCGTCGGCGTGGCCGACTACGCGGAGGAGCTCGACGGGTTGGTGCTCATGGGCGGCTCCGATGTGTGTCCGGAGAGCTACGGCGAACAGGCGCTTCGTCCCGAATGGAACGGCGACCGCATCCGCGACGACTACGAGATCGCCCTCTTGCGCGCGTTCATGAATGCGGGCAAGCCGGTACTCGGCGTGTGCCGCGGTGCCCAGGTCATCAACGTAGCGTTCGGCGGCACGCTCTATCAGGATCTCGCGACGCAACTGCCGGGAGCGCTGAACCATCGGGATTGGGACATCTACGCCGACAACGCCCACGCCACGTCGATCGTCGCCGGATCCGGGCTCGCCCGACTGTACCCCGGCATGTCTTTGACCAAGACCAACTCGGTGCATCACCAGGCCGCCAAGGACGTCGGTCGGGATCTCATTGTCGAGGCTTGGTCGGAACCGGACCGCGTCGTCGAAGCGCTGCGCTGGACCGGGCCCTCGTACGTCTTCGGTGTGCAATGGCATCCCGAATTTCACACGCACGGCGCACCGTCGTTCATCGACGATACGCCGATCCTCGACGATTTCCTGGCCCGCGCCAGCCATTGAAGGCGACACATCGTGAAGATCCTGAACCCAGCGACCAACACCGTCGTTGCCGACGTCGTCAAAGACAGTGCCGCGGACGTGCGGACGAAGTATAGACGCGCTCGCGCGGCGCAGCCTGGTTGGGCGGCCGTGCCGCTGAAGCAGCGGCTCGAAGTGATCCACAAATTCCGCGACCGCATTACCGATCGACTTGAAGAACTCGCGCAAACGCTCACGCGCGAGGTGGGCAAGCCAATAAAGCAGTCGCGCAACGAACTCAACGGCCTGCTCGGCCGCCTCGATTTTTTCCTGGCCGAGGCCGCGCACGTGCTGCGCGACGAGAAAGTCTTCGCGGACACAAAACAAAAGCTCGAGGAGCGGATTTCGCACGAGCCGCTGGGTGTCATCGCCAACATCTCGGCGTGGAACTATCCTTACTTCGTGGGCGGCAACGTGTTCGTGCCCGCGCTGCTCGCCGGCAATGCAGTGTTGTACAAGCCGTCGGAATTCGCGACGCTGACCGGCATGCATATCGCGGAAATGCTCGTCGCGTCAGGTGTTCCCGACGATGTCTTCATCCCGGTCATCGGTGGCGGCAAGACAGGGGCCGCGCTGCTCGATCAGCCGGTCGATGGCGTCTTCTTCACCGGCTCGTACGCGACCGGTGCCAGCATCGGCGCCAAGGCCGGCCGCAAGATGATCAAGGTACAGCTGGAGCTCGGCGGCAAGGACCCGGTCTATGTGTGCGACGACGTCGACGTGGCTACCGCTGCCGCCGGTATCGCCGACGGCGCGTTCTACAACACCGGCCAATCGTGTTGCTCGGTCGAACGGATTTACGTGCACGAGAAGATCCACGACGCCTTCGTCAAGGCGTTCGTCACCGAGGTCAAGGGGTACAAGATGGGCGAGCCCGGGGACGAATCGACGTACATCGGCGCGATCACGCGACGTCCCCAGCTCGACGTCCTGAGGAAGCAGGTTGCGGACGCCAAGAAACGCGGCGCCAAACTGCTGACCGGCGGCAACGTCGTACAGCGAAAAGGCAACTGGTTCGAGCCGACGGTGTTCGTCGACGTCAATCACAAGATGGCGCTGATGAAGGACGAAAGCTTCGGCCCCATCATCGGCATTCAGAAAGTCAGGGACGACGCCGAGGCGGTCGCACTGATGAACGACAGCGAATATGGGCTGACCGCGGGCGTGTATACCCCGAACCAGAAACGGGCGCGCAAGATTCTCGCGCAGGTGCATTCCGGCTCGGTCTACTGGAACTGCTGCGACCGGGTCAGCCCGCGGCTGCCGTGGTCCGGCGTGGGCCATTCGGGCATCGGCCTGACCCTCTCGACCTACGGCATCGCGACGTTCACGCGGCCGAAGGCGTGGCACCTCAGGGCAACGTAGCGTCCTGCAACCTGCGACCGATCGGCTCTTGTTCGATCAGGTCGCCGGCGCAGGGTTGTCCACGTTTACGCGTCGCCCAAGGTTCGCCTCAAGCCTTCTGGCCAATTTCAAAATTGGCCATCATCTCCAATGCACGGACCATCGCGGAGTGATCCCATGCCTTGCCGCCGTGCGCCGCGCAGGCATTGAACAACTCTTGCGCCGTGGCGGTGTTGGGAAGCGAGATCCCTGCCGCCCGTGCGCTGGACAGTGCGAGACTCAGATCCTTTTGGTGCAACTCGATGCGAAACCCCGGATCGAAGGTGCGCTTGATCATGCGCTCGCCATGCACTTCCAGGATGCGCGACGACGCAAACCCCCCCATCAGCGCCTGCCGGACTTTTGCCGGGTCCGCACCCATCTTGGATGCGAAGAGAAGCGCTTCGCCGACCGCCTCGATGTTGAGCGCGACGATGATCTGGTTCGCGACCTTGCACGTCTGACCGTCCCCATTGGCGCCGACCAGCGTCACGTTCTTGCCCATCAGCGCGAATAGCGGCTTCACTTTCTCGAACGCGGCTTCGGTTCCGCCTACCATGATGGTCAGGCTGGCCGCTTTGGCACCGACCTCGCCGCCGGAAACCGGCGCATCGAGATACTCACAGCCCAGCGCGTTGATCTTCTGCGCGAACACCTTGGTCTCGACCGGAGATATCGAACTCATGTCGACGACGATCTTGCCGGGCGAAAGTCCCGCGGCCACGCCATTCGGGTCGAACAGCGCCGCCGCAACATGGGGCGTGTCCGGCACCATGATGATGATGACATCGGCTCGCTCTGCAACTTCCTTGCCTGATGTGCAGGCCGTGCCGCCGGCCTGGACGAGGGAAGGGGGAACGCTCGGAATGCTGAACAGCGACAACTCGTGTCCGGCCTTGATGAGATGCTCGGCCATGGGGGTGCCCATGATGCCGAGACCGACGAAACCGATTTTGCTCATTGTTTGTCTCCAGCGATTGGAAGAGTGGATGGGTGCAGCTGGCGTTCAAGCTGAGGCGTATTTGTCACGCAGCCCCTGTGTTGCCGCGCGGAACAGTCCGAGGTCGCTGCCCACGGCAACGAAGGTAGCGCCCCATTCGAGATAGCGGCGGGCGTCGGCTTCGACCGGTGCCAGGATGCCGCTTGGCTTTCGCGCCGCAGCGACGCGCGCGAAGACGTGGCGGATCGCCTCCTCGCGGCGAAATTGATTCGGAATAGCGTTATAGGGTTGCACAGGCATCGTCATTCCTCCATTGCTGCGGTTGGCTCGGCGGTGGCGCCGTATTCGGATTTCGGTGTGCTCTCGCTTCCCGCGAGAACTATCGGACCAGACGGCCACGTGTCAACGGCCGAGGCTAGGTTTCTTCGGGTCGTACTTCCAGCCCGGCACAAGGAATTGCATGGCCATGGCATCGTCGCGCGCACCCTTGGCCACCCGCTTGTACAGTTCATGCGCCTTTTCCACCTGGGCCATGTCGATGTCGATACCCAGGCCACCCTCATCAGGAACCGCTACCTCACCGCCGACAATCTTCAGCGGCTCGACGGTGAGACGTTCTTGACCTTCCTGCCAGATCCAGTGCGTGTCGATCGCGGTAATGTCGCCAGGCGCGGCCGCGGCTACATGCGTGAACATCGCGAGCGAGATATCGAAATGGTTGTTGGAGTGTGAACCCCAGGTCAGTCCAAACTCGTGACACAGCTGTGCCACCCGCACCGAGCCCTGCATGGTCCAGAAATGCGGATCCGCCAGCGGAATGTCGACGGCCTGCAGGCTGAGCGAGTGGTTAAGCTGGCGCCAGTCCGTGGCCACCATGTTGGTGGCCGTCCGAATGCCGGTAGCGCGCTTGAACTCGGCCATGATTTCGCGACCGGAGTAGCCATTTTCCGGACCGCAGGGGTCCTCGGCGTACGAGAGGATGTCGCCGCGCCCCTTGCACAGACCGATGGCTTCGTCGAGCAACCATGCGCCGTTAGGATCCAGGGTGACGCCCGCCGTCGGAAAGCGGGCCTTGAGAGCCGCCACCGCGTCCATTTCGCGAACTCCCGACATCACGCCGCCCTTCAGCTTGAAATCGTTGAATCCGTAGAGCGCACTGGCGGCCTCCGCCTGCCGGACGATGCCTTCCGGCGTGACCGCTTCCTCGTTCCGCACGCGGTACCAGTGATCCTTGCTGCCCGACCCGGCCTGGTAGGGCAAATCGGTCTGGGTGCGGTCTCCGACGTAGAACAGGTAGCCCAGCATGCGTGCCGCCTTGCGATGCTGGCCTGTGCCGAGCAGTGCGGCGACGGGCACCCCGAGAAACTGGCCCAGTAGATCGAGTAGTGCGGACTCGATGGCGGTGAGGACGTTATCGGTGCGCAAGTTGATCTCATGCGGCTGTTTCAGCACTGCGGCTTCGCTGGCCGACGTGACCTTGTGCGCGGTGGCTTCGTGCGCCGACCTGCCCTGATGGAGCAATCCATGCCGCACGGAGTTGAGGATGTTGTTGTAGAGTCCGACGGACTGACCGACGACCAGCGGGACCGCCGCTTCGAGCGTCTGGCGGATGCCCTCCCCGCCCGGCACCTCGCCGAGACCGGTGTTGCCGAGACTGTCCTTGAGAATCACGATGTTACGCGTGAAATAGGGCGCATGCGCACCACACAGGTTGAGCAGCATGCTGTCGTAGCCGGCCACGGGGATGACCTGCATGCCCGTGACGACCGGTGTTGTCGATTGACCCTTCATCTCGCTCCTCTCGCACTGTTATTTGATTGCAAATGTGCGCGGCCCGATCGGCCGCGCAGCGCTTCGACGCATCACTTCAGAACCATGCGCTCGATCTTGCCGACGACGAACAGGTAGCAGATCATCGCGACAAAGGCGTGGATGACGACATACACCAGTGCGCCGTTGAAGGAGCCGGTGGACTGGATGATGTAGCCGATCGCAATCGGCGTCGTGATGCTGGACAGATTGCCACAGACGTTCAGAACGCTTCCACTCAGCCCGGCGATTTGCTTCGGCGCCGTATCTGAGTTAACGGCCCATCCGAGCGCGCCGACCCCCTTGCCGAAAAACGCCAACGCCATGAAGAAGATCACCGCGGATTCGGCGGAAACATAGTTGCAGATCACCATGGTCATCGACAGCAGCATCCCCGCCACGATCGGCGTCTTGCGGGCGGCGGTCAGCGAAAAGCCGCGTCGCAGCATGAAGTCGGAGATGATGCCGCCCAGCACGCCACCGACAAATCCGCAGACGGCCGGAATTGCGGCCACGAAACCGGCCTTGAGAATCGTCATGTGCTTTTCCTGCACCAGGTAGACCGGAAACCAGGTGATGAAGAAGTACGTCAGCGCGTTGATGCAGTACTGAGCGATGTAGATGCCGACCAGCATCCGGCTCGACAGCAACTGCTTGATGTAGGCGAGATTGGGGCCTTCCTGCTTGGTCCCGCCTTTCAACCCCTGGTCCATGCTGACCAGGCCGCCACCTTTTTCGATGTAGTCGACTTCGGCTTCGTTGGTGAGCGGGTGATCCTTCGGGTCGTAGATCAGCTTGTTCCAGACCAGCACGAACAGCATACCGAGCACGCCCATGACAGCGAACACCCAGTGCCAGCCGAAGGAATGAATGAGCCAGCCCATGAGCGGCGCGAACACGACGGTCGCCGCGTACTGGGCCGAGTTGAAGATGGCCGCAGCGGTGCCGCGCTCATTGGCCGGAAACCATGCGGCCACGATGCGACTGTTGGCCGGGAAAGACGGGGCTTCGGAAGCGCCGACAAGGAACCGTAGCGAGAAGAGGATGATGACGGCGGTCAGTCCCACGAAGAAGCCGACCGCACCCACCAGAGCGTGAACAGCGACCAGAAGAAAATGCTGAACGCGTAGACCTTCTTCGACCCGAACTTGTCGAGCAACCAGCCGCCGGGCAGCTGGAAGATCACGTAGGCCCAGCCGAAGGCCGAGAAGATGTAGCCCATCGTAACCGCGTCGAAATTCAGCTCTTTCGCCATCGCCGGTCCGGCCAGGGAAATCGTGGCCCGATCCGCGTAATTGATGATGGTGATGAAGAACAGGACCGCGACCACGATCCAGCGGACGTTGGTCTTCTTTGCGCCCGCCGCAAGCGCACTCGAATTCACTGCCATTGCACTGCTTTGCATGGTTGTCCTCACTTGGGAGAATGAACTGGAATCCGGGGTGGCCAATGACTGGCGTCAGGGTCGGGTAGTCAGGTGGTTCACGGATCCTCCTATCGATCGCTTCGAGAGCAGCCGCTTGTCGCGGTCATCAGTTTTTCCGATCGATGTCATTGTCAGCTTGGATTGATGCATAATCAAACCAATCACTGACACGATTGATTCAGGAGTTGAATCATGCTTGAAATCAGTCAGCTTCGTTGCTTCGTTGCTGTCGGGGACGAGCTTCACTTCGGCCGCGCCGCGGAGCGGCTGAACATGACCCAGCCGCCCCTCAGCCGGCAGATCCGGCTGCTGGAACATCAGGTCGGCACGCCGCTATTGGAACGAACGAGCCGCGTGGTGCGTTTCACCGCCGCCGGCAAAGCGTTCTTTCCCGAGGCCACGCGAATCCTGCGGCTCGCGGAAGAGGCGGCCACGACGGCGCGCCGCATAGCGACGGGAGAGAAGGGGTCGATTGCGATCGGCTTTACCTCGGCATTCGGTTACGGCCTGCTGCCCGGGATGGTGCGGAAGCTGCACGAGCTGGTGCCAAACATCACACTGATGCTGAAGGAGATGGTGACCAGCGAGCAGCTCGAGGCGCTGGAGACTGGCCAGCTGGACGTGGGACTGATGCGCCCCCATTCTCCGCACGGCGGTCTGGAAACGGTGTTGCTGGGGCGCGAGGCACTGATGCTCGCCATTCCGGAGTCACAGTCGAAGAGTTGGCCAAAAGAGCCGACGCTATCGTGCCTTCATGGGAAGCCGTTCATGACGTACTCGCCCTATGAAGCGAGCTACTTCTACCAGCTAGTGCAGTCGTGCCTCGATCGCGAAGGCGTGCAGCCGGACATCGTCGACTATGTTCCGCAGATCCACACCATGCTCGCGCTCGTCGATTCCGGCATCGGCGTGGCGCTCATTCCTGAAACTGCCTCGCGCCTGCACTTCGAAGGCGTGCTGCTGCGTCGCATGGCCACGAAGCCGCTGCGCCCGGTCGAAATGGTCTTCTGCTATCGCAAGGACAACGACAATCCCATCCTGAAGATGTTTCGGCGCGAAGTGCTGGAGACACTTGCCAAGCAATAGACGGTCGGATCGATCCGCGCGAGCTGCCACGCAGAGCGGCCCACTTGGCTCGGCTGCCCGCGCGCGAACGACCCATTACCGGCGGTTGCGACTGCGTATTACAGTTGCCGCAGCCACAAGGACGAGCCCGATCAACAGCACCAACGCCCACTCCGAGAGCGTCGGGATGGTGGTGCTGACGCTCGCGGCACCACTATTGACCACCTGATTGACCGTGGGCGATGTGCTGCCGGAGTTGTTTGCATCGCCGCCATAGACCGCGGTGATGGGATGCGTCCCGACGCCGAGCGTCGACGTGCTCAGCGTCGCGACTGCACCACTCAACGTGACGGCCGAACCGAGATTGCCGAGAACCGTCCTTGAACTGCACCGTCCCGGTCGGCGAGCTGCCGTTCACGGTCGCGGTAAAAGTTACTGTCTGGCCGAGGGTAGACGGATTCCTGCGACGAGACAAGATTGACCGTCGTCGTGCCCGGCCCTCCGGCAGCCGCCCAAGTACCGGAGGGTCCGCTAAAGGTGCTGCTGTTGTTGTCTGAACCCGGGCTGGAAGTACAAGTGTCTGCGGTGCCGTTGGTAATGCCGACGGTACTGCACCCCAGGTTGTTTATGCCGTCCACAGAGAAGTCGATCTCGAACTGGGAATATCGATCGGCGGCGGTATGTGGGTTGCTCCCGGTGATCCACGTTGCGAGCACGATGAACATGCCGCCATCGGGTACTCCCGAGCCATCGGTCGACGCGTCGAACGAGATGATCCACGAATTAGAATTGGCGCTCGAATAGGTGTTGATGCCGTCGTTGAAGCTGAACGAGGTCACCAGCGCGGCGATGTTGACGCTGGCGAGATTTGCCGCCAGCGGCGCGGCTGTCGTGAACGAGCCCGTCACGCTCATCCCCGTCGTGTAGTTCGCACAGGTTCCGACGGTACACGGGGCCGTGAAGGGTACTGTGGTCGTGTAATTGCCCCCGGTATACGTATACGTTGCGGCCAAAGCAGGCCACGCAAGGCCAGCGAGGAGCAGACACAGGATGGCGGAGCAACCTGTGTTTCTGCTCCGTACGGCGCAGGATAGCCAACGGGCCACGCGTGCCCACGACGAGTTGTCTGCCGCCCGAGATGACATAGTGGTCTCCCTTTTTCGTCTGTTCGAAACCGATGTCGAATCGCTCGCAGATCCACGAGGTGCCGTGCTTTAACAGCCAGCACGCTCGAGGTGGATGCAATCAAAAATACACGCCGCTAGGTTTGTTAATGGTCCCCGCGCCGGTTTGTTCCTAGCGAGGCGTGAACGGAGGACTGGGTGCAAATATTGGGTGGGTTAGCTTACAAATTGCTTTCAAGACAACGCAAATAAATGGACACGGCCGGCTTGCGCCGGCGTGTCCCGGTGATCCGCGTCGCTTATCTGCGGTGCCAGAGGCGCAGCCGGAAAGCAGCAGAGAGCGCTCTGCTTGATCGTTATTGACATGCGGCACCGGGGACGTCGAACACTTGCCGTGAATCGCCTTCACCTGGTATGCCTTGAGGGTAGAATCCCACCTACGCCCCTGAACGGCCCGCACCTGCTGCAGGAGGAGGTCATGCCTGGCATACGCAGCATTCTGTGGCTGATCGTGCTGTGCGTCGCGGCAACCAGCGCATCGGTGCAAGGTCAAGCCTATCCGACCAGGCCCGTGCGACTTGTCGTCGGATTCACCCCCGGTGGAGGGGTGGACATCAATGCACGGTTGCTTGCGTCCAAGCTGTCCGAACTACTCGGCCAACCGGTGATCGTCGACAATCGTCCCGGGGCCGGAACCAACATCGCCAATGAATACGTGGCGAAAGCGGCCCCGGACGGCTACACCCTGTTGGTCAATGCTCCTGCGATAGCGATCAACATGGCGCTCTACAAGAATCTTCCGTACGACACGCTGCGCGATTTCGTGGCGGTCTCGATATTCTCGGAGAGCCCGAACATACTCGTGGTGAACTCATCGTCGCCCGCGAAAAGCATGAGCGAGCTGATTGCGCTCGCACGCGCGAAGCCGGGGGTACTGAACTATTCGTCGGCGGGCACTGGAACGACGCAGCACCTCGCGGGCGAGCTTTTGAATCTGCGCACGGGAACGAACATCGTGCACGTGCCGTACAAGGGAAGCGCACCCTCGCTCACCGCGTTGATCGCGGGCGACGTGGACTTGAGCTTCGCCAACGTCCCCGCGATCTTGCAACACGTGAAATCGGGAAGGCTCCGTCCTCTTGCATCGACAGGTACCCGCCGGTCGGAGTCGATGCCCGATGTGCCGACCATGCGGGAGGCCGGGTTGACCGGCGTCGAAATGACCGTGTGGTACGGCGTGCTCGCTCCCGCGGCGACACCGCGCGACATCGTCGATAAGCTGTCCGAAGCGATCATCAAGGCCGCGCATTCCCCGGACATCAGGCAGCGTCTGCTCGATCAAGGGGCGGAGCCGGTCGGCAACACGCCCGCAGAGTTCGATCGGGTCCTGCGCGAGGAGGTCGCGAAATGGGGCGAGGTGATCAGGACCTCCGGTATCCAGGTCGAGTGAGAACGTCAGTGCTCTTCGCGTCGCTGCGAGAAGCTCCGTTCGAACACTGCCTCGGCGATGCGGATTCGCCGCGTGTAGCCGTGCTTGCGTAGGAAGCGCAGTGATCGGGCGGTGCGCTTTGCTGCATCGCCCGATGCGCCGAGCAGCGCGATGCCGCGGGGAGCAAAAAGCGCTTGCGCCAGCTTCGCGTGGAGAATAGGCAACGCGCTCCCTTTTTCTCGATCGAGTCGCGCTTCACGCTCCAGGCGCCACAGTCGCGCGATCATCTCGCGCGAGCCGTCAGGTCAAATCACAGCTCACGCCGCCGCCGCGTCCTCCAGTTCCGCCAATGCCGCGTCCTGGAACTCCGCCGCGGTGAGTGTATTCGCCAGCAACATCGCAATCGTCATCGGTCCCACGCCACCCGGCACCGGCGTGATCCAGCGCGCGCGTTCCTTCGCCGCATCGAAATCGACATCGCCGCGCAGCTTTCCTTCCGGCGTCCGATTGATACCGACGTCGATGACGATGGCACCCGGCTTGATCCACGCACCCTGGACGTACTGCAACCTGCCCATTGCGGCGACGAGGATATCGGCGCCGCCGACGATGCCCGGCAAGTCGCGCGTCGCGGAGTGGCAAACGGTGACCGTGCAGCGCGCCATCAGGAGTTCCAGCGCCATCGGCCGGCCCACAATGTTCGACTGGCCGATGACCACCGCGTGCTTGCCGACCAGGTCCTCGCCGGTTTCCCGCAGCAGGACCATGCACCCGTAGGGAGTGCACGGCCGCAGGCGCGGGCGCTTCAGGACCAGCCTGCCGATGTTGTAGGGGTGGAAGCCATCGACATCCTTGTCCGGATGAATGCGCTCGCTGACGAGTTCGGCGTCGATGTGCTTGGGTAGCGGCAGCTGCACCAGGATGCCCTGCACTGCCGCGTCCTGGTTCAGTCGATCGATGAGATCGAACAATTCCTGCTGCGCGGTCGTGGCGGGCAGGTCGAACGACAGGGAACGCATGCCTACATCGTGGGTCATCCTGCGCTTGTTGCGCACGTAGATCTGCGATGCCGCGTTTTCGCCGACCAGCACGACGGCAAGTCCCGGTGGAGGCTTGCCCGCGGCTTCGCGTTCGCGCACGCGCGCCGCGACGTCCGCCGTGATCTGTGCGGCGCGTGCCTTGCCGTCGATGATGCCCGCGCCCATGGCCACTCCCCGAGAAAATGCGCGGATTCTACCCGATTTGCAGCACCGGCCAGCGCTTGCCTGCGGCGAGGGCCGCAAGCGTCGGGTCCGGATTGACTGCGACCGGATGGGTGACCTTCGACAACAGCGGAATGTCGTTGCGCGAGTCGCTGTAGAACCAGCTCTGGTGAAAGTCTTCGAGGCGTCGTTTGCGGACCGCGAGCCACGTCGCCAGTCGCTCGATCTTACCGTCGCGCATGTTCGGCATTCCCGCAACCTTGCCGGTAAAGCGTCCGTCGCGCATCTCCGGTTCGGTGGCGATTACATGCTCGAAGCCGAATTCCTCCCCGATCGGCGCGGCCAGAAATCGGCTCGCCGCAGTGGTCATCACGCAGAGGTGTCCGTCGTCGACGTGTTGTGCGACCAGCCTGCGCGAATCGACGGGAATCGCGGGAAGGATTTTCGCGCGCAGGTACGCCTCGCGCCAGGACTCGAGCCGATCGACGGGGTGGTCTGCCAGCGTCGAAATATAGAACTCGGTGAATTCGAGCAGTCCGACTTCGCCGCGGCGGTACTTTTCGCCGATGACGCGATTGCCTGCTTCGAACGTCGCACGGTCGACGACACCCTGTTCGATCAGGAACTCGACCCAGGCTTCGTCGCAGTCGACGGTGAGCAGCGTGTGATCCAGATCGAACAGCGCCAGCACAGCGGGCTGCGCCTTCATCGTTCGGCTTGGCTGTTCTGCGGGTTCACCAGGCCGGGGCGTCAGCCAACGCGCATTTCGGGCCAACCCATGTGTCGCGCATGCGCCGCCAGCACCGGATCGGCATTCACCACGACCGGATTGGTGACATGCGTGAACAAGGGAAGATCGTTGAGCGAATCGCCGTAGAACCAGCACTCGCGAAAATCGGTGATGCGCTCGCCTCGCTCGGCGAGCCACGCCACCAGTCGTTCGTATTTGCCTTCGCGAATGTTCGGTATGCCGATAACCCGTCCCGTATATTTCCCATCGATCTGCTCGGCCTCCGTCGCGATCACGTCGTGAATGCCGAACTCGGCGGCGATCGGATCGGCCAGGAATCGGAACACGGCCGTCGTCACCAGCAGACGGTCGCCGGCCGCACGGTGGCGCTCGACCAGTGCCCTGGCGGACTGCCGGATACGCGGACGGATCTTGCGCGTCAGGTATTTCTCGCGCCACCGCAACGCGTCGGGCAGATCGAACGACGTCAGCGTCGACAGATAAAACTCGGTGAACTCGATGGTGCCGGCTTCGCCGCGGTTGTAGCGGGCAATCAGGTCGCGATTGGTGGCATCGTAGCGAACCGCGTCGAGCGCGCCCTGTTCGACCAAGAAAGGCGACCCACTGCTCGTCGCTGTCGTGCGGCATCAATGTGTGATCCAGATCAAACAACGCGAGGACGTCTGCGGGCATGGGCGGGCCGAAAAAGCTACACTGGCTGCTTGGAAACGAGCGTCATTGTAACCGGGATTCGCGAGCGGCTCGACGCCATCCTCGCGGCACCACAAGGACGTTACCGGCCGTTTGTCGTCGATCAGACAGTGGTCGGCTGGGTCGACGATCGGCGTGCGCAACGGCTGGCGGAATTTGTCGATGTCCTTGTCGTCGACAACGATCAGATTCGCTTCGTGCCGCGCCTCGCCACACCACCAGCGCGCACGACCGCGATGGAAGGTCTCGCGCGACAATTGGCCGCGGAAGGTGCGTGCAGCGCGTGGCGCCACGAGCGCTACGCCGTCGTGCGCGAATTCGGCGACGAACCGCATTTCGAACTCGAGCGCTGCGCGGCACGCTATTTCGGGATCCGCACGTTTGCAGCGCATATCAACGGACTCGTCCGGGCGGATGACGGCATCCGCATGTGGCTGGGGAGGCGCAGTCCGCACAAGGCCGTCGATCCCGGATTGCTCGACAACATGGTTGGCGGCGGCATCCCCGCTGGCGCGTCAGTGGAGGCCACGATGATCAAGGAAGCCGGCGAAGAGGCCGGCATCCCTGCTGCGCTCGCCGCAACGGCACGCGCCGCAGGCACACTGCGGATTTGCCGAGCACATCCCAAGGGCCTGGAGCGCGAAACGGTCTACGTGCACGATCTGTGGCTCGATCCGGCGTTCGTTCCCGTGGGCACCGACGGAGAAGTCGTCGAGTTCCGGCTCGAAGGGCTATCCGACGCCGCCAGGCTTGCCTGCAATCGCGACGGCAGCGACATCGTGACCGCGGATGCGAGCCTCGTGATCGTCGATTGCCTGATGCGGCATGGCTTCATCGCCGACGGTACCGCCGACCACGCCGCCTTCGATGCGCTGCGCCGCGTTTCGCTCGAGCCCGGGAATCGCTGCCAGCAGGCTACGCCGCTCTCGCCGCGGCCGGCGCCACCTGCTTGATACCGAGTTCCCGCAGCGCGTCACGCACCGCATTGACCGCGTGCCGCATTTCATCCGGCCCGATGGCGCCGATGCAGCCGACGCGGAACGTCTCGACTTGCGTCAACTTGCCGGGATACAGCACGAAGCCCTTGTCGCGCACCTTGTCGTAGAAGGCCTTGAACGCGTACCGGGGATCGGCGGGCGCATGGAAAGTCACGATGATCGGCGCCTGGATCTTCGGATCGAGGAACACCGTGAAGCCCATCTCTTTCATGCCGGCGACAAGCATTTCGTAGTTGGCCGTGTAACGCGCCAGCCGCGCCGGCTGGCCACCCTGTTCCCGATACTGCTCCAGCGCCGCGTCCAGGGCGATGACGACGTGCGTCGGCGGCGTGTAACGCCACTGCGTCGTCTTTTCCATGTACGTCCACTGATCGTGCAGATCGAGCGACAGCGACGTCGAATTGCCCGCGCAGGTTTCGAGCACGGACTTGCGCACGAACACAAAGCCCATTCCGGGCGGGCCTTCAACACACTTGCCGGACGCGGCGATCAACGCATCGAACGGAATCCGTGCCGCATCGATCGGCAGCGCGCCGAACGAACTCATCGCATCGACGATCAGGTGCTTGCCCCGCGCGGCCACGACGTCGGCGATCTCCGGCAGCGGATTGAGGATCCCGGTGGATGTCTCGCAATGGATCAGACCGACGTGCGTGATCGACGGATCGGCATCCAGCGCACGGGCGACGTCGGCGGCGGTGGTCGGAACGCCATCCGCCGTCTCGAACGTCGATAGCTTGCGTCCCATCATCGTGGTCAGGCGCGCCATGCGCTGGCCGTAGGCACCGTTGACCAGCACCAGCACGTGCCCATTGCGCGGCACCAGCGTGTTGACCGCGGCTTCGATCGAGAACGTCCCGCTGCCCTGCATAGGGACGCAGACGTGCGTCGGCGCACCGTTGACGATGCCGAGCAGGCGCTCGCGGACGCGCGCCGTCACGGCGTTGAAATTGCTGTCCCACGATCCCCAGTCGCGCAACATCGCCGTCCTGGTCTTCAGCGACGTGGTCAGCGGTCCCGGCGTCAGCAGGATTGGGTCGCGATCGAAGTTGCTCATGATGTGCTCCAGGAAAATCAGACGGTCAGAGGTTTGCGCCAGGCCTGCGTACGCGTCAGCAGCAGCCGCGTGATGATCGCGTAGAGCACGCACACGGTCGTCGAGGACAGGACGATCAGCGTCGCCATTGCGGCGGCCGGCCCGATCTCGCCGGCATCGTCGAGGTTCAGTATCGCCAGCGAGGCGAGCTTCGTATCGGGTGAGTAGAGGAAGACGACGGCAGATATCGTCACCATCGCGTTGACGAAGAGATAGCGGCCGATGTCGAGAATGGCGGGCAGGCAGACCGGAACAGTGACGCGGAAAAAGGTCTTGTAGAACGGCACCTTCAGGCTCGCCGACACGGCCTCGAATTCGTTGTCGAGCGCCTTCAACGCCGTCACCGCGGTCAGGTGGCTCGACGTGTAGTAGTGCACGATCGTCGCGATCACGAGGATGGTCATGCCGTGATAGAGGCCGTTGAGCGGATTGTCCGGATGATTGAAGAAGAAAATGTAGCCGAGGCCGAGCACCATGCCCGGCACGCCCATCGGAATGGCTGCGAGCAGCCGGATGAATGCGCGCAGTCCCGTCATGCCCCGCGACTTTTCGATCAGATACGCGCCACCGAAAATGAGGATCGTGCCGAACACCGCCGTCAGCAGCGCCATCTTCAGGCTGTTGAAAAACGCGACGATCACGCCACCATCGACCAGGCCGAAGGTGTAGTGGCGCAGGCTGAACGACTTGTCATACGGCCACAGCTTGATGAACGACGTGTAGATCGCCATGAACAGGACGGCGAGCAGCAGCAGGCTGATGACCAGGCAGTAGAGGAACATCGCCGTGTCGAAGCCGCGCTTCGGTTTCGGCGCATACGGCACTGCGCGCGAAGAGAATTGCGCTCTCTGGCGACCCTGCATCGACCAGTCGACGATGAATGCGACCAGCACCGGCAACAGCAGGATCAGGCTGACGACCGCGCCTTTGTTGAAATTCTGCTGACCGATCACCTGCTTGAATATGTCCAGCGCCAGCACGTTGAAGTTGCCGCCGATGATCTTGGGGATCCCGAAGTCGCTCACCGTATAGGAAAAGACCACCATCGCGGCGCTGATCAGGCCGTATTTCGCGCCGGGCAGCGTGATGGTGAAGAAGCGGCGCAGCGTCGGCGTTCCCAGCGATTCCGCCGCTTCATACAGCCTCCCGTCGGCCAGCAGCAGCGCCGTGAGGACGATCATCAGCGCGTGCGGGAACACCGCGTAGATCGAGCTCAGGACGATGCCGATCGGACCGTAGATCTTGGCCCCGCCGAGGAGACCCTTGAGCAGGCCTTGCGTACCGAACCACTGGATGAACGAAATGGCAGCCAGGAGCGAGGGCGCCAGGATCGGCGTGAGCGCAATCACGCGGAATGTGCCCTTGAACGGCATGCAGCTGCGCGTCAGCGCATAGGCGAACGTGAACGCGAGCGGGATCGTGATGCCGGTGACTGCCAGCGCGATCGAAATCGTATGCAGGATCGACTGGCGCAGCGCGGGCGTCTGGAAATAGTCGATGAACTGCTGCAGGCCGACGAAAGCGCCGTCCTTGTCCTGCACGCTCTTCACCAGGATCATGAACAGGGGTGCCAGGAGGAAAACGACCAGGATCGCGCACACCAGCAGGAGCAAGCCTTGCGCCAGGCGGTCGTGCCAATGCGCCGCCGGCTTGACGCGCGGTCCCGCGGCAAGCGTTGCAGTGTCGATCGTGGCCGTCGTCATCGCGGCGTCGCCGATTGCGGCTGGATCATGCGAGCAACCGCATGCATTCTGCGGGCAACCCCAGGTGCAGCGCGGAGCCCTCCGCGAGACTCATCTCGTCGATGCTGTGCCGGGAAATGTTGATGAGCAACGGCTGCTCCTCCGCCCCGGCAAGAGCCACCGTGACGTGGCAGAACGCGCCGAGAAATTCGACCTTGGTCACCTTCGCATGCGCGGCATTCGCCATCCCCGACACCGCGCCGTTCACGACAACATCCTCCGGCCGCAGGTAAAGTCGGACCCGGGTGCCTGGCGTCACCGGCGCATCGCCTTGCGCGCCGTTGAGTACCAGCGTGCCGACGCGGAACCGGCCGTCGCCTTCCGCGACCGCGTTGATGACGTTGATCTTGCCGACGAAATCGGCGACGAAGGCCGACGCAGGCTCGCGGTAGATCTGCTGCGGCGTGCCGATCTGCTCGATCACGCCCTGGTTCATCACGACGACGCGATCCGCCATCGACAGCGCCTCTTCCTGGTCGTGCGTGACCATGATGGTCGTGACACCGAGGCGGCGTTGCAGCGCGCGGATTTCTCCGCGCAACCGGAGGCGTTCCAGCGCATCGAGGGCCGACAGCGGTTCGTCGAGCAACAGCAGCCCGGGTGACGTCGCCAGCGCTCGCGCCAGCGCGATGCGTTGCTGCTGGCCGCCGGAAAGCTGACCCGGATACTTGGCACCCGACTCCGGCAAGCCCACGAGCTTGAGCAATTCGCCGACGCGGCGGTGGATCTCGTCGCGACCCTTGCGCCGGTTGACCAGCCCGTAAGCGACGTTGTCGAAAATCGTCAGGTTGGGGAACAGCGCATACGACTGGAACACGATGCCGTAGTCCCGCTTCATCGGCGGCAACCGCGAGATGTCCCGACCGCCCTGCACGATCGTCCCGGTATCCTGCGTCTCGAGTCCGGCGATGATGCGCAGCAGCGTCGTCTTGCCGCAACCGGACGGCCCGAGGAACGTCACCATTTCGCCGGGGTGGACGGCGAGCGCGATGCTCTTCAGCGCGGTGAACTGGCCGAAGGTCTTGCGCACGTGCTCGAGCTTCAGGTACGGCGCATTCGATGCAGCGGCATTCGGCACGGCATCACCCTCGTTGCGCAAAAAAAAGCGCCCCGATCGACGGGGCGCGCAGTCTCTTGCTGCTTATTTCGGTTCCGACTTGCCGTCGTAGCGCTTGGTCCATTCGGCGAGGATCTTGTCGCGGTTCTTGGCGGACCACGCGAAGTCGTTCTTCACCAGGCGTTGCTCGTAGTCGGCAGGAACGAACTCGAGGGGCTTGGCCACGCCCGGCATGGCCAGCACGGCGAAGTTCTTGGCGAACAGCGCCATCGCGTCCGGCGTGGCCAGCCAGTCCATGAGCTTGCGCGAGGCGTCGAGCTTCTTGGTCGTCTTCATGATGCCCGACGCTTCGAGGTCCCAACCCAGGCCTTCCTTCGGGAAAATGATGTCGATCGGCGCGCCGCCCTTCTTGGTCGTTACGGCGCGGTATTCGAACGAGATGCCGATGGGGAATTCGCCGGCGCCGGCTTCGCGGCAGGGCTTCGATCCCGAGTGGGTGTAGTGCGCGACGTTGTCATGGAGTCCGTCCATGAACTTCCACGCGTCGGCGTCGCCCCACATCTGCAGCCAACCCGCCACGTCCAGATAGCCGGTACCCGACGACGCGGGATTGGGCATCACGATCTTGCCCTTGTAGATGGGCTTGGTCAGGTCCTTCCAGGTCTCCGGCTTGGGCAAGCCCAGCTTTGCGGCTTCGACGGTGTTGAAGCAGATCGCGGCACCGTAGATATCCATGCCGACCCATTCCGGCGGATTCTTCGGATCGCGATACGCCGGCGTGATCTTGTCCAGGCCTTTCGGCGCGTAGCCCTGCAGCATGCCTTCGTTGGCGAACACGGCCAGGCTCGACGCAGAAGTGCCGACGACCATGTCTGCCTGCGGATTCGCCTTTTCGGCGAGGAGCTTGGCAGTGATGACGCCCGTCGAGTCGCGCACCCACTTGATCGCGATGTCGGGATACGCCTTGTAGAACGCGTCTTCGTACGCCTTGATCTGATCGGTCTCGAGCGCCGTGTACACGAGCAGCTCGGTCTTTTGTGCCGATGCCGGGATTGCCCACATCGCCGCTGCCGCGAGGACCACGGCGACGGCGCGCCGTCCCCACGAACTGCCTACTGCGCTTACTGCCTGCCGCATCTTCGTCTCCCAGAAATGAGTGAACACCGCCCCGACCGCACAACCTAAAAATGCTACGCCGGCAATCTCCGGCAAGCAATGCCGATTATGGTCCGCGACGCGTGACGCGCCGGTGAATTCTCGCGCATGCGCCTCCCGCGAATCGCGACCCAAGAATTGCAGATTGTTGACAATCTACACCCGACGGCGTCTAATCGCAAGCATGTCCAAGACTGCGCTGACCACGCCCTCCGGCACGCCGGGCGGACCGCATCTGCCCGGGGCGACCATCGCGCTGGTCCAGTCGAGTTCGCTGCCGATGCTGGTGCAGCGCGAACTCGAACGCATGATCCTTGCCGGCGACCTCGCCGCCGGATCGAAGCTCAACGAAGCCAGCATCGCAGATGCGCTCGGCGTGTCGCGCGGGCCAGTGCGTGAAGCCTTTCGCGCCCTCGAGGAGTCGGGACTGGTGCGCCTGGAAAAGAATCGCGGCGTGTTCGTTCGCCAGATCAGTGTCGCCGAAGCAGACGAAATCTATGAAGTGCGTGCGGCGCTGGACGAATGGACCGGCCGGCGACTCGCGCAGACCGCGACGCCCGAGCACATTCGCGAGTTGCGCGCTTTCGTGGAGCGCATGGACCGCGCGGCGGCAAAGGACGATGTCCATGCGTACTGGCTGCTGAACCTGGACTTCCACGATCGGCTGGTCGCGCTCGCCGGCAACGCCAAGCTGCTGGCGACATACCGCCGGCTGGTCAACGAATTGAACCTGTTCCGACGGCAGACGCTTGCCGAGGGCGGCACGTTGCCGGTGTCGACGCGAGAGCACCGCGAGATCGTCGACAAGATCGCTGCGGGCAACGCGACCGCCGCCGGCCGGGCGCTTTTCGACCACGTCATGGCCAGCCGCGAACGCATGCACAAGAGTCAGGCGGTCGCCTCGGCTAGTGCGGCCGCGGCGCGCCCCCACCTCGCCGTCATCGCCCCCCGCAGGACACGATGAACACCGCTGCCCGCAAGTCCCTGACCGTCAATGGCCGCACCTACCGCTGGCCCGACCGCCCCGTCGTCGTCGTCTGCGTCGATGGCTGCGAGCCCGACTACATCAACCAGGCCATCGAAGCGGGCGTAGCCCCCTTCCTCGCCGGTCTCAAGGACCTCGGGACGTGCCTCACGGCCGACTGCGTGGTGCCGTCGTTCACCAATCCGAACAACCTGTCGATCGTCACCGGAACGCCGCCTGCCGTCCACGGCATCTGCGGCAATTTCTTCTGGGATCGGGAGGCCGGCGCGGAAGTCATGATGAACGACGCGAAGTACCTGCGCGCCGGCACGATCTTTGCTGCATTTTCCGAGGCCGGTGCGAAGGTTGCCGTCATCACCGCCAAGGACAAGCTGCGCAGTCTGCTCGGACATCAAATGCAGGGAATCTGCTTCTCATCGGAAAAGGCCGACCAGGTGACGCTCGCCGGCAACGGTCTGACTGACATCGTCGGCCTGGTCGGCATGCCGGTGCCGTCGGTGTACAGCGCCGCACTGTCCGAATTCGTCTTCGCCGCCGGGGTCAAACTGATGGCGCGCGAGCGCCCGGACCTGATGTACCTCTCGACCACCGACTACATCCAGCACAAGGCCGCGCCGGGCACACATCAGGCCAACGACTTCTACGCGATGATGGACGGCTATTTGAGCCAGCTCGACGCCCTGGGCGCCGCCATCGTCGTCACCGCCGATCACGGCATGAACGCCAAGACCGACGCCTTCGGCCGCCCGAACATCGTCTTCCTGCAGGACCTGCTCGACGACTGGTATGGTGCCGGCGTCACCCGCGTCATCCTGCCCATCACCGATCCTTACGTCGTGCACCACGGTGCGCTGGGTTCGTTCGCGACCGCTTATCTCCCGTCCGAGCGCGTCGCCGACGCTGCCGCGCGCATCGCCGCCCTGCCCGGCGTGGAGCTCGTGCTTTCCCGCGCGGACGCGTGTGCGAAGTTCGAGTTGCCGCCGGACCGCGTCGGCGACCTCGTCATCGTCGCGGAGCGTCTCACCGTCCTCGGGTCGAGCGTCAGCCGGCACGATCTCTCCGGCCTCGACGTGCCGCTGCGCTCGCATGGGGGCGTCTCCGAGCAGCGCGTGCCGCTGATCGCGAATCGTCCGTCCACCACACTTCCCGCAGGCCGCCGCTGGCGCAACTTCGACGCCTTCGACCTCGCGCTCAACCATTTGCAGTGATGGCACGATGAACATGATGTCCGAACTCGCGCAAGTCAGGCATGGCCGCGTGCTCAACGAGAAAATGCGCATCGGCGGCAAGCTCGTGGGTGGCGATCGCGTCATCGACGTGCGCAATCCCTACACCGGTGCCATCGTCGGCACCGTGCCCAAGGCAAGCGTCGACGACATCCGCCACGCCTTCGCAATCGCCAAGCGCTTCAAGTCCACGCTAACGCGCCACGATCGCTACCGGATTTCGCATCGGGCAGCCGAGTTGATCCGTGAGCGCTCGGCGGAGATTTCGGATCTGATCACGGCGGAGTCCGGGCTCTGCAAGAAGGATTCGCTGTATGAAGTCGGGCGCGCCTGCGACGTGTTCGTTTTTGCCGGGAACGCCGCGCTCTCCGACGATGGCCAGATCTTCTCGTGCGATCTCACGCCGCACGGAAAAAAGCGCAAGGTCTACACGCTGCGCGAGCCGCTGCAGGGCGCGATTTCCGCGATCACGCCGTTCAATCATCCGTTGAACCAGGTCGCGCACAAGGTCGCACCGTCGATCGCCACCAACAACCGCATGGTGCTCAAGCCGACCGAGAAGACGCCTTTGACTGCGCTCCTGCTCGCCGACATTCTCTACGAGGCCGGCTTGCCGCCGGAAATGTTCGCCGTGGTCACAGGCGATCCGAAGGAAATCGCGGACGAGATGTTGACGAACCCCGACGTCGATCTCATCACTTTCACCGGTGGCGTGGCCGTCGGCAAGTACATCGCCGCGAAAGCGGTGTACAAGCGCCAGGTGCTCGAACTCGGTGGCAACGACCCGATCATCGTCATGGAAGACGCCGACATCGAGGAAGCTGCGACGCTCGCCGCCGCGGGCTCCTACAAGAACTCCGGCCAGCGCTGCACGGCGGTCAAGCGCATGCTCGTGCAGGCGTCGGTGGCCGACCGTTTCGTCGAGCTGCTGCTCGCGAAGACCAAAGCCATCAAGTACGGCGACCCCATGAATCCGGACACCGACATGGGCACCGTCATCGACGAGGCGGCAGCGCGGTCATTCGAAGACAAGGTGAACGAGGCGATCGGCCGGGGTGCGACGCTGCTATGCGGGAATGTGCGCAAAGGCGCCCTGTACTCACCGACGGTGCTGGACCACGTCACGCCGGACATGCCTGTGGTGAAGTACGAGACTTTCGGCCCTGTCTCTCCGGTCATCCGCTTCAAGACCATCGACGATGCGATCGCGATCGCGAACTCCACCGACTACGGCTTGTCGTCCTCGGTCTGCACGAACCGCCTCGACTGGATCACGCGGATGGTCAGCGAATTGAACGTCGGCAGCGTCAATGTGCGCGAAGTCCCCGGTTATCGCCTGGAACTGACACCTTTCGGCGGCATCAAGGATTCGGGGCTCGGATACAAGGAAGGCGTGCAGGAAGCGATGAAGAGTTTCACCAACGTGAAAACCTATTCCCTGCCGTGGTGAGGCGAATCGACCCGCGATGGCCCTGACCATTCCCGACATCTGCGGTCTGTTCGACGCCAAGGGGGCGCGCATGTACTCCGGCGAACCCGTGACGCAACTCGAGCATGCCCTCCAAAGTGCAACCTTCGCCGAGTCGGCAGGTGCGGACCCGGCGTTGATCACGGCTGCACTGCTGCACGACCTCGGGCACCTGCTCAACGACCAGGGCGACACGCCGACCCAGCGCGGCATCGACGACGTCCATCAGTATTTCGCCCTGCCTTTCCTGCGTCCGCTGTTCACCGACGACGTGCTCGAACCGATTCGCCTGCACGTCGATGCCAAGCGCTACTTATGCGCCACGCGGCCCGGGTATCACGAAGCCCTGTCCGCCGATTCGAAACGCAGCCTCACGTTGCAAGGCGGTGTCTACACCGCAGCCGAGGCAGCCGACTTCTCGACCCACAGTGGCGCCGCGCGGGCCGTCGAGCTGCGCCTCTGGGATGACGCCGCCAAGATCGCCGGCATGAAGACGCCACCGCTCGCGCATTTCGTGTCGATCATGGAAACAGCGCGGTCGCGATGAAAATCCTGCTCAACCTGCTGGCGGGCGTCGCGCTGCTTGTATGGGGCACGCACATCGTCCGCACCGGCATCCTGAGCATTTGGGGCGGCGACTTGCGCCGGTTCCTGCGCGAAAGCGTCGCCAACCGCTACGCTGCGTTCGTCGCGGGGCTCGGCATTACGGCGCTGATCCAGAGCAGCAATGCCACGGCATTGATGGTGGCCTCGTTCGCCGGCCAGGGATTGATCGCCACGGCACCTGCGCTGGCCGTGATGCTGGGCGCCGACGTCGGCACCGCGCTGATGACACTTGTGTTTTCGCTGGACCTGTCGTGGCTGTCGCCGCTGCTCATCGTCGTGGGCGTCACCCTGTTCATGCGGCGCGAGTCCACGAGTATCGGCCGGGTCGGCCGCGTCCTCATCGGCCTGGGACTGATCATCCTCGCATTGCAGCTCATCGTGCTCGCCGCGAACCCGCTGACCAAAGGTGCCGGCATCAAGGTGATCTTTGCCTCGCTGACCGGCGATGTACTACTGGACATGGTCGTGGCCGCCGTCTTCACGATGCTGTCGTATTCGAGCCTCGCGGTGGTGCTGCTCACGGCGACGCTCGCGACGTCGAAGGTGATCGCGCTGCACGTCGCCCTCGGACTGGTGCTGGGCGCGAATCTCGGCAGCGGCCTCCTCGCGATGCTCAACACCATGACGTCGCCGCCGGAAGCACGCCGCGTCAATCTCGGCAATCTCCTGTTCCGGCTGATCGGCTGCGTGATCGTCGTGCCCCTCTTGCCGTACATCGAGGATCTGTTCACATCGTGGTCGCTGAGCGACGGCCAGATCACGGTCTACTTCCACCTTCTGTTCAACATCGTCATTGCGGGCGTGTTCCTGTTCTTCACCGAACCGATCGCGCGGTTCGCGGAACGACTGCTGCCGGCCAAGCCCGACACGGACGATCCTGCCCGGGCGCGATACCTCGACCCGTCCGCGCTCGACACGCCTGCGCTCGCGATCGGCAATGCCGCGCGCGAGGCAGTGCGGCTCGCGGATTTCATCGAGCAGATGCTCGTCGGCATGCTGACGGTGCTCAAGACCAACGACCGCGCGTTGGCAGCCCGGCTGCGCAACATGGACGACGTCGTCGACAATCTCTATACGGCGATCAAGCTCTACCTCACGCAGGTCAGCCGCAAGGCGCTGGACGACAAGGAAGGCCGCCGCTGGGCCGACATCGTCTCCTTCACGATCAACATGGAGCAGGTCGGCGACATCATCGAGCGGGTCATCACCGACCTCGAAGAGAAGAAGATCGAAAAGCATCGCAGCTTTTCCGAGGCCGGCATGCAGGAAATCGTCGATCTGCACGGCAGGCTGCTCGCCAACCTGCGCCTCGGCATGAGCGTGTTCCTGCATGGCGACCTGGCCAGCGCGCAGCGGCTGCTCGCCGAAAAGGTCCTGTTCCGCGATCTCGAGCGCGCGTATGCCGAGTCGCACATCGAGCGCCTCACCAGCAACACGGTGCAGAGCATCGAGACGTCGTCGCTGCATCTGGACATGATCAGCGACCTGAAGCGCATCAATTCGCACATCTGCTCGATCGCCTATCCCATCCTCGAACAGGCAGGCGTCCTGGCGAAGACACGTCTCAAGGAAGCCACGGCGCCCGTGGGGGAAAGCGGAGACGGAGCACGGATTCCCGCCGCCGCGCGCAATCGATGAAGCGCCGTGACTGAAGACGTGGCCTGCCCCCGATAGCCAGTGGAGCATTCGGGACTCACGGCCGGCATCACGCTCGCCGTTCTCGGCGCAGGTCTTCTCCATGCGACCTGGAACGCGCTGCTGAAATCATCCGCCGGTGGCGACGCGATGCTCGACACGGCAGCGGTGGTCGCGGGCTCGTCGCTCTGGGGCCTGCTGGCCCTGCCCTTCGTACCCCTGCCGCAGACCGCGGCATGGTTGTTCATCGCGACATCGTCGGTCATCCATTTCGGCTATTACGTCACGCTGGCGCAAGCCTATCGCAGCGGCGACCTTTCATTCGCGTATCCCCTGATGCGCGGCACGGCACCGCTCATCGTGGCCATACTCGGCAGCATCTTCCTCCGCGAGCTGCCGAGCGCACCGATGCTGTTCGGCATCGCTCTCATTTCGCTGGGCGTCGTCAGCATCGCCTTCGTAAAGCGTCGCGGCGCGAGCCCGCAGCGAGGGGCCCCGGGCGAAGCAAGGAGATCGCGCGGAGGTGAGTCGACGCTGCGACCGACACGCAGCGCAAATTTCCCCGATACGTCGCAAGGAGGTCGCGGGAAGCACCCACCGAGTGCGGCGTGGTGGGCCTTCGCCAACGCCGCGATCATTGCCGCGTACACGCTGGTCGACGGTGCGGGTGCTCGCGCATCGGGCAATGCCTTCGCGTACGTTGCGTGGCTGATCTTTCTGGAAGGCATTCCCTTCGTGGCATGGATCCTCGTGCGGCGCGGGCGCCCGGCCTTCGCCTATCTGCGTGCGTCGACCCGAACCGGTCTCGTCGGCGGTGCATGCAGCCTTGCCGCCTACGGCATCGTGCTGTGGGCGATGACGCGCGCACCTATCGCCGCGGTCGCTGCACTGCGTGAGACGTCCGTGCTGTTCGCGGCGCTGATCGGCTCGATGTGGCTGAAGGAAGGTTTCGGCTGGCGGCGCATGGCCGGTGCGGCCAGCGTCGTCGCCGGCATCGCCGCGCTCAAGCTGGGCTGAGCAGGCACAAATTCGCTATGGCCGCCCCTCCCGACCCAAGCACAGGTCGTCGTCGTCGGCGGCGGCATCGCCGGCGCCAGCACCGCGTACCATCTCGCCAAGCTGGGCTGCACCGAGGTCGTGCTGCTCGAACAAGGCAAGCTGACCTGTGGCACCACGTGGCACGCGGCCGGCCTCGTCGGACAATTGCGCGCAAACCGCAATGCCACGCGGATGAGCCGGTACGGGATCGAACTGTATTCGACGCTCGAGGCCGAGACCGGCCTCGCGACCGGCTGGAAGCAATGCGGCAGCCTCAACGTCGCCAAGACGACAGAGCGGCTCAAGCTGCTGAAACGGCAGATGGCGCGCGCCCGAAGCTTCGGCATCGAGTTCGAATTCATCACGCCCACCGAAGCCGGCAAGATCTACCCGCTGCTGCGCACCGACGATCTGTCGGGCGCGGTCTGGATTCCCGGCGATGGCAAGGCCAATCCCACCGACCTGACACAGTCGCTCGCCAAGGGTGCCCGCATGCGTGGCGCGCGCATTTTCGAAGAGACCAAAGTCATCGGCGTCATCGTCGAGCACGGCGCGATCGCCGGCGTTCGCTGGCGCAATGCGGAGGGCGAAGGGGAACTGCGCTGCGAGAGCCTCGTCAACTGCGCCGGACAGTGGGCGCGCGCGTTCGGCGAAATGGCCGGTGTTGCCGTACCACTGTTCGCGGCCGAGCACTTCTACATCGTCACCAAGCCGATCGCGGGTGTGCGCCCCGATCTGCCCGTCATGCGCGATCCCGACGGCTTCATCTACTACAAGGAAGAAGTCGGCGGACTGGTGATGGGAGGATTCGAACCGGTCGCCAAACCGTGGAACGTTCCGGTCATACCCGACAAGTTCGAGTTCCAGTTGCTGCCGGAAGATTGGGACCAGTTCGAAATCCTGATGACCAACGCGATCCATCGCACGCCGTGTCTCGAAACCGCCGAGATCAGGATGCTGCTCAACGGTCCGGAAAGCTTCACGCTCGACGGCAATTTCATTCTCGGCGAGGCGCCGGAGGTGCGGCGCTATTTCGTCTGCGCCGGCTTCAATTCGGCGGGCATCGCCAATGCGGGCGGCGCGGGCCGGCTGATCGCGGAATGGGTGATCGGCGGCGAGGCACCGATCGATCTGTGGGACGTCGACATCCGTCGCTTCGCACCGTTCCACACCAATCGCCGCCATCTCGCCGACCGCACGGCCGAAACGCTGGGCCTGCACTACGCCATGCGCTGGCCGCGCGAAGAGCTCGCTACCGTGCGGCCGCTGCGCCGCTCGCCGCTGTACGATCGCCTCCGGGCCAAGAACGCCGTGTTCGGCAGCAAGCTCAATTGGGAGCGCGCGAACTATTTCCTGCCTGCGGGCGCGCGACCACCGTTGCCGACGCTCGACACCCCAGGCTGGCTCCCCATCGTTCTCGACGAGCAACGTGCCGCGCGCGAAGACGTGGTCGTGTTCGACCAGACGTCGTTCGGCAAATTCGTGCTCACCGGCCGGGATGCGTTGCAACTCCTCCAGCGCCTCTGCGCCAACGACATCGACGTAGCCTTGAACCGCATGGTGTACACGGCGATGCTGAACGAGCGCGGTGGATTTGAAAGCGACCTGACCATCACGCGCCTCGCGCCGGATCGCTTTTTCATTCTCACGGGCTCCGCGCAGACGACGCGCGATGCCGACTGGATCAACCGGCATCGCCGCGAGGACGAGTTTGCCGCTCTGGTCGACGTCACCAGCGCGTATTCGGTGCTGTCGGTGATGGGTCCAAAAAGTGCCGCCTTGCTCGGGCGCCTCTCCGCGCAGGATCTCGGCAAGGAGGCCATGCCGTTCGCGGTGACCCGCGACATCGACGTCGGCTACGCGCGGGCGCGCGCCGCAAGGATGAGCTACGTCGGCGGCCCGGGTTTCGAATTGCTCGTCACGACCGATCAGTGCGTGACCTTGTATGAAGCCCTGTTCAGTGCAGGCGACGACCTCGGGCTGCGCGACGCCGGGTACTACACCATCGACGCCCTGCGCATCGAGGCGGGACGACGGGCCTGGGGTGCCGAACTCGGTCCCGACGAAACGCCATGGGAAGCGGGGCTCGCCTTCGCGGTCAAGCTCGGCAAGGCGCCGGATTTCATCGGCAAGTCGGCGCTGATTCGGCAGCGTGAGGACGGCGTGAAAAAACGCCTGGTCACTTTCACTTTCGACGACGCCTGCGCATTTCCCTGGGGCGGCGAACCGATCCTGATGGACGGCACGAACGTCGGTGAACTCACGTCCGCCGGTTACAGCAGAAAATTCGGACGCGCCATCGCGATGGGCTACGCCCGCAGCGAGCTTGCGTTGACCGACGAGCGCCTGCTCGCGGCGCGATACGAGGTCGACCTGGCCGGCGAGATCTTCAAAGTGACGCCGCATCTCGAACTCCGCTGACTGCGGCGCGGCGCACGACAAGGCGCGCCCTCAGCGCTTACGCGTCAGCCACCGGATTCCCGCTGCACGCCAGCACCCAGCGCGTGCTCAAGTGCGGCGCGCGCCGCTCGTCAGGCCGTCAGCGTGCGTCGCGCCATTGCGTCGGCACGACGCGTGGCGGCGTGCCTGGGCTCCGGGTGCCACACCGTGAGCAACGCATCGACGCTTGCCGGATCATTACAGACGAGGACCATGTCGCACCCGGCCCACCAGGCTGCATCGGCGCGCGCGACGATATCGCCCACGCCACGCGCGCCCGCCATCGACAGATCGTCGCTGAAGATCATGCCGTCGAAACCCAACCGGCCGCGCAGGATCTCCTGCAGCCAGACGCGCGAGAAGCCCGCCGGTCGCGTGTCCACCGAAGGATAGACGACGTGTGCCGGCATGATCCCCTCGAGGCCGACCTTGATCAGCGCACCGAACGGCACTAGGTCTTCCTTCACCAAAGCCTCCAGGGGCCGCTCGTCGACAGGAATCTCGTGATGCGAATCGGCAGCGACGAAACCATGACCCGGAAAATGCTTGGCCACCGCAACCGAGCCGCCCGCGCGGAGCCCGCGACGCAGCGCGCTCGCCAGATGCGCGACCGCGTTGGGACTGCGATGAAAGGCCCGATCGCCGATAACACCACTCGCGCCGAAATCGAGATCGAGCACCGGCGTGAAGCTGAAGTCGATGCCGTGTGCAGTGAGCTCATCTGCGATCGTCCGGCCCAGCCGCTCCGCCTCGCTCGTCGCTGCAACCACGTCACGGTCCCAGAGTTCACCCAGCGTGCGCATCGGCGGAATCGCGGTGAACCCCGTCCGAAAGCGCTGCACTCGCCCACCTTCGTGATCGACCGCAACCAGCGGCGCGGGATCACGTAACTTGCGGATGGACGCGGTGAGGTGTGCCAGTTGTCGCGGCGACTCGAAGTTGCGGGCGAACAGGATCACCCCGCCGACCAGTGGATGGGCGATCCGTTCGCGGTCCTCCGCTTCGAGCGCGAGACCCGCGACATCCAGCATCACCGGGCCGCGGGGTTGCGCGATCACTTTGGAGTACCTTCGCGCTGCGCGCTCCGGCTCATTGGGCAGTGAGGCCCTTGGGGCGGCCCGGCGGGCTCATGGGCGTGCCGCCTCGCGCATCAGCGTCTTCATCTGCCTGACGGCTTCGCGCAGGCCGACGAACACGGCGCGGCTGACGATGGCGTGGCCGATGTGCAATTCGCGAATGCCGGGAAGCGCGGCGACCGGTTGAACGTTGAAATAGTTGAGTGCATGCCCCGCGTTGAAGCGCATGCCAAGCTCCCGTACCGCGGCCCCCGCCGCGCGGATCTTTGCCAGTTCTGCGAGGACCGGAGCACTTTCGGCATCCCGTCCTCTCGCATGGAACGCGTGCGCGTAAGGACCGGTGTGGATTTCACATACCCGGGCACCGACGCGCGCCGCGGCCTCGACCTGAGGCATCTGCGCATCGATGAAAACGCTGGTCATGATCCCGGCAGCGGCAAGCCGCCCCACCACTTCCTTGATGCGTGCTTCCTGGCCGACGATGTCCAGCCCGCCCTCGGTCGTGACTTCCTGGCGCCCCTCGGGCACCAGCATCGCCATCTCGGGTTTGAGCGCACAGGCGATGCCGACCATCTCGTCGGTCGCGGCCATTTCGAGATTGAGCTTGATGTGCACCAGCTCGCGCAGCCGGCGCACGTCCTGATCCTGGATGTGCCGCCGATCTTCGCGCAGGTGGACCGTGATCCCGTCGGCGCCGCCCAGGTGTGCCTCAGCCGCGGCCCAGACCGGGTCCGGTTCATATGTGCGCCGCGCCTGGCGCAGCGTCGCGACGTGATCGATGTTGACGCCGAGTTCAATCATGAACAGTGCTCTGCCCTTCGTTGTTTTCTTCGTCAAGTGCCTGCAGGTCGCGCACGACGCGACGGCTGAATACCGCACGCTGCTCGAGATAGTGGTCGAGCACCTCGCGCATGAGGCGCTTGGCCTCCGCGGCCGCGTCGGGCTCCGCGAAATCGAGACCAGCGAGGGCCAGCAGCGTTGCGCCCCGCACTTGCGGGTAGCGACGACCGGGCTCTGCAACCTTCAGCCGCGGCCCGCGTTCGAACGCGTAATAGTACCGTGTCGCAGGATCGACGGGCGCACCGGTATCGGCATCGTGCGTGAGTGGTAGTGCGTAGCCAAGTTCGCTCAACAGCCGCAACTCGAACTGCCGCAGGACCGGTGCCTGCGCCGCACCACCGGCCAGCTGGATCAGCGCATTCTCGTAGTCGCGAAACAGGTCCGGATGCGCGTCTTCCCGCGGCAACAGCTTGAGCAGCAGCTCGTTCAGATAGAAGCCGCACAGCAGCGCAGACCCTGACACGAGCGGCAGTCCACCGCGCCACTCGGCACGGATCAGCGTCTTCAACTCGCCGGCGCCCGCCCAGGAAAGCGTCAGCGGCTGGAACGCCTGCAGCACACCGCGCAGTTCCGAACGCGGTCGCTTGGCACCCCGCGCGACCATCGCCACCCGACCGTGTCCCGGTGTCAGCGCCTCGACGATCAGGCTCGTCTCGCGATAGGCGTACGTGTGGAGCACGTATCCCTGCTGATCGTCGCGGCGTTCGCGCTGTTGTCGCATCGTCAGTAGCCAAACTGATTGAGCATGCGCTCGTCGGTTGCCCAGCCCGACTTGACCTTCACCCAGACTTCGAGAAACACCTTGCCGCCGAAGAGTTGCTCCATGTCGCGCCGGGCCGACGCCGCGATGCTTTTCATCCGTTCTCCGCGCGCCCCCAGCAACATGGCGCGCTGGCTGGTCTTGTCGACGTACACGGTGGCGTGGATGCTGCGCAAGCCGGCCTTGTGCTCGAAACTGTCGATCGCGACGCTCGTGGCATACGGTACTTCCTGGCCGAGCAACCGGAAGATCTTTTCGCGAATGTACTCCGCGGCGAGAAAGCGCTCGTCGCGATCGGTCAATTCCTCAGCGGGATGCACGGCGTCGCCGATTGGAAGTCGCTTGGCGATTTCGGCTATCAGGCTATCCAGCTGCCAGCCTTTTTCTGCGCTGATCGGCACGATGGCCTCGAATTCGCGCAACGATGACAACTCGGCAATGAAGGGCAGCAGGCGCGCGCGGTCGGCAAGGCGATCGACCTTGTTGACGGCCGCGATGACGGGCACCTCCGATGGGAGCAGATCCAGCACGGCGCGGTCCGCAGCGCCCAGTCGACCGGCTTCAAGCACCCAGACGACGGCATCGATGTCCTTGAGACTGCTGCGCACCGTGCGATTCATGCGTTCGTTCAACGCGGAACGGTGTTCGGTCTGGAAGCCCGGCGTATCGACGAAAATAAACTGCGCCTGCTTTGTCGTCAGGATGCCGAGCAGGCGATGCCGCGTCGTTTGCGCCTTGCGCGACGTGATACTGATGCGCGCACCGACGAGCGCGTTGATCAGCGTCGATTTGCCGACGTTGGGCCGTCCGACGATCGCGACCTCGCCACAGCGAAAGGCGCCCTCGTCGCCGGCGCCCGGATCAGCGCGCGGCCGCTTGCTCATACGCTCGTGCTGCAGCCGCCTGTTCGGCCGCCCGCCGACTGGATCCCGAGCCTGCAACCGCGATACCAAGAGCGGGTATCCGACATTCGACGTCAAAGGATTGCAGGTGCGCCTCTCCGGTGACCGCGACAATGGCATATTCGGGAACCGGAAGACGTCGGGCCTGCAACCATTCCTGCAGTCGAGTCTTCGGATCCTTGGCAAGCGCCGCGGGATCGAGGTCCGCGAGTTCCGTCGCGTAGGTCGCCTCGATCGACTTTCGTGCCGCGTCGAAACCACCATCGACGAACACTGCACCGAACACGGCTTCCAGCGTATCCGCAAGGATCGACGGCCGCGCCCGAACCACCGCTGCGCAGTTCGCCTTCTCCCAGCCGTATCGAATGCCCCAGGTCGAGCCCCTGGGCAAGCCGGAAGAGCGTGTCCTTGTTGACGAGACTGGAGCGCAGGCGCGAGAGCTCACCCTCAGGCATGTCTGGATAGCAGCGGAACAGCGCCGAGGCGATCACGCAGTTGAGTACCGCATCGCCGATGAACTCCAGTCGCTCGTTGTGGGTGGAGCCAAGGCTGCGATGAGTCAAGGCCTGCTGCAGCAACTCCGGGCGAAGGAAGACATGGCCCAGCGCATTGCCGGGTTCGAACGGCATCGGTACGCCTATTTCGTTGCCGTCGCTTCGAACTCCAGCAGCAAGCTGACATTGCCGACGAGGTGGAGCACCTTTTGCCAGTTTGCCGTTGCAACAAGCTGGTTGCCCTCCTTGGTCACTTCGACGTCCGATCCGCGCACGGAGTCGATGTAGTCTGCAGCTGCCTTGAGATCGAAGTCTCTGCGGAATTGATAGAGCGTGAATCCGTCCTTGGACGTCTGCAGCGTGTTGGCCATGACCTTCTGGACCGTATACCACTCGATATACGCTGGCACCATGCGAAATCCGACCATCACGACCACCATTGCCACAATCGCGACAAAGATGAAGCCGACGATCGAAAGACCGCGTTGCCGTTGGCGAGTCCTCATGTGCTGCCTCCCTCAGCGGATCGCACTGCCGATCCGCTTGAATGCCAGACTGCTGATGTCATCCCAGTTGAACCAGATGAAGAACGCCTTGCCGCGAATGTGATCGTCCGGCACGAAGCCCCAGTAACGGCTGTCGTCGCTGTTGTCGCGATTGTCGCCCATCATGAAGTAGCTCCCCTCGGGTACCTTGCATGTGAAACCGCGCTCATTGTAAACACAGTTCTCCCGCCCGGGGAACATACGCACGTTATGCGGGAACACCGGTGGCACCGCCGGATTTTCGGCGATGAAATGCTCGTGCCCGTCGCTGCGCTCCCCGAAGCGTTGCGTCGTGACGTACGCGAGACCTTCCAGGTAGCCGTACGGGCCGTCAGGGGTCTGCGGCCAAGGGACGCCGTTCACCGTCAGTTGCTTGTCGCGATAGACCACTTCGTCGCCCGGCAGGCCGACCAGCCGCTTGATGAAATCCTGCGAGGGATTGACGGGATAGCGGAACACGATGACGTCGCCGCGTTGCGGAGTGCCGAGCGGAATGATCTTCTTTTCGATGATCGGCAGACGGATGCCGTAGGAGAACTTGTTGACGAGGATGAAGTCGCCGACCTCCAGCGTCGGACGCATCGACGAACTGGGAATCTTGAACGGTTCCGCAACGAAAGATCGCAGCAGAAATACGATCAGGAGGACCGGAAAGAAACTCTTGGGATACTCGACCCACCACGGCTCGGCCTCGCCGACAGCGCGGCGCTTGCTGAAGACGAGCTTGTCGGCCAGCGCGACGACGCCCGTAACGACGGTGAGTACGAACAGGATGAGAGCGAAATTCATCGTTGGGTCTGGGTTGGCTACGGGAGTTTGCGACCGGCACGGGGACCGCCCCGACCTACTTGTCGCCCACCTGCAGGATCGCGAGAAATGCCTCTTGCGGAATCTCGACGCTGCCGACGGCCTTCATGCGCTTCTTGCCGGCTTTCTGTTTTTCCAGGAGCTTGCGCTTGCGGGTGATATCGCCGCCATAGCACTTGGCGAGGACGTTCTTGCGCAAGGCCTTTACCGATTCGCGGGCGATGATCTGCGCGCCGATCGCCGCCTGGATCGCGACGTCGAACATCTGCCGCGGAATCAGCTTGCGCATCTTCGCGACAACTTCGCGGCCGCGATACTGGACATTGGCGCGATGCACCATCACGGACAGCGCGTCGACACGCTCGTTGTTGATGAGAATGTCGAGCTTGACCACGTCGGCAGCGCGAAATTCCTTGAACTCGTAGTCGAGCGACGCGTAGCCTCTCGACACCGACTTGAGGCGGTCGAAAAAATCCATCACGACCTCGGCCAGCGGCAATTCGTACGTCAGCATCACCTGCCGGCCGACATACAGCATGTTCTTCTGCACGCCACGTTTGTCCGTGCACAGCGTCATCACCGGACCCACGTAGTCCTGCGGCGTGAGGATCGTCGTCGTGATGATCGGCTCGCGGATTTCCTCGACGCGAGACAGATCGGGCAGCTTCGACGGGTTCTCGATCTCGAGCACGGTGCCATCGCGCAGCAGGACCTGATACACCACGGTCGGCGCCGTCGTGATGAGATCCATGTCGTACTCGCGCTCGAGACGCTCCTGGACGATGTCCATGTGCAGCAGGCCGAGAAAGCCGCAGCGGAAGCCGAATCCCAGGGCTTCGGAGACTTCGGGCTCGTAGTGCAGCGACGCGTCGTTGAGCTTGAGCTTCTCGAGCGCGTCGCGCAGGCCCTCGTACTGGTTCGACTCCACCGGATACAGGCCGGCGAACACCTGCGGCTTGACTTCCTTGAACCCGGGCAACGCTTCTGTGGCCGGCCGCGCGGCCAGCGTCAGGGTATCGCCGACGCGCGCGGCCTTGAGTTCCTTGATGCCGGCGATGACAAACCCGACGCCGCCCGCCGACAGCTCGTCGCGCGCGACGGCCTTGGGCGTGAACACGCCGACCTGTTCGCAGTTGTACGTCGCGCCGCTCGCCATCAGCAGTACCTTGTCGCGCGGCTCGCAGCGTTCCGTTCATGACGCGCACGAGCATCACGACGCCGACGTAATTGTCGAACCAGGAATCGATGATCAGCGCGGACAGCGGGCGCCGCCGGATCGCCCTTTGGCGGTCGAATGCGCGCAATCACTGCCTCGAGGATGTCGTCGACGCCCTCGCCGGTCTTCGCGCTGGCGCGAATCGCATCATCCGCGGGGATACCGATGATGTCCTCGATTTCCTCGATGACGCGCTCCGGTTCGGCCGATGGCAGGTCGATCTTGTTCAAAACCGGTACGACATCGACGCCGAGCTCGGTGGCGGTATAGCAGTTGGCGACGGTTTGCGCTTCGACGCCCTGGGACGCGTCGACGACGAGCAATGCGCCCTCGCATGCCGCGAGCGACCGCGACACCTCATAGGCGAAATCGACGTGGCCCGGCGTGTCGATCAGATTGAGGCTGTAGGTCAAGCCGTCACGGGCGGCATAGGTGAGCGCGGCGGTCTGCGCCTTGATCGTGATGCCGCGCTCGCGCTCGAGCTCCATCGAGTCGAGCACCTGCGCTTCCATCTCCCGATCCGCCAGGCCGCCGCAACGCTGGATGAACCGATCGGCCAGCGTCGATTTGCCGTGGTCTATGTGCGCGATGATGGAGAAATTGCGGATGTGCTGCATCGATTTCTGCAAAGGAAAGGGGCACCGCGAAAGTGCCCCCGTCATCAGTCCGGCCGGTATCGGAACAACCTGAATATTAACCGATTTCGGACATCAACGCGACACGTCGTCGGTCGCTCGCTCAAGCCATCGCGACACAGCCGCCGCATCGAGACGATAGTGACACAGCTCCTCCTCGCCACTCAGCAACACGGGTACCTTGTCGCCCCAGCGCGCTTCGAGGGTCGGATCGGCATCGACATCGATCAGCTCGACGGTCACCTTGCGCGACGCCACGAACGGCGCGAGCGCCGCACCCATCTCGTCACAAAGATGACAGTACGCACGCACGAGCAGGGTGAGCGTCACGCGGACCCGCTATTCCGTGCCGTTGGCGAGCTTGATCGTCGAAAAGAACTGCTGCTCGCCGCGCCGAAGCAGGAACGTCACGGACGCGCCCTTCTCGAGCTTCGCGATCAGGCCGTTGACCTGTTCCGCGCTCTTGGCCTCGATCGTCGCGCCCCGGCTGATCACCGCCATGATGACGTCGCCAGGCTGGATGTCGCCGCGCGAGGTGCCGCTGCTGTCTTCGACGACCACCCCGCTCTTGATGTCGAGTTCCTTTTTCTGCTCGTCGGTGAGGTCGGACAGAATCAGCCCCATGCGGTTCGGCTTGGCCTTGTCCTTGCTCGGCGGCCCGGTGCGTCTCGTCGGCTTGGCGCCGTCATCTTCCTTCAGCTCGGCGACTGTCACCGCGATGTCCTTGGTTGCACCCTTGCGCCAAACCTGCAGCGTGATCTTGGTGCCCGGTTTGACCAGCGTGACGATGCGCGGCAATTCCGACGAGGTGTTCACCGTCCGGCCGTCGGCCTTGAGGATGATGTCGCCGGACTCGATGCCAGCCTTGTCCGCGGGGCCGCCCTTCTCGACCGAGTTCACCAGCGCACCGCCTGCCTTCGGCAAGCCGAACGCATCGGCGGTTTCCTTGCTCACTTCCTGGATCTGCACGCCGATGCGGCCACGGGTGACGCGACCCTTTTCCTGGATCTGCTTCACGACGTTCATCGCCACGTCGATCGGAATCGAGAAAGCGAGACCCATGTAGCCGCCGGTGCGGCTGAAGATGAGCGAATTGATGCCGACGACTTCGCCCTTCATGTTGAACAGCGGACCACCGGAGTTCCCGGGATTGATCGGGACGTCGGTCTGAATGAACGGCACCAGATTATTCTCGTTCGGCAGATCCCGTCCCTTCGCACTCACGATGCCGGCCGTGATGGTGTTCTCCAGCCCGAACGGCTTGCCGATGGCCGCCACCCATTCGCCGACCTTCAGCTTTTCGGGATCGCCGATGGTGACCTTCTGCAGGCCTGTCGCCTCGATCTTGAGCAGCGCGACGTCGGTGCGCTTGTCGGTACCGACGACCTTGGCCTTGAATTCGCGCTTGTCCGAGAGCTTCACGGTGACTTCGTTGGCATCGTCGACGACGTGCCCGTTGGTGAGCACGTAGCCATCCGCCGAGAGAATGAACCCCGAACCGGTCGACATCTGCTCGAATTCACGCTGTCGTGGCCCGCGCGGATTCGGACCCTGGAAGCGGCGGAAGAATTCGTAGAACGGATCGTCTTCCGACAGATCCGGGAACGGGGACTGCTGGCGCTTCGCCTTCTGCGTCACGTCGATGCTGACCACCGCGGCGCCCTGCTGCTCGTAGAGTTCGGTGAAATCCGGCAGCCGTCCCTGCTGTGCAGCAGCGGCGTGCGCAAACCAGGTGAAACTCGACAATGCAACGAGCATCGTCCATACGCGATATTTCATACTTCGATACCTTTGTCGTTGGGTGCGGGTAAAGCGAAACCGATCGGCTAGCGGTGGCTGACCGAATAGGCGATCTGGCGCACGGTGCCTCCCGGCGCCTCGCCGAGAACGGTGACCAGATGGTCGTTCAGCGGCCGGCTGTACACGTTGATGCCGCCCTGTTGCGACAGTCCGACCGGCTGCGGCGTCGCCGGCGTCGGCTCGACGAACACCGAAACCGCGACGAGTCCGTCGGAGAACACGAGATGAGCCACCTTGTCGGACTTGCCACGCAAGGTGCGATAGCCCTCGACGACTTTGGTAAATCCCGGCGGCAGATCCTTGACGACCCAACCGGTCTCCTGCGGCGCCACATCGCCGTGCGCCGATTCGCGTACCTGCCAGTCGGCGGGTGGCGTGGGGAATGGCAGCTTGAACATGTCGCGATCGAGCTTGGCGTCGATCTGGATGTCGGTGAATGCGAATTGCTCGATCGTCTCGTTCTTTTCGTTGAGCAGGCGCGCCTTCAGCAGCAAGCCCGTGCTCGTGTCGGCCCAGAACTTGTGTCCGTAACGCATGCCATCCTTGGGCTCGAACACGTAAGCCTGCGTTTCCCGCCCGGCGATTCGCGCAGGCTCGGCCTTGCGAAAGTAATAGTATTCGGCGAGCGTCGCCAGTTGTTGCGGCAGCAACGAGGGGAACACGTTGTGCAGCGCACGTGGCTCGACGCGCACCAGCTTGGCATCGGAGTAGTAGCAGCGCACCTGGTCGTTGACGCGCACGACTTCGCGCGCAGGGCCGTCGAGGTTGGTGAGCTTTTCGTATTCGCTGCCGGCATCGCTGAAGTGCATCAGCCGCGATGTCTCGACGCGGTTGCCGTGCTGGTTGGCGACGGTGCCCACGTAATTGAGCGTGCGCGCAGCACCCGCGGCGCGCTGCAGCCATTCGGCGGCATCCTGCGCAAATACAGGCGCACCGGCGAACAGCGACGCGGCGAGCAACCCCGTCCCCAGCATTTGCGGGTTCGCCCGGCGACGCGCGACGCCGGAGCGAAGACTACGGGCGCGCATCCGGATCGCTTGCGGCAACCGCACGGAGATACGGCCGGACACCCTGGATGGCGGTGGTCGGCGAATACTCCTGATGCACCAGCAGATACTCATTGTCGACCGGACGCCGCGCGTCCGCGGCGCGCACCGACGCCGCCTGGCGTGCGGTGGCGATCGCCGTCGCCGTCGTCGGGGAAGGCATCGTGGAGAGCGCCACCCACCCGACGACGCTGATCGCCGCCACGGTCGCCGCGACCGCGAGCGCCATCGGCGCGGGTGCGGTCTTGCGGGGTTGTGGTGCAAGGACAGTCGGCTCGGCCGCGAGCTTTTCCGCGAACCGCGCCGCGAATCCGGGTGTCGGCGCAGCCGAACCGCGCAATGCGTCGCCGATCACGTGGTAGCACACCCAGGTTGCGACGCAGCGGGATTCGCGCAACCCGGCACAGACGCCATCGACGCTGTGCGCGTCGAGCTCGCCGTCCATCAGCAGCGAGATTTCCTCCGGCTTCGGTTCCATCACCATCTGCGGTCCTTTTCCGTCCCCAACAGCGGCCGCAGCTCGGCCGCGATCGCTTCGCGCGCCCGGAATATCCGGGAACGCACCGTGCCAATCGGACAATTCATCACGTTGGCAATCTCTTCGTAACTCAGGCCCTCGATTTCGCGCAGGGTGATCGCCGTGCGCAAATCCTCGGGCAACGCGTCCATCGCCTTGTTGACGGTGTTCGCGATCTGCTTGCCATGCAACTCGTCCTCGGGTGTCGCCGAATCACGCAACTGCTCGGCGTCCTCGAAATTCTCCGCCTCCTCGTTGTCGAAGCCGGTCGACGTCGGCGCCCTCCGGCCCATCGCCACCAGATAATTCTTCGCCGTGTTGATCGCAATGCGATACAACCACGTGTAAAACGCGCTATCCCCGCGAAACGAAGGCAACGCACGGTAGGCCTTGATAAACGCCTCCTGCGTCACATCCTCGACCTCGCCTGGGTCGCGCACCAGCCGCGACAGCAGTCGCCCCAACTTGCGCTGGTACTTCAATACCAGCAATTCGAAAGCACGCTTGTCACCACGCTGCGCGCGCTCTACGAGCTGCTGATCTACTTCGCGGTCAGCCATCCGCGGGCGGTCCCTGGGTCATTCGTCTCATCGCCGCACCGCTCACCACAGGCGCAACGTCCGCCGGCAGTATAGCCGAGCCGCACCGCAACCCGGGACCGATGATGTGGGCGGCAGCCTTGCTTCGCTAGACCGCTCGCCGACCGGTAAGTTCACCTTTCAGGAGGGTTTTCAGCGCGGTGCGAGGACGACCGCCGGCTCGACGCGCCCCGTGAGGAGGCCGCGGTAGTTGCGTATTTCGGGCGCTCGCCACGCCGCAAGTTCCGTGCGCTGCGCCGGGTCGAGCAGACCGAGCTGGTCGAGCACGGCCACCGTCGCCGGATGCAGGCCGCGCGCATTGCCGTCGACCACTTTCAGTGCAATACCCCAGCCTTTGCTGCGCACGCCGATCGCCTGCACACCTTCGGCACCCACCTTGGTGACCCAGTCGCCCCGGCCCGCCCGCATCAGCACCAGATCGTTGCGCCGCTCGCCGGAAACCATTTCGGGGTGCGCCGTCATCGCTGCGGCGAGTCGCGACGGCGCCGTACCATAGCGCGCGTCGTCCCGCTCGGCCGCGAGCCTGGCGAACGCGAACGCAAGTCGATCCAGCGGCACTGCGTAATTGGGTGCCGAGCATCCGTCGATGCCGGCGACCAGATCCCGCTCGGCGACGCCGGTCAGGTGCGCTACGGCGCTTCGGATCGCCTGCTGCAACGGATGGTCGAAGGCAAGGTACGACTCGATCGGCGCGTCGCAATGGCGACAATACGCGAGCATGCCGGAGTGCTTGCCTGAGCAATTGTGTTGGAGCACCGAGAACTTGACGCCCGACGGCGGCAGCTGGTCGTGGGCGGTATAGTACAAAGGCGGGTGCACCCCGCACTGCAACTGGTCGGGCGTGCAGTCGGCGCGCGCAAGCATGTCGGCCACGGCCTCCACGTGCCGCGGCTCACCCGAGTGGCTCGCACACATCAGGGCCACCTGCGGCAACGAAAACCCGAAGCGCTCGACGCCGCCGCTCGCGACGAACGGCAGCGCCTGCAGCGGTTTGAGCGCGCTTCGCGTCGTCGTGAGATAGCGCGGGTCACCCGCCGCGAAGATCAGTCGCCCGTCGCGATCGACGACGGCGACCGAGCCGAAATGCACGCTGTCGATGGCATCGCCGCGCGTTACGCGCGCCATGGCTACGTGGCGCCGGCCGCCATCAACGCGCCGCCAGCGCGAGCCCGGATCGACTCCAGCGCTGCCGGATCTTCGATCGTCGTCAGATCGCCGGGGTCCCGCCCTTCGGCCAGCGCCTGAATCGAGCGCCGCAGAAGCTTGCCGGAGCGTGTCTTGGGCAGCAACGGCACGAAATGCACGGCACCCGGTCGGCCGATCGCACCGAGTTCGCGATCGACCGTGTCCATCACCTCCTTGCGCATGGCTCGCGGCGCCGCTCGCGTCGGCGACGCGCGGCCGGATCCTTGACGACCGCGAAGGCGACCGGAATCTGCCCCTTGAGCGGATCGGCGACGCCGACGACGGCGACTTCGGCGATGCCCGGATGCGCCTGCACCGCCTCCTCGATTTCGCGCGTGCCGAGCCGATGCCCGGCGACGTTGATCACGTCGTCCGTGCGGCCGAGGACGAAGTAGTAGCCGTCGGCGTCGCGCGTCGCCCAGTCGAAGGTCGAATAGACCGGTTTGCCGGGAAGCGTCGAGAAGTAGGTCTTGACGAAACGGGCGTCGTCGCCCCACACGGTGCTCATGCAGCCGGGCGGCAAGGGCGGCGCGATGGTCAACACGCCTTTCTGGTCGGCTGCCCACTTCCTCACCGGTCACTTCGTCGACGATGCGCACGTCGTAGCCCGAGGTCGGAAACGACGGGCTGCCGAACTTGCGCGGCGTGTCCTCGATGCCGGGTTGCGCGGAGAGGATCGGCCAGCCGCTTTCGGTCTGCCAGTAGTTGTCGACGATGGCCACGCCCAGCGAGTCGGACGCCCAGCGCGCGGTCGGCTCGTCGAGGGGCTCGCCGGCGAGAAACAGGTATTTGAGGCAGGAGACGTCGTGCTTCTTCATGTACGCCGGATCCTGCTTCTTCAGCACGCGAATCGCGGTCGGCGAACTGAACACGGTGCACACCTTGTGCTCCGCGACGATCTGCCACCAGATCCCGGGATCGGGGCGGATCGGCAAGCCCTCGTACATGATGGTGGTCGAGCCGTTGAGCAGCGGTGCATAGATGATGTACGAGTGACCGACGACCCAGCCGATGTCGCTGGTGCAGAAGATCGTTTCGCCGGGTGCGACGCAGAAAATGTCGCGCATCGACGCGGCCAGCGCGACGGCATAGCCGCCGGTATCGCGCTGCACGCCCTTCGGGTTGCCGGTCGTCCCCGAGGTATAAAGAATGTACGACGGCTCGGACGACTCCAGCCACTCGCACGGCACGCGCTCGCCGTCGTGCTTGGCGACGAGCGTGGCGTAGTCCAGATCGCGGCCCGCGACGCGGTTCATCGCCGGATCGAGTCGGCGATCGACGATGACGACCTTTGCCGGCGGATGCTGGCGAGGCGGAGCGCCTCGTCGACCAGATGCTTGTACGGAATGACCTTGCCGCCGCGCATGCCGGCGTCGGCGGTGACCATGACCTTCGGCTTGGCATCGTCGATGCGGGTCGCGAGGCTCGCTGCGGCAAAGCCGCCGAAGACCACGGAGTGAATCGCGCCGATGCGCACCGTCGCGAGCATCGCGAAGACCGCTTCGGGAATCATCGGCATGTAGAGCAGTACGCGGTCGCCTTTGCCGACACCTTGCGCGCGCAGCATCGCCGCACAGCGCTCCACTTCGAACGCGAGGTCGGCATAGGTATATGTGCGGCGATGACCGGTTTCGGTCGAGATGAAGATCAGTGCGGGTTGCTGCGAACGCCTCGCCAGGTGCCGGTCGACCGCGTTGTGGCACAGGTTGGTGCGCCCGCCGACGAACCAGCGCGCGAACGGTGGCCGGCTGTAGTCGAGCACCGCCTCGAATGGCGTTTGCCAGTCGATCAGCGCGGCGCGCTCGCGCCAGAATGCGTCGCGATCGGCCAGCGACCGGCGGTGGGTTTCTGCGTAGGTGGGCATCGCATCCTCCAGGGTGACGCACAAGGCTACACTGCGCTCGCGCGCACAACCTTGCGCCGGATCAACCCTGCAGGTGGCAAATGAGGGCCGATCAGTTCCCGACGGGGTCGGCCCCGATGCGCACCACCGTGCGGCCGCGAATCATGCCCTTGAGGAAGGCATCGAAGTGCGACGGCAACTCATCGAAGTCGATGGTACGGACCTTCGCCTGGACGCGCGACGGCTTCCACTGGTTGGCGAGACGATCCCACAATTTCTGCCGCAGCGGCATCGCGCCCTCCGAGCTGTTGACGCCCAGCAGTTGCACGCCACGCAGGATGAAGGGCATGACCGTCGTGTTCAGTTTCGCATCTGCCGCGAGGCCGACGCTGGCCACGGTACCCCACTGCTTCATGGTCGACAGCAGCCACGCGAGGACGTCACCGCCGAGGTTGTCCACCGCACCGGCCCACGTCGCTTTGTCGAGTGGGCGTATCTTGGTGAGGTCGAGGCTCTGGCGCGACATGATTTCCGCGGCCCCGATGGAACGCAGGTACGCCTCTTCGTCCGCCTTGCCCGTCAGCGCGACCACGTGATAGCCAAGCTTGGACAGGATGTCGATCGCCACGCTGCCGACGCCGCCGGTCGCGCCGTTGACGATGACCGGACCGTTGGCGGGCGTCAAGCCGTTGTGCTGCATCAATTCGATCGCGAGGGCGGCGGTATAACCCGCGGTCCCCAGCGTCATCGCCTCGAACGCGGTCATGTCCGGCGAGCGTCGCACGACCCAGTCCGCCGGGACGCGAACGTACTCGGAATAGCCGCCGTCGTGGGCAACACCCATGTCATACGCGTGCACGATCACCTTGTCGCCGTGCCGGAAGCGCGGATCCGCCGACGTCTCGACCGTGCCCGCCATGTCGATGCCGGCAACCGTCGGGTACTTGCGCATGATCCTGCCGGTGCCGTTGTACGACAGCGCATCCTTGTAGTTGATGGTCGAATACTTCGTTCTGACCAGAACGTCGCCCGGATCGAGGTCCGCAGGCGCCATCTCGACGAAACGGCTCCTGACCACGCCGTCCTCCTGGAACGTCCGGTACGCCTTGAAGTGCTGCGGGGCCTGCTGCATGGGTGTCTCCTCCTGGTCAGACGGCCGTCTCGTGGGTCTGGTGCGGCAATGCCATGTACTCGTGCGTGCGCATCTCGATGAGCCGGCTGACGGTACGCGGAAACTCCTGGCTGTTCGGGCCCGCCACGTAGAGCTCCTCCGCCGGTACGGCCGCCGACACCAGTAACTTTACCCGATGATCGTAGAGCACGTCGACGAGCCAGGTAAAGCGCCGCGCGGCGTTGCCCATGTCCGCGGTCAAACGCGGCACGTCGGACACGATGACCACCGCAAAACGGCGGGCAAGCTCCAGGTAGTCGAGTTGCGAGCGCGGCCCGTCGCAAAGGGTGCCGAAATCGAACCAGACGACGCTCCCCGCTCGACGTCGCGCCTTGAGCGTCCGCGCCTCGATGACCAGTTTAGGGTCTTCATCCTTGCCTGGCCGCATGCGATCGAACAGGGCGCCCAGCTCCGCGTCGGCTTTGCCACGGGCAGCCGTGTAGTAGTACACACCTTGCTCCAGCGCACGCAGCCGATAGTCGATACCGCCGTCGATCTCGATCACGTCGAGCCACTGTTTGATCAATGCGATGGTCGGCAGCAGGCTTTGCCGCTGCAGGCCGTTGGGATACAGATCGTCGGGCCGGTAGTTCGACGTCATCACGAATACCACACCGCCATTGAAAAGCGCGGTCAGCAAGCGGCCGAGAATCATCGCATCCGCCACGTCCGAGACGTGGAATTCGTCGAAGCAGATCACCCGGTAGCGGCGGGCGATGCGGCCGGCGACCGCCGCCAGCGGGTCTTCGACCTTGGCGTGAGCGCGAAGATCGTCGTGCACGCTTTTCATGAACGCGTGGAAGTGGACGCGCGTCTTGCGGCGGTACGGCAACGCGGCGAAGAACGTATCCATCAGGAAACTCTTGCCACGTCCGACGCCACCGAAGAAGTAGACGCCGCGCGGGGGCACCGGCGGCTTCACCCATCGCCGCAGCACCGAACGGCGCGCGTTGCGGAACTCGATCAGTTCGTCGTAGAGGCGCTGCAGGCGCCGCAGCGCGGCACCCTGCTCCGCGTCGAGTACGATGTTCCGCCGCGCCAGCTCAGGCGCGAGGCGCGATTGCAGCGTGCCCCGTCTCTCGCCATCGAGACGGTGCGCGGCATCGTTCACGGCCCGGGCGTCGTCAAAGGTTCAGCGTACGCTTGTCGACCGCCAGCGCTGCTTCCTTCACCGCCTCCGACAGCGATGGATGCGCGTGGCAGATGCGGGCGATGTCTTCGCTCGACGCGCCGAATTCCATCGCCACGACGCCCTCGGAGATCAGTTCCGAGACCATGGGGCCGATCGCGTGCATGCCGAGGATGCGGTCGGTCTTTGCGTCGGCGAGAAACTTGACGAAACCGCGCGTGTCACCCAGCGCGCGCGCCCGCCCGTTGGCGATGAAAGGAAAGCTGCCTGCGCGGTACGCCACGCCCGCCGCCTTGAGTTGCTGCTCGGTCTGGCCGACCCACGCGATTTCCGGCGACGTGTAGATCACCCACGGCACGGTGTTGAAATCGACGTGGCCATGCTGCCCTGCGATGCGCTCTGCCACAGCGACGCCTTCGTCCTCGGCCTTGTGCGCCAGCATCGGGCCGCGCACGACGTCGCCGATCGCCCAGACACCGGGAAGGTTGGTCCGGCATTCGTCATCGACGACGACGAAGCCGCGCTCGTCCTGCTTGAGACCGACGCTCGCGCCGTCGAGTCCTGCCGTGTGCGGCACGCGACCGATCGACACGATCAGCTTGTCGACGCGCAGCGACTGGGACTTGCCGTCGGCGTCGGTGTAGTCGACGACGACATCCTTGCCCGTCGCAACCTTGGTTATCTTCACACCGAGCCGGATCGCGAGCCCCTGCTTCGCAAACAACTTGGCGGCTTCCTTCGCGACCTGCTCGTCGGCCGCACCGAGAAAGGCCGGCAGCGCCTCGAGGATCGTCACTTCCGCGCCGAGACGGCGCCACACGCTGCCCATCTCCAGACCGATGACGCCCGCCCCGACGACACCCAGCTGCTTGGGCACCGCCGGCAGCGCGAGCGCGCCTTCGTTGTCGAGGATGAGCTTGTTGTCGAACGACGTATCCGGCAGCGCTCGCGGTTTCGAGCCGGTCGCGATGATGACGTTCTTCGCCGTCAGCGTTGCCGCACCGGCACCGGTGACCTTGATCTGCCAGGCGCCGGGGCCACCACCGGCAAAGCTGCCGATGCCGTGGTGAAACGCGACCTTGTTCTTCTTGAACAGGTAGAGGATGCCGTCGTTGTTCTGCCGGACGACCTTGTCCTTGCGCGCCAGCATGCGGCCGACGTCGACGCTGAGGCTCTTGACGTCGATGCCATGGTCCGCGAACTCGTGCCCCGCATGCTCGTAGTTTTCGGAGGACTGCAGCAACGCCTTGGACGGAATGCAGCCGACATTGGTGCACGTTCCGCCGGGCGCGGGTTTGCCGTCCGCGGTTTTCCAGTCGTCGATGCACGCCGTCGAGAATCCGAGCTGCGCCGCACGGATTGCGGCGATGTAGCCGCCGGGCCCGCCGCCGATCACCACAACGTCGAGTACGTCAGCCATTACAGGTCTAAAAGCATGCGGGCCGGATCTTCCAGCGCTTCCTTGATGGCGACGAGCGACAGCACCGCTTCACGGCCGTCGATGATGCGGTGGTCGTACGATTGCGCCAGATAGTTCATCGGTCGCACCACCACCTGGCCGTTCTCGACGACGGCGCGGTCCTTGGTCGCATGCACGCCGAGGATCGCCGACTGCGGCGGGTTGATGATCGGTGTCGACAACATCGAACCGAACACGCCGCCGTTGGAGATGGTGTAGGTTCCTCCGGTCAGCTCCTCGACCTTCAGCTTGCCTTCCTGCGCACGCTTGCCGAAATCGGCGATCTGCATTTCGATCTCGGCGATCGACAGCATGTCGGCATCGCGGAGGATGGGCACAACCAGGCCGCGCGGGCTGCCCACGGCGATGCCGATGTCGAAATAGCCGTGATAGACGATGTCGGTGCCGTCGATCGAGGCGTTGACGACCGGGTACTTCTTCAGCGCGTGCACCGCGGCCTTGACGAAGAACCCCATGAAACCGAGCTTGACGCCGTGTTCCTTTTCGAAGCGATCCTTGTAGCGATTGCGCAACTCCAGCACGGGCGCCATGTTCACTTCGTTGAACGTGGTCAGGATGGCCGCGGTCGCTTGCGACTGCACGAGCCGCTCGGCAACGCGCTGGCGCAGACGCGACATCGGCACGCGTTGCTCGGGGCGCCCGCCAAGATTGGCCGGCAGCGTCACGGGTGGCGCCTTGGCCGCCGGCGGCGGGGCCGGAGCCGGTGCGACAGGCGCAGGCGGGGTCTTGGCGACGTCGCCGCGTGCCTCAACGACGGCCTGGACGTCGCCCTTGGTCAGGCGGCCGCCGCGTCCCGTGCCCGTGACGTCGGCGGGGTCGACACCCTGGTCTGCCATGATCTTGCGCGCTGCGGGCAATGCCGAAGGTGCGCTCGTTGGCGCAACCGCGGCAGGTGCTGCGGACACGGCTGGCGCGGCGCGCGGCGCCGCTGCGGGCGCAGCGACTTGCGCCGGCGCAGTCGTCGCGGTCGCCTTCGCGCCCGTATCGATCACGGCGATGATTTCCTGCGCTTTGACCGTCGAGCCATCGGGTCGACGGATCTCGGTGATCACGCCGGAATCGGGCGCCGGCAACTCGAGGACGACCTTGTCGGTCTCGACGTCGATCAGATTTTCGTCCCGCTTGACCGCCTCGCCTGCCTTCTTGTGCCAGCTGACGAGCGTCGCTTCGGTGATCGATTCAGGCAAGACCGGCACTTTCACTTCGATGAGCATGTTGCTTCCCTGTCCGACAGCGCTACCGCATTTGTTCTGAACGCCCGCTGCAATGACGCCAGTGCGCTCTAGTGCGCGGTGACCATTTCGCCCGATGCCAGCTTGGCGGCGAACGCGTCTTCCACCAGCTGCTTCTGTTGCGCGAGGTGGCGTGACATGTAGCCGACCGCAGGCGACGCCGAGATCGGCCGTCCAGCATACGCGAGGACCTGCTTGTCCGGAATATCACCGCGCAGGTACGCACGCAGCCGATACCAGGCGCCCTGATTCTGTGGCTCTTCCTGGCACCAGACGACTTCCTTCGCCGCCGGATACCTGGCGATCTCGGCCTTGAAGTCATCGTGCGGAAACGGATATTGCTGCTCGAGACGAACGACGGCGATGTCGGTGATCTTGTTCTCGCGCCGGTAGGCAACGAGGTCGTAGTACACCTTGCCGCTGCACACGACGATGCGACGCACACTCTTGGCCGGGAGCGCGTCGGCCTCGCCGATGACGGTATGGAAGTGACCGTCGGCCAGGTCCTTCATGGTCGACACGGCTTCCTTGTGCCGAAGCAGGCTCTTCGGGCTCATCACGATCAGGGGCTTGCGGAAATCGCGCACCATCTGGCGGCGAAGGAGATGATAAATCTGCGCCGGGGTCGTCGGCACGCAGACCTGCATGTTGTGCTCCGCGCACAATTGCAAATAGCGTTCGGGTCGTGCCGATGAATGCTCCGGACCCTGCCCCTCGTAGCCATGCGGCAGCAGTAGCGTCAACCCGCATACGCGCCCCCACTTGACCTCGCCCGCGGCAATGAACTGGTCGATCACGACCTGCGCGCCATTCGCAAAATCGCCGAACTGTGCTTCCCAGATCACCAGCTTGTTGGGCTCCGAGGTCGAATAGCCATATTCGAACCCGACGACCGCGGCCTCCGACAGCACCGAATCGAACACGTCGAAGTCGGGCTGGCCGGGGCGAATGTGCTGCAACGGCACCCACGTGCCCGAGTCCCATTTCTCGCGATTCTGGTCGTGCAGGACGGCGTGACGGTGCGAGAACGTGCCGCGCCCGGAGTCCTGGCCGGACAGGCGCACGCCGAAGCCCTGGTCGATGAGCGTCGCATAGGCGAGCGTCTCGCCCATGCCCCAGTCCAGAGGGATCTCGTCTTCACCCATCGCCCGGCGATCTGCGACGACCTTCTCGACGCGCGGATGGAGCTTGAAGTTCTCGGGCACTGTCGTGACCTTCTGCGCCAGCGCCTTGAGGCGCTTCATCGGCACCTTGGTGTCGGCGACGTCGGTCCAGTGCTTGCCGACGAAACGGCCCCAGTCGACCGCGAAGGGCGGCTTGTAGTTCGAGAGGATCGTGGTGTTGGTGTGGTAGCCCTTGTCCATGGCCGTGCGATAGGTCTCGATCATCGCTTCGGCCTCTGGCGCAGTGACGATTCCCGCCTCGACCAGCCGTGCGGCGTACAGCGCGCGCGTCCCGGGATGCTGATGGATGCTCTTGTACATCAGCGGCTGGGTGATCATCGGCTCGTCGGCCTCGTTGTGCCCCTGACGGCGGAAACAGACGAGATCGATAAACACGTCCTTGTCGTATTTCTGGCGAAATTCGATCGCCATTTCAACCGCCAGCAGGCACGCCTCGGGGTCGTCGCCGTTGACGTGGAAGATCGGCGCCTCGACCATCTTGGCAACGTCGGTGCAATACAGCGTGCCACGCGTGTCGCGGGGATCGGACGTCGTGAACCCGATCTGGTTGTTCACGACGATGTGGATGGTGCCGCCGGTGCGATAGCCGCGCGTCTGCGCGAGGTTGAGCGTTTCCTGCACCACCCCCTGCCCGGCGATCGCGGCGTCCCCGTGGATGAGCACCGGCATGACCTGGTCGCACGTCGGGTCGCGACGCCGGTCTTGCCGCGCGCGCACCGACCCTTCGACGACGGGATCGGCGATTTCCAGATGCGACGGATTGAACGCGAGCGTCAAATGCATCGGTCCGCCGGGCGTTACCACGTCGGACGAAAAGCCTTGGTGATACTTCACGTCACCGGCGGACAGGTCCGCGGCCTGCTTGCCTTCGAACTCGGCGAACAGGTTGGCCGGCATCTTGCCGAGCGTGTTGACGAGCACATTGAGGCGCCCGCGATGCGCCATGCCGATCACCATTTCCTGCACGCCGGCCGCACCGGCCTTCTGGATCAGGTGGTCGAGCATCGGGATCATGGTGTCGCCGCCCTCGCCGGAGAAGCGCTTCTGCCCGACGTACTTGGTGCCGAGATAGCGCTCGAGCGTCTCGGCCGCGGTCAGACGCTCGAGAATATGGCGGCGAAACTCCGGTGTGTAACTCGGACGGGAGCGCAGCGGCTCGAGCCGGTCCTGGATGAAGCGCTTTTGCGGCGTGTCCGACATGTACATGTACTCGGCGCCGAAAGTGCCGCAATAGGTTTCGTTCAGCGCGGCAATGAGGTCCCGCAGGCGCATCCGGTCCGAACCCGCCGGGCCGCCCTTGAACGAGCCGATGTCGAACTCGGTGTCCATGTCGGCCTCGGTGAATCCGTAGGTCTTGATGTCGAGGTCCGGGATGTACTGCCTTTCCTGACGCCCCAGGGGATCCAGGTCCGCATAGAACATGCCGAGCGTGCGGAACTTGCTGATCAGCCGCAGCACGAGCACCTGCTTGTGCATCGCCTGGGCGTCGACCATCCCGCCAGCCAGCTTGCGGCTCTTCGCGAGCTGGATGAACGACTCGACCACCGGTGCATGCGCGACGTCGTGCGCCCCGCCGCGCAGCGAGTCGAAGTAAGTGCGCCAGTCCGCGCTGACTGCGTCGGGATCCGACAGATAGCTCTCGTACTGCTCCTCGATGAACGGCGCATTGCCGCCGAAGAGCGTGCTGGACTGCTCGTATTCGCGCATCAGAGACATGGCGTTACCTCGCAGATTGGGGCGCAGGCGCCGGCATCAAGACACCAGGCTCAGCGGTTTGCGATCGGCGGAACATCGCGGCGCACCGCACCCGTGTACAGCTGGCGGGGTCGTCCGATCTTCTGGTCCGGGTCCGAGATCATCTCGTTCCATTGCGCGATCCAGCCGACCGTCCGCGCGAGTGAGAAGATGGCCGTGAACAGGCTCACCGGAATGCCCAGCGCGCGCTGCACGATGCCGGAATAGAAGTCGACGTTCGGATAGAGCTTGCGCTGCACGAAATAATCGTCTTCCAGGGCGATCTTTTCCATTGCCATCGCCAGCTTGAACAGCGGATCGTCATGCAGGCCCAAGGCTTCGAGAACCTCGTGGCAGGTCTCGCGCATCAGCTTGGCGCGCGGGTCGTAGTTCTTGTAGACACGGTGGCCGAAACCCATCAGCTTGACGCCGGAATTCTTCTCTTTCACCCGCTTGATGAAATCCGGGATCTTGGAGACGTCGCCGATTTCCGTGAGCATGTTGAGCGCCGCCTCGTTGGCGCCGCCGTGCGCCGGACCCCACAGGCACGCGATACCTGCAGCGATGCACGCGAAGGGATTGGCGCCGGACGATCCGGAAAGGCGCACGGTCGACGTCGATGCGTTCTGTTCGTGATCGGCGTGCAGGATGAAAATACGGTCGAGGGCGCGGACCAGCACGTCGTTGATCTTGTACTCCTCGCACGGTACCGAGAACATCATGCGCATGAAGTTGGCCGTATAGCCGAGTTCGTTGCGCGGGTACACGAACGGTTGCCCCATCGTGTACTTGTAGCACATGGCCACCAGCGTCGGCAGCTTGGCGATCAGGCGGATGGCCGAGACATGCCGGTGGTGCGCGTCGGTGATGTCAAGCGAATCGTGGTAGAACGCGGACAGCGAGCCGACGACACCGACGAGCATCGCCATCGGATGCGAGTCGCGGCGGAAACCGTGAAAAAACTGGCTCATCTGCTCGTGCACCATCGTGTGCTGCGTGACGTTGCCGACGAAATCCGCCTTCTGTGTCGCGTCGGGCAACTCGCCTTTCAACAGCAGGTAGCAGACCTCCAGGAAATCGCACTGAACCGCCAGCTGCTCGATCGGATAACCGCGATAGAGCAATTCACCCTTGTCGCCATCGATGTACGTGATCTTGGAGACGCACGCGGCCGTCGACATGAACCCGGGATCGTAGGTGAAGCGGCCGGTCTTGGCGTACAGCGGCCGGATGTCGATCACCTCGGGCCCGATGGTTCCCGGAAGCACGGGAAAAGTGATGGCGGGCGAGTCGTCGCTGAAACTCAGGGTTGCGGTGCGGTCGGTCATGGCGTGATGCTCCAGGCGGCAATCGTGATCGGAACGCACGCAACTGCGCGCATTCCACGCTTTCTCAGATGGCTTTCAAGCGCTCGAGCAGCGGTGCAACCGCGGCGTCGGCGGGCTCTTCACGGCCCGACAGCAAATCCCACAGTTCGTTGTCACTCATCTCCAGCAGGACGTCCAGCGCGGCGACTTCCTGGTCGGTGATGGCGTCCCCCCGGGCATCGAGGAAACGCGTCAGGATCAGATCGTTTTCAAGCATGCCCCGCCGGCAACGCCAGCGGAGGCGGTTTAGCATCGTTGCATCCATCCTCTTGAACCTATCTCAAAATCCCGGCGAACGATTCGAGGACGCGAAGGCCCGCAGCGATCCCCGAGATAGTACATAGATGTACAGCGAGGGGTGAGCGAGGAAACGACAAAGTCATCGGATCGTGCAGCCAATTTTGAGCTAGGTTCTAGACAGCGCGTTTCACCATGAGCTCGCGGATCTTTCCGATCGCCCGGGTGGGATTGAGCCCTTTCGGACAGACGTCGACGCAATTCATGATGGTATGGCAGCGAAACAGGCGATAAGGATCCTCGAGATTGTCGAGGCGTTCGCTCGTGGCCTGGTCGCGCGAATCGGCGATGAAACGGTATGCAGCGAGCAAGCCGGCCGGACCGACGAACTTGTCCGGGTTCCACCAGAACGACGGGCACGCCGTCGAGCAGCAGGCGCAGAGAATGCATTCGTACAGTCCGTCGAGTTCTTCGTTCTCCGCGGGCGACTGGAGGCGCTCCTTTTCCGGCGGTGGCGTGTCGTTGACGAGATACGGCTTGATCGAGTGGTACTGCTTGAAGAACTGGCTCATGTCCACGATCAGGTCGCGAATGACGGGTAGCCCAGGCAGCGGCCGCAATTCGACCGGTTCCTTGATCTCTTTCAGGTTGGTGATGCAGGCCAGGCCGTTCTTGCCGTTGATGTTCATCGCGTCCGAACCGCAGACACCCTCGCGACAAGACCGGCGAAAGGACAAGGTGTCGTCCTGCGCCTTGAGCCGCACCAGCGCATCGAGCAGCATCCGGTCGTGCGGATCGAGCGCGACGTCGTACTCCTGCATGCGCGGCTTGTCGTCCTTATCCGGATCGTAGCGGTAAATGCGGAATTTCATCGCTGCCCTCAATACGTGCGCGTCTTCGGCGGGAATGATTCGACCGTCAGCGGCGTCAACCGCACCGGCTTGTAGCTCAGTCGATTCCCGTCGCGTTGCCACAGCGTGTGCTTGAGCCAGTGCGCATCGTCGCGCTCGGGGTAGTCGCTGCGCGCCTGCGCGCCGCGCGACTCGTGTCGCGCCGCGGCCGAGACGATCGTCGCCTTGGCCGTCTCGATCAGGTTGTCGAGTTCGAGAGCCTCGACGCGCGCCGTGTTGAAGGTCCTGCTCTTGTCCTTGATCGCCGTGCGCATCACGCGCTGCTCGAGGTCCATGACCTTGGTGACGCCGCTGTCGAGCAATTCCTGGTTACGGAAGACGCCACAGTGCGCCTGCATCGTCTTGCGCAGGTCGGCGGCGACGTCGGACACCGCTTCGCCGGAGGTCGCGGTATCGAGGCGCGCCAGGCGACCGAGCGACAGGTCCCCGGCGTCGCGCGGGAGGTCCTTGTGCGTGCGCCGCTGCAGCTGCTGGTCGACCAGGTGATTGCCGGCCGCCCGGCCGAAAACCAGCAGGTCCAGCAGCGAATTGGTGCCCAGGCGATTCGCCCCATGCACCGAAACGCATGCACACTCACCGACAGCGTAGAGGCCGTTGACCACGGCGTTCGGATCGCCACCCGAGGGCGCCACAACTTGTCCGTGGATATTGGTCGGGATCCCGCCCATCTGGTAATGGATGGTCGGCACCACCGGAATCGGTTCCTTGATCGGATCGACGTTGGCGAACTTGATCGCGATCTCGCGAATCGACGGCAGGCGCTTGTTGATCACCTCGGGACCGAGGTGATCGAGCTTCAGCATCACGTAGTCCTTGTGCGGACCGCAGCCCCGGCCTTCCTTGATCTCCTGGTCCATCGAGCGCGACACCACGTCGCGCGAGGCGAGGTCCTTGAGGTTGGGCGCGTAGCGCTCCATGAATCGCTCGCCGTTGCAGTTGAGCAGGATGCCGCCCTCGCCACGAACGCCTTCGGTGATGAGCACACCCGCACCTGCAACACCCGTGGGATGGAACTGCCAGAACTCCATGTCTTCGAGCGGAATGCCGGCACGCGCAGCCATGCCGAGGCCGTCACCGGTGTTGATGAACGCGTTGGTGCTCGCCGCGAAGATCCGCCCTGCCCCGCCGGTCGCGAACAACGTCGCTTTGGCCTGCAGGAGCATGACCTCGCCCGTTTCCATTTCCAGCGCGGCGACACCGAGCACGTCCCCATCGACGTTGCGGATGAGGTCGAGCGCCATCCATTCGACGAAGAACTGCGTGCGCGAGCGCACGTTGCGCTGATAAAGCGTGTGCAGCATCGAGTGTCCGGTGCGATCCGCGGATGCACACGCACGCTGGATCGACTTCTCGCCGAAATTGGCCGAATGCCCGCCGAACGGACGCTGGTAGATCGTGCCGTCGGGATTGCGGTCGAACGGCATGCCGAAGTGTTCGAGCTCGTAGACCACTTCCGGCGCCATGCGACACATGTATTCGATCGCATCCTGGTCACCGAGCCAGTCGGAACCCTTGATGGTGTCGTACATGTGCCAGAGCCAGTTGTCCTCGCCCATGTTGCCGAGCGACGCGCCGATGCCGCCCTGCGCCGCGACGGTGTGCGAGCGTGTCGGAAACACCTTCGAGAGCACCGCGACCGAGAGGCCCGCTTCCGCAAGTTGCAGCGACGCGCGCATGCCGGCACCACCGGCGCCGACGACGATCGCATCGAACTTGCGCACGGGCAGGCTCATTGGGGGTGGCCCGTCGAACTCATGCGGTACGTCCCCAGAGGATCAGCAGCACCCACGCGACGTAGCCGACCAGCCCGATCACGGTGAGGACTTCGAGCGTAAGGCGCAACGCCGTCGGCTTGATGTAATCCATCCAGATGTCGCGCATGCCGATCCACGCGTGCCACAGCACGGCCAACGCGAAGAGCAAGGTGGCGATGCGGAAAGCCACATGGGAGAACAGCGCCCGCCACCCGGCGAAATCGATGCCACCGCTATACAGGATGATTGCGATCACCAGCAGGGTATAGACCGCCATGACCACCGCGGTAATCCGTTGGGCGAGAAAGTCCATCCACCCATAGTGGGCACCGACGATGGCGCGTCTCACCATAGCCGCGCCCCGATGATGAGCGTCAGCGCGAGACTCACGACCAGCACGATGACGCTCGACTGGCGTGCCTGCTTGAGCTGGATGCCACGGTCGAGATCGAGCAGGAGGAAGCGGATGCCTGCGCAAAAATGATGGAGATAGGCCCATATGAGCCCGATGAGTACCAGCTTCGCCAGCGGATGCGCAAAGATCGTCGACAGCCTCGCGAAAGCATCGGGGGAAGCCAGGCTTTCCTGCAAACCGTAGAGTGCCAGCGGAATGCCGACGAGAAACAGGGCGGCACCACTGATCCGATGCAGGATGGATACGAAACCTGGCAGAGGCAGACGGATCTGCGTCAGGTTCAGGTAGACCGGGCGTTGCTTGATCACAGGTTGTTCGCCAAGGAAACGAAATGCGACCGAAACGACAGCTTGCTACCCGGAATGCCGCGTGGTTGCCGCGGTTGCATTCCCCACGCGGCAGCACTCCAATGACAATGTCAAGCGCACATCGCGATTCGCGCGCCTACCGCTTACCGGCGACGACCGGAAGAAGCGTCGCAGTCGCCGCACGTGCTTGCAGCTTTCAAATTATACCGCCATTCGCGACTTCGTCGCCACCCGCGACCGACCGCGCGGGATAGCCACCGGCTCGCATCAACCGAGTTCGTTGACGTAGTGATGACGACGCGTCGTACAGAGGCCGCGGCGCCATTCGACCGGCCGATTGCCGTACGTGAAGGTCACGCGTTCGACGGACAGCAGCGGCTCGCCGGGCCGGACTGCGAGAATAGCCGAGGTCGGCGCATCCGCGACGATCGCTCCAAGCCTTTCCTGCGCCCGCAACGTCCGCACACCGAACTGGGTTTCGAAGAAGCTGTAGATCGAGCCCCGGTAAGCGTCGAGCTTCGCCTTGGTCAAGCCGCGGAACAGGGCTGCGGGCAGGACGATCTCGTCGAGCACGACTGGCTCGCCGGAGAATTCCAGCACCCGGCGCAACACGATGACCGCACTGCCGACACGGATCTCCAATTGTCTCGCGATCTCCGCCGACACCTTGCCTCGCTTGAGATCGATGATCCGGCTTGCCGGGTATTCGTCCTGACCGTCACTCCGGCGGATCCGCAGGAAGCGGAACATCGAGGCTTTTTCCTCGGTGTGCGTGGCAACGAAGGTGCCCTTGCCCTGGCGCCGCACGACCAGATTGTCCGCGGCCAGCGCATCGATTGCCTTGCGCGCGGTTCCCTGGGACACGCCAAAGCGGGCAGCCAGCTCGCCTTCGCTTGGAATTGCTTCCCCAGGGCGCCATTCGCCCGCCTCCAGGCTCGCAACGAGCAATCCCCTGACCTGAAGGTACAGGGGCCGGAATGCCGTCACCGGCGAAGTATGGGATTGGGCGCTGGGCATGATGGGCTCCGGCAAGCACGGCCGCCCGCAGTGGGTTCCGCCGATGCGTGCATCTTATATCATATATCTTCTATAAGAGTTGGTTGACACTGCGTGCACATGGACGATAAGATGCGGCTGCAGCGCCCCTTCCCCGGCGCGCGCCCCGCGCCCCGCCTCGCGCAACCACGTCGTCTTGGAGCCGTCGATGAAAAAGCCCGTCCGCGTAGCAATCACCGGCGCTGCCGGTCAGATCGGTTACAGCCTGCTCTTCCGGATTGCCAGCGGCGAAATGCTGGGCCGCGACCAGCCCGTGCAGCTGCAGCTGCTGGAGCTGCCGATCGACAAGGCGCAAGCCGCCCTCAAGGGCGTCATGATGGAGCTCGAGGACTGCGCATTTCCCTTGCTCGCCGGCATGAGCGGCACCGCGGACCCCAAGGTGGCGTTCAAGGACGTCGACGTTGCCATGCTCGTCGGCGCCCGCCCGCGCGGCCCCGGGATGGAGCGCAAGGACCTCTTGCTGGAGAACGCGAAGATATTCACCGAGCAGGGGAAGGCGCTCGACGCCGTCGCCAGCCGCGGCGTGAAGGTGCTCGTCGTGGGCAATCCCGCCAACACCAATGCCTATATCGCCATGAAGTCGGCGCCGAGCCTGCCGAAGAAGAACTTCACGGCGATGCTCCGCCTCGACCACAATCGCGCGCTTTCGCAGCTGGCCGCGAAGTCGGGCAAGCCCGTCGGCTCGATCGAGAAGCTCATCGTCTGGGGCAATCACTCCCCCACCATGTATCCGGACTATCGCTTCGCCACGGCCGACGGCGCTTCGCTGAAGGCGCTCATCAACGACGAAAACTGGAACCGCACCGTCTTCCTGCCCACCGTCGGCAAGCGCGGCGCCGCCATCATCGAGGCGCGCGGATTGTCGTCGGCCGCCTCCGCCGCCAATGCCGCGGTCGATCACATCCACGATTGGCTGCTCGGCAGCAATGGCAAGTGGGTCACGATGGGCGTCCCATCCGACGGCAGCTATGGGATTCCGGTCGACGTGATGTACGGCGTACCCGTCACCACGGCCAACGGCGAATACACGCGCATTACCGACTTGCCGATCGACGAATTCTCGCGCGAGAAGATGGACCTCACGCTCAAGGAACTCGAGGAAGAGCGCGCCGGCGTAGCATCGCTTTTGGGCTGACGCGGCCACAGGTCACACGATGACGATGTCCTCCCCCGGTGCACGGTTCCGCGCTGCGATTCGCGCGGAGCAGCCCCTGCAGGTGCCGGGCGCGATCTGCGCCTACCACGCGATCCTCGCGGAAAAATCCGGCTTCAAGGCAATCTATCTCTCCGGGGGCGGTGTCGCCGCCGGATCGCTGGGCATCCCGGACCTCGGTATCTCGACGCTCGACGACGTCCTGACGGATGTGCGCAGGATCACGGACGTCTGCTCTCTGCCGCTGCTGGTCGATGTCGACACCGGCTTCGGCGCCAGCGCGTTCAACGTGGCGCGAACCGTCAAGTCGCTGATCAAATTTGGCGCCGGCGCGATGCACATCGAGGACCAGGTTGGCGCCAAGCGCTGCGGCCACCGTCCGAACAAGGAACTGGTTACCAAACAGGAGATGGTCGATCGCGTGAAAGCGGCGGTCGACGCCCGCAGCGACCCGGATTTCGTCGTCATGGCGCGCACGGATGCGCTGGCCGTCGAGGGCATGGACGCGGCGATCGATCGCGCCCGCGCCTGCGTCGAAGCCGGCGCCGACATGATTTTTCCCGAAGCGATGACCGAGCTGGCGATGTACCGGCGTTTCGTCGATGCGGTGAACGTGCCTGTACTGGCGAACATCACCGAGTTCGGGGCAACGCCTCTTTTCACCGTCGACGAATTGCGCAGCGCCGGCGTGGCAATCGCGCTGTATCCGCTCTCCGCCTTCCGGGCGATGAACAAGGCCGCGCTGAACGTGTACCAGACCCTGCGTCACGACGGCACGCAACGGGCCGCCGTCGAAGGCATGCAGACCCGCGCCGACCTCTACGAGTACCTCGGTTATCACGCATACGAAACGAAGCTCGACGCGCTGTTCGCCAGGGCACGCGAGTAGGCTCGCGCCTGCGGCAATAGACCCGACAAGATATCGACAATATGAGTGAAGTTACTGCTGCGCCAGTCAAGGCAAAGAAATCGGTCGCGCTCTCCGGCGTGACGGCGGGCAATACGGCACTGTGCACCGTCGGCCGCACCGGCAACGATCTGCACTATCGCGGCTACGACATCCTCGACATCGCCGAAACCTGCGAGTTCGAGGAAATCGCCTATTTGCTCGTGCACGGCAAGCTGCCGGGCGCCGCCGAACTGGCCGCCTACAAGACAAAACTGAAATCGCTGCGCGGCATTCCGGCGAGCGTGATGGCCACGCTGGAGCAGATTCCGGCGGCGGCGCATCCGATGGACGTGATGCGCACGGCAGTGTCCGTGCTCGGCACCGCACTACCCGAGCGGGAAGCGCACGATGCGGCCGGCGCCCGCGACATCGCCGACCGGCTGCTGGCAAGCCTCGGCTCGATGCTGCTCTACTGGCAACACTGGTCGCGCAACGGCAAACGCATCGACGTGGAAACCGACGACGACTCCATCGGCGGCCACTTCCTGCGGTTGCTGCACGGCAAGTCCCCGCCGCCATCGTGGGTGCGCGCGATGCACACGTCGCTCAACCTCTACGCCGAACATGAATTCAACGCGTCGACGTTCGCGGCGCGCGTCATCGCCGGCACGGGCTCCGACATGTATTCCGCGATCACCGGCGCGATCGGCGCGCTGCGCGGACCCAAGCATGGTGGCGCGAACGAAGTCTCGTTCGAGATCCAGAAGCGCTACGACACGCCGGACGAGGCGGAAGCCGATATCCGCCGACGCGTCGAAGCCAAGGAAGTGATCATCGGTTTCGGCCATCCCGTCTACACGATCGCCGATCCGCGCAACCGCATCATCAAGGACGTCGCCCGCAAACTGTCGCAGGACGCCAAAAACCTGCGCATGTTCGACATCGCCGAACGCCTCGAAACGGTAATGCACGACGCGAAGAAAATGTTCGCGAACCTCGACTGGTATTCGGCGGTCAGCTATCACATGATGGGCGTGCCCACCGAGATGTTCACACCGTTGTTCGTGATCTCGCGGACGTCAGGTTGGGCCGCGCACGTCATCGAGCAACGCAGCGACGGCAAGATCATTCGCCCGAGCGCAAACTACATCGGCCCGGAGGACAAGAAGTTCCTGCCGCTGGCCCAACGACCGTAAAGGAGACACCGTCATGAACACGCTCATCGTTGCGCCCTCCCTTTCCCTGCTCTTCAGCGCGATGGTAAATCTCCACGCGCAGGCGCTGCCCACGCCGGCGCAGCCGTCGATCGTCAGTCCCGCGGCAACCGGTCGTGCCATCGGCGATGTCGTCGATCAGGATGCGGTGACTGCGGCGACCGAAGCGACGAATCACTGGCTTGCCATCGTCGACGCCGGAAACCTCGCTGACAGCTGGAAAAACACCGCCCAGGTAATCAAGACGGGCGTCAGCGAAACCGACTGGGTCGTCGATCTCAACGCGATCCGTGGCAAGGTCGGCAAGACCACCATGCGCGAACTCAAGTCCGCGGAATTCTCGACGACGGTTCGCGGTGCGCCACTCACCGGGGAATACGTAACCATCCTCTATCTCACCAAATTCGCGAATGCGCCTCTCGCGACGGAAACGCTCGTCGTCACCAAGGAAGCGGACGGCGAATGGCGCATCGCCGGCTACAATATCGCCAAGGCGCCGGAATAACCTTCGTCTCAGTGGATCCATGTCCGCAGCCATCTCGAACATCCGCCCCAAGCCTGACAAGGTTCTTGTCGACATCGCCGATTACGCGGCGAGCTACAAGATCACGAGCAAGGAGGCATACGACACCGCGCGCAACTGCCTGATCGATACGCTTGGCTGCGGTCTCGAGGCACTTTCCTATCCCGCGTGCACCAAGCTCCTGGGACCGATTGTCCCCGGCACGGTTGTACCGCACGGCGCCAAGGTTCCAGGCACGCAATTCCAGCTCGATCCCGTGCAGGCCGCGTTCAACATCGGGGCGATGATCCGCTGGCTCGACTTCAACGACACCTGGCTCGCGGCGGAATGGGGCCACCCCTCGGACAATCTCGGCGGCATCCTCGCCACCGCCGACTGGCTGTCCCGTACCGCGGTCGCCGCGGGCCAGCCCCCGCTCACCATGAAGGATGTGCTCGTCGCAATGATCAAGGCGCACGAGATCCAGGGCGTGATCGCGCTGGAGAACAGCTTCAATCGTGTCGGGCTCGACCACGTCGTGCTGGTCAAGGTCGCGTCGACTGCTGTGGTCGCGGCGATGCTGGGGCTGTCGCGCGACGAGATCATCGATGCCGTTTCGTTGGCGTGGGTCGATGGCCAGAGCTTGCGCACCTATCGCCACTCGCCGAACACGGGCTCGCGCAAAAGCTGGGCCGCCGGCGATGCGACGTCGCGTGCCGTGCGCCTGGCGTTGATGGTCGGCAAGGGCGAGATGGGCTATCCGTCGGTCTTGAGTGCCAAGACGTGGGGTTTCTACGACGTCCTGTTCAAGGGCAACGCCTTCAGGTTCCAGCGCCCGTACGGCAGCTACGTCATGGAAAACGTGCTGTTCAAGATCAGCTTTCCGGCAGAGTTCCATGCACAGACCGCGGTCGAGTGCGCCATGACGCTCCATCCGCAGGTCAAGGACAAGATCGACGAGATCAAGAAGATCACGATCCGGACGCACGAGTCGGCGATTCGCATCATCGACAAGCAGGGCCCCCTCAACAATCCCGCCGACCGCGACCATTGCATCCAGTACATGGTGGCCGTGCCGCTCATGTTTGGCCGCCTCACGGCCCCGGACTACGAGGACGCGATTGCCAACGATCCCCGTATCGACCGCCTCCGGGCTAAGATGGTCTGCGTCGAGGACAAGAAATTCTCCCAGGACTACCTCGATCCGGACAAGCGCTCGATCGCCAATGCGATCACCGTCGAGTTCGCGGACGGAAGAAAGCTCAAGGAAGTCGTCGTCGAATATCCCATCGGGCACCGCCGGCGCCGCAAGGAAGGGATCCCGGTGCTCGTCGAAAAATTCAAGACCAATCTGGCCCGGCGTTTCCCGGCCAAGCAGCAACGGGCGATCCTCGACCTCGCGCTCGATGCTGCGAAGCTCCAAGCTACTCCTGTGCACGAGTTCGTCGACTTGTTCGTTATCTGATTTTTCGTTCCTCAGGAGATAGTCATGCACCCAACGCAGCGATTTTCCGGCATGGTCGGGCTCTGCGGCCTCGCCTGCGCCTGCAGCGTCCTGGCCGCGGAGCCTCCGGTACTCAAGTCGGGCCTGTGGGAAGTGTCGCGCTCCACGAGCCACCAGCCTGAGCGGAAGAGCCTGACGACGATGTGCCTCGACGAATCGGTGCAGGCACAGATGCGCGAATTCGGCATGGGCGCCACCAAGGAGATGTGCTCCCAGAACGATCGCAAGTTCGAAGGCAACAAGATGATCATGAACGCTACCTGCCAGCTTGGGCAGACGACGATGAAGACCTCGTCGGTCATGACCTTCAACGGCAACACGTCCTATCACATGGACGGCACGGCCAGCTACGACCCGCCGATGGCCGGCACGAAGGAAATGAAGACGTCGATCGACGCCCGGTGGGTCAGCGCGTGCAAACCCGGGCAGCAGCCGGGTGACGTGACGCTCGAAACCGGACAGACCGTCAACATCAAGCAGATGATGGGCGGCAAGAAGCAATAAGCGGCGCCACACAACGCGCGGCCGGTGGCGCAAACGGAGGCTGGCAGCTCGACCAACGACGAAAGGCAACGAAATGGGTCACAACCTGTTCGGTTCACGGCAACAGTTCACCACCGCTTCCGGGACGACCGGCCACTACTATTCGCTGCCCGCGCTCGAGAAGGCAGGCATGGGCAAGATCTCGCGTCTGCCCGTGTCGATTCGCATCGTGCTCGAGAGCGTGCTGCGCAATTGCGACGGCAAGAAGGTGACGGAGGAGCACATTCGGCAGCTCGCCGGCTGGGCGCCCAAGGCCTCGCGCACCGATGAGATTCCGTTTGTCGTCGCTCGCGTGGTCCTGCAGGACTTCACCGGCGTGCCCTTGCTGTGCGACCTCGCCGCGATGCGCGGTGTGGCCGAGCGCATGGGCAAGAATCCCAAGGTGATCGAGCCCCTGGTTCCGGTCGATCTCGTCGTCGATCACTCCGTGCAGGTCGACCACTACGGCACGCGCGATGCGCTCGATCTCAACATGAAGATCGAGTTCGCACGCAATGCCGAGCGCTACAAGTTCATGAAATGGGGAATGCAGGCGTTCGACACCTTCAAGGTCGTGCCGCCCGGCATCGGCATCGTGCATCAGGTCAATCTCGAATACCTCGCGCGCGGGGTGCATCGCAAGGATGGCGTCTACTATCCGGATTCGCTGGTCGGCACGGATTCGCACACGACCATGGTCAACGGCATCGGCGTCGTCGCGTGGGGCGTGGGCGGGATCGAAGCCGAAGCCGGCATGCTGGGTCAGCCCGTGTATTTCCTCACGCCCGACGTCGTCGGTGTGCACCTCAAGGGACGCCTCAACGAAGGCGTGACCGCGACCGACCTGGTGCTGACCGTCACCGAGATGCTGCGCAAGGCCAAGGTGGTCGGCAAGTTCGTGGAGTTCTTCGGTGCGGGCGCGGCCTCGCTGGCCGTGCCTGATCGTGCCACCCTCGGCAATATGGCGCCCGAATATGGCGCGACCATGGGCTTCTTCGGCATCGACGACAAGACCGTCGACTACCTCATCAAGACCGGACGCACCGCTGCCGAAATCGAAGCCTTCGAAGCGTACTATCGCGCGCAGGAAATGTTTGGAATTCCCGCAGCCGGCGCGATCGACTATTCGCAGACGGTCGAGCTTGATTTGAGCACCGTCGTCGCCAGCCTCGCAGGTCCGAAGCGGCCGCAGGATCGCATCGATCTGGGCAAGATGAAGGAATCGTTCAACACGCTGTTCTCGAAGCCGACCGCGGACAACGGCTTCAACCAGCCAGCGGACAAGCTCGGCAAGCGTTATCCGACGAAGCTGCCGAATGTCGAAATCGGCAATGGCGACGTGCTGATCGCCGCGATCACTTCGTGCACGAACACGTCGAATCCCGGCGTGCTGCTCGCGGCGGGATTGCTCGCAAAGAAAGCGGCTGCCAAGGGACTGAAGGTCAAGCATCACGTCAAGACATCGCTCGCACCCGGGTCGCGCGTGGTCACCGAGTATCTGACAAAGGCCGGCCTCCTCACTGAGCTGGAGAAGCTGAACTTCTTTCTTGCCGGCTACGGCTGCACGACGTGCATCGGCAACGCCGGGCCCCTCGATCCGTCGATCGAGGAAGTGATCACCCAGAACGATCTCGTATGTGCCGCAGTGCTCTCGGGCAACCGCAACTTCGAAGCGCGCATCCATCCGAACATCAAGGCGAATTTCCTTGCCTCGCCGCCGCTCGTCGTCGCCTATGCGATTGCCGGTCGCGCGAACATCGACATGACCACCGAGCCGCTTGGCACGGGCAGCGACGGCAAGCCGGTATTCCTGCGTGACATCTGGCCCTCGACCGAGGAGATCGGCGCGGTGATGCAGTACGCGACCGATCCCGCAACCTACCGCCGCCTCTACGGTGACTTCACCAAGGACAACCCGTTGTGGAACGCCATCCCGACGTCGACGGGTCAGGTCTACATCTGGGACAAGTCCACGTACATCGCAGAGCCGCCATTCTTCAAGGACTTCAAGATGCAGCTCGGGGCGATCCCCGTGATCCGCAACGCGAGGGCGCTCGGCATTTTCGGTGATTCGGTCACGACCGACCACATCAGTCCCGCCGGCTCGATCAAGCCGACATCGCCGGCAGGCATCTACCTGCTCGAGCACGATGTCGGCGTCCCCGACTTCAACAGCTACGGCAGCCGCCGCGGCAACCATGAAGTGATGATGCGCGGCACCTTCGCCAACGTGCGCATCAAGAACCTCATGCTTCCGCCAAAGGCGGACGGCTCGCGCATCGAGGGTGGTGTTACGCTCATGCAGCCGGAAAAGGTGCAGCTGCCGATTTACGACGCGGCAATGGCGTATATCGCGCGGGGCACGCCGACCGTGATCTTCGCCGGCGAAGAATATGGCACAGGCTCTTCGCGCGACTGGGCTGCGAAGGGCACCCAGTTGCTCGGCGTCAAGGCAGTCATCGCGCGGAGCTTCGAGCGCATCCACCGCTCCAACCTCGTGGGCATGGGCGTGCTGCCGTGCCAGTTCAAGGGCACGGACAGCATTGCGTCGCTCGGTATCAAGGGTGACGAGGCGTTCGACGTCACCGGGCTCGAGGGTGGCATCCGTCCGCAGATGGATGTGACGCTGACCATTCGACGCGCGGACGGCTCGGTGCAAACGGTCGAGGTGCTGTTGCGGATCGACACCCCCATCGAAGTCGACTACTACCTCAACGGCGGCATTCTGCCATTTGTTCTGCGCGAGCTGCTGGCGGCCTGATGCCTGCAGCAAGCCACTTACCTCCCCTCGCCCGCGTCAGCGGGAGAGGGGCCGGGGTGAGGGCAAACTGCGCGAGTTGCTGGCGGCGTGAGCCGTCGGCGACGCGCAGCCACTCCTCCTCGCCGGATGAGGACGGCGGGGACGGAGAGCGAGTGAGCAATCCCCCGTCGCGCGCGGCGGAGCACGCTTTCGCCCGCGCATTGACGACATTCCTGGTCGCGGGGTTCTGTCTCTCGTCGCTCGACGCCACGGCCAAGTATCTCGTCCGCGATCATGCGTTGTTCCTCGTCGTATGGGCGCGCTACGCCGGGCAGATGCTCGTCGTGACGCCGTTCGCGTGGCGCCATGCGGGACACGGCTTCTGGCGTACGCAGCGACTCGGATTGCAGCTGCTGCGCTCGGCGCTGCTGCTCGGCGCCACGGCGTGCTTTTTCGCCGCGCTCCGCTACCTGCCCCTCGCCGAGGGTTCCGCGATCACCTTCCTCGCGCCCATCTTCGTCGTCGTTCTGTCGGGACCGCTCCTCGGCGAACGTCCCAACCTCGCGCGCTGGATCGCGACGGCCACCGGTTTCTGCGGCATCCTGATCCTGGTGCGCCCCGGCTCGGCCGTCTTCCACCCGGCGGCGGTACTGCTCGTGATTGCGGCGCTGTTCAATGCGCTGTACTACCTGCTCACGCGCAAGTTGATCGATGAAAACATGCACACCACGTTGTTCTACAGCGCACTCGTCGGGACCGTGGGGTTATCGCTGGCGCTGCCGTGGGAATTGCCCGCCATGACCCTCACATCGCGGGACGGACTGTTTCTAGCGCTCGGGCTGTTCGCCGGGCTCGGTCACTGGCTGATCGTCAGCGCGTTGCAGAACACGCAGCCTTCGCTGCTGACGCCGTTCTCGTACTTGCAGATGATCTGGGCCACGCTGTACGGCTATTTGATATTCGATCAGCTGCCGGATCGCTGGTCCGCCGTAGGCATGACGGTGATCGTCGCAAGCGGCCTGCTGCTGGCGCTGCAGGAACGCCGCCGCGCCAGGTACTGAGACAACAAACGTCGCCCGTCGCTATTCGGTCGTAAAGCCCGAAGCCTTGACCACGGGACCCCACTTCGCGTAGTCCAGTCCGACGATTCTCGAGAATTCGTCCGGCGTGCTGGTGGCCGGATCCATGCCGATCTTCGACAGCTTCTCGACGAGGTCCGGCGACTGCAGCGCCTTGTTGATGCCGCGGTTCAGCGCATCGACGATGGGCTTCGGCATGTTCGCGGGTCCGAAGAATCCGAACCAGCCGGTCGCTTCGACACCCGTCAGGCCGAGTTCCTTGAACGTGGGCACCTCGGGCAAGGCCGTCGAGCGCTTGGCGCCCGACACGGCAAGCATGCGGATCTTGCCGCTGCGATGCAGCTCCGTAAGATCGGCCATCGCGTCGATGGCGGCCGGAACCTGACCGCCGATCAGATCGTTGACGTACGCCGCCGACCCCTTGTACGCGACGTGCAGCATCGGGACACCGAGTTCGGTGGAAAGCAGCAGACCGAAAAAGTGCGGCAGGCTGCCGGCACCGGAGGTCGCGAAGGCCGCTTTGTCCGGGTTCGCCTTGACCCAGGCCGCGAATTCCTGCCAGTTCTTCGCGCCGCTTTCCGGACCCGCCGCGATCGCGAACTGGAACGTGGCCCCGAGCGCGATCGGCGTGAAATCCTTCAGTGGATCGTAGTTCAGGTTCTTCGTGCTGTGGGGCACGACCGCCATCGGCCCGATCGGCATCACCATGATGGTCGTGCCGTCTGGCGCGGCGGTCTTCACGGCCTCGGCGGCAATCCGACCGATGGCACCGGGGCGGTTGTCGACGATGACGGGCACACCGAGGCTGTCCTTGAGCTTGTCGGCAACGACACGTGCGATCAGGTCCGCGGTGCCGCCGGCGGGAAACCCGACCAGGATGCGCACGGGTTTGTCGAACTTGTCCTGTGCCAATGCGGTCGACGCAGCACCCGACAACAACGTGCCGAGCAGTGCAACGACGAATGAGATGGCCCTAAAACCTCGGTTCATGACTGTCTCCTGGTGATCATGCCGTCTTGACAGGACTCTGCTTGGCGATCCAGCGAGTCAGGGGCCGCCATTGCTCCCAGTCCTGTTCACCACGCGAGCGTGGCAGGTCGAACACCGTCAGGCCATCGCGGGCGCAGTGCACGTACACTTGCGTCTGGCGAAGATGCGTCACCAGGGGAAAGTCGAACGCCTTCAGGAACTCCTCGAGTTCGCCTGCGCTGTGCGTGCGCGGATCGACGCGCATCGCCACGAGGCCGATCGCGATATCGCCCTGCTTGACCGTCTTGTATTCGCTGATCTGGTCCAGGAAGTGCTTGGTTGCCGCCATGTCGAACGCGCTCGGCGACACCGGCACCAGCAGCATGTCGGCACGGCGCATCGCGTCGCGCAACGCGTCGCCGTGCAAACCCGCCGGCGTATCCATGATGAGCCAATGCGGATTGCGATCGCGCAGCTCGTCCTTGCCCGCCGTCGGCGTCCAGCTCGAGACCGCGGGAAACAAGGGCGGTCGTCGCTCGAGCCATTCCGTCGCTGAGCGCAGCGCATCGAAGTCGGCGAGCACCACACGCTGCTTGCGCCCCGCCAGCCAGCCCGCGATATTGGTCGCCAGCGTCGTCTTGCCGCTGCCGCCCTTCGGATTCGCTACCAAAAGCGTCTGCATTGACCTCCCCTAGCGTCGGCTCCCCGCCGACAGCCGCTATTGTAGGGGCTCTGCCGCAGCGCCGCCTACGTCCGGACAGGCACACGGCAGCGCGGGCGACGTGTCGGGCATCGGGCCGGCCGCCAGGGCCGCCATGCTAAAATTCAGGTCCACGCAGGGAGTTACCTGCTTCGACAGGACGATCACCATGACCACTTCCGCGGACCCTTTTCCTACGCTTTCCCCAGGCTGGTCGCTGGCGCTCGGCGTCCTGCTTGTCATCGCGGGCGTCATCGCGCTGCTGTCCCCGGTCCTCGCCAGCATCACGCTGGCGCTGTACATCGGCTGGTTTGCGCTGGTTGCCGGCGTCATTGCAATCGTCGTCGCCATTCGCACGCGCGCCGAGCCCGACTTCGGCTGGCGCATCGCGATGGGCGTCGTCTACCTCGGCCTTGGTTTCCTGCTCGTGTCCAATCCGGTTGTCGGTGCCAAGACGCTGGCGCTGTTCGTGGGCGCGTTCATGGTCGCGTCGGGCGTCGTCGAGATCATGCTGGCGATGCACCTGAAGCCGCGTGCCGGTTGGGGCTGGTTGCTCGCCAACGGGCTCATATCGGTACTGTTCGCGGTCCTGATCGCGGTTGGCTGGCCGTACGGCTCGCTCGTGCTGATCGGCTACCTCGTCGGATTCCAGATCATCACCTGCGGCGTTGCGCGCATCGCCCTCGCGCTCGCGGCCAAGAAGACCGCGCCGGCGGCGGCGACATAGTCCCCTGTTGCCGATGACAAGCATCGTTGCGCTGGCACCCGCGCCCACTGCGCGCGACGCGCATCGGGCCGAGTTCGAAACCAACAAGCTGCGCAAGCGCCTGCGGCGCCAGGTCGGCCAGGCCATCGCCGATTTCGCGATGATCGAGGCCGGCGACCGGGTGATGGTCTGTGTCTCCGGGGGCAAGGACAGCTACGGGCTGCTCGACATTCTGCTGTCTCTCCAGGCACGCGCACCCGTCCCGTTCGAGATCGTTGCGGTCAACCTCGACCAGAAGCAGCCCGATTTTCCGGCCGATATCCTGCCGGCTTACCTGGCCGGTCGCGGCGTCTCGTATCGCATCGAGGAACAGGACACCTACAGCGTCGTGAAGCGCGTGATTCCCGAGGGCGGGACCATGTGCTCGCTATGCTCGCGGCTGCGTCGCGGCGTGCTCTATCGCGTTGCCGGCGAACTCGGTGCGACCAAGATCGCGCTGGGGCATCACCGCGACGACATCCTGGCGACGTTCTTTCTCAACCTGTTCTTTGGCGGCAAGCTCAAGACCATGCCGCCGAAGCTCGTGTCCGACGACGGCAAGCATATCGTCATCCGGCCGCTGGCCTATGTGCGGGAGCGCGATCTCGCGCGTTACGCCGCGGCACAGGCGTTTCCGATCATTCCGTGCAACCTGTGCGGCTCGCAGGAAAACCTGCAACGCCGACAGGTCGGCGAAATGCTGCGCGAGTGGGAAAGGAAATATCCCGGCCGCATCGAGTCGATATTCAACGCGATGGGGAATGTGGTCGGCACGCATCTGCTCGACCGTGCGCTGCAGGATTTCCCCGCGATTCGCACGACCGGCGCGCCGCAGGCCGACGGCGATATCGCCTTCGACGACGATCCGTGCGCGATGCCGCCGGCGAGCGCCACTCGCATCGAGACCGTGTAGTCGCGAACCCATTCGCTGGCGCACGTCGCAATGGCCCACCGCGGTCCGATCGAATTCATGCGCGCTACGCCGCTCATCAACCTGGCGCGATGTCTGTTGCTGGTCTGGGCGATCGGCCTGGTCGCAACGCCCGCGCGCGCGGCGGAATCAACATCGGGCACGCTTGCCGGCCCGGCATTGCTTGCGGCGCTGCGCGCGGGCGGACTGATTCTCTACTTTCGTCATACGTCGACCGACTTCGGCCAGAACGACGAGCAGATGACCGGATACGAGAATTGCGCAAGCCAGCGCAACCTTACCGATCGCGGACGCAGCGAGGCAAAGGCCATCGGCGAGGCAATCAAGCGGCTGGCCATCCCGGTCGGCGAGGTCCTCGCCAGTCCGTTCTGTCGCACGATGGAAACTGCGCGACTGATCTTCGGGCAAGCAACCGCGTCGACTGCGGTGCGCGGCGGGCCAGCCCAACCCGAATCCGCGGAGCGCTATGCAGCGTTACGCAAGCTGCTGTCGACGACGCCACCTCCCGGCGTCGATCTGGTCATCGTCAGCCATGGCAACCCGTTCGTCGCCGTGGTCGGTCCGCCGTATCTGGCCGAGGGTGAAGCGGCGGTGATCCGACCGCTGGCCAACGGTGAATTTGTCGTTATCGGTCGCATCCCGAAGGACGGGTGGATGGCGCTTGCCGCGCCTTGAACGCCAACGCCTGTTAGGTCATCCCGGCGAAGGCCGGGATCCAAGATCAGTAACTCAATGCCGTGCAAATTGGGCCCCGGCCTACGCCGGGGCGACGACCGTCAACATCACTTCACCACGTCCTTGGTTTGGCCAAACAGGATTTTTCTCTCCGCTTCCGTGCGGATGCCGCCCGCTGCAGGATTGATCTGTTTCGCCTTCTCGTACGCCCGCACGGTGGCGGGGCGCGCCTTGATCGCCTCCTTCCACCGCTTGAGGTGCGGAAAGTCGTCCATGTTCTGGCTTTGCCGATCGGGCAGCACCCACGGGTAGCTCGCGATGTCGGCGATCGAATAGTCGCCGGCGATGAATTCACGATCCGCGAGTCGCCGGTTGAGCACCGCGTACAACCTCCCCGTCTCCTTGACGTATCGGTCGATCGCGTAGGGCAGTTTCTCGGGTGCGTAGAGGCCGAAGTGATGGTTCTGTCCTGCCATCGGGCCGAGGTTTGCCATCTGCCAGAAGACCCATTGCACGCAGTCGAGGCGCGCGCGCAATTGCGCTGGAATCAAGCGCGCGATCTTGTCGGCGAGATAGAGCAGGATCGCGCCTGATTCGAACATCCCGATCGGCGCGCCGCCGTCGGCCGGCGCTCGATCGACGATCGCGGGAATGCGGTTGTTCGGTGAGATTTTCAGGAACTCGGGACGAAACTGTTCGCCCTTCCCGATGTTGATCGGATGGATCGTGTACGGGAGACCCGTTTCCTCGAGAAACATGGTCAGCTTGTGACCGTTTGGAGTCGTCCAGTAGTAAAGGTCGATCACTTGCCACTCCGGTAAATAGCGGGCAGAAGGCGCGACAATGCGCACACGCACTCAATACGTGCCGGGATACGCTCCGCCGTCGAGAAGAATGTTCTGTCCGACCAGATACGACGCGTGCACGCTGCAGATGAATGCACAGACCGAGCCGAACTCGGCGGCGTTGCCAAACCGACCGGTCGGTATCGCGTCCATCGCCACCTGACGCACCTCGTCCAGGGTCTTGCCGCCGGACTTGGCGCGGCCTGCCATTGCCTGCTTGAGTCGATCGGTATCGATCGAACCGGGCAGCAGGTTGTTGATCGTCACGTTGTGCCTCGCGACCTTGCGCGCAACCCCGGCGACGAACCCGGTGAGCCCGCTGCGCGCGCCGTTGGAGAGTCCGAGAATATCGATGGGCGCCTTGACCGACGACGATGTGATGTTGACGATGCGCCCGAAGCGCCGCGCGATCATGCCGTCGACGGTCGCCTTGATGAGCTCGATGGGCGTCAGCATGTTGGCATCGAGCGCACGAATCCACGCGTCGCGATCCCAGTCGCGAAAATCGCCCGGCGGCGGACCGCCCGCGTTGTTGATCAGGATGTCCGGTTCCGGGCACGCGGCGAGCGCGGCATCCCGCCCATGCGGCGTGGTGATGTCGCACGCGAGCCAGCCGACGCGCTGCCCGGTCGCAATACCGATTTCGTCAGCCGCCTTGCGCACATCGCTTTCGGTGCGCGCCAGGATCGTCACGGCGACGCCCTCGCGGGCCAGCGCTTCAGCGCAACCGCGGCCCAATCCCTTGCTTGCGGCGCAGACCAGCGCCTTTCGCCCGGCGATGCCAAGATCCATGCAGAACCGTTTCTGTCAGATTGAAAAGATGGTTAGCGCCGCTCAGTCCGCCGCATGCGCGCCGGTCGCGCGGACCCGCGGCTGGCGCCGTACCTGGATGACGGTGCTCATCGCAAGCAGGAGCGCTACGGCAATCGCGACGAACACCATGCGCGGCGCATCGTGATCAAGCAGGACGCCGATCGAGACTGGCGCCAGCGTGGCGCCGAGGTCGAGCCCGGAGTACACGAAGCCGTACACCCGTCCCGAAGCCCCGGGCGGCGTCGCCTTGCGCACGATCATGTCGCGCGACGGACCGGTAGCCCCGAGCGCAAAGCCCGTGACGGCAAGCAGCGGAATCGCCCAGAGTGCGACGCTGGGCACGAGTGCGAGCAACAGCATCAGCGCGGCTCCGGTGGCGAGACCTGTCGCCGCCACCCGATCGTGACGTTGCGTGTGCGACGCGAGAAATCCGCCGAAGAGAATGCCTGCCTGCGGCGCAGAGCAGGTACACGGTCAGCGCCGATGTGGCGACGGCGAGCGCGACATCGTACGCCGCATGGAGGCTCGTGCCGATAAAGGTCTGGATGCCGACTCCCGCGATCGTCACGGCACAGAAGTATGCGAAGCACAGGAGGATCGCCGGCTGGCGGAAAAGCTCGATGCTGTTGGCCAGGGTGTGCTTGGGTGCCGAGGGATCGTGTGCACGGCTGGTCATCGCGCTTCGCTGCGTTGCGAGCAGCGCCATCGCGACCAGTCCGGCAGCGCCGAGGATCATCAAGGCACTACGCCAGCCAAAAGCGCTGGCCAGTCCGAAGCTCGCCACCGGCGCGAGCGCGTAGCCCAGGCTGCCGCCGATGCCGTGCGTGCTGTAGGCGTGACCAAGCCTTCGTGCCTCGACGTTCGCGTTGAGGACGGCGAAGTCCGCGGGGTGGAATACACCGTTGCCAATCCCCATGATGGCAGCGAGCGGAAACAACCAGAAAAAGCCGGGGACCATCCCGGCCAGCAGGACGCCGCCTGCAAGCAGCGAGAGCCCCGCCAGCAGCACGGGGCGGGCACCGAGGCGATCGACGGCGAACCCGGCGCCGAACTGGCAGATGCCGCTCGCGACATAGAACACGCTGACCAACGCCCCGAGCGTGGCGAAGCTCACGTCGAATTCCGCGCGCAGCAACGGAAACAGCGGCGGCAGGACCAGCTGGAAAAAGTGCGAGAGCGCGTGGGCGATGCCGATGACGCCGATGACCTTGACGTCTTTGCGGAACGAGGTTGCGGCTAAGGTATCCAAGACAGTGCGGACCTGCGGCCGGGGCGACAAAGCTCAACTATACTGCATGCCGCGCGCGTAAGCGTGGGTCCGGCGCGAGCGACATAGAAGCGCACCAATCCCACAGCAAAGGAGAAACCCGATGGTCGACAAGGTCAAGAAAACCGATGCGGAATGGAAGGCCGTGCTCGCGCCGGAGCAATATCGCGTCACGCGACAGAAGGGAACGGAACGCCCGTTCACGGGCGAATACTGGAACAACGAGCGCGCAGGCGAGTACCGCTGCGTCGGTTGCGGCACGCTGCTCTTCGAGTCCGATACCAAGTTCGACGCCGGTTGCGGCTGGCCCAGCTTTTACCAACCGGCCGTGGCGGAGAACGTGCGCAACGAAGTCGACAACAGCCTCTTCATGCGCCGTACCGAAGTGCTGTGCGCCGCCTGTGATGCGCATCTCGGACACGTCTTCAACGACGGTCCGGCGCCGACCGGCTTGCGCTACTGCATGAATTCGGCGTCGCTCAAGTTCGAACCGAAGAAGAGTTGATCGGTTTCGATGCGCATTCTGCTGGCCGAGGATGACCCGATGATCGGCGCCAGCGTCCGTCGCGGGCTGGCCCAGGACGGATTCACGGTGGACTGGGTGCCCGACGGACGCGCCGCCGAACTGGCGTTGGCCGAACGGGTCCACGACGCATTGCTCCTCGATCTCGGGCTGCCGCGCAAGTCCGGGCTCGATGTACTCACCGCCATGCGGCGCGCTGGAGATGGCCGGCCCGTGCTGATACTCACCGCGCGCGACGCGATCGGCGATCGCGTCGCAGGGCTCGACGCGGGCGCCGACGACTATCTGGTGAAGCCCTTCGCGCTCGACGAACTCGCGGCGCGCCTGCGCGCGTTGCTGCGGCGACGTTCGGGCCGCGCGGAACCGGTCGTCGCGTATGGTGGCATCGAGCTCAATCCGGCGACCCGCGAGGTGCGCAGGAACGGCGAACCCGTCGCTCTGTCGGCACGCGAATTCGCGTTGCTCGAGGCTCTTCTCGCACGGCCGGGCGCGATCCTCTCGCGCGCGCAGCTCGAAGAAAAGCTCTACGGCTGGAACGACGCCGTTGAAAGCAACGCGGTCGAGGTGCACATCCATGCGCTGCGCAAGAAGCTCGGCGCCGACCTCATCCGCAATGTGCGCGGCGTCGGCTGGCTCGCTGCAAAGCCTGGCATCACAACCTGATGCGTTCCATTCGCCGTCAACTGCTGGTATGGCTGCTGGCCGGTTTGTCCCTCGCTATCCTCGGCGCAGCGATCGGCACGTACCTGCGTGCGCGCGACGAAGCGAATGCGCTGTTCGACTATCAGCTCAAGGAAATGGCTGCGTCGCTGACCGACGCGCCCTTCGCGGGCGTACCGCCGGCCGCATCGAGCACTCCACCCGGGCCGGATACCCTGGTCGTGCAGATCTGGGACCGCAACGGCGTGCAGCTGTTCATGTCGCAACCGCGCCGCGTGCTGCCACAGCACGCGCAGCTCGGCTTCACGACCATCTCCACGGACAGTGGGGAATGGCGGATCTTCAGCACGCTGTCGGGAGGCCAGGTGGTGCAGGTCGCGCAACCGATGAGTGCGCGCCGCGAGCTCGCCGCGAGCCTCGCGTTGCACACGATCGTGCCGCTGCTGGCGGTATTGCCCTTCCTCGTCATTCTGATCTGGTTCACGATCGCACGCGGCCTGTCTCCGCTCGAGCGGGTGGCGGCGGACGTGGGCCGCCGCTCGCCGACAGCGCTCGAGCCACTGGCGGAGGCGAACATGCCTCGCGAAGTGCAGCCCTTGGTGCATGCGTTGAACGGCCTGCTCGAGCGCCTGGGCAAAGCACTGGCCGCGCAGCGCTCGTTCATCGCCGACGCGGCGCACGAGCTGCGCACGCCGCTCACGGCGGTACATCTGCAGGCGCAGCTCGCCGAGCGCGCCGGCAGCGAAGCCGAGCGCAAGGCAGCATTGTCCGAGCTCAAAGGCGGTCTCGACCGCGCCACGCGGCTGTCGGAGCAATTGCTGGCCCTGGCGCGCGAGGAGCCCGGCGTGCCGGACCGGCCGATGACGAATGTAGACCTCGCCGCGATCGCCCGTGCGGTGGTTGCCGACACGGTCGCCCTGGCTACGGCGAAAGGGATCGACCTCGGTGCCGACGCGAATGGCATTGTGCAAGTGCGCGGTGATCGCAACGCGCTCACGACGCTCGTCTCGAATCTGGTCGATAACGCGGTCCGATATACGCCCGCACCGGGGCGCGTCGACGTGATCGTCAGGACGGAAGGCGGACACGGCGTCCTCGAAGTGCGCGACACCGGTCCAGGCATCTCCTCCGATGACCGCCCCCGTGTCTTCGACCGTTTTTACCGCGGTGCAGCCGCGCAGGCAGCCGACGCGCACGGCAGCGGACTCGGACTCGCCATCGTCAAGCGCATCGCGGAGCGGCACGGAGCGCGCGTGGAACTCGGCACGGGGATCGACGCGCGTGGGCTCGGCGTGACGGTGCGCTTGCCCCTGCCGCAGAGCGCCTAGCCTGAGTCGACTGCCCGCAACCCTGCGGGCGCGCATCTGTTCGCCGGCAGTACGTTCTCCTTAAGTCTCGCTTAAGTCTGCATCCCTACCTTGTCATCACGCCGGAGAAAACGATCCGGCAGTGCCTGACAACTCGAGGAGCAAATCGATGCAAGCGAGAACGTTCAAACGCAGTGCAATCGCCGTCGCGGTCGCCGGTGCATTTGCAGTCGGCGCCGTCACCGCCGACCGCATATCGCTACGCCCCGCGCAAGCTGCGGTCACCCCGGCCGTCGCCGTCGCGACCACGGGCGCGGCAGTGGCCGCGTTACCTGATTTCAGCGCGCTGGTCGATCAGTACGGCGCGGCTGTCGTCAACATCAGCGTCACCGCGGACGGCACGAAGGTCGCGGCCCGCCAGCAACGCGGCATGCCCGACATGGACGAACTGCCACCCTTCTTCCGCGGCATGCCGATGCCGAAGCAAGCACCCGGCCCGATGCGCGGCCAAGGCTCCGGCTTCATCATCGACGCCAACGGCATCATCATGACCAACGCGCATGTCGTCGCGGACGCCGATGAGGTGACGGTCAAGCTCGTCGACAAGCGCGAATTCACCGCGAAGGTTCTCGGCAGCGACAAGACGACCGATGTCGCGGTGCTCAAGATCGACGCCAAGAATCTGCCGACAGTGAAGATCGGCAACCCGGAAGCCACCCGCGTCGGTGAATGGGTCGTCGCGATCGGCACGCCGTTCGGACTCGAGAACACGGTGACCTCCGGCATCGTCAGCGCGAAGTCGCGCTCGCTGCCGGACGATTCGTACGTGCCGTTCATCCAGACCGATGCCGCGATCAACCCGGGCAACTCGGGCGGCCCGCTCTTCAACCTCAAGGGCGAAGTCATCGGCATCAACTCGCAGATCTTCAGCCGCAGCGGTGGTTCGCAGGGACTGGGATTCGCCGTTCCGATCGACATCGCGATGCAAGTCGGCGACCAGATCCAGCAGACGGGCAAAGTCTCGCACGGCCGTCTCGGCGTGACGATCCAGGACGTGAATCAGGCGCTAGCGCAGAACTTCGGCCTCAAGAGCCCGGCGGGCGCACTGATCGGATCCGTGCAGAAGGACGGCCCGGGGTCGAAGATCGGCATCGAAGCTGGTGACGTGATCCTGAAATTCAACGGCAAGACGATCACCCGCTCCGGCGAACTGCCGCCGATGGTCGCCAGCCTCAAGCCGGGTGCGACCGTGACGCTCGACATCTGGCGCAACGGGGCGGAGAAGCAGTTGTCGGGCAAGGTCGGCGCGCTCGAAGACAAGGCCGAAGTCGCCACGGCGGACAAGGCCGAACTCGGCAAGGCGCGTCTTGGCGTCGCCGTGCGTCCGCTCTCGCCGGAAGAGAAGCAGGCCAGCGAGCTCGCCAGCGGCGTCGTCGTCGAAGAGGTTGCCGGCGCTGCCGCCAAGGCCGGCGTGCGGTCGGGTGACGTGATCGTCTCGGTCAACAACACGCCGGTGAAGAGCGTCGAGCAACTCAAGGAACTGATTGCCAAGTCGGGCAAGACGGTGGCCTTGCTGGTGCAACGTGAAGACGCCCGTATCTTCATCCCGGTCACTCTGGGGTAAGCCACTCCAGGCGATAGCACACAAAACTCTCCTGGTCGCGCCGCTCTCCCCTGACGGTGCGTCCTTTTTGGCGCGGTCGAGGTTCTCCTCTTCCGCGCTCTTTTTTTGGTCCAAGGCGCAGCCTTGACACGGAATGATATTGTGATGATATCATTCCAATATCGTCCCGTATCTAACGCGGACGTTATTCGAGGGAGCGCACATGGAACGCACGGCTATCCCCAAGAGCACGCATCAGGAGCGTCCGATCTTCACGTGGAACGGGTTCGTCGCGCTTGTGATCGGACTCGCGCTGATCGGCTATGCCGCTTGGCGCCTGATCCAGACCGTGCAGGGCGCAAGCCTGCTCGGCAGCTATGGCGTGGTCGCCTCGCTGGTCTGGACGGTGCTGCTGTTCATCGCAGGCGCGCTGGTCCTCGGGGGCCTGTACACGCTGCAGCCGAACGAGGCCGCGATCCTGCAGCTGTTCGGCAGCTACCGCGGCACCACGCGGGTCGCAGGCCTGCGCGGCACCAACCCGTTTTACACCCGACGCAAGATCTCCCTGCGTGCGCGCAACCTCAACGGCGAGCGCCTCAAGGTCAACGACAAGCGCGGCAACCCGATCGAAATCGCCGCCGTCGTCGTGTGGCGCGTCGACGACACGGCCAAAGCAAGTTTCGACGTCGACAACTATGAAAACTACGTCAAGCTGCAAAGCGAAGCCGCGGTGCGCCACCTCGCGAGTTCGTTCGCCTACGACCACGGCGAACTGACGCTCACGGGTTCGCCGGAACCCACGCTGTTGGCCAGCACCGACATCGTCGCCCGGGCCCTCGTCATCGAATTACAGCAACGCCTGGAGAAAGCCGGCGTCGTCGTCGAAGAGGCGCGCCTCATGCACCTCGCCTACGCACCGGAAATTGCGCAGGTAATGCTGCGCCGGCAGCAGGCCGAGGCAATCATCGCTGCGCGCCAGAAGATCGTGCACGGCGCGGTGTCGATGGTGGAGATGGCATTGAACGAGTTGTCGGACAAGAAAGTCGTCGTGCTGGACGACGAGCGCCGCGCAGCGATGGTCAGCAACCTCATGACCGTCCTGTGCGCCGAGAGCGATGTCCAGCCGGTGATCAATACGGGGACTCTCTACAACTGACAGGAGGAGCGACCATGGTGACGAGAGCGAGAAAGCCAGGGATGTGGACTGCGGTCGGTGCAGGTGCGGGTATTGCGCTGGGAACGGCGCTGGGCAACACGCCCGTCGGGCTCGCGCTGGGCGCGGCGCTGGGTATCGCGTGGGCCCTGTTCAGCGCCCGGGCGCGCAAGCAACGGTGCTGAGCATGAGACAGCCGATGCAGTATTTCGCCGCGATCGCGCTGATGGCGAAGTGCACCTGCTCACGCTATCCGCCGAGGTAGCCGGACGGCTGACCCCGTATGGCCGACAAGAAGGCGTTTCTGCTGCGCCTCGATCCCGCAGTCTGGGCGGACCTCGAGCGTCTTGCGCAGAGCGACCTGCGCAGCGTCAACGCACAAATCGAATTTCTGTTGCGCGATGCCCTTACACGTCGTGGCATCAAGCCCAAGGAAGCGCGCCGCCAGGCGCCTGGCAGCGATGGCGACCCGGTGGACTGACGCCCTCGCGGCACGTCTGCAGCGCGATTCCGCGTTCGACGGTCTCGCGTTGCGGCCCGCGACGCATAGCGACGAGACCTGGCTGTTCGAACTGCACCGCGCCGCGCTGCGCGAGTACGTCGACGCGACCTGGGGCTGGGACGAGCCGTGGCAACGCGCGCATTTCGCCCAGCACTACGTGCCGGCACGCAATGCGTTGATCGTACGCGATGCGGGCACAGCAACGCCGATCGGCCGCATCAGCCTGTCCCGGCACTGGCGAAAGATCTACCTGCGCGACATCGAGTTGATCGCCGGCGAACGCAATCGAGGTCTGGGCTCCGCTGTGATCAACGCGGTACTCGGCCTCGCTCGCGAGTCACGCCGACCGGTCGAGTTGCTGGTGCTCAACTGCAACCCTGCACGGCGTCTCTACGCACGGTTGGGGTTTACGGTCATCGCGGATGACGGCGCAAGGCTGCGCATGCGCGCGGACTAGGCTCAGGCGCGCAGCACGCGCTGAAGCCACGCCGAAATTGCCTCGATCTCTTCCATGCACACGGAATGCTCCATGCCATAGGTGTGCCAGTCGACCGCGTAACCCGCTTGCACGAGGGCGCGGTGCGAAGCGTTGCCCCAGTCGAAGCGCACGATCGGATCGGCGGTACCGTGCGCCATGAATATGGGCACACCGCGGTTGATGCTCGCCGCCTCGATCGCCAGCGCATCGGCGCCGATCAGATACGTCGACAGCGCCATGATGCCGGCGAGCCGCTCGGCGTGGCGCAGGCCCGTGTACAGGGCAACGGCCCCGCCCTGAGAAAAACCCGCGAGGACAATGCGCGCTTGACGAATGCCCCGCTGCACCTCGCGCGCGATCAGGGCTTCGACCTGAAGTTGCGATTGCTTCACGCCGGCGAGGTCGGCACGGTTGTTAAGATCCGCCGCCGCGATGTCGTACCAGGCGCGCATCTTGAAGCCGTTGTTGATCGTTACCGGTCGCACCGGTGCATGCGGAAACACGAAACGGACGGCAAGATCGGGTGGCAGCCCCAGTTCACGCACGACGGGCACGAAGTCGTTGCCGTCGGCGCCCAGTCCATGCAGCCAGATGACGCTGGCCGAAGGTTGAGGTGCAGTTTCCAGTTCGATGGCGGGTAGCAGGTCAACAGGCATGCGTCTTCCCGGGGAAAATGAGCGTGGCGCATTGTAACGTGGCGGTCGATGGCGGTCGTGAATCGGCGGTACACGCTCGCAACCTTGATCTATGATGTTCGCGAGCCTGGCGGTCCCGCGGGCGCATTCACCGCGGTGCTACCGGCTGAACAACCGATCGAATTCGAGGTGGTCACCAACATGAAAACCGCTATCACGCTTGGAGTGACGATCCGCGAAGTCTCTGTTGCTGCGCGCGGACGAGGTGATCCAATGAACCGCAGACACGCGTGCAAAACGCTCGCGGCGTTGCCCCTCGCCATTGCTTTGCGCGCAACAGCGCAAGCCGGGAGCCCTTACCGCGTGGCCTGGATTTCGCTGGATCAGCCCGGTTCGAATTCGCCCTCTCTCGCCGCGTTCCGGAAGGGCATGGCCGACCTCGGCTATGTCGAAGGCAAGGATCTCGTGATCGAGACGTGGTTCGGTGCGGGATCGACCGATCGTCTCGCGCAAATGCGCCCCGATATCCTTCGGACACAACCCGACGTCATCGTCACGCAGGGCGGTGGCGCGTTGACGCCGATGCTCGACGCTAGTGTCAACAAACCTATCGTGTTCGGCATGAGTGCCGATCCGGTCGAAGCGAAGATCGCCGCGACCTATGCCCGACCTGGTGGCAATGCGACCGGGATTACCCTGTTTGCAGCGGACCTCACCGGCAAGCGCCTGGCGCTGCTGAAGGAGGTATTGCCGAGCGCCAAGCGCGTCGCGGTCATCGCCAACCCAAGCCACCCGGGCGAGCACAAGGAGTGGGCGGAAAGCCAGGCAGTGGCAGCCAAGCTCGGGCTGACGCTGCAGCACTTTCCGGTTCAGACCGAAGCCGAACTGGATGCGGCGCTCGCCGAACTCGCCAAGTCGCACATCGATGCGGTGCTCGTATTTTCCGATGGCTTCGCCCTGGATTACGCCGGACGCATCGCGGCGTTTTCGGCGCAGCAGCGCATACCGACGGTCGCGGGTTGGGCACCTTTCGCCCGGCAGGGCAACCTGCTCGTCTACGGCCCGGTGTTCGCCGACGTCTATCGCCGCCTCGCGACCTACGTGGACCGCATACGAAGGGGAGCAAAACCCGGCGACCTGCCGATCGAACAACCGACTAAACTCGAACTCGTGATCAATCTGAAGGCCGCGAAGGCACTGGGCCTGACGATTCCGCCATCGCTGCTGGTGCGTGCGGATGAGGTGATCCAGTGACCATCCAGCCAAATCGGATGCCCGGCGCCGTTTGCCCATAGGCACTGGCGTCGGGTACTGTACGCCACCATGACTGGATTACGTCGCCACGTTCGTGCGTGCCGGCCCCTGCGCGAAAGCGCTGATGGGCGACGCTGAACCCATGGCGTCTACGCCTTTGCCCGCCCCCGCAGTCACGGACACGCCTCGGCGCATCAGCCGCGGCCGCCTGTTTCGCAAGTATCTGATCCTGATTCTTTCGCTGGTCATGATCGCGCTGCTTGCGTCCAGCGCCATCAGCATCTACTTCACGTATCAGGAAACCAAGTCCGCCCTCGCCAGCCTGCAACACGAAAAGGCGGTTGGTGCGGCGTCGCGTATCGAGCAATACATCCGCCAGATCGAGCAGCAGCTCGCGTACGCCGCATTGCCCCAGCTCGATGCGAACGACGTCGAATTGCGGCGCATCGAGTTCCTCAAGCTGTTGCGGCAGGCGCCGGAAGTGACGGACATCTCGCAACTCGATGCCGAAGGACGCGAGCAGATCGCGGTCTCGCGGCTGGGCATGGACAGCATCAATTCCGGCAAGGATCGCTCGGACGAGCCTGCATTTCGCAATGCCCGGCGTGGGCAGCCGTGGTTCGGTCCGGTGTATTTCCGCAAGGAGACCGAGCCGTATATGACGATAGCGATCCGTCCGAGCGACAAGGGACCGGTCACCATCGCGGAGGTCAATCTCAAGTTCATCTGGGACGTCGTGTCGCGCATCAAGATCGGCGAGAAGGGCAAGGCCTACGTCGTGGACGGCAACGGGTTCCTGATTGCCGATCCGGATATCGGGCTGGTCCTGCGCAAGACACCGATGGCTAACCTGCCGCACGTCAAGGCTGCGCTCGCCGCGTCGCCGACGGACACGGATGAGCCGGCGATGGTTTCCGTCGATCTGGCCGGCACCGAAGTGTTGACGTCGGTGGCGCCGATCGCGGCGCTGCGCTGGTACGTATTCGTCGAGCAGCCGGTCAAGGAAGTGTACGCAAAGCTGTACGCGTCGATCGTCCGCACCGGCCTCCTGATCCTCGCCGGCATGGCGCTCTCGGCCTTGGGCGCACTGGCGCTTGCGCGAGGCATGGTGCGTCCGATCCGCACCCTGGAGGAAGGCGCGCAGCGGATCGGCGCCGGCGAGCTCGACCAGAAGATCGTCGTCAATACCGGTGACGAGCTGGAGGCACTCGCCAACCGGTTCAATACCATGTCGGCGCAGCTGCGCGAGTCGTACGCGGGCCTCGAACGCAAGGTCGAGGAGCGCACGAGCGAGTTGCAGAATTCCCTCGAGCAGCAGACCGCGATCAGCGAGATCCTGCGGGTGATCTCGAGTTCGCCCACCGACGTCCAGCCCGTCCTCGATGCCGTCGCCGAGCGCGCGGCGCTGCTCTGCAAGGCACCCTTTTCGCGCGTGATGCTGCGCGAAGGTGACCTACTGCAATCGGCCGCCGAATACTGGGGAGGCACGCTCAAACGTGGCGATGCGAACCCTACCGAGCCGGTGCCGTTGAACCGCACGTCGATTACCGGCCGCGCGGCAACCGAGGGCAAGACCGTGCATCACGCGGACGTACTCGCTCTCCTCGACAGCGATTACCAGGGCGCGCGCGAGAACATGCTGCGTTTCAATTGCCGCGCCGTACTCGCCGTCCCGCTGATGCGTGAAGGTGTCGCGTATGGCGGCATTTTCGTCGCGCGCCACGAACCCGGACTGTTCCCGCCCGATCAGGTTGCCCTCGTGGAAACCTTCGCCCGCCAGGCCGCAATCGCCATCGACAACGTGCGCCTGTTCAACGAGACCAAGGAAACCCTCGATCAGCAGACAGCCATCAGCGAGATCCTGCGCGTCATCGCGAGTTCGCCGGGTGACGTGCGGCCGATGCTCAATGCCGTGGCAGAGCGCGCGTTGAAACTCTGCGACGCCGCGCATTCGACGATTGTCCTGGTCGACGGCAACGAACTGCGCTTCGCTGCCGACGCCGGCACCTCGCCAGCGCGGATCCAGGGCGAAGTCATGCCGCTGACCCGCGGCTCGGTGAGTGGCCGGGCGGTGCTCGACCGCGAGGTCGTTCACATCGAGGACTTGTCGATCGTGCCGGAAGAGGAGTTTCCGATCGCACGGGAACTGCAAAGGCGCATCGGCAATCGCGGTGTTCTCTCGGTACCGCTGATGCGCGAGGACCGCGCGATCGGCGCGATCGCGCTCTGGCGAATGGAAGCACGCAAGTTCAGCGACAAGCAGATCGCACTCGTGAAGACGTTTGCCGATCAAGCGGCGATCGCCATCGAAAACGTTCGGCTGTTCAACGAAACCAAGGAGGCGCTCGAGCAGCAGACAGCGGTCGCCGAGATCTTGCGCGTGATCTCCAGCTCCCCGACCGATGTGAAGCCGGTCCTGGACGCCATCGCCGATCGCGCGGTACACCTGTGCGACGCCGCGGCGGCATCGATCTACCTGACCGACGGCAACATACTGCGCCACGTCGCATCGGAGGGGACGTCGGCGGACGAGGCGGTCGCCCTCGAAACGCTGCCGATCAACCGCGACTCGACCTCCGGCCGCGCATTGCTGGAACACAGGACGATCCACGTTCACGATATCCTGGCCGAGGCGGCCGAATATCCGCTCGGTGCCGAGCTCTCGCGGCGGTTCGGCAACCGCACGATGCTGGTGACCCCCTTGTATCGCGAGGGACAACCCTTCGGCACGATCCTGTTGCGGCGAAAGCAGCTGCGTCCGTTCAGCGAGCGTGAGATCGCGCTGGTGAAAACCTTCGGCGACCAGGCCGCCATCGCGATCGAGAACGTGCGCCTGTTCAACGAGACCAAGGAAGCGCTCGACCAGCAGCGCGCTTCCGGCGAAGTCCTGGCAGCAATCAGCAGCTCGATCGCCGACACGACGCCGGTGTTCGACAAGATCCTCGAGAGCTGCGAGCGCCTGTTCGCCGGCAAGATCGCGGGTATCAACCTGGTCGGCGACGATGGCTTGCTGCACGTGCGCGCGTACCACGGCCCGGCGAGGGAAGAACTCGAGCGCGTCTTCCCGCTGGCTGTGAACGCCCAGAGCGGCTCGGGTCTGGCGATCGTGAGTCGCACTGTCGTTCACTATCCCGACGTCGCGGGCGGAGAAGGCGTGCCCCAGACGACGCGCATCGCATGCAAGGCCGTCGGCTACAAGGGCGTCATCTTTGCGCCCATGATCTGGGAAGGCAAAGGCATCGGCGTGATCTTCGTCGGACGCGACTACGTGGGGCCGTTCTCCGAAAAGGACATCGCCCTGCTCAGGACCTTCGCAGACCAGGCGGTCATCGCGATCCAGAATGCGCGGTTGGTGAACGAAACGAAGGAGGCGCTCGACCAGCAGACCGCCACCGCGAACGTGCTGAAAGCGATCAGCCGCACGACCTTCGATCTCGACCCGGTGCTCGAGACGCTCGTCGAAAACGCGACGCGGCTGTGCAAGGCCGACATGGGGCACTTGTACCTGCGCCGCGGCGACACTTACGAATGGGTGACGAGCCACGGGGCATCGCCGTCGCAAATTCAGTTCATGCGCGACCACCCCCAGCCGCCGGGTCCGGGAACGATCATCGGACGGGTTGCGCTCACACGCTTGCCGGCACACCTTGACGATGCGCGCAACGACCCCTCCTACACGTGGAAGGAAGCGACCGATCTGTTCGGCATCCGCAGCATCTACGGCGTGCCGATGCTCCGTGAGGGCGAGCCGATCGGCGTCGTCGTCGTGTTCCGCAGGGAAGTCCGCCCGTTCACGGAGCGTGAGCAGCAACTGGTCGCAACGTTCGCCGACCAGGCGGTGATCGCCATCGAGAACGTGCGCCTGTTCAACGAAATCCAGGACAAGAGCCGCCAGCTCGAAGTGGCGAACAAGCACAAGTCCGAATTCCTCGCCAACATGTCGCACGAGCTGCGCACGCCGCTGAACGCCATCATCGGTTTTTCGGAGGTGCTGCTCGAGCGGCTGTTCGGCGACCTCAACGAGAAGCAGGAAGACTACCTCAAGGACATCTTCACCTCAGGCAAGCACCTGCTCGGACTGATCAACGACATCCTCGACCTGTCCAAGGTCGAGGCCGGCCGCATGGACCTGGAGCCGTCGACCTTCGATCTCTCGGCCGCCGTTTCCAACGCGATGACCCTGGTGCGCGAACGCGCGCAGCGCCACGGCATCGCGCTCGGCCAGCAGGTCGATCCAAAAGTGGCCGAGATCACCGCCGACGAGCGCAAGTTCAAGCAGATCATGCTTAATCTCCTTACGAACGCGGTCAAGTTCACGCCGGACAACGGACGCATCGATGTCACGGCGCGCCGCGAGGAGAGCGACATCGTCGTCGCCGTGCACGACACCGGCATCGGCATCGCCCCCGAAGATCAGGCGGCGGTATTCGAGGAGTTCCGCCAGGTCGGGCGCAACTACACCAGCAAACAGGAGGGCACCGGCCTCGGCCTCGCTCTCACCAAGCGTTTTGTCGAGCTGCACGGCGGCCGCATCTGGCTCGAAAGCGAACCCGGCAAGGGTTCCACCTTCACCTTCACGATTCCGGTAGGCCATGAGCGAGGCGAGCGAAGCTAAGGACCGAAGGTCGCGTCGCCGCGCGATTGGCCGCGGCCGACACGCCGTCGTTTCGGTCGATGGGATCGTCCAAGGAGGCCGCCCATGAGCGAGGCGAGCGAAGCTAAGGACCGAAGGTCGCGTCGCCGCGCGATTGGCCGCGGCCGACACGACGTTGTATCAGTCGATGGCAAACGTACAAGGAGGCCGCCGATGAGCGTGATCCTGATCGTCGAAGACAATGAGCGCAATCTCAAACTGGTGCGCGACGTGCTGCAGGTCAAGGGCTACAGCACGCTCGAGGCGGTGACCGGCGAAGATGGCGTCAAGCTCGCCCTCGAGCACAAGCCGGACCTCGTGCTGATGGACATCCAGCTGCCCGGGATCAATGGCATCGAGGCGCTCGGGCAACTGCGCGCCAACCCGGTCACGGCGGCGATCCCCGTGATCGCGGTCACCGCCTCGGTCATGCAGAACGACCGCAAGATGATCACCGAGGCCGGCTTCGATGCATACGTCGGCAAGCCGATCAACCTCAAGGAGTTCCTGGATGCCGTGCGCAAAGGACTGGAGGGCCGACAGCCGTGACCACGCAAGCCAAGGTGATGGTGGTCGACGACACGCCGCACAACGTCAAGCTGCTCGCCGATCTGCTTGCCGTGAAGGGCTATGCGGTGGCGACCGCGGCAACCGGCGAAGAGGCGCTGGCGAAAATGGGCGCAGAAAAGCCGGATCTGGTGCTGCTCGACGTCATGATGCCGGGCTTGTCCGGCTACGAAGTCTGTGCCCGTATTCGCGCAGAGCCGGAGACGGCGCTCCTGCCGGTCGTGATGGTGACCTCGCTCGACCCGCAACAGGAGCGCGTCAAGGGAATCGAAGCGGGTGCCGACGATTTCCTGTCCAAGCCGATCAATCAGCCCGAACTGTTCGCACGAGTGCGCTCGCTGCTGCGCGTCAAGGCGCTGCAGGATGAAGTCAAGAGTCAGGCGTCGGCGCTCAAGGACTGGAATGTCAAGCTCGAGCAGCGCGTCGAGGAACAGGTCGCGCAGCTCGATCGCATGTCGCAGCTGAAGCGCTTTTTCTCACCCGCCGTGGCCGACGCCATCATGACGGCAGGAGACAAATCGATCCTGGCGCCGCATCGGCGAGAAATCTGTTACGTGTTCACCGACCTCCGCGGATTCACCGCGTTCACCGACGGCGCCGAACCGGAAGACGTCGAGGCCGTGCTGCGTGATTATCAGCGAGCCATGGGCGCGATCGTCACCGAACACGAAGGTACGCTCGACCGCTTTGCAGGTGATGGGATCCTCATCTTCTTCAACGATCCGCTCCCTATCCCCGAGCCCGGCAAGCGCGCCGCGACGATGGCGCTCAAAATGCAGGCAGGCTTTGTCCCGTTGCGCGAGCGCTGGTTGAAGCTTGGCCACGACCTCGCGTTGGGCATCGGCATTGCGCAAGGCTTCGCCACGCTGGGCGCGTTTGGCTTCGAAGGTCGCCTCGACTACTCTGCCATCGGCAGCGTCGTCAATCTCGCATCGCGCCTGTGCGACGAGGCACAGAGCGGCCAGATCCTGATCAATCGGCGGATGCAGGCGGCACTGGGTGACGCGGCCGAAGTCGACGCCGTGGGACCGCTCGCGCTCAAGGGCTACGCCCAGCCGGTCCCGGCGTTCCTGCTCAAGCGACTGGCACCGTAGTCTGGATCCCGGCGCTTGTCGGGATGTCACCGAAAACAGCGCCAAGGCTTGTCGAGAGCGGCCCGAATGCAGTATGAAGGGTGAATGGCGCTGACGATGCTCACCTGACCATGCCCCGTTCCAGGCTCGCGCTGAAATGCATATCGTGCGGCACAGCGCTGCCGTTGAGCGCCAAATTCTGCATCGAGTGCGGCCACCGGGTTGCGGCGACGTCTGCAGCGGCAGCGCACGGCGAAGCCGCCGCCGGCGTGGACACGCTTTCCGCGGCGCTCGAAGGCGAGCGCAAGTTCGTCACGGTCCTTTTCGCCGACCTCAAGGGATCGATGGAACTGGTGGCTGATCGCGACCCGGAGGAGGCACGCAAGCTGCTCGACCCGGTGCTCGAGCACATGTGCGAAGCGGTCGAGCAATACGGCGGCACGGTGAGCCAGGTGATGGGCGACGGCATCATGGCGCTCTTCGGCGCTCCGGTCGCCGCGGAGGATCACGCCGTGCGCGCCGCGCGCGCCGCGCTCACCATGCAGGACCTGGTGCGCCATTACGGCGACGAGATCCAGCGTACCCATGGCGTGCCGATCCAGATCCGCGTCGGACTCAATTCCGGCGAGGTGGTGCTGCGCATGAGTGAGCATGGCCTCCACATGAGCTACACCGCGATCGGCGTCACCGTGCACATCGCCGCGCGGATGGAGCAGATCGCCAAGCCAGGCTCCATTCTCGCGACCGCCGATACCGTTCGGCTCGCGGGCGACCACGTGGAGTCGCGCCCGGTCGGCCCGCTCAAGGTGAAGGGTTTCGAGCGCCCCATCGACGTATCGGAAATTCGCCGCGCGACGTTGTCGCGTTCGCGGTTCGATGCGGCACCGACGCGTGCGATCACGCCGTTCGTCGGCCGGCAGGCGGAATTGCAGCGGTTGCTGGGCGCATTCGAGCAGGTGGCGAAGACCGGTACCGGTGGCCTCGCGATCGTCGTCGGCGACGCCGGCATGGGCAAGTCCCGGCTGGTCTACGAATTCATGCGCGCGCTTGCAGGCAAGAACGTGCTCATGCTCGACGGGGGCACGGCACCGTACGGGAGTGGGGCGGCGTACCGCCCGGGCGTGCAGATCCTGCGCCAGTACTTCAACATTGCGGACACCGACGACACCGATACGGTCCGGCAAAAGGTCGCCGGTCGCATCGTGGCGTTGGGGGGCGAGGCCGACCGCGCAGTCATCCCGACACTGGCGGTGCTGCGCGCACTGCCCGCCGACAATCCGTTCCACGCCCTGCCCGACAAGGAGCGTCGAGGCCAGGTCGTCGAAGCACTCCTGTGGCTGAATCGCCGGGTCGCAGCCGAGCAAGCCACTGGTCCTCGCTTACGAAGACCTGCAATGGGTGACCTCGGACACGCGCAGGTTCCTCGATCGCCTCGTGACCAACGTGCCGCCTTCCACGCTCATCGTGCTCACGTACCGGTCGGACTACGACGCGGGCGACCTGCCGATGCCTGCCGCTGCCGTGCTGCGGCTGGACGGCCTCGCGCCATTGGTGACCCGTGAACTCATCACGCGGCTGCTTGGGCAGGACGCGTCGCTCGATCGGCTCAAGGAGGAGTTGGCGGAACGCAGCGGCGGCAATCCGCTGTTCGTCGAGGAGCATGTGCGCAGCCTGATCCAGTCCGGCGATATGGAAGGCGAGCCGGGCAACTATCGGCTGCGGCGGCAAATCGACGCCGTCGACATTCCACCTACCGTGCGCGCCGTGCTCGCCGCGCGGATCGACCGGCTTTCGCGGGACGACAAGCACGTGCTGCAGGCCATGGCCGCGGTCGGCGACGTGACCACCGTCGGCGTGCTGACCCACGTCATCGAAATGGCGAGCGAGGAATTGCGCAAGTCTCTGCGGCGACTGCAGGTCGCCGGCCTGCTGATCGAACGCACCGATCGCGAGCAGCTAGCCTACGAGTTCAAGCATTCGCTGACGCAAACGGTCGCCTACGACAGCCTGCTCCACACGCGCCGCAAGGAATTGCATTTGCGCATCATGGACGCACTCGCGGATACCGGGCAGGACGAGGTGCTCGCCCGGCACGCCGTGCTCGGCGAAGCCTGGGAACAGGCACTGACCTACCTGTGGAATGCGGGCAAGCAGGCGGCCCGGGAATTCGCCCAGGTCGAGGCTGCCGCGTGCTTCGAGCGTGCGCTGCTCGTCGTCAAACGCCTGCCACCCGAGCAGCACTCACTGGCCAAGGCAATCGACCTCCACCTCGACATGCGCAACGTGCTCGTGCCCCTCGCGAAGCACCGACGGTTGATCGAGGTGCTCCGATCCGCGGAGAAGCTCGCCGACGAGCTTGGCGACGAGCGCCGCATGGCGCAGGTCGCGTCATTCATCAGCAACTATCATGGCAACGTGGGCCGCTCCGATCTCGCCCTGGAAGCCGCCGAGCGCTCGCTGCGTCTCGCCGAGAAGATCGGCGAAGCCGAGATCCTCATCATGGGTACGCTCAGCGCAGGCGAGATTCATCGCACGCTCGGCAACTACGGCAAGGCGAGGGAGTTCCTCATGCGCGTGGTCGGCATGCTCGATCCGCTGGACGCGCACAAGCTGTACGGCCAGGTCGGTTTGCCTTCGGTGCGCGTGCGCAGCCACCTTGCCTGGGTCCTGGCGGAACTCGGTGATTTCGCGGAGGCCCGGCGCTTTGCCGAAGAAGGCATGGGCATCGCGAACGCGGCCAACCACGCGTACAGCCTGGCCCATGCCTGCCTCGGACTTGGCGGTGCGCGCCTGCGCCAGGGCGAGTTCCAGTCGGCGATTCCGATCCTGACGCGTGGGCTGACCATCACGGAGCGCGTGCCGATTTTGCGGCCCCCCATTGCCGCCGACCTGGGCGTGGCCCACGCCCGGTGCGGCAACCTGGCCGAAGGACTCGCGCATCTGCACGCCGCCGTCGACAGCGCCACGGCGATCGGCAGGTTGAGCCGCCTGCCGCTGATCCAGGTCAAGTGCGGAGAAATCCACCTGCTCGCCGGCGAGGTGCCCGCCGCCGCGCGCCTGGCCGAGGCTGCACTGCGCCTGGCGATCGACCAGAACGAACGCGGCAACGTGGTCTACGCACGGCATCTGCTCGCCGAAATCCATTCGCTGGATCGGGCCGCGCGCACGGAGACGGCGGAGCAGCACTACTTCGATGCACTGACCCTAGGCACGAAACTGGGAATGAAGCCGTTGGTGGCCCGCTGCAACGCCGGCCTTGGCACGCTCCTGCTGCGTGCGGGCAGGCCGATGCCGGGGGATCGCGCGCTCGTCAACGCGCGCGCCATGTACCGCGCCATGGGCATGCGTTTCTGGCTCGACAAACTCGAGGCCGACGTCGCCGCGCTGGCTTAGCCGTCGGTGCAGCCCATTTGCCGGGCCGTGGCGCAAGGCGTAGATTCGGAGCCAAGTGATCCGACACTGGCTGCCGGATCAAATCTGGACTGCGCCGATAAGCTTGTACCGGCGTAACCGAGCGACCACGCCACGGGCCCGGTCACGGTTACCGGAACACAACGCAATAGCGACGGGAGCGTCCCATGCCGAACGAGCTGGCCAAGGCTTCGGCCAACGGTGTGCACATCGTGGCTTATCGCGGGGAAGGCAACTGCCTGCTCGCAATGGATGTCGACGCCGCCCTTCGGACCAACGATTTCGTCGGCTTTTCGCTGGAAGTCAAATATCCGGGCGGCAACAAGTATTACGCGGTGACCAATCGCCTGAGTTTCGATTATCCGCCCGACCAGACCGGCAAGCGCAAATTCTCCTCGCTCAATGCCCCTTTTCAGAAATTTCGCTGGGTCCACTTTCCGTCCGAAGTGCGCGATGGAGACTTCACGTACCGCGTTTCTCCGGCCTACATGGACGCCGCTGACAAGATCACGCACAAACCCGGGGTCGAGGTAGCGGTTAATCTCTCGCCTGTTTCGGTGCCCGGCCTTGTCAATATCGGCTTCACGCGCGGATTTGTATCGTCCCAGGCCTATGTCAGCCGCTTCAAGAACAATCCGAAGATTCTGCCTCCGCCGTTGCCGCAGGGAACCGTAGGGTGCGCCGAGTTGCCCTTCGACATGACACCCTTTCCCGCGGAATACGATTGGCTTGGGTTCGAAGCGCGCCGGTTGATCATGCAATTTCTTGCCGACTGCATTGCCGACAACACGATAACCGTGGATTTCCTGGCCTACGAGTTGAAGGAACCCATGGTGCTCGCGCAACTCGAGCAAGTCGGAGTGCGCTTACGCGCCATCATCGATGATTCCACCGACAACCGCGACCCCGCGACCTGCGAATCGACAGGGGCGGCCCGCCTCCAGAACAGTGCCGGCCCCGGCAACGTCAAGCGCATGCATTTCGGCAACCTGCAGCACAACAAGGTGCTGATCGCACGCCGCAACGGCAAACCGTTTCGAGTGCTTGCCGGATCGACCAATTTCACCTTGCGCGGTATCTATATCCAGGCCAACAACCTGCTCGAATTCATGCACGAGGACGTTACCGGACTCTATGGGCAGGTGTTCGATGGGTACTGGACCAACGCTGCGCATTTCCGCCAGAACCCGCTTGCGCAAGGGTGGCATGATGTAGCCGTCGATGCCGACAGCGCGGTGGCACTGTGCTTCTCGCCGCATTCCAACGCCGCTACATCGCTGGCGAGGGTCGCCGATGCCATCACGAGCGCCCAGTCGTCGGTCCTGTTTTCGGTGGCGTTTCTCTATCAGTCCTCCGGCCTGGTGCGCGACGCGCTGGACGCCGCGGTGGCGAGCCAGATGTTCACGTACGGCACCTCCGACGCGCCAGGCAATCTCCGGCTGCAGAAGCCTGATGGAACGCACGCGATCGTGCCGTTTGCCTACCTCGACACGCATGTGCCCCCGCCATTCCAAGGCGAGTGGAGTGGCGGCGCCGGGCGGCATATTCACCACAAGTTCGTGGTGTGCGATTTCAACGGTGCTAACCCGGTCGTGTTCGCGGGTTCGTCAAACCTCTCGCCTTCCGGCGAGGAGGGCAACGGCGACAACCTCATCATGATCGCCAACCGGCGTGTGGTCACCGCCTACGCGATCGAGGCGGTGCGGCTGTTCGATCACTACGAGTTCCGGGCGGTCATGCACGCCGTGGACCAGGGGACCGTCGTCGAGCCACTGCGATTGAAGCGACCGCCTCCACCGGGCCAGCCGACGTGGTTCGCTTCCGCCTGCACCGCGGGGACCGCCAAGGCCAGGGACCGCGAACTATTCATGCGACCCCTTGCCGCGCCCTGATCAGAGCGGCATGCGCATCCAGCCGCCCATGCGAGCCATGACGATGTCTCCCGTCAGCCCGTCCACCGAGGCAAGGGGCGGACTATTTTCGGCTGGCAGGGGTCTGGGTCGCTCGCATCGGCATGCTCTATGTCCTCAGCGGACGCCTCAACGCGAATGGCTTCGTTTTTTCAACGCTGCTCGACCGACCGCTTGTGCTGCCGATTCTGGGCGTTCTCTGGTATTTCGGATTCGTGCCGGGACCGCTTGCTTTGGCCGCCGGCCTGCAGGATCTCATGACGTGCCTGTGGACGTTGAGGATATGGCGCAAGGAGTTTGGCGGCGGCGGAACTAGCCCCGCCTCGTCATGATGACCTGCGCGCGGCAGAGCATCCGCTGCGGATGCGGCTTCACTGCAGGCGGTACTTGACCAGCTCGTAAGTGTCCTCGTTGACCCGGTCGCCCGTTGCCCCATACACGGTGCGCACGAGTTTGACGGCTCGCTTGGCTTCCGGTGCATACCAGATCACCTGCAGGATGCGAGTCGGCTCCTTGTCGCGCATCGCTGAAGACCCGGTCGCCGGACGGTTGCTGTTGATCTCCACGCGAATCGCCTTGAAGGTGCCTGCCGGCACGCTGACCGAATCCCAGTTGCCCGCGCGTCCGTGGGTGTACCAGTTGCTGAAGAATGGATCCTCGACCGGGATCGATAGCTTCCACGTGGTACCGGGTTGCAAATCCCCGAATGCCTGAATGAACGGGTTGAATTCGACGAAGTAATAGCCTCTGCCGCGCCATTCGACGAATCGGGTATCGGGGGTGAAGGTCTTGCTTTCGGCAGTCTTGTCGGCACTCGACGCATAGCCCATGGTCTCGCGCACCTCGCGCTCCGGATACCGCGGTGACTTGATGCGTGTAAGTGCTCGACTCTACGGTCTTCCACATGCTGCGGGAGCGATATTCCCAAACATCCCCGACGCGCGGCAACGCAGACGGAAGCGTTGCGGCCAGCACCTTGTCCGGCATCACCTGCAGCGTGACGCGTCCGCCGGCCTTGATTTTCTCGCCTGCCTTAGGCAACTGCGCAACGACCGACCCCGCCGGGCCCGATGCGTCTGGCTCGAGCTTGCCCTCAGCGATGCGCGTCTCGAGCCCGGCCTTTTCGAGTTCGGCGATCGCGTCCGCGCGCGCCTTCCCGATGGCGTTCGGCACCATGACGGTCAGAACAGGCGGTGAGCTCGTCGCCGCTTCGACCGTAAGCGAACGACTGACGACGGCGCCAGCAGCGTTGCGGGCAGTGAGCGTATACGTCCGTCCGGCTTCAACGGGCACGCATTCCTTCGCCGCAGGCTTTACATTGCCGGGCGACGGCGTGATGGTTGCGCTCGCCGCGTTCTCTACGCCATAGCAAAGCTGCACATTGCTGTCCGTCCCGCGCGCCTCGAAAGTCAGGATCTTCGGCGGTACCGGGACCGCCGGTTTGGCCTCCGGTGGCGCGACCGGACGAATCAGCGGCGATTCGGGAGGCTTTTCAGCCGGGCGCGCAGCCTCGGCGACTTTCGGCGCGACACCGCTCCCGTGTACAGCGAGCAGGACCGAGCCCTGCGGCTCGGTGGTGATCGCGAGCGTCGCGGAACGAACGCCTATGCTCACGGTACTGAACCAGACTTTTACAGAGCAGCTCGCCGCCGGCGCAAGGGTGCGATCGCTGCATTGGTCGTCGGCAATCGCGAAATCGGCGCTGGAGGGTCCTTCGAGCTTGAGGCCGGTCACGCGCAATGGGGCACCGCCGTCATTGGTGAGCGTGACTATTCGAGCCGGCCCTATGGCACGCGGAAGCTGCTCGGGAAACTCGAGTGTTTCCGGCGCGACGACGAGATGTCCAAAGCGCGGCGCAGGCTTGACGAACTTGCTCCACGGCTGCGTCAGGAGGAGTGCAGCGATCGCGACCAGGGCCGCCAGCCCTCCGGCGATGGTCCAGACGCGGCGATTGCTCGGTGACGCCGAGACCGGAGAGGTCGGTGTGACATCTGATCGGGATTCCGCGAGCGTTGCGCGCGGCGATTCGGATTCCAGCGAGGCCACTTCGCCGCTGCGCTGCTTACCCGCATTCAGAATTTTCTCTAGTGTCTGAATCAGCTCGCTGCTCGTGGCCTCCCACTGCTTGTGGCTGAGCTCGAGGGCCTGCCGCCGTGCGAGCGACGCCATCTCCGCCGGCAGCTGGTTGGCGCGCGGCATCTCGGCGTCATCGACGAGGACGGGAACAACACGAATGTTGCGGGCGAGCGCCGCTGCAGTTTCGATTCGCACGAAATCGGCCGGATCGTCCAGGCGCCGCTTGCCGGCGCCATCCGCGACGAGCCAATCCTTGCCGATCAGCACGATCAGGACTTCGCAGGACCCGACCGCACGTTCGAGCGCATCGACGAAATCGACACCGGGCTCGATCCCTTCGACGTCCATGAAAACGCGATCGGGCCCTAAATGGGCAGCCAGCCGATCGTAGAGGCGGCCGGCGTAGCCGGCCGTGTCTTCACGTCGATAGCTGATGAAGATGCCCTTCATGATGCGCCAGATTCTCTCCGAAAAGTTGATATGCCCGGACGCCGCTGGTCACCACGCTACCAGACCTCGCAAAGTTTGGTCCAAACTGAATCGAAGTGCCAGTCCGATGAATTTTCACGTCTGTGTCGCGCCTGCCGGTTACGCTTACACAGCCTCAGGGAGATCCGGTGTCGGCATTGCAATGAACCTAATTTCGGGGGGTGGTCGGGCCGCCCGGGGAGACATCGTAAAATTCACGTTGACGTACCTGCTTCTTGGCGCACTAAATGTCGCATGGTTGAAATGGCAGTCACGACATCCGTCGGTAAGCGGTGTCCATTCCAACCAGCCACGAGACACTTTGCGCAACGCCACTGGAGGAAGTCATCATGGCAAAGAAGAACGCCCGATCATCCACTCCCAAGTCCCAAGGAATTTCCGTGCACATCGGCCTGAACGGCGTCAGCGCCGCCGCGTACGGGGGCTGGGAGGGCCCGCTCGCCGCTTGCGAGTTCGACGCCAACGACATGGCGGCCATTGCCAAAGCGAAGGGCATGAAATCCACCGTGCTTCTGACCAAGAAAGCCACGCGCGCCAGCGTGCTGGGCGGAATGCGCAGTGCCGCGAAAGCGCTGAAGGTCGGCGACCTGTTTTTCCTGACTTACTCCGGCCACGGCGGACAGGTGCCGGACGTAAGCGGTGACGAGCCCGACAAGCAGGACGAAACCTGGTGCCTTTACGACGGACAGCTGATCGACGACGAACTGTACCTCGAGCTGAGCCGATTCGCGTCCGGCGTGCGCATCCTGGTGCTGTCCGACAGCTGCCACAGTGGCAGCGTGACGCGCAATGCACTGCCGGTACTCGCGACGGCACAGCAGCGCCCAAAGCTGATGCCTGCGGCCGTGGCGATGCGCACTTACCGCGAACACCAGGCTTTCTACGACAAACTGCAGCTCGATGCCGCCAAAGCCGCAGGCAAGGCAGCGGTCGATCCTGACACCGCGTTGGCGCACGTCGCCGCGAGCGGTCGCCTGACGGCCATCGTCAAGCGTTTCAACCCCGCGGTCGTGTTGATCTCGGGGTGCCAGGACAACCAGACATCGATGGACGGCGACCACAACGGCGCATTCACCGAACAACTGCTGAAGGTCTGGGATCAAGGCACGTTCAAAGGGAACTACGGCGGCTTCCACGCGCGCATCAAGGCGGCAATGCCGGCGAGCCAGACGCCAAACCTGTTCGCGCTCGGGAAAGCGGGCGCGTTCCTGGCGCAGACACCTTTTGCCGTCTAGCGAAGGGCGAACTGCATGGCAACCGGCGCGCGGCTGGCGCTCCGATTTCCGCCTTTCCGGCAGGTTCACCGAAGGCGATCGTGCTGATGCGATATCCGAGCGACCGGTAGCTTTCGGACTGCGTTTCATCGAACCACTGGTCAGTCGTGGCTTGATGCGGAAAACTCGGATCGGTCTTTCGATGGTTCAGGACATCGGCGAGTGCAGTGCCCGTCAGGGACGGCTTGATGTAGAGCGGCGTTCCGTCCGGTGCGCCACGATCTACCTTTCCGTAACGAATCTTCCCGGTGACGCAATGCGCCTGGCTGAAACCGGTCTCGCGCAGCGGGTCGATACGGGTGACGTCGATGTCTATTTCGATGCGCAGATCCGTATAGCACTTCGGCGCGTGTGCACGCTGGATGACTTCCGATCCGGCCGCGGGCCGGACGCCGGCAGGTGGCGGCGTGCCGCGAAGGGCGTTGAGTCTCTACCGGAAGGTTTCGGAAAAAGTACTGCCGGCCTCTTCGTCCAGCTTCCTCCAGGTGACGGCGTCGCACGTGCCGCTATGCGTGAGCTTGTGCTTCGTCTGAAATGCGGCAATCGCTTCCTGGAGTTTCTTGTCGAATTGCTGTGTTCGCGTACCCGAGTAGAAACCGAGACCCGCAGAGGCGCAGTCGTAGCGGAACCTTGTCGGTCACCAAATGCACCACGACCGGCATGAAGAGCGTGCACAGCGATCATGCGATAGGGAGCCTGGTTCTGCCGACGTGTCGATTGCTTTTTGCGCTCCACCCCCGCCGGCCACAATGTGATATGTTCGATTTTCGAAGTTCACGTTTTGCATGTAACGCTGCGCTGCGCTTGGGGAGGCGGCGAAGCGGATCGGCTTGACGCTGCAGCTCCAGACCCGCGGGGGCATGATCGGACGACCGGTATGACGCCGCAATCGACCTTCATGATTCTGGCGCCGCTCGCGGAGGGGCAGGAGGCGAGCCTCGCCGCATTGCTCGCGTCGATGAACGGTGCCGCCGGCATGGCGGATCCCGAGAACGCTCTCGTGCCGTTCGGACGATTCGAGCAACTGCACGTCGCGCGCTTCGCCATCATCAAGGCGAACACCGCGAGCGACATCGGCGTCTACGACATCGCCCCGACCGAATGGCCCCCGTCGCTCGTACTCCTGGGTGATTGCGATGGACCGGCGGAGACACTGCTCTCCAGTCTGGTCGAGCATGCCGGTTCCGGGCTGCGCCGAATCTTCGCCCACTGTCGCGGGTTTTCCGCCGACACCGATCTTCGCCAATGGATGCAGCAGCACTCGGTCGCGCCGGCGGCCACTTACGTCAACTGGATCGGCCGCACGGTCTCGCAGATTCGCGAGGACGCGGCGCTGCGCGGCGCGCTCATCGAACACGTGCAACGAATCGACCTCGAATCCCGCAGCTATTCGCCCGGAGAGATCTGCACTGACCTCAAGGCATTCGTCGAAGAGGAACGGCGCGCCGGACGCCTGTCGCTGACTCCGGAGGCGCCGACACCTCTCGGGTGGCTGGTGCGGGACTGGGCGCACAAGATCGGCGTACCCCTGGTGCTCCTCGCGCTCTTCCCGTTCCTGGTGCTGGCATCGCCACTGCTGGCGCTGCGGCTGCGCTCGCTCGAGAAGTCGGACCCGGACGACCTGGGGCGGCCCGATCCGGACTACCTGCGCAGCCTTGCCTCGATCGAAGATCACGAGTTCACCAACCAGTTCAGCGCTTTCGGCGACATCAAGCCTGGGCTGTTCCGGCGCTATACGGTGATGTTCCTTCTCTGGTTGCTCGACTACGCCGCGCGTCACATCTATCGCCGTGGCTACCTCACGCGTGTTCAGACGATTCACTTCGCCCGCTGGGTGCTGCTCGACGACAACAAGTGCATGTTCTTCGCCAGCAACTACGACGGCAGCCTCGACAGCTACATGGACGACTTCATCAACAAGGTGGCGTGGGGCATCAACCTCGTGTTCAGCAACGGCGTCGGCTTTCCACGTACGAGCTGGCTGCTTTGCGGTGGCGCCAGGTACGAGCAGAAATACAATCGCTTTCTGCATCGGCACCAGCTGCCGACCGCCGTCTGGTACAAGGCGTATCCCGGACTTACGGTCGCCGACCTCAACCGGAATACGCGCATCCGTAAGGGGGTCGACCAGCGGACCATGACCGAGCGCGAGGCGAAAGAATGGCTGAGCCTTCTCTGACGAGGACGACACCCGGCGCGACGCCTCCGGCTTCGGGATTCGACTTCGGTGACGATGTCCAGGGCCTCGTGTGGTCCGGCCACGGACGTCTCACCGATGCCGTATTCCTGCTCCTGGAGATCGTTCAACCCGAGGCCGCTCGATCCTGGCTTCGAACTGCGCCGGTCACCACGGTCATCGCAGCTGAATTGCGGCCATCGACCGCGCTGCAGATCGCGTTTACCCGCCATGGTCTCGAGGCCCTTGGGCTCGAGGCAAGTACGATCGCGCAATTCTCCAACGAGTTCATCGACGGCATGGCGGCAGACGGCAACCGCTCGCGTCGCCTGGGCGACGTGGGTGCCAACGCACCCGCGCACTGGGAATGGGGTGCCTCGCAACAAACCACGCCGCATCTTGTCGTGATGTTGTATGCGCTCCCCGGTCAACTGGCAGCCTGGCAGGAGGCCATCAAAGGCGAACAATGGGAGGCGGCGTTCCGTGTCCAGAAATATCTGCACACCTCGCCTCTGGACAACCCGGAGCCTTTCGGCTTCGCCGACGGAATCAGTCAGCCTCTCCTTGACTGGCACCGCAACCTCGCAGTGAATCGCAAGGAGCAACTCGAGTTCAGCAACCTCCTGGCCCTCGGCGAGGTCGTGCTCGGCTACCCGAACGAATATGGCCTGTGCACCGGGCGACCGCTGCTCAATCCCGCGGCAGACTCCAGGGCGACGATACTGCTGCCAGCGGAGGACGTTCCCGGGCGACGCGACCTCGGACGCAACGGGGCGTATCTGGTACTGAGGGACCTTGAGCAGGATGTCAGGGGCTTCTGGCAGTACATCGACGGGCAAGCGAAGGGCGTGCCGGAGCGCCGCGATGCATTGGCAGCCGCCATGGTCGGACGGACGACCCACGGTGCGCCTCTCGTGCCGCTCGCGGAAGCTCCAATCCCCGGCATCGCCACGCCGACGCCGGGCGACATCGCCACGAATCAGTTCACGTACGTGTCCGATCCGGACGGCGTACGCTGCCCGCTGGGCGCCCATATCCGGCGCGCGAATCCGCGCACGGCCGATCTTCCCGGCGGGCGGCAGGGGCTGCTGAGCCGTCTGCTGCGCATGCTCGGGTTCAAACGCGCGGGGGTGCGCGATGATCTTGTTGCATCCACGCGCTTTCACCGCCTGCTGCGTCGCGGGCGGAAGTATGGCGAGCCGCTCTCGCTCGAGCAGGCCCTGCAACCGGGGCCGGCGAACGAACCACGTGGGCTGCATTTCGCTTGCCTGGTCGCGAACATCTCGCGCCAATTCGAATTCGTACAGAACGCGTGGATGACCAGCGTCAAGTTCGACGGGTTCGCGGACGAAAGCGATCCGTTGGTCGGCAACCGCGAACCCGTCCCGGGTTGTCCCGTCACCGACCGGTTCACCATCCCGCGGGAGGGTGGTCCGCCGCAGCGACTTACCGGTTTGCCGCGCTTCGTCACCGTGCGCGGGGGGGCCTACTTCTTCATGCCGGGAATCCGAGCGCTGCGTTATCTCGCAGGCGCGACCGACGCTGCGATTCCCGAGCCGACCGAACCGAAACCTGCAGCGTCAGGGCTGCTGCTCGCGCTGCACCGGGCTCTGGTAGCGGGGCTGCACATCGAGCGGCGGTTCGAGCCTTTCTTCCGGCGCGGGCTCAACCGTCTGTTGCGCGAGCCGCTGGCCGCGTTGCTTCAGTATCTGATCAACCGCCGGCGCCCGAACGAGGGCCTGCAACTCGCCGAGGAGCGGATCGAGCCCGACGAGGAAGCGAGTCTCGACTCCATCATCAACAGCTTTGCGGGATACATGCAGCGAACCTATCGGCCGGGCACTTTCGAGCGCGGCGGCAACACGAAGACCCACGGCATCGTGCGTGCGACGGTCGCCATACGCGACGACCTGCCCACGCACATGCGGCAAGGTATTTTCGCGACGCCGCGTACGTTCCCGGCCTACATACGCTTTTCCGGCCCGGGGCCGGATCTTCCGCTCGATATCGAGGACGCAGGCTTCATCAGCATGGCAGTCAAGCTGATGGATGTGCCCGGTCCCAAGTTGATGGAAGACGAGAAGCACACGCAGGATCTGATCTGTGTCTGCACGCCGACTTTCGTCACACCGAACACGCGCGAGAATGCGAAGCTGCAGATCTGGAGCTTTCGCGACATGCCGGTCTTCTACTTCCTCAATCCGCTGGATTCGCACCTGCTCGACTTCTTCATGCAGGCATTGTGGACCGAGACGCAATACAACCCGCTGGGTCACCGTTACTACAGCTGCGTCCCCTACCTGCTAGGCAAGGGGCAGGCAATGTTGTACTCGTTCTCTCCCAAGTCGGAGGTGATCACCGACATTCCGGGCGTGCCATTCGGGCGGGTGCCACCCAACTATCTGCACGACAACATGGTCGCGACGCTCGCACGGCAGGATGTCGAGTTCGACTTGCTGGTCCAGGTGCAAACCGATCCGCATCGCATGCCCATCGAGAACGCAGCAGTGCGCTGGCCGGAGAAACTTTCGCCGTTCGTTCCGGCGGCCACCATTCACATTCCCCGGCAACGCTTCGACACGCCAGCGCACGTGGCACTGGGCAAGCGGCTATCCCTTAACCCCTGGCACTGCATGCCCGAGCATCGCCCGCTGGGCAACCAAAGCCGCGCGCGCCGGCGGATGTATAGCGGAGCTGTGCAGGCTGCGCCAGAGCCGGAACCAGACGCCGCACGAGGAGCCGACGGGAGACGAACTCCCGGACCGACCTGAAGGCCTCTCAAGCGCGCCGCCTGCCCAGGAATTCGGCAAGCCATGACTCAACTGGGGCAATTCGTTGTTGATGAGCCACACAGGTCGGCAATATGCCGAGCAGGAAGGTTGCTTCGGGTCAGAGCTAGCGTTGTGGAAGTCCTGCCGAACCTACATCCGGCAGGCAGGCGCGCAAACGCTCGTAACCCCCTCGCAGCAATGCATCGATGTCCGGCGCGCGGCCGGTTTCGGCGCGCAGCCGATCGGACACCGACTTGATGAGGTCGGCAAGTGCGTCCCCGTCACGCCATGCGTTCTCGGTGAGCTGGAATCGGTGCAGCGCGACTTCAGGCGGCATCGGTGTCTTGGCGCGGGAACGCGATTCGCTCCGCCACATGCTGAGCCGAACGAAAATGCGTGGCGCGCAGTGCCTGAGCTTGGTTTCGACGGCATCGGCGTCGCCCGCAAGGAAGTTTGGCGGCGCGCGCTCGGCGGACAGATGGCACTGTCCGCAATATCGGTCAAAGCCGACATGGGGTGCAGCCGCCGTGTTCATGCGCGCCGCGGTAGCAGGCGGCGGCAGGCTCGTCACGTCGAGGCAACACCAAGCGTCGGTCGCCACGCCAAGGCCGGCCAGAAGCGCCGGCATCAGGCGCGCGCGACGAAACGCAGTGCCCGCGAAGCCGTCGAACTTGCCATCGACGTTGTCGCGCACCAGTCCGGCGATGACGCTGCGCGCCGGTGCGAAGTCGTCGAGCACGATCAGGCTCATCGTACCGTCGGCGGCGCCCCACGAGATCTCGATCCGTTCGAGCGCATTGCCGTCCGCCCCGCGCACACGCATGCCGCCTCGCATCGGCACAAGCACCGCCACACGCCGAGGACCGCCTCCAGCGACGTGGCGACCGGTGAGATCGATATCGCGCAGCGAAGGCTCGCCACTGAATTCGAGGCGATCGATCGTGCCACCGGCAAGCGCGTCTCCCGCCATCAGCAAGCGCCCCTCGGCGACCACGCCTCGATTGGATTCGGCAGGCGAAGGCGTGCAGCGAAATTCGATGCGCTGCTTGCCCTCCCTGACTGTCGACGGTTGCACTCGACAGGTGCCGCGGTAAGTCCTGCGTGCAAAGCCCTTGGCCGTTTCCCGGCCAGACAGTGCGCGATCGATAAGTTCGATATCGGGTTCAGCGATGAATTCTGCCAACTCAGCGACAAGGCGTGCCACGTCCCTTTCGTCCGCGACGCGCCAGACTTCAAGCGGCGGGCGCATGCGCAACGGATCGAAGGCAGCGGCGACGTCAGCGAGATTGGTCCAATCGCGCACGGCGCCTGTACTCGATAACGGCTCCGCGCCGGACAGCGGATTCCGATTCGGAAGGTCCGGATCGCCAATCGCGAGCCCCCCGGGCCAGCGCTGGCGACTGACTTGCGTCAGGCGGGCAGCCGCTGCGTCTCGATAAGAGGCGGCGGCACGGTCGAACTGCTGGCCTCCGGACAGACGGTATTGAAGTACCGCCGTGAAGAGCGCGGCGCGGCAGCGGATCGCGAGTTCGTCGTTGCCGCCGCAACCTTCGTTCCACAGACGCTGATCGACGGCAAATCGATTCGCGCGCAGCGTCGCGTTGTCGATCGCGTTGGGCACATCAACACCACGATCGATCGGGATGCCGTAGAAATCCTTATGCTGCGCCACGAGCAGCGCCCCGACTCGCGGATTGGCATTGGTTTCGTCCCAGATCTGGCGGGAGAATATCGGCGCCGCATTCTGATGACAGGCGGTGCACAAGGCGCGATTGGCGTAGGCAATGCGAGGTGTCCCGCCCGCGCGATAATCGGTGACGACCTGAAATTCGAAGCGTCCCGCCGCCTCGTTGTAGCTGATGACTTCAAGAACCTCGGCTTTTTCCTGATAACCGAGATACAGCCGGTCCTTGAGAAAAATACTGTTGCTGTTCAGCGGCTCGCCGTCTACCGCAACGACCGCGCGCGGATAGGTGAAGAACTCGGGCGCAGCGGCCATCCTCTGAAGCGAGCGGCCGAGCGGGATCAGGACCGAATTTGCTCCGGTCGCTCCGTAACCGGGGCGCGTCTGCGAGTCGATTCGCCGCAAAAGGGTCGCGAAAGGAAAGGGGACCACCTGAACGAGTTTGCCGCCACGCCTTTCCGTCACCAGAAAGTCGAACAAGGAGCGGCCCTGCGGCGGAAGATCGTCCCCGGGATACGTCGGGTCGAACACCCAGTGCGGCTCAGCGGGACGATCAGTCACGGCGTCGGCAGCGTGTCCCGTCGCCATCATCGCCAACAGGCACACCAACGTCAGCAATTGCAGGAATAATCTGGTGGATCGGCGTTGCGCCTTCATCGCCGGACGTTCCTCGGGCACGGCAACAGAATCCCTCGCTGACGTATCCGCGTCCATCCCGCGAACGTCGACGTCACCGTCGGACGAATGTGCGCGCCTGCGTGCCGCTCCAGCAGTCCTCGTTGACTTGCCCGGTCTTCAGGAACGCTTCTCCGTCGCGCTCGGCAATCGCCTTGTTGTAAAGCGTAAAATTCAGGCCGAACACGCGGTCGAGATACGCGCGACCCAGATAGAAGCCGGGTCGCACCATGCGGATCTCGTCGCGCACACGCGCGCCGCGCCTTCCGGCGAGGAAATCGGGTTTCTCCAGGTAGCCGGGGATCTCGTCGGTGAAAAGGTAGTCGACGATGATCGATTCCCGACGGGCATCGAGAAGGCTCTGGCCGCAATATAGCTTGGCAGGAAACAGCAGCCAGGCGTCCTTGCCGTTGACGGACACCTGCTTGGGCTCGCCTTCGATCAGTCCCGCCTTCTTCAGCGCGTCGAGATCGTCGATGCGATTTCTCAGCACGCGCTCATCGCGGAAAAATACCTTGCCGTGCCACAATTGCTCGCCGACCGTGTCGAGCGCGATGCCCTTGAGCTCGATCGCCGTCCCGGTCAGGCCGCCGACGATCTCGGACAAGCGAAGCTTCCCGCTGCTGCCACGCGGGAAAATGATGCTCCCGTCGTAGGCGCCGTCCGGAATGGAGCCTGCGCTTAGCCGCGCGTAGATCTGGTCGATCTGCTCCTGGCTCAAGGTCGCCAGGTTTTCCGGCGTGATCTTCTGCAGGTCGGCCGGCGACAGCGGGTACTTGTACTCGACTTCGGCCAGATCCATCTTCAACCGGTAGTCCGCGTTGTCCGGAGCGAACTTGATGTCCGGCGGGCTCGGCTTGAACCAGTCGCAACCTGTCAGCGGAAACGCGAACATGAACAGGACGATCCACAGTCTCGGTCGCATGATCATCATCCTCACAGCGTCGCCAGAAACGCAGTCAAGGCTTTCTTGTCATCCTCCGAGAGGTCCTCGCCGAACCGGTGGCCCTCGTTCTCCACCACCTGCATGCAGGTCTCGTAGTACTTGTCGATAAAGGCGGATTTCTCCCGCAGAATTTCAACGAAGCGCGCGGGATTTTTCAGCACCTCGTCGGCGATGGCTTTGAGTTCGGGCACGATGTCCTTCTTGCCGGCGGCCTCCAGCTTGGCCGGGTCGCGCTTGGCGAGGAACAGATCGTCGATGAACTGCTTGTGCTCGAAGCCATTGAGGAAGCCGGCGGGAGTACCCCGCGGTATCGTGACCACGCCCGTCCCGACGAGCGCTTTTTCCGTCTTGCCGTCCCACGTGCGCAGTCCAACGTCGATCACCACGTCACGGTCGGTCAGCGTTTCCTTGATGCCGCGTTCCTTCGGATGCAGCAACTCGTGCATGGACTTCTTGTAGAGGTCGAAGCGGCCGGCGACCGTCGGGTCGTAGACCGTGCACTGCGGTTGCGGGTCGAGCAACTTGCCGGAGTTGTCCACGTAGCGGCTGCGGAAAAAATCGTTTTCGGCGTTCTTCGGCTTGCCGCACAGTTCGGGGCCGATCGCATTGTTGTGCATGAAAGGAGCCGTTGCCCACACGTTGAGCAACGAGATGTTGCGGTAGTAGCCGCGGCCGTTGTCCTTGAACTCTTCTCGTTCGGGAATGTCTGCGACCACCGGCCGGCTGCGCATCGTTTCGGAGCCGTATTCGAAATACAGGTGCCCCGCCATGTGATTGGAATGGAGGGCTCGGCAGCGGAACGTTCCCACCTCGGTGGCTGGCGTGGAGGCGTCGTTGCCGAGGAAATCCTTGCGCACCTTGCGCGGGTGATCTTCCGCTACCGCGTAGAAATCACGGTTCTTGAAGGGGCCGCCCTCGCTCTCGGGAATGCTCGAATGGCAGCGCGCACAGTTTTCCGCAAAAAGGACCCTGCCCCGGCGCACGGCATCCTTGCCGAATTCCTTGTCGAGATCCGCGATCAGGTCCTGCCGCGTGTACTCCGGTGCCTTGGGGTTCACCGCCTTGCGTTCGCGATCTCGGGCCGCGTTGAGATCGGTCGCATCGCCCTCGGCGGAGAGAAAGAAATCCAGCACGTTGGGAAGCCGGTCCTCGATCGCGCGGAAGTTCGGGCAATCGCGCCGGCACTGCCCGATGCGAAACGGCGTCTGGCCGAAGCCGCGTTGCGCCGGGTCGATCTGCCGGAAGTCGGTCAGGTGATTGACCCAGCACGCCTCGGCGCAGGAGCCGATGTTGAAATAGACGCGCTGGATCGCTTCCATGCCGCCGATGGAATCCTCGCCGCCCTTCAAAATGTGGTGCACGCCGTCGCGGCCCAGTGTCTTGTCGTCGTTGCGCGTGCTGCGCGCCCAGCACTTGTTGTCGCGTCCGGGTTCACACCAGCACTTGTCTTCGTCCTTCTCACCGCCGCAGGAGTCGGTCTTGCGCCATTTCGTCACGACCTCGCCCTTGAACAGCGCCCGCTGCGAAAGGTTGATGATCGAGTTCATCGTCCCGGGATTGTTGACCTGGTCGTGCGATATTGCCGACGTGTCGGTGACACCCGGCCGCGCGTGCGTGAACATCTGCCACTCCAGGCTGGTCTGCGGCATCCCGGAACCCAGCAGTTCCGACATGCGTGAATACTGGTTCCCGACGAGCCCTTTGATGTTCTCCCACTGCGGATGTGCGGGATCCTTGGGCGGATTCAACGGGTCGAACGCGATGTGACACGAGCCGCAGGTCGTGCCGATCAGGAACGGTGGTTCGACCGAAGCATCGGCGAGCTTGCTCGCCCGCTCGTCCGACGGAATGCCGGTCGCCTTGACCATCTGCTTCCGGAATCCGTCCCAGTTGGCGAGCGTGCCTCCATTAAGTTGTTTCCACTTGGCCGGATCGAAGCGCGGATTCGGGAACTTGCGAAAACCCAGTGCGCCCGTGGACGTACCGAATTTGAGATCGCACGCGGAGTGGCGCTGATCGAGCGTCCCGCCCTTGGTGTGTGGATCGGCGGGATCGATCGGCGCATCTTTCAGCCCGCACGCAGGGTCGACATATCCAGGCTTGCCGACGTATTTGAGCAGGACATCGTCGCCCGGGCACCAGTCCAAACCGTAGGATTCCTCCGCGGTTTTCGCCGGGCAGTTCGGATCACCCGGCTTGCAGCACGCCGGATCGTTGATGATGCCCCACGCACGGAAGCGGTCATCGCGTTGATCCGATCGCAGCACGCGAAACCAGTCGACCACCACGCCGACGCGCTGTTGAAAGGTGTACGTGTGGAAACGGTCGTTCCCGCCGGTGGCCTTGTACCAGATGAGGCGGCCGACGCAGGCGGAAGCAGCAAGACCCTCTCGCGCGCAGGCCTCCCTGTATGGCGCGTCCTGGTCGATGATCGAGGCATCCGGAACCGGCAGGCCCTGACCGCCAGCCGCCGAGGTTGAGGTCTGGCTATTTCCTGGGTTCGTCATGACCACTGTGGCGGCGATACCGGCACAGAGAATCGATCCTAAGAGCAGCAATCGCTTCATAGTCCCACTCCTCAACCAGTTTCCAATTCACGACCTCCGTGGTGTCGAATCGGCTCCTGATGCGGCAATACCTAGTGTGACCGCCGACCCCTTCTTCCTGGCGCTGTGCGTGATCGTGCATCTATCATAGTCTGGCAAGCGATCGGAGCGCTATCCCCATTGCGCCAAAGAACCACCTTCAGCTACCTCGGCAGTTGTGCCGCCAAATGCGCTGATCGTGACTGCGGTTATCACCAACCCCATGGCTTGCGTCGCTGCGGCCACCATTCCGCTCCTCATGGCGAGTCTCCCTTGATCTGTCTTTCGTGATCTTTGCTCAACAACATTGCCAACTCCCATGGCCAAGCCCGTGCACTGCGGCAACCATCGAGCCGAGTTCATTTTTCGGCACATCGCAGCCGTGCTCCCGTCAGATTCAGCTGGACGCCGATCCTGCACGCGGCGGGACAAAAGCGGGATCGACGCGCCAGGAGCCGTCTGCGCGAATCAGTCGCGCCAAAACCAACGCAGGTGGTAAGAGCGCTTGCCCGACACTGATGACACACGCTTCCTCAACGCCTGCGCCGCCCGACTCGCGGCGTTCCGAGCGCGAATCTTGGCCGTAAGGATGTTCCCAGAAGCGCACGCTTACGAACGCTTCATCGCCGCCGCTCGGTGGCGTCAGTGCTGCGCTCGCGCACACGGCGATCTCCTCACCGTAACCGTCAATTGCGTAACCCGGATCCAAGATGATGCGACCGCGATCCGTGCCGGAAGAGGTTTCCATGTGAACGTCAAGCCCGCTCACGACGCCGAAGCCGTGCAGTCTGAGATTGTGGCGCCGAAGCTTCTCGCGTTGATAGTCCTGCTCGGCCTGCAGCGTGGCAGCATCCAGTAGCTGCCCGGTAAAGAAGTGCGGGCGCGTAAGGATCGCGCACGCCGTAGCGCGAGCATGACCCATTGCCGACAGCGCCGAGGCGGCACGCAGGGCCGCGGTTCGGCCCCGTTCCGGAATCTCGCCAGCGCGGTAGAGCAGATTCTCGGATAGCCACACCAACAGCTCGAGCAGCGTGACGCCGGGATCCGTTTCAGTCGAATCGGTCCATTCGGGGACCTGCGATGCAACTAAGTTCCTTATCTCAGCGACGAGCGACCGCAAACTTACGCTGTCAATCGACGTTGAGACTCCGGGAATGGGGTGCACGTGCGCGTCGACTTCCTCCACATAGACGCCCGGGGACAGGTATTCCGGCATTGCAATCTCCTGGGTGACGTTCGACACTCCCATGTGCGTGCCGCATTGCCAGCGGCAGGCGGCTCGCTACCGGACGCCTGAAGTGTTGCGTTGGGCCAATTGGGCTGTCAATGTGATTAATACGCGAATTGCATCTCGAATCGCTGACGCTCCAGGAATGCGGAATGGCATATAGTAGTCTTGTGTGTTGCGTGGCTTGCCGTGCGATGCAATGCCCAGCGACGCAATCGAAAAGGCTAGGGCAAGAGTCGTCCAGCACACGAACATCAAGTGCATGTCACACCAGCCGCCCATTGTGTCATCGAGAGGAGGTTCACCATGCCCAAGAGCGCAAAGGCAACGCATCGTGCATCCAAGCGTCCGGTCCGGCGCGGCGCCGCCAAACGTGCATCACCGGCCACCATTTCCGCGTGGCAGGATGACCCTGCATCCGGCCTGGATGTCATCTCGAGGCCGATTCCCGATCTCTCCAAAGGACCATTGAAGTACAGGTTCAAGGGCACCGCCGTCGTGCCTGGTGTCTACGCGAAAGGCACACCCCAGTTCCGTTACTGGACCGCCGCCGAGGCATTGCGTCGTGGCGGCGATTTCTGGGCGCCATTGTTGGGAGTGGCGAAATGGCAACCGGGACCGGTGCTGGGCGTAAACCTCGACAAGGGTGTTGATCTGAACGCGTATTACGACCGAACGGAGCTCGCTTTCTTTCATCAAAAACTCGGGCAGGTCACTTACTATTCGGGGGAGAGTCCCGACGTCGCGTGCCACGAAATGGGCCACGCGTGCCTGGACGCGCATCGCCCCGAGTTGTTTGATGCGCCGTTCATCGAAGCCGGTGCATTCCACGAATCCTTCGGTGACATGAGCGCCATGCTGTCGGCGCTGCAGTTGTCGAGCGTCCGTGCCGCGGTGCTTGCCGGTGTCAAGGGCTACAAATCCACCCAGCTTTCGCGCTGCGCCGAGCAGCTGGGGGCGGCCATTCGTCTGGTGGCCAAGGATGCCGTCGATTCCGACTGTCTGCGCAACGCCTACAACGCGTTCAAGTACGTCGATCCGCAGACGCTGCCCGACAGGGCTCCGGCCGCCAAGCTCTGCGCCGAAGTGCATTCCTTCTCGCGCATCTTCACCGGCGCGTTCTACGAAATTCTGTCCGGGATGCTAAATATCCGCTCCAAAGGCCCCACGCAGGCGGATCTGGCGACTGTCGCGACGGATTTTGCCCGGCTCCTGATGGATGCGACATCCGCCGCCCCGGTGCAGCCCGACTACTTCGCTCAGGTCGCCGCGCACATCATCGACGCCGATACGGCGCGGTTTGGAGGCAAGTATCGGAGTGCGCTGACGGCGACGTTTGTCAAACGCTTGATTGTGCCCAAAACCGCCGTGCAAGCGCTTGCTGCGCACAAGGGCAAGGGGCCCGCCACCGCCGCGACAGCCGCGATCGCGACCCGTCCGCAGACGGAGGTACATAAGGTGACGCTGAACGCACAGGATTTCGGACTCGGCGATAAGAATCTGGTGGTCATGGCGCCGCTTGAGCATAAGCCGTCACTGAGCGTTGCGGCGGGGATTGCGCCTAAGGGCGCTGGACCGGACACCGTCGAGCGAGCGACGCATCGCTTCGTCAAGATGCTCTTCGCCAACAACCGCGTCGATACCGAAGCCGGGACGAAGAGATTCGGGGTGACCGCCAGCACACCTCGCGACCAGCTACGAAAGACACACGTCCTGACCAAGACCAAGGACGGGTTGAAACTGGTGCGCCGCCTCTTCCATTGCGGTTGCGAAGTGCCACGCAGCGGTTAGAGGGTCGCGTCTCGCATCACCCGGGCTGTACCTTCGCCAGCGGCGATGGGCGATCGGTGCGCCCCGGGAAGTTTCGGCGCCGGTTTCCTGCGCGTAGTCGCTAGCAAAACGGCATTTGCAGGTCTAAAATTACCATTGGATGCGAGCGACGGCTCATGGCACGCAAGATCTCCAAAGGTTCGACCCGGAAGTCGCTTGGCAGGAAGCCCGCGACCGGGGCTTCGCGCACTCAACCAGCCGGCCGTCGGGTTGAAGGAAAAACGGCGGGCGTCAAAGCAAAGACCGTTGCTTCGCAACTCCCCCTCGTCAGCGCCGCCGAGACGACCGCTGCGAAAACGAAGTTCGAGCAGGGGATCGTCGCCCGCCGCGAAGCGGTGCAGGCGGGTAGTCCGCTTCCCTCCGGGGCGACTCATGAAATCGTGGGCAAGGGCCTCGACGGCTCGCCTATCCTCAGGCGCAAGCGATTCGCGATAACGTAGGAGCAGGCGGCCGGTCCGCCCGGACCGGGTTACTTCCCCTCACGGCGTCGAGTCACCGGCGGCCAGTCCAGTAGCCGAATACGCCAGCGGCCCGGTTCCTCGCTCATGGTGGACGAGTTGCCTGGGAAGGGGTCTGGCAGCAACTTGCTGCGCGGAGTTGATCGGCTACGTTGCGCAGCGGCTGATGCCGATTGACGGTCGATGGGTTGGCCGGCAGGCCCGCTTCAGGATCGCGAGCAGGTCCAAGCGCCACGTACACGGCTCGCTCGGCGGTCTTGATAGCTAGAGAACGATGTGCTGGCGAACGGTTAGGCTGGTTAGGGCTGAGCCTACGGGTCGTTCTCGTCTTGCTGATGAACTTTGCGGGGCCCCCGTTGCCGCTACACGCGAGCGGCTGCTTTCCGGCACAGCGAGTGACCGAGTTCGGTCGATCTCGGCCATGGATGCCCTTACGATTCCCCAATCCAGCTTGGGCGCACTTATCTGGCCGCTGAGCCGGATCAAATGTTTGCAGTGTAGATTTTCGCGCCCATGCCAGACAATCCGGGCGATGTCGGTTCCCTCCGGCGGCCGCATTGGCACGCAGCACCGATGCTTCGCGCAGCGACCCGTCTTCGTTCAGATAGTCACTGACTTCGAGTCTTGCGATTTCCAAGGGCTTGGCCGCCGTGGAAAACAGGACCAACAGCAAGGCGGTATCCCGCTTCCTGCAGTTGCTGTGCTGCCGGATCACCGCCGCAGCGCGGTCAATATCCTGGTCCGTCAACGCACGCGGCCCCTTGGGTGCGTTGACAACGCGTTGCGGGTGATAGTGCTCGAGCGCTTCAAGGTAGTTCTCCTTGCGCGCCCGCAAGCCTTGCACCGTCGGCACGTCGTCCGCGTCGACCCACTCCACCCCCACCACTGTCCGCAGATCGCGGGCAAGGGCCTTCACGCGTTGCTCGACGGCCGAGCGGCTCAGCCTGGATGCCTGCGCGATCGCCCCATATGTCTTGCCGTCCAGGATCTCCTTCAGCATCCGGATCGACTTGGCCACTGATTCCACTCGCATGGGGCGCGCCTCGCGTTCGGTTCGATCGGACCATCTTGCCGGCGGCCCGACCATGCCGCCAGCCGAAAAGACCGTTTTTTGCGGGGGCTTTCGGCATCAGCCAGAATCGGGTGTGCGCCACGCACCCATTACCACCCGCATAAGCCTCGCAACTTCGAGAAGAAATAGCGTTCACGCACCGGCGACACGCCATATTTCTGCGCTAAATTAGCGGCGCGTGCGGTCCCGTCCCGCGACCGTCGCGCCCGATCACCATAACGATGGAGCGAAGCCGTGGCCAATCCCAACATGCCGTTCATGGACGTCAGTGAGTTGCTGGCGCAATTCAAGGTACCCGGCGTCGATGTCAACGCCCTCATGGAAGCGCGGCGGAAGGACATCGAGGCCCTGGTAACCGCCAACCGCCAGGCCTACGAAGGGATGCAGTTGCTGGCCCATCGCCAGGCCGAAATGCTCAAAGAGGCCATGGCCGAGTGGCAAGCAGCGACCGAGGACATGATGAGCGGGAAAAGTTCGGCGACAGGTGTGGCCAACCAAGCCGAATTGGGCAAACAGACCTTTGAGAAAGCCTTGGCCAACATGCGTGAGCTGGCCGAGATGGCCACCAAGTCACAAAGCGAAGCGTGGGAAGTCGTCACCCGGCGCTTTCACGAGAACCTGGAAGAGCTCAAGAAGCTGATGCATCCGAAGTAGCAGGGTCGACCACCGGGATCGGTGAAGCGCCGAACTGCGGCGTGGCGGCGCGCATCGTTGCTGTAAAGAGCATGCATGCGCGTGACGCAAACACCGCACCTGGGCACAACGAGAGGAGGCTCACCGATGCATGAGATCGTTGCTGATATTTTCACCTGGGCGTGGTTCTCCGAACCGCACGGATACAACTTCAACGGTTATCTGGTTCGCCACCGGGACGGCAACCTGTGCATCGACCCGGTTCCACCGAGTGAGGAGTCGCTTGCCGACATCGCCCGCATGGGAGTCGCCAGCATTCTGCTGACCAATCGCAACCATTCGCGTGCGGCCAACGTCGTCCGAGCTCGCACCAATGCAGCCACGCTCATTCATCCCGACGATGCAGCGCATGCTCGCAGCCAGGGAGCAGAAGTCGATGGGTCATTGAACGTCGGCGAGACGGTGGGCCCGTTCACGATCGTTGCCGTCCCCGGCAAATCTCCCGGAGAAGTCGCACTGCACTGGCCGGAGCGGAAGCTCCTCATCGTGGGCGACGCTGTGATCGGCAATCCGCCTGAACATTGCGGGCTGTTGCGCGAGAAGGTGATGGATGATCCGGCACGTCTCCGGCAAAGCGTGCGCCAGCTGCTCGATCTCGATTTCGACGCCCTTTTATTCGGCGACGGGGCATCGATCCTCCATGACGCGAAGGGGCGACTGCAGGAGCTCGTCGCCACCTTTCCGGCGGCATGAAGCGTTGCACCGAGCAGCCACCTCGACTGGGAAGCGCAAAGCCTGAAATGGTGCGAGTGTCGGCTGCAGTGTGGGTGGTGCGAGCGCTCCACCGGCGGCTCGCGACCCCGTTGCTGTGCGTCACCTTTACCGAAAACGGCCTATCGGGCGCCGACTGATGATGCCGGCCCGGATCGAGCCATTCCGTACCGCCTTGGTGCCCACCACGACGCGATGGTCGACCACCGGCCGAACGGCCGCACCCTGAAAAGCCCGAAAATCGTAAGGCTTAATTCAAACACGGCGGTTATGTCGGCGCGATGCGCGGTGTCGGAAGCGGAAGTTCACGCTCGATTGAGGCCCGAACGAGCTCCCCACTGCGCACGGACTTGGTACGTCCATGCAGAAAATGCCAGCCACCGTCTCGCGGATCGCAACCGGCAGCAGTCACTAGCGGTCCGCGTATCGCTTGGCCGCGGCGAGGTCTCTGCGCAACTCCTCCGCCGTGCGACGCGGACCGTAGCCCGGTGTGTCGCGTTGGATGCGCCATCCTTCCTTCAGCGGCCCCGCGTCCACCGTGTCGAAGCCGAATCGGTCGAGCAGACGGGTGACCGTGGCCTTGGCCCCTTGGTCGTCGCCGGCGATGACCAGCGCACGCCGATTCTTCGTGCCCGCGGGTTGCCCGTCGGTAGTGAGCGCAGCGGCGTAGATATGATTGAAAGCCTTGACGACCTTCGAGCTCGGCAGGTACGCCTGCAGCAGCTCGGCGGTCGTGGTCGACTCATTGTCGAGCTCGGCGATATGGCCGTCACGTTCGGGGTAGTAGTTGTTGGTGTCGATGACGATCTTGCCCGCCAGCGGGGCGACCGGAACGGCGCGGTAGTTCTTCAGCGGCACCGTCACCACGACGATGTCTCCGGCCTTCGCCGCGTCGGCGGCTGTCGCTGCCCGCGCTCTCGGTCCGAGTCCCGCGACGAGCGCTGACAAGCTCTCTGGCCCGCGCGAATTGCTGATCACAACGTCGTAGTTGTTTCTCACCGCGAGGCGGGCGATCTGGCTGCCGATGTGCCCGGCGCCAATGAGTCCGATGGTCTTGACGACGCTATCGTTCACGGCCATTTTCCTTTCGATTGCGCTTTGGCATCCGTGATGATAGCTGACGGGCCGACATCGAGCGCCTCAATATGAAGGCCGAGCGGCTCCGGCAAGGTCGCTGACCTGCGTCCAGGTATGCACTCGTTTCCTAAGAGATGATGGCTACTTCGTGTCTCATGTTTTGAACTGGGACGCGCGCTACGGGACCTCTTGCGGTCGCTGCAGCGGCGGCAATGCTAGACAGTCACTGGCGCGTCCTTGGTGCTGCTCGGCCTTGAGGTCTTCGACTGCGTCCGTCTGTCCGGAGTCAGCGGTTCCTCCTGCGGCTGCGTCCGACGCCCAGCCGTGAGATCTTTCCTAGGGCTCTATCGATGAGCGCCGCAAAACGAGAGGAGTCTTCTGCACGCCGCCTATATTCGTTACGGGTCTCATTCCTTGGCGTCAGGCAAGCTGCTTCTCGACCTCGAGGAACCAGGCTGCTATCGCGCGATCTCAATCGGCTGTCAACGTCTCAGTGCGGGCCAACCAGCCTACTGGCGGCGTCTCTAAAAACGCCTGATAGCGGCAGCTCGCGGTACTCCGTGGTGCGACCCGGCGTCGGCAAGGGTAAGATTATCGCGGAACGAACCCGCGTACCCTGCCTGCCGCCGTCCAAACGAGGGCTCGCGCAAAAAAGCGGAGGGTATCCGATGCCTCAGCCGGTCCGGCATTTTCGGCAGATCCTAATCTGGCCGTTGCAGGTGATGCCGATTCGTGAAGGCGCCCAGATCCAGGAGCCCTGGGACATTCTCCAGAACTCCCAGAACGAGCATCCGTGGCGCGAACTCGAGGATGAGTTTGGCAACAATTCGGAGGGCTTGCAGGAGCGACGCTACAACGAATTCGTGACTTTCCTGCCCTACGTCCGGCGCTTTCTGTATGGCGAAGGGCCCAGTCGCGGCGGCAAGTCCAAGGGCGCCGAATCGCCGCTTCGAGTATTCCGTCGCAGCGACATCGCCAAAGTCAGGATGACTTTTCCGGAGTCCGAGCCACAAACGTTCGACGTGGCGCGTGTCGACCTCTGCTTCCTCTACGATATCGATGTCGTCCTTCTGGTCGTCGAGATCTTTGCCGACAATCTGAGTCTCGGCCGCGCCCAGGACGCGATGTACCGTTTCGGCCGCGCCTATCCCACCTATTGGGCAGCAGGCGCCCGAGGGGGACACTGCGTCATGCTTGCCGAATGGCTCGGTCCGGACGGCTCCGTACTCGCTGTCTCCGACTTCGAGCAGCGCGACAAATATCTGCGCTTTGTCGGCAGGTATCGCGCACCCTTTTTCGCAAACCACTGGACTCACGTGATGCGGCCGCTGGTGCCAGACTATTCGGACGAGAAGGGTCTGATCCGTTATCAGCAAATTGAATACTCCCGCATGCCGGTGATGGCCTATCTCGCGATGGACGATGCGCGAGCGCTCACGCGCGCCGACTTTGTTCGCCTCGGCCTCGTGACCGGCCCTGGCAAGTCGGATGTGCTTCCCTATTCCGCACGGTACATGCGCGACTTCGAGGAACGCTATTGCTACGACCAATACTGGAACGAGGAACGCAGCGGACGTCCGGGTACACGCTTCATGTCATGCGGGCACGGCTTCGCCATGGTAGGCGACGCCGGCGATCCCTTCTTCGTCGATGGCGACGCGGGCCTGCTCGGCCAGTTCAGCCATCAGTATTTCCTGCTCTTCTTGATTCCACACATACACAAAGCCACGCTGCTAATGCTATCCGATCGCATGGTAAGCGCGTTAAACAAGCTTACGATCGACGATCCGGATTCCGTCCGCCGATTCAAGCGAACCATCCGGCAGTTGCTGGAGATCTTCTTGCGCTTCACGCATCGGTACTGGTTCCACGAGGTATCGGACCAGCCCCAGGCGAAAGAAATCTACCGGATGACATCGTCGTTCCTCGGCACGGACCGGCTGTACATCGAAGTCCGCCACGAGATCGAGGACATGGCCCAGTACCTCGAAACCGATACGCTACGGCGGCAGGCCAACACAGTCGTCCGACTCACTGTGGTCACGGTCTTCGGAATGATCGGTACCGTCGTCACGGGCATCTTCGGCATGAACCTTTTTGGCTTTGCTGACATACCGTTGCCTTGGCAGGTGGTGGTCCTGGCGATCGTGATTGGTGCGGTTACTGCGCTCCTGTTCTATACGCTGGCGAAATCGAAAAAGCTCGCGGATTTCTTGGATGCGATCTCCGACGAGCGGCTCAGTACTTCGGGCAAGGTGCTGTCGCTGATCAACGTCTGGCGCAAGCGGCACAGGTAACGGTGATGCTGCGATGCGGCGGGCCAACGACCTTATGGGTTCGCTGCCTTTCTTGCGGGGGCTTGACGACGGATACCCGCCCCCAGGCCGCGGTGGAGGGTCTGGGCAAGAAGACCCTTCCCGGATTGCCTCGACGCGGTCTTTGAAGAGACGACGGACCACTCGCAACCGAACGCTTAAACGGTTGCCGGTTCGCGCTACGTGGGCGACCGCACCGTCGCCGGCGCGTACCAGGGCTCGCGAGTTCGGGCTGCTCGACCGCCTGCTGCGAGCCGGACGTCGAGCTCGATCAGCGGACGCGATGCAATATGACTGACAAGAATGGCGAGTAGCTTGATAATAAAGGTCCACGCCAAGGGGTAACGCTGTTCGATTGATGATGAAGTGCTCAATGGCGTCATCGAGCGCCGCTAGAGTCGGAGAATCAAGGCATCATGGAGGGGAACGTCAAGAGAAATGTCAAGCTCATCTTGTTGACGCTGCCGTGGGCGGTCCTGCGCTTCTTTGGCAGAATTGTCCGGCGCTTCTGCGTCGCCATCGTGGTCGTCGCAGCCCTCGCTGTTTTCGTCTACGTAGAACTCGAATCGATCATCGAGACGATCGATTCCCACTACTCGGCCGAAATCGACGCCTATTTAGGCATCGACGGTGGCGCGATCGCGCGGCTGCACGACCGCGCCTACTTTGCCGAGCAATCGATGCTCGTTACCGAGGATCTCAAGACGGTCGCCTGCTTTTCCTCACCCGAGCATCGGATCCTGATCGACGATTTCGCGGATATCCCGCCACTGTTTGTCAGCGCGATCCTGGCGTCCGAGG